>JBBDRS010000001.1:0-60240 GCA_040905325.1 Gemmatimonadota bacterium
CCAGGACGCGCAAGACCCCTTCGCGGTGGTCCCCCCACTTCTTCAACAGCCTTCTTGTGGGTAGAGTTGGATCCCCCGGCTGGTCCAGGGGGGGCCGAATGTCTACATTTCCGGGATCAGGTGAGGCTTCAACCCCAGAGGAGACCGGATGGCAATCTTCCGGACGCGCTACTACGGCGATGTCACCGTCGGCGTCGGCGGCAGGATCACGATTCCCCAGGATATGCGGGACGATCTAGGCATCGAGGAGGGAGACGTTTTGACGGTGCGGGTCGAGGAAAACTCCTCCGGTACGCGCCAGATGGTCATCTGGCGGGCGGAGCAGGAAGCGGAAGAGTAGGCCAGTAGAGCTTTCATTGGGGCATCACTCTTCGGCACCTCCGTCAGCATCTTCCAGGGTCACCCACCGGACGAGGGCGCGGAGCGGCCCCTGGCCGTCGTGGCTGGACCAGGGCAACGGCCAGGGCTGGTCCTCGATCCCGCTCACCCGGCTGAGGCCGGCCACGGCAAGCGCCTCGGCCAACCCCCGGCGACGGGGAGCCGGAGCATCCAGTCCAAAGGACTGAAGCACCTCGCGTATCCCACCCAGCAGAGCCGGGACTCCAGCCAGGTCCGCGACCGGCTGTACCCGCACCAGTCGTCCCCCACACCCGCCCTCCAGGCGGGCTTCGGGCTCGAACAGAACGGTCCAGGCGGTGTCGTCGGGAGAGAGGACGAGGTCACCGCGTCCAGCGGCCGCCCGGAGGTCCGCGACCCCCCGCAGTTGCTGAATCCGACTCGATGTACCTGAATCCAGCGAGGAGGGCGGTAGTCTGTCGCCGATGGCCTGGAGTTCCTCGGCCAGGAGAGCCGCCCACTCGCGAGGGGCGACCTCCCCACCTTCCTCGACCCAGACGAGGTGAGGCGAGACACAACCCCGCTGATCATAGGCCGCCACGGCGCCGGCTGCCCGGCCGGCAGCCGCCCGGGCCCCTCCGCCCGCCCCCAGGTTCTCCCTCGCTACCGCAGCCAGCGAGAACCGGTGGTGGTACGCGACCAACGGGGTGGTCACGGGAAGACGCACCCGCAGGGAGGAAATCGTTTCCAGCCCGCCATAGACCACCACCCGCTGGGCCGCCTGTAGGGCTGCCGCCTCGAGGGGCGCGGATTCACCCCCGGGCCAATAGACAACCGCCAGAGCACCTTCCAGCTCCGGAAGCTCCTCCTCGATAGCGCGGGCCAGGAGGACCGGAAGGATCACGTCTCCCCTCCCGGGCTTGAGGAGCACCGGCGACCTGACCAGGAGGGAACGGAGGAGGGAGGTCGCCCCCACTCCCGGCACGTTCCCGGCCCCGATATGGAGGGCAAAATCACCCCCCAGGGCGCGGACCGAGGTGCCCTCGGGCCCCGGACGAAATCGCTCCAGCACTTCCGGATCCTGGAACTCCGCCCTCACGAGCTTGGACAGCGCGGACCGGGTCCACCCGACCGCCATCCCCTCCACCACCTGCCGCGCCAGTTCCGGCGTGAGGCCCGCCTCCGGTGGAATCCACGCCTCTGCTTTTCTCCGGAGTGGGTCCCCCGGATCCAGAAACCGCTCCCCTGCCCGCCCGAGCGACTCCACCAACACGTCGTTGGACATGCCTCTGAGTACGTTGGCCTTCGCCTGGACCTCCCGGACCACGCGGTTCGCAGCTCCTTGGTCCAGGACCGGACGCTCGAGCGCGAGCCCGTCGTCGTCCTGGCCAGGGAACCGGTCCAGTGCGTGATCCGTCCCGATCGCCCCGCCCTCGAGGGACACCTTGGCCATGGGAATCCCGCCCGCGCTCGGGAATCGGAAGGCTGGGAACGTGCTCACGCGCCGGTCCCGCGGCTCCCCTGCACGGAACTCGCCGCCAGAAGCTCGTCCATGGTGAGAGAGCACCCGCGGGGTTCCGCCCCTGCGGCTCGCCCCAGGACACGGAAGCCCTCACCTCGCCGCTCGCCTCGATCCTCCGTGAGGATGGCCGAGACGGAATGGAGGTTCGCCAGATCGAAGTGCAGGAGGAGCCCGGCCTCGCCGTCCGGAAGGGGAACCAGGCGATCCGGGTCCAGGACGAGCGTGCGGACCCACGGGGGACCCTCCAGATGGCGCCCCATGACGCCCCCTTCCGGCTCGCCCCCCGACCGGAGCGTGGTCTCCCAGAACTGAGAAAGCAACTCGGTCATCCCGTACTCGTTGACGATCCGATGGGTCGGGAGCCCGAGCAGGTCGGAGAGGCTCCGATACAGCTCTTCGCGAGGGACCACGCGGGTCCTCCCCTTGAACCCACCCGTCTCCATCACCCGGGAGCCCGGCGGCAGCTGCACACGCCGTCCCGCCCCACCCACCCCCTTCGCGCCGTCCAGCAGACGCACGAAGGCGAAGGCCGTTCCCATGAGGAGGACCGGTTGCCCTCCCGCCGCCGCCTCGCGGAGCGCGTCCATGACCCGACCTGGATCGAAGTCCCAGTCGGAGGAGGCCAGAAAGGCGCTCCCCTCGACACCCCAGCTCTCCCGCAGGACGCCCGCCATCTGCACGAGAGACGAATCAGGTCGATCCGCCGGCGCAGGAAGGAGTCCCAGGAACCGGACCCGTTCATCGCCAGGATTCAGATGGGCCTGGGCATTTGGTAAGATCGCCGCCCGGTACAACGATAGCTCCCTTACGAAGTGCTGCCCCCGACTCTCCATGCCGGACGTGGTGCCGCTCGTGCGAAAGACGGCCTCCACCTCATCCACCGGTCCGGAGACGAGGGGAAATTCCCTGAAGGCCCTGGTCGGTACAGGCGGCACCTGCGACCAATGGTCGACCGCCGCCCCACCTGCACGGTTCCGGACCATCGCCCCGTAGACCGGGACGGTGTCGGCCTGATGCCGGAACACATCGAGGGCGAGCGCGTTGAACTCGTCGTCGGAGAGCGGAACCTCCACCCCGCGGGCCATGACATCGAGGATCGCATCGCGGAGCTCCCCGCCTCTGGCACTGCTCGCGAAGGACTGTGGGGGATTCACGACGACGACCGTCGCACCCGCCCGGGCTCCAGCCCCCCCGCCCGCATGACCTTCTCCTGAAGGCGCTCCGCCTCCCCGTCGACGAAGGCGAGGAGCGCCTCCATCTTGGCATCCGCCTCGGCATACTCCGAGGCGGGGAAGTCGTCGCCCTCCGCGTGGCGGATGGCACCGCGCAGTGCATCCAGCTCCCGCGCGCCCTTCTCCACCGCCCTCCGCAGCCGATTCAGCGCCTTGCGCGCTTCCGACTCCGCCGTCGTCATCTGCCGATCTCCCCGCTCTCGAGTTGTCGTTGCGACCGCACACGTTCTGCCTTCACGATCGCTCTCCGGACCGGGCGCATCAATGGTCCGATGGGCCCGACGCACTGCCCCACCTCTCAAGCGAATCCGCGATCCGGGCCAGCTCCTCCGCCTCCTCCCACTCGCGCTCCAGGAGGTGCAACTCTCCCTCCAACGCCCGCCGCTCCAGGTCGTCGTTGGCGGCAATTTCCAGCGCGAGCCGGAGGGTGGGGTCGGCCCACTGGATTCGGGCGGTGTCCCGGAAGGGCCAGGCGAGGTGATGCTCCCACGCGCTCCCCTGGTTCAGGTCGCGCGCTGCACGGGCGAACACCCGGTCTACCGACCCCAGGTCCAGGACCCGCTCGGTCGCCCGCTGCACCTGCCCGGGGGTTCCGCCCCGGGCGTTCCACCGCGCCAGCATTGCCCGCAGGGCGCGACGCCCCTCGTCGCGGGTCAGTTCGAGGGGGGGGAGGTACCACCGATCCAGCGCCACTCTCCATCCTCCCTGCCCCCGCTCGCCCTGAAGGAGGAGGATCCGGGTCACATCTCGTTCCCGAAAGAGCGCGGTCTCCCCCGAGCGACGCTCGTCCCTGCCCGGAGTCCCCTCCTCTCCCTCCCGGACGAATACGGGCCGTCCCGTCCGCATCCGTTGCGCGAGGAGACCCACACCCGCGGCTCCTGCATAGAGCCAGGTGGCAGCCACGATCCCCACCGCTGGCAGGAGCGCCAGGCCGACCGCCACCCCCACACTACCCACCGTGAGCGCGCGGTGCCGACGCCAGCGACCAACGAGCCGCCGCCCGTATCTCCAGCCCGCGAGCTCTCCCTCGCTCGCCCCACCCACCCGGATCAGCTCCGTCCCGTCCCGGACCCGCCCCAGCGCAATCCGTTCCGACGACACGCCCACGACCGCCTTCTCGAAGGCCCGCTCCGCCTCCTCCGCGATGTCCCGGCGTTCCTCCCCGACCGGGGCCAGGCTCCAGCTCCGACATTGAGGACAGAGCACCCAGACCCGCCCGCGCTTCACGTCGAAGGCCAGGCGGGACCCGATTGGAAGGGCCTCCAGCACCTCGTTCCGTCCCAGCCGGACGGTGCAGACAGGACAACGAGAGTACATGGCCTCCTCGCAGAATGGTTCGCGCCTGAGCCCACCCCGGCGGGCGGCTCCTCCGGAACGCTCACCCGGTTCCAGGGTTCCCGCTGCGGGCCTTCCCGGCCCCCGCCGGCGTGCATCCTCTCCAAACATTGCAACAGACCCCAGATCGATGACCGGAAGCAACCACCCCACCCGTCCCCCGACCGGGCCGGAGGACGACCAGATCCTCGACCTCGCCATCATCGGCGCCGGACCTTGTGGTATCGCCGTAGGCGCCGCCGCCCGCAAGGCAGGGCTCTCCGCGCGCCTCTACGATTCGGGCGCACTTTGCGAGGCCATCCTCCACTATCCTCCCTACATGTCCTTCTTCTCCACCCCCGAAAAGCTGGAGGTGGAGGGCGTCCCCTTCGTCACGGTCGGGCGCAATCCGAGCCGGAAGGAGGCGTTGACCTACTATCGCAAGGTCGCCGAGTATTTCGACCTGGACGTGCGCCAGTATCGGAAGATCACTTCGGTGGCCGGAAGCGAGGGTGACTTCACCCTGCACACCCAGGCCCGTTCCGGGGTTGCCGGAAGTGAGAGGGCCCGTCGGGTCGTGATCGCCACCGGAGGCTTTCACCAGCCCAACCTCCTGGGTGTTCCGGGTGAGGACCTCCCCAAGGTCTCCCACTACTACCAGGAGGCCCACCCCTACTGGCGCCAGGACGTACTCATCGTAGGCGGAAGCAATTCGGCGGTGGAGGCCGCCCTCGAGCTCTTCCGGTCCGGCTCTCACGTCACGCTGGTCCACTTCCTCGAGGATTTCGACCGGGGGGTGAAACCCTGGGTCCTCCCCGACATCCGCAACCGGGTGGAGAAGGGAGAGGTGGAGGTGCGCTGGGCGCACCGGGTAACCGAGATCCGGCCCGAGGTCGTCGTGGTCCGGAACGAGAGGACAGGGGAGACGGAAGAGGTGCCCAATGACTGGGTCCTCGCCCTCACCGGGTGGCGCTCCGATCCGGAACTTCTGCGAAGCCTCGGGGCGCCGGTGGACGATAAATCAGGTGTGCCGGCCCACGATCCGGAGACCATGGAGACCCCGGTCCCGGGCGTCTTCATAGCCGGGGTCCTCGCCGCCGGCAACGACGCGAACCGCATCTTCATCGAGAACGGACGCTGGCACGGGGGCGTCATCGTCGACGCCATCCGGGAGCGCGAGGGAGGAGTCTCCTAGAGGGCCTTCACCCCGGGATCCCCCTCCAACAGCACCCACCCTTCGTCGCTGAGCGCCCGCACCTGCACCTCGGGGCCATCTGCACTTCCCAGCCGTGCGGTCGTCGGAGGTTCGGCCTCCCTCCGCACGTACCCCAGCGCGATCGTCTGGCCGAAGCCCGGGGATGTCACTGCGCTCCGGACCTCCCCCGCCTGGCGCTCCCTCCCCTCGATGAAGAGGGGCGTGCCCGGCTCCGGGGGAGGGGCGTCGCCCAGGAGGAGGCCCCGCAGGTGCCGGTTCACCCGACCCCTGTCGCGGATCCTCACGATTACCTCCTGACCGGTGTAGCACCCCTTCCGGTCGTCGATGGCGCGGTTGTGGATGCCGGCCTCCGGCGGAAGGGTGTCCTCCGCGAGCTCGGCTCCAAAGCGCGGTCGTCCCGCCTCGATCCGGAAGGTCTCCCAGGTGGCTGGACCCGCGGAAACCAGCCCCAGATTTCCGAATCGTTCACCGAGGCTGCGAAGGGCCGCTCCGTCGGTAATCAGATCGAACGCGGGCACGCGAACGTCCCCGTTCCGCACCACGCGCAGCCCATCGGCCTCGGGGTCTCCGATCAATCGTTCCCCTCCCTCCGGAAGCGCCGCCAGCTCCTCGGCCCCCAGCCTCAAGCCGAACACCTCGCGGGAGAGGATCGACGCGGCCTCGGACCCGGTCACGCTCAGGATGCCCATGGATCCGGCGGGCTCCTCCAGCTTCGCGAAGCGAGGCGGCAGGTACTTGGTAAGGTGCTCCCTGAGACGCTGGATCCCGGCGGCGGGGACATCCAGGAGGAGGCCACCCCCCTCCCCGTTCCCGAGACGCAGCACCCGCAGGTCGGTCACGAGTTTTCCCTTCGGGGTCAACACCGTGGAATAGGGTGCCTCTCCGGCCTGAACCTCGCTTCCTGCGTCGGTGAGCTCCGGCGGCATGCGCCCGGAGCAGATCCCGGTGAGCATCCGGGTGGGGGACCGTCCCCGCACCGCCAGGAGGACGCGATCCGCTCGCTCGAACACCGCCCCCGGCCCCCGGGCGGCACGGTACTCTTCGATCGTATCGGAGATGGTCGTCGTCATACGGCCCCTCTCAACTCGTCGACGAGGGCCCGGATGCGGCCGGCATCCGCAGCCTCCGGTGCGTAGTCCAGATACCACTCGAGCTGTGCCAGGGCCTCTTCCCGACGCCCCAGTTCGGCGAGGAGGGTCCCCCGGTCCCGGATCTCCCCCGCAGCTGTGGGATGGATCAGGAGAATCCGCTCCACGGCCGCCAGCGCCCGCTGGTGGTCCTCAACGTTCAGATAGACGCCCTTCAGGTTCGTCAGCAGACGGACCAGCATGTCCCTGCGTCCCGCCGCCTTCAGAAAGTTCGGCTGCACCCGGACCATCCCGCCGTACACCCGATCCAGAAGCTCCTGGGCCTGATCCTCGAAGCGCAACCTGCCTCCGTCGAACGGATCCGCCAGGAGCGAAACAGCCTCGCCCTTGAAACGCACCAGGAAATGTCCAGGGAAGTTCACCCCCTCAAGGGGGAGTCCGAGGCGCCAGCCCACCTCGAGGAGCACGATCCCCAGGGTGAGCGGGATGCCCTTCCGCCGATCCATCACGTCGGAGAGGTAGGAGTTGCGCGGATCATAGTACGCCTGCCGGTTCCCCTGGAATCCGTGGCGCTCGTAGAGGAGGGCCAAGAGGTCCTGGAATACGAGGAGTGGGGCGGACTCGTCGTCCAGCCGATCACGCACCTCCTCGGCCATGTGGTCGAGCCGCGCGAGATAGGGCTCCACCGGAAGCTGCGCATACTCCTCCCTGGCCACCAGAAGGGCGGCCCTCGCCAGGTTCACCTGGGCGTCGGGACGCTCCACCTCGCGAGCGAACTCGCTGCGGGCAGAAGGAATGGGAGCTTTCACCGCACTGCTTCTCCGATGATTTCGGGATGACCCGGGACGTCGTACATTGTGCCTCGGTCGCCCCCCCGTCCCGGGAGGACGCTCCGGGGTGCATGGCCCGACCCACAGATTCAGGGAGTCCGATATGCGTACACGAATCGTAGCGGTGGTTTCCATCCTCCTCCTCGGTGGGTGCGGCGAGAACGCTCCCGCCCGGGACCTGGGAGCGGAGCGAGCCGAGATGGCCGCCGCAGCCTTCCAGGACGAGGAAGCCGCACGGGTCTGGCTCCACATGATGGAGGTCATCGCTCCCGACGGGGGCTGGGAGCGGGCCCGCTACCTGGAATTCGACTGGGGGGTCCATCGGGGAGACGCAGAACCGTCGGTTCGGTCCCACCGCTGGGACCGTTGGGAGGGGCGCGCCAGGGTCGAATCAGAGACCGACGACGGAACCATGGTCGCGATCTTCGACACCGAAGATCCCGAGGCGGGGAGAGTCTGGATCGATGGCTCGGAGCTGGAGGGCGAGGAGGCCACGGAGCGCCTCCGCGGGGCCCACCGATCCCACATCAACGACAGTTATTGGCTCCTCATGCCATTCAAGTGGTCTGACCCGGGTGTCCACGCCACCTACGTGGGCACCGAAGAAGAGGACGGCACGCAGTGGGAGGTGGTGGAGCTCCGCTTCGACGACGGGACCGGGCTCACTCCGCGGAACATGTACCGGGGCTTCGTCAACGTCGAGACCGGTCTGATGGACCGCTGGCACCACTACTCGAACCCCGAGTCCGACCCCTCCCCCTCCGAATGGACGGACTGGCGGATGGTCGGCCCCATCCAGCTCGCCGAGTACCGGCGCTCCGGAGGCGAGCCGCGCCTCTTCTTCCCGCACCTGCGGGTGGAGACCGAGGTCCCCGAGGGGGCTTTCGATCCCCCGGGGAGCTGACCCGGCGCGGGCTACTCCACCTGAAGCTGCGCGGCTCCCCCGACCGTTGCGGGTTGGGCCTCGGGCGGAGCCGCGGAGCCGTTCACGAGCGCGTGCTCCAGAACCTCGTCGAGCTCCTGGACCAGGTGCACGGTCAACGCCTCACGCACGGCCTTGGGGAGATCCTCCAGAGACGCGTCGTTCTCGGCCGGGATAATGACCTCCTGGATCCCGGCGCGCACCGCGCCGAGGACCTTCTCCTTCAACCCGCCGATGGGGAGGACCCGACCCGTGAGGGTGAGCTCCCCCGTCATCGCCACGTCCCGCCGGATCCGGCGCCCCGAAAGCGCGGAAACGAGCGCCGTGGCCATCGTGATACCGGCGGAGGGCCCATCCTTCGGGATCGCGCCGGCCGGTACGTGGATGTGGACCTCGGTGCCCTTCAGAAGCTCCGCGGGAATACCATACGCCTCGTGCCGTGATTTCGCGAAGGTCCATGCGGCGCGGCCCGACTCCTTCATCACGTCGCCGAGTTGACCGGTGAGGACCAGGCTGTTCTCGCCCGGCATCACACTCGCCTCGACGAACATGATGTCTCCACCCATGGGGGTGTAGAACATCCCGGTCGCGACCCCGATCTCATCTTCGGTCCGCATCTTCTCCGGATGGACACGGGGCCTCCCCAGAAGCTCTCGGACCTCGTCGGGGGTGACCGTCAGCCGCTCCACCTCACCGGCCGCAATCTGCCGCGCCACCTTCCTCGCGACCTTCCCGAGCTCCCGCTCGAGCGTGCGCACCCCGGCTTCGCGAGTGTACTGCGAGATCACCGAGCAGATGGCCTCGTCGGTTATCTCCAGTTCGTCTTCCTTCAAGCCGGCGGAGCGACGCTGGCGCGGGAGGAGATACTGCTTCGCGATCTCCAGCTTCTCCCGCTCGGTGTAGCCCGAGAATTCCACCAACTCCATCCGGTCCAGGAGCGGACCCGGGATCCGATCCACGAAGTTCGCGGTGGCGATGAAGAGAACCTCGGAGAGATCGAAGGGGATCCCCAGGTAGTGGTCAGTGAAGGTCGAGTTCTGCGCGGGATCGAGGACCTCCAGCAGCGCCGCGGAGGGATCGCCCTGGAAGGAGGTTCCCAGCTTGTCCACCTCGTCCAGGAGGAAGACCGGGTTCTTCGACTTCACCTGCCGCATCCCCTGGATGATCCGCCCCGGCATGGCTCCCACGTAGGTGCGGCGATGCCCGCGGATGTCCGCCTCGTCCCGGGCGCCACCCAGGGAGATCCGGGCGTACTTCCGACCCAGGGATCGGGCGATGGACTGGGCAATGGAGGTCTTCCCCACGCCCGGAGGACCCGTGAAGAGAAGGATCGGGCCCCTTCCCACCAGCTCTCCATCCTTTTCGTCCTCTCCCGGCTCGGACTCGGGCTCCCCCGCTTCGTCGACGGTGTCGACTTCGTCCGACCCGGCCGCACCCCGATCTTCCTCCCCTTCCTCGGGAGACGACCCGGCCGGGATCTCCCGGCCATGACCGTTCCCGTTCAGCGGCTCACCCGTGAGGGCATCGTCCCCGGCCCGGTCGCCCGCCGCCTCAGCGTCGGAGGTAGGGGGCTTCGGGGCCCGCTCCGCCTGTAACTTCCGTACGGAGAGGAACTCGAGGATGCGGTCCTTGACGTCCTCCAGCCCGTAGTGGTCTTCATCGAGGATCCGCTGCGCCACCGCCAGGTCGATCTTGTCCTCGGTCCGGGAGCTCCACGGCAGCTCCGTGACCCACTCCAGGAAGGTGCGAATGACCTGATACTCCGCGGATTGGGGACTCGTCCGCTCCAGGCGCCGGAGCTCACGATCCACCTCGGTGCGGGAGTCCTCGCTGAGCTCGAGCGCCTCGATTCGTTCACGCAGCTCCTCGAGCTCCTGCTTCTCGTCCTCGTCGCCCAGCTCCCGTTGGATCTGCTTCATCTGCTCACGCAGCAGCATCTCCCGCTGGCGCTCTCCGAGCTCCTCCTGGACGCGTGCCTGGATGTCCTCTTGAGCGTCCAGGCGTGCGAGCTCCCGCTCGACAGCCACCAGCGACCGCCTCATCCGCTCCTCGTCATCGAGCACCTCGAGCAGGCGCTGCTTGTCCGCCGTCTGGAGATCCAGGTAGAAGGCGACCAGGTCCGCGAAGGAGCCGGGATCGTCGACTCCCTGGAGGAGCTGGTTCATCGCTTCCGCCGGAACGCCTCGCCGGGTGCCGAGTTCCGCAGCCCGATCGCGCAGTTCCTTGTCGAGGGCCTGGAAGACGGGGTCCTCGGGGTTGCGGGGGGGGAGGCGGGCGAGCACGATCGCCGTCGCCCGGAGCATCCCATCTCCAACCTCCTCGTACTCGAGCGCTTCGGCGCGGTCGTCTCCCTGTACCAGGAGTTGCACGCCACCCCGCACCCGGTGGGTCTGGATGATCCGGACCACCGTTCCCACCGTGTAGAGACCCTCGGGGGTCGCCTCGTCCACATTGTCGCGCTGCGCGACCGCAAGGAGACGGCGGTCCCCATCCAGCGCGGCCTGCACCGCTTCCACGGTGCCGCGTCGTCCGGCCGAGATCGGTACGGCGACCCCGGGGTAGACCACGGTGTCGCGCAGGGGAAGCACCGGTACTGTGAATCGTTCCGCCATGTTTCCTCGTCTATCTGCGTGGGGCTTCGCCTGCTGATCAATGGGGGCGGGCGTCTGGGACCTCCCGGCCGTGGCAAAGTGGTGATGCAGGAAACCTGCCAACCCCCGGAGCCCTGGAACGTGCCGCTACGGCCGGAAGGCTGCCAAAATGGCCAGTCTCCGGGTTCGGGAAGCCTGACGTACGCTCCGGGGTAGTAACTCTTCACCCGCACACCCGCCCTATATGAAGCCTTCGCACGAATTGCACAGCGCCCCCGGTCGGCCCGCCGCCGCCCGCTCCCGAAGACCGCCTGCCAGGGGCGTCTTTGCCGGTTTCCGGGTCGGCTCCATCGGAGGGGTCGAGATCTCGCTGGACTATTCGTGGTTCATCATCTTCTTCCTGATCCTCGGCACCTTCGCGGGGGCAGTGTTTCCAGCCCACATCCCCGGCCTCGATCGCCTGGCCTACCTCACGATGGGGCTCATCGGGGCCGCTCTCTTCTTCGGGTCCCTCCTCCTCCACGAGCTCGCCCACGCCTTCATGGCGATTCGAAAGGGAATCGGAGTGGAGGGCATCACCCTTTTCATCTTCGGAGGGATGGCCCGCACCGAGCGCGAGCCCGACACCCCCGGAGACGAGTTCCTGATCGCCGGCGTCGGGCCGCTCGCGTCCTTCGTCCTTGCGGCCCTCTTCCACGGAGCGGGGGTGTTGGGCTCCGCCGTCGGGGCGCCTCTCGCCTTCACCGTGGTCGCCGAGTATCTGGGGGTCCTGAATCTCGTGCTCGCCATCTTCAATCTTTTTCCCGGGTTTCCCCTCGACGGGGGAAGACTACTGCGGGCAACGCTCTGGCGCGTCACCGGATCACTCAGAAGGGCGACGGAGATCGCCTCCGCCGCCGGGCGCGCGCTGGGATGGGGCATCATCGCGCTCGGCCTCTACCAACTCGTCGCCAGAGGGATGCTCGTCGGGGGACTCTGGTTCATCTTCATCGGCTGGTTCCTGAACCACGCAGCACGTTCCTCGTATCAGCAGATGCTCCTCCAGGAGATGCTCGCTCCTCTCATGGCGAGCCAGGCCATGACCCCCGACCCGGAGAGCGTCGCCCCCGACCTCCTGTTGGAGGAGTTGGTGCACGGATACTTTCTTCGGCGGCCGTACAACTCGTTCCCGGTGACGGAGGACGGCGTTCCGATCGGGCTCGTGACCCTTGCGCAGGTGAAGGCCCTCCCAACGGCAGAGTGGGGGCGAATGGTGGTGGCGGATGTCATGACCCCGCTGAGCGACACCCTGGTCGTGGCTCCGGACACACCGATGATCGAGGTCCTGGACGGAATGCGGCGGAGCGGGACCGGTCGGGTCCTGGTGGCCAGCGACTGGCGGCTGGTAGGCATCATCTCCGGTGCCGACCTGACCCGATGGCTCGACAGGGTCGCTCTGCTGCGTGCCACCCCATGACCCGAAACAGTGTCCATACTCGCCAGACAGACGACGCCCTTCGCGACACCGACCAGCCAGGATCCATGATCCCTTTTCGACCCCCATCGCGCCTTTCGGCAGCCGCTTCGTTCGTGCTGATGAGCATCCTTGCCGGCACATTGTTCATGGCCGGAGGCACCGAGCACGGCGCCGCTGCAGAGGAGACCTCGCTGGAGGACGCTCAGCAGTCGGCCGAGGTATTCGATCGGATCGGTGACTACCTCTCCCTGCCTGTCCCGGACTCGAGCGAGGTGGAAGCAGCGCTCGACTCGCTGGACGGGGCTCTCGAGGAATGGTCGGACGGGAACCACCTGGCCGGTGCCGAGCGAGCGGACCTCGCCCTCGCTACCCTTCCGGCCCTGTCGGATTGGCGCCCCCTGATCCGGGCGGAGCTGCTGGCACCGACTGGCGACACGGCCGCGGTTCGCGCCGCGCTCGAGGCGATCGACCCCTCCACGGACCTGCGCTCACGCTGGGGCTGGGCCTTCCTGGTCGACGCCTACGAAGAAGCCGACGATGAGCCCGGCGCCTGGCGCGCCGCGGAGGAGGCGGCTCAGGCGCCCTGGATCGGAACGTCGGAATCCGCCGCCTGGTTCCGCGCCGGCCGTCTCGCCCTGGCGTCCGGCGATTCCATCGGGGCCGAAGCTGCCCTGAACCGCTCGATCCGGGTCGGCGGGGAATCAGACTCAGACGCCCGGCGCGCGGCCCTCCTCCTGGACGACCTCTCCGATCCCGAGCATCGCGACGACCGCCTCTCCCTGGGACGTCTCCTCCTCGCGGTGGGGTCGTGGGAGCGGGCCCAGCGTCGCCTCGCCCCCCTCCTCGAAGACACGAGCCTACCCGAGCTGGTGGAGGCGGAGATCCGCCTGGGGCTGGGCCGGGGTCTCGTGGAACTCGCCCAGACGCGCGAAGCGGAGGTCATGCTCGCCCCGATTTCCGGGGAAGCCACCCCGGCGGACTGGGCCGGGCCGGCCCTTCACTGGATGGGGCGCGCGGCCCTGGCGCGGGGCGAGACCTCCCTGGCAGAGGAGCGTTTTCTCGCAGTGGCTCGCCGGATCCCGGGCTCGGCCCTGGCCGAAGAAGGCCTGCTCCTGCACGTGGAGCATGTCAGCGCCAGGGGCGGCCCCGCCGCCACCCGGCGTGCGATGGAGGCCCTCCTCGACACGGGTGTCGGCTCGGCCACCGGCGAACTCGTCGCGGTGAGGCTCGGAAGCCAGTTGTACCTCTCGGGGGACTACGACCGTGCGGCGCTCACCTTCGAACGGTACCTGGAGGGCGGCCGGCGCTCCGTCGGCCGTCAGCAGGCCGCGTACTGGGCCGCCCTGGCCCACGAACGGAGGGGGGACCCGGCGCGAGCGCGTAGCTTCCTCGCCGCGGCCCATGAGGAGAACCCCCTCTCCTTCTACGGAACGGTGGCCGGCGACCGCATCGGCGCGCCGGTCCTTCCCCCGGGGCTGAACGAGGGTCCACTGCCGCAGCCGGGCGTTGCCGACCAACTCGCCAACGCGGTGATCCGGCTCCAGGTGCACCAGCGCGTTCCCACCGCCGGCTCGTTCAACCACGAACTGGAACGCCTCGAGGAGTACTTCTTCCACCAGGGAACGGCAGCGTACGACTTCAGCGAGAGGCTCCTGGAGAGCGGACTGCCTATCCAGTCAGTGGTTCTGGGCCGGGAGATCCACGCCCGCGAGGGGGAATGGAACCTCCGGCTCCTCAGGCTCGTCCACCCCTTCCCGTATCGGGAAATCATCGTTCGGGAGGCCCGGGCTCGGGGGCTGGATCCGTTCTTCGTGGCCGGGCTCATCCGCCAGGAGTCCCTGTTCCACCCCACCATCCAAAGCTCCGCCGGGGCCGTGGGCCTGATGCAGCTTCTCCCCTCCACCGCCCAGGAGGTCGCCCGCTCGGAGAGCCTCCGCTTCTCGACGGCCTCCCTGGGGGACCCGGAGTACAACGTGCGTCTGGGAACGGCCTTCCTGGCCAATATGGTGCGTCGCTTCGAGGGGAGCGCCGAGGATGCACTCTCCGCCTACAACGCCGGACCCACCCGCGCCCGCCAGTGGCAGAGTCGCGCCGAATACCGGGACACCGACGTCTTCATCGAGCACATCCCATTCGCGGAGACGCGGCACTACGTGAAGGTGGTGCAGCAATACACCCGCATCTACACGGCGCTCTACGGGTGCGGGGACTTCGAACCCTGCGAGGGGCTCTCCTACCGGGCGGCGGTGGAACAGAGCCCCACCGCCGGAGGGGCGCCCGCCTCCCTCCTCGCCCGATAGAAGACGAGGGGGAGACGGGCAGGGTCCCGGGCGGGACCTCCCGAACTCAGTAGCGGGGGAGGGGAGCGTCGGGATCCATCCCGCGCTCGATCTTCTGCTGCCGCACCATTTCCGCCACGTCCTCCAGTAGCTGCCGGGCGTCGTACACGATCCCGTCCTTGACGGTGTAGCGGACCCCACCGACCCGCACCGGGTCACCCGTCTCGTCGTCCAGCTTCACCGCGCCGGTCCCGTAAAGCACCTTCAGGTTCTCGAGGGGGTTCTCCGGCACGATGACGAGGTCGGCCAACTTGCCGGGTTCCACCGTTCCGATGGGCGGTTCCTCACCGCGCGGCTCATAGATCTCCTGCGCCGCGTACAGGGTGGCGGACTGGATCACCTCGAGAGGGTGCAGCCCCACTTCGCGGAGAAGCTCCAGCTCCTCGATGTAGCCGAACCCGTAGTTCTTGTAGATGAACCCCGCGTCGGAACCGGCGGTGAGACGCCCGCCTGCCCGGTGGAAGTCGTGGAGGAAGGCCATCCACTTGCGGTAGAAGGCCCGCCACTCCGCCTCCTCCTCGGTTCCCCAGTGGAACCAGTAGGAGCCGTGGGCCCGGCGGTTCGGCCAGTAGTAGTCCCACATGGAGGGGAGGGTGTACGTGTCGTGCCACTCCGACTCCCGGGCCCGCATGAAGTCACGGTTGGCCTCGTAGATCGTCATGGTGGGGTTGATGAAGAAGTCGAGGTCCACCAGCTCCTGCACCATGGAGTTCCACGCCTCGCTCCCCTGATCGTGGCTCTGGCGCCAGAGCTGGGCCACCTCGGCAAAACGGTGCTGTTCGTTCTGGTAGTTGTAGTCCAACCGGTACCAGGGAATCTGGTGGTCCTTCAGGAGCGACTCGAAGAGGCCGTAGAAGTGGGTCTGCCCGGTGAGCCCGAGTCGAGCCGCGTCCAGCACGTTCATATGTGCGACGCCGGGCTGCGACAGGTGGGCCGTGGTCCCCATCCCCAGCGAGTTGGCCTCGTCCACGATCGCCTCGAAGAGAGGCGGCTCCATCCCGTGGGTGTGGAACTTGATGCCGTCCACCCCGGTCTCGTGAGCCCACCGGACCCACTCGCGTCCCATTTCGGGCGTGTCGATCTGGCCGCGGTCCCACCCGCTGCTGGGCCGCTGGTAGTTCACGATGCGGGGAGCGACAATCTCGTTCGCCTCGCTGCGGGCCTGCTCCGAGAGCGCCTGATCGAAACCGGTGAGGGCGACCCCGCGGACCGTGGTGATTCCGTGCGCGAGCCAGAGTTTGTAGGCATAGGAGAGTTCGGGGTTCTTCGGTGCCCCACCCGCGTGGGTGTGATTGTCGATGAACCCGGGGAGCACGTACATCCCGTGGGCGTCGATCTCATAGTCGGCACCGTCCGGCCGGGAGTCCTCGTCGATCGGGACGCCCGGATAGCCCACGCTCTGGACCTGAACGATCCGGTTCCCTTCGATGACGATGTCCGTCGGTCCACCCGGAGGACCTCCGGTACCATCGATGAGGATCGCTCCGCGGATGATGAGGCGCTCGAAGGGGCCCTGGCCTTCGCCGGGCCCCCGATCGGGAGCGGGCACGGTCTGCGCGCCAAGGCTGGTGGGAAGGAGGAGGGCCGCCGCCACGAGCAGGCTGCCCAGGTTTCTAACGGAACGCATCATTGAACTCTCCGGAATGCAATCGGGGTCGGACGGGGGTGCGTCGCCCTCCCTGGGACAGCTCGCACGGATCCCCGTCGCAGGATCGCGCGGAAGATAGGCCGAGGGGTCAGGAGGAGCCAGAGGCGTCCCGGTACGGGGTGGAGCGGTTCAGCCGCGCCGCACCGTAAGGGTCATGAGCTCCCACCATCGCTCGATGCGCCATCGCACCGCCCCCTCCAGCGTGAACCCCGTAGCGCCCAGCAGGTCCTTCGCTTCGGCGCGGGTCCAGGTGCGCCCGTGGGCGGGATCGAGCCAGCGAAACCGGAGATCCCGGAGCCGCATGGCGAGGGTCTCACGGCACCAGTCGGTCAGCACGAAGCGTCCGCCCTTGCGGAGCACCCGGTGCACCTCCTGCGCCACCCCAGGAGCATCCCGCCAGTAGTGGAGCGAGCTGACCGACACCACGAGGTCGAGGGAAGCGGAGGCGAGGGGGAGATACTCCCCCGGAGCCTGCACCAGGTGTACGGAGGAAGGAAGTCGGTCGCGCGCGCGCGCGAGCATCCCGTGGCTCAGGTCAACGCCGGCGAGGCGGAGCCCGGGCCGGAGCCGGTGCGCTTCGCAAAGGAGCACCCCGGTCCCGCACCCCAGGTCCAGCACGGACCCTTCTTCCGGAAGCTTCAGCCTGGCCAGCGTCCCCCAGGTCGATTCCCGGACATACCGCCCCCAGCGCGCATCGTACTCGTCGGCGAGCCGGTCGTACTCCCTCCGGATTGCCCTCACGGTGCGGAAGGGTGGCTGGAACTCAGCGCCTTCGACCCGGAGTGAGGAGGCCGATCACGAGCACCACGACTATCGCCCCGACAATGGACCAGACGATCGGGAAGGCCTGGCCCCCGATCTGGAGCGAGAAGATCTCCGGGAGTGCGAAGGTCCGGGCCAGCCAGGTTCCCACGAGCGCACCGATGAACCCGAGCGCTACAGAGGCCAGGCACCCCCCGCGCGTGAAGCCGACGAGGGCCTGCGCCACGGAGCCACACACTCCGGCAATGAAGAGGAGGACGATCAATTCGACAACGGTCATCTCGAAGCGCTCCCATGGTGGGTTGGTTTACTCACATCCTTCGATACGCCGGGCCGCTCCCCCCCTCCCTCGGGGTCCACCGCGGCCCGAGTACGTCGGTGGCCTTGCAGTCGATGCAGTTCGGTGGGTTCACCACCAGGCGGTCTCCATCCCACTCGTATACGCCCGCCGGGCAGAGGTGCGTATAGAATTCGGCCACCTCCGGGGAGATCTCTCCCCCCACCAGCAGGTGGGAAGGGATGTCGTCGCGGGTGGTGTTCCCCGCCTTGAAGACCGCCTCGGTCTTCGAGAAGGTGAGCTCGCCGTCCGGGTTGAAGGAAGGCGGCGGGTTGCGGAGGTGCCGCGCCTCGGCGGCGTCCTCCTCGATCCGGATCGTGTCTCCGGGAAAGCGGCCACCGGTCAGGGACATCAGACCGGCTCGTACCCCGCCGCGCACGAAACCGGCCTTGAAGGCGAGCCGCATGTTCCGCGTCCGGTGGAGGTCCCGCACGATGAAGGACCGATCCACTGCCTCCGTGTACCCCTGAAGCCCCGCCTCCGAGGTGTCCCCGGCCTGGAGCGCCTCGAAGATGGCACGAGCCGCCAGGACCCCGGAATGAATCGCGTAGTGGATCCCCTTGAGGGAGGGAACGTCCACGAACCCCGCAGCGTCTCCCACCACCAGCAACCCCGCGCCGTGCCGCCGGTCGGCGAGGGAGTGGTACCCGCCCTCGGGAATCGTCTTCGCACCCCACTCCACCATCTCCCCGCCCGCGAGGATCTCGCGCACGAACGGATGAGCCTTGAACTGCTGCAGGAGGTGGTGCACGTCGAGGCGGGCGTCCGGATAATCGAGCCCCACCACCAGCCCGAGGGATACGAGCCCCTCATCCATGGGGTAGATCCAGCTTCCCCCGAAGGCGTCCGGAGGAAGCGGCCACCCCAGAGTGTGGATCAGCCGCTCGAGGGGGCGCTCCACCTCCCAGAGCTCCTTCACGCCGAGAGCATGGATCTGGGGGTTCGTTCGACCAATACCCTGCCAACGCTCCCACCCCTGCGTGAGGTGGCCCCGGTTTCCCTCGGCCAGGACAGTCACCTGAGCAGTGAGGTCCATGGCGGGGGTGTAGCCACTCCCGGGGTTCCCCTCCCGGTCGAGCCCGGCCGGGACGGTCCGCACCCCGCGCACCCGGTCCCCCTCCACCAGGAGGGAGTCCACCGGGAAGCCCGGAAAGACGTTCACCCCGAGCTCCTCCGCCCGCTCACCCATCCAGCGTACGAGCTCGCAGATGGAGGCCACCCTGTTTCCGTGGTTCCGCATTGTGGGCGGAGTGGGGATGCGGTAGGCCGAGGATTCCCGCAGGAGGTAGACTGCCTCCGACTGCACCGCTTTCCGGAGCGGGAGTTCCTCCTCGGGAACGTCGGGAAAGAGCTCCCGGAGGGGGCCGGGATCCACCACCGCCCCGGAAAGCGTGTGCTCTCCCAGCGCGCCGGCCTTCTCCAGGACCCCGATCTCCACCTCACCGAGGCTCCCTCCCTCCTCCGCGTCCTGGGCAACGAGGCGTGCCAGCTCGATGGCGCCCGCCAGCCCCGCAGGCCCTCCCCCCACGAAGATCACGTCCATGGGGACGGCCTCCGCGTCCGGCGCCTCCTGGCGAATCACCCGGTCCAGGGGAAAGGCGGGCTGCGAGGTGATGGGCACCACCACACCATTTCCCTCTTGCCCGGACTCCGTCGGACCTTCCGCCATGCAGTCTCCTCGCTTCGAGAAACGATCCTGCCCCTTCCGTCCGCTCGCCCGTCGCCGACAGCCCCCGGGAACGCCCGGATGCATCGGAACCCGCGGCGGCCCGCGAGGTACCCGCGAAACCGAGCGGCCCCTGAACTTCATCGGTTCGGGAACCCTGCGCCACCCCGATCCGACCCCGTCCATCCCCTGGAGGCACCCCCCGATGCCGGAGCACCGACCGACGACCCTGGGCGAGTTGAAATCCTCCGGCTACCGCACCCGCTCGGTACGGGACGAGGTGCGGACGAACCTCATCCGGAAGCTCCGGGAAGGCGACGAGCTCTTTCCGGGAATCCGCGGATACGAGGACACCGTCATCCCCCCGCTCGTAAACGCCCTCCTCGCCCGCCAGGACCTCATCCTGCTGGGACTGCGGGGTCAGGCCAAGAGCCGCATCATCCGGGAGCTGACCCGGTTCCTCGACGCCGAGATCCCAGTCATCTCGGGGTCCGAGGTGAATGACGATCCGCTGGCGCCCATATCGAAGGACGGCAGGCTGAGGGTGGAGGCGGAGGGGGATGCTACCCCCATCGCCTGGGTCCCTCGAGACGCCCGCTATGTCGAGAAGCTGGCCACCCCCGACGTCACGGTCGCCGACATCATCGGCGACGTGGACCCCATCAAGGCCGCCCGGGGAGGCCACCTCCTTTCCGACGAGCTCACGATCCACTACGGACTCCTCCCCCGCGCGAACCGTGGCATCTTCGCGCTGAACGAGCTTCCCGACCTCTCGGGGAAGATCCAGGTGGGTCTCTTCAACGTCCTCCAGGAGGGGGATGTCCAGATCAAGGGGTTCCCCATCCGCCTCGTCCTCGATGTGCTCCTGGTCTTCACGGCGAACCCGGAGGACTACACGGCGCGCGGGAAGATCATCACTCCGCTGAAGGACCGTATCGGTGCGGAGATCCGCACCCATTACCCCGAGGAGATCGCGACAGGGATGGAGATCACCCGGCAGGAGGCGTGGGTGGACCGGGGGGAGCTTTCCCTGAAGCTCCCGGAGTTCGTGGCCGAGGTCGTCGAGCGGGCGGCCTTCCTGGCACGCCGCGACAAGCGCATCGACCAGCGCTCCGGGGTAAGCCAGCGCATGCCCATCAGCGTCCTGGAGGGGGCGGTCTCGAATGCCGAACGCCGGGCCCTGCGGCTGGGCGAGGAGGCGGTCGTCCCGCGCATCGGTGACATCTATGCCGCGCTCCCCGCCATGACCGGGAAGCTGGAGCTGGAGTACGAAGGGGAGTTGCAGGGGGCGGAGAAAATCGCGCGGGAGCTCATTGCGCAGGCTGCCGGAGAGACCTTCGAGGCGCGCGCCGGCGACCCCGATGTGGAGGAGATCGTCGCCTACTTCGAAGGAGGAAAGGCGCTCCAGGTCTCCGACGACTCCGGTGCCGCCGCGTGCCTCGCGGGGTTCGGCCAGGTCACCGGGCTCCTCGAGCTGCTGGAGGAGGTGGGGCTGGTGGGGCCCTCGTCAGGGGACGGGGAGCGGGTGGCCGCCTGCGAACTCGCCCTCGAGGCCCTCGTCGCACAGAAGCGGGTCTCACGGGCGGAAGGCGGAGGCTACAGGCGGGCCCGGCGCAACGACCCACCCGGCAAGGGCCTCCAGGGGTTCGGGCACCCGGGCGGCTGAGTTCGGGGACGGAAGCGCCGCCCCGTCAGTCGGATCCCGGATCGCGCCTCAGCAATACCGGGACGGGAGAGCCCCGGAGGACCTTGTCGGCGACGCTCCCCAGGAGCATCCGTGACACGCCGCTCCGCCCGCTGGTCGTCATTGCCACCAGGTCCGCCTCTTCCTCCTCGACCACCTCCAGAATCGCCATTCCCGCCTGCATCGCCGTGACGACCTTCCGTCGCACCCCGGCTCCCACCGGCCAGTCCTCGGCGATGCCGTCGAGGTACATCCGAGCGCCCTCCACGAACCGCTCGTGCGTTCGTTCGTCGTGCACCAGGTGGGGAACGTAGGGGGAGCCCCCCACCAGTAGCGGCGGCACCGCCCGCAGGAGGATCGTCTCCGCGCCCGGGTCCAGGAGGGGCGTCAGGAGCGGGAGGAGCGGGGCGGGGGAGCGGGACCCGTCCAGGGGCACCACGACGCGCCGAAACGGTGCCGGAGCCAGGCTGAAATCCACCACGGGCACATCCCCATCCGAGCTCTCCTCCACCGGAATGAGGAGGATGGGTCCAGGGGACCGGCGGAGCAGGGCGTCTGCGGTGCTTCCAAGCCATGCACGCCGTAGGGGCCCCCGCCCGTGGGTCGTCATCACGGTCAGGTCGGCTCCCGTCTCCTCGGCGTGCCGGACCAGGGAGGCGGCCACGTTCCCCGAGGGAAGCACCGTGGTCTCCAGGTCCGCCATGAGCCCCGCCTCGCGGATTCGTTCCAGCACGTGCTGCAGGTAACCCTCGGCACCCCGCTCCGCCCGTTCGCGGGAGCCCTTCTCCAGGCTCTCCGTCTCCGCCTCCACCGAGGGCGGCCACCCGGCCTCAGGGGGAACCGCCACCACGACCAGGTCCACCACCGCCCCGTGGCTCGATGCGAGCGCCAGGGCCCGCGGGAGCGCCTGCTCCCCGAACCGGGACCCGTCCAGGGGAACGAGGATCCGACCCATCGCCGGGGTACTCACGACTCCACCTCGTCGCGCACTACCAGGACCGGAAGAACCGAGCCCCGGATGACTTTGTCGGCTACGCTCCCGATGACGGTGCGTTCGAACCCGCCCCGTCCGTGGCTCGAAAGGACGATCAGGTCCGCACCCACCTTCCGGGCCCCCTCGATGATCCCCTCAGCGGCGTTGGAGTGCTCGATGGTGACGGCCTCGGGGGGCGGTTCACCCCCCTGAGCCACCACGCCGGAGAGGTAGTCGTCCGCCTCCTCCCGTCGCATGCGGTGCCCTTCACCCTCGATCCGAACCCCCGGCATTCCATAGATGGAGGTGAGGTCCGTGGGGCGGGGGACCACAGTGAGGAAGGAAAGCCGTGCCCCCATGACCTTCGTCAGCTCCCGGGCCGGACCCAGCGCCCGCTCCGCGTCGGTGGAGCCGTCCAGCGGCACGAGGAGGTGCTCGAACCGGGGCGCCGCAGTGGGCCTGTCTTCGGTATCATCCCAGGGCCGGGCCAGGAGGAGATCCGAGCTTCCCGCCCTGAGGAGCCCGTCCGCCACGCTCCCGAGCCACCAACGCTTCAGCCCGCCCGCGCCGTGAGTGGTCATCACGCCCAGGGGAATCCCGTGCTCCCTCATGTACTGGTCCAGCGCATCCACGGTACGCCCCTCCAGGACCGCGGTGGTCGCCCGGATCCCCGCCTCTCCCAGCGACTCGGCGATCCCGCCCAGGTAGTCGTTGGCCCCCTCCCTGACGCGCGCCTTCCAATCCATGTCCTCCTGCGGCGCCTTGAAGTCCACGTCCAAGGCGGGCCGGATGACGTGCACCAGGTGAAGTTCGGCGTCGAGTTTGGACGCGAGCACTTCCGCCAGGGGAAGGGCGTCCGCCGAAAACTCGGAGCCGTCGAGCGGGAGGAGAATTCTGGGGTACATTGGCGCTCCGGTGATGGGCAGGTTCGTGGGGTCCGCGCCGAACGCGGGCACCCTGCGGTCCAGGTCGGGGTCGGGGTGGCCCCCTTCCGGGCGGAACACATAGTATGAGCCTGAGGCCGAGGGAAGTTCCCCTGCCCTCGGGCCGCCGGGCTCCGATCCCAGGAAGCCACGGAATCCCTTTCTTCCAGTGGCGGTGTGCACGCGGGCCTGAAACTCCGAAGACCCCCCGATCCCCATGCGCTCTCTCGTCTGGTTCCGACGCGACCTCCGCGTCGACGACAACACCGCCCTCTCCGCCGCCGCTCGCAACTCGGACGAGGGCGTGGTGGGCGTCTTCCTCCTCTCCCCCGCCCAGTGGCTCGAGCACGACGACGCCCCGTGCAAGATAGAGTTCTGGCTCCGCTCGCTGGAGGCGCTGCGGGACGACCTGAACGAACTGAACATCCCCCTCCTGATTCGCACAGCCGGGCGTTTCGACGAGGCACCCGAGGCCCTTCTGTCTGTGGCTCGGGAGACCGGGTGCCGGGCGCTCCACTTCAACCGGGAGTACGAAGTGAACGAGCGCCGCCGGGACGCGACGTGCGTGGAGCATCTCGAGGCTGCGGGCCTTTCCGTGCAGGGCTTCACCGACCATGTCCTCCTGGAGCCCGGCGAGGTCCTCACCCAGGCGGGGGACTTCTACTCGGTATTCACCCCCTTTCAAAGGCGCTGCGCGGGGCTTCTCCGGGAAAGGGGCATCGAAGAGGCCGCGCGTCCGTCCCGCCAGGACCCCATCCGCCTGCCGGAGTCCGGAGCGGTGCTGAAATCGGACACCCTTCCTTCGGTCCTCGAGGGGTTCCCCAGGTCGGGGATCGATCCGGGTCTCTGGGCCGGCGGGGAGGAAGAGGCGCATCGCCGGCTGGAACGGTTCCTCTCGCAGAAGGTCGCCGGGTACGAGGATGGGCGGGACCTCCCGGCCCGCGACGCCACCAGCCGCCTCTCGCCCTACCTGGCCGCCGGCGTAATCTCGCCGCGGCGTTGCCTCCGGGCCGCGGTGAAGGCCAATGGGGGTCGCCTGGAGGGAGGTCACCCCGGACCGGAGCAGTGGATCTCGGAGCTCCTCTGGCGGGAGTTCTATCAGCATATCCTGGTGGGACACCCCCGGGTGTCCATGCACCGGGCCTTCCGGGAGGAGACCGAGGCCATCGAGTGGAACGACGATGACGAGCAGTTCGCGGCGTGGTGCGAGGGCCGGACCGGCTACCCGCTGGTCGACGCCGCCATGCGAAGCCTCCGAACCACCGGGTGGATGCACAACCGCCTGCGCATGGTCACGGCCATGTTCCTGACCAAGGACCTCTTCCTGGACTGGCGGCGGGGCGAGCAGCACTTCATGCGGCATCTGGTGGATGGGGATCTCGGATCCAACAATGGAGGATGGCAGTGGGCGGCCTCCACCGGCACCGACGCGGCGCCCTACTTCCGGATCTTCAACCCCGTCTCCCAGAGCCGCCGATACGACCCCGAGGGCCGGTTCATCCGCGAGCACCTCCCCGAGCTCAGGGAGGTGGAGGGGAGTGCGGTCCACGAGCCGATCGCGAAGGCCCCACTCCTGGCGGGCGGGTTGGATTACCCATCGCCAATCGTCGACCACGGGAAGGCCCGGGAGCGAGCCATCGAGGCGTTCAAGGCGATCCGGTAGGAGGGGACCGCAGCTGATTCTCTCAACCCTCATGAGACCGCGAGGAGCCACCCTTTGGATCGCATCCCAGACGATGCAACGCCTCACCCACAGCCGCCTGGATGGCCCTCTGCGCCACCGGAATCGGGAGGTGGGCCAGCTCGCTCCACCGGACCCGGCGAAGGTTCTCGCCCGCCGGGTCCCCGAGCAGGTACATGAACGGGTGATAGCTCACCTTCCGATGTGAGAAGGTGTGGACCACCGTCGGGAGGGGGATGGGTCCCCGGTCGTCAGGGTCCTCCCCGGCCCCACCGTCATCCCGTCCCTGGAGCGCCGGCCCTACTCCCGGCACCCCGAGCTCCCGCCCCAGCTCTGCCGCGGTCTCGGCGGCGGCCATTGCCAGCTCGTCCCCGGAAAGGTCACCTCCCCGCTCCACCTCCCGTCCCGGAAACTCCCACATCCCGCCCAGAAGGCCTTCCTCGGGGCGGCGCCGGAGGAGCACGCTGGGCTCCACCCCACCCCTCCCCACCACCACCAGGACCGCCTCGTGCAGATGGGGGATCGCCGTGCGCCGTTTTCGCACCGGCCGCTCCCCTACCGTGCCTGCGGCTCGCGCCCCGCAGAACTCGCCCACCGGGCACCGCCCGCACGCTGGAGAACGTGGGGTGCAGACGAGGGACCCGAGCTCCATCAACGCCTGGTTGAATTCACCGGGCCGCTCCCGGTCCACCAGCTGCCCCGCCCAGTGCTCCAGCTCCGCCGGTCGCGGTGCCGGCTCGTCCATGAGGCGGGCCATCACCCGGCGAACGTTCCCGTCCACCGCGGGGACCGGCACCCCGAAGGCGATGGAGGCCACCGCCCCGGCGGTGTACGGGCCCACCCCAGGGAGCGACCGCAGATCGTCGGGGTCGCCAGGCACCTCCCCCCCGTAACGCGCCTCGATCTCGCGCGCCGCTCGCTGGAGGTTCCGCGCCCGGCTGTAGTAGCCGAGCCCCTCCCAGAGCGAGAGGACCTCTCCCGTCTCGGCGGCGGCGAGGGCGGCGGGGTCGGGGAACCGCTCCATCCACCTTCGGTAGTAGGGCACGACGGTCTCCACCCGGGTCTGTTGCGACATGACCTCCGAGACGAGCACACCGTACGACCCCGCCCCGTCACGCCAGGGGAGGTCCCGGCGGCGCTCGTCGAAGAAGGCCAGCAGTCGGGACCGGATCCTCTCGATCGCCCGCTCGTCCCAGGGCAGCTCGTCGCTTCGCTCGCTCGGGTTCATGGCGGGAAGGTAGCCTCTCCACGACGGCGGCTCCATGCGTTTCACGACCTACACCAAGTACAAGGGCGGCTGGCTCGACGCCCTGAACCTCGAGGCACTCCTCGAACACCTCTCCGACTTCCTCCTGGACGGCGGCTTTGCGGGAGGCCCGCACCACCACCCCTGGTGGGGATGGTCCGGGACCGAGGACACCCGCTCCGTGGATGCCCTCAAACACGCGCTCCTGAAGGCGCTCATCGAGAGCGGGGAGCTGACTCCGGAGATGCTCGACGAGCTGCGGGGCGAGGGGGAAGGGGACGCCGCCATCCGCGATCGCATTGCCTCCCTCCTGGACGATCTGGTGCGCCGGATGGTGGAGGAGGGCTACATCTCGATGGACGACTCCGGCGCCATGCCGGGAACCACCACCGAGGCGCACGGGGAGGGGAAGGTGGACGAGGCCAGGGAGGCGGCGCAGGGCGTCGACTTCTCCGTGACCCGGAAGGGCATGGACTTCCTTGGGTACCGAGCACTCCAGAACCTCCTGGGGGCCATGGGAAGCTCCTCCCTCGGGGCGCACGACACCCCCCACCTTTCCACCGGTGTGGAGGCGAGCGCGGAGAGCCGGCCCTATTCCTTCGGAGACACCCTGAACCTGGACATTCCGGCCACCCTCGGGCGCGCCATCCAACGGGAGGGACTCCAGGTGCCCATCCAGCTCGAGCACGGCGACCTCATGGTGCACCAGAGCGAGTACCGCTCCTCGTGCGCCACCGTCCTCATGCTGGATATCTCGCACTCCATGGTCCTCTATGGGGAGGACCGGTTCTCGCCGGCCAAGCGGGTGGCCCTGGCCCTGGCCCACCTCATCCGCACCCGCTTCCCGGGGGACACCCTCCGGGTGGTGACCTTCGGCGACCGGGCGCAGGAGATCCCCCTCTCCCGCCTCGCCCGGGCCCAGGTGGGTCCCTATCACACGAACACCGCGGAGGGATTCGAGCTGGCGCGGCGCCTCCTCCTGAGTCAGAACAAGGAGATGCGTCAGATCATCATGATCACGGACGGGAAGCCCTCCGCCCTCACCCTCCCCGACGGGCGGGTATATACCAACTCGGGCGGGCTGGACCCCCGCATCTTGCGACGCACCTACCGGGAAGTGCTGGCGTGCCGGAAGGCCGGAATCCTCATCAACACCTTCATGCTCGCCCGCGACCCCTACCTGATCCAGTTCGTGGAGAAGGTCTCCGAGATCGCACGGGGGAAGGCGTACTTCACCACCACCATGACCCTGGGACAGTATGTGATGAAGGACTTCCTGCGGCGGACGAGCCGGAGGGTGGGGTGAGGGGAAGCGGGGAGGGAAAGCTCGCCGGGGCTCTCCGCTACCTCGTGGTGGACGCCTTCACCGACCGCGCCTTCTCGGGGAACCCGGCTGCCGTGGTCCTTCCGCCCCCGGATGAGGCCGGGGAGGGGATCGTCCCGGACCCCGCCCTCCAGTCGATCGCCGCGGAGATGAACCTGTCCGAGACCGCCTTCCCCTCGCACCCGGAACCCGACGGGACCCGACGTCTTCGCTGGTTCACCCCCACCACCGAGGTCACCCTCTGCGGGCATGCTACGCTCGCGGCGGCCCACGCCCTTCTGGAGGAGGGCCTCGCTAAGGCACCTCTCCGGTTCACCTCCCTTTCCGGACCGCTGACGGTACACCGAGAGGAGGACGGACGCCTCCGGCTGGACTTTCCGGCCGATCCCCCCGCGCCCGCTCCTGCCCCGGCTGGTCTCATGGCGGCGCTCGGCCTTCCGCAGGACACCCCCTTCCTCACCGGGATTCGCTGCGCTGTGGTGCCGGTGGGTAGCGTCGAGGCAATGCAGGCCCTGGCTCCGGAGATGGGTGCGCTCGCCAGGGTACAGCTCCCCGCCGGGGTGATGGGGGTGAGCGTCGTCGCCTCCGGACAGGCGGAGGATGCGGACTTCGTCTCCCGCTTTTTCGGGCCCTGGGTGGGCGTCCCGGAAGATCCGGTGACGGGGATGGCGCACACGACCCTCGGACCCTACTGGGCCGGCCGGACCGGACAACACGAGATGGAGGCACGGCAGGCCTCGGTCCGCGGGGGACGGCTCACCGTCCGGGTGGACGGCGACCGGGTGCATCTGGTGGGGCGGGCGGTCACGGTGGCCCGGGGGGAACTGCTGGCGGGAGGGTGAGGAAGCCGGTCTCAGAAGCTCGCGACGATGCTGATCTCCGATCGCCCGTCGTAGTTGGTGTCCGCCCCGCGGTCCCGCTGGCGGGAATCGTAGTCGGCGCGGACGCTGAAGCGGAGGGCGACCACCTCCGTCAGGTCGTACGAGAAGGAGTTGTGGCTCGACATGCGGAAGGTCCCGAAGGAGTCGAAGACCGGTCGATACGTGTTGTTCGAGTCGACATAGAGCCGGTCGCCGAAGATCTGCCGTCGGAAGCGGAAGTTGGAGGCCCACCGGGTCAGGCTCACCTCGTCGGGCACGCTCCCACCACCCTCATCGCGGGCGTACGTCCGCTCGGCCAGGATCTGCAGCCCGAAGTCGATTCGATTTCTCCGGTTCTCGGAGTCCTGGAAGCTCATCTTGAGGCCGGCCCCGGTGTCGTAGCGCAGTGCGATGCGACGCTCGAAGGAGGACTCCATGTTCCCGCTCACGAAGGGGACCCAGCGTTCACCCGGCCGGAAATCCAGCTCGGTCCCGGCGGACCAGGAGCGGGCGCTGACAGAGGTCTCTCCTTCGTCGTTGGTCTGGGTTCCGTAGTTGAAGCGGAATTCCGTGGCGGACTCGAAGAGGGAGTCGGCCCGCTGAATGCCCCCTCGGGTCGAGAAGATGGTCTGGTCCCGATTCCCGAAGAAGAAGCTCCCTCCCACCTGTGCCTCCACCTCCCAGGGAGTCCGCTGACCCTCGAGGGAGTGAGGAGCCAGGAATGGCAGAAGGGCCACGGAGGCAAGGATCAGGGTCCGGAATGCGGGCGGTGGCGTCATGCGTCGAATTCCGGGGAGGGGGCGGGTACGAGTCCTGGAGGCCATGCGGGGTGGTCGGGGCTACAGCGTGCCGTCCGGTGCCGGGAAGGCAGCTCAGGGGGCACCGAGATGCCACTCCCCGAAAAGGTAAGGTCCGTGTGAGTCGCGGGCACCCCTCACAGAGGGGACTGGGCCTCGGGGTCACGCTTCCACGACTCGTACTCGACGGCGGTCCAACGGAAAAACACCACCGTAATGGCCACCCAGAAGACGAGCATTCCCGGGATCCACATGATGAGCCCACCGAGCCGCTGATCGTCCAGCGGGCCCAGGGCGGTGATCCGCGGTGCGGCGGCGTAGAAGCTGTAAAGAACCTCGTTCGAGAGGGTGATGAGCGCCGCGACGATGGTCCCTGGAATCCCGAAGAGGAAGATCCAGGCCATCAAAATGGGGCCGTTGGGGAGGCGCTGGAGCTCCCGGACTGGATTCACCACGGGCCACCACATCATGATCGCCACCGCCATGAAGGAGAGGTGCTGGGTGATGTGCACATTGTGGTTCAGGAGCGCCCGGTTGTACATGTCCGGCAGATGCCAGAGGATGAAGACCACGTTGTAGGCCAGGAACGCCACCACCGGGTGGGTGAGGAAGCGACCCGCCATGTAGAGCGGTCGGAGGGTCAGCGCCCGGCGGATCAGCCACGGGGGGAGCCCGTAGATCAGAAAGGGGGGCATGATGAGCATCAGGAGGAGATGCTGCACCATGTGGGCACTGAAGAGGTACCCGTCGGCCCAGGTGTGGAGCGGGCCGTTCAGGGAGAAAAAAATGATCAGGACGGCGGTGACCCAGGAAGCCACTCGTCGGGAGGGCGGGGGCTCCTCGGCCCACCTGAATCTCTTGCGCGCGGGCCCTACCGCGAGCCAATACGCCCCCAGCAGATACACGCATCCCATGAGGATGCTGGGAAAGATCTCGAAGCCGAGGATGTCCATCGTTCATGCCCCAGAGCGGGGCTCGCGCGGGGTTGAGGGAGACCCCGTTCAGCCTCCCGCGAAGGGACTTATGACCTGGAGAGGCCTCAGGAAGTGGTAGAGGATCACGAGGGCCGCAACCATGAAGGTGCCCAACAATGCGCCCGACATGAAGAGCCCCGTGATGAACCTGGGCTCCATCTTCAGGTGCATGAAGAACATCACCACCAGTACGATCTTCGAGGCGGACAGGAGAATCAGGAGGGGGACCTCGATGCTACTCAGGGCCTCCATGTAGAAGATCCCCACCTCGACCGCCGTCACCACGGCGAGGATCACTCCGATCCACACGTAGAACATCGCCGAAGCGTGTCCCTCCTCGTGCTGGTGACCAGTGGCACCGCCTGCGTCGTTCTGCGTCACACTCATCCTCTCACCGCTCCTTACTGGATCAGGTAGACCAGGGTGAAGATCACGATCCAGATGATATCCACGAAGTGCCAGTAGAGCCCTGCGATCTCCACGGTCTCGGCCTTGGCCGGCGGGATCCGGTCCCGTGCGATCATCCAGATCAGCGCCGACATCCAGACCATCCCGATGATGACGTGCAGCTTGTGTGTGCCCGTGAGTACGAAGTACGAGGAGCCGAAGGTGCTGGACGTCAGCGTCAACCCGTAGTCGATGTACTTCAGGTAGCTGGTGCCCTCCATCCAGAGAAAGGTGGCACCCATCCCGATGACCACGAGGAGCCAGAAGATGGCCACCTTCTTGTTGGCCCGCTGCACCGCGTAGAGTGCGAGCACCATGGCCAGCGACGAGAAGAGGAGCACCGTGGTGCTCACCGTCGTGTGGAGGACGTCGAAGATGTCGGCCGGGTAGGGGCCCGTCACCGCGTTCCCCTTGAACACCATGTAGGTCGAAATGAGAGTGCCGAAGAAGAGGCACTCGGACGCGATGAACGTCCAGAAGCCCACCTTCCAGTTCGAGATACCGGTCACAGTGTGTCCGTGATCATCGACCGCCGCTGCTGCCTGAGCCATATCGTTACGCCCGTTCGTCTCGATCGTGTCGAGCGGCACTGCGTGCCGCCGCTTCCTGGATCCTGCGGTTCTCCGCGAGAACCCTCCAGCCGTGCCGACCATACCGGCCGCCCCGCCCGCCTCCCCCGCGCATCAGTGCCCCTCCGGAAAGGGCGGCTCGAACGCCCACTTGAAGACGCAGAGGAGCACCGGGAGGGTCCCCAACAGGATCACCCACCAGATGCCCGTCATCACCAGGGCCCAGGCGAGGGTGATCGCCGCCGCCAGAAGAACCGGCCAGTAGGAGGGGTTCGGCATGACCGGTTCCTCATCGAGCTCCTGCATCGTCGCTGCCAGGACCTCCTCGCGCTCGCTCGCATTCCAGAGCGGTTCACGGCTCCGGATGGTGGGGATGGCGGGGAAGTTGTAGTGGTGCGGAGGTGAGGGAATCGACCACTCCAGGTGCGGCGCGCCCCACGGGTTCGCCGACGCAGGCTCGCCGCCCCTCCAGCTCCGGATGATGTTCCACGTCATGATCAGCGCCGAGAGCCCGAAGATGAAGGCCCCGACGGTGGAGAGCTGGTTGTAGATATCCACGTTCAGATCGGCGGAGTAGGTGAAGATCCGCCGCGGCATCCCGAAGAGCCCGGAAAAGTGCATCGGGAAGAAGGTGAGGTTCAGCCCGATCATGGTCGTCCAGAAGTGCCACTTCCCGAGGGTCTCGCTGAGGAATCGGCCGGATACCTTCGGGAACCAGTAGTAGAGGCCCGACCAGAGACCCATCATGGCCCCGCCCACGATGACGTAGTGGAAGTGCGCCACCACGAAATAGGTATCGTGCTGCTGCAGGTCCACCGGGGCGGAAGCATGCATGATGCCGGAGAGCCCCCCCACGGTGAAGATCACCACCAGGCCCACCGCAAAGAGCATCGCGGTGGTGAATTGGATGGATCCGCCCCACATCGTGGCGATCCAGTTGAAGATCTTCACGCCCGTGGGGATGGCGATGATCATCGTCGCCGCCACGAAGAAGGAGTCGGCGATGGGCCCCAGCCCCACGGTGAACATGTGATGGCTCCAGACCCCCCATCCGATGAAGCCGATGAGCACCCCGGCGTACACCACGATGGGGTATCCGAAGAGTGGCTTCTTCGAGAAGGTGGGGATCACGTCCGAGATCACCCCGAAGGCGGGGAGGATCAGGATGTAGACCTCGGGGTGTCCGAAAATCCAGAAAAGGTGCTGCCAGAGCACCGGGTCACCGCCCATGTCCGGGTTGAAGAAGGTCGTGGCGAAGACCCGGTCGAAGCCCAGGAAGACCATTGCCACGGCGATCACCGGGATGGCCGTGATCAGCAGGAAGCTGGTCACGAAGGTCATCCAGGTGAAGAGGGGCATCCGCATCATCTTCATGCCCGGCGCCCGCATGTTGATGATGGTCGTGATGAAGTTCACACCCCCGGCCAGCGACGCGATCCCGACGATGGATAGGCCGATGAACCAGAAGTCGACGTTCACCCCCGGATTGAACTGCGGGAGGGTGAGGGTGGCGTATCCCGTCCACGCGGCGTTCGGTGCCACCCCGAAGAGGATCGGGAGGGTCATGTAGACGCCCCCGAACAGGAATATCCAGTAGGAGAGGGCGTTGAGCCTGGGGAAGGCCACGTCGCGGGCTCCGATCTGCAGGGGCACGACGTAGTTGAAGAAGGCCACGGCCATCGGCATGGCCACCAGGAAGATCATGGTGGTGCCGTGCATCGTGAAGAGCTGGTTGTACAGCTCGGGCGAGATGATGCTCTGCTCCGGATTCATCAGCTGAATCCGGATGAGGAGCGCCTCCATCCCGCCCACGAAGAAGAAGGCGGTAGCGGTCGCGAAGTACATGATCGCGATCCGCTTGTGATCGACCGTGGTGATCCAGCTCCACAGACCGGTATCCTCCTCGTGGGAGGTGTGCTGGACTGCTGGAGTATCAGTGCCTACCGACGACATGAATCGATATCCTCGCTCCCGAGATGGATTCGGAACCGCTTACTTGAGGCTCAGCAGGTATGCGGCGATGGCCCGGACCTCGTCTTCCGAGAATCCGGTGGCGGGCCAGTTGCCGCCGGGGGTGTCGACCCCGGGCATCAGAACGCCGGGCTTGATGAGTTGCGGATGCATGATCCAGCGCACCACGTTCTCCTCGTTGTTCTCCAGGGTCCCCGCGCCGACCGTTGCCCGCTCGCCAAAGAGCGTCAGGTTGGGCGCGATCGCCCCCTGGGCGGGCGTACCCTGGATCCCGTGACAGGCGGTGCAAGTGCTGTTCAGGAAGAGTTCGCGACCCACCGTCACCTGGGGATCCTCCTCAGTCGGAACCTGAGTTGAACTGGCAACAGGCGAGGGGGCGCCGTTCTCGGCGGCCGTCACCTGGACCTCGCCGTCCCCTGCGGAGCCATCCTCGCCATTCACCGGATCCGGGACGGCCGCCCCGGCGGAGGCGTGCCAGCGTTCGATCCAGCCGTCGAACCCACTCTCGTCATCGACCACGACCCTCATGGCCATGAGGGCGTGGGAGTCCCCGCAGAACTCCGCGCATTGGCCCCGGTAGACGCCCGTCTCCTGCGGGGTGAAGTGCAGCCAGTTCGCCCCAGGCTCGCGCCCCTCCCGCACCGCCGGCTCCGGGTTCACGTCCCGCTTCCCGCCCAGGAGCGGCACCCAGAAAGAGTGGATGACGTCGTTGGACTCGAGGCGAAGGCTCACCGGCCGATCGACCGGGAGCCGGAGCTCGTTGGCCGTGGTGACGCCCTGCTCCGGGTAGTGGAACTCCCACCAGAACTGGTGCCCTGTGACCTCCACCAGGAGCGCATCGTCCGCCACTGGACGCTGCGTCTCGAAGACGGCCTGGATGGTCGGAATGGTGATGGCCACGACGATGAGGGCCGGACCCACGGTCCATCCGATCTCCAATCCGAGGTGCCCTCGGATCTGCTTCGGCTGTTCGTCGTCCGACTTGCGCCGAAAGCGCACCACGACGACCGCCACGAGCACCCAGACCACCGCCAGGATGAGCATCGTCCACCAGAAGATGCTCACGTAGAGCGAATGGATGATCTCGGCGAAGTCACTGTGGGGGTTCAGCGTCGACATCGGATACTGGTCCGCGTCGCCGCACCCCGCCGTCAGGAGAGGAACCATCAGAGGCATCACGAGGCGCGGCAGGAGGGCCCTCGCCCCCCCCGCCCGCCATGTGGACTCCGGAACTTCATGTCGCTTCGGTGTCAGACGCATTGTCCTACCCGATCTCCGCTTGGGACCGAGACCCATCTCCGCTTCGCATCCGGCCGGCCATCGCTGGAAAGGCTGCGAGTCGGGTCGTGGACCTCCCCGGGGGCCATGCCTCCCGCCTTCGGGGGGACCGTCGGTCAGGGTGTGGTGTCCAGAAGAATGGCTTCGTCCAGGAGCATGATTGGGATTCCATCCCGGACGGGGTAGAGCAGCTTCCCGTCCGCACGCACCAGCGCCTCGTCGAGCGTATCGCTCACCGATTCTCCTCCGCGGGTGCGGGCCTCGCCTTCCGAAATGGCGCGGTTTACCCGAGCCAGGAGCTCCTCGCCGGCCGGTGCGACGGGCTCTCCGGTTTCCGGACAGACCAGGATTTTGAGCAGATCAGGATCCACCATCTACAATCAGATCTCCAGTGTCAACCGCGCCTGGGTGCAGGCGGGAGCGACCCCTGGAGCTGTTCCCGCAGGCTGCAAAGCCTGCCCAGGGTTCCCATTTCCCGCAAAGACCGGATAAGTTAGCACAAGCCGCTGGGCGACGCGACCCGATTCGGGCCCGCCCTCATTCGACCCCATCAACGCCATGGCCATGCTGCGAGTACTACGCGCGCTTCGGACCCCATTCCTTGTCGTCGGCCTCCTCTTCCTTGCCGCAGCCTGCCAGGAATCCGGGCCGGGAGCGGAGTGGGAGGGCGACACCCTCTCCGGCCCCCTCCCGCCGAGCGGGCACGCCTGGGTGGTCTTCGACGGCGACACGGTCGTCGCGGAGATCGCCGACACCCCCGAGGCCCGCGAACGGGGGCTCATGCTCCGGACCGAGCTCGCTGACGGCGCCGGGATGATCTTCGTCTTCGACGACGTGGCGCCTCGCTCCTTCTGGATGCGGGACACGTACGTTCCCCTCGACATCGCATTCCTGGACGAGAACCAGGTGATCGTGGACATCAAGGCGATGGAGCCGGAGGACGAGGAGTTCACCGACTCCGCCGCTCCGGCCATGTTCGCTCTCGAAGTGCGCCAGGGTTGGTTCGAGGAGCAGGGCATCGACGTGGGCCAGGAGGCGGAGATCGTCTTCGGGCGACGCTGAGTCTGGCGGAGAAGGGGCGAATCCTATCCCAATGGCCAGCCCACCCATTCGTCCACCTCACCCTTGCCGGCGTCCGGACGGATCAGGACGACCTCGCCCGGGTCGTCGGGGTTCAGGAGCCCCAGGACCAGGCATTCGCTCCGGAACCCGGCCACCCGTAGCGGGGGGAGGTTCACGACCGCCAGGACCGGGCTTCCCACGAGCTCCTCGGGTGTGTAGTGGTGGGTGAGGCGCGCGGACGACTGCAGTATGCCCACTTCGGGTCCGCAATCCACCCGGAGCTTGATGGAGGGCCTCCTGGCCTCCGGGAAGTGTTCCGCCGATATCACCTTGCCGAGGCGGATGTCGAGGGCCGCAAAGCGTTCGAACTCCGCTTCCTTCTTCCTCTCCATTTGTCCTCTCTGATTTCTGCGCCCTGCGTGTGGACTGCCGCATCTTGCCGGATGCCCGAGGTACGGGCAACTCGTCCCGCCCGACGCACGATCCTCTTGGCCATGAGCCCTGCCTTCGATTATGCTCAGGGTATACCTTCCACAACTCCGTGAGACGGCCATAACTCTGTCAGACGGCCTGCCATGAGCTTCAGAACGAACCCGGATCGGATCCTCGACTCCATCGACAGGGCCCGCACGCGCGAAGAAGAGCGGCGGGAGGGATCCTTCACCCGCGACGCCTCCGCCCGCGAGCTGGACACCGAGGTTCCGGACCCGGGAGCGACCTCCTCGGAGCGGCTCAGGCGGGTCTTTGGTCTCATCGAGAAGGCCTACGTCTCCACCGCTTCCAGTCCCGAGATGCGAAGGCTTGCCCAGCGGTTCCAGACCGTGGGCGACATTTCAAACCATCACGCCCGTGGGGACGTCTCCGTCTCGGTCCACTACATGGACCACGATCGGCAGGACGACGTAGGAGTCACCCCATTCGAGATCCATTCGGCGGAGTTCGCCGAGGCTCGCAAGGCCGCAAGCTCCAACCGCCCCGATGCGCTGGCCCTGAAGCTTCTGCGAGCTGAGTTGCGCACGGGGGTGCTCGGCGCCTACCAGAAGATGGAGCCCAGGCTACGGGACGCGATTCGAGAGCGCTCCGACATGGGCCACGTCGCGGTCCGCGTGACCATCGATCTGCGGCCCGCCGGGTGATGGACTGAGCGTGCCCCCCCGGGCCGGAACGGGTACGGGGCGCGAGACCATGGACTGTACCGGATCGGCGGGGGAGGGAACCGACCCGCTGCGCATCCTGCTTCTCTTCCTCGACGGGGTGGGGATCGGGATCGACGACCCGGGCGTGAACCCCTTACTCCAAGCCCGGCTTCCCGTCCTGGCCGCGCTCGTCGGAGGTATTCCGGTGCAGCCCGCCCTGACGGGGTCAGGGCCCGGTCGGCTCCTCGCCCTCGACGCCCGCCTCGGAGTGGAGGGACTTCCCCAGAGCGGCACCGGGCAAATTGCGCTCCTCACCGGGGCCAACGCACCGGAACTCTTCGGACGCCACTTCGGACCCTGGCCCCCCGCCCGACTGCGGCCCCTGTTGGGTGAAACGAGCCTTTTCCGACGGGCGGTGGACGGGGGCCTGGAGGTGGTCTTCGCCAATGCCTACCCGGAGGGATTCCCCGGAAATCGGAGCTCACGGAGGGTCGCAGCCCCGCCATTCGCCGCCGCTGCTGCTGGCCTCCTGACCCGACATCACGACGCTCTCGCGCGGGGAGAGGCGGTCGCCTCCGAGATTGTGAATGAGGGGTGGCGGCGCCACCTGGGGTTCGAGGATCTCCCCGAAATAGGACCCCGGGAGGCGGGTCGGAACCTGGCGGCGCTTACACGCACCGCGCGGCTCACCTTCTTCGCACACTACCTCACTGACGTGGCGGGCCACCGGGGAGGCATGGTTGGGGCCGTCGAGGCGCTGGAGCGCGTTGATGCCTTCCTGGGCGGTGTGATGGAGGAGCTGGAAAGTGACACCCTCCTCATCATCGCCAGTGACCACGGCAACATCGAGGACGTGCGGGGGGGGCACACCCTCAACCCGGCGCTGGGACTCGCTCTGGGACCCGGTTCCCGGGATCTGGAAGGGGAGGTCGCCCTCACGAAAATCGCGCCATTCATTCTGGAGAGACTGGGGCTTTAGCAGGCTGGCGAATGTCCGTGGCGCGCTGCTTGTGTAGTGATTCGGGTTCCCGGGACGACATTGGGTCGCCCGCGGGCCAGGGCGAGCTTTCTCCATGAAGGAAAGGCGACGCATCCTCGGGGAGCTCCTCCTCGACCGGAAACTGATCGACCACGACGGACTGGAGCGTGCCCTCCAGCTGCAGGCCACCAGTGGTCGGCGTATCGGACAGGCACTCCTGGAGCTGGGACTCATCCAGGAGGCGGACCTCTTCCGCGTACTCGCCTTCCAGCTCGACCTTCCCTTCCGGGAGGGTCCGCTCGAAGCGACCCCCGGCGCCCTGGCGAGGGTGCGGCCGGCCTTCGCCCGAGGCCGCGATGTCGTGCCGCTCTCCGTCTCGGGCCGCGAGGTCACCGTGGCCATGGCCGATCCGCTCGACCTTGCCACCCTGGATGACCTTCAGTTCCAGTGCGGGGGACGAGTCCGTCCCATCGTCGCTCCCCCCGGAGCGATCCACGAGGCCCTGGAACGCCTCGGACGGAGCGCCCCGTCGCGTGCAGAGGCAACTGGCCGAACGAGCTCGGGGGCGCCGGGACTCGTCGACCGGCTCATCCTCGAGGCCGCCGAGGCGCGGGCGAGCGACCTGCACATCGAGCCCTCGGGGGCCGGGGTCTCGGTAAGGGTGCGCATCGACGGGATCCTCCGCCCCGTTCCGGACCTTCCGGAGACCGCGGGAGCGGCCCTCCTCTCCAGGCTCAAGGTCCTGGGAGAAATGGATATCGCGGTGAAGCTGCGGCCCCAGGATGGGGGGTTCACATTTCGGGCGGGCTCACGGACTCTCAACATCCGTGTCTCCACGCTCCCCGTGGAGGGGGGAGAGAAGGCGGTCCTGCGACTCCTCGACCCCTCGGCGGCCCCAGCCTCGCTCGACGAGGTCGGCCTCGTGGACCCGGACCTGGGGCGCGTTCGCGCCATTCTGGGGCGTGGGAGCGGGGTCATCCTCACCGCCGGACCCACCGGGAGCGGAAAGAGCTCCACGCTCTCCGCAGCCATCGCAGAGTTGGACCGTGAGGGGATGAACGTCGTGACGCTGGAGGACCCGGTCGAGTACCGCCTCCCGGGGGTGAGCCAGGTGGAGGTGCACCCGAGGGCTGGGCTCACTTTCCCGGCGGCGCTTCGGGCCACGCTGCGCCAGGATCCGGACGTGGTGATGGTGGGGGAGATCCGGGACCGGGAGACGGCGGAAATAGCCATGGCCGCAGCCGTGACCGGACACCTCGTACTCTCCACCATCCACACCATCGATGCGCCGTCGGGAATCACGCGCCTCCTGCACATGGATGTGCCTCCCTACCTGGTGGCGGGGGGCCTGGCGGGGATCGTGTCGCAGCGCCTCGTCCGCAGGGTCTGCCCCCGCTGCGGGGGCCGAGATCCCGACTGCGGGGAGTGCCCGGACGGCTACCGTGGGCGCACCGGGATCTTCCAGGTCCTCACCGTGACCGAGGCGCTCAGAGAGGAGATCGTGAGGCGAAGCTCCACCTCCATTTTCCGGCGCCGGGCACGGGCCGCCGGGATGGGCTCCATGGCCGACGATGCGAGGCGGAAGGTGGCGGAGGGAATCACCTCGCCCCACGAGGTGGCCCGGGTCCTCCGAGAGGATCCAGGGGAAGCCTTCCCTTGCCGCCGGTGCGGTGCGGCCGTTCCCCCCGAGGCCAACGGCTGCCCCCACTGCGGGCACCCGTCCGTACGCCTCTGCGGGTGCGGCGAGCGACTCCGGGAGGGCTGGCGGTTCTGCGCCATTTGCCTCCGCCCGACGCCCCCCACGTCTTGAGCAGCCTGTTACCGGACGTCGATGCCCAGGTCCGCCTCGAGGGGCAGCGGGTCATCGCGGAAGAAGGGCTCCCACGCCTCCTTCGGTGGACGCGGCGTAAGGAGACTCACCACGATCAGCGACGTCACGGAGAAGAACACGGCCGGGTACGTGACTTCCTGCAGGAAGGGCGGCCACGTCCCAAAGTACGGCTGGTTCGATAGGAAGAAGGTCCAGAGGAGGGTGACCCCGGCACCGGAGAGCACAGAGGAGATGGCTCCCGCCGTCGTCGCCCGCTTCCAGAGGAAAGCCGCGAGAAGTGCTGGTGTGATCCCCGACCCGTACACGAGATACGCCGTGTATGCTGCGGCCAGAATCGTCGGGAACTGGTCCACGAGAAGGTAGGCCACCAGTCCCAGGAAGAGCACGAGCGCCCGGCTGATGAACACCACCCGCCGCTCCGGGGCGTCGGGAGCCATGAACCGCTGATAGACGTCGCGCGTCAGGTTTGTGGCCGGCACGAGCAGGAAGGAGTCGGCCGTGGAGACGATGATCGCCATCATCGTCGCGACCAGCGTCATACCCACCCAGATCGGCACGGCGCCGAGTGCGATCTCCGGGATCACGTTCTCAGAAAGGTTCTCGGTGGTGTTCGCCATTCCGCCGACGAACAACTCGGGAAGGAGCCCCTGACTCGCGGCCACGCTCCCCGTCAGTCCGAGGAAGGCCACACCGCTCTCGAGGAAGATGACGCCCACGACCCAGAAGAGGACCGCTTTCCGCGCGGTCCCGCCGTCCTGCGCCGAGAAGATGCGCTGGTAGACGTTGGCGTCGCCCATGAGGAGGAGCATGGTCGGGACGAGGAACGAGATGGCGATGAGCGGCCCTGATCCGCCCGACCCCCGTTCGTTCGCCCAGTTGCCGAATACGCTCCACTTGCCGGCTGCCTCGGCCGCTGCCACCACCTCGGGGAGTCCGCCCACCGCGGCAACCATGAAGAAGAGCGCGATGATCACCCCGAAGATCATGATCACCCCGTTCACCACGTCCGTGTACACCACCGAGACCATGCCGGCCAGGATTGTGTAGGTGATGGCGAACACGGCGGTGATCACGATGCCTGCCTCCACGGAGATCCCGCCTTCCGACACGATGCTCAGCACGCGCCCGCCCCCGCGGAACTGGTACGAGACGATCGTGAGGTAGGCCACCACGGTAATGATGGTGGCCAGGATCCCCGCGACGGTACCGTACCGCGCTTCGAAAATGTCCGGGACCGTGACCTTCGCGAAGTTCCGCACGCGCTTCGCGATGAAGTAGACCATCATGATCCCGAGCCACGCTCCACCGCTGTACCAGAGCGCCGCCATGCCGTTGCGGTACCCGAGGCCCGCTCCGCCGAAGAGGCTCCCGTTCCCGATCCACGTAGCAAGGAGGGTCCCCACCAGGACCCACCACGGGAGCGTCCGGCCGGCGACCATGAAGTCGGCACTGTTTTTCACTCCTCGGCCCTTGTAGACCCCTACGCCTACGAGGACGAGCAGGTAAACGAGGATCGCGGCGATGAAGGGGTTGGCGAGTAGCGACGAAATGGATCCGTTCACACCTGGTACCTGGTCGAGGGGAGCAGGAGAAATGGGCCGAGGCCTCGCGAGGCGCGACATACTGTAGGCGCCCGAAGGTGTCGCGACAAGCCTCCCGCATCTCTGTCCGCCCTCCCCCCCCACGGGAGCGCGCCACCCGATGGGACTCGCTGCAGGCGCCGGTCGCCGGAGCGTTCACGGCGACTCGGACGGCGGGAAAAGGACGCCGCGACCTCGCGCAGAAGCACCTCGACCCCCAGTTTTCCAGAAGCCTGACGACTGTCCGAGTGTCGGTTCGTGTCAAGGATCCGCGAACATTGGCCAGGATCATCTGGCTCACCTCCACCAGAAGTCCCATCGTGCAGCAAACACCTCTCTCCCACACGTGCTGTAGAATCCGGATTCTGCGGGATTTCGTCGGGAGTCCCGGGTGAGGAGACCTGCCGGGCTGCGCCGTCGGCTCTTCTGGATTCTCTTCCTGGTGGCCCTGGTACCGGCGGGGTTGACCCTGGGAATCGGCACCCTCCTCCTGCGAGAAATGGTGGCCTCCACGGGGAGCGCCGGCCCGTGGATGGCGGTCGCCGAGTCCGGTAGGGAGCTCCTCGACCTCCTGGGACGTGAGGATGCTGGGCCCGCAGTGGCCGACGCTGCGGCGCGGCACCGGGAGGTGCTCTCCGAATCGGTGCGCCTATCCAGGGTATATGCGGCCGTCGGCGATCGGATCGTCCTTCTGATCCCCGCCGTGGGGCTCTTTCTCCTCGCTCTCGTCGCGCTCGTGGCCGGGGTCGCCACCCGCGGGCTGGCCAGGGGGCTCGCTGCACCCGTCGAGGAGCTGGCCGAATGGACCCGCCGGCTCGGGTCGGGCCAGGCGCCACCCCCCAAAGAGAAGGAGCGGCACGGACTGGACACCTCGGAGTTCGCAGCGCTGAGGCAGGGATTTCGCGACGCCGAGAAGAGGCTGGAGGAGGCGCGCCGGCACGAGTTGGAGCGGGCAAGGAACCAGCACTGGGCCGAGATGGCACGTCGGGTCGCGCACGAGATCAAGAACCCGCTCACGCCCATGCGGATGGCTGCCGAGCGGGTCACCCGCGCCACCGACCCCGCCTCTGCCGAGGCCGGCGCCGTTCTCCTGGAGGAGATTGGACGGCTGGACGAGCTGGCTCGCTCGTTCTCGCACTTCGGGAGACCGGTGGAGGGTCCTGCCGCCCCGGTGGACCTGCGCGAACTCCTGGAAGGCATCTGCGGACGACTCAGGTCCGAGGACGTGGACGTGGAGACCCTCCTGCCTCCCCAGCCCGTGGTGGTCCAGGGCCACCTCTCCGCGCTCGAACGGGTTGTCCGCAATCTCGTGAACAACGCCCTGGAGGCCACTTCGGATCCGGCGGCCGAAAGGGGCCCCGTCGAGGTCCGGCTCTCGACCGAAGGGGAGTCGGCCATCATCACGGTGCTGGACCGGGGCACGGGCATCCCGAACGAGCTCATCAGCCGGATCTGGGAGCCCGACTTCACGACCCGCAGGCGGGGCACCGGCCTCGGCCTCCCCCTGGTCCGACAGGCCGTCCAATCCCACGGAGGCACCATTTCGGTCTCCAACCGCGAGGGGGGAGGAGCAAGCTTCAAGGTGACGCTCCCTCTCGGCCAGGAGCTGTCGACCCCGGAAGGAGGCATGGAAGAGTGAGGATCCTCATCGTTGACGACGAGGCGAATCTCCGACGGATGCTTCGCTCCCTTCTCGAGGAGGAGGGGTGGAGGGTCGAGGAGGCCTCCACGGCCGAGGCGGGTCTCCTACGGGCCGAGGAATTCCAACCCGACACGGTCCTCCTCGACCTCGTGCTCCCGGGCATGGATGGCCTGACGGCGTTGCCCCGCCTACAGGAGATCCTTCCGGGAACGCCCATCGTTATGATGAGCGGGGAAGCGAACCTGCAGGACGCCGTTTCGGCCACCCGTCAGGGGGCCTTCCACTTCCTCGAGAAGCCCCTGGGCTCGGAGGCGGTCCTTGCCACTCTCCGTGGGGCATTGGAGGTGAGTCGGGCGCGTGATCTCTCCCGCACCCTGCGCGAGGAGTTCGGACCGGGCGCTGAGCTCGTGGGCTCCAGTTCTGCCATGGAGGAGGTTCGCCGCACCATCCGGAAGGTCGGCCCCACGGATGCTCGCGTCCTCATCACGGGAGAGAGTGGAACGGGGAAGGAGCTGGCGGCCACGGCAATCCATGGGCTCTCCCGCCGCCGTGGGAACGCCTTTGTGAAGGTGAACAGCGCCGCGATCCCCTCGGAGTTGGTGGAGTCGGAGCTCTTCGGCCACGAACGCGGCGCCTTTACCGGCGCCACCGCCCGACGGAGAGGCCGCTTCGAGCTCGCCCACGGCGGAACGCTCTTCCTGGACGAGGTCGGGGACCTCGGGGCGGGTGCCCAGGCCAAGCTCCTGCGTGCCCTCGAGTCCGGAGTGATCCAGCGTGTCGGAGGCCAGGAGGACCTGCAAGTGGACGTCCGGGTTCTCTCTGCCACGAATCGGGATCTGCGCTCGGATGCGGGAGGGCGTCCCTTTCGGGAGGACCTCCTCTTCCGACTCGAGGTCGTGGTTCTCAGGATGCCCGCGCTCCGGGAGCGACCCGAGGACATCCCCTCCCTCGTGTCCCACCTGCGCAACCGGCTACGGGTGCGACAGGGACTCGGGGCCCCCGAGATCGGCGACTCCGCGCTGGAGGTTCTGGCAACCCACGGCTGGCCGGGAAACGCCCGGGAGCTCCTCAACCTCATGGAGCGCCTCGCGATCCTCCACCCGGGCGAGTCGGTGGGCGCCGACGAGGTGCGAGCGCTTCTCGGGCCTTCGCGCTCGAAGGAGGCGAGGGCCCGGGACCGCGACGGATCTGCCGGCCCACCGACGCCCGACTATGACGCAGACGATGAGCGGTCCCTTCGCGAACGACTCGACGACTACGAGCGCGATCTCCTCCAGGGCGCCCTCCTCGGCGCCGAAGGGAACGTCGCGGAGGCGGCCCGCCGCCTTCGCACCGACCGTGCGAACCTCTACCGCCGGATGGACCGGCTCGGCCTGAGATGATCTCCATGAGACCCTTGAACTCGCTTCTGGCCTTCCTCCTCCTGGCGGCCGCGCTGACCGCGACGACGGACCTCGAGGCCCAGATCACACCCCTCGACGGCCCCCTTCCCCAGTCGGTGGCCGCGGACGTCCTCGCGCTGGCCAACGCGCCGGCGACGCTTCGGCTCCCGGGAAGCGCGAGGATCCCTCCCGGGTCCGAGGTGCGCGGGGACGTGGTGGTGCTCGGGGGGAGTCTGGATCTGGGCGGTCGGATCGAGGGGCGGCTCATCGTGGTGAACGGGGACCTCGAGCTGACGCCGGGAGCGGCAGTCGGCGGCTCGGTCCGGGTCCTGGGAGGCACGGTCCTGGGTGAAGAGGCTGCGACGCTTCGCGGCGGCGTGGAGGTCTACCGGGCACCCCTGCACTACCGCGTAAGGGAAGGGAGGGTCGAGGGCATAGACGAGGAGGGGGCCGTCCCGTCCCGCTTCCTCCAGACGGACCTGGGATTCGGAAGAACGCGCTTCACACTGCGGGCTGACGGGGCCTACAATCGGTCGGAGGGGCTTCCGGTCCTCTTCGGCCCCCTCATCGAGACCTCGGGTCGAAACCCCCTCGTCCTCGAAGCGTTCGGTATCTGGAGATCGGTCTCCGGACTCAGCCTGGAGACCGAGCGGCTCGGCTATGCGTTCAGCCTCGATCAGGCAGTGGGTGGCCGGGGCACGATGTCCATCGGAACTCGGGCATTCTCTCGGATCCGCCCCTTCGAGGACCGGGGGCTCAGCGACCAGGAAAGCGCCCTCTCCACCTTCTTCCTCTCCAGGGACTACCGTGACCACTACGAGGTGAAGGGGTGGGACTTCTACGCCGAGTTGCGCCCCCTCTACACCCCGCTCCGGGCCCGGCTCTCCTTCCGCGAGGAGGAGCACGCCTTCACCCCTGTGGAGGAACCCTGGACGCTGGGACGGGGGGATGCCGCCTGGCGACCACAGCCCCTAGTGGCCGAGGGGACCGGTCGGTTCCTCGAAGGGGAGATCGAGTGGGACTCGAGGAACGATCCGGACCACCCCTCCGATGGGTGGTGGGCATCGATCCGCGCAGTTCACCAGCTGAGCGGGAACCTCCGGCGCCCGGCCGACCCCCAGGAGCTCGGGCACGAAAAGGTCCGTTGGGGCTCTGTGGACCTGCGGCGCTACGCGAGGGTGAGCCCTTCCTCGCACCTCCGGGTCCGCCTCCTCGCAAGGGGGAGCCTGGGTGGGGCCCCGCTCCCTCCCCAGTATCAGTCCACCCTCGGGGGGGAAGGGTCCCTCCCGGGGCACCCCCGCTTCGCCATCGCCTGCGGGGCGAGGGAGGAGAGGATTCCGCCACCCCCGGAGGGGCGCGATCAGGAGGCTCTGGCCGGGTACGGATGTGACCGGGTGAGCCTCGCGCAGCTCGAGTTCCAGCAGGTACTTCCGTTCTCCTGGCGCCCGCTGCCGGAGGGGCTGGCCGACACCGACTGGTCCGGGATCGTCCAGATCCAGCCGATCCTCTCCGCGTTCCTGAACGCCGGGGAGGGGTGGGCTCACGATCGCGGCCCGGCCGCTCCCGGGTCGGACTCTCCCGCCAGGGCCGACGTCGGCGTTGGGATCGCCACCGGTTCCCTCGGACTCTACTGGGCCTACCCCCTGAACAGGAAGGACCGCGGGGCGAACTTCTTCATCCGACTGAACCACCGGTTCTGACGGCCGACGCGTGCACTTCCTCCTCTTCCTCGTCCTCCTCCTGGGCGCTCCCTCTGCGGGGTTGGCCCTGGTCGCACAGGAGGCCCCCGTCGTCCTGACGATGGACTCCTCGGTGGACGGGCGGGTCCGAGCCACGGTGGGCCCGGTGCTCGGCTCACCCGGGATCCGGAACTCCCTGGAGCGGGGGCTCCCGGTCCGTATCCGGCTGGTGACCCAGCTCTGGCGGGAACGGATGCTGGATACCGAGGTGGGGCGGCACGAATGGAGAGCCTCCGTGTGGAGGGGTGCCCTGGGGGAGGGTTACCGCGTCGAGACCGCGGACGGGAATGCCTTTACCATCGACTCCCTGGAGGGGGTCTCGGCCTTCCTCGCAGGCGGACTCCTCGTCCCGCTCAGGCCCGCTCGGCCGGGCCGCTACTACTACCTCGCGCGCATCGAAGTGGAAACCCTCTCCGCCTCGGATCTGGCCGAGCTGCGGCGGTGGCTCCAGGGGGATGTGGCACCCGCGGTGGAGGGTGGGGGCGAGATCGGTTCCGCGTTGGGGCGCGGCCTCCAGCGCCTCTTCATCAGGATCCTGGGCCTACCGGCCGAGCGGTACGAGGCGCGGAGCCGGGTCTTCGACTATCCGGGGTGAGATCCACACGCCCCGAAGCTCGCGTCCTCAGCCCTCGAAGACCCGTGTCCGGACGGTAAGGGATTCGAGAATCTCCGGATCGGGCTCGACCCCGATCCCCGCCCCGTCCCGCAGGGGCATCCGACCGTCCTCCCCCACCTCGAAGGGAGGAGAGACGATGTCCCGTTCCCAGTACCGGGAGGAACCGGAGATGTCGCCTGGAAGGGTGAAGCCGGGGAGTGTGGCGAGAGAGAGGTTGTGTCCCCTCCCGATCCCGGACTCCAGCATCCCACCGCACCAGGCCGGAACTCCGGCCTCACGGGCGAGGCCTTGGAGCCGCCGGGCCTCGGCATGCCCTCCCACCCGCCCGGGCTTGATGTTGATGATCCGCCCCGAACCCAACTTCAGGGCGAGCCGGGCATCCTCGACGGACCGGATCGACTCGTCCAGGCAGATGGGCGTCTCCAGATTCTCCTGGAGCCGAGCGTGGTCCAGGAGATCCTCGTGCCCAAGGGGCTGCTCGATCATGAGAAGGTCGAGCTCGTCGAGGAGCTTCAGGCGGGATTGATCCGCCAGGGTGTACGCGGAGTTCGCATCCGCCATGAGGGTCGCTTCGGGAAAGCGCTCCCGCACGGCCCTCAGCATCTCAACGTCTCTGCCGGGTTTGATCTTGAGCTTGATCCGGGCATAGCCCTCCGACAGGTATCCCTCCACCTTCCGGAGGAGGGAGTCCTGGTCCCGCTGGAGTCCTACACTGACCCCGACTTCGACCGGATTTCCCACTCCGCCCAGGAGCTCCCAGAGAGGCATCCCCAGGAGGCGTGCGTGGAGGTCCCAAACCGCCATCTCGATCGCGGCCTTCGCCATGCGATGACCCCGGACCCAGGCCACCGGAGCCAGAATGTCTTCCGGCCCGTCCATCTCGTGCCCCACGAGCGCAGGGAGCAGGAACTCGGAGAGAACGTGCCACGCCGTCTCCGTGGTCTCGTAGGAGTAGCCCGGATCTTCGGCGGCGACACACTCGCCCCACCCGGCGGCCCCCTCGCCCTCCACCTGCACCAGGATGATGCGCCGGTTCTGGCGGCTCCCGGAGCTGATTTCGAAGACCTCCCGCAGCGGAAGTCGGATCTCCCGGATCTCGATCCGATGTGGCCTCATGAGGCCAGGCTCGCGAACACCTCGTTGACCTGTCCCCAGCCCGTCCGCATGAGGAAGGTGTTGTTCCGACCGTAGGATTTGTCCCCCAGAATGAAGAACCCGGGCTCGGGATTCGTGAGGGTCTCCACCCCGTGCGTCCCCTGATCCAGGCAATCGCCCCCGGCACCTCCCCCGAGAAGGGCTGCGGAAAGCTTCATGGGACCACTGGTGGCGTAGCATTCGTGGATCTGGAGCTGACGATAGAGGGAGTGGTCCCCCACGCCGCCGGTCAACGCCAGGATCCGGTCGACCCGGATCTCCTCAGTGTCGCCGGTCGAGGACAGAAGCCGCACCGTCACATCCCCGCCGGAGCCTTCGAGCCGATCCACACCCACGCCCCTTCGGAGCTCGACCCCGAGAAAGGCCCCCGCTTCGATGCGTCCGGAGCTCTCGGCGAGCTCCCTCCGAAGGGGAAGGGGGTCGTCCGCCACTCGACCCCAGTCGGGCTCCTCGTCGCGGACCGCCCAGACGACCCGCGTTCCGTCGCCCGCGGACGCCAGCTTCGCCAGATCCCGAGCGGCGGTCTGGGCCGAGTGCCCCGCTCCCACGAGCAGGGTCGTGCGCCCGCTCCAGGCGTCCGCCTCCCGAGGCAGGTCCGGTATCCTGCGGACGATCTTGTCGAGGAGCCGTCGCTCCCCGGGAGCAGGAATTCCCGACTCCCCCATAGGATTGGGATTTCCGTACTTCCCGGTGCAGTCGAAGACGACGTCCGCGTGCTCGATCCATTCCCGTCCCGCCGGATCCGAGAGGAGGATCCGGAAGGGAAGGCGGCCTCGCTCGGGGCTCCCGATCGCCTCGTGCTTCAGCACCCCCTCCCGACCCACGGCTACCACCCGGCTACTCAGGTGGAGGGTCCCCGCTGCAGGGCCGGCCCCCCAGAGCGGATCCAGTACGTGGTCCGCGAACTCACGACCCGTTGGGGAATCCTCCGGGTCCACATCCAACTCCGCCCCGACCTCCTCGAGCGCACGCTCCATGCGCGGCGACACATTCATCCTCCACGGGGAGAAGAGCCGGACGTGCTCCCAGCTCCGCACGTTGGCGGCTGGCGTCTCCCCCGCCTCGTAGACCCGGACCCTGAAGCCGCGCTCCACGGCGGCCAGCGCCGCATCCAGCCCCACAGGACCGGAACCCAGGATCGCGGCCCGGGGAGCCGAGCGCTCCCGTCCCGAAACGGCCGGGGATTTCACTTCCGACATCTGCCTTTCTCCTTCCTCACTGGTTCTGCCCCCCTCTCGGCGGCGCCAGGCCGCGCCTCACTGGGACTCCGGGTCGCGGCGCTCGAGCCGAAGGTGGGAGACGGGTCCGCCCCTCCGAAGACCCCGCACCTCCCACCCGCGGTCCAGATGGTGGACCAGCATGGACCGCGCATAGCGGCGCCAGGCGAGAGCCAGACCGGGGGCGGCGCGCCTGAGGTCCTGGAACCGGGCGGGGATCGTCACCTCGATGGGTGAATCCCCGATGTCCAGGTTCGGTTCCGGAGGGTGGGGAAGGTCGGAGTCGTCAACCGCGCCAGCCGGCGGGCGCCCATCATCGCGGGTGCCCGTTGCCTGGCCGGATCGGGGGGCTTCGCCGGTCTCCGCCACCGCCAACCTCTCCCGGACCCGGGGAGAATCCATCTCCCAGAGAGCGACGAGGCGGTCTGTGGGCAGGCCCGCGTGGAGGTTGGAGCCGGAGCTCCCGTACATGTCCACCACGTACTCCCGGGAGACCGCCCCCAGGCGCTCCAGGTTCAGGTAGGCGTTCCTCGACTCAAGGGGGTCGAAGGTCCAGTACATCCGGGTGACGCCTCGTCCCAGGAGCACCTCCCGCTGGTGGAGCTTGAGGCGGGTGCCGAGACCGCCGTCCCGCAGCCCCGGCCGTACCGCGAGCATGTCGGACCAGTGCACCGGATTTCCCTCTTCCCACCCGGTGATTCCGAACACGAAGCCCACCAGGTCCCCCCCCCGGTCCCACGCGCCGGTGACCACACCCCCGATCCGCTGACTGACCATGAGGATGGCGAGGGGGACCCGCTCGGAGAACCCCTCTCCCCAGACCTCCTCCTGGAGTGACACGCACTGCCGAAACCCCTCCGGATCGGTGATGTCCCGGAGGACGACCCCCGTGTCTCGCGAGACGGCTCCGCTCGTCATGGAAGGAGGAGTCGTTCGCGGAGGAGCTGGTCCAGCGCCTCGCCGTGCGCCTTGTCCCGCACGTTCATGCAGGGAACGTCGGCAAGGTTCTGGACGAGCTCCACGCCCGCGCGGGTGTTGGAGGCGATTCCCGTGACCAGGTCCACCGGAAGGTCGAAGGCGGCCCGAAGCCCAAGGACGGCGTAGGGATCCGATGCGCAGAGAATCGTCATCCGGATGGCGTCCCGGAGGTGGTCCACCGCGGAGGTCCCGTTGTATGGCTCGAGGGGGGACGCCCCCACTTCCACCACCGCGACGTCCACGGGGGCGGATGCCATCCTTGCCAGCAGGGGCCGGATCGCCCGCTCATACTCCTCTTTCGTACACACGCTCGACGGCAGGCCGGCGTCGACGAAGTCGTAGATCGGATCCGCCCCGGAGTCCCACATGGTGAGGATGTCGCGGTAACGCCCCGCTCCGGTGAGCTTGGCACCGAGGACGCGACGCCCCATGCTGCGGAGGCGGCGGATCACCACGCGCGCCGTAGACGTCTTCCCGGCGGACATCGAGGTGCCGATGATGAGGACGGTGGGCACCGCGTACTTCCGGTCTCCCCCTCCGCGGACCGCGAAGTCGGACATGACGACCTTGTGGCCGTCCCTCATGACGTGGCCCACGTACCGGACCCCCGGAAGCTCCGGGACCACCGCAGCGCGCGACGTCACCCGTCCGAGGAGCCCACCGGCGGTAAGGAGGTGCATCATTCCGTCGTCCTCTACGGCCTTCCAGCTCCCTGTGGCTTCCAGGGTGGCATGTCGCACGCCCAGCGCGCCGATGAGAAGTTCACCCTCCGCCAGCTCCACCAGGCGGCCGTTCGAAAGCTCGACCCGCCAATGGCCCGAGCGCCCAACCGCCTCCACCACCACGTAGTCTCCACTCCCCCAGCTCTCCTGCTGCAGAGGGGCGACCCGGAATCGGTCGTCCTGGAGGTCCGCGATCCGCGTCATCGACGAGGGCACGTACCGATCGCTCATGGCCCTCCCTCCCCCGCGGCCGACCCCGCCCGGACGTCCTCCATCCCGCGGTGGGACCCGGCAAGACCGTCGCCGGAGGGAAGGAGGAGGAGTCCGGCCAGGAGCGCCGCCCTCTCGGCAAGAAGGTTCACCTCGAGGTATTCGTGGAGGGCGTGGGCGCCGTCCCCCACCGCACCGAGCCCGTCGAGGGTGGCGGTGTAGAGGCTGGTGGTGTTCCCATCGGATCCACCTCCGGACATCCCCTCCTCCAGCTGGATGCCGAGGGACTCCCCTACCTCGCGGGCGGCTTCCCAGAGCCTCCGGTTGCGCGGCGTCCCCTCCATCGGGGCCCTGTCCACCGCCCCCCGGACCTGGAGGGTGGTCCCCGGGGTGACGCGGTCGGCGGACTCGAGGGCCTGCAGTCGTTCCTCGATCCAGCGCCCGTCCCTCCTGGTCCGAACCCGGACGTCCACGACTGCGGACGCGGAGGAGGCGACCACGTTCGGACGTGATCCGCCCCGGATCTCGCCGACGTTCACGGAAATGTCCCGCTCGGAGTCGGCCAGCTGGTACACCGCCTGGATCGCGTGAGAGAGTTCGTGGATGGCGCTCGCCCCCTCGCCGGGCGCGAGTCCCGTGTGTGCGCTCTTTCCCAGGACGATGAGTTCGAACCGCCCCCCACCCCGACGGGTTGTCTTCAGGCGTCCCTCAAGACCGAGAGCGGGCTCGAGGACCAACGCTCGCCTGCACCGCCTCGCCAGGAGCCGGATCCGATTTTCCGATTCGGGGCTCCCGGTCTCCTCGTCGGAGTTGAGGAAGACCACCGGGACGAGCTCGGGTTCGAGCTCCAGTGCGTCCAGGGCCCGCAGTGCGAAGACGAGCTGAGCGAGCCCTCCCTTCATGTCGAAGACGCCGGGACCGTGGAGTCGGCCCCCCTCGCGATGCACCGGCATCTCCTCCAGCGTCCCTACCGGCCATACGGTGTCCACGTGCCCCACCACGAGCTGGGCGGCGGATCGCGGGGCGTCCGCAGGGAGGGCGCGCCGGTGGGAGAGGGGCTCCCGAGGCGGGCGGGCATAGAGCTGTCCACCGGTCGTTTCGCCCTGCAACCGCCTCACCTCCCAGCCCAGATCCAGGAGCTGATTTCCGACCAGATCGAACACCGGGCCTTGCCGCTCGGGCTCGGTGGTCGGGCTCTCCAGGTGCGCGAGCTCCTCCACGAGTCGGACGATGTCCTCCTGGCGGGCGATCAGCCACGCAAGAAGCTCCGGGGTGGCGGGGTGAACGCTCACCGCTTGAAGTCAGCCGGAAAGGGGAAGTTTCGGCTCTCCCCGACCTCTGCCCAGCGCCCGGGAGACAGGTACGCCAGGAGGGGAGCGTGCCGGATCACCTCTTCGTCGTCCACCCCGGTCGTCCTGAGGGCCTCGGCGCGAGCCCGGGCCGCCACGATCCTCCCGATCAGGAGGCTCGCGGAGCCGATCCCGTCGATGACGTTCACGAGCTCGCACTCCAGGACGAGGAGGGCCCCCTTCAGCACACGCCCCTCGATGTGCTCAGCGGGCTCGGTGGGGAGGGCATCGAGGCCCGGCGTGGGGCAGCCCTCTTCCGGACGCACCGCCGCGCTCAGACTCGTGATCACAACCTGGTCCGGACCGGGGAAGCTCACGGTGAAGGCCCCGTTTTCCTTCGCATTGTGATATGTCGCGTGCTCAGGCGTGCAGGCGAAGGCGAAGTGGTTCTCCCACCCGACGGGCATGGCCATGTGCTTGGGAGCGAGGTCGTATCCCTCCCCCTCACGCGTACCGATCACGACCAGGGGGGCGACCGTGAAGGCCCTCTCCCAGACGGGGGAGGAGGTGTCCAGATCCACCATGGACTCCGGGGGGTGACTCTCGCTCATCATCGTCCTAGGGCCGGGAGGAATCCCCTTGGAAGGGAGGGGGAGTGTGGGCGCTACCGGTAGAGGCCGCCCCTGCGATAACTCTCGTCCAGGAGCTCCACGGGATGGAGGACCTCCACGTCGAGACCCGCCAGACGGACGCCCGCTCCGATCTGCATGATGCATCCTGGATTACCCGTGACCACCAGCTTCGCTCCGCTCCTCCGCACTGCCTCCACCTTGTCCGATCCGATCCGTCCCCCGAGATCCGGATGCGTGATGCCGTAGATCCCCGCCCCCCCGCAGCACTCTTCGGCGCCCTCCAGGAGGGAGAGGTCCAGCGCGGGAACGGCCTCCAGCATGCGGATCGGGGGGTCGGAAACCCGCTGGCCGTGGAGGAGGTGGCAAGGTGCGTCGTATGCCACCTTCTCCCGGATGGGCGCGCCGCGGCGGGGCGAATATCCGTCGGCGGCAAGGAGCTCGGACACGTCCCTGACCCGGTCCTCGAACCACCGTGCCGCCTCCCGACCGTCCGGTTCGTCGCCCTCCAGGAGGTGGGTGTACTCCCTCATCGCCGCCCCACAACCCGCTGCATTCGCAGCGATCCGATCTACGCCGGCCGCCTGGAAGGCGGCCACGTTCCGCCGCGCCATGACGGCAGCCTGATCGAGATGGCCGCCGTGGGCATGGAGCGCACCGCAGCAACCCTGATCAGCGACCTCCACCACCTCCCAGCCATTCGCCCGGAGGACCCGGCGGGTCGCTCCGTTCACTCGTCGGAAGAGCTGGTCCTGCACGCACCCGGCGAGAATCCCGACGCGGCCCCGACTACCGGGCTGAACCGCCTCGCCCTCCGCCGGCTCGTGCCGTTCCTTGCTGACCAGGGAACGCGCAGGGGCCGACGCAGCGAGCATGGCCGAACCCAGGCGGACCTGGGCCAGGAAGCCCCGGTCGGGGAGAACCCGGGCCATGAGCACGGGGATCCCGGTCGCCCGGGCCACCCGACTCCCCCACATCCAGAGGCGGAAAGGAACGGGACGTGCGATGGCCCCGAGGAGGGCGCGCTGGAGCAAACCGGGGGGCCTGGCCTCCACCGCGACCGCCCGGGCGCTCTCCAGGAGGCGGCCGTACTCCACCCCGGACGGGCAGACCGACTCGCACGCCCGACACCCCAGGCAGCGATCCAGGTGCCGCTGAAAGGCGTCGGAGGCGGGATCGAGCCTTCCCTCGACCACCGCGCCCATGAGGTGAAGCCTACCCCTGGGCGAGTCCGCTTCGTCCCCCAGGCGCGTGTAGGTGGGACAGGCCGGGAGACAGAACCCGCAGTGCACACAGTGTGAGAGGAGATCGTCCTGCGCCGACAGTACGCTCGTCAGTGCGCTCCCGGAAGCTCCCTTCAGCCGACCTTCGCCCTCTGGCCGCTCCGTTGCTCGCTCTCGATCACTCATGATTCCTCTCTTCCGAGCAGAGCTCCCACGGCACGCGAGACCCTACGGACACCGGTTTCACCATCCCAGGCGACCTTCGCCCGGAGGAAGCGGCGCGTGCGGCGACTGTACGGGAACCACCACGGATCGCGACCCAGGCGCAGCCGGTCCTCGACCTGCACCCTCGGGCGTGTCATCGAGAGGAGCCCCTCATCCCCGCGTGAGCTTCCATAGCCGGTCTCTCCGACGCCTCCGACGGGGAGGCGCGCGCAGGCCCGGTGGCTCAGCGTATCGTTGATCGAGACGCCCCCGCAACGGAGGCGCCCGGCAACCGCCCTGCCCCGCTCACGATCCCCGGTCCACACCGAGGCGAAGTGCCCCGTGGGGTGTGCGTTGGCACGACGCACCGCCTCGTCCTCGTCGGACACCGACATCACCGGTAGGAGAGGGCCGAACGTCTCTTCGCGCATCACGCGCATCCTATCGGTGACATCGGCCAGGACGGTAGGGGGAAACACGTTTGCGGCGGGATCGAGGCGCTGCCCGCCGCAGAGCGCCCTGGCGCCCCGTTCCAGCGCGTCCTCGAGCTGCTCTTCCACCAGGACGAGCCGTTCCTCCCGGGGGATGGGACCCACGTCCACCTCTCCGGCGGAGCCCGTTCGGAGAGAAGAGGCCTCCCTGGTCACGCGTCGCAGGAACTCCTCGTACACCGACTCCACGACATAGACCCGCTCGGTCCCGAGACAGCACTGTCCCGCATGGAAGAAGGAACCGAAAGCGATTCCCCGGGCCGCCCGTTCGAGGTCGGCATCCTCCAACACCAGTGCGGGATCCTTCGCTCCCAGCGCCAGCGAAGTGGGAAGGAGTCGTGGCGCGGCAGCGAGGAGTACCTTGCGGGCGGTGGCAGCGGTCCCGGTGAGGTGAACCCGGTCGACCCCGGCACTCACCAGAGCCTCGCCCGTCTCACCCCTGCCCTGAACCACCTCGACGAGCCCCGGCGGGAGCCCGGCGTCGGAAACCAGCTCGGGAAGGATCGCTCCGGAAAAAGGTGCGTGCTCCGATGGCTTCACGACGACCCCGTTCCCTCCGTAAAGAGCCGTGATCGTCGGCTCGCCCGGAAGGAGAAAGGGGTGGTCGGCCGGAGTGACCACCGCTACCACCCCCCACGGCTGACGGGTGATGCGGGTATGCTTCCATGCGAGTCGCGCCCGCAGCCCGAGCCCCGGTGCCAGGAGGCGCGGGGCTCGCCGCTCGTAGTGTCGCATCAGTCCCAGGACCAACGACACTTCGAGGAGCGCCTCGGCCTCGGGCTTCCCGGTCTCCGCCACCACACGGTCCACGATCTCCTCGGCACGGCGAGCGATGACGACCCTGAGGGAGGTGAGTCGGCGCACCCGCTCCCGGACGGGGAAGGCCGCCCATCCCTGCTGGGCCCGGCGGGCAGAGGCGACGGCCCGGCGAACATCGTCGGGCCCATCCACCGGGAGGGCGCCCACGGGCCGGCCGTCCTGCGGCCGCTGGATCGTGAGTAGCTCCTCCGCCTCGGACGTGGTCATTCCCATCCCTCCCGCCACGCGCCGGGGAGTATCCCGTCGGGATCGAAGGCGAGCCGCAGCTCACGGTGAAGCCGCCCCACCGAAGGCGCAGGACGTACACCCGGCCACTCTCCACCCGTAGGTGCCTCTCCGGCAAGGAGGCGCACGGAGCCGCCGAATTCCTCAACCGCGTCTGCGAGGGCGCCCAGGTCCATCCCGGGCCCATCACCGGCCTCGAGCCCCTCTCCCCAGACCCTCAGCGTACCGGTGGCCGGCCGCAAGGCGAAGTGGAGCCGCTCGAGGCGTTCCGCCCCGAGCGCTCCAACAAGGAGCTGAAGTGCGCCTTCGCTCCGATCCGGGAGGACCTGGAGCAGGAACGAGGCCGCCCCTGCGGCCTCCGCCTTCGACCGATCGAGGGCGGCAGCGGACGAGGCCGTTCCATCCAACGTAGCGGCGGGTTCGCCGGCCGCATTCCGCAGCTCCCGTTCCAGGCGCTTCGAGGCCGGCTCCGAGCCGAGAAGGCGCACGATCACTGCCGCGCCGGCCCCGCCGGCGGCCCCGGGAAGATCTCCCTCCCCCACCCCGGCCACCACCTCCAGGGCGGGCAGGGTGAAGGGCAGCTCTGCCATCCGACGCCCCAGGCGCGCCGCTTCAGCCGGACTCCCGGCGCCCCAGTAAAGCGTCCGGTCCACCGAGGGCCGGGGGAAGAGACGAAGCGACGCCCCGAGAATGAACCCGAGGGCGCCCCGGCTTCCCGTCGTGAGTCGAACCAGATCGAATCCGGCGACGTTCTTTACCACCCGCCCGCCCAGCGCGAGGTGCCGTCCGCGCCCGTCCACCATCTCCACGCCGAGGACCTGGTCTCGGGGCCGCCCGAACCCCGTCGCCAGCGGACCCGGAGTCCCCATCGCGACGACCCCGCCGGCGGTTACGTGTCCCGCCCCGGGGGGGTCCAGTGGCAGCATCTGGCCATGCTCTGCCACGATTCCATCCACGGTCTCGAGAGTCGTGCCGGCTCCGGCCCGCAAGGTCAGATCCGCGGGCTCGTAGTCCTCCACCCCCTGAAACGCCCCGAGCGACACCAGGAGGTCCGGCTCCTGGGGTGGTCCGGACCGCCAGGGAGGCAGCAGGTGCAGTCCCACTCTCGCTCCTGCGGGCCGAAGGCGCAGCCCCTCCTCCCGGGCGATGCGGACGATCGCCTGAACCGCATCCCGATCCCCCGGCGTCGCCTCGGGGAGGGGGAGGGCGTCACTGCCGGGTGTCGGGAGTGTCGGCTCCTGAAAACCCTCCGGTCCCAGAAGGTCCCGAATCCGCTCGATTCCCGGACCGGCGCTCGGACGCCCGCCGGTCAACGTTCCCCCACGGGCCCGGGAGGCCGGACCCCGTCGGGAAGAACCTTCCCCGGATTGCAGAGGTTGGCCGGATCCCAGGCCTGCTTCACCTGGGCCATCGCCTCGAGGACGTCGCCGGAGATCACCAGGGAGAGGTACTTCCGCTTGTCGAGCCCCACCCCGTGTTCACCGGTGATGGTCCCGCCCGCCTCGATGCAGACCTGCATCATCTCCCGGGAGGCCCGTTCGACCCGGGACACTTCCTCCTCGTCGCGTCGGTCGAAGAGGAGGTTCGGGTGGAGGTTTCCATCTCCGGCGTGGAAGACGTTCGCGACCTTCAGGTCGTAGTGCCTGCCGATCTCGCGGATTTTCCCGAGAACCTCCGGGAGCCGGCTCCTCGGAACCGTCGCATCCTGCACCAGAAGATCGGGTGCGATCCGCCCCATGGCCCCGAATGCCTTCTTCCGCCCACGCCAGAGCGCCGCCCGCTCCTCGGCGCTCGCCGCCACGCGGACCTCGGTGGCTCCCCCATCCAGGCAGCGGCGCCGGGCCGCCTCCAGTTCCTCCTCCAACCCATCCTCCACCCCGTCGAACTCCACCACGAGGGCGGCGTCTACGTCCTCCGGATATCCGGCAGCAAAGACGGAGGCCTCCACGGCGCGGATCGTCTCGCGGTCCATGATCTCGAGGGCGGCGGGGAGGAGTCCGTCTGCGATGATCCCGGACACGGCCGCGCCGGCGGCCTCCAGGCTGTCGAAGAGGGCGAGGAGCGTCCGAGCGCCCTCGGGCAGAGGGAGGAGAGCGACCTCGATCTCGGTGGCGATCCCGAAGCACCCCTCCGAGCCCCCGAAGAGACCGACCAGGTCGAGCCCGCCGTCCTCGCGCCCCATCCCCCCGAGCTCCACGATCTCGCCGTCGGGCAGGACCACGGTGAGGCCGGTCACGTACCGGCTCGTGACGCCATATTTCAGGCAGTGGGGTCCCCCGGAGTTTTCGGCCACGTTCCCGCCCAGGGTGCAGGCGCTCTGGGAGGAGGGATCGGGTGCGTAGTGCAGACCGTGGGGGGAGGCCGCACGGGTGAGGTGGGCGTTCACGACCCCCGGCTGCACACGGGCACGCCGGTTCAGGACGTCCACCTCGAGAATGCGATTGAGACGCGCGGTCCCCACCACGATCGCCCCGTCCAGGGCGAGGGCCCCACCGCTCAGGCCCGTCCCGGCTCCGCGGGCCACGAAGGGGTGGCGGGCGGAGTGGAGAATGCCGACCACGCGGCTCAACTCATCAGTGGAACCCGGGAGGACGACGGCTGAGGGGACGTGGCGGTACTGGGTGAGACCATCGGACTCGTACACGAGCAGACGATCCCTGTCGGTCAGGACCGCTCCGGGTCCCACCACTTCCGTCAGGCGCGCCTGCAGCTCGGAGTCCACGGCCGGGCCATCGGCGCAGTCGGATTACCGGCGCTCGGCCATGATCTGCTCGGCGAGCTTGTCAGCGACCGCCTGCAGCGCCGACTCGTCCTCCTCTTTGAAGGCATCGAGCTCCTCGGAGTCGAGGTCGAGCTCCCCGAAGATCTCGTCACCCGCCCGAATCAGAACCACGAGCTCGGAGCGCACGTCGGGCGAACAGGCCAGATAATTCTCGAGCTCGCTCACGTCGGGTACGATTCGATTCTGCTTTTCTTCGACAGCGGCGCCGCAAACACCCTGCCCCAGGGCGATCTTCGCGTGCTCCGTGGGCGAGCCCATGTAGTTGTGTAGCCACAGCTCGTCGCCCTCCTTGTTGAGGAGGTAGGTCCCGACCCAGTCGTAGCGCTGGTCGGAAGCCGCGATCTTCTTCACGGCGTGACGGAGGAGCGCGTCGGAGAGGAATCCGTTGTCGCGCATTTCCTGGAGCTCTTTGACCACTTCGGTGGCGTTGATCATCGGCCTTGGGCACCCTGCAGGAGGCGTCCGGAACTGTGTCCGGCCGCCGGTTGGAATCACGGTTGTCGAACGCCAAGTCTAACCGCGTCCGAGTCGGGAGGTCAATGCGAGGGAACCCGGCCCTCCCTGCCGGAGATGCGTTGAGCCGGCGTCACCCCTGGATGAAGGAGGTATCCGCCTCGAGAGAGCGGATGAACCCCGCCAGAAGCCGGGCAGTCCAGTCGAGATCGGCCAGGGACACCATCTCCGAGGGCGAGTGCATGTAGCGGTTGGGGATCGAGATCACCGCGGTGGGCACCCCGGCGCCCACCAGGAAGATGCCATCTGCATCGGTCCGGGTGGTCCGGGGCGCGGCCTGGAGGGTGTAGGGGATCTTTTCCGACTCGGCCACCGCCACGAGGCGATCCAACAGAAGTGGGTGATTCGCCGACCCCCGGCTCAGAACGGGGCCGCCGCCCAGCTTGTGCTCCCCCACCTCCTTCGGGTCCGCCTCCGGGACGTCGGTTGCGAAGGTCACGTCCACCACCAGCGCCGCGTCTGGTTCGAGCTGGAATGCCGAGTTCCGGGCCCCACCTCCCGTGTATCCGATCTCCTCCTGAACGGTCCCCACCGCCACCGCACCGGCGTGGGGAGCCGGCTCCTCGGCCAGGTGACGCAGCGCCTCGAGCACCACGTAGGCACCCACCCGGTTATCGATGGCACGCGAAGCGATTTTGTCTCCAGCGAGTTGAACGAAACCGGAGGCGAGGACCACGGGATCGCCGACCCTCACACCCATCTCCGCTACCTGATCCCTGGAAGAGGCGCCGATGTCGAGCCAGAGATCCCGGATCTCGGACACCTTCTTGCGGTCCGCCTCCTTCATGAGGTGGATCGGCTTCTTCCCGATGACCGCGGGAACGTCCCCCTCCGTTCCGAGGATACGGGTTCGCTGCCCCACCAGCACCTGGGAGTCCCATCCCCCGATCCCATCGAAGTAGAGAAATCCCTTCTCGTCGATGTGAGTGACCTGGAGCCCGATTTCGTCCATGTGCCCGGCCAGCATGACTCGCGGGCGCCGCTCCTCACCCACAGCGGCAAATGCGTTCCCGTGGACGTCCGTCCACACTCGGGAAGCGAAGCGCTCCGCCTCCTGCCGCCAGACCCGGGCAGGCCGGACCTCGAAGCCGGACGGCCCCGGCTCATCCAGCAGCGCCCTCAGAAAGTCCACCCGCTCTTCGATTTTCTTATCAGTCATACCAGCTCACTCCGGGTTCGGGGGGCCCCATTCGGCCTCCCATCGGTTCGCTTCCACACGTCACATTTGCTCCGCCATCGCCTCCCCAACTCACTCCTGGACGATCTCACCGGGACCGCGAGGCGGGTCACCTCCATCTGAATCGTCAGGCCGCGGGGGTGCACCGCCCGGAAACCCGCCCGTCCGGATGCCACCCATCTGGACATGCACACTCCCCTCCGCGATCGCCCGCTCGAACCTCTTCCGAACCCAGCGCTGGATTGCGCGGCGGCTCGGCGGTGCGAGGAGGGCGAACGCGAGGACGTCCGTGATGACGCCAGGCGTCAGGAGGAAGGCCCCTCCCACCAGGAGACACGCTCCGTCCAGGAGCGCCTGCCCGGGTACACGGCCCTGCCCCAACTCCGTCCGGATCTTTGCCAGGGTCCTACCACCTTCGCCCTTCACCAACACCGCACCCAGGAGCCCGGTGGCGGCGACGAGCGCGACGGTGGGAAACACCCCGACCCAGCGACCCACCTGAATGAGGAGGGCCAGCTCCAGGAGTGGGACCACGATGAAGAGGCAGCCCAGTCGGGCGAACACGGCGTCGGCGCTCCTCGCCGCAGCCGGCGTTTCGCCGGGTCGGGGGGGGGGGGGGGGGGGGGGGGGGGGGGGGGGGGGGGGGGGGGGGG
>JBBDRS010000002.1:0-60116 GCA_040905325.1 Gemmatimonadota bacterium
AAGTGTCACTCCTTCACCTGCCCCGAAAGTCCGATTTCGGCTGAACCATTACAGACTGAACCACCGGACATCACGTCGACCACGCTGTCCTGCTCGCCAGAGTCCACGCCAGGAGTCTGCTCGCACGCCAACCGAACGAGTCCAGCCCATCTCCTCTCTGAACGTCAGCAGTTCGCCCACGGATTCCGCTTGTGCCACCGCTTCGGCGTCAGGGCTGCCCCGGTCGAGCGGCACGCTCCTCTGTGAAAGCATCGGTCCCGCCTCCAATGCGATTCTGCGCTTCGTCTGCCGAAAGCGGCAACTCGGCGAAGCTCCCCCTCGCTGCTGGCAAATCGTCGCCCTCCGCCCTTCTGGCCAGGGCCAGCGAGCCGGCAGCAGAGCCGGCACCGGCCAGCGCGAAGACAGGACCCAGGACCACCAGGTTCCCCAGGAAGGAGGGGCCCTCCGCCAGGGCCACGCCCCCGACAAAGATTGCCGAGAACAAGAGGCCCCCGACGCCCCCCCATGCGGCAAAGCGTGGAAGGGACATCTCATCGAACCGGCGTCGGCCCTCGGCAAGACGCAACACCACTGAGAAGGTGACACCGGCCACGAAGCCGAGGGCACCGAACCCGAGAGGATAGGGGACGTCGGCGCCGGTACTGCCGGTTGTCATCAAAAGGCCCAGCAGCATCACCATGCCGGCGCCGAACCAGGCCGCTGCCCAGGTCAGTCCTGTCCCGATTGCGCCACGGATGGGTCTCAACCACTTCTTCATGGGACCTCGCTCAGGAAATGGCTGCGGCCCACGATCTACGTACGGCGTTCCACGCATCGACCGCCGTCGTCGGTCAGGACAGCGAAAACTTTATAAAACAAAGTATCTTCGAGCGAGGCCGGTCGTCAAGGAGTCGAGTGGGGCGTGCAGGAGGTGGCGATGGAGGATGGGGGAAAGTGGGGAGTATGTGTACGCGGTGGTTCGGGACCTGATCGGGGCATACCTGGCCTTGATGCCGGGGTAGGCAGGGGACCCGCCGGTTTCTGGGCCCTGATCCCTACCCAACCCCCGCGAACTGAAGCTCGTGGAGCCGCGCGTAGAGCCCGCCCCGGGTCAGGAGCTCCTGGTGGGTCCCCTCCTCCCGCAGCTCCCCATGGTGCAGGACGAGGATCCGGTCGGCGCCCTGGACGGTGGAGAGCCGGTGGGCGATGACGATGGAAGTCCTCCCCTCCATGAGGCGAGCGGTGGCTTCCTCGATGCGCGCCTCGATCTCCGAGTCCACCGAGCTGGTGGCTTCGTCCAGGACGAGAATCCGCGGGTCGAACGCCAGGGCGCGGGCGAAGGAGATGAGCTGCCGCTCCCCGACGGAGAGGGATGAGCCCCGCTCCCCCAGGGGCTGGTCGTACCCCCGCTCCAGTCGCTCGATGAAGGGCGCCGCCCCCACCTCCTCGGCGGCGGCCCGTACCCGGTCGTCTCCGATGGCGGGGTTCCCCAGGCGGATGTTGAACTTCACGTCCTCGCTGAACAGAAAGACGTCCTGCAGCACGAGGCCGATGCGGGCCCGCAGGTCGTGCTGGCGGACCTCCCGGATGGGGACCCCATCCACCAGGATCTCCCCCTTCTGCGGGTCGTAGAACCGCATCAGGAGGTTGATGATGGTGGACTTCCCGGCTCCGGTATGTCCCACGAGCGCGATCTTCTCCCCTGGACGCGCACGGAAACTCACCCCCTTCAGGACCCACTCCGGGGTGCCGTCGTTCAGGTCGCGGTAGGCGAACCAGACGTCGCGGAACTCGATCTCCCCCCGGACCTCCTCCGGGAAGGAACGTGGCTTTTCCGGGTCGCGCACCGCCGGCACCCGGTCGATGAGCTTGAAGATCCGCTCCGATGAGGCCATGGCGCCCTGCAGAACGTTGTACTTCTCCGAGAGGTCCTGAATCGGCCGGAAGAAGCGTCGCGCGTAGAGGAGGAAGGCGGTCACCACCCCCACCGAGGTGACGCCGGCCAGGACCTGGAGTCCCCCGTACCAGACGATGAGCGCCAGGGCGATGGCGGTGAAGACCTCGATGACGGGGAAAAAGAGGGCGTAGTAGGTGATGGAGCGCAGATGCGCCTCCAGGTAGTCCTGGTTCACCTCGTCCAAGCGCTCCGCGTCGGCCTCCTCCCGGTTGAAGAGCTGCACGACCTGCATCCCGGTGATCCGCTCGTGGAGGAACGAGTTGATGCGGGCCAGACGCACCCGGATGTCCCGGTAGGCGTGGCGAATCTTCTTGCGGAAGAGGAAGGCCGCCCACGCCACGAAGGGAAGGACCGCGAAGGCGGCCAACGCGAGCTGCCAGTCCATGAGCAGCATCGCGGAGATGATGAAGACGAGGGTGAAGAGGTCCCCGAATATGGCCACCACCCCCGAGCTGAAGAGCTCGTTGAGCGTCTCCACGTCGGAGGTGATGCGGGTCATGAGCCGACCCACCGGGGTCCGATCGTAGAACTGGAGGTCGAGGGCCTGCATCTCCGCGAAGATCTCGGTCCGGAGATCGTACATTACCTGCTGGCCCAGCCACGTCGTGACGAGGGCCTGCGCGTACTGGAGGCCGAAGGTGAAGAGGGTGGCCACGAGGTACGCGATGGCCAGGGTGGCCAGGAGCTCGCCGTCACCTTCGGGCACCGCGTCGTCCAGCGCCATCTGGATGAACCAGGGACCCACGATCTGGAGGCCCGCCGCCGAGACCAGGAGGAGGACGGCGAGGGCGACCTTCCACTTGTACGGGGAAAGATAGCGGAGCAGGCGCCGCATCAGGCGTGCGTCGTACGCCTTCCCGAGCGCCTCCTCCTCCTGGATCGGACCGGTGGGGGTGTGAGCCATGGAGGCATGCTACCCCGGGCGGGAAGGTGGTTCCCGGCCCATGGCCGGATGCCAGAATCGTGGCGTTCTGCAACGGAGGGGTTCCCGGCGTGCCTCCGTGAGAGCGCCCCGGCGGCCGTGGTGCGTGAATTGCGCGTCAGGCACGTTGGATGCACATCAGTACCCCCGATTCGAGGCACATCACGATCCACCGCAGCAGAGGAGCACCCCTCATGCGCCGTTTGCTCACCACGACCCTGGCGGGTTCCGTTCTCCTGGCCCTGACCGCATGTGATGCGGCCCGCGATGCCACCGGACCCACCGGTGCGAGCCTCCTTCCAGACGGCTCCACCCTCTCCCTGGTGGGTGATGGCCTGCAGGAGTACCTCGATCCAGGAGCCTTCGAAGCGGTCGCCCCTGGGCTCACCTTCGAGGGATTCGACAACCCGGTACCGGGGGAGGGCAGCGCAGTCGAGTGCACCGGCCCGCTGGACGCAACCACTGACAACGAATGCTTCGCACCCGGGGGGCTCGTAGAGGGGCTCTCCATCAACTCGGCCGACGACCGGATGATCATTCTCACCGCGCCATTCCTGGGCCTCGCCTCGAACGTGGTGGGTCCCTGGGGATGGGGCGTGGCTCTCGAGGTGGCCTTTCCGGAAGACGGGGTTTCCGCAGCAGCGGTGCGCCTCCTCGCCCCCGAGGGTGGTCCCACTGAGGTGGCGGTGGATCTCTATGGGTCGGATGGCGCCTCTCTCGGGTCCGGTGTCGTTCCGGTCGGTGAGCTGGCGGGTGAGTTCTGGGGAGTGGTCTCCGACGTTGCCATCGGGCGCATGGTCTTCACTCCCGCCGCCGGGGTCGGGCTTCTCCTCGAGGAGGTCCGTTTCTCCGGTGCCGAGCAGGGACCTGACACCGATGTCGTCGTCGAGGTGAGGCAGGGTGCCATCAACCCGGCGAGCCGCGGCGTGATCCCGGTAGCCGTCTACTCGAGTACCGACTTCGACGCGGCGGACATCGACCCGGCCACGGTGCGTTTCGGGCGGGGCGAAGCCGCGCCCATGGACGACCGACTCCGGGTCGCCGATCTCGACGACGACGGGCTGGCCGATCTGCTCCTTCACTTCCCGACCCCCGACGTGGGGCTTCGGTGCGGAGATGTTGAGGCTACGCTCTCGGGCGAGACCCTCGGCGGAGGTCCGTTCGAGGCCGTCGCCCAGGTCCGCGTGCTCTGCCTTCGAGACTCCGGTCGCGCGGCCGGCCCGAGGGGGCGTTAGGGAAGGATCCCCGCCCCCGACGTCTGGTTGCGCGCGACGACGGGGGGCGCCATCGTGGCGGCTCGTGGGGGAGGTGCGCCTCGCGCCGCCCCGGCACCCACGGACCCCACTCCTCCGCGCCGTCCATGACCCGTCGCTTTCGGATCTTTTCCGTCCTGCCCATCCTCCTCCTCGCGGCGTGCGAGGAGCCCGTCCCCGCTGAGGACTGGGATAACGACGGGCTCTTCGCCATCATGGGCGCCCTCGTCTTCGCCTCCCCCTACGCGGACCCCATCGAAGACGGCGTGGTGATCGTCCTGGACGGCCTCATCGAGGCAGTGGGGGAGCGGGGGGAGGTCCAGGTGCCGCCGGGGGCGAGCCGGGTGAATGCGAGCGGGCTCTCGGTCCTGGCTGGGTTCTGGAACGCTGACGTCTGGATCGAGGACGGGATCCTGGATCTGGCCGAGGGAGGGACCGATGACGAGCTCTCGGCGGCACTCCGGGAGCGCTTCACCCGCTACGGATTCACCACCGTCGTGGATGTGGGCTCCAGCGAGGCCGAGCTGCGCACCCTGACGGAGAGGATCGCCTCCGGAACGGTGCGGGGTCCCAACATCCTCGGTCTCGGCGGAGCCATTCCTCCGGGGATCCACCAGAGTGGGTGGTGGTCCGGTATGGAGTCCGAGGAGGTGGATCTCGCCGGGATGCCGGCGGGGGACGTGGCGCTCGTCCCTTCACTGAACCTGGCGTCCTACCCCGGGGAGGGCGAGCCGTCGGAGGCCGCCGCGGGTCGGGTATCGGACGCGGTGGATGCGGTGGCGGCCCACTTGGCCGGGGGTGGGGCGGTCGTGTTCGGGACGGGCGCGGGATACGTCCCCGAGTACGATCCGGCCGGGGAGCTCACCCTCCTCGACGAGGCAGGCGCGGGCTTCGGTCAGCTCCTGGAGGCGCTCACGGTCGAGCCGGCGCAGAGGTTCGACCGGGGCTACGCCGGGTTCGTCCAGGCGGGGATGACCGCGGATCTCACCCTGGTGGAGGGGGATCCCTCCTCCGACCCCACCGCCCTGACGCGCGTGCGCTGGGTCATCCGTGACGGGTACACAGTGTTCAGCGCAATGTGAAGTCGGTCAGCCGCGCCGCTTCCTGAGCTCCTCCGCCACTTCCTCCCACTGGTGTCCGGCTCCCATGAGCGCCACCAGGAGATGGTATATGAGGTCCGCCCCCTCCTCCGGGGTCCGCTCGTCCCCCCGTACCATTGCGGTGACCAGCTCCACCGTCTCCTCCCCCAGCTTCTTCAGTCGAAGGTTTTCGTCGGTGAGGAGGCGGGTGGTGTAGCTCCCCTCGGGCCGCTCCCGGTTGCGGGACTCCAGCACGGACCAGAGCTCGGAGATGATGTCGGTGGAGGGGGTGGCTGCGGCGCCCTGCCCACCTTCCCCGCCCTCGATCTGGCCGAAGCAGGTCGCCTCTCCTGTGTGACAGGACGGTCCCTCCATCCGGACCCGCGCCAGGACGGTGTCCCGGTCGCAGTCGGTGTGGAGGGAGGCCACCTGCTGCAGGTTCCCCGAGGTCTCCCCCTTCTTCCAGAGCTCGCCCCGGGAGCGCGACCAGTAGTGCATGAGTCCGGAGGCCAGGGAACGCTCGAGCGCCTCCCGGTCGGCCCAGGCCACCATGAGCACGGCTCCGCTCGCGGCGTCCTGGGTCACCACGGGCACGAGCCCCCGGTCGTCGTAGGTGAGGGTGGTGAGGTCGGTGGGGGTGCGGAGGGTGCGGTCGGTCATCGGTGGGCCATCAGGGGGTTGAGGCGTCGGTCAGGGCGTCGGCGGTGGGGCCCGGCCGCACGGGGATCCCCCATCCGGTCAGGGCCTCTTTCAGCTCCGTCACCGTGGTGAGCCCGTCGTGGAGGATGCCGGCCACCAGGACCGCGTCGGCGTCGCCGCGCTGGAACCCATCGCGCAGGTGCTCCGCCTTCCCGGCCCCTCCCGACGCGATGACCGGCACGTTCACCGCCGCCGCCACCGCCCTCGTGAGCTCCAGGTCGTAGCCGGTCCGCACCCCGTCCCGATCCATGGAGGTGAGGAGGATCTCTCCGGCGCCCCGCGCTGCACACTCCCGGGCCCAGGATACCGCTTCGAGCTCCGTGCGCTGCCGCCCGCCGTGCGTGTGGTGGTACCAGCCGGGACCGGCGTTCCCCTCTTCGCTCCACGCCGCGTCGATGGAGGCGACCACGCACTGACTCCCGAAGAGGTGGGCGCCCCGCGTCAAGACGTCCGGGTCGCGGACGGCTCCCGAGTTCACGCTCACCTTGTCCGCGCCCGCCCGGAGGAGGGAGTTCATGTCGTGCTCGGTCCGTACCCCACCCCCCACGGTGAGGGGGATGAAGAGGACCTCGGCGGTTCGGCGGACGGTGTCCAGGAGGGTGCTTCGCCCCTCGTGCGAAGCGGAGATGTCGAGGAAGACGATTTCGTCCGCCCCTTCCGCCTCGTAGCGCCGCGCGAGCTCCACCGGGTCGCCCACATCGCGGAGCTCCTTGAACTTCGTCCCCTTCACGACGCGCCCGTCCTCCACGTCCAGGCAGACGATCAGCCTCGGTCGCAGCATCCGTCAGCTCCCCTCGATTTCGAGTTCGAGGGAGACAGACCCCTTGGTGCTGAACACCTGGTCCCCCTCGCGGAGGGCTTGGCGGAGAGCCAGTCCCGTGGCCTTCACCGCGGCTTCCACGACGTGGTGGCGATCCCGCCCTCGCACCACCCGGACGTGGAGCGTGGCCCCCAGGTTCACGGCGAACGACTGGAGGAAGTGTTCGTAGAGGGTAGAGGGGAGTCGGCCCACGTAGTAGGGCCGTCCGCCCACGTCCACCGCGGCCTGGACCAGTGCCTCGTCCATGGGGACGGTGGCCCAGCCGTACCGGTCCGCCTTCGCCGGGACCTCCGCCGCCAGGGCGACTCCCAGCGCGATGGCCACGTCCTCCACGAGGTGGTGCCGGAGATCTCCCCCCGCCTCCACCTCGAGGGCCAGCCCGGCGTAGCGGGCCAGCGTGGTGAGCATGTGGTCCAGGAAGGTGTCGCCGGTGTCCACGGCGATGGGTCCGCCGCCGGGGTGCACCTCGAGCACGATCCGGGTCTCTCCCGTCTCCCGCGTGATCCGACTCATCTGCCGAACTCCTCCGCCACCTGGTTCGCGTCGAGGGCCCCGGTGTAGAGGGCCATTCCGAGTACTGCGCCTGCCGCTCCGCCGTCCCGGAGGAAGCGGAGTTCTTCGAGGGTCGTGACGCCTCCCGAGATCCAGACCGGATGCGGGGAGCCCTCCAGCACCCGGCTCACCCCCTGACGGTCGATTCCCTCCACCCGGCCCTCCCGCCCCACGTCGGTGCAGAGCACCCCTGCGAGGGGAAGGGAAGCCAGTCGGACCAGGAAGTCCAGTACCTCCAGCGAGGAGGCCTCGGCCCACCCCTTCCGGAGGACGATCCCGTCCCGGATGTCCGCCGCCACCACGACGGCTCCCGGGTGCGCCCGGGCCAGCTCGGCGAGCCACTCCGGGTCGTCCACCGCGCGGGTCCCCACGATGACGCGGTCCGCACCTGCGGCCAGCAGCGAGGCGGCGCGGGCTTCGTCCCTGACCCCTCCCCCCACCTGGAGCTCGCCGGGGGAGGAGCGGGCGATCTCCTCCACCAGGTCCAGGTTGTCCCCGCTGCCCAGGGCCGCGTCCAGGTCCACCACGTGGAGGACCCGGTATCCCAGTCCACGCCACCGCTTCGCCACCGCCACCGGGTCGGGGAGCGAGACCCGTTCCTCCTCCGGCCGGCCCCCCACGAGCTGGACACACCGTCCGCCGCGGAGGTCCACCGCGGGAACGGCGCTGAAGGTGGGTCCACCATCTATCGGGCTCATCCGTCCCTCCCCCGCCGTACCTCCGCCAGGAAGTTGCGGAGGAGGTGGAGTCCGGGGGTGGAGCTCTTCTCCGGGTGGAACTGGACACCCCAGGTGCGCCCCCGGTTCAGGGCTGCGGGGAAGCTCTCCCCGTCGTACTCCGAGCGGGCGATCACCTCGTCGGGATCGACCACATCGCACACGAAGGAGTTCGCGTAGTACGCCGCCCAGCCGGCCTCGAGTCCCGACAGGAGGGGGTTCCCGGCGCCAGCCCCGGGGGCGGAGGCCACGTCGTTCCACCCCATCTGCGGGATGGTCCTGGTCCGGAGCTTCCGCACGCGCCCCGGGACGAACCCGATCCCCGTCCCCGGGCCCTCCTCGCTCTCCGCGAAGAGGAGCTGCATCCCCAGGCAGATCCCCAGGCAGGGGAGCCCCTCGTCCAGGGCGCCACGGACCCGTTCCTCGTGTCCTTGTAGCGCCTCCACGGCCGCCCCGAAGGAGCCCACTCCCGGGAGCACCAGGGCGTCCTGTGCCAGGGCCTCGTCCCACTCGGTGCTCACGGTGACCTGGGCGCCCCCGGCCTCCAGCCCCTTCCGGAGGGAGTGGAGATTGCCGGCCCCGTAGTCGAAGAGCACCACCCGTACAGGGGCCCCCGTCGTCTGCTCGGCCCCGGTTCCTGCAGTCGATTCGGTCATCTCTCGCTCATCCATTTGTGGTCCCGAGGATCCCGTCCAGAGCCCGGAGGAAGCTCGCCATCTCTTCGGGAGGCCCGATGCTCACCCGGATCGCCTCCCCGATGCCGAGGAGGCCCGGGAAGGGGCGCACCGCCACTCCCCGTTCTCTCAGCGCAGCTGTGATCGCGGCTGCAGTGGGGGGGAGGTCGCCGAACGCAGGCCGCGATCCGTCTCTCCCCCCGGATCCGTCGTCCTCCAGGGGGACGCACACGAAGTTGGCTCCCGAGGAAAGGGGGGCGAGGCCCCGTGTCCGGAGTTCACGCATGAGGGCCGCACGCCCCGCCCGCACCGCCCCCACGATTCCGGGCACCCACCCCTCGGCGTCCTCCAGCGCCGCCACCGCTGCCGCCTCCCCCAGGCGGTTCACCTTGTAGGGGCCGCGCGATTTTTCCATCTCGCGGATCACCTCAGGGGCCCCCACAGCGAACCCCACCCGGAGCCCCGCCAGCCCATACACCTTGGACAGGGTGCGGAGAACGACCACCCGGGAGGTATCCACGGCACACTCCAGAAACGAAGGCTCGTCCATGAACTCGGCGTACGCCTCGTCGATGAGGATGACCGGGCCGTCCGGGCCTCCCGCCGCCACCAGCTCCTCCACCCATTCGAGGGGCTGGACCTCCCCGGTGGGATTGTTCGGACGGCAGAGGTAGACGAGGACCGGGTCTCCCTCCAGGAGGGCTTCCGGGGAGGGACTCCCGTTCCGGGGCAGGGGCGCCATCCCGTTCATCCGCGCGAAGATCTCGATCATGGAGAAGGTCGGCGGGATGAAGGCGATGCCCTGCCCCGGCTCTCCCGCGGCTCGGAAGGCCGAGTCCAGGAGGTCGTCGGAGCCGCACCCCGTGGCCACCGCCTCCTCCGGCACCCCGAACCGGCGCGCCACGGCGGCCCGGAGCCGATCGGCGTAGACCGGGGGGTACCGGAGGAGCTCCTCCGGATCCGCCTCCCGCACGGCTCGCAGCGCCGCCGGGTGGGCTCCCCAGCGGTTCGTGTTGTCCGAGAGGTCCACCGCGATCGGGCGGCGGTCCGGGGCATAGGGGGTGAGGGGCCGGTAGGTCTCGCGAGGGAAGGGGCTCATGCGCCGTCCCTCCCGTCGCCTGGTCGCGAGGCCCGAGCCCGAGCTGCTGCTGCGTGACCCGGGAGCCCCTCCGCGTCCGCGAGCCGGGCCGCTCCCTCGGCCATGGCTGCCGCCCCCTCCGTCGTGAGCTCCTGCCAGGTGAAGAATCGCAGGAACTCGAGGGTCGAGAGCCCCGAAAACGACCGCGAACGCCCCGATGTGGGGAGGACGTGGTTCGCCCCCGTCATGTAATCGCCGAAGGCCACCGTGGAGTCCGAGCCCAGGAAGACGGTCCCGGCGGTGGTCTGCGAGGCCATGTCACCCCGGGGGTCGTCGGTGAAGAGCGCGAGGTGCTCCGCGGCGTAGTCCTCCGCGAACCGAAGTGCCTCGGCCCGGTCCTCCGCCAGCAGGAGTGCGCCCAGGGTCGCGAGGGCCTCCTCCACCACTTCCCGCCGCGGGGTCGACTCCACCTGGCGCGCCAGCGCTTCGCGGACCCGCTCCAGGAGCCCGGCGTCCCAGCTCACCACCGCCACCGCGGCCTCGGGGTCGTGCTCCGCCTGCGCCACCAACTCCCCCGCCACGCGCTCCGGGTCCGCCTCCGGTCCCGCCACCACCAGGACCTCGGAGGGGCCTGCGGGAGAGTCGATCCGGAGCTCTCCGGCCACCTGACGCTTCGCCTCCGTCACCCAGCGGTTCCCCGGGCCCACCACGGCGTCCACCCGCGGGACCGACCCGGCACCGTAGGCGAGGGCTGCCACGGCGCCGGCGCCTCCCAGGGCGAAGAGCCTGGTGGCACCTCCAATCGCGCAGGCTGCCAGGACCTCGGCGGGAGGCTCGCCGGAGGGTCCCGGCGGGGAGGTCACCACGATCTCCCGGACCCCGGCGGCCCGGGCGGGGACGACTCCCATGAGGACGGAGGAGGGGTAGGCGGCCCGTCCGCCCGGTGCGTATACTCCCACCGCCCGCAGCGGGACCGCCTTCCGCCCCAGGCGCACGCCGGGCTCGGTCTGCAGCTCCACGTCGGAGGGGAGCTGTGCCCGGTGGAATGCCTCCAGGTTGCGCGCGGCCCGCTCAAGTTGCGCGCGCACGGCAGGGTCGAGCCCGGCGAGAGCCTCGTCCCAGCGCTCCCGAGGCACCTCGAGTCGCTTCAGTTCCACCCCGTCGAAGTCCCGGGCCATGCGGAGGAGCGCGGTGTCACCTTCTCGCCGCACCTCGTCCATGAGGGCGGCGACCCGCCCTCGCAGCTCGCCCTCGTTCGCCGGACGGCGCTGGAGGAGGAGTTCCCGCTCGTCCGGAGCGAGCTCCGAGACCTTTCCGTCCATCCTGAGCTTCAGCTTCATCATAGATTCGTCCTCAGGGCATCAGGCGCTCGATGCCCGTCACGAGGATCCCCTCCGCCCCGAGCTGCTTGAGGCGGGCGATGGTCTGGTAGACCCGGTCCGCGTCCACCACCGCATGCACCGCGACCCAATCGCCCTGGTCCAGCACGTCCACGACGGTGGGTCCGGAGATGCCGGGTAGGACCTGTCGCACCTCGTCCAGGCGGGCGCGGGGCACGTTGGACATGAGATAGCGCTTGGTACGGGCGCGGAGGACCGACTCGAGCGCGGTGGCGAGCTGGGTCACGATGGGGGCAGCGACGGAGTCGTCCAGGACCGAGCGGTTGGCCACCAGACGCGCCGAGGACTCGCTGATGGTCGCCAACTCGCGGAGCCCATTGACCCGCAGCGTCGAGCCCGTGGAGGTGAGGTCCACGATGATGTCGGCCACTCCGAGGTGGGGCGCGATCTCGGCTGCCCCGGAAACCGGCACCACCTGGATGTTCGTTCCGAGATCCTCGAAGTAGCGCCGGGACGTTCCGGGGAAGGAGGAGGCCACGCGCGTGCCGTCCGGCACCTCCTCGGGGGAGCGGTAGGGGCTCTCCTCGCGGACCGCCACCACCAGCCGACAGCGCCCGAAGCCCAGGTCCAGAACCTCCGCCACCTCCTCCCGGTGTGCCTCATCCACCAGGTCCGCGCCGGTGACCCCCAGCTCGGCGGCCCCGTCGGCCACGAATTCGGGGATATCCTGTGCCCGCACGAAGATGGCCTGGAAGTCCTCCCCCAGGCTGGCCACCAGGGCCCGCTCGGCCCGGAACTCGGCCTTGAGCCCGGCGGTTTCGAAGAGCTCCAAGGCCTTATCCGAAAGCCGTCCCTTGTTCGGTATCGCAATTCTCAGCACTTCGGTGCACTCCTCTGTTCGGTGTCCCACGTCCTGCGTTTCACATCGGGCATCGGGGTCCGGAGCGGGCACAAAAAAATACGGCCCGTCCGGTGGAGGACGGGCCGCGGGTCGGTCGAAATCTGGTGGCGACGTCCCTCGTCAGGCGCGCACCCCGACCCGCACCCGCCCCGTCCGGGGCGCGTGATGGGCGTGGTGTCGATGGTGCGCCCCACTCAGGGGCTGCCCGCAAAGTCGCCGCTGTATCTGCATGGACCGAAGGTAGGCGGGGGGCGGGCGGAGGTCAACGGGCGCGGAGGCGCGACTTGTCACCCTCTGTGCGACCCGGGTATTATCCCGCTCCATCCCGCCGGTCTCCGCATCGGCAGCATCAGGACCGACACCGGAAGTGAGGAATCGAAATCATGCGTATGGCTGCAGCATCACTCGTCTTTGCCCTCGCCCTTGCGGCCGCACCCCTCGGGGCCCCGCCAGCGCTGTTGGCGCAGGATGCCCAGGAGGAGGACGACCAGGTCGGAGCGGACCCCGTCGCACAGCGTCGCGCGCTCCTGGGGGTCCGCTCGCAGGCGCGGGCGCTGCAGGACGCCGTAGACGCCCTCATCGAGGCTCTCGGTCCCGATGCCATCCCCCCGCGGGAGCGCCCCGCCATGATGGAGTGCCCCTGGGAGATGCCGGAGCCGGAGCCGCCGCCGGAGGAAGAGGAGGAGCAGGGGCGTCGCTCGGTCCCCGAGTGCCACCCGCCGGGGTGGGAGCCGCCCACCGATCTGGAGGAGTGGGAAGCAGATCCCCTTCCGGAGGACCGGCCGGCGCCCCTCGTGGACGACTACTTCAGCCATGTCGTGCGGCCTCCTCCGCCGGACCTCGTGGAGCGTTTCGACCTGGACACCACCTACTACAAGAAGCACGCGGATGCCACCGGCTATCCCATCCTCGCCTCGGGGAACGTGCGGGACGAGGCGCTCCTCATCGTCCGGGACCAGGTCAATTACATGCTGGCCCACCGCCCCGACGTGCGCGAGGCCATCATTGAGAACGGTGGCCGGATCGTGATCATGGCCGAGACCGAGTACACCATGGACATCCCCGAGCAGCGCGACTGGATCGTCCCTCGCTTCCTCGATGCACGCCTGACGGAGGGGGAGCGGAGCAACTACTACGAGCCCGGCGGGCTCGGGTATCGGTCGGCGGAGGCCTACTGGAACGCTCGGGCCCGAGGGATGGGGGGCACCCTCACCTCCTGCGCGGAGGAGAACGTCCTGGGGTACTACGACACCCGCTATTGGGGTGCGAACATCTGCGTGCATGAGTTCGCCCACGGGATCATGGGCGCCGGGATCGCCAACGCCGATCCGGAGTGGTACCAGGAGATCGTGGATGCCTACCGCGCCGCGCGAGAGCAGGAACTCCCCACGGCCCGGGGCTACGCCGGAAACACCTTCAACGAATACTGGGCGGTGAACCTGGAGTGGTACCTCGGGACCGCCGGGCGGGACCGCGCCGAGCTGAAGGCGCTGGATCCGGTGATCTACGAGCTCTTCACCCGGCTGATCCCCGAGACTCAGACCCTTCCCGGTCGGGCGAACGTGGCCGACCGTTCGGAGGACGAGATGAACGCGCTGGTGCGCGAGCGGAACCCGGAGTGGTGGGAGCGGGAGCGGGCCCGCCGGGAGGAGGAGCGGGACGGCGACGGGGGAGGTTAGAACCCCAAAGGCGAGAAGGCCGTTGACGAAGTGGAGGGAGCACCGCGAAGGGATCTCGCGCCATGGTCAAGGCGGAGTGCTAAAGGCATGCCTCCGACCAGGGTCGGAGTCCACGGCTCAGTTGCCTCGGGGTGGGATACCCTACGTTGGCTTTGAACGCCTGGCGGTCTCAGTCCGGAGAACGCCTTGTGAGGACCTGAATCACTCCGCCGGCATGACCCAGCCCGAAGCGTGTCGTGGCATCGCTCGCTGTGATCCACTGGATGCCCACGATACTCAACGGCTGGAGCTCACGGAGCACCTCGATAGACCCCATCCGCATCTGGTTCACGTACACCACCGGTTCCCCCGCGGAAGGGTTGCTGATAGAGAGCGATCCGCGCGATCGCAACCACTGGGGTCGAAGGCTTGCAACAACTTCGTACAGGTTGTTCGCGGAGACGTCCTGGATCTCCTCGACGGTCAGCGGGGCCAACGAAGACGTTTCGACCGAGGCTCCCCCACCAGCGGCGCATGCGCCAGTGAAGATTGTGAGAAGTGCCACGATGCTTGGGGCAAGGATTCGGCTCCGGATCTTCATCTTGATCTCCCCGAGAGGTTGGTCCTCATGTGCTCATCACGCTCGAGGACTGTATTACAAATACCCGCAGCATACTTGCCGCATTGCCTATCTCAGCGTTGGCTAGCCAGGTAGGCGAGACCTACGATAGCGGCCGCCCTGGCCAGGCGCTGCCAGGTCATCGGCTCTCCGTCCGTGTCTCCACCACCTCTCGTCCAGGCCAGGATTGTGCCGCAGCCAGACTGTCCCCTGCTGAACCGGGCCGGAGCCGTTCCGGAGGAGTATACCTCGACCGCCTCAATGTCCTGGACGGTCAGGAGCTCGTCGAAGGCGAAGGGACCCTCTACGGTCATGCCGTCGATGACGACTTGCGGCTGACAGCCGCCCCGGTAGCGAAGTGTGCTCCCGTAGCCGTCGCGCGACGGGACGACCTGCACACCGGGGACCGCTCGGAAGATATCGGACGGTCGGAGGGGATTCAGCTCCTCGATATCCTCTCGGGTGAAGGTGTGCCCGAGACCCATCCTTCGCCGGTCGAAGAAGCCGGAGGATTCCAGACGGGAAGGCCGTAGGGACGTCACCACGATCGGATCCATCAGCAGCGCCTCCGGAACCATTTGGGCCCGCAGGTGCACTCCCGCCGCTCCCAGCAAAGGCACCGTCTTGCGCACCGACTCAAAACCGATGACCTCGGCGCGGAACTCATAGGTGCCCATGGTCAGGACACCGGTGCGAAAGCGTCCCAGATCGTCGGTGGACCCCTGCCAGGCGATCTCGGATTCGTCGAACACGGGGTACAGGGTCACCGCTGCGGACGGAATACCCCGGCCTGTGGCCCGGTCGAGCACCTCTCCTGTGACCCGCACTGAGTCGGGGGCCCCAGTTCCCGCGGCACGTTGGGCAATCCCCTCCCCTGCATTCCCCAAGAGGACCAGGGTCGCGAGAAGTGCCGCTGCCGCTAGGCGGGCTTTCATCGGGATCTCCTGCCTGCGTTTTAGGCCCCATCGCGCCGGCCGGGCAGACCAGACGACCCAGCCGGAACAAGGACCCCACGTGTGCGGAGGCGGGGCCGTGACAATGTCCTACTAACTTGAGAGGCGAGGGTTCCACAGTCAAACCAACATGGGGTTGTCCATCGGTCTCCCGCCTCCTCGGCGGAAGAAGCTCGGTGCGCTCGGAGCCCCACCCGACCCCGAAGTTCGCGATGGCTTCGGGGCATCTCTCGCTCATGCGGGCTCCACGCTCTTCGTGGCTCAGGGAGGGGAGGTGCGACTCTTCGACCGGGAAGTCGATGGATCGTGGCGGATGACGGGCACCCTGCAGGCTCCGCCCGTTCGCGAGGAGGAGGAATTTGGCTCGTCCGCCCTGGGGTCGCATACCCTCACACCGCATCGAGCGCCTCGTCGATCGGCGTCCCTCCCTCGAGCAGGTCGAAGCTCTTCCGTACGGTGTTCGGGCGGTCGAGGCACGCCACCATCACCGCGGCCACGTCGGCCCGCGACACGGAGCCGCCGGGCTCCAGCCGGGAGGCGATGGTGACCCGACCGGTCGCCTCGTCGCTCGTGAGCCGCCCCGGCCGCACGATCGTGTAGTCGAGCTCGCTGCGGCGGAGGTGCTCGTCGGCGATCCCCTTTGCCCGGAGGTAGCTGGAGATGGGGTGCCCTTCGCTTCCGGGGTCGGCCCGGAGCGCACTCAGCATGATGTATCGCTCGACCCCGACCTCCTCCATCGCCGCAATGCTCCGCACCGCCCCGTCCCGATCCACCGCCAGCGTCTTCTCCGGTCCGGTGGAGGAGCCCGAGCCCGCCGCGAACACCACGGCGTCGATTCCCTCCAGGGCGGGGTCCAGGGGCTCTTCCAGGTCGCCGAGGACGGTGGCGACATCGAGGTCGCTGAAAAAGCTCTCCTGCTCCGGGTCCCGGATCATGGCCACCGGGTCGTGGGGGCCGTCCCGGAGAAGCCGGACGATCTCCCGCCCCGTCAGTCCATTTGCGCCAATCACGAGCACCCTCATCGTCGCCTCCCCTGCTGCTGGATCCCGGTGGGACGCCAGGTGCGATCCCGGATGTCCCCTTGCGCCGCGCTACCCGAGCTTGGCGCCTATGTGCCGGTAGCGCTGGCATCGATCCACGCCATTACCTCCTCTCGGAGCAGGGGGAGCGGCAGGGTTCCGTTCCGCAGCACGGCATCGTGGAAGTGTCGGACATCGAATTCCGTGCCGAGCCGGTCCTCGGCCTCCTGGCGCAGCTCGGAGATGACGAGCTCCCCCATCGTATAGGCGAGCCCCTGGCCCGGTTCGGTGATGTGGCGGTCGATCTCCGCGGTTACCGCTTCCACGGTCATCCCCGTGTTCTCGGCCATGAAGTCGATGGCCTCGCGCCTCGACCAGCCAAGGGCGTGCATGCCGGTGTCAACGACGAGTCGACAGGCTCGCCAGATCTGATAGCTCCACATTCCGAAGCGATCGTACGGGTCATCGTAGAGTCCGACCTCGAGCCCGAGACGCTCGGCGTAGAGCCCCCAGCCCTCGACGAACACCGTGATGGAGGCGTTGCGCCGAACTTCGGAGAGATCTTCGTTTTCCAGCGCCAGCATGATCTGCAGATGGTGACCCGGTATGCCCTCGTGGAAGGCAAGCGCGCGGGCGGCCCAGGTCGGGCGCGATTCCAGCATGGAGGTGTTGATGTTGACCCACCCGGCCCGCGAGCCGTCCGGGCTGCCGCGGTCGTAGTAGCCTGCGGACTGTCGTGCCGCGACATGCGCCGGCATGGGGCGCACGCCGTAGGGTGTTCGCGGCAGGCGGCCGAAGAGCCGAGGGGCGTGACCATCCATCAGCTTGGCGGCGTGCGACACCAGTGCGAGGTACTCGACCTCGGTTGCCACGGTGAATCGTGGTTCAGTGCGCAGGTATTCGACGAACGCATCGTGGTCCCCCTCGAATCCAACGTCCCTCCGGATCCCGTCCATCTCCCGTCGAATCAACGCCACCTGTTCGCGACCGATGGCGTGCACCTCCTCGGGTGAAATGTCGAGGGTCGTGTACATCCGAACCCGGTGTTCGTAGTACGCACGACCATCCGGAAGGCCTACCGCCCCCAGCTCGCTGCGAGAGGCGGGGATGTACTCCTCCACGAAGAAGGCCGCGAGCTCGGCGAAGCCCGGGATGACCGACTCCCGGATCGCGGCCATGCCGTCTCGGCGTATGCGCTCACGGTCGGACGCCGGGAACTCGCTGGGCACCCGATCGAGCGGGTCGGCGAAGGCACTCTGCGATGCATCGGCGGCCACGTGCATGGCCGCCGTTTCCTCATAATTCGCCAGGACGTCCCGAGGCATGACCATGCCGGTACGGATGCCCTCCCGGAGGAGCGCGATCTGTTGCCTCGTGTGCTCGAGGAACGACTGCATTCGCGCGATGTAGCGGTCGTAGTCCTCCACCGTCGTAAACTCGGACCGTTCCGGGAGCCCGGCGAAGCTGAATTGGAACCCCGAACGGCTCCCGAGCGGGAGGAGGTACCCCCGGAAGCGGAGCTCCGCGATGCGATCCCGAAGCTGAAGATCGAGGATCTCGAGATCGAGCGCATCGCCGCGGCCGAGCGCCGCGCGGTCGATCTGGCCGGAGAGTCCCTGAAGTCGTTCGAGCGCGGCGAGCTCCTCTTCGAATGCGGCGACGGACACGGAGTTGAGGCGGTCCGCATAGCGGGGGTCCACGTCGGGGGGAACCGGGAGCGGGTCGCCTCCCCGGCGCACTGCCCCGATGCTGTCCGCAAGCGCCGCGACCAGGTCGTGGGTCGTTGTACGAGTCTCCGACGCTTCGGTCTCCTGTGCCATCCCGGGGGAGGCGGAGAATGCCGTCAGAATGAGGACGAGCGCGAACTTCCCGAAGGTGGAGGTGCTCATGCGGCAATTCCTGGAGGAAGGGGGAATCCGTCGAGGGCGAGGGGCTGCCGGCGGAGTGACGCGAGCGGGCGACGAAGGCCGCCCTCGTCGATCAGTCTAGATGGAACGCCTTCGGCGGGCAAACGATCCAGGCCGTGGTCGGGCTAGGCGCGTCGGTCTTCCGCCCTGCCCGCGGTGCGCCTAGCTTTGCGGGCCTGGCTCTGTCCGACCATTACGTTTGATTCCCGCAAAGCCTCTGGGACCCATGGCACCAGCCGACGATCCTGTCACGGAAGATTCCGCCCGACCCTCTCGAAACGACTTCATCCGCCAGATCATCCGCCGCGACGTGGCGGAGGGGAAGCACGGGGGACGGGTGGTCACCCGTTTCCCTCCGGAGCCCAACGGCTACCTCCACATCGGCCACGCCAAGTCCATCGTCCTCAACTTCGGGATCGCGCGGGAGTTCGAGGGGGCGCGGTGCCACCTCCGCTTCGACGACACCAATCCCCTGACAGAGGACCGGAAGTACGTCGAAGCCATCCAGGAGGACGTGCGCTGGCTCGGGTACGACTGGGGAGAGCACCTCTACTTCGCCTCGGACTACTTCGAGCGGATGTACGACCTGGCCGTGGGGCTCATCCGCGACGGACTCGCCTACGTGGACGGCCAGAGCGAGGAGGAGATCCGCGCGGGACGGGGGACGGTGACGGAGGCGGGAGTGGCCGGGCCGGACCGCGACCGTCCCCCCGAGGAGAGCCTCGACCTCTTCCGCCGGATGCGGGACGGAGAGTTCGCAGACGGGGCGTACGTCCTGCGGGCCCGCATCGACATGAGTTTGCCGAACATGCTCATGCGTGACCCGGTCCTCTACCGCATCCTGAACGCGGAGCACTACCGCTCCGGCGACCGCTGGTGTGTCTACCCACTCTATGACTACGCCCACTCCCTGGAGGACGCCTTCGAGGGCGTGACCCACTCCCTCTGCACGCTGGAGTTCGAGAACAACCGCGAGCTCTATGACTGGGTCGTGGAGAACACAGGGGTGGAGCACCGCCCCCGCCAGTACGAGTTCGCCCGCTTGAACCTGGACTACACGGTCATGAGCAAGCGGAAGCTCCTACGCTTGGTGCAGGCCGGGCATGTGGACGGCTGGGACGATCCGCGGATGCCCACGGTGGCGGGGCTCCGACGGCGGGGCGTGACCCCCGAGGCGATCCGGACCTTCTGCGAGATGGTGGGGGTCGCTCGCGCTGATGCGCGGGTGGAGCTCGCAAAGCTGGAATACACCGTCCGGGACGACCTGAACCGGAAGGCGCCCCGGGTGATGGCGGTCCTTCGCCCCCTCCGGGTCGTCCTCACGAACTGGCCGGAGGGGAAGGTGGATGAGCTCGAGGCGCCGTACTTCCCCCGCGACGTGCCGCTCGAGGGGTCGCGTACAGTCCCCTTCTCGGGAGAGCTCTTCATCGATCGGGAAGACTTCGCGGAGGACCCTCCCTCCGGATTCCGCCGGCTCGTTCCCCAGGGAGAGGTGCGGCTCCGCTACGGCTACATCATCCGTTGCGAAGAGGTGGTGAAGGATGAGGCGGGCGAGGTGGAGGAGCTGCGCTGCAGCGTCGATCTGGAGAGCCGGGGAGGGACCGCTCCGGACGGGAGGAAGGTCAAAGGGACAATCCAGTGGCTCTCGGCAGCCCAGGCGCTCCCATGCGAAGTGCGGCTCTACGACCGGCTTTTCTCGGTTCCGGACCCGGACGCTGCCGCGGCGGAGGCCGCCGATGTCGAGGATGGCGCCGCCGAGGTGGCCGATTTCCTGAACCCCGAGTCCCTCACGGTGGTGGAGGGAGCCCTTGTGGAGCCCTCGGTGGCCGGAGATCCGGAGGACACCCGCTACCAGTTCGAGAGGGTGGGATACTTCTGGCGGGATCCCGGGTCCAGGGCGGATGGACGCCTCGTGTTCAACCGCATCGAGACCCTGCGGGATTCCTGGGGAAAGGAGAAACAGAAGCAGGACACTGATTCTTCTAAACGCTCCGAGGCCAAGAGGAGTAACGAAGAGGATGCCTCCCGAAAGGCGAGTGCCGGCTCCCATCCTGCCCCGACTCCCGGGGTCCGGGCCCGCATCTCTGAATTAGAAGATACGTTCGGTATCGGGAGCGTGGAGGCCGAAATCCTCGCCCGGGACCCCGCTGTGGCTGCGTACTTTCGAGCTGCCGTCGCCGCCTGGCCTTCACCGGAGTCGGTCGACGCGCCGCCAGCCCACGCCGTCCCCCTGGCGAACTGGATCATCCATGAGCTCCCCCCGGTCCAGGGGGACCGCGCCCTCGCTGATTTGCCCATGGGACCCGAGGAGCTGGCCGGGCTCGTGGCCCTGGTAGAGGAGGGGGCGGTCTCCAGCACGGGGGGGGGGGAGGCCCTCGCGGTGCTGGCCCGGGAAGGGGGTGAGCCCCGGGCAGTGGTGGAGCGTCTGGACCTGGCGCAGGTCAGCGACCCCGATGCGCTCCTCCCCCTGGTCCGGGAAGTGCTCGCCGCCCACCCCGGCGAAGTGGCGGCCTATCGTGGTGGGAAGCGCGCCCTCGTGGGCTTCTTCATGGGACAGGTCATGCGCGGGAGCGGTGGGAAGGCCGACCCGGAGCTGGCCCGCGAGCTTCTCCAGCGCGAGCTGGGCTGACGCCGCCACCCGTTACCCCGGTACGGGGCCGGCTGCCGGTCACTCCGGGGGCGAGGGGATTACCAGGCGCACGCGGGCGATCCCGGAGCCGATCATGTCGATTTCACGGGCCGCTCCACGCGAGAGGTCCACGATCCTCCCGCCCACGAACGGACCGCGGTCGTTGATGCGGACGGTTGTCCAGAGTCCGTTCTCCAGATTGTGGACCTGCACCACCGTGCCGAAGGGGAGGGTCGGGTGCGCGGCGGTCATCGCCTCCATGTCATAGACCTCACCGGACGCGGTGGTGCGTCCATGGAAAGGGGGGCCGTACCAGGAGGCGATCCCCTCCTCGGTCCATGCCCCATCGGGTGCGGGAACCGGGGGTAGGGGCGGTCCGAGCGCCCGACACCCCGAGGCGAGCGCGCCCACGAGGAGCACGCATGCCAGGCTCCGAACCGCCCTGAGGTGGATCGCGCGCATCGAAACCGAAGGAATCACGCTCTTCAGTGAATACCGCATAGGCCAAAGCTGCACGCCTCACGTAAGTCGGTGCAAGCCGCGAACGGATCCCGGCGGGGCGCCGAGGGTAGGGACAGCGCTGCGCCCTCTCCCCCTGTGAACGAGCCCGCATGGATACCCACATCCGCATCCGCGGCGCGCGCCAACACAACCTGAAGGATGTCGACGTGGACTTTCCGCGGCGGGCCGTGACGGTAGTCACGGGACCCTCCGGATCGGGAAAGTCCTCGTTGGCGCTCGACACCCTCTTCGCCGAGGGGCAGCGCCGCTACGTCGAGTCCCTCTCCACCTACGCCAAGCAGTTCCTGGAGCGGATGGAGAAGCCGGACGTGGACCGGGTCGAAGGGATGTCGCCGGCGGTGGCCATCGAGCAGAAGAACCCCACGCGAACGAGCCGGTCCACGGTGGGGACCGCCACCGAGGTGCACGACTACCTCCGGCTCCTCTTCGCTCGGGTCGGGCGGACCCTCTGTCCGGAGTGCGGTCGGGAGGTGCGACCCGATACGGTGAACACTGCGGTGGAGGCGGTCCTCGCACTCCCCCCCGGTACCCGATTCATGGTTGCTTTCCCCCTCCCCCGGAGCGAGACCGCGACCCATGATGCACTGGTCGAGAACCTGCGCGCTCTCGGGTTCGTGCGGGTGCTGGCGGACGGGGCGACGGTCGATCTCGGGGGGACGGAGCCGGTCCGGAGCGACGGAGAGCCGGCGGACCTCTCGGCAGCGGAGGAGCTCCTGGTGGTCGTGGATCGCCTGAAGGTGGATCCGGAGAGCCGGGGGCGGGTCGCCGACTCGGTGGAGGTGGCCTTTCGAGAGGGCGAGGGGGAGGCGCTCATCCTCATTCCCGAGGCGGAGGGGTTCCGCCGCCTATCCTTCACCGAGCGCTTCCGGTGCCCGGATCACCCCGAGATCGAGTTCCCGGAGCCCAACCCCCAGTTCTTCTCCTTCAATTCGCCGTACGGGTCGTGCACGGAGTGTACGGGGTTCGGTGCGACGCTGGAATATGATGAAAACCTCATAATCCCCAACCCGGAGAAGTCCCTGGACGAGGGGGCGGTCGACCCCTGGTCCAAGCCACGGTATCGTCGGGAGCGGGCCCGCCTGGAGGAGTATGCGGACCGGCGGGAGGTGTCCATGCACCTGCCGTGGAAGGACCTTCCGGGGGAATTCCGCCGTGCGGTCCTGGAGGGATCGGGCTCCGGGGCGGGGCGGCTCACGGACCGGGCGTTCCGGGGAGTGATCCCCTTCCTGCGGTCGCGAGAGAAGAAGCGCTATAAGCAGTACATCCGGGTCTTCCTGCGAAAGTACCAGAGTCCGCGGACCTGTGCGTCGTGCGGAGGGGCGCGGGTTCGTCGGGAGGCGCTGAACGTCCGGGTGGCGGGGCGGTCCATCGCCGAGGTGAGTGACCTCTCCCTGGAGGAGCTCTCGGCGTGGGTCGGGGGATTGGAGCTTCAGGGGAGCGAACGGGAGATCGCCGCCACCATCCTCCGGGAGTTGCGGACCCGCGTTTCCTTCCTGGTGGACGTGGGGCTCGGGTACCTCTCCCTCTCCCGACAGGCGCGCACCCTTTCCGGGGGGGAGTCGCAGCGAATCACCCTCGCCAACTCCCTCGGATCGCGGCTGGTCGACACCGTCTACATCCTGGACGAGCCCTCCATCGGGCTGCATCCCCGCGACACGGGGGCGCTCCTGGACCTCCTGGGGCAACTCCGTGACGGGGGAAACACGGTGATCGTGGTGGAGCACGACCCCCAGGCCATACGCGCCGCGGACCACGTGGTAGAGCTCGGGCCCGGCTCCGGGGAGCATGGCGGCCGGGTGGTCTTCGAGGGGACGCCGGAGGAGCTCGAGGAGGCGGACACCTCCACCGGCAGATATCTCTCGGGTCGGATGGACACCGAGGGGACGCGGGCCGGCCGAAGGGTGGATGGCGCGCGCCTGCGGCTCAAGGGAGCCCGTCTCCACAATGTCGACAACGTGCATCTCGAGCTTCCCCTCCGTACCTTGACGGTGGTCACTGGGGTGTCCGGATCCGGAAAGTCGACCCTCGTACATGACATCCTCTACCGCGCCCTGGAGCGGGAGCTGGGGGGCGGGGAGACTTCGGCCAAGGAGCATCTGGGCGAGGCCGTGGGCGAGTTCGACACCCTGGAGGGGGCGGGGCAGCTCGACGGGGTGGTGCTCGTGGATCAGAGCCCCATCGGTCGCACTCCTCGCTCCAACCCCGTGACCTACATCAAGGCCTGGGACGAGGTGCGGCGGATCTTCTCGAGCCAACCCCTCGCCCGGCAGCGCGGCTACGAGCCCCGCCACTTCTCGTTCAACGTGACCGGTGGGAGGTGCGAGGAGTGCAAGGGGGCCGGGCAGGTAGAGGTGGAGATGGTCTTCATGGCGGATGTCTTCGTGCCGTGCGAGATTTGCGGGGGCAGTCGATTCAAGCCCGAGGTGCTGGACGTGAAGGTGCGAGGGCGCTCGATTGCGGACGTGCTGCAGATGACGGTGGATGAGGCCATCCGCTTCTTCGTGCGCGCGGATCGTCTCGGTCAGACGCTGTGGTACCTGCAGCAGGTCGGCCTCGGATACCTGCGTCTGGGGCAGTCGGCCACGACGCTCTCCGGAGGGGAGGCCCAGCGACTGAAGATTGCGAGAGAGTTGGCGGGCGCTTCCGGAAAGCGGGGGCGGACCCTCTACATTCTGGACGAGCCGACGACGGGGCTCTCCGGGGAGGACGTCGAGAAGCTCCTGGATGTGCTGGGACGCCTGGTGGAGGCTGGGAACACGGTCCTGGTCATTGAACACAACCTCGACCTGATCCGGTCTGCCGACTGGGTCGTGGACATGGGACCGGAGGCGGGGGCACGGGGTGGCCGTATTGTGGCCCAGGGGACGCCCGAGGAGATTGCGGCGACCGGGGAGAGCCACACGGGGCGGTTCCTGAAGGAGGTACTTCCGGCAGGGGTTCCGGGGTAACCGCAGCGCTCACGGGCGGGGATCGCACATGCGAACCGGCAGGAGGAGATGAGCAACGACGTGGACCGCGATCGCAGGATCGAGGGATCGGGGTGGCTCCCCGGGGTCTGGAGCCGCCTCCGGGTTCTCGTCGTTCTCGCGTTTCTCCTTTCTGGTGCCACCTACATCGTCATCGGGCAGGCCGAGGACCGCGAGCTCGAGCGTCGGGAGGCCGCCCTCCTCGACGCCACGGTGCGCGCAGGCCAGATCGAGGCCGAGGTGCGGGCGGCTGCCGCCGCGGCCCATGCGATCGCGATGCTCGTGCGCCAGGCTCGCACGATCCCCGCCGGGCTGGAACCGGTGGCCGAGGAGCTGATTGTCTCGCTTCCCGCGGGGTCCGGAATCTGGCTGCAGCCCGGAGGAACGGTGAGTCGTGTCCTCCCCGCCGGCGCGGCTCCCGAGGGAGTCGTGGGCCGGGATCTCGCCCAGGACACCACCTTCGGCTCCTGGGTCCAGGCGCTTCAAGATGGGGGGCAGGTCGGGGTGGTCGCCCCCCTCACGCTGGACGACGGCACGCAGGTCGCCGTCGTGCAGGTACCCGTCCTGCTTCCCGGTGAGGTCTTCTGGGGGTTCGTGGGGGCGGCCCTGCCTCTCTCCTCCCTCTTCCAGGGCGTGGACCTGGCCGGGCTCGACGCTGCGGGATATCGATACTCGCTCTACGTGGACGCCACGGGCGAGTATGGTCTCGCCGGGGAGCCGGCGTCGGCCCGAGCGGATCCGGTGGCCCAGCGGATCCCGATTCCCTCGGCGACCTGGATCCTCGCCCTCGAACCCCGCAGCGGGTGGCGCCCGCCCCTCCTCCTGGCCCGCGACGTGCTCGTCGCGCTCCTTACCGCGCTGTTGCTCACCCTCCTCGTGGCTGGTATCGAGGGGATGCGAGCGGCTCGGAACCGGGCCGACACCGCAGCGCGTGAGGCCGCGGACCAGCGCGACCTCCTCCGCACCGTACTCGGGAGCATGGCGGAAGGTGTGGCGGCCTTCGATTCCGACCTCCGGCTGAGCGTCTACAATGACCGGTGGGCCGCCATCCGGGGGTACCCCCAGCGCATGGTGGAAGCGGGGCGCCCCCTGGAGGAGTTCGTCCGATACGATGTGAAGCGAGGGGTCCACGGAGCGGGCAACCGGGAGGAAGTCCTGCGGAACGAGCTGGACCGCATCCGGCGGGGCGAGGCTGAGGAGGGGCCCCTCGTTCTCCCGGATGGGCGGGTGCTCGAGGTCCACGCCCAGTCCCTCCCCGAGGGCGGACTGGTCCACACCATCACGGATGTGACCGAGCAGTATCGGGCGAGGGAGCGGTTCCGGGTCCTCTTCGAGAGCTCCCCGGACGGCTACTTCCTGGTGAAGGACGGGGACGTCGTGGACTGCAATGGCGCCGCGCTCGCTCTCCTCGGAGGGCATCGGAAGGAGGAGGTGCTCGGGCTCGCTGTGGCCGAGTACCTCGGCGGAGAGTTCGGCGCCGCTGCGATCCGGGACCTCCTTCGCCGCGCCGATCGGGACGGGGAGGTGCGGGAGGACTGGACCCTCCCCCGCCGCGACGACGAGCCCATCCCCTTCGAGGTGACGGTGCGGCGGGTGGACCTGACCCCTGCCGAGGACGCTCTTCTCCTGGTATTGCACGACCTGAGGGAACGAAAGGAGATGGAGAGGGCCCTCCGGGAGAGCCAGCAGTTCCTGAAAGGAGTGGTGGACCACTCCTCCGCGCTCATCTCGGCGAAGGACCTGGAGGGGCGATACATCCTCGTGAACCCTCAGTGGCAGCGGGTCATGGGCATCGCGCGGCGGACGGCGGTCGGTCGAAACGACCGGGAGCTTTTCGCCGCCGAGGTGGCCATGTATCGGGAGCGCGCCGACCAGGAGGCGCTCGAAGAGGGGGAACCGATCACGATCGAGGAGCGCACCTGGGTGGGCGACCGCGTAAGAGACTTCCTCACCGTCGTCTTTCCAATCCTGGGCCCCGACGCGGTCCCGGCGGCCGTCTGCCGGGTCTCCACCGACGTAACACCGCTGAAGGAAGTGCAAGGGGAGCTGGAAGTCGCCCGTGACCGGGCGGAAGCGGCGGACCGGGCCAAGGGGGACTTCCTCGCCAACATGAGCCACGAAATCCGCACCCCCATGAACGCGATCATCGGGCTCGCACACCTGGTGCTCCGCACCGACCTGGACCCGAGGCAGCGCGACCAGCTCCGGAAACTGGAGGCGTCGTCCCGGACCCTCCTCGGGATCCTGAACGACATCCTGGACTTCTCGAAAATCGAGGCCGGGAAGCTCGACATGGAGGCGGTCCCGTTCGAGGTCGAGGATGTGTTGGGGAACGTGGTGGACCTCTTCGCGCTCCGGGCCGAGGAGAAGAACCTCGAGCTTCTGGTTCGCGTGGATCCGCGCACTCCGGCCCACCTCGTGGGAGACCCGCTCCGCCTCGGGCAGGTCCTGACGAACCTGGTGAGCAACGCGCTGAAGTTCACCGAACGCGGGGAGATCGTGATCCGGGTGGAGCCGGTGGTGCTCGGCGAGTCCACGATCACCCTGCGATTCGCGGTGCGGGACACCGGTATCGGTCTGACGGACGCTCAGGTGGCGAACCTGTTCCAGGCCTTCAGCCAGGGCGATACCTCCACCACACGGCGCTACGGAGGGACAGGGCTCGGCCTTGCGATCTCGCGCCGACTGGTGGAGCTCATGGAAGGCGAGATCGGGGTGGAGAGCCTGGAAGGCGAGGGCAGCACCTTCCACTTCACGGCCTCCTTCGGGCGGGCGGCGGAGGCGACGGAGGTGCTGAGCCGTACGCCGGACCTGCGCGACGTCCGGGTCCTGGTCGCCGATGACAACGAGAGCGCCCGCATGATCTTCGAGGAGATGCTGGACGGGTTCGGGATGGCCGTAACCTCTGTAGAGAACGGGAAGAGCGCCCTTCGCGAAGCCAGGACCGCAGAAAAGGCGGGCACACCGTACCCACTCGTGCTCCTGGATTGGCGGATGCCGGGGATGGACGGGTTCGACGTCGCCGCGCGGTTACGGGGCATGGAGAACGGGGAGAAGGCGCCTGCGGTGATCCTGGTCAGCGCTCACGGGCGGGAAGAGATTCTGGGCCGGGGGGGAGAGTCTGCGAAAGGGATCGATGCGGTCCTGCTGAAGCCCGTCACGCCCTCGATCCTCCTCGAGACGATCCTGCACGTGCTCGAACTCGCGGTGCCCGCGGAGCTCGCCGCATCGGCCCGGAAGCGGGCGCATGCGGAGGATCCCCTGACGGATGCCGGGGTTCGGGGCTCACGCGTCCTTCTCGTCGAGGACAACGAGGTGAACAGAGAGGTCGCTCTCGGCCTCCTGGGAGAGGCCGGTGTGGAGGCGGTCACCGCGGTGAACGGGCGAGAGGCGGTGGAGGCCCTCACTACGGATCCGCTGGGATTCGATGCGGTCCTCATGGACGTCCACATGCCCGAAATGGACGGGTACGACGCCACCCGGGCCATCCGCTCCGATCGGGCGGTGTCGTGGGTCCCGATCCTGGCGATGACAGCAGGGGCTCTGGAGGAAGATCGTGTCCGGTGCCTGGAAGCCGGGATGGATGACCACATCGCGAAGCCGGTGGATCTGGAGGATCTCTTCGGGAAGCTGAGGCGCTGGGTGGAGGAGGGACGTCGCCGGGGGCCCGGTCGCCGGGGGGCACCTCCCCTCGGGAGCGGATCCGGGGAGGAGCGGGTCGGTGCGCGGGATGGGGGCGGGGATGGTGCGGGCGCTGCGGTGGAAACAGGGAGCTCGTCGGTGGAGGCCTCGGCGGAGGCTGTGGGCGCCGACCCGGACGCGCTTCGGGCGGCAGGTGTGAACCTCCTGCGGGGCCTCCGGAACGCCGGGGGGAACGATCGCCTCTACAGAAGGATCCTACGACGGTTCGTGGACACCCAGTCGGAGTCCGCCGACGGGGTTCGCGAGGCCCTGGAGCGAGAGGAGCGCGAGGAAGCGATCCGGATCGCTCACACCCTCAAGGGGCTCGCGGGCACCGTCGGTGCCGAAGAGCTTCAGCGGCGAGCGCAGGAGCTGGAGGCGGCGCTCCGGCAGGATCGAGGGGAGGAGGTGGAGCGACGCCTCGCTTCGGTGGAAGCGGACCTCGTGCAGATCGCTGCGGCAGTCCTGGGACCGGAGGACGAGCGGCGGTTCGGGAGCGCGCCGGAGGGTGAGGAGGAAGGGAAGGGGACCGACCGCGTCCCGGATGTGTCGGCGATCCGCAGACTGCTGGGCGAGCTGGAGCTCCTCCTGGAAACCGGTGACACCCGGGCGGTGGGGCTGGCCGGGGAACTCGAACAGCGACTGGAGGGGAGCCGGCTGGGCGGAATGGCGGCGCGGGTGGCGGTACCCGCGCGTTCCTATGCTTTCATCGAGGCACGGGTCGCCCTGGGGGTCTTGCGCGAGGAGCTGGACGAACTGGAAACGGCCCTGTCCACAGGGAAGGGGGCCCGGCCATGACCGGGAACCGAGCTGTTTCCGAGCGTCCGTCCATCCTGGTCGTGGACGACATTCCGGAGAACCTGATGATCCTGGACGAGATCCTCCGGGAAGACTTCAGGGTGCGGGTGGCACTTGGGGCCGAGCTGGGCCTGGAGCTGGCGCTGGGGGCCGACCCTCCGGACCTCATCCTCCTGGACGTGATGATGCCGGGGATGGATGGGTTCGAGGTCTGCCGGCGGCTGAAGGCGGATCCCCGGACACGCGGCATTCCGGTCGTCTTCGTGACGGCCCTCGGAGAGGTGGAGGACGAGGCGCGAGGGTTCGAAGTGGGCGGGGTCGACTACATCTCCAAGCCGGTGAGCGCCCCCATCGTCCTCGCCCGGGTGCGGACCCAACTCCAACTTCGCCGGCAGAACCAGGAGCTGGAGATCCGGGTGCGAGAGCGGACTCGTGAACTGCGGGCTACCCGTCTCGAGATCATCCGACGGCTGGGACGTGCGGCGGAGTTCAAGGACAATCAGACCGGACTCCACGTCATCCGCATGAGCCATTATTCCCGCCTCGTCGGGGCTGCCGCGGGGTTGCCCCGTGAGGAGCTGGAGGTCCTCCTCAACGCGGCTCCCATGCACGACGTGGGAAAGATCGGTATCCCCGACCGGGTCCTGCAGAAGTCGGGTCAACTGGGTCCGGAGGAGTGGGCGCTCATGCACCGCCACCCCGAGATGGGGGCGGAGATCATCGGGGAGCACGAGTCGGACGTCCTCCAGATGGCGAGGGAGATCGCCCTGACCCACCACGAGCGCTGGGATGGAACCGGGTATCCCCGCAGCCTGAAGGGAGAGGAGATCCCGCTGGTGGGCAGGATCGTGGCCATCGCAGATGTGTTCGACGCACTCACCACCGACCGGCCCTACAAGGAGTCGTGGAGCGTCGAGCGCGCAGTGGCATTCATCGAGTCCCAGGCGGGACAGCACTTCGACCCCGACCTGGTCCGCAGCTTCCACAAGGCGCTTCCCGGCATCCTGAAGCTAAGGGCACGCTACTCCGACCGGGGGCCGGCCGCTGCGGCGGACGCCATCCCCGACGATCCCGTCGAGGCGCTGGTGCAGGACCCGGAGAGCTGAGCGTCTCCCCGAACCCCTCTCCGGACCCATCGCCCAGGGGCCGCCTGCGAGGTTGCCGGAACCCCCACTTTTTCGTTATTTTTCAACGTCTATAGAGCGACGTTCAGGCCCCGTTCCACCCCACCTCGCGGGGGCCCGTCCCGACGATTTCCCCGGCACCCCATCCCAGGCTGATCCATGCAAGAAGAAAACGGGCAGAAGGTTATGACCCGGCTTCTCGAAGACGAGATGAGAGAATCGTTCATCGACTACTCGATGAGCGTGATCGTCCAGCGGGCGCTCCCCGACGTGCGAGACGGCCTGAAGCCGGTGCACCGACGGATCCTCTACGCCATGAACGACCTGGGGCTGAACCCTGGCCGTGCGTACAAGAAGAGCGCCTCGGTAGTAGGAGAGGTGCTCGGGAAGTACCATCCCCATGGGGACTCCGCGGTATACGATTCCATGGTCCGGATGGTCCAGAACTTCTCCTTGCGGTACCCCCTGGTGGACGGGCAGGGGAACTTCGGCTCCATCGACGGGGATTCGGCGGCCGCCTACCGCTATACCGAGGCGCGGTTGACCGCCATCGCGGTCGAGATGCTCACCGACATCGATAAGGAAACGGTGCAGTTCTCACCGAACTTCGATGGGCGGATCGACGAGCCCCGGGTGCTGCCGGCGCGCTTCCCGAACCTGCTGGTGAACGGTTCCTCCGGGATCGCGGTGGGGATGGCCACGAACATCCCTCCCCACAACCTGAACGAGGTGGTGGCGGCCCTCACCGCCCTCATCGACGACCCCGAGCTTCCCCAGGAGGAGCTGGAGCGCCTGATCACCGGCCCCGACTTTCCCACTGGTGGACTCATCTGCGGGAAGGACGGAATCCGGGACGCCTACCGGACCGGCCGCGGGCGCATCGTCATGCGGGCGAAGGCCGAAATCGAGGAGATGGACGCGGGACGCGAGCGGATCGTCATCCGCGAAATCCCCTTCATGGTGAACAAGACCCGCCTCATCGAGCAGATCGCCCAGCTCGTGCGGGACAAGAAGGTGACCGACATCTCAGTCCTCCGGGACGAGAGCGACCGAGATGGGATGCGGATCGTGGTGGAGTTGAAACGGGACTCCATCTCGCACGTGGTGCTGAACCAGCTGTACAAGCACACCCAGATGCAGTCCACCTTCGGGACCATTCTTCTCGCCCTCGTGGACGGCGTGCCGAAGGTGATGAGCCTGCGGGAGATGCTGGGGCACTTCCTTGCGCACCGCCACACGGTGGTGGTCCGACGGAGTGAGTTCGATCTCGGGAAGGCGAAGGATCGCGAGCACATCCTGGACGGGCTCACCATCGCCGTCGACAATATCGACGAGGTGATCAAGATCATCCGGGGCTCGAACGACACCCCCACCGCCTCCGCCCGGCTGCAGGAGAATTTCGAGCTTTCAGAGAAGCAGGCCGAGGCCATCCTGAACATGCGCCTCGCCCGTCTGACCGGTCTCGAGATGGAAAAGCTCCAGGCGGAGCTGGAGGAGGTCCGCGCTCGGATCGCCGAGCTGGAGGAGCTGCTCGCGAGCCGGGAGATGCGGATGGAGGTGGTGCGGGAGGAACTGGAGACCCACGTCGAGAAGTACGGGGACGAGCGGAGGACCCAGATCGTGGGGGAGCACTCCGACCTCCAGATGGAGGATCTGATTGCCGATGAGGACATGGTCCTCACCCTGAGCCACCAGGGATATGTGAAGCGGATTCCGGTGGACACCTATCGGGCGCAACGGCGCGGGGGGCGGGGGCTGCGGGGCATGGGCACGAAGGACGAGGACTGGGTGGAGCACCTCTTTGTGGCTTCCACCCACGATGTGCTCATGATCTTCACCCGGGACGGCCAGTGCCACTGGCTCAAGGTCTGGCAAATTCCGCAGGGCGGGAGGAACTCTCGTGGGAAGCCTATCGTGAACCTTCTGGACATCGAGTCGGACTCACGGATCGCGGCCATTGTCCCGGTGCGGGAGTTCGCGGACGACAAGTACCTCCTCTTCAGCACGCGGCAGGGGCGGGTCAAGAAGTCGGCGCTCTCGGCGTACGGGAACATCCGCACCGTGGGGCTGAACGCCATCAACATCCGGGACGGCGACGAGCTCATCGACGTCCAGATCACCCATGGGGACAACGAGGTCATCCTGGCCACCCGCGAGGGGATGGCGATCCGATTCAACGAGCAGGATGCGAGGCCGCTCGGGCGTGCCACCGAGGGCGTCCGGGGAATCTCCCTGGCGAAGGGAGACCACGTGGTGGGCATGGTCATCGTGAGGGAGGACTCCACTCTTCTGGTGGTCACCGAGGGCGGAATGGGCAAGCGCACGGTTATCGACGCCTACCGCCTCCAGAAGCGGGGTGGCCAGGGGGTCATCAACATCAAGACCACCGACCGGACCGGGAAGGTGGTCTCGATAAAGTCGGTCCTTCCCGACGACGAGGTGATGCTCATCACGCGGAACGGGGTGGTGAACCGGCAGTCGGTCGAGCAGGTCAGGGTGATCGGCCGGGCGACCCAGGGCGTACGCCTGGTGAACCTGGACGAATCGGACTCCATCATGGATGTGGCCCGGGTCATCTCCGAGGACGCGGAAGAGGATGAGCTGGAGGAGGAGCTGGAGGTCATGGAAGCGCTGGTCGATGGGGAAGGGGAGGAGGACGAGACTCCGTGACCGAGTCGCCACAGCTCGTATCGCTCCAGGCGGTTCGCCAGGCCGCGGCACGTCTGAAAGGCGTGGCGATCCGGACTCCCCTCCTGACGTCCCCTGAACTGTCGGAAGGCGCCGGGGGGGAGGTGCGGCTCAAGCTCGAGTCGACCCAGCGGTCCGGCTCGTTCAAGCTGCGGGGGGCCTTCAACTACATGGCCACCCTCCCGGAGGAGGCGCTGAAGGCCGGGGTCATCACCTACTCGTCGGGGAACCACGCACAGGCCGTGGCGCTCGCTGCCAGGTTGCTCGGAGTGGCGGCAACCGTGGTCATGCCCGTCACGGCGCCGGAGGTGAAGCGGCGGGGCGCGGAGCGACTCGGAGCGACGGTGGTCCTCGAGGGGCGCACCTCCGTGGAGCGGAAGGTGCGGGCGGAGGAGATCGCGGAGGAGGAGGGGCTCGAGATGGTCCCCCCCTTCGACGCGGCTCCCATCATCGCGGGTCAGGGCACCGCCGCACTGGAGGTCCTGGAGGATTGGCCCGAAATGGACACCTGGGTGGTGTGCATTGGCGGGGGAGGGCTCGCCGCAGGCACCGGGGTGGTGGTGCGCGCGCTGGTCCCGGAGGCCAGGATCATCGGGGTGGAGCCGGAGGGGGCGGCGGCCATGCGTCGCTCGCTCGAGGCCGGCCGGCCGGTGACCCTGGACCGGATCGACACCATCGCGGATGGGCTGGCCCCCGTGCGCCCGGGCGACCTCACCTTCTACCATGTCCAGCAGCTGCTCGACGACGTGATCACGGTGTCGGACGAGGCCATCCGGGAGGCGACCTCCTTCCTCCACCATCAGCACAAGCTCGTCGCGGAGTTCTCCGGCGCGGCATGCGTGGCCGCCCTGCGCTCGGGGTCACTGGACCTGGATGGTCGGCGGACCGGAGTGGTGGTGAGCGGTGGGAACATGGACCCGTCCCTCCTCCGGGAGCTCCTTTGAGTGAGGTGGACGGCGGGACGTTGACGGATGTCCCCGGGTTGAGGGTCGGACACGCCGAGGTCCCGAGCGGAGGGAGCGGCTGCACCGTGGTGCTGGGGCCCTTCCGAGGAGTGGTGGAGGTCCTCGGGTCGGCCACGGGCTCGAGGGAGTTCGACGCGCTCGACCCGCGACACGTGGTGCCCCGCGTGGATGCCGTGGTCCTGACCGGCGGGTCGGCCTATGGACTCGCGGCGGCAGATGGGGTCGTACGGTGGCTGGAGGAGCGAGGGGACGGATATCGGACCAGAATGGGGCCGGTTCCCATCGTCCCCGCCGCCGTCCTCTACGACCTCGCCGCAGGCCGGGGGCGTCCCGGGCCGGCGGAGGGGAGGCAGGCCTGTGAGGCGGCATCCTCCGGACCGGTTCAGACTGGACGGGTAGGGGCTGGAACGGGTGCCACGCTCGGGAAGTTGCGAGGCCTCGACCAGGCGCGGGCAGGGGGGATCGGCTCCTCTTCGGGGCGTGCGACCGAGTGGACGGTGGGCGCGCTCGCCGCCGTGAACGCCCTGGGGGATGTCCATGGCTTCGACGGTGAGGTCGTTCCGGGCCCTGCGGTGGGTGTCGGGCCTGTGCCGGCCGGGGAAGGAGGGGGAGGCGAGGAAGGGGATCCCCTCACCGGACGAAACACCTGCCTGGCGGTGGTGGCTACCGACGCGCCTCTCTCCCAGGTGGACCTGGGAAGGCTCGTACGGATGGCCAGCACCGCGGTGGCCCGACGGATCCACCCCTCGCACACCCCCTTCGATGGCGATGTGACCTTCGCGGTCTCCACCGCGGACGAGGTCGCTCCCCTCTCCGGGCGGGAGATTCTGGAGCTCGGGATCGCCGCGGCAGCCGCCCTGGAGCGGGCCATCGTCTCGGCGGCCTCCGGGGTCGTCGCGCCATGAAGCGGCTGGTCCTTTTCGACATCGATGGGACGCTGGTGACGGGTGGCCCGGCGAAGGGCGCGTTCCACCTCGCGCTCGAGACGATCTACGGGACGACGGGGCCCATCGAGGGCTGGAGCTTCTCGGGGAAGACCGATCCCCAGATCGCCCGGGAGCTCCTCACGGCCGCGGGTCTCGACGATCGCACCATCGACGAAGGCTTCCCTGCCCTCTGGACCACCTATCTCGAGGAGATGGAGCGGCGGATGGCGAATGACCCCACCCGAGTGCTCCCGGGGGTGATGGAGCTCGTCGAGGCGTTGGAGTCACTGGCCGACCTGGCCATGGGGCTCGTGACCGGGAACGTCCAGCGGGGGGCGGACCTCAAGCTGGGTGCGGTGGGACTCGCGTCCCGGTTCGAGCTCGGCGCCTTCGGGTCAGATCATGAGGTGCGCAACGAGCTTCCCGGGATCGCCATGGAGCGGGCATGGGGGAAGTGGCGGGTCCGGTTCGATCCCCGCCACGTGGTCGTGGTGGGTGACACTCCGCGGGACGTGGCTTGCGGCCGGCATCATGGGACCCGCACACTGGCGGTGGCGACGGGGCGGTTCGGGGAAGAAGAGCTCCGGGCCTCAGGGGCCGACGTGGTGCTCCCCGATCTGAGCCGGACGGACGAGTTGGTCGAGTTGCTGACGAGGTGACGTTCCGGGCCAGGGCGGCCCGGATCACGGAAATCACGCGAAGGAGTACAAGACGGTGTCGAATCGAGCGGAGAAACGCAGGGCGAGCAGGGCGGATGGCCGACACGGCCGGAGCTCCTCGGGTTCGAACAGCTTTCGGTGGGTGCTCATCGGGGTGGGTGTGCTGGCGGCCGGAATCGTGATCTGGAACGTGGCCTTCTCTACCGGGGACCAGGGCGCCCGTGGTCCCGTGCCCCTCGACGATGTCGGGCCGCAGGAGCTGGTCCAGCTGGCCGAGGGGGTGGAGAGGGGCGATCCGAACGCACCGATTGTCGTGATGGACTTCTCGGACTTTTCGTGCCCCTCCTGTGCGGCGTTCACGAACCAGGCCAAGCCCTACCTCGAGATGAACTACATCGAGCCGGGGCTCGTTCGGTTCGCCTACTACGACTTTCCGCTGGGGGGCTTCCAGCACTCCTTTCTGGCGGCCCGCGCGGCTCGCTGCGCCGGCGACCAGGAAGGCTACTGGGAGTTCCACGATCGTCTCTTCCAGCGGCAGGGAGAGTGGTCCCGGCAGAGCGATCCCTTCTCCTCGTTCGTGGGCTATGCCGAGGATCTGGGGCTGGATTCGAGCGAGTTTCGGTCCTGCCTGGGCAGCGATCGGTACGCGGATGTGGTGACGGCCAACATGCAACTCGGCGAGCAGCTCGGGGTGTCGGGAACGCCGACCATCTTCCTGAACGCCGGTGAAGGACGTGCTGAACGGGTGGAGAGCTGGAGTCCCACCCAGCTCGGCGCCCAGATCAATGCCGCGCTGGGGCGAATCGGGCACGGAGAGGAGGAAGTCTCCGGGGCCGACACCACCCAGGGAGGGATGGACTGATGGCCGAGGCGCAGGAAGGGGTGGTCACGGTGCGCCTCCTCTTCGTGGACCAGGGGGTCTTCCACCACGAGGAGATCCAGGTTCCGGCCGAAGCGATCGAGCGCTACGAGCGACTCATCGATCTCCTTCGGGAGGAGGAGGACGTCCTCCGCAGGACGCACATCGATCTGGGGCGTCTCTGTGCCGCCCAGGTCCTGGACGAAGGGAGGCGCGCGGAGGACTGACCGCCCTGTCGTCCGGCATCAGCTTCCAGCCCGGGCGCTTTCCCCCGCTCTGGCGACCTCCATGGTCCGGTCCAGCGTCCAGTCCATGACGGGAAGCGGTGGCCAGGTTCTCGCAGCCAGCTCGTTCTGGAGCCTCGCCGCCTCCCGGCGCGCTCGCAGGGCGAGGGGCCCTGACACATGTCCCGCCCCTTCCGCGGTATCCAACTCGGCCTCGTCCAGGAGCCGTGCCGCGCCCCACGCGAAGCTCCCCTCCTCAGCCGGGATCCAGAGGTCCAGGAAGAGGTCGGTGGTGCTCCATACCCCGCCCGGGTGAAAGCGGCAGGGCGTGATGACGTTGGCGTAGATGCCCGAGGGCGTGCCGTCCGCCAGGTGGAAACGCCCGATGTCGTGCCAGGCCCCGGGGAAGGTGAACCAGACCGCACTCGACCCGTTTTCGAGCGCGGTGCGCCCCCCGAACCGGAGGGGCTCCTCCATCTCGATTTCCCTGGCGAGGGTCACCTTGACCCGATTGACGTCGTGCACCAGGAGTTGTCGGTAGACCGTCTGGTTCGACGGGGGGCGGAGGTAGTGGATCCGCACCCTCCGGGGAAAGGTCACCACTTCTGGAAGCGGCGCCGGTAGGCGGCAGGGAAGTGGCGGCGGTATTCCGCCAGGGTATCGATGTCCACCAGCACGCCACGGTCGTCCACTTCCACGAGATCGGCGGCATGATCGTGTGGGTGGAGCAGATCGGCGAGGTCCTCTTCGCCGGCTCCGGTCCCGGGTTCCCCTTGGCCGAGCTCCCGGAGGAGGGTCGGGCCCAGTAGGATGGGGTGTCCGCGGCGCTCTCGATGCACAGGAACCACGAGATCCCTCCCGGTCGTCCTCCACCTCTCGATGAGCTCGCGGATGGTGGCGGGCCTCACGAGGGGGTGGTCCACCGGGAGGAAGATGCAGGCGCCCGCAAACTCCCGCGCCTCGGTGACCACGGCCCTCAGGGTGGCCACCGGGCCGCGATCGGGGTCGTCCGGGATCACGACCCGGGCGCCGGTGCGTCCGGCCATGGCGCCGATAGGGCTCCCTTCCTCCCGAACACCCACGAAGACCGTACCGATGCCGGCCTCCCGGAGCACCCCCACGGTGCGTTCCAGGAAGCTGGCTCCGTCCGCGTCCAGGAGCGGCTTGGGGTTCCCGATCCGGGAGGAGCGGCCCGCCGCAGGGATCACCCCGATCACGCTCCCCTCTCCCCGGGTCATCGGTCGGGGACCGGGAATGCCTCGTAGAAAGTCCGGTCGTCGCGTGCCAGCTCTCGCAGGACGGGCGCCGGGGTGAAGCGCTCGCCCAGCGTCGCTTCCAAGGTCTCCAGGCGCTCCACGAGGGAGCGGGGGTGGTTGTCGTCGGCGAACCTCAGAAGTCCCCCACGGAAGGGCGGGAAGCCGGTTCCCATCACCATGGCCAGGTCGACCTCCGCGGCGGATCGAGCGATCCCGTCCCCGAGCACTCGCGCGGCCTCGTTGATCATGACCAGAAGGAGGCGGGCCCGGATGTCGGCCTCGTCGATGTGCACCGCGGTCGAGGGGACGGCGTCCCCCAGGAGGGTGTGCAGCTCGGGCTCGGGCTTCTCGTCCTTCCGGCTGTCCCCATGGAGGTAGAACCCCTTCCCCCCCTTCCTGCCCAAGCGGTCCGTCTCGCCCATCCGGACGAGTGGTGCCGATGGGCGCATCCGCTCTCCGAAGGCTTCGAGGAGGACATCGCCGGCGTGGCGGGCAATATCGATTCCGACTTCGTCGACCAGCCGGAGCGGCCCCATGGGAAGTCCGAATGCCGTGGCGGCACCGTCGATGTCCTCTATCGAGGCACCCTCGGCCAGGAGGAACCCGGCCTCGTTGAGGTAGGGACCCAGGATCCGGTTCACGAGGAAGCCGGGGCCGTCCCCTACCACCACGGGCACCTTCCCCAGGCGACGCGCAAAGGCGTGGACGGAGGCGAGGGTCCCCTCGGAGGTCCGTTCACCCCTTACGATTTCCACCAGGGGCATGCGGTGAACGGGGTTGAAGAAATGGAGTCCGCAGAAGTGCTCCGGGCGCTCCAGGGCCTCGGCCATGGCATCCACGGAGAGGGTAGAGGTGTTGGTGGCCAGAATGCACTCGGGGTCCACCCGCTCCTCCACCTCGCCCAGCACCGTGCGCTTCACGTCGAGGCGCTCGACCACCGCCTCCACCACGAGATCGAGCTGGCCGAACCCCGAATAGTCCGTGCCGCCGGAGATCCGTTCCATCCCCTGCTCAGCTTCCCGGCCGGAGATTCGTCCCCGCGAGGCCTCACGTTCGAAGGCCTTGCGTGCATGGGAGAACGCGTCGGCAACCGGTTCGTGACGGATGTCCTTCAGGCGGACCCGGACCTCCCGAGCCGCGGCCAGCTGCGCGATACCTCCGCCCATGACTCCCGCCCCCACAACCCCGAGGTCGGCGATCTCCCTGGGCTCGCCCCGAAAGGTCTCTCCGAACGCCTTCTTCGCCCCCTCGCGCAGGCGGAAGACATGGAGGAGGTTCCGGGTGACCCGGGAGGCCAGGAGCTCTCCAGCCGCCTCCGCCTCGAGCTGGAAGGCGCGTTCGAGAGATCGGCCCATCGAGTGGCCTATCACCTCCAGGATGCGGAGAGGAGCGGGATAGTGGCCCCCCGTCTTCTCCATGACCGAACGTCGGGCTGCAGCGAGGATGATGCGGCGTCCCGGGGCGGTGTCCTCCATCAACCGCTTGAGGAACCCACGACTGCCGCGAGCGGGAGCGATCTCTTCGGCCATTCGCTTCTCGAGGAAGCGCATGGACGCCTGGGCGAAGATCTCGTCGGGGAGCACCTCCCCGACCAGCCCCAGGCGCCGGGCGCGCTTGGCATCCACCTGCTTTCCGGTAAGAATCAGGTCGAGGGCGGCCTGTAGTCCGATGAGGCGAGGGAGCCGGGTGGTACCGCCCCAGGCGGGGAGGATGCCGAGCTGTACCTCGGGGAGTCCGATCCGGGTGGAGTTGGAATCGGAGGCCACTCGATATCGACAGGCCAGCGCCAGCTCGGTGCCTCCCCCCAGGCAGGTACCCTGGATTGCCGCCACGGTGGGGATGGACAGGCGTTCGAGCTCCAGGAAGACCGCCTGTCCGAAACGGGACGCTTCGACACCGTCTCCAGGACTCTCGATGCTTCCCAACTCCTCGATGTCGGCGCCGACGATGAAGGAGCCCTCCTTGGCGCTTTCGATGAGGAGGCCCCCGATGCGCCCGGCGTCGACTCCCGCCCGCACTTCCTCCAGTAGATCGGAGAGGCGGCGCATGACGGGCTCGCCGAGCACGTTGACGCTGCGATCCGGGTCGTCGAAGACGATTCGTGCCACACCGGAGTCTTCGAGGTGGAGGTTGGGGGTCGGGGTGGCAGCCATCGGCGATCTCCTCGGGTCAGGGGCTCCGCAGTGAGGGAGCGGTGGTTCGGGAGCGGGGTGGGGGTGGCCCGCACCGGCCGTCCGGGAACGACAACGCCCCAGGGGCCCTCGCTGGAGGGCCCCCGGGGCGCCGTGGGCCGGGCGTCGCTACGCCCGTGCCGAGCCTCGGATCCAGTCGATCAGAAGATTTCTCGGATCTCGGCGTTCTCTCGAGTCAGGCGGACCTCCAGGGGATCTCCCCGCTCCACATCCACACGGATGTTCCAGTAAAGTTCCTCGACGGGAAGCTGAGTCCGTGCGTAGACCCAGTACTCACCGGGAGCGGGACTGAGCTGGGCGCGCCCCGTGGCGTCGGTGGTGTCGGTTACGATCTCCCGGCGGGTCTCGCTGAGCCGTTCCGCGACGACCAGCTCGAAGTCGGCGAACGCCTCGTCCTCCCAGTTCTGGATCTGGATTCGGGCCTGCTCCAGCTCCTCGAAGGTCTCCCGCTGGAGCTCGGTGAAGCGCTCGAAGTTTTCGTCCCGCACGTTCTCGGCCTGATTGAGCTGACCCTCCAGTTCGTTGAACTGGGTGAAGAGCTGGCTGTACCGGGTCTCGGCGGGGTTGTACTGCTGCATCTCCTCGTTGATCTGCGCGAGCCGCTCGCGGATGGAGAGTACCCGGTTCTCAGCATCGCGGAAGGTGGCCTGCGCCTGCTGGATGGTGTCACGGGCGGCCAGGAGCTCCGGGGGAAGCTGGGGCTCGGGGGTCGCCGCAGCCTGCGTCAGGGAGTCGAAGATGGCGTCTCGATCGTAGGGCAGGAGTTGGACCTCCATATTCTGGACCGGGCGCATCACCTGCTCCCCGGTGTCCGGATCGCTTCGCTCCACTTCACTCGTCACAATCACTTCGCCCGGTCCACATGCCACCAGGAGGAAGGGCACGAGGAGTACGATCCAAAGGCTTCGTCGTATCATCTTGAGCTCCAACAGAACGGTAGGTTCAACGGAAATCCGCCCGAAGGTACTAAGCGGGCGGGCTGTCAGCAAGAACGGGAGGCGCTCAGGGCGTGTCCCGTTCCCCGTACTCCTCCATCATTGCGGCCGGGCCGAAGAGGAGGATGCGAGGGGGGCCCGCTGCGGCTGCGGCCCCGGCAAGGGACTCCCGGGAGATGCGCCAGATCTGGTCGTGCAGGTCGGGGGTGTCTCCGCGGGTGGCGTACTGGCGAGCGAGCCAGGCGCTCCGGTTCTCGGGCGTGGACAAGTCGAGGAAGAGGGCGTTGCGGAACCGTCGCCGCCCCAGCTCGAAGAATGCTCCAGCCGGTGGGGAGTCCGCGACCGCTCCCATTGCGTCCACGATCCTGCCTTCCCAACGAGACGCCGTTCGGGGGTCGACGGTGGCCGAGAAGACGAGCACCGGGGTCCCTTCGACCTCCAGGACCGCCACTTCGGCAGCGTAGAATCCCGGTTCGGGCGGGTCCGAGACCACGACTTCGTGGAGCGTCCTGCCCAGGAAGTCCAGAAGCAGCCGGGGCGACTGTGCCGGAAAGGGCCAGGCCACCGAGATCCAGGTGCTCGTGAGGTTCCGGTCGACCACCGACCGCTCCCCGCTGGTCCAGGCGCGGGGGCCTGCCTCTCCGCCGGCGATCGCGAGGGGCGATGCCTCTGCGGAGGGGAGCCGAAGTCGGGGCCGCGGCCCTGTTTCCGGAGGTGCATTCGGACGCTGGACGCTGTCCGGGTCCCCGGGAAGGGTATCGGATCGCCCGGGCTGGAGCGGCGGGGCCTCCACGAAGGACCGCGGCGGGGGGACCTCGGTCCTGGGTCCCTGTACCACCGCAGCGACCTCGGAATCCGTGATGGGCCCGACAACGGCGACGACGGCCTCCGAACGCATGAGGTGATCGTTCCGGAATGCCGTCGGGCCGCCCGCTTGCACCCCCTGGATGGACCCCCGATTCCCCACTGAAGGGCGGGCGCCGGGGGCGCTACTCCCGAGCAGCATCCTCATCCGCTCGATCTCGAATTCCCGGACGGGAGCACCCGCCTGGAAAATGAGGCGCTCGAGGTGCGCGTCGCGTATCGGGGCCAGCTCCGACTCGGCCGGGGCGTACTCCTGAACGAGCGACTCCACCGTGCGGAAGGCGTCGGCCCACGTCTCCCGCGGGGCGAGGAGGGTCACGAGGAACTCTCCGCGTCCCACGTCGATGTGGATGCGGGAGAACTCCTCGCGGAGCCTTCGCTCCCCTTCCCTCTCCAGGAGTCTGGCCAGGAGAAAGGCGGTGCCTTCCTGGCCTGCCGGGTCGGCCTCGTGGCCCATCGGGAAGCGGAGCGAGGCCGCCACCATGACACCGCCCGGGTCCGGCTGGACGAGGACCTGGCGGTACTCCTGTGCCGTGGCGGGGCGGGGAGGCAAGAGCCCGCAAAGGGCCAATAGGAGGATCGAGGCCACCGCGATATGGAGTCTGGGACTCATGGGCGGAGCTCCTCCTGGATCGGGGACACGCCCCGGAGTGCTGCGAGGAAGGTACGGACGTCCTCGGCCCCCACCTGCGTCAGCTCGTCCATGAGGCGGTCGACTTCGTCGGGACTGCCCTCGGCGTCCCACGCCTGGCCCACCAGCTCCGCCATCCCCCAGGGTGTCCTGCCGGTCATCCGGAACTCGGTGAGGAGCTCGCCGGTGAGGGTGGAGACGCGGTCTTCGTCCAACTCCGACATGGCTTCTTCGAGGAAACCCGTGAGGCGGGCCGTCATGGCTTGGAGCCCGCGCGGATACGCAGCTCCCGAGAAGACGAGGGCTCGACCCCGAGGGAAGTCCCACAGCTCAACCGAGGCTTCGTAGTCGCCCTGCTGCTCCCGGATGAGTCCGGACAGGTGACGGGCGGCGACGAGCGCGGAGGCGGTCCGGGTTCCGTCGAGAGGATATGCATAGGCTACCCAACGCCGGATCACCTCGGGCGCCCCCCGGGATTCGCCGGAATCCTGCGGAGGGGCGATCTGGGGGGCGGGCGCGTCCGGATCCAGCCCGAGACCGGTGAGGGAGGCGAGGACCACCACGGGTTCGATTCGTCCCACGACCACGACACGCGCTTCGCTCGGGCGATGGCTGCGCGCCCAGGCGGCCATGACGTGCCCTGCCTGGAGACGGTCCAGGGTTCCGGTGGTACCCTGGAGGGACGCCTCGCCGGGCGCGAGGGTCCGGCGAAGTCGCAGCGCAAGGGTGCCCTCGGGGGTCTCGAGGCGCCGATCCAGTACGAGTTGTGCCTCCCGTCGGGCCGCCTCGTGCCTTCCCGCTTCGGGGGGCGCCATCCCCTCTCGGAGCGCCCAGATGAGGAAGTCCAGATCCTGCGTGGCACCGGCCACCTGGTAGACGAGGGAGGTGGACGTTCGGTGGACCTCGGATCGGGCGCCGATCCGCGAGGTCACGTTGAGCATCCGGGCTTCGGCCTGGTGGCGGATGAAGTGGCCTACCCCGGCCTCGTCGGGGGACTCAGCGAGGGGGATGGAGACCCGGATCACGACGGCTTCGGTCGCTCCCGTCTCGAAGTGGGCCAGGGTCGGGCCGCCGGGGACCCGGATGATGGTATCCGGCCTAAAGTCCTGGACGACGTCCGATGATGCCATGGCTCCCCCTCCGCTTCCGGGCAGGACCGGGAGCAGGACGAGCAGGAGCGCACTCAGGAGGGGTGGTATCACGACGCGTGAGGTGGATGGACGGATCCGGGTCCGGGCGGTCCTTCGCACCGGCGGTGTCCGCAGTGCGGTCAGGGCACTACCCCGGTGATCACGTAGCTCGTGGGGTTCATGGGCCGGCCGCCCACTCGCACCTCGTAGTGGAGGTGGGGGGACGTGGTCATCCCCGTGCTCCCGACCTGCGCGATCACTTCCCCACGTTCGACGGTCTGGCCCCGCTGCACAAGGATCCGATCGGCGTGGGCGTAGATCGTGGAGTATCCGAATCCGTGATCGATCTCGACGACGAGGCCGTAGCCCGAGCGCCGGGCCGCGTAGGTCACGCGACCGTTGGCCGTCGCCAGGATCGGAGTGCCCCGCAGGGCGGAAATGTCGATCCCCTCGTGCGGGAGCGCCCGGTGGTGAATGGGGTGGGCTCTAGCCGAACTGAACCCGGAGGTGATCCGACCCCGCGTGGGGAGGATGGAGGGGGTCGATTCGAGGAGACTGCGGTGGGCCCGGAGGGAGTCCGCAGCGTGCTCGAGGCTCTCTCGCAGGAGGCGCGCGCGTCGCTCCATGGCGTTCAGATCGTACGCGGCGACAAAGGCCTCCTCACCGAGCTTCGGATCGAGGGCGTGGAGGCGATGGTCCTCGGGGCGCACCGATCCGGGACCGCCCACCCCGACCTGCCTCACATCGGCGGGGATGGTGTCCATGCCGGCGAGGATGCGGATTTCAGAGTCCTTGCCTTCGAGGGCGAGGAGCTCTTCCTGCAGGGTACCGACGCGCGACTTGAGGTCGGCGAGCTCCTCGGCCAGTATCGTGTTCGTCCGCTCGAGCTGCACGGTCTGGACCGCCTCGGAGCCGCGCGCGACAAGGGAGACGAGTCCCACGAGGGCGAGGAGGCACACAACCACACCCGCAGTCGCGAGCGCCGCGACGGCGCGACCGGAGAGCGTGGTCTGGTGCGGTTCCTTCCCGCTGTACTTTTGGAGACGGAGCTGCCACTTCTCTCCGATCATGACTTCTGGTACCGTATCACTGATGACCTGCTGGTTCGGGGTCCGGCTCCCATCTGACCTGGATCCTTCGGACGGTCCCGGGGACAATAGCTTTGAAAGCTACCCACTATCCGGGTGCAACGTCAAGCTGTCCGGCACGGATCCCGGACCAGGTGAACGTGGCCCGTCCTGCCCTCGAAGGCGCGGTTACGCGCCGTCCGCCCGCGGGAAGAGGCCCTCGATACGGGTGACGCTGCGTCCTCTACCCCCCTCCGTAGCCGCCTGCTCCAGCGTTGGAACCCCCTCCAGCCCCAGGGCGGCGGCCAGGGTGGCCATGCGTCCGGGCATTACCGGCATGAGCAGTGCGGTGAGGAGGACGAGCGCCCGGTAGAGGGTGGTCAGCGTCTCGTCGAGATCTTCCGCCCGGGCCGGGTCCTTTGCCAGGGCCCAGGGCTCCCGCTCTTCCACGTATCCATTGGCTTTTCGGGCGAAGTCCATGGCCGCGGCGAGACCCTCGTGCACCCGGAACCCCTCCATGGCCCGGTGGAGGTCGTCGAGGGTGCTCCGAGCGGGGCCGGCCAGACCCTCTCCCGGCGCGTCGGGAACCAGGCCCTCGCGGTAGCGGTCGATCATGGATATTACGCGGCTGGCCAGGTTTCCTAGAATGTTCGAAAGCTCCCCATAGCGCGCGAGGAACCGCTCCGGAGTGTAGGACGCGTCCCCTCCCGTGGGCATCTCACGGAGCAGGAACCAACGGAGCGCATCGCTCCCGAACTGCTCGCGCAGCTCCAGGGGATCCACGACGTTCCCGAGGGACTTGGACATCTTTGTGTCTCCCACGACCCACCACCCGTGCGCCAGGACCCGACGGGGAAGGGGCAGGCCTGCCCCGAGGAGAAGTGTGGGCCAGTACACGCAGTGCGTGGTGAGAATGTCCTTCCCGATGAGGTGGACGTCCGCGGGCCACCAGGAATCGCCCACGTCGTCGAACCCGCGCTCGCCGGGAGAGGCGTCGGGTCGGATGGCGCCGGAGGCGGTGAGGTAATTGATGAGGGCGTCGACCCAGACGTAGGTGACGTGCTCCTCATCGAAGGGGAGGGGGATCCCCCATTGCAGTCGAGTGCGGGGCCGTGAAATGGAGAGATCGGCCAGGGGCTTCTGGAGGAACCCCAGCACCTCGTTTCTCCGGATCTCCGGGAAAATCCAGTCCGGGTTCCGCTCGATGTGGTCGAGGAGCTCCTGCTGGAAGCGGCTCATCCGGAAGAAGTAGTTCTTCTCCTCGATTTCCCGCACCGGGCGGCCGCAGTCGGGACAGGTGTCGTCCTCGCCCAGGTCCTTCTCGGTCCAGTACCGTTCCTCGTGGACGCAGTACCAGCCGCGGTAGACGTCGGAGTAGATGAGGTCCCGGTCCATGAGGCGGGTGAGGAAGGCCTGCACCACGCCCCGGTGGTCCGCCTCGGTGGTTCGGATGAACCGATCGTAGGAGATATCGAGTTCGGACCACGCCTCCTGGAACCGTGCCGCCATCTCGTCGCAGAGCTGGATCGGCGACATCCCCCGCCGTGCGGCCTCCTCCTGGATCTTCTGCCCGTGCTCGTCCGTGCCGGTGAGAAAGAAGACGTCCGCACCTGCCTGGCGGTGATAGCGCGCGAGCGTATCCGCCAGGAAGGTCGTGTAGGCGTGCCCGATGTGCGGCTCGCCGCTCGCGTAGTAGATGGGCGTGGTGAGGTACTGACGTGCGTGGGGACTCACGGGCGAGGGATTCTCCAGGGGTATGGGTGGGCGGGACCGGGGGCGCGGTCAGCCGTCTTCCGGGGGGGCCGCGGAGCCCGGCGGTCCGGAGGCGCTCCGCACCTCGGACTTGAGCTCGTCGAGGGAGACCGTGCGTCGGTCCCCCTCCTGGTTCCTCAAAGTGACCAGCTCGCTCAGGATGTCCACCCCGATCACCTTCTCCGTACCCCGTCCCGTGCGCAGCTCCTTCCCTTCACGGGGAAAGCGACGGCGGGCCTGGACGTACGTCTCGTGCTCGTACATGAGGCAGCACATGAGGCGCCCGCAGCACCCCGAGATCTGCGCCGGGTTGAGGGAGAGGTTCTGGTCCTTGGCGAGCTGGAGGGAGACGGGCTTCAGCTCGGGGAGCCAGGAAGAGCAACAGAGCTCACGGCCGCAGCGGCCGACCCCCCCGAGGAGCGCCGATTCGTCGCGGATCCCGATCTGCCGGAGCTCGATCCGGGTCCGGAAGGTCCGAGCCAGGTCGCGCACCAGCTCCCGGAAGTCCACCCGCCGGTCGGCGGTGAAGTAGATGGTCAGCTTTTTCCGGTCGAACTGCCACTCCGCTTCGGTGACCTTCATCCTCAACCCGTGCTCGCGAACCTTCGAGCGGGTCTCGGTGCGCACGCGCTCCTCGTCCTGGCGGAGGCTGTCCAGCAGGAGCACCTCTTCGGAGCGAGCGGGGCGGAGGACCCTGCGGTCCGGCACCGGAGCACCGCATCCACCCGACGAGGCCGCGCACTTTCGCTCGGCCACGGAGCCGAGGGCCCGGACTTCCCCGAGATCCTCTCCGCGGTCTGCCTCCACGACCACGTGCTGGCCCGGCTCGAGCTCCAGCTCGGAGAAGGTGAAGTACTCCTTGCGCGTGCCCTTGAACCCGACTTCGGCGAAAGCGGACATAGTCGTCGATCCCCCCGTCAGCCTTCGTCCCGCCAGACACCCATCGCCCCGAACTTTTCCCAGCGGGTGCGACGACGCTCGTCGACGTCCATTTCGCGCAACTCCTGCACGTGGCGGATGAGGGCGGCACGGAGGGACGAGGCGGTGGCGTCCCAATCGGAGTGGGCTCCCCCGGCGGGCTCGGGTACCACCTCGTCGGCGATGCCCAGCTCCAGGAGGTGCGCGGAGGTCACCTTCAGCGCAGCCGCAGCGGCGGCGCGGTGCTCGGCCGAGCGCCAGAGGATGGCGGCGCACCCCTCGGGGGAGATGACCGAGTAGATGGCGTGCTCCAGCATGAGGATGCGGTCGGTCACGCCGAGAGCGAGGGCCCCGCCTGATCCGCCCTCTCCGATCACCACCGAGACGAGCGGGACCCGGAGGCGGGCCATCTCCCGGAGGTTCATGGCGATGGCCTCGGCCTGGCCCCGCTTCTCCGCGCCGATGCCCGGATAGGCCCCCGGAGTGTCGATGAGAGTGATGACGGGTCGACCGAACTTCTCCGCCATCCGCATGAGTCGAAGTGCCTTCCGGTACCCCTCGGGGTGGGGCATCCCGAAGTTGCGGTGCAGGTTCTCCTTGATGTCCCGGCCCTTCTGGTGGCCGATGACCATGACGGGGTCCTCGTCCAGCCTTGCCCACCCGCCTACGATGGCGGCGTCATCCCGATAGGCCCGGTCGCCGTGGAGCTCGACGAAGTCGGTGAAGACCCGCCCGACATAGTCGAGGGTGTAGGGACGACGGGGGTGGCGGGCGACCTGGACCTGCTCGATGGGCGAGAGGTTCCGGTAGGTCTCCTGTCGGAGCGCCTCGAGGCGCTTCCGGAGCTCGGACAGCTCGGAGGAGACGTCCATTCCCTTTTTCTCGGCGACCTCCAGGAGCTTCTCGATCTGCTCCTGAACTTCGACCATGTCGCGTTCGAACTCCAGATGGGGTGCGTTGGCCAATCGGCCCTCCCTTCATTCGAGCCTACGGTGGCTGATGGATCATCCCCAACCTAACGGGCGGCACGGGTCGGGGAGAAGGGAACCTCAGATCTCCTGGTCGCCGATCCAGCGCGGAACCGGCGGGGCGCTGTACGAAAAGAGGAGATCCACGAGCTGCTCCGGATCGCCGTCGACGAGGATCATCCGGCGGTGGGTTTCCTGGATGAACCCCTCCTTCACACCGCGGTCCAGGAGTTGGACGAGAGGGCGATAGAACCCGTCCACATCCAGGATGCCGCAGGGCTTCCGGTGGAAGCCGAGCTGGGCCCAGGTGGCCATTTCGAAGAATTCCTCCAGGGTGCCGAGACCCCCGGGCGCGGCGATGAAAGCGTCGGAGAGCGCGGCCATCTGGGCCTTCCGCTCGTGCATGGAGTCGGTCACGATGAGCCGGGAGAGGCCCGGATGAGCGAGCTCCCGGTCCATGAGAGGGCGGGGAATGACCCCGATCACGACCCCCCCGTGTTCGAGCACCGCCTCGGCGAGCCGGCCCATGGTGCCCGTGCGCGAGCCACCGTAGACAAGACCGATCTCCTTCCGCGCCAGGAGGGTGCCCAGTTCCGTGACGGCGGCGAGGTAACGGTGACCCTCCCCGGCGCTCGAGCCGCAGAAAACGCAGAGGTGGCGGATGGGGGAGCTGGAGGCGGACATAGTGCGATGGAGTGGATGTGGAAGGAGTGCGGGCGAGCCCTTAAGGATTCCCCCCGATCCAGGGCCCGTCACCCCGGACGACCTCGAATGCCTCAGCTAGCCCGACATCGGTGTAGCGGGCCCAGAAGCGCGCGGCCAGGGCCGCCTCCGGGGGGTCGAGGAGCGAGCCCTCCGGGGCCCCGTACTCCTGGAGGATCTGGAGCTTCTCCTCCATCGTGGATTCCACGTCCATGAAGGAGGTGGGGCGGAAGGCCGGGGTCGGGTCGCCCGCGTCATAGCCGAGGATCTGGGGCACGTCGTCGCTCAGGGGCATGGCGACATCGGCTAAAGCTTTGGCCAACGGGTCCCTCCGGTGCCGCGTCGGCAGGAAGAGGACGTCGGGGCGAAAATCGTTGATGGCACTGCGAAGGAAGGCTTCCACCCCGTCGCGGAAGCCGTCCGTGCCCTCGGTGTCGACGGCCGCGATGAAAAAGGAAGCGCCGAGCCGCCGTCCCGCTTTCCGGGCGCGGTCTCCCTGGTCGGTCTCGCGTCCGGAGAGGACGAGGAGTCCCACTTTGTCCTGTCGAGCACTGTGCCGCAGGAGCGTTCCGGCGCACCCCAACTCCACTTCCCCCGGACGGATTCCGACGGCCAGGACCTGGAGCGGGCCACCTTCCTCGGCCGGATTCGCGGCACGGACCGGCGGCTCCGGGGTGGGCGCGGTCCCGATCGCCTCCGGACCGACCAGCCGCCTCACCTCGGTAAGGAGCTGATCCCGGTCGATGGGCTTCTCCAGGATCACGTCGGCGCCCCGCTTCTTCGCTTCCTCGCCGTACTCGGGCCCCGAAAAGCCAGTGGTCGCCAGGATCGGGGTGTCGGGGTGGTGCTCACGGCTGGCCTCGATGACCTGGAAGCCGAACGCGCCCGGGAGGTTCAGGTCGGTGATGACAATGGCCCATCCCCCTTCCGCCGCGAGCTTCGATCCCCGTACCCCGTCCTGGGCCACCCGGACCCGGAACCGGCCCGTGTCCTCGAGGAGGAAGCTGAGGAGGTGCGCCTGATCGAGATCGTCCTCCACCAGGAGGACGGCGAGGGGAGCGTCTGCGTCCGGTGTCGAGGTCATGGCGTCGTGCCGGGGTCGGGAGCAACGGTGCCGGCTTCGGGGCCGGGAGAGGGAATGTAATCCTCTCCCGACGGTTCAGGCACGAGGAACCAGATCATGAGCCCCATCCCCAGAACCGACGCCCCCGCCAGCATGGTGGTGGTCCCGTATCCCCACGCCTCGTATATGAATCCGGAGAGGGTCCCCCCGACGGCGAAACCCACCTGTCCGAGCGCTACGGTGATGCTCATGAGCGAGCCTCTCTTTCGATCGGGAACGAGGGCGGTGAGCAGAGCCGAGAAGGGTCCGATGCGCATGGCCACCAGCGCCATGATCACGAAGAAGTAGGGGAAGGCGGCGAACACGCTTCCCACCAGCCTGGTGGTGAGAGACATCACGACCCAGAGCCCCAGGCAGGAGAGGAGGATGATGCCCTTCCTGCCGATGCGATCGGAGAGGCGCCCCGCCTGCGGACCCACGATCACGTTCGCCACACCCCCCACCAGGAAGAGGAGGGCGATCTGGTTCGCGGTCGCTCCCACCTCGCGCTCGAGCCAGGTGGGGAGGTAGACCACGTAGAAAGAGACGCCCAGGAACATGAGGAAGAACGCCCCTGCCGCGGCGGCGATCTGGGGCTGCCGCAACATGGAGGAGTACTCGCGCACCGCTCCGGTGATGGTCACGCGGTCCGGGCTCCGCTCCACGTCCGGTTGGGGGAGGCGGAGGAAGATGAGCACGAAGGTGGCGACCATCGAGAGTGCGAAGAGGAAGAAGGGGGTCCGGAACCCGAACGCACCCGCCAGCACGACCCCGAGGGGGATGCCAATGATCTGCCCGAAGGCCGCTCCGCTCATGACCCACCCGGTGGCCCATCCGCGCCGTCCGTATTCGAAGTAGTCCCCCACGTAGGAGACGGCGGAGCCCGAGAGGATCCCGCCCGCCACCCCGGTGAGGAGCCGCACGGCGATGAACGACCAGTAGCCCACCACGAACCCATGCGCGAGGAGGCCGACCGTCATCAGCGCCGTGCCCATGAGAAGGATCGTCCGTCTCCCCAGCCGATCCGAGAATGGCCCGGAGATGACCGCGAAGATGCCCACCATGAGGGAATATGCCGACACCAGGGTGCCCAGGAGGGCCTCTCGGATTCCCAACTCGTCGCCCACCAGGGGGAGGATGGGCGCGATGATCATGATCTGACTGCTCGCCGAGAAGACGAGGAGCCAGAGGGCGAAGACGACGAGGTAGGGGTGGGGCTTCGGTACGTTCAAGTCGTGGTCTCGGGCTCCGACTCCCGGTGGACGACGTAGGCGTTCCGCTGATCGGTGGGGTAGACCACCGTCTGGGCGATGTTCACGTGGGGTGGGGCGGAGGCCACATAGCAGACGATGTCCGCGATGTCGTCGGGGGTGAGGGGGGTCAGGCCGGCGTACACTTCCTCGGCGCGCTCCGTGTCGCCGTGGAAGCGCACCTGGGAGAATTCCGTCTCGACGAGGCCCGGATCCACGCTCGAGACCCGCACCCGCGTTCCGGCCACGTCCAGGTTCATCCCCTCCGTGAGGGCCCGCACGGCGAACTTCGTGGCGTTGTAGACGTTGCCCCGGGGGTAGACGAGGTGTCCCGCAGTGCTCCCGATGTTGATGACGTGGCCCGAGTCGCGATGGACCATGTGGGGGAGGAGGGCGCGCGACATGTAGAGAAGCCCCTTTACGTTGGTGTCGATCATCTCCTCCCAGTCTTCCACCAGGCCCTCGTGGAGGAGGTCCAGCCCCCGGGAGAGCCCCGCGTTGTTCACCAGGATGTCGGGGATGGAGCCCTCGGTCACCAGGCGAGCCACGAACTCCTCCACCCCGGCCCGGTCCCGCACGTCGAGCCGCTCGATGGCGACCTGGACGCCGTGCCCCTCCTCCAGCTCTTCCTTCAGCTCGACCAGCCGTTCGAAGCGGCGTCCGGTGAGAACCAGGTTAGCGCCCCGACGGGCGAAGGCCACGGCGCAACTCAGGCCAATGCCGGCGGTGGCCCCAGTGATCAGGACCAGGCGGTCGCTCAGCGGATCGTGCGGGAAGGGTTCCGTCATGCCGGTTCTCGGAGGTGGAGGGTGAGGTTGGAGGGTGCGGGTCCGGCCCCTCGGCCGGCCCACTCCGAAACGTGCTCTGGTCGGTGTCGGATGTCCACCCGCGGACGAGGGCTCCGAGGCGGAAGCATGGCGGCGCGGCGACACTTTCCGTGGGCGGGCGGGTGTAAGGCCGGGAGGAAGGTGCCGATGAACTGAACGATGCAGGGAGGAGATGGCCGATGGAGCTCGGGATCGAGGGGAAGGTGGCGCTCGTGGCGGGATCCAGCCGCGGGCTGGGACGGGCGGTGGCGGAGGAGCTCGCCGAGGCCGGGGTCCGACTCGTCATCTGCGCGCGGGGAGAGGAGGCGCTCCACGACGCGGCGGCGGAGATCCGGCGGACCCAGGGTGTCGAGGTGGAGGCGGTGGCGGTGGACCTCTCCTCCCAGGAAGGCGTCGAGCAGGTCGTGGAGGCAGCACGGCGGCGTTTCGGGGTCGTGGAAATCCTCTTCACCAACACCGGCGGCCCTCCCACGGGGAGTTTCCTGGACCACGACCTGGAGGCGTGGCGGGGGGCGGTGCGGCAGAATCTGGAGAGCGTGGTGGAGCTGATCCGGGCCGTCCTCCCGGGCATGCAGGCGGCGCGCTGGGGACGGATCGTGAACTGCACCTCGGTGGCGGTGAAGCAGCCCGTGGAAGGGCTCATCCTCTCCAATAGCATCCGCGCTGCGGTGACGGGGATGGCCCGGACGCTGGCGAACGAGGTGGCGGCGGACGGGGTGACCGTGAACAACGTGCTGCCGGGTTTCACTCGGACTGAGCGCCTGGTGCATCTGGCAGAGCGCAACGCGGACGTGCGGGGGACCACCGTGGAAGAGGCCTACGAGGCCTGGAACCAGGAGATCCCCATGGGGCGCCTGGGAGAGCCGCGGGAGCTGGCCGCGATGGTTGCCTTCCTCGTCTCGGAGCGGGCGGCCTACGTGACCGGGACCTCGATTCCGGTGGACGGGGGGTGGGTGCGAGGCCTCCTCTGAGGGTGCCCCGGGGCGTATGCCTGCCCCCTTTTTTCACGTGGGAGGCTTGTATAGGTTACTCGGGCCCGTTCGCAACCAGGGAAGTGCATCGCCTGTGAAGGACTGCGGGAGGACGGGCTGAGCGGGGCCTGTAGCTCAGGTGGTTAGAGCGCACGCCTGATAAGCGTGAGGTCGGTAGTTCGAGTCTACCCAGGCCCATTTACGAGACGCGTTGTCCGGTAGAGCCTTTCGAGGCTTCGCCGGGCAGCGCGTTTTGGTTTTGAGGGAGCGGGGTGTGTACAAGAACCGTCGACCGGACGGGGGCGGGTCGGATCCGCGACGCCGCGCCCGCCTCACCATTCTCCCCCATCAACTATTTAGGCGGCGGGCCATGGGAAGGGCGTCCACATATGCGCCCGAATGCGGCGGAAGATCCCGGGGGCGCGGGGGTTGCCGTGGAGCGCCGAGACGCTGGAGCGTGAGTGACCGACCCACGGCCGTGCGTCGCCCTCTTCGCCTATCCTCCGCGTTCCCAGACCCTCACACGCGGAAACGGCTCCGATTCGGCCGTGTACACGAGGTCGCCCCGCACGTCCAGCAGCGCCGGAAGCGCCGTGGTCCTCGAGAGTTCCTCGCCGGATTCCAGAGAGAGCTCGATCGAGTCGATCCGGGTCGAATCCGGCTGGCCCCTGGCTCCGCTCCAGTAGCGGTACTGGACGAGCAGGCTCCCTTCGCTCCATCGGACTGCGGACACGCCGACGTGCGCGCCAGCGGATTCGCTCGCGTATCCGAACACGGGTTCGAGCTGGTATTGCTCCGGGGTGATGCCGGAGAGGGCCCGGTGCCAGAGCTCCGAGCCGGAGGGCTCGAACGCGCGCACCGTGTCCGAGCGGAAACCCGCGGTTACGACGAGACCCACGTCCCTCGCGCAATGAAGTATCGCCGAGTTGAGCGACGGCTCCATGATCGAGGCGTACCGATCGAAGCCGCCTTCCGGGAGGGGGATGGGCGCGCGAAATTCCCCGGCGAGCTCCCCCGAGCTGTCGTACCGTAGCACGGAGGCGTCGCCCTCCATGTGCTGGACGAACCAGTCGCCGTCCGCGGCGCAGAGGCTGCGACGGTTCACCGCGTAGGGGCTCAGCGCGCCGACGCGGATCGACCCATCGTGCTCGAGCCCCTCGGGCGTCCCCCGATACACGCTGATGCGTGCGTTGCTGTAGTCGAGCACTCCCATGCGGTCGTCATCGGTCACCTCGATCGCCATGGGCGCGCCCAGCTCGCCGGGACCCTGGCCCACGCCACTCACAGCGCCCCGGTACTCGCCGTCGAACCCGAACCACCTCACTGCAGGCGTCTGCGTGTCGAGCACGACGAAGGACCCATCCGACATCGCTCGCACGTCCGCGATCTCGCCGAACAGGAACTCCTCCGGCCCGTCCAGGAGGCCGACCGAAACGACCTCCTGCAGCTCGGCGTTCGCGGGCGACACCCCGCGCGACTCCTCCGTGCAGGCCACGACGGATCCGAGGGCCGCGAGCACGAGGATCGACCAAGGGGTCGATTTGCGGTGATCGCGAGAGCTCCACAGAGCGAAATGCATGTGGGACCTCCCAAGTGAGGGTGAACAGCGGAACTCGTGATTCATGGGCCCCGTGTGCGTCGCCGACTGCGCAGTACTACTCGCGGAACGGCCACCACTCCACGATGGGGGCGTCGAAACTGTCGGGTGCAACGGTCAGCACGCCTTCCTGGTCGGCGTAGAGCGGCCGGCGATCCGGGGGAAGCGACAGGACCCCTTCGGCCTCGGAGCCCTCCGCTTCCAGGAGCAGCCACCGGCGGATCAGAGGCTCCGGGGGGTTGTACGGTAGCGACGCGACCGGAGGCTCCAGAAGTCCGATCCAGAGCTTCCCGGTCGCATCCTGAAACAGGTCCCTGATGGGGGGCACCGACTGGGGGTAAGCTGCGTCCTCGTGGTTCCACTCGACGTCCGCGTGCCGACCGTCCGCAAGGGCCTCGAGGCCGCTACGGACGAACTCATCGATTCGGGCGTCCGTGAACGATTCCAGTGGGCGATCGATCCGGACGATGCGATCGATCTGCCCATCCACGGGACTGTACCGAACGATCTCCCAGTCAGCGCCGTCCGAGAACCATACCCCCCGAGCTGACACGGCCGACCAGTTCTTGAGGAGGTACCAGGGGGCACCGAATCGGCTCATCCCCGTCCCATCCCACCAGACTTCCCCTTCGAGCCCGTCGATGCGCGCGAGGGTATCCGCAACTCCGTCCCGATCCAGGCGCAGGAGGAACAGCCTGACGCGGCGCACGTTTCGCCCCTCGTCCAAGGACGCCATGTGGTCGCTCGAGTCCCCCACCGCCAGCAGCTCGCCATTCCGGAGCGGCGCCACCACGTTGGGGGCGTTGAAGAGCCGGACCGTAGATGCCAGTTCGCCATCGAGCCCGAACGTGGACAGACGCCCCAGCCGCCGGTCAGTCACCACGAACCGTTCCTCTTCCAGGCGCACAAGGGTGCGGGGATCGTTGAATTCCCCCGGTCCTTCTCCACTGCGCCCGATCGTGTTCACGAGGCGTCCCTCCTCGAACACCCGCACCTCGGGCGGTAGTCGTTCGAGCAAGAAGATCCGTCCATCGGGCGTCCGAAAACCGTCGGCGACGCGCGATAGGGCATGCCCCGGCCTCTCGTCGTCTCTCCCGATTACGACCTCCGGGGTACCCGCAAGCTCCGCACCGTGCACGCGGTCGAGGACGTCGCCCGGATACTCGATCACCGTGATGCCGGCGGAATCCCGGATCGTCCCTCGGGCCGCTTCAGCGGCGTCGGACGCTGGCTCCACCGCAGGACCGCGGGCCCCGTCACCCTCATCCGGCGCGCGGTCACACGAAGGCGCTAGGATGAGGATGAGGGGAACGGCGGCCCAATAGCTGCCCATACTTCGGCGAGAACGACCCATCAGGCTGCTTCGCGAGCACGCTGCGGCGGACGAACCTTCGAGGGACCCCCCTTCAGGCCCGGTGAGACCGCATTTCACCCGGGTACTTCTCATCGGGTGTAACTCGTGAAGGCGATGCACTTCGTCAGAGCGCGAGTCAGATCTCGCATGGGACCGGGGGCTGCCCACCCGGAGAGCAGAGGCCCGGGCCCTCGCAGTACTGGATTCCCTGATGGTACACCGGCTCACACCAGTTCTCGTTGCAAGCGCAGCAGTACATGTTCTGTTGCTCATCCCATCCAGCGTGACACGCGACTTCCGGCACCGGAGGTTCGGCGAGCGCTTCCGGCGTCCCGGTGACGCCGACGGTGGCCGCGGCCATGATCACGATGCCTGCCGCGATGATCCTGCTGAAGATCGTTCGGAGTACCACGATGACCTCCCGTATCTTGAGGCGCTTGTGATGGTCTACGTGCCGGGCGCCTCGTTCTCCAGCACGTCGAACCAGGACTGTTCCGGTTGACCCAGATACAGGGCTTCCGGACTGCCAGAGGCGAAGATCAGGAACGCTGGTGTCGTGTATCGAGGCAGCGCCGATAGAAACGTGGCACCCGGAGAAAGGTCCAGGAGCTCGGCCTGGAGCCCAGCGTCCGCTATCTCCTCCTGCAGGGCGGATTGATCCTGATCGTAGGATGCTACCCTGATCGGAGCCCCGATCTCGTAGCTCGCAAGGGTACGTATCGCGGCCAAAGAAGCTGCACAGCTACCCGAGGCGATTACATAGATTCCCGTCGCTGGCAGGCCTTCTCGTTCGGTAAAGGCAGACGAGACGCCTGCCAGTATGGCCTGCTCAAACACGTCCGATCTGATCGTGAGATCTCGCGTCTCCTCGGTGAGGGACTGGACCTCGTCGCGCGCGTCGATCAAGTCGGCGGTTCTCTCGTGCAGACGAGCTACCTGCACTCCGAGAGCCAGCACCAAGGCGACCAACGCTGCCGTCCACATCCGATCTGGCAAGGGACCCACCTCCTTCTATTAGGCCGCACCCGTCAACTCCGTGGCGACGAAGCGCGCGGAACCCATGACGGATTGAGTGATTTGTCTCATCCGATCGTATGTCGTGTTTCCCGAGGAAGGGCGCTCAGCCTTTGAGGTTGCTCCTTTCGGGAGTGCTCCTGTCTCGAGGTAACGCCACAACTCGATGATGAGCCTTCGCGCCAACGCGACGATCCCGGTCTTCTTGATCCGAGGCCCGCCTTGAGCGAACCGGGGGTTGGACCATCGGCTCAGGGCGCTATCCGGCTGGTGGCGCAGCTTCTGGCCCGTCGCGCCCTAACAACCTGCCCTCCTCGCGTCTCGGACGAGCCCGCACGCGATCATTTCGGTTGGAGCCGCAACTCGAACAAGCGTGCCACAGGTTCGAGCGACTCGGACAGCCGCGTCTCAAACATCAGTCCGGGCCTCGGAAAGCCGGAGAGTTCGTGAGGTACCGTGACCGACGCGAGGACTTGCCCACTCGCCGGGTCCAGTGCCTGGATCGTAGTCTGTCGAGAGCCAGGCTCAAGCGTCACATGGTTGTCACGTCTCACCAAGTAGTCCGTCCAGTTAGGTTTGGATGACCGGATCGCCACCCACAACCACCCTCCCGGATCCTCGGCGATCGCCGTGATCATCGGGCGAGGGACTCGAAACCCTTCGGCTTCCAATCCCGGATCGTCCAGGAGGTCCTCATTCCCGCGAATCTCCGTGACCAGATCCCCCTCTGGCGTCCACTTCTCGAGTCGGTATGCGCCTCCAGGCTGCACAGCCCAGAGCGCGTCGCGATCGGGGGTCGGTGCAATGAGCCGGGCTCCTCCGCCTGCGTCTGCCGGGGTGCGGGCTCCTTCGTGACCGAACGATCGGAGCAAATTCCCATCGGCGCTCATCACATGTATTGGAAGCCCTATCAACTCAGGCGTCCCCATCGCGCTTGAGCTGACTAGACGACCGTCTTCGAGGACGAGCACGCGATATTGGGGTTCAATTGGTAGCCGGGTGGTCCGGACCGGTTCTCCGAGATCCGGTCCGTACACGGTCATTCTCCAGAGGCCACCGTCGAACACGAACAGGGAATCGCTTGGACCAACGTGAAGACCAGCGATCGACTGGTATTCTCCTGGACCCTCCCCCTCCTGACCCAAGGTCCTCAAGTAGCGGCCCTCCCCGTCGTACACCTTCACCTCGGCCCGTCGGGGCTCCTCTGAGACGAAGATCCGGTCCGTTCGGTCTATCGCGAGCGACATATCGATCCCTTCGAGCATGCCGGGACCGGCTGCGTCACCCCATTGCACGGTCGATTCCACCACGATTTCACACTGACCGCAGGGGATCTGACCCCCACTGGCCGACGGAAAAAGGAGGCCGGAGAAGCCCACGAGACCGGAGGCCATCATCCAACGGCGCCCCGCGCGCTTGGGCCCAAGCGTCTGTGCGAACCCAATCACGGTAGCCTCGCTGTCACTACGAGAGCGGCCTCGGAAACAGGTAGGTGAGCGAGAATCTCGCCGTCCCTACAGGGATGTCCGACTTGGACCGCCATTCGTTCGTGATTGAGCGCTGCCCATCCTTGGAAGAGAGCCAACAGGTCAGAGAGTTCGCCAGCGGTGGATAGAGAGGCCGCAATGTCAGTGAGGTGCTCCCACTCGCCCGCCAAGGAATCGCCGCAATCGGCAGGCGGTGGGCAGAAACCTTGTTGCGGATCGCAGCAGTATGCGTGCGAGCAGCAGGTGCCGATATTGCACGTTTCCAGGTGGGAGGCTTCGTAAGAGTCATACGAGGCGATAACGATATCGTGGTACTCTGGATTCCCGCATTTGCGGCAATGATACTCACATCCGCGTGACTCGATCCAACGAACGATCGCAGCAACCGTCACTGCCGTCTCTTCGTCTGGAAACGACCCTTGAAAGAAAGGGCGATCCACCGGGAGCGGTTGGGCAGAGTCGCCGGCGCGCGCCTCTGCATGGAGCGTGGTGTGGGTGAGCATCGCGGCGGCCGTAGCCCTTGGCGGCACGTGAAATACCGAGAACGCGAGCGTAGCCAAGAGCAATCCAGAGGCCAGGAGTGTCCGTGGGAGCATGTCGACACCTCCAGTATCGGATGGGATGTTCCGGCCTCAGCCTCATGCGCAACGCATCCAGCCGGACCGGGGTGGGGAGTTCGGTGACGCCTCCACCCATAGTAGACACGTAGCCGCCCGAAATGCCTCACCCGAGGTCCAAGAGAGTCCGCTGTCCCGTGGGCCCCGGCTTGCGACCGCGGACATTTTCCCAGACCGAACCTTGATGCCTGGCAACAGTTGACTCCCCGTGGGAGTCGCGCCAGCCTTGACGGTGCGGGTGCTTGGCCAGGCCGTCGCCGGAGGGCGTGGCGGTCACGTCATGGTCCCATTCGTCGCACGAACGGGCCGCCTCATCCCGGCGGCAAGCTGCTGCCGAGTCCGATCGCGAACGAGAGCCACCGCCTTCTCGGTCCTGCCAAGAAGTGGTGCCACCGTAGGAGCCGACCATCCGAGGACACAGCAGAGCCGGAGCACGGTGCGCCCGGGTTCTGGGAGCGCCTCGATCGATCGGACCACTCGCTCCGCTCGGACCTTGGAGACCGCCTCCGGACCCGGATCGGTCTCGCGAAGGAAAGCCGCGCCATGGGGCGCACAGGCCTCTGCTCGTGCGGCGCGGTCGCGGAATCGGTTGCTGATGGCGTTGCGCACCGACCGAAGGAGGTATCCTCGGCCCACGTCGTCGTTCTTCTTCTCGAGCACGCGGGTGAAGACTTCGTGGCAAAGGTCCCAGGACTCGTCGAGGGAGAGGCCGAGCGATCTCGCCGACCTCATCATCGCCTCGCCATGCTTCCGGTACAGCCGCCCGAAAGCTCGTCGGCTCTGTGCGGAATCGTCGTTGGGGTTTTCGTGGTCCGGTGGACGCCGAACGAACCGACGAAACTCCTGCAGAACAAGGTGCGGTTCTCCGCTCCGCACGAACTGTTCGGGCTCGGCGGCCAACCAGCGACATCGTTGCTGGAGGTGGCCATATCCGATCCCGACAGCACGAAGCCAACGCTCGCCCCCCCCCACTAATGACTTCTCTTTTTGTGTCGCGCGGAACAGTATACCTAGCATGCAGACGACTTCGGGCGCCGGGAGCCCCCCGCGAGCGAACCCGCGTCGCACTTCTTCCGAACCCATTGCGCACCTTGCCGCCAGGAATCGGTCGACGGATTCGGGCTCTGGATGGACCAGGAATCCCCTCACGGCCAGATCCAGCTCGAGCGAGAGCGAGCGGATAGGAAGTACCGACATGAACTCCTGCACCCATGCTGGCAGCAGCAGTCGGGCAAGCACCGCCTGGACAGTGCGTGGGTATGTAATGGTTCAGCCGAAATCGGACTTTCGGGGCAGGTGAAGGAGTGACACTTTT
>JBBDRS010000003.1:0-59851 GCA_040905325.1 Gemmatimonadota bacterium
GAATCACTCCCTGTCCACGGGGGATTGACAGGGGCCCTTCCATACGAGTTATACGAAGTTGCCCTCCGTCGCCCTGCTCACTCCCTCTCAATTCAGCAACGCAGGACGAGTGAGCACAACCGTATGATGGTTATCGCCGACCTCGTACTGCCATGGACTCGCCCAGGAGATCGCTCGCAAATCGAAGCGGCCATCAGCGACCATGCTCCCTGCTTCGGACTCAACCCCAACGACCACATGGTCGATCAACATGCTTACCAGCCCCCGCAGCACTTCGGGGTCCCCGCTCTCGATTGATTGCCGGACGCGCGAGGCGTCCACGTCGCTCACCGGTACCCCACTCGTGATCCATAGAAGGTCTTGATCCGGATCGTACTCAAGCAGAAGGATCGTTGCACCGCGAGTGTCCAACATCTCGGCCAACTCCTCCTGAACTGCCTGCGAATAGGTGGTTCCGAACCATTCGGGCTCTGCCAAGTCAAGCTCCGCCCAGTTCCCGTGCACATCCCCACGAAACACTTTGAACTCGTGGGGCACAGTCACCCAATATCGCTCGGTTCGGTCCGTCGTGATCGCGATCAGCTCGCTGTCAACATGGGCCGCCGGACCCCACTCCAAGGGATCCAGGCGTCCGTCGGATCGTAGATATGCCAGCGCCGGTCCCTCGCCGCCCTCCGTCACGGCGAGCATCGGAACCTCACCCAAAGACCGAATGTTCACGACGCGCCGATCCAGAGTGAACGAGTGTTCCACTTCTCGGTCCGGCGTCAGGACATCGGCACGCATCCCACCTTGCGAGATCAACCATAGCCGGCCGTTTCCGTCGTAGGCCATGCTTCTGATCTGGTCGTACTCCCCTGGTCCATCACCCCGTCGGCCCAGCACTTCCAATGGTTCCCCGTTCTCGGAGAAGACGATGACCTCATAGGGCACGCGACGGTCAACGAAGGCGAGTACTCCGTTGACGTGATCCCGCGCGATGAGCCCGCCTTCGCTTGGGAGGGTTGGCGCATCCTCGAACCCCAGGGTCAGAACTTCTTCGAAGACGACCCCTGGGAGCTCGGGCGCGCCCCCTTGATCCCCCACCTGGCATCCCCATAGGAACAGACCCGCTGCGAACACCAAGAACCCATGCGACATGCCTTGTGTCCTCATCTCCCTACTCCTCGCGCAACAAGGGCAATTTCGTATAACGAATCAGGGGTTGCCGAACTTGCGGCCTGGCGCGGGCCGTGCGCATGCACGGGCCGTGACAGGACGGAAGTTGGGTCGGAGGGCGCGCATGCGCCCGGAGCCGGCAAACCCGTAGTTATACGACGGGCCGCTGTCCACTCTACAACCAACGCCACGACTAGAAGCGCACTCCGTTCAACGGCACCTCCACCAAGTGTTCCACGTCGAGCGCGTCCCTCCACCTCGCCACGGCACGGTCCTGCTCGACGTATAGCGGCACCACTCGTTCGGGAAACTCTACGGATCCGATCTGCTCCCCGGCGTCAAACACCTGCCACGTTCGACCGTACCCACGCTGATCGACTTCCAATCCGAACCCGGCCATCCACACACGATCCTGCGGGTCGCAAAGGATCTTCGTAGGCGGTTCCAACTCCGGCACCAGCGCGCGTACCCCCTCGCGAATGTCGCGACGGAGCGCTTCTCGCTCGTCTCCCTCAACCGCCGGCCCCAATGGGCCCAGTTCTCGGTCGATCACCCGATCAACCAGCAGGTCCAAGGAGGCGTCGTCGAAACGCGGCAATTGAAGATCGATCTGCTCACGGTGTACGATCCCATCCAAAGTCACCCGGAGCAATGTCCCACTCGTCGGGATCAGGACGACTACCCCCTCACCGCACCGAGACCACAGGGGGGCCAGTGGAAACAGGGGCCCAGGGAGGTCGATGTCCGACCGCAACGAATCGAAGTCCAACAACAGATTAAACTCAGACTCGCCGTCCCTCAGTCCATGTAACCTCCCCAGCCAAAGATCTCCCGAATGGCGTACCTGGCCCTCACCATATGTCTCGAACATCCAGCCGCCGCGAACCCGATGCACCCGCTGGGGTTCTCCAAACTCCCAATCCCGATAGTCGTTGAGTACCGCAGCTCCTGGGGAAGGAGCCGTAACGCTTTCCAGGAGGTTGCCCTCGGAGGAGTAAACCTTCAAACGGCGTGCCCCCACGTCGAGCACTGCGATGCCGTCCGGATGCTCCGTCAGGTACCATGGGTTCCTGAGCTCATCTGGCCCATCACCGCGGAAACCAAAGCTCGACGTCACCTCTCCGGTGACGCTCACGAGAGAGATGAACGGTTCGTAGGTCGAGAGAGTCCATACCCCTCCGTCCGGCCCGGGCACCGCGTCACGCAGGTCAAGAATCTCCCCGTCGGGGACGAGGGCCCGAGAGTCGGTGAGCTGGACCAACGCCGGTCCGGTCGCCGTTGAAGTCGAATCTTGGCACGCGGAAACGCCAGCAGCCAGCACTACCCCACCCACCCACCAGTACCGGAAGGTACTCATCTCGTCTCGTAGTTAGTAGGAAGGCCTGTCGTATAACGAATCAGGGGTTGCCGAACTTGCCGGAGTGGCGCGGCTCGTGCGCGGTTCAGCACGAGGCGTGACACGCAGGGGAGTTGGGTGGAGGGCGCGCATGCGCCCGGAACCGGCAAACCCGTAGTTATGCGTAGTGCTCCGCCTCGCCGGGCTTCTGACGACCGTGTTCTGATTCAAAGATCTCCCCGGCAGCACGTGACCGCACCATTCACTCGCTGATCCGAAGCACACTCGCCACCGGATACGGCAGATTTCGATACGTATACACGAGCCTCCCAACCCGGTCCGTTAGGTGAGGGATCTCCCGTGAGCGAGCGACCTCCCCACCATCCTGAACCGTTAGTTCAACGGATTCAATCGTCTGGAGCTCCTCCTCACCGGGTCGGACATCTTCCGGCACGATGACATACTGAACCAGGACGCTTTCAGGTCCCCATGAGAGGATGGACACCCCGATGTGTGAACCCTGATCTGGATCTCGCTCCGTTTCAAGAACGCCCTCCCTTACCACGAACTCCATGGGACGAAGTCCGGATACCTCAACCTCCCAGCGCAAATCACCGTCGGGCGTGAACGCGCGAACCGACGGGGTGAACGTATCCACCGTCACGAGCAACCCAGGCGTTTCCAGACAAGCGAGCGCTCCCGCATTCTTCTGAGGCGCCACCAATTCCGCAAAGGGGCCGTACTCTTCTACAGGCGCCGACTCAGCGTCACCAAACGAAGCCACGACCTTACCGTCGTCGTCGAGCTCGTGGATCACGCTACCCTCAAGGAGGCTCCGCATATACCACCGGCCTTGCAAGTCGCAGATGCTTTGCGAAGATCCCAGACTGGACACCTCATTCCTCATCTGGCCCTGGAACGTCAACCCGTCTTCCATGAGTCGGTACAGGCTCACCCGCCCGTTCCCAGGGTCCAGAACCGCCAGCCGTTGATCACTTGAAACTGCCATCGCGCGGGGAGAGGAAAGCTCTCCGGGTCCTGCTCCACGCGAATCGATCCCATCTCTATAGGCGCCGAGCGAATCGAACCAACGCACCGAGGGTGCCTGACCATCAAGCACCATAAAGCCACCGTCGCCCGACGCCTTCACATCGGCGATTCGCCCAAACGCCTCAGCTTCTACACCTTCTACCAAGCCGACCGAGAGCACCTCCTCAAGCTGGATCCCTCCAAGCTCGGTGCTTGGGTCAAATTCGTCGGCGGCGCAGGCCATGAGGATACCTCCAACGAGGCCCAGACCAGTCAACCTTGAATACGTCACGAGTCCCTTCCTTTCGTTCCATCCGCTACCTAATCAGGCGGAGCATTACGCATAACTCCTGACTTCCGCCCCCGACCGCCGCGTCCCCGTTCGGGCTGGAGCGAGATTTCCGGCGTTGGGGTTCTATAAGTCCCGCTCTTCCCTACCCGCTCTCCACTCCCCCCACGGATCCCCAACCTGCTCTCGCGACACCACGAAACGCAACTCGTGAGGCCCGAGGCCTCGGGGAGGAAGGGGTTCGGAAAGTGTGCGGGCGGGTTTGCGTCGGACGGGTTCGGGGACGGGCCCCAGCACTTCGGTATTCCTTTCGCACCTCTGGGCGGACGCCTGGCCGGATCCGGCATGGCGGCGCCCTGCGAACCAGATGAAGATCCGGGTGCCTTCTCACTCAGACACCGAGGGCGATGCCTCCTACGCCACCCCCTCCGCACCCGTCCGACTCCCCGACGTCTGACCGCCCGACGTCCGACCGCTCGGCCTCCGAGGATCGTCCGCGGGATCACTTGGGACGCTCTCCCCCGTTCCGCATCCTCGAGGGCCCACCCGACGAACTGCACCTCGAACCGACCCGCTGGGATGACGAGGCCCGTCAGTGGATCAAGTCCACCTTGCCAGGTCGGAACTGGGATCCGGGGCGTCGGGTCTGGGTCGTTCCGCGCTCCACCGACGTGATCGAGGCCATCCGCACCCGGTATCCGGCGCTCCCTATCCCGACGGATCAGGTGGATGGCACGGGATTGGAGTCATGGGAGCCCGCAGTCACCCGGGCCGACGAGGTCATGGTGCTTCGGGGGTTTTCACGCCAGAGCCGGAAGGTCTACCGCACTCATCTCCGCGGGTTCGCCCGGTGGGCGGCCATCGATGTCGAGAACGTCACTGCGGCCCATGTGGGGGCCTATCTCCTGCACCTGGCCGAGGAGCGCGGAGTATCGCGCTCCTATCATTCGCAGGCACTCAGCGCCCTGCGATTTCTCTTCATTCAGGTGCTCCGGCGCCCGCTCGTGGTAGAGGGGCTTCCCCGCCCGAAACGCTCCCGACAGCTCCCCCTCGTCCTGAGTCGCCGGGAGGTACGCCGGCTGATCGACCTCTCAGGTACGCCCCATCAGCGAGCGGTGGTCATGCTGCTCTACTCCACCGGGCTGCGCGTCAGCGAGCTCGTCCGGCTCCGGCGGTCCGACCTGGATCCGGATCGCGGCGTCGTCCGGGTCCGGGCCGGAAAGGGTGCGAAGGACCGCTACACGCTCCTCTCAGCTCGCTGCGCGGCGGCGACCGAGGAGCATCTGACCTACACGGACCCGGACTCGGACTGGGTGTTTCCGGGAGGCGGCGGCCAGGGCCACCTGACGCCCCGGAGTATCCAGAAGACGGTGCGGCGGGTCGCTCGCCGGGCCGGACTGGAGAAGAGGGTGACCCCGCATGTGCTCCGCCACAGCTTCGCGACACACCTTCTCGAGAACGGCACGGACATCCGCTACATCCAGAAGCTCCTCGGCCACCTTTCCACCCGGACGACCGAGATCTACACCCATGTCAGCAACCGAGACCTGGCACGTATCGTGAATCCGCTGGACACGATCTGAGCCGGCCCGGCGGCCCCCGACGTCTCAGGTTCCTCCCGCCCTTCCCCGGATCAGGACCCCGGGCATCCCTCCACCGGCCGGATCTGCTTGGCGTGGAAGATGTCGGCGGGAATGTGGTGGGTGCGGAAGACCCGGCCCAGGAGCTCGAAGAGGGTGGGATCGTAGGCCGCGAACTGCTCGGGCGAATCCACCTCGATGAATCCACCGTCCCCCGTGGACAGACATTCCCCGTAGTTCGAGAAGAACCACCACTGGGCTCCCTCCGCCCAGTACTCGCCGGCATTCGACATGGCGTAGTGGGTATTCCCGCTCCGGACGCGATACAGCCCTGCTCCGTCCGCCGCCTCGTACGCGGCCGAGATCTCCTCGGCCATCTCCGGGTCCACCTGGCGGATGGCGCTGTGGATGGCGTGGGCGAACTCGTGCACGAAGATGTGCTCTCCCCAGTAGCGGGTCCCCTCGTATCCCAGGATGTTCTCCTCACCGCCGGTGGTGGGGTTTCCGCCCAGGCCGCGCGAGCGGTTGGCGTGGTAGTCGCGGTCCGCCTGCGTCACGGGCTCGCTCCGATCCGAATTGGGGCGCTTGAGGTCGGCGTACTCGGGCATGTCCATGGTCATCTCGGTCTCCGCGATGACACCGGTCCTCCAGTTGCGCTCGATCATGCTCTCACGGAGGTCCCCCCGGTAGGCCAGCATCGTGTTGATGATGTCCCGGACCACCAGGAGCGCCTCGTCCGGGACCTTGGAGGAGGAGAGGACGGGGATCCCGTTGGCATCCACGTACTTCTGGTAGAAGCCGTTCACATCCAGCTCCTCGGGGACCGGCTGGACGAACTGGAAGACGTAGTCGTGGATGATCGCCTGGGGCTCTCCGGTCTCCGCCTCGGCCCGCAGCCGTTCGGCCCGGTTGCGTTCCATATCCGCCCGCGCATCCACTTCGGTCGCCTGCTGAGCTGCCGCCTCAGGAATGGTCCCGAGGGCGAGGGCGAAAATCGTTCCTGCGAGGATTGCTGCACGCATCTCTGTCTCCGACTTTGTCTATTCGAACGGACCGGCGGGCATGGGCCGGCGGGAGGAACACCCTCCTGGGGTGCGCCATGGAATGGCGGTCAACCTACTCGGCCGATGGAAGAGGTGCCAGGACCTCCATTGGCACGAACCACCCGGCCCCGGGTAACCTTGCCCCTCTCTGCCCCGGCACACGGCACGCCCGCGGGCTCCCATTCGAATTCGAATCACTCCCCCACCCTCCGGATGCGTCCGCCCCCCAGATGACCACGATCCTCCACGTCGTCGGTGCCCGCCCCAACTTCATGAAGATCGCGCCCCTTCTCCGGGCCGCGGGGGAGGTGCCGGGCTGGCGCAATCTCCTGGTCCACACGGGGCAACACTACGACGAGGGGATGTCGGACGCCTTCTTCCGCGACCTGGACATCCCCCACCCCGACATCCACCTGGGGGTGGGCTCCGGCTCGCACGGCGCGCAGACGGCCCGGGTCCTGGAAGGGATGGAGGAGGTCCTCCTGGAGCACGGCCCCGACCTGGTGGTGGTGGTGGGCGACGTGAACTCCACCCTCGCCTCCGCCCTGGCCGCCGCGAAGCTCCACATTCCGGTGGCCCACGTGGAGGCCGGCCTCCGGAGCGGCGATCGCCATATGCCCGAAGAGCTGAACCGCATCCTCACGGACCAGCTCTCCGACCTCTGTCTCACTCCCTCGAGGGACGCGGAGCCGCACCTTCGAGGCGAGGGGATCACCCCGGAGCGGATCCACTTCGTGGGGAACATCATGATCGACTCGCTCCTGCACGCCATGGAGCGGGCACGGGGACTCGGGCTACGCAGCGAGCTCGGGCTGGAGGAGGGCGGCTACCTCCTGTCCACGCTGCATCGGCCCTCGAACGTGGACGACCCGGAGCAGCTCGAGGAGATCCTTTCCGCGTTCCGGGAGCTAGCGGAATCCCACCCCCTCCTCCTCCCCCTCCACCCACGCACCCGGGGGCGGATCGAGGAGTTCGGGCTGGAGACGGGCGGGATCCGCACCATGGAGCCGGTGGGTTACCTCGAGATCCTCCACCTCCAGGAGGGCGCGGCGCTCGTCCTCACCGACTCGGGGGGCATCCAGGAGGAGACCACGGTGCTGGGGGTGCCCTGTCTGACCCTCCGCTCCACCACCGAACGGCCGATCACCATCTCGGAGGGGACGAACACCCTGGTCCCCGTCCGGAGCCGGGAGGCGATCCTGGCGGCCGCCGCCGGCGCCCTCGAGCGAGAGCACCGCGGGCAGCGACCCGAGGGGTGGGACGGGCGCACTGCCGAGCGGATCGTCGAGGTGGTGCGGGCCTTCCTCGAACGGGATTAGCCCGCGTCCCTCGCACGGGGTTGGCCCGCGTCGGCCCCGGCCTCCGCCTCGTCGGAGGCGGCGGGAACGGCGAGGCGCGAGTCGGCGGGCACGATCTCCCCATCGAACCGGATCCAGGGCTCCCCGGAGTCGCCCCATCCCCCCACCGGCTCGAAGGCCGCCTCCGTGTAGCGCCCGGCCGAATTCCAGAGAATCCACTCCTCGATCCCGGCGTCGTAGGTGGCGAGGATCTGCGCCCGCACCTCCGGGCCTTCGTAGCGGGGCGAACCCAGGGTGAAGTCCTGCAGCCAGGGGATGATCCGCCCCGGGTTCTCCACTTCCGCGTTCCGGCGGACCGCGTGACGGAGCGCCGCCCCCACTACCTCGTAGGGGTGGGCGTTGGGCTCCTGGATCCCGAAGCTCCCCTCCCAGTAGTGCGACGGATAGATCATGGGGAGCGCCGCGTCCACCACGTCGATGAAGTCCTCCCAGAGCTGGCCGATCCCCACGTCGCTGCGCGCCGAGGTGGCCATCCCGAAGACGTCGGCGGAGAGGGGCACGTCGAGGTCGTGTAGCTCCTCCCCGGACCAGACGAGGAAGTCGCGGATGGCCTGGGAGCGGGTGCGCTCGCCCCGTCCGGGAAAGACCGCCCGTTCCAGCTCGGACTGGGGCCGGTCGGGGAAGCGGACGTAATCCCACTGGATTTCGGGGAAGCCCAACTCCACCGCCTCCCGCGCGATCTCCGCGTGGTACGCCCAGACGCGTTCGTCGTAGGGGTTCACCCAGACGTCCCCGCGACCGTCCACCCAGACCCCCCCGGCGCTGTCCTGGATGGCCATGTCGGGCCGCTGTTGGGCCAGGAGGTGGTCCTTGAAGAGGACGATCCGGGCGATGGGGTAGATTCCCTCCTCCTCGAGCCGGCGCAGGAGCCGTCCGATGTCCAGGATCCGGAGCTCCTGATCGGCCCCGATCTCCCCGGCCAGTTCCACCCCCGTCCGGTAGCTCAGGTAGCCGGTGTCGTCCTTCACATCGATCACGAAGGTATTGATCTCGGTGCGACGGGCCATCTCGATGAGCGTCTCGGTGCGGGCCGTGGAGCCCGAGAGCCAGGCGTTGAGATAGATCCCCCGGATCCGGTCCGGGCGGGTGAAGGAGGGGGGCGGTGGGTCGGCCGGGTCATCCTCCGCCAGCTCGGTGGAAGCCGGCTCATCGGAGGCGGCCGCGTCGGGGGCGGCGGCCGGTGGGCCGGGCTGGTCGAGAGGATCGGAAAGGGAGTCGACCGTATCGGCGGTCGGTTCCGCGACCGGTGCGGATATGCCGGCGACAGGGACCGCACTATCGGAGACCTCGGAGCCCCCGACCCGGCTCTCGCTTCCCCCATCGCCACCGCACCCCGCGCCCCCCAGAAGAAGCAAAACCGCGAGGACGAGAGCGAAACGCCGCCCGGTCCACCCGGCCGAGCTGCCCGCCCCCATGCGTGTCGTCATCAGTAAGCCCGCAGCGAGGGGTCGATCTCGTCCCGCCAGGCCAGGACTCCCCCCTTCAGGTTGAACACCGTCCCGAAGCCCTCTGCCTCGAGCGCCCCCGCCGCCCAGCGGCTCCGCGCCCCGGAGCGGCAGTAGACCACGACGTTGTCCTCGGAATCCAGCTCGTCGAGACGCTCCAGGAGGTCCCGCATGGGAATGCGGTGCTGCCCCACCTCGGGGAGGTCGGCGATCTCCCGCTCGTGGGGCTCCCGGACGTCCACGAGGACGAGGGGCTGCCCGGCGTCGAGCCGGTCCCGCAGCTCCGTGGCCGTCATCTCCCGGACCTCCGCCTTCTCCGCTGTCTCCCGCGCCTGCTCTGTGCTCACCTGGTCAGTCCGCCGTTTGGTCTTGAGGAAGGGGGCCCCGGTCCGTGCCGGCCGCATCGCCCCCGTCGCCGTGTGATTTGTCGCCCTGGCGAGGCGGGAGGAACCCCGCCAGCGCCTCCGCCGTGCGACGGGCGGCCCCGATATGTCGCCGTATGTACCCCTCGGCGCGCTCTCCGATACCGATGCGCTCGTCCTCGCGGTCCAGCCAGCGCCCAAGGACGCCGGCCAGCTCCTCGGGGCTCGCCACCTCCCGCGCGCCCCCCTCCAGAAGGAGATCGCCCGCGGCCCTGGCGTTCGACCAGGCGGGTCCGAAGATGACCGGGAGCCCCGCCGCCGCCGGCTCCAGAACGGAGTGCAACCCGTGCGGGTGGAATCCTCCACCCACGAAGGCCACGTCACCGACGGTGTAAAGATGTGCGAGGACCCCGACCCGGTCCACCACCACGGTGTCGGCGTCCCCCGCCTCACCCCGCTCCTCCACCTCCCCGAGGCGGGCCGTCTTCCATCCGTCCGTGGCAAGCTCCGCTTCGAGCGTCTCCAGATGCGCCTCATGGGGCTCGTGGGGCGCGAGGAGGAGGCGGAGCCCGGGGTGATCCTCCCGGACACGGCGCACGGCGGGGAGGAGGACCTTCTCGTCGGCGGGCCAGGTGGACCCGCACACGAGGGTTGGCCGGTGGGGACGGCGGAAGGGCTCCAGGTAGGATGCATCCGGGTCCGCCGCCAGCGCCCGCTCCCGGGCAGAGTCGATCCCGGGATCGCCGGTCACGACCACCTGCTCGGGCGCCACCCCCAGGCGCCCGAACCGCTCCCCGTCCTCCTCCGAGATGGCCAGCACCCGATCGAGCCTTCGGAAGACGGGTGCCAGGAGGTGCCGCACTCCCGGCCGGAGCCGGCCCGCGTGCTCCGGGAGGGTGGCGGCGGCGAGGACCACATGGGCGCCCTGTCGTTCCGCCTCGCGGGCGAGGGTGGGCCAGACCTCGGTCTTCGTGAAGACCAGAAGGGAGGGCCGAAGCGCGGCCAGCACACGGCGACTCTCGGAGTGGGTGTCCCAGGGGAGGTATCCGGCTACCTCCACCGGCATGGACCGGGCGAGACCTTCCGCGGAAGGAGAAAAGTGGGTGAACACGGCCTGCAGATCCCCGCGCTCGGTCCTCAACGCCTCGAGGACGGCCCGGGCCTGCAAGCCCTCGCCCACCGAGGGGGCATGGAACCAGACGAGGGGGCGATCGGGAGTCCGGGCCCGACCGGCCCACTCCTCCAGCGTCTCCACCGCCCCTTGTCGTCCCCTGATCCCCCGGGCCACCTTCGACTCGCCCGCCGCCAGGAGAGGCGACGTGGCTCGGAGAAGGCGGAGGATGAGGTCGTATCCACCATACGGAAAGCCCATGCAGCGATCTAACCGCCCCGGAAGCGACCCTCAAGGGGGCGGCCACGACAGACCCCCCGCCGGGGAGATCCGCTCGACCCCGGGGGCAGGGCCTGGAATCCCCGGCGGGCAGGACCAGGGAACCCCGGGGGGGATTCCCGTGTCCGGTAGGTGATCCGACCCTTGCGCCCGCCCCTTGCCGCTTCCGGAGGACATCCATGCAGTACCAGGTCACGGTGCGCTACGGCACCACCCGTGTGAGCTATCACATGGACCGGGTGGAGGGGGAGAACCTCGCGGAGGCGATGCGGACGGCGGCGGAACGCCTCCCCTCCGAGGTGGTGGAAGCAGGGGAGTTGGTGGAGATCCGACCAGCCATCGACCCGGAGGAGCGGGAGTACCTGGACGGCGAGCCGGGAGGGCCGGCCAAGGCTTCGCCCGACGTCGCCCCCGCGAACGATCCCACCGGCTGAATCCATGCACCCACGCCGCCCCCTCCTCGTCCTTCTCCTGGCAGCGCCCCTCCTCCTGGCGGGGTGCAACCCCTTCTACGTGGCCCGCGCCGGGTGGGCCCAGGCCCAGATCCTCGCCTCCCGCGAGCCTCTGGAGCAGGTCATGACCGACCCCTCCATCGACGAGGAGACCCGGGGAAAACTTCGGTTCGCCTGGGACGGAAGACGCTTCGCTGTGGAGGAGTTGGACTTCCGGAACGCCGGGGACTCCTACACCTCCTTCGCCCGCCTCCCCTCGGATACCCTGGCGCTCGTCCTCAGCGCCGCCTACCGGGACCGGCTCGCCTTCCGGACCTGGTGGTTCCCCATCACCGGGCGGGTCCCGTACCGGGCCTACTTCTCGGAATCCGGGGCGATCCAGGCGCGCGATCGGATGGAGCGCGAGGGGTACGACACCTACCTCCGCCCCACCGCCGCGTTCTCCACCCTGGGGTGGTTCGCGGACCCGGTCTATTCCACCCTCCTCCGTCAGGACGAGATCGGAGTGGTCACCACCATCGTCCACGAGCTGGCCCACAACCACCTCTTCCTCCCCGGGCGGGGACGCTTCAACGAGTCCTACGCAACCTTTGCGGGGCACGCGGGCGCCATCGCCTTCTTCTGCGGGCGCAAGGGGGGCGGGCCGGACACCCTCCGTTGCGGGCGGGCGAGGGACCGGTGGCACGACGCCCGGGTGGTCTCGGGGTACCTCATGGCGCTGGAAAGCGAGATCCGGGGGCTCTACGCACGGGACGACATCCCCCCGGAGGAGAAGGCGGGGCGAAGGGGCGAGATCTACGAGGAGGCGGTGGTCCGGTTCCGGGAGGAGGTGCAGCCCCGGCTCCGGATCCTCTCGTACGGTTACCTGGCCGGCGAGGGCTTGAACAACGCCACCCTCCTCTCCCGCACCCTCTACTTCCACCGCCTCGAGGACTTCCACCGCGCCTGGGAGGAGGAGTGGAACCGGGACCTGGCAGCGATGATGATGTGGATCCGGGAGGCCGCCCCCGAGGAGGACGATCCCTTCGGGATCCTGGACTGAGGCGTCCTCTCGCCGACTCTGCTATCTTTGGGCATCATGATGCAGGCTCCCCCCGAACGTCCCGTCCCCGCCGAGCTGCGGTTCCGGCGCCTGGCCCGCCACCTGGGCCGCGCCCTCCTCCTCCGCTGTCCGAACTGCGGAGGAGGACCGCTCTTCCGGCGGTGGGTCCTGATGCGCGACATGTGTCCCCGCTGCCACCTCAAGTTGGACCGCGGGGAGTCCGACTACTTCATCGGGAGTTACACCGTCAACTTCGTGGTGGCGGAGCTCCTCATCTGCGCCGGGGCCCTCGCGGGGATCCTCCTCACCTGGCCCGACGTCCCCTGGACGGCCCTCAAATGGGGGCTCATGGCGACCATCGCTCCGGTGCCCGTCCTCTTCTACCCCTTCGCCAAGACGCTCTGGCTCGCCCTCGACCTCACCTTTCGCCCCGTGACCCTGAACGACATCGAGGGCCACGGGGAGAACCTGGAGGAGCGGGAGTCGCTTCCCCGGGAGGCGGTGCCGGACTTCCCCCCGGGGTTCCGGGAGCGCTGACGCCGGGTCGGCGAGTCCTCCTCGCTCAGTCCTCCGGCAGCAGGCGAAAGTCGAACTCCAGCCGGATGTCGTCCCGGATGCTCAGGACGGACCCCACGCTCGGGACCTCCAGGTCGAAGTCTCCGAAGGTGAAGTTGGTGCGCGCCTGGCCGAAGACCGCTCCCTCCCAGAACTCCGCGTCCACGGTCCAGCTCACCGGGCGGGTGACCCCCCGGATGGTGAGGTCGCCGTCGAGGGTCAGGGTCTGCTCTCCCGAGGTGGGGATGGGGTTCGGGAGCCCCTGGATGGCCGTGGGAACGAAGATCGCGTCGGGGTGCTCGTCCGTGCCGAGGGTGTTCCTGCGCAGGAAGTTGTCGCGCCGGTCGCTGTCGCTCTGGAGGCCGGCGAGTCCGATGACGAAGCGGGAGGCCTCACTCACCACCTCCCCCGACTCCGTCAGCATGACGCGCCCCTGCACCTCCGTGGTGACACCCACCGCATCGTTGGGGAAGTCGAGGCGGGCGAGCTGTTCGCGCACCCGATAGCGGGCCTGGTTCCCCTCTTCCGCCACCACGAAGGTGACGGTGTCGGCGGCCACGGGGGCCGGCGGCGCCGACTCGAACTCAGCGGGTGACCCGTGCGACATCGGCGCGGGCGTGGCCCCCAGTGGGAGGGCGGCACCGAGGAGTAGGGCGATCGCCGGGAGGAGGAGGGCGGCGGCCGCGCCTGCGCCTGGCCGGCGACGCCTGCCATGGTGGCGGTGGCTCTCACGAGAAGGGGTCATGGATCCGTGTCCTTTGTCTGGGTTCCTGCCACGCCGGGGCACCCCGGCGGTGGGACGACTCGCCTTCGGGTAACCCGGCGGACCCTTCCGGGTGCCCTGCGGGGGCACGGGACAACCGCCTCCCGAGACGCCCCTTGGTCCCCTTCCCGCGCGTGTGTAAGTTCCGGATTCTCTGGTGGACGGGTTCGGACGGCAGCTCGGAGTCGGTGGTTCATGGCGAACGGAAAGGATACGGAGGCACGCCCGGCACGGGACGCAGATGACCGGGAGAACGGTGAGCGCTACGACCCCTCCACCGTCGAGGCGAAGTGGCAGGCCACCTGGGACCGGGAGGGCACGAACCGGTTCACCGACCAGGAACTGCGGGCGCCGGAGAACCCCTTCTACAACCTCATGATGTTCCCCTACCCCTCGGCGGAGGGGCTCCACGTCGGGAACATCTACGCCTTCACCGGGGCGGACGTGCACGGGCGCTACCAGCGCCTTCAGGGAAAGCAGGTCTTCGAGCCCATCGGATTCGACGCCTTCGGCATCCACTCGGAGAACTTCGCCCTGAAGGTGGGGACCCACCCGATGGACCTCATCCCCCGGAACGTGGCCAACTTCACCCGCCAGCTCCGGCGGATCGGGGGGATGTTCGACTGGGACCACACCGTCGACACCACCACTCCCGAGTACTACCGCTGGACCCAGTGGCTCTTCCTCCAACTCTTCAAGGGCGGGCTGGCGGAGCGGAAGGAGGCACCGGTGAACTGGTGCCCCTCCTGCATGACCGTCCTGGCCAACGAGCAGGTGGTGGGCGGCCTCTGCGAGCGGTGCGACACCCCGGTGGAGCAGCGGCGCATCGCGCAGTGGTTCTTCCGGATCTCCGACTTCGCCGAGCGGCTCCTGACCAACCTGGAGCACATCGATTGGTCTCGGACCACCCGGAAGGCCCAGGAAAACTGGATCGGGCGGAGCGAGGGCGCCGTGCTGCGGTTCCCGGTGGAGGGCACCCAGGAGACCCTGGAGGTCTTCACGACCCGGCCGGACACCGTCTTCGGCGCCAGCTACATGGTGCTCTCGCCCGAGCACCCGCTGGCGGACGCCGTCACGACCCCCGAGCGCCGGACCGAGACCGAGGCGTACCGGGAGCGTGCCGCGAAGATGGATGTGGTGGCGCGGCAGAAGACGGAGAAGGACAAGACGGGCGCCTTCACCGGCGGATACTGCCGGAACCCCGCGACGGGAGAACGCATCCCCATCTGGATCGCGGACTACGTCCTGATGGAGTACGGGACCGGTGCCATCATGGCCGTTCCGGCCCACGACGAGCGGGACTTCGAGTTCGCCCGGAAGTTCGATCTCCCCATCCCGAGGGTCATCGCGGCGGAAGGGGAGGACGCCTCCACACCCCTCCCCGAGGCCTACACGGGTCCCGGTCGGCTCGTGAACTCGGGTGAGTTCGACGGGCTCGAGGTGGAGGAAGGGAAGCGCCGCATCACGAGTCACCTGGCCGAGCGGGGGCTCGCCGAGGCGCGGGTGAACTACCGGCTCCACGACTGGTGCATCTCCCGGCAGCGCTACTGGGGGCCGCCCATTCCCATCGTCCACTGCGATGCGTGCGGCGCGGTGCCCGTCCCCGAAGAGGAGCTCCCCATCATCCTCCCCCGCGTGGAGGACTTCAAGCCCGACGATTCCGGGGTGAGCCCGCTGGCCCGGGTGCGGGAGTGGTACGAGACCTCGTGTCCCTCCTGCGGGGCCGCGGCCCGTCGGGAGACCGACGTCTCCGACACCTTCCTGGACTCCGCCTGGTACTTCCTCCGGTATCCCTCGGCGGGGCAGGACGAGGCGGCCTTCGACCCCGAGATCACCCGCAACTGGCTCCCCGTGGACTGCTACATCGGGGGGAACGAGCACGCCGTACTCCACCTCCTCTACGCACGCTTCATCACCATGGCGCTCCACGACCTGGGGCACGTGGATTTCGAGGAGCCCTTCACGCAGTTCCGGGCCCACGGGCTCATCGTGCGCGAGGGCGCCAAGATGTCGAAGTCGAAGGGGAACGTCATCGTTCCCGACCCCATCATCGAGGACTACGGGGCCGACGCCTTCCGCCTCTACCTCATGTTCCTGGGCCCGTTCGAGGAGGGGGGAGACTACCGCGACGCCGGCATCCAGGGCCCCTTCGGGTTCCTGAAGCGCCTCTGGGAAACGGTGGTGCCGGTGGAGGATCTCACGGAGGGCGCACCGGACCCCGAGGTGGAGCGGAAGCTGCACCAGACCATCGAGCAGGTCAGCCGCCAGCTCCCCGAGCTGGGCTACAACACCTCCATCGCCGCCCTCATGGAGTACCTGAACGTGGTGCGCTCTGGGGGCCGACAGGCGGCCCGGGCCGAGATCGAGCCCGTGATCCCGATGGTCGCCCCCTTCTGCCCGCACATCGCCGAGGAGCTCTGGGCGAGGCTCGGCCACGAAGGAAGCGTCTTCGACGGCCGAAGCTGGCCCGACTTCGACCCGGCGAAGGCCCGGGAAGAGACCGTGACGGTCGCCGTGCAGGTGAACGGGAAGGTGCGAGCCACCCTCGAACTCCCGGCCGGGACCCCGGAGGAGGTGGTGCTGGAACAAGCCCGCGCCGAGCCGAACGTGGCTCGCTATCTGGACGGCGCCGAGCTCCGCCGCGTGATCCACGTTCCCGACCGCCTCCTCAACCTCGTGGTGGGCTGACCGAAAGTCGCGCCCCCACACCTCAACGAAAACCGAGCCACCTATGAGCGAGAACACCGAGACCGCCGCCCTCTCCCTCCCCGACCCCGACACCCTTCGGCTGAGTGTGGACGCGGTGCGGGTGCTGGCCATGGACGCCGTGCAGCGGGCGAATTCCGGGCACCCGGGAGCTCCCATGGGGCTGGCGCCGGCGGGGTACGTCCTGTTTCGGCACCACCTGCGGCACAACCCGGCCAACCCCGGGTGGGCTGATCGGGACCGGTTCGTCCTCTCGGCCGGTCACGCCTCCATGCTGATCTACTCCCTCCTCCACCTCACCGGGTACGACCTCCCCCTCCGGGAGCTGAAGGACTTCCGGCAGTGGGGCAGCCGCACCGCGGGGCACCCGGAGTACCCCGAGACCCCCGGGGTGGAGACCACCACCGGGCCGCTGGGCCAGGGCGTGGCGAACACCGTGGGGATGGCGCTGGCGGAGCGCTGGCTCGGCGCGGAGTTCAATCGGGAAGGGCACCGCGTCGTGGACCACTTCACCTACGCCATCTGCTCCGACGGCGACCTCATGGAGGGGATCTCCCATGAGGCCGCCGAGCTGGCGGGCCACCAGCGCCTGGGCAAGCTGATCTGGATCTGGGACGACAACGAGATCACCATCGAGGGCTCCACCGACCTGGCCTCCTCCACCCGGCAGATGGATCGGTTCAAGAGCTACGGGTGGCATGTCCAGCAGGTGGAGGACGGCAACGACGTGGAGGCGTTGGACCGCGCCCTTCGCGCCGCCCGGGAGGAGACGGACCGTCCCTCGTTCATCGCCCTCCGCACCACCATTGGATGGGGGAGCCCGGGGAAGGCCGGAACCGCCGCGGCCCACGGCGCCCCTCTGGGGGAGGACGAGATCCGGGCGACGAAGGAGGCCATGGGCTACCCCAACCTCGAACCCTTCTGGGTGGCGGAGGAGGCGCGGTCGGAGTGGGAGGCGGCGGGCCCCCGCGGGGCGGAGCTCGAGGCCGACTGGGAGGCGCGGTTCGGAGCCTACGCCGAAGCCTATCCCGAGGAGGCGGCCCGCTTCCAGGCGTACCTGGCGGGACGGCTTCCGGAGGGGTGGGAGGACGCCTTTTCCGGCCTTGCCGACCAGGAGAAGGGTGAGGCCACCCGGGCGAGCTCCGGGAAGGTCCTGCAGGCCCTCGGGAAAGCCATCCCGAACCTGATCGGGGGCTCCGCCGACCTGGCCCCGTCGAACAAGACGGACCTGAAGGACGCCGACTCCCTCCTCCCCGACTCCCCGGCGGGACGGAATGTGCACTACGGGGTCCGGGAGCACGCCATGGGGGGGATCCTGAACGGGATGGCGCTCCACGGCGGAGTCCGGCCCTACGGCGGGACCTTCCTCATCTTCTCGGACTACATGCGCCCCTCCATCCGCCTGGCCGGGCTCATGCACCTCCCCGTGACCTACGTCTTCACCCACGACTCCATCGGTCTCGGAGAGGACGGCCCCACGCACCAGCCGGTCGAGCAGCTCCTCGCCCTCCGGGCCATTCCGAACCTGATGGACCTGCGCCCGGCCGACGCCGCGGAGACCGCAGCCGCCTGGAAGCTGGCGGTGGAGCGCACGGACGGACCCGCGTTCCTCTCCCTCACCCGGCAGGGGGTCCCCCCTCTGGACCGGAACCGCAGCCCGTATCCCGGGGACGTGGCACGAGGAGGGTACATCCTGCGGGAGGCCGAGGGAGGGGAGCCCCAGGTGATCCTGATCGCCTCGGGATCGGAGGTCCATCTGGCCGTGGAGGCCGCCGAGACCCTGGAGGCCGACGGCACCTCCACCCGCGTCGTCAGCCTCCCCTCCTGGTTCCTCTTCTCGCGTCAGGATGCGGAGTATCGGGAGCGGGTCCTTCCCGCCTCGGTGAAGGCGCGGGTCTCCGTGGAGGCGGGCACCACACTGGGCTGGGAGCGCTGGGTCGGAAGCGAGGGCGAGTCGGTGGGGATCGATCGGTTCGGTGCCTCCGCTCCCTACGAGACCATCTACCGGAAGTTCGGCGTGACCGCCGAGGCGGTCGTGAAGCACGCCCGCTCCCTCCTTTCGAAGGGCCGTTGAACCGCCTTCGAATCCCACCGATTCACCGGCGCCAGGCCGCGGGAGAGGGTCGGCCGGCGGGGTCTTGCCCGCCCGCACGCTGCTGTACACATTACGTGCCTCGCGGGGCCGAGGGACTCGAAAGGAAACCCTGAGGACTTGATCCGGAGATGCGATGACGATGCGCCGCACCCCAACCGGTCGGCCCGACCCACCCTCGGACGGGGTGGAGGCGGGAGCGTTGGGGGAGGCCCGAATCGGACGTAGCCTGGCTCTGTTCGTCATTCTGGCCCTCTTCTGGTTCCTCCTCTCCGGACGCATCGGATTGCAGTACGCCATCTTCATGGTCGTAGCAGCTGGGGTGGTCCTGACGCTGAACCCGGAGCGGCCCTTCGGCGCACCCGGCACTCCCGGATCCCCAGGCCTGCGGGCCAGGATCGGAGCAGCGGCGTACCTCGTGCGATACGTCGTCTGGCTGGTCTGGAACGTGATGAAGGCGAACGTGGACGTCGCCATCCGCATCCTGCATCCGAAGCTCCCCATCCGGCCACGGCTAATGCACTTCCGGACAAGCATGGACCACGAGGTCGCACAGGTGCTGGTGGCCAACTCCATCACGCTCACCCCGGGCACGATCACGATCGACCTGCAGAACGGGGAATACCTCGTTCATGCGCTCCACCCCGACACGGCCGAGCTGGCCGTCTCCGGACAACTCCAGAACGCGGTGGCTGCCATCTTCGCCGAGGGCCCGGACCGACCCTCGGAGGTACGATGGAGCTCTTCCTTCAGGGACCTCGAGATATGAGTGCGGTCCTTGTCGCCGCCGCCATGTTCGTCTCCCTGCTCATCGGCGCCAACCTGATCCGAGTCGCTTCGGGGCCAACCATCTATGATCGGCTCCTCGGGATCGGCGTGATCGGGACGGACGTGCTCCTGCTGCTCGTGCTCATCGGCTTCATCTTCGGGCGTCCGGACGGGTTCATGGACCTCGCGATCACATACGCGATCTTGAATTTCGTGGGGGTCATCGCAGTGGCGAAATTCCTGGACGCGAAGCGAGGATCCGTCCCACGCGGGGGGGATCGATGATCCGGGAGGTGATCGCCACGGCCCTGATCGCGGGAGGAGGCTTCTTCCTCCTGGTCAGCACCATCGGCCTCCTGCGCCTTCCGGACTTCTTCACTCGCGCCCACGCCGTGGGGAAGTCGGAAACCCTCGGCTCGCTCCTGCTGCTCACGGGCCTGGCTGTCCAGGGAGAGATGGGGCTCTCCAGTGCGAAGCTCTTCCTGATCGTGCTCTTCATCGCGGTCACGAACCCCTCCGGCATCCACGTCCTCGCGCGCGCGGCGCTCCGCTCCGGCCAGGAGATCTGGGTCCATCCTGCCGATCGCGAGGAGTCGGCATGATCTGGGAACTCGACTTCTGGCTGATGCTCCTCCTGCTGACCTTCGCGCTCATGGCGCTTGAGGTCCGGGACCTGCTCGTTGCAGTCACGGTCCTGACCGGCTACAGCTTCCTGATGGCCCTGCTCTTCGCGGAGCTGGGAGCCCCCGATGTGGCGCTCACCGAGGCTGCTCTGGGAGCGGGCCTCACCGGGGTCTTCTTCCTGGTGACACTTCTCTTCGTAAAGCGGGAGTCCGGGGACTGATGCGGATCGTCGGGACCGTCGTGGTCGCGGCCTTCGCCGCGCTGTTCGTCTGGGCCTCAGGCGACCTCCCCTACCGGGGCGATCCCCAGTCCCCTGCGGCCACCGGGGTCTCCACGTACTACATCGAGTCGGCCTACGCCGACTCGCACACGCCCAACATGGTCACCGCGGTGCTCGCCGACTACCGCGGCTTCGACACGTTCGGGGAGGCGGTCGTGGTGGTGACCGCCGCTCTCGCCTGTCTCCTCATTCTCCTGCGACGCCGAGAGGAAGAAGACGAGGGCGGGCCCGAGCGGAGCCCGTACGAGCACCACGGCATCGAGCCCGACCCCGATCACGTGGTGAAGGACGAGGAGTCATGACCAGCCGGCACGACTCCATCTTCGTCTTCGTGGTCACGAAGGCGATGGTCCCGCTTATTCAGATCTTCGCGTTCTACGTGATCACCCATGGCCACTACTCCCCGGGCGGCGGCTTTCAGGGCGGCGTGATGCTCGCGGCGTCCGTGATCCTCCACCGGATCACCTTCGGCGCCGAGTCCCTCCAGAGATATCCCCGGGACGCAGCGATCTGGCTGGCGGGAATCGGGGCGCTATGCTTCGCGCTCCTCGGGTTCGCCTCCCTTCTTTGGGGGGGCAACTTCCTCGAATACGCGGCGGCATTGCCGGGAGGCAACCCCGAAACGCTCCGCTACTGGGGCATCTTTTTCGCGGAGCTGTTCATCGGCCTCCTCGTGTGGGGCGCCCTCGTGGCCATCTTCGACGCCCTGGTGACCGGAGGTGAGGCGTGATCCCAGATACGTCGGCAGGGAGGAGGAAGCGGTGACCTTCGAGCTCATCACGGGCCGCTACCCGTACGTGCTGATCGCGCTTCTGCTTGCGGTCGGACTCTACGGGCTGATCACGAAGCGGAACCTGCTGAAAAAGGTCGTCGGGATGACGATCTTCCAGACGGCGATCTACCTCTTCTTCATCCAGGGGGCCACGAAGACGGATGCGACGATTCCCGTGCTCCTCCCAGAGCTCGGAACGGCTCCCGAGCGGTACATCAATCCGCTCCCGCAGGTGATCGTCCTGACCGCCATCGTGGTCGGAGTGGCCACCACCGGAGTCGCGCTCTCCCTCCTGCTGCAGATCCAAAGGCGCTTCGGAAGCCTCGACGAGGCTGAAATCCTACGGAAGATGAAGGCCGGGGAATGAGCCAGATCCCCATTCTCATTCCCACGACCCTCCTGCTCACGGCGCTCGTGAGCCTGCTGGCGGGGCTCCGGAGCCGAAAGGCGGGCTACGGGGTGGCGGTGGCCGGGGCCGGAATCGTCTTCGCGCTCGCGTTGGTCGGGGTGCGGTTCGTGATCACCTCCGGCGAAGCGATCCGATACGCCGCGGGAAGTTGGGCCCCTCCCATCGGGATCGAGCTCGTCCTGGACCACCTCTCCGCTTACCTGGCCGTGCTCATCACCTTCATCGGCCTGCTCGTGCTCGTATACACCCCCCGCTCCCTCCGTTTTGAGGCGCCGGGAAAGGAGGTTTTCGCCTACCCGGCGATGGTGCTCCTGCTCGCCGGGCTCACGGGGATGGTCCTCACCGGAGACGTCTTCAACCTCTACGTCTTCCTCGAGATCTCCGCACTCGCCGCCTACGCCCTCCTGGCCATCGGGGAGCGAGGGGCGCCGATCGCCGCCTTCCGGTACCTCCTGATGGGAGCGGTGGGCGGAGGTTTCTACCTCCTCGGGGTGGGGATGCTCTACTTCGCGGCGGGGACGCTCAACATGGCGGACCTGCATGCTCGGCTTCCGGAACTCGTGGAGAGCCGAGCCGTGATCTCCGCCGCGGTGCTGATGGTCACCGGCCTGGGCTTGAAGATGGCCCTGTTCCCGCTCCATTTCTGGCTTCCGGACGTCTACGCCAATGCGCCCTCGAGCGTGGCCGGGTTGATCGCCCCGATCATGACGAAGGTCTCGGCCTACGCCATCATCCGGATCTTCCTGGACGTGTTCCCCCCCGGATTCTTCACCGAGAGCGTGCCACTCACTGCCACGGTGGGCTGGTTCTCCGCCGGCGGAATCATCTTCGGCTCGGTGATGGCCATCGCACAGCAGGATTACCGACGTATGCTCGCCTATTCGTCCGTGGGTCAGGTCGCGTACGTGGGCCTGGGAATCGGGCTCGCGAACCCCATCGGCCTCATCGGCGGGCTGCTCCACATCCTGAACCACGCGCTGATGAAGTGCCTCCTCTTCCTTGTCGGCGGGGCGGTGCGCCTGCGCACGGGCGTCGTCCAGATTCCGGACATGAAGGGTCTGGGGCGAAGCATGCCCTGGACGATGGGCGCGTTCACGGTGGGAGCCCTCGCGATGGTCGGTATTCCTCCGGCCGCTGGCTTCTTCTCGAAGTGGTACCTCCTCCTGGGGACGATCGAGGCGGGGAACTGGTGGTGGTTCGGGATCGTCGTGCTCTCCTCCCTCCTCTCGGCGGTGTACTTCTTCCGGGTCCTCGAGATAATCTACCGGGACCCGACGTCGGATCCGGCCGAGGCGGACGGGAACCCCGCCGCCGCCGTGGTGCATCCGGAAGGCGAACCGCCACCGACGATGCTGGGGCCGATCCTGGTCCTGGCCGTGGCCATCCTCGTCGCGGGCGTCCTGAACGTCCTCATCGTCAACGCGCTGCTGGAGCGCGCCGTGGCACCGCTGGGGGGCTGAATGAATCCGGTCCTTCAGTGGGCGCCGCTCCTGGCGATCCTCGTCTCGGCCGCCGCCGCGGCTGCGATCGCCCTCACCGGATCCCGACGCCCGAACCTCCGCGAGACGTGGACGGTGCTCGCCTCGCTGGCGAAGTTCGGGCTGATCGCCGCGATGCTCCCGGGGGTGCTCGCGGGAGAGCGGTACGAGATCAGCCTGGTGCAGCTCTCCCCGGGGATCGAGCTCGCGCTGCGCGCGGACCCGGCCGGGATCCTTTTCGCCCTCTCCGCCTCCCTCCTCTGGATCCTCACCTCGTTCTACTCGATCGGGTACATGCGGGGTGGGAACGAGCGGAAGCAAACGCGCTTCTTCGCCATGCTCGCCGTATGCCTCTCGGCGACGATCGGGATCGCGCTCTCGGCGAACCTCCTCACCTTCGTGCTCTTCTACGAGATCCTCTCGATCGCCACGTATCCTCTGGTGATCCACGCGGGATCCGAGAAGGCGTACCGGATCGGGAGGCAGTACCTCGTCTACGCGATCACGGCGGGAATGGCACTCGTGGCGGGCATCGCACTCGTGCACCAGATGGCGGGAACGCTCAGCTTCGAGCCGGGCGGCTTCCTGGACGCGGGAATGGGGCGCGGAGCACTCGTCACCGTCTTCCTGCTGTTCTTCCTCGGCTTCGGGGTGAAGGGCGGGGTGATGCCCCTGCACTCGTGGCTCCCGAACGCCATGATCGCACCCACCCCGGTCTCGGCGCTCCTACACGCGGTAGCGGTCGTGAAGGCGGGGGTGTTCGGGTTCGTGCGGCTGGTCGGGTTCGTGTTCGGGCCGGAGCTCCTCCAGGACCTGGGGCTGGCGGCCATCCTTGCGGGGGTGGCCGGAGTGACCATCCTGCTCGCATCGTTGATCGCGATGACGAAGGACGACCTGAAGGCACGCCTGGCGTACTCGACCGTGGGGCATCTGTCCTACATCGTACTGGCCGTGGCGCTCCCCACCGCGGCGGCCTTCCAGGGGGGCTCCCTCCACATCGTGACCCACGCGGCGATGAAGATCACCCTCTTCTTCTGCGCGGGGGCGATCTACGTCCACCTCGGGCTCAAGAAGGTGAGTCAGCTGGACGGCATCGGACGGAGCATGCCGCTCACCATGGGTGCGTTCGCGATCGGGGCGCTCGGCCTGGCGGGCGTCCCAGGCACCGCCGGCTTCATCTCGAAGTGGTTCATCGCCCAGGGTAGTGTGGAGGCGGGTCAGCCGATCTTCCTCGGAGTGCTGCTCCTGAGCGGCCTCCTGAATGCGGGGTACCTCTTCCCCATCGTCACGCGGGCCTTCTTCCGAGCCTCCCCAGCGCATACGCGATACAATGAAGCGTCCTGGTTCATGGTGGGTCCGCTCATGATCACGGCGGCCCTCTCGGTCGCCGTGGGGCTGAACCCGGACGCTCTCCTCCACTTCTTCAGCCTCGCGGCCGATGCGACGTCGTCGGTCTTCCCGGCAGGAGGCGCGCCATGAGTCGGGTGTGGTGGATCCTCCTCTTTCTGGTGCTGGTGGGATCGGTGGTCCTCGAGCTCGTGCGGCCGTACTACCTGGACCCGCAACACCTCTGGGAGTATCCGACCTTCTACGCGTTCTACGGATTCGTGGGATGCGCGGTGATCGTCTTCGTGTCGAAGTGGATCGGGAAGTACTGGCTCCAGAGGCCCGTCGACTACTACACGCGCCACCAGGGACCCGAACCGGTGCGACCGGCGGGGACCGAGGAAGGTGAGAATGTCTGAGCTGCCTCCTCTCCTTCCCTTCTTCGCGGGGGCGATCCTCCTGCCGCTCATCCCGCGGGCGGCCCGCGCCTGGTTCTTCCTCCTTCCGCCCCTGGCGGCGCTCGCCATGCTCGCGGGACTCGAGGACGGGACCATCCTCACCGTCCCGTTTGCCGGCCTCGAGCTCGTCCCGCTCCGCGTGGATCGCCTCGCCATGGTCTTCGGGTGGATCTTCTCGATCGCGGCGTTCATCGGTGGGGTGTACGCGCTCCACCTGAGGGACACGGGACAGCAGATCGCCGCGCTCCTGTACGTGGGGTCGGCACTCGGAGCCATCTTCTCCGGCGACCTCTTCATGCTGTTCGTCTTCTGGGAGATCATGGCGGTCGCATCCGCCTACCTGGTGTGGGCGCGCGGGGGGAGCACGGGGTACCGATCGGGGATGCGCTACATCTTCGTCCACCTCTTCGGTGGAAGCCTCCTCCTGGGGGGGATCCTCCTCCACTATGGCACCACGGGCTCGCTGGCCTTCGATGTCTTCACGACGCAAACGGTCGCCACCTGGCTGATCCTCCTGGGATTCGCGCTGAACGCCGCGATTCCCCCGCTCCACGCCTGGCTCGCCGATGCCTATCCCGCGGCCACGGTCACCGGGGCCGTCTTCCTGAGCGCCTTCACCACCAAGACGGCGGTGTACACGCTGGCGCGAGGCTTTCCGGGCTGGGAGATTCTCATACCCGTGGGCGTGTTCATGGCCCTCTACGGGGTGGTGTACGCGGTACTTGCGGACGACATCCGCCAACTCCTGGCCTACCACATCGTGAGTCAGGTCGGATACATGGTCACCGGCGTGGGGCTGGGCACGGAGATGGGGATCAATGGCGCGACGGGGCACGCGTTCACCCACATCCTCTACAAGGGTCTCCTCTTCATGGGGGCGGGCGCAGTCCTCTATGCGACCGGAAGGAGCAAACTTTCGGAGCTGGGCGCACTCGGGAAATACATGCCGTGGACGGTGGCGCTGTACATGGTCGGCGCCTTCTCGATTTCCGGGTTCCCGTTCTTCAGCGGCTTCGTGAGCAAGGCGGTGACACTGGAGGCGGCCGAGCTGTTGAGTCACTACAACGTGGCCATGCTCCTTTACCTCGCATCTATCGGAACCTTCCTGCACACGGGGCTGAAGCTCCCCTACTTCACCTGGTTCGGTCCCGCTCCGGAACAGGGCTACGACCCGAAGCCGATTCCCTGGAACATGATCGCGGCCATGGCGCTCGCGGCGGCGCTCAACTTCTTCCTGGGCGTGTTCCCACAGGCGCTCTACGCGATCCTTCCCTATCCCCTGGACTACCAACCGTACACGTACGGGCACGTGCTTCACACCGTACAGCTGCTGGCTTTTACCTTCATCGCCTTCTGGCTCCTCCGTTCCCGCCTCGGGGGCGAGCCGTTCATCGCGCTGGACACCGACTGGTTCTACCGCCGGCCGAGCCGGTTCGCCTACGAGGCCGGGCCGCAGCTGGTGGCGCGTGCGTTCGGGGCCGTGGAGCGCGCAGCGTACGGGTTGGCCGCCGGGATCGCGCGGCTCGGGCAGGATCCCGTCGGGAGGATCTTCGGCGCGCCCGCGGTCTCGTCGGGCCGGGGAGGCACGGACGGGAGCGAGTCCCGGTCCACCTCCTTCCGGATCTCCCTGGGCGCGATGATTCTCATCGCCCTCGCCTGCATTATCGGGGTCGTGGTCGTCACGATGTCCGGCCCGGGCTGACCCGGCCTGATCCCGTTTCCTCCCCCCCTTCCCCCCTCCTCCCAAGCACCCGAGGTGACCTCGATGAAGACCCGCCGATTCCCGCTCGTCCTGACCGTGGTCACAGGAGCGCTGCTGGCATCGGGTTGTAGCCTCCGCGCTCCCTCGACCCCCGAGCCAGCGACGGCCCAGCCCGCCGACACGCCGACTCCCCGCGCCGCAAATGGCATCCGCCCCTACGACGAGGTGATCACCGGCGACGTGGTTTCCCGGGAAGGTCTCTTCAGGACGCACACCATCGGGGACTCCCTCTATTTCGAGATCCCACGCTCCGAACTGGGCACCGAGATGATGATCATGGCCCGCCAGGAAGAGGGCGGTTTCGGGAACAGGGGGAACCGGACGGTCACCTGGGAGCAGCGGGGAAATCGGATCGACCTGCGCACCGTGAGCTACTCCATGGTCGCGAGTGAGGACCAGGCGATCTCGAGGGCCGTCGATGCCATCGAGAGGGGCAGCCTGATCGCATCCTTCCCCATCGAAACCTTCGGGCCGGATTCCGCAGCGGTGGTGAACGTCGCCTCGCTCTTCACCCGGAACGTTCCGGAGTTCATCCAGGTGCAGGGATTGCAGACGGACCGTACCTGGATCGAGAGGGTGACCGGCTTCCCCACGAACGTGAACGTCACGGCGGTGCAGACGGGCGCGAATCAGCCGTCGGGAACGCCCGCCTCCACCGTGAAGGTCACGTGGAGCATCATTCGGCTTCCCGAGGACCCCATGATGCCCCGCCTGCACGACTCCCGTGTGGGCTTCATGTCCACCGCCTACTACGACTACTCGCGCGCGGAGCACCGCGCGGAGGAACGCCGCTTCATCCGTCGGTTCCGGCTCGAAAAGGCGGACCCCTCGGCCGAGCTCTCCGACCCGGTGCAGCCCATCGAGTTCTGGCTCGACCCCGCCACCCCCGAGTGGCTCGTCCCCTGGGTCGTGCGGGGGGTGGAACAGTGGATCCCGGCCTTCGAGGGGGCCGGGTTCTCGAATGCCATCCAGGCGCGGATGCCCCCCGATCCCGCCGAGGACCCCAACTGGTCCATGCACGACGCCCGCCACTCCATGATCTACTGGCGGCCGTCCACGACCCAGAACGCCACCGGCGGCAATGTGGCGGACCCCCGCACGGGCGAAATCCTGAAGGCGGAGGTCAACATGTACCACAACGTGATGAACCTCCTGAGGAACTGGTACTTCGTGCAGGTCTCCCCCCTGGACGAGCGGGCCCGGAACCTCCCCATGCCCGACTCCCTCATGGGGGCGCTGGTGGAGTACGTGGTGGCGCACGAGGTAGGACACGCCATCGGGTTCCCCCACAACTTCAAGGCGTCGGCCATGTACCCGGCCGACTCCATCCGCTCCCGCAGCTTCCTGGAACGCAAGGGTGGCCACGTGGCCACCCTCATGGACTACTCCCGCTTCAACTACGTGGCGCAGCCGGAAGACAACCTCCCGCCGGAGCTCCTGATTCCCAAGGTCGGCCCCTACGATCAATTCGCGGTGATGTGGGGACACAAGCCGATTCCGGAGGCCTCGAGCCCGGACGAGGAACGGCCGTTCCTGGACGAGTGGGCCCGGATGCAGGACACCGTGCCCTGGTTCCGCTTCACCACCCCGGGGGCATCCAACGACCCGCATGCGGTCACCGAGGCGGTGGGGAACGCCGACGCGGTCCAGTCCTCGGGGTTGGGCATGCGGAACCTGGAGCGGGTGGTGGGCTCCCTCCTGCAGGTCGCCGAGCAACCGGGTCAGGACTACTCCCTCCTCCAGGAGCTCTACAGCAACTCCGTCTCGCAGTGGGGACGCTACAACAACCACGTCGCAGCGCTCATCGGCGGCGCCTACACCCAGCAGCGCTACGGGACAGGCGAGCGATTCGATCCGGTGAGCCGAAGCGAGCAGCAGGCCGCCATGGAGTACCTGGCGGAGAACGCTTTCCATGTCCCCGCCTTCTTCCTGGACCCCGAGATTCTGAGGCGCGTCGAGTCGGACGGGGCCGTATCCCGGTTCTCATCGGCGCAGGAAGGGGTGTTCGGGGTGCTCCTCAACCAGGCACGCCTGGATCGCCTCGTCGAGTACGAGGCCCTCTCGAACGGAGGCTACGCGCCCTACACGGTGGCCGATCTTATGGGCGATCTGAGGGCGGGCGTATGGGCGGAGCTGGACACCTCCTCCCCGCAGATTTCCGTATTCCGCAGGAGCCTGCAGCGCGTCTTCCTCGCGGCGATGGACGACTACCTCAACCCCGAGGGGGAGAGGAACATGTCGGACGCCCGACCCATCGTCCGGGCGGAGCTCTCTCAGCTCGCCGGCGACATCGAGAGCGCGGCGGACCGCGCCACGGACCGCATGACCGAGCTGCACCTGCGTGACATGCAGCTCGAGGTGGAACGACTCCTCGACGCTCCCTGACTCGGAGACCCCGGATCTTGCCTAGACACGCACATCCTGCCTGCATGACGGCCGCCGCAACCGTCTTCCTCCTGCTCCTCGCGCTCCCCTACGGTGCAGAGGGGCAGGAGGAGCCCTCCGAGCTGCGTACCTACGCCGAGCTCTCCGGCTTCACGGAGTACACCCCCTACGACAGCATGATGGTCTATCTGGATCGCGTGCAGGCGCGGAGCACCGAAATGCGTCTGGGGATCTATGGGGCGACGCACCAGGGCCGTGAGCTCCCGTATGCGATCTTCTCACGTCCGGCGGTGACCCAGCCCTGGGAGGCGTGGGCGCTGGGGAAGCCGATCCTCGTCCTTGCGGCGGGCGTGCATGGGCCCGAGCGCACCCTCCGGGAATCCGTGCTCATCCTCACCCGGGAGCTGGCCACCCCGGGCACGCTCATGAACGACCTCCTCGACGATCTGGTAGTCCTCGTGGTCCCCCAGATCAACCCCGACGGCTTCTCGCACCGGCCGAGCCCGCAGCGGGGGAACACCTGGGGACTGGACCTGAACCGCGACTACGTGAAGCTGGAGCAGCCCGAGATCCAGGGATACGTGCAGAACGTGATCCTTCGGTGGGCTCCCCACCTCTACGTCGATGGGCACAACGGAGGCTCCTACCCCTACAACCTCAACTACCAGTGTCCGAGCCACGCCTCGCCGGCGCCCGAGATCACCGCCCTCTGCGACAGCGAAATCTTCCCCGCCATCGATCGTAAGGTGGAAGCGGAAGACTATCGGACCTTCTACTACGTGCGAGGGAACGAGACCCGATGGGACGTAGGGGGCACCGAACCGCGGATCGGCCGAAACTACGGGGGATTCGCGAACACTGTCGCCATCCTCTTCGAGTCGCCCGGCCGGCAGGAGATGGTGGACGGCGTGCGGAGCGGAGTTCTCGCCTACGAGGCGGTGCTGGAGTGGTCCCGTGACAACGGAGATCTTCTCATGGAGACCGTGCGCCGGGCCCGGGTCGAGACGGTGGAGATGGGGTCCGAAGCCCGAGGCCAGGTCGCCATTGAGACGGAGTACGAGCCGGAGGACTGGAGCGTGGAATACCTCATCGCCCGGGGCGAAGGGGAGGCCGAGGAGATCGTCGCGATCCAGAGCGACTCCCTCATGAAAAAGCCCGTGCCGGTGCTGGAGCGAGACCGGCCATGGGCGTACCTCCTTCCCCGGGATGCGGAAGACGCCGTGGCGCTCCTGCGGCGACACTCGGTTCAGGTGGAGCTCCTGCGCGAGCCGGTGGACCTGGAGGTGCAGGCCTACACGATCGGGGACATCACCTACGAGAGCGCCTACAACCACGACGCGGCCACTCGGGTGCACGTGCGCGACGTGGTGACGACGGAGGTGACCTTCCCCGCCGGGACCTATGTCGTGCGCACCGGACAGATGCAGGGAAGGGTCGCAGCCCACCTCCTCGAGGCGGAATCCACCGACGGTGTGGTCTACTGGAACCGGATGGACGCCTGGATCCCGAAGGCCGAGCTGGACGACTACCGGCGAGGAGAGGTGGAAGAGCTCCCGTACTTCCCCATCATGAAGCTCATGGAGGCGACCCCCCTCCCGACACGCCTCATTCCTCCACTACCGCCGCAAGCACCGCTCCGATGAAGTCGTCCAGCGCCCCCTGCTGGATCCAGCGCACCACGACCACCAGGTCGTTCTCGCGGTCGACGTAGACGACGTTCGACCCCGCCCCGACATGGTAATGGGCTGAAGCGGGGGCGGAGGGGAGCGCGGCGCGGTCCGGGTTCAGGAAGTAGTTCATGAATCCGTAGCGCTGATTTGCCTCCCCTGGGGTCTTCGCCTGTTCCAGCCAGGCCTGAGAGAGGATCCGCTCCTCCCCCCACACCCCGTCTCGAAGCTGAAGGAGCCCGAAACGGGCCAGATCATGCGCGGAGATGAACATCCCGCCCCCCCAGTGCGCGCCGCCGCTCATCGACTGCATCGGTCGACCATCGAGTTGGATCCACGAGGTCTCGTAACCGGTCCAGCGCCAGGTCGAGGACGCGCCGATGGGATCCATCAGCCGCTCGCGAAGCACGACGGGAAGCGGGGTTCGCCACACGTTCAACGCCGCGAGGGCGAGGAGGTTCACCCGCACGTCGTTGTACTTGTAGACCGTCCCGGGTTCATGGCGTTCCCGGTCGACCCAGTTGTCGGCATCGCCGGCGGGACGGTCCGCCCAATCCGGCTTGCACCAGAGCATTCCCTCCCAGTCCGACGTCTGCCGAAGGAGGTCATCCCATGTGATCCGGGAGTTGTGCGCACCGACGAAGGGCTCGAAGGGTGTCGGTACCTGGGGGAAGGCCCCCTCCGGTGGTCGTGGGGCCACGCACTCCGGGCGCTCGACCTCGATGGGGCCCATCGATGCCGCAACCGGCTCGTGCAGGTCCGGGATGAGGCCCGCGTCCCAGGCGAGCCCCACCGTCGAGGAGAGGAAGCTCTTGGTGACGCTGAAGGTCACGTCCACCCGCTCCGGCTCTCCCCACTCCGCCACGATGTAGCCGCCACGGATCACCACGGCCGTGGGATCGCCCCGCTCCTTGAACGGACCCACCTGCTCGCCGAAGGGCTCCCTGGCGAAGCCGCGCTGGTGCGCGAGGGCGAGATCGCGAGGTGCGGTGCTCTGGTTCTCCAGGTGGACCCGTCGGGCCTCCTCCAGCAACTCCGCGCTCATCCCTACCCGGTCCGGTGCGATCCGCTCCCACGCCCCTCGCGGGGGCACGTAACCCGCCTCCTGGGCTGCCACCGAGGGAGGGGCCACTCCCCCGAAATGGAGACCCAGACCCAACCCGACGATGGCCAGCAGCCGCGGTGCGGCCTTCACGCCGCGTCGCCCAGGTTGCGCCGGATCAGCGCCTCGGGGTCGGGATCCCGCTCCATGAAGGCCCGGAAGAGACCGTCCGGATCCTCCCGGTCCCCCGCGGACAGAATCGTCTCGAGATACCGGGTGCCGGTCTCACGGTCGAAAATCCCACGATCGAGGAATCGGGTGAAGAGATCGGCCTCCATCACCTCGGACCACATGTACGAGTAGTACGACGCCGCGTAGCCACCCGAGAAGAGGTGGAGGAAGGAGGCGAGCGGGTGCGCCTCCGCGAAGCTCCGATCCGGGGAGAAGCGCAGGAGGAGCTCGGTGACCCATTCGAGGGGATCCTCGCCCGCCCCGGGATCGAACTCGGTGTGGAGCGCCAGGTCGAGCACCCCGAAACCGAGTTGACGCATCTGGCCCCATCCGCCCATGAAGCGCCGGCTCCTCACCATCCGGTCGAAGAGCTCGGGAGGGAGGGGCTCACCGGTGTCCCAGTGCCGTGCGAAGAGATCCAGCGCGTCCCTCTCCCAGGTCCAGTTCTCCATGAGCTGCGACGGCACTTCCACCCAGTCCCACGCGACGTTGATCCCACCCCGCTCCGGAATGGGGACCCGGGAGGTACAGTGATGCAGGAGGTGACCGAACTCGTGGAAGAGGGTTTCCACGTCCCGGTGCCGGAGGAGGGAGGGTAGCGCCTCCGACGGCGGCGGGAAGTTTCCGCAGATCACTCCCAGGTGCGGAGTGAGCTCCTCCCCATCCGCCCTGCCCTGGGGCCGCCCGTGGATGAAGTCGTTCATCCACGCTCCCTGACGCTTCTCGGGACGGGGAAAGAGGTCGGCGTAGAACGACCCGAGCTGCCGCCCGGACTCGTCCGATACCTCGAAGAACCGCACGTCCTCGTGCCACACCTCCTCCACCTCGCGCTCCTCCACCGTCAGCCCGAAAAGCCGATGGGTGAGCTCGAACATCCCGGCCATGACCTGGTCGAGGGGGAAGTAGGGGCGCAGCTCCTCCTCGTCGAGGTCGTATCTCTCCCGCCGCAGCTCCTCCACGAGGAAGGCGACGTCCCATGGCTGTAGCGACTCGAATCCCCGTGCCTGTCCCGCCGCGCGGAGGACTTCCAGGTCGGCCTCCCAGTACGCCTGGGTGCGCTCGACCATCTCCTCGAGGAAGTCGCGGGCCCGCTCCCCGCTCCGGGCCATCTGCTCCTCGAGCCGGAAGTCCGGAAAGTCGGGATACCCCAGCAGCCGGGCCTTCTCCTCCCGCAGAGCGATGATCCTGGGGATGAGGGCCACGTTGTTCCAGGGCTCCTCGGTCGCCCTCCCCTGATAGGCCGCATGCACGGTACGCCGCAATTCCCGCGATCTGGCCTTCTTGAGAATCGCCTGGACCGAGGGGGCGTCGAGAGTCACCACCCATCCCTCCAAGTCCTCGCCGGCGGCCCTCTTCGCAAACCCATCCTTCGCATCGGGGGGAATCCCCTCGAGCTCGCTCTCGTCCGTCAGGTGCAGCCTCCAGTCGGCCGTCGCGTCGAGGACGTTCTCGGAGAACTTCTGTTCGAGCTGCGCGAGCTCCACCTCCAACGCCTCGAGCCGGGCCCGTCCCTCCTCCGGGAGGTCGGCCCCCGATCGGCGGAATTCCCGGAGCGTCTTCTCCAGGTGGCGGGCTCGGATGCCCGAGAGGCTTCGCGCCTCGTCCGTTCCCGCAAAGGCCTTGAGCCGCGCCCAGACCCCGGGATGAAGGTGGAGCCGCGTCCAGAAGGTCGAGACCTCCGGGAGCACCTCGGCCCAACCTTCCCTCAACTCGGGGCTTTCCGCCACCGCCAGGAGGTGCTGAACCGGAACGGTCCCTTCCCGAACCTTCCTGACCATCGCGTCGAGCCGCTCCAGGGTGTTCTCCCAGGTGGGCTCGGCAGGATCGGCCACGAGCGCCTCGACGGCGGCCTCGGCTTCCGCCAGGAGTCCGCGAACCCCCGGCACGACGTGCTCAGCCCGGATGCGGTGGAAGGGAATCGGGTAGCCGGGAGTCAGGAGTGGGTTGTCGGATTCGGACATGTATACGCTGAGGACCTGTGGACGGATCGATGCCGCGGGTCGGAGCCGCCCGGAAAGGAGGGAGGACCCGCCATCAAATAGAGGATAAGCGCATCCCCCGACGCCAGAAAGGGAGAAACAGAGAAACGTCCCATCCAGACATCTCCCCGCCCCCCGGATTCAGCCCCCGAAGCTCTCCGCGCCCGGCGGGCACTCCGGCCAGCTCGCCCCCTCGGGGAGCGCCCGGCGAGTACGGGACACGCGCTCCGGATCTTCCGAGGCCAGGTAGGTGAGCATCGCGATGAGGGCCGCGTTGTTGCGCACCTCCTCGAAGACGATCTTGTCGTAGGTGTCGCGGTTCGTGTGCCAGGTGTAGGGGTTGTAGCCCCACGAGATGGAGCTCAACCCGAAGGCCGGCGCCCCCGCGCAGATGAAGGACGCGTGATCCGACCCCCCGCCGCTCGGCGCGCCCGGCACGTTCAGCCGGATGTGCTGGGTGATCTCGCTGGGCACCGCCGCGAGCCAGCGGGCCCAGTGCTCCCCGGCCTCCACCAACCCCTGGGTGGAGATGTTCACGACCCGCCCCGTCCCGTTGTCCTGGTTGAAGAGCGCCTGCATCCCGTCGACGACGTCGGGGTGCATGGCGGCGAACCGGCGAGAGCCGTTCAGCCCCTGCTCTTCCCCGCCCCAGAGCCCGACCATGATGGTCCGGCGGGGGTTCGGGTACACCTCCGAGAGAATCCGCATCACTTCCAGCATCGTGATGCTCCCGGTCCCGTTGTCGGCGGCTCCCGAAGAGGCGTCCCAGGTGTCGTAGTGGGCAGAGAGTAGAACGTATTCCTCGGGGAGCTCACTCCCCCGGATCACCCCGATGGTGTTGTGCACCGGCACCTCGCCCAGGAATTCGGCCTCGGCGTTCAGCCGCAGCACAGGCGCCGACCCGGCGTCCGCCAGGCGGAAGAGCAGCCCGTAGTCCTCACACCCCACGATCACCGTGGGCGTGGTCTCGGTGTCGGTGCCGAAGACCGGCATGACTCCGATGCGCCCCCGATACCCGGCCTCCAGGATTCCGGCCGCCCCCGCCTCTTCGAGGTCGCCCCGCGAGAGCCCGTCCTCCGAAAGACGCGCCGAGAACGACTCCTGCGCCTCGTCACGGAGCTGTTCCATCCGGGAGAGCGCCCCGGGTGTCCCCCACTCGTCGAAGTGGTTGTCGGGCCTGCAGCTCGGCTGGGCGGCCTGTCGGAGGACGAACCGTCCCGGCACCTCGTCCCGGAGCCAGCTGTCGAAGGCCGCGCCCCCCGCCGCCGGAGGAACGGTGACCTCGGCGGTCACCGGCCCGTCCGTGCCTGGGCTCCATGCCAGCATCGTCCCCTCGAGGGACCGCACCCGGGGCTCCAGGAGGTCGATATGGGTGATCCCGCGATCCCAGCCCCGCCAGGTCCCGTACTCCTCGTTGTATGCCTCGATTCCCCAGCCGGAGAGGGTCGCCACGGCCCATTCCTGCGCCCGATCGATCCCGGGACTGCCCGTGAGGCGGGGCCCGATGGAGTCGACGAGGGCGTGGCCCAGCGGCTCGAGGTGGGAGTTCTCCATGGCCTCCTCCCAGATCGCCTCGAGGACCGGGTCGTCCACCGCGAGGGTCTGGGCCTGGAGAGGGAGGGCCTGACCGAGCACGGCCAGCGCCACGAGCATCGCCGACGTGAGAGCGGGAGTCCGCAGGGTCATGTCGATTCTCCTGACAGTTCGGGGGATACTCGTGGAAACACGGAGCCGCCGCACCGTCCGGCAGTCCCGTCCCTCACTCGCGCAGTCGGTGCGCGAACGCCTTCCTCGCCATCGCCAGTTTGGGGGAGATCACCATCCGGCAATATCCCTGCTCCGGGTGCTTCTCATAGTAGCGGTGGTGCTCCTTCTCCGCGGGCCAGAACCGTTCCAGCGGCTCGAGCCGGGTCACGATGGGAGCGTCCCATGGCCCGTCCTCCTCCAGCCCCGCCAGGTGCGACTCGGCCTCCAGGCGCTGCTCCTCGTCGTGATAGAAGATGATGGAGCGGTACTGGGGTCCCACGTCCCCGCCCTGCCGATCGAGGGTGGTGGGATCGTGGATCGCGAAGAAGATCTCCAGGATCTCATGAAAGCCGATCACCTCGGGGTCGAACTGCACCTGCACGACCTCGGCGTGCCCGGTCCTTCCCCCGCACACCTCGCGGTAGGTGGGGTTTTCCACGTGCCCCCCGGCGTACCCGGAGGTGACCTCCTGCACCCCCTCCACCCGCGCGAACACCGCCTCCAGGCACCAGAAGCACCCACCGCCGAACGTGGCGGTTCTCGTCTGTCCACTCATGTGACCTTCACCATTCGGATTCGCCCCTTTCCGAGCGTCTCCTTGAGGAGGGAGAGGAGGGCGGGAGAGGGTTCGAGGGTGAGGGACCGGGATCGGAGTCTCGCCGCCAGCCCGCCCCCGTTCTGCACGTGCAGCTCCAGGGGGGCGCGTCCCAGGTGGGACTCCATGATCCGGCGCGCTGCCGTGACCTTCTCCGGAGGGAAGCCCTCCCCCTGCTCCAGGTTCACGGCCACTGCCAGCCGGCCACTCCGCGCCACATCCTCCAGGCGCTGGGCGTCGTCCAGGAAGACGGGCGGATCCTCCTCATCCCGCTCACGGCCCGAGACCTTCCCGCGAATGAGGATCGAGGCGTCCTGCCCCAGCAACTCCTTCGCCCGCTGCCAGGATTCCCGGAAGGCCAGCAGCGTTGCGGTACCGTGGAAATCTTCCACCGTGATCTTCGCCCACTCCGTGTTGTCCTTCCGCGAAATCTGCCGCGCGATCTTGGTGACCACGCAGGCGAATTCCACCTCGCCCCCCGCGAACTCCTTCAGGTTGGAGGTGTTGGCCGGCCCGAAGGCGCGGACCAGCTCCTCGTGCCGGTCCAGAGGGTGTCCGGAGATGAAGAATCCGAGCGCTTGCTTTTCGCGGGCCAGTCGGTCCTGCTCCGGCCACTCGGGGATGGTGGGGAGCTCGGGCATGGGCCGCTCGACGCCCTCCCCGCCACCATCGAAGAGGGTGGCCTGCCCGGCCGCAGCCTCCGCCTCCCGCGCCTGGACCTCCCCGTAGGCCGCATCCAGCCCGGCCAGGAGCTGGGCTCGGTGCCCGAACCCCTCGAGGGCCCCGGCCGCGATGAGGGCTTCGCAGGCCCGCTTGTTCAACGCCCGGAGGTCGATGCGCTGGAGAAAATCGAAGAGGTCCTCGAAGGCCCCTCCCTCCTCCCGCGCCCGGAGAATGGACTGCACGGCCCCCGAGCCCACCCCTCGCACCGCTCCCAGCCCGAACCGGATGCGCCGGCCGTCGGTAACGGTGAACTTCCACCCCGACTCGTTCACGTGCGGGGGCAGGACCTCCACCGACTCCTCGAGGCCCGGGACGTGACGGGGGAGATCGCGGCACTCGCCGATGTACTTCACCACGTCGTCGGTCTTGTCCAGCACCGACGAGAGGAGGGCGGCCATGAATTCCGCCGGGTAGTGGACCTTGAGCCACGCGGTGTGATACGAGAGGAGGGAGTAGGCCGCGGAGTGCGACTTGTTGAAGCCGTAGCGACCGAAGGTCTCGATCTGGTCGGCCAGCTCCTCGGCCGTGCGCCGATCCACCCCGCGCTCCACCGCCTGCCGCACGAACTTCCCGAGCTCCTTCTTGATGAGCTCGGCGTTCTTCTTCCCCACCGCCTTCCGGAGGACGTCCGCCTCGGCGAGGGAGAACCCGGCCAGGAGGTTGGCGATCCGCATCACCTGCTCCTGGTAGACGATGACCCCGTAGGTGGGGGCCAGCGCCTTCTCGAGGTCGGGATGGGGAAAACGGACCTCCTCCCTCCCCAGCTTCCGCCGGATGTATACGTCGGTCATCCCCGAATCGAGGGGGCCCGGGCGGATGAGGGCGTTGGTGGCGATGAGGTCCTCGAAGCGATCGCACCGCATGGCACGCAGCTTCTCGGTGGCCAGGTTCGACTCGAACTGGAAGACCCCGGACGTCCCCCCCCGCGCCAGCATCCGGTAGACCTCGGGGTCGTCCAGGGGGACGTCATCCATGGAATCGTACGTCTCCCCGGACGTGGGGTGGCGCAGCGCCCCCACCCGGTCCCGCACCATGGTCATCGCGTCTTCGATGACGGTGAGGGTCTTGAGGCCCAGGAAGTCCATCTTGAGCATCCCGGCGTCCTCGAGGCAGTTCATGTCGTACTGCGTGACGGTCACCGCCTCCCCGTTCCGGCCTCCCCCCTTGGTCTGCTGCACGCACACCGGCACGTAGTCGTCCAGGGGCCCGGGCGCGATCACCACGCCGGCCGCGTGCACCGAGGCGTGGCGCGACAGCCCTTCCAGCGTCATGGAATAGTCGAACAGACGCCGGTGGCGTTCGTCCTGCCGGTAGAGCGCCTTCACCTCGGGGAGCTGCTCCAGCGCCTCGGTCAACGTGAGGCTCTTGCCGGGGTCGTTGGGGATGAGCTTGGCGATCCGGTCCGTCTCCGACGGCTCGAACCCCAGGGTCCGCCCCACGTCACGCACGACCGCCCGTGACTGCATGGTCCCGAAGGTGATGATCTGCCCCACCGCCTCCCGCCCGTACTTCTCCCGGACGTACTCGATGACCTCCCCACGACGCTCGTAGCAGAAGTCGATGTCGATGTCGGGCATCGACACGCGCTCCGGATTCAGGAACCGCTCGAAGAGGAGATCGAAGTGGAGGGGATCCAGGTTCGTGATCCCGAGAGCAAAGCTCACCAGCGAGCCCGCCGCCGACCCCCGCCCGGGCCCCACGGGGATCCCCCGCTCCCGGGCCCAGCGGATGAAGTCCCAGGTGATGAGGAAGTACCCCGCGTACCCCGTCTCGAGGATCACGCCGAGCTCGAACTCCATCCGGGCGCGGACCTCCTCGGGGAGGGGGTCGCCGTAGCGCACCTTCGCCCCCTCCGCGGTGAGGTGGACGAGGTACTCCTCCTCCGTGGAGTAGCCCTCCGGGAGGGGGAATTCCGGGACGTGGTACTTCTTCTCGAAGGAGAGGTCCACCTCGTCCGCGATGCGGAGGGTGTTCTCCACCACGTCGGGACGCTCCGGAAAGGCCTCCCGCATCTCGTCGGGCCCCTTGAAGTAGAGCCCCTCGTCGTAGTGCATCCGGTCGGGGTCGGACTTGCTCTTCCCGAGCCCGATACAGAGGAGGGTGTCGTGGGCCTCGTGGTCGCCCGCCTCCAGGAAGTGGGAATCGTTGGTGGCCACCACCGGGAGGCCCAGCTCGTCGGAGAGGGCGAAGACCTTCCGGTTCAGCTCGGCCTGCCCCTCCGTGTCGTGTGCCTGCACCTCCAGGTAGTACCGGTCCTTGAAGACGTTGGCGTACCACTCGGCGGCGGCTCGGGCCTCCTCGTCATTCCCCTCGAGAAGGTTCCTCGCCACCTCCCCCGCCAGGCACGCGGAAGAGACGACGAGCCCCTCGGAGTGGCGCTCCAACACCTCCCGGTCCACCCTCGGCTTGTGGTAGAAGCCCTCCATGTATCCGATGGAGGAGAGCTTGACCAGGTTCCGGTAGCCCTCCAGATCTCGTGCCAGAAGCACGAGGTGATAGTAGGCCCGGTCTCCCACCGCGGAGCGCGTCCGGTCGGTGCGCGCGCCGGGTGCGACGTACGCCTCCATGCCCAGGATCGGCTTGATGCCGTTCTTCCTGGCCACCTTCTGGAAGGTCCATGCCCCGTACATGCACCCGTGGTCGGTGAGCGCGAGGGCGGGCATCTCGAAGTGACAGGCCCGGCGCACCAGGTCGGTGAGCCGGTTGGCGCCGTCGAGGAGGGAGTACTCGGAGTGCGTGTGGAGGTGTACGAAGGACACGATTGCGACGCGGGTTTCCGGTTCGTGAAATCGGGCGAGCGGGGCCGCGGCGGGGGGGGCCCGCTCAGCACCCTTCCCCTATTCTACACGTCCGCGCCCCCAGGGCGAGGGCGAGGCCGGAATCCATCCCTCAGATCCGCACGCGACGGGGATTCGCGCCGTTGAGCCGTCGCCGGCGGCGCGCCGGACGCGCTCCCAGCCTCAGCTGCAGCGGAAGGAATCGAGGATCGTCCGGAGCTGGATTACGTACTCGTACTTCTCACGGTTCGGGGCATACACCCACGCATCCATGAGATACATCCGGTCCTGCTCCGGGCAGCGCAGGGCCCGCACGATGAAGGGCCCACCCGAGGGCCACGCATCCGGGAGGCTCACCCACGCCGACTGGAACTCCACCCCTTCCGAACCGTTCACCTCGATGGGACCGTAGCTCACCACCGTGGTATCCAGGTCCTGCGGGAACGCGTAGTGGGCGCGCGTCAGATCGAGGCGCCATTGTTCGAGCTCCTCCCGGGTGGGATCCTCCTCGGGCATGGGCTCCACCCAGCTCACCGCCACCTCCCGGATGAGCTCGGTGGGGCTCGGGTTGTCGTTCCGGAAGCGGAAAACGGTGTCGGCATGCACGGTGTCGTTGTAGACGCTCGGGAAAACCAGTCTGAAGCCGACGTTCTGGGCCAGCGAGTCCGCCAGAATGGTGTCCCGACCCGACACGAACATCCGCTCGCGAGCGTACTCCTGGAATTCCACGTCCATCCGCTCCCGGACCTCGGCTGCCAACTCCTTCACGGCCTCCGGGGAATCCTCATCGGGAAGGAGGAGGACCCACACCTGTTGGCCCTTCGCCCAGACGTCCCGCGCCACCACGAGGGCGGGCGCCTCCGCCTCCGTGGCCCCGGCCCGATCCAGTGCCTCATCGACCCACCGATACCCGCGGGACCCCAGCACAGCCACCTGGCGGAACCGCTGGAGCTGCGTCCACGCCTCGTCCTGATCCGGATCCACGTGCGTAAGACGGTAGGGATGCTCGTTCCTTACCGTCTGGATGGTGGGTTCCAACTGCTCGCGGAAGACCTCCTCCCCTTCGATCCAGAACTCGCTCTCGGACGCGACAATGACCGCTGTGGCGTCCCCATGCGCCCTGGGGAGATCACATGCGGCGAGGCCGGCCACTACCGCGATTAGAAGTGTTGTGGACAGTCTGGTCATCGGCTCGATCTCTGGTCTCTTCTCTGAAGTGCCATGGCACGGGGTGGGCCCGTCCACCCGTTTCCTATAGCCCCGGAACGGCGGGCCCGTTCCCCCCCCTTCCGTCCGCGTCCCCCCCGTTCTCGGCGCTCGCTTGACTTTCCCTGCGGCGTGGGTAGAATTGCCCGGAAACGGGCGCAGTCCGCGCCCTTCCACCATCTCCATCCACCACGGGAGACACTCAGATGACGGAAGGCTGGAGCGGGTTCGAAGACGAGCGCTCGCAAGAGGAGGCGTTGGCCACCCTCCCGCTGCCCACCATCCACCTGGATCCGCTTCGTGCCTACGACGACGACGAAGACTGGGAGGAGGACGAGGACTGGGAGGACGAAGACGAAGACGAGGACGACGACGAAGACGGCGACGAGGATGAGGACTGGGACGACGAGGATCTCGACGAGGACTGGACCGAGTAGAGGGACGGCCCCGACGCCCGACTCAACGCTCGATGGGAGCCCTCACGAGGTTCCCCCATTCGGTCCACGACCCGTCGTAGTTCCGCACCCTCTCGTATCCGAGGAGGTACGAGAGCACGAACCAGGTGTGGGACGACCGCTCCCCGATCCGGCAGTAGGCGATGACCTCCCGGTCTCCGCTGAGCCCCTGCTCCTCCTCGTAGATCTTCCGCAACTCGTCGGCGGACCGGAAGAGGTGGGTCTCCGGATCCACCGCCCGACTCCACGGCACGTTGCGGGCGCCCGGAACATGCCCTCCCCGGAGGGCCCCCTCGTTGGGATAATCCGGCATGTGCATGCGTGCACCGCTGTACTCCTCGGGACTCCGGACGTCCACCAGGGCACCGGAGCGCTCCACATGGCGAGTCACGTCCTCCCGAAAGGCCCGGATCGCCTCGTCGTCCCGCTCCCCCACGGTGATGCTTCCGGGCTCCACGGGAGGAACCTCCTCCGTCATCGGACGTCCCTCCGCCTCCCATCGCGCGCGACCCCCATCCATGACCTTCAGGTTCGGTACACGGAAGAGGCGGAAGACCCAGAGGGCATAGGTGGCCCACCAGTTGTTCTTGTCGCCGTAGAAGACGATGGTGTCGCCCTCGTCGATCCCGAGACGCCGCAGGAGGTCCTCGAATCGACCTCGGTCGAGGTAATCACGGGTGATGGGGTCGTTCAGGTCGTCGATCCAGTCGATCTTGCGGGCGCCGGGAATGTGCCCGGTGTCGTAGAGGAGGACGTCTTCGTTGGATTCGAGAAGGACGACGTCGGGGTCCTCCAGGTGATCGGCGACCCACTGCGTGGAGACGAGGACGTCGGGGTGGGCATACCCCCGGTCTGCGATGGAGGTAGGGGATTCGGGCGAGCTCATGTGTACCGGAACCTTCTGGGGTTGAGCAGTGCGTCGGAGGGGGCGGAGGCCCAGCTTGAGATTAGGGCGCCGGCGGGCCTGATTCAAGGCTTGTCCGGGAGTGTCCCGTGAGCGGGACCGAGGCAGGATACCTCGTCCCCCTCCGCCGCCACCGCACGGAGGAGAGCATCCGCGGGAGTCGCTTCATCACCACCCTCGCGCGTGCTCGTGACGAGGGCGGCGCTCGATCTGTCATCGCCGCCGTGGCTGAGGAATTCCCCGACGCGACCCACAACTGCTGGGCCTTCGTGGCCGGTCCCGCAGGCGACACCGCAAGGATCGGCCTGAGCGACGACGGCGAGCCCCACGGAACTGCCGGGCGCCCCATCCTGGAGACGCTCCTCCACTCGGAGGTGGGGGAGGTCGTCGCCGTGGTCACCCGCTACTACGGGGGGACGAAGCTGGGGAGGGGCGGGCTGGGCCGGGCATACTCCGGCGGGGTGGCTACGGCCCTGGACACCCTGCCCGTCGAGCGCCTCGTGCCTCGCACCCGCCTCCGGATCGAAGTGGACTACGCCGCCTTCGACATCCTCTCGCGATTCCTGGAGAGTGTCGACGCCCGGAGGGAGGAGGAAGAGTATGGCGCCTCGGTGAAGCTGGTGGTCGCCGTCCCGGACCGGGCCGTGTCCCGGCTCGAGGCACTCGTGGCAGAGACCACCTCGGGCGCCGGATCGGTCCGCCCGGTGGACTGACCCCGCGCGAATGGCCACAGGCTATCCGAGGGGATTCAGCTCTTCAGGATCACCTTCCGGGACTGGGCGCCCACCCAGGGGAATTCCCACTCTTCGCCGTTGTACGCCTTGTACATCAGGAAAAGCCAGAGGAATAGTCCCACGAGTCCAAGGAGGAGTGAGAAGAGTCCGAGGAGGATCGCGACGATCCACCCGAGCACGGGGATCGCCGCCAGGACCGTGCTCGCCACCGACAGGACGACCGCGAAGATGAAGAACGCGACGAAGAGCCCCACGCTCTGCGCGGCGTGGAACCGCACGAAGGAGTTCTTCTTCTCGATGACCAGGAAGATGATCCCCGTGATGGGCCCCAGCAGGTAGGAGAGGGCCCCCGCGACATTCGGATCCAGACCCGAGGAGGTTTCGGAGGGGGAAGGGGGCGGCGGCGGTGGCGGGGTGTGCTGGTCATGCGGTTCCATCGAGCGACTCCGGGCTCGGGGATGATCGGAACGGACCCTGGGAGTATGGGACTTGATTCCCCGGATGGCCAGTAGAAGGTCGAAGAAGAGGCAGCTTGCCGGAGCCTTCCCGAGGCCGCAATTTGCGATGCAGTTGCGCCGGGGAGGCTGTGTCCCCCCGGCGACTCCGCACCCCTTTCGCCCCTCCGGCTTCCCGCGGTGCTGCGACTCCTCCCCCTTCTCGGCCTCACTCTGCTCCTCGTCGCCTGCGAAGCGGGGGACGAGCAGCTCCGCTCGCGCCCGCTGGAGAACGTGCGTATCGACGCATCCGCGCTGGCGGCGGACATCGCGATGCGGGAACACTCCGACGAGCTCTCGGCCGCGCTCCGCACCCTGGACGAGGTTCTCCGGCGGTGGCGCACCCTCCACCCCTCCGCTGCACTTCCGGACCTGAGGCTCGTCCCGACCGACCCCGACGCCGACGCCTCCCGGGCGGAGGGAGCGGAGGACCCGGCGTCCCCAGGGGAGCTCGAGGTCTCCATCCCACTCCCTTCGGAAGGCGTGGCCCTGCGGCGGGGCATCCCGACCCGGGTCGTCGTGGAGCTGGCACGGAGGGAGACGGCCCGCCCCCCCCTCCTTCCCGCCCCCTTCCCCCACTTCGCACCCGGCAGAAACACCAACCTGGAGCGCGCAGTGAGATTGGGAGCCGCGGACCTCCTTGCCGAGCTGGCCACCGGGCGACACCCCGCCCCCGAGCTGCAGGATTGGGCCACGCCTCGAGAAGAAGAGCTCTGGGACGCCTTCGCACCTGGGCAGCAGAGAACCCGTCCTCCACTTTGGGGGGGTGACCCGGACGACACTCCGCCACCCGGAGACCCCGCCCGATACCTGGGCTACCGGATCGCCCTCTCATTCTGGGAGCGTAGCGCCGAGCGCCGGGCCGCGGTGGAGGAGCTGGTCGCGCTCCGCGACGCCGAGGATTTCCTGGCGCAGAGCGGATACGAAGGCCCCGTATCCACCCCCCACCTCCCCCCCTCCCTCCGGGGACTCCCCCTGGCGAACTGGCCCGGATTCGACTGCGCCATGGTCGCGCTGGGCGGCCCCCGTATCCGGGTCTGCACGGGGGGCCAGGGCCAGATCCCCGTCCTTCTGGAAGCCGCTGGAGAGGCGGACCTCCGGTTGCGTCACCGCCTGGCGCCCGCCCTCGCCGAGGACGTCCGGGTCGTGACGTACGACCGGGCCGGAATGGGGGGCAGTGAGCCCACCGAAGCCCCCCGGACCCCCGATCGGTTGGCACACGAGATGGCTGCCGCCCTGGAGGTGGCCGCGGGCCCCGGTCCATATGTCCTCGCCGGAACGGACACGGCGGCTCCAACCCTCGAGGCCTTCCGGACCCTCTATCCCTGGCGGACCGCGGAGGTCATCCAGGTGGAAGGTCCGTCGGACCCCTCGGGGGATACGGCCCGACAGCACCTCGCCGAGATGACTCTGCGACTGGCCCGGGCCGCTGACACGCCGGCTCAGGGGATGTCGAGCCCCGGGATGGCCGGGGAGCCCTCGGGCTGCTGGCGGGCAGAGCCACCGCTGGAAGGGTTGGTTTCTGCACCCGGCCCCGTCCGCCTCGGGCTCCTGGCCACCGGAGCCCGGGACGGCGCCCCGGGGACCCACCCCCTCCTCTCTCCCCTGGGACACGAGGTCGGAGGCCGGTGGCGACCGGGTGGCAGGGGTCGGATTCAGCTACTCCTGGGTCCCGCAGGAGAAGGAGAGCTCACTCGGTCCGGAGACGGCACCTGGCAAGGCACCTTCACCCCCCGGGGAGGAGGCGCCCGTTCCCTCACCCTCCGGCAGGCCCCCTGCGGTCTTCCAGACTGACCTGCACGAACCGCGCATCGGTGGGCGCCAGTTGCATCGATCGAAGCGCCAGAAGAGAGCACCATTCGAGGCGGTCGTGCTCAAGCGGGGAGGGCTCCCCACGGATCAGGATCTCCACGAAGCAGATGCGGAAGGGAGACCCGGGATCGGCGGCCTCGAAGAGGAGTTCACCCACCTCTGCAACCTCGACCCCCAACTCTTCGCGCAGCTCCCTGCGCGCGGCATCCGCGAGCCCCTCGCCAGGCAGCAGCTTCCCACCCGGAAACTCCCACATTCCCCCGTGCCGCTTGTGCGCCGGCCGGAGACCGACCAGGTATCGTCCGTCGCGTTCGATGACTGCGGCGACCACCTGGACGTCCCCTCTCCCGGGCACCGGTGGCCCACCCTTTCCTCGCTCCACCTCCACCTCCCGTGAGGAACCTGACTCCCTTCCAAACGTACCATTTTTAGCGGGATTCGAGTCGTCAGCGGTCGAGTCTTCTGCTGGACGCACGGGAGCCTCCGGGATATTCTCGGCTTCCGGAGGGTTACTGGTCACGCTCGCAATGGAGTCCCATGAAGCTCGATCCATCTGCCAGGTCGCGCCACCCGAAGCTTGCCTGGGTCGTTCTGGCGCTCACCGTAGGGCTCTTCGGCTGCGCCGGAGACTCCACCGGGCCCAGTGGCGCCGAGCCCGCCATTTCATCCGTCTCCGGGGACGTCATCCGAGCGGGTGAGACGATCACCATCACGGGACACAATTTCAGGCCTTCCCCCTCGGAGAACGAGGTCCGATTGCACGGCGTGGACCTCACGGTCGTCGAAGCCAACGCCACCTCCCTCACCGTGCGCCTCCCGGACTTCCTGTGCATTCCCAGCGGGCCCGCACCGCTCCGGGTCCGGGTGAGCGGTCAGACCAGCGACGCGTACGTCCATACCTTCGAAGGCTCCCCCGGTCTCGAGCTCGAGCGGGGCGAGTTCGCGCGGATGACCGCCGGGGAGGGCCACTGCCTCCTCCTCGACGAGTCCGGGTCCACCGCGGAGTACCTCATCGGCACCCAACGCGTGTCCAACTCTGCGGGCTCGCAGAGCGTGGTCCATCAGGGCCGGGTTCCGGGCCAGGGGCTCCCCACCTCGCTTGCAGGGACCTCCAGGGTCAGTGATTCCCGCTCTTCCACGGCGCTTTCCCACTCCGGGACGAGCGGCCTGCTGAAGGACTCCTTCGCTTTCCCAGCACCTCCTGCCCCCGCGGCCGAAGCAGAGGAAGCCGCCGCTCGCTGGCAGCGCCATCGAGCGGCGGAAAGCCGGCTTCGAGCCAAGGAGAGAGAGCTCCAGGGACGCGTCATGGGCAGCCTGGACCCCGCACGGGCCGACGCCTCCAGGCCGGCCCCGATCGGCGCGGACGTACAGCCGGGTGACGCCGTGAGTCTCATGGTCCCGGACATCTCGGGCGACAACTTCTGCCAGGAGGGAGTTTCTGTCGAGGGCGTGGTCCGTCGCGTGGGCGAGCGATCCGTCTGGGTCGCGGACGTGGAGAACCCGGAAGGCGGCTTCACGGCAGAACACTACGACATCCTTTCCGACGCCTTCGACGACGTGATCCACGATGAGGTGGCCGCCCACTTCGGAGAGCCCACCGATGTCGACTCCAATGGCCGGATCGTGATCTTGATCAGCCAGGCCGTCAACCGGGTGACTGAATCGCTCGGCTTCGTGGTCAGCACCGACTTCACCTCCTCGAACTGCCCGGGCTCGAACTACGGCGAGTACTATTATGCCCGGGCTCCGGACCCCGAAGGGGACGTGCCCGACCCGGACGGGGAGACCGGAAAAGTATACACCGCTTCCCGGGCCCTTTCCGACCAACCCAGGCTCCTGGCCCACGAGCTCACCCACATCCTCCAGTTCGGAAAGGCGGTGACCGTCCTGGGCAGCACCTGGCAGCCCGTCTGGATCCTGGAGGGACAGGCCACCATGGCCGAAGAGGTGCTCGGCCACCGGTACGGAGGTTACGGGCCGCGGCAGAACCTCGGCGGAGCGGTTGCCTTCCACCAGGACTATCCCCCCACCGGGGTGGGCTGGTACCTCAACCCCTTCCTGGATTTGGGGGTCTACTTCGGCTTCGGGGGCGTCCAGGGGGGTCAGGGAATCCGCGTCCAGGAAGCACCCCATGAGTGCAACTGGTTCAGCGTGAAGGATCCCGATCCGTGCATCTCCGGGCGCATCGCGTACGGGGTGAGCTGGTCGCTCCTGCGCTGGATTTCAGACCACTACGGCGAGGGGTTCGCCGGCGGGGAGCAGGAGATCCAGCAGCGCCTCATGACCACGTCGGAACAGGGGATCGACGCCCTCGCGCAGGTGGTAGGTGAAGAGGCAGGGGAGCTCCTCGGCCGGTGGGCCGCCTCCCTTTGGGCCGACGGCCGGGTCCCGGGTCTCGATCCACTCCTTACCTTCCCGAGTTGGAACCTCCGACCTCCCCAGGGCATCGAGGCGGGCCTCCGCCCCGAGGCGCACCTCGCCCCGGCCCAGCGGAGCTTCGGGGATTTCGAGAACAACATCCAGGTTGCGGGCTCCTCCTCCCACTACCAGCTGATCGGAGGTACGGGCGGTCACTCCGCCTTCGCCCTCTCCGCCACCGCGCAGGGCGGGAACCCCCTGCCCGGCAACATGCAACTCTGGGTGGTACGCACACGATGAACACACGCACCAGACCCTTAACCGGCAACGCCTCCGCGGTCTTTTCGGGGCTTGCCGTCACAGCCCTCCTCCTGGCCGGCTGCGGCGCCGACGAGCCCCAGGACCTCGGGGACGCCGAGGATTCGCGCGCTCCCGTCCTGGTCGAGGCCCGCGACGAGGCTCGCGCGGATGCCGATCAGGTCGAGGTGGAGCTGGAGGACGCCGAGGCAGAGGTGGAGACCCGGGTCGCAGAGGAGTGGGACGACGACGTACTCCAGGAGGAGCGGCTGGACGAGGACCGGGACGTCACGGTGGAAGAACAGGAGGCCGAAGAGGCCGCCGACGCAGAACTCCGTAGTGTGAACGGCATCATCGTCGTGACCGGCACCGGCGCAGCGCCCACCGCGACCCTCAGGCAGGAGTCAGGGGGCTCCCTGGGACTCGTGGGCTCCCCGGCCCGCGAGCTCCTCAGGCTTTCCGGCGCCCGCGTCCGCGTCGAGGGGCGTCAGGCGAACACTCCCATCGGGCCCGGGCTCACGGTGGAGCGCTACGAGATCCTGGAGATCGGTGACCGCGTGCCGGAGGTCGGTGTCCTGCGCGCCCTGGACGGCGCCACCTGGGAGCTGGAGCGCGAGGGCGCGGACCCCCTGGTCCTGGAGGCCCTCCCCACCCGGGGAATGCAGGAAGGCATGAAGATCTGGGTGGTGGGTCAGGAAGTGGCGCCCGGCAGGCTCCTGGTGGAAAGCCACGGCGTCATCGCGCCCGCAGGCTGACGCTGGGAGCCCGGCCCCCGGGTCAGGGCGCCGGCGCCGGCGCTACGTCGAAGACGGCCGGCCGATGGAGCGGTACTCGAACCCGTGTTCCACCATCCGGGATGTCGAATAGAGGTTCCGCCCGTCGAAGACCACGGGGTAGCGAAGCGCCGCCTTCATTCGCTCGAAGTCAGGGCGGCGGTAGGGGTGCCACTCCGTGTGGATGAGGAGCGCGTGGGCGCCGTCCAGCGCCTCGTAGTTGTCGTCCACGAAAGCGATCCCGTCCTCCTCCCCGAAAATCCGACGGCCCTCCTCCATGGCCACCGGATCGTGGGCGACCACCCGGGCTCCGCGCTCCAGGAGTCCCCGGATGGACACGAGGCTGGGCGCCTCCCGCATGTCGTCGGTGTTGGGTTTGAAGGAAAGTCCCCACACCGCGAACGTCCGGTCCGACAGGTCCTCTCCGAACCGGTCGACGACCCACCCCAGGAGGGTCTCCTTCTGCCGCTCGTTCACGGCGTCCACTGCCTCCAGGATCGAGGCGTCGACCCCGAACTCCCGGCTCGTGCGGATGAGCGCCCGCACATCCTTCGGGAAGCAGGACCCACCGTAACCGATCCCCGGGAAGAGAAAGCTCGGCCCGATGCGCGCGTCCGACCCGATCCCCATCCGCACCCGGTCCACGTCCGCTCCCGCCTGCTCACAGAGACTTGCAACCGCGTTCATGAAGGAGATGCGGGTCGCGAGCATGGCGTTGGCCGCGTACTTCGTGATCTCCGCGGACGGCACGTCCATGAGGAGGATCTCGTTGCCGGTCCGCACGAAGGGAGCGTAGAGGTCCCGGAGGGTCTCGGCCACCTCGGGGTCATCCACTCCGAGCACCACCCGGTCGGGCTTCATGAAGTCATCTACCGCCGCCCCCTCCTTCAGGAACTCGGGGTTGGAGCAGACGTGGACGGGGTGATCCGTTTCCGCTTCGATGGCGGCCCTGACGAGGGCGGCGGTACCCACCGGAACGGTGCTTTTGGTGATCACGATCTTCGAGCCCTCCATGGAGCGCCCGATGGTCCTGGCCACCTCCAGGACGAAGCGGAGGTCGGCGGAGCCGTCGGAGTCCGAGGGCGTGCCCACCGCAATGAAGATGATCTCCGACCGGCGTATCGCGTCGGGGACATCAGTGGTGAAGGTGAGACGTCCCGAGGCGAGGTTGTCCGTTACGAGTTCCTCCAGACCTGGCTCGAAAATCGGGATGATCCCCCCCTTGAGCCCTTCGATCTTCTCCTCGTCGATATCCGCGCATATCACGTCGTGACCGGTGTGGGCGAAGCCCGCCCCCACCACCAGCCCCACGTACCCCGTCCCGATCACTCCGATCTTCATCTCGCCTCGCTGTCGACTGGTGGAACTGCTTGACCTTGGATCATGGGCCCTCGCGGTCCCCTTGAAAAGGGGCTGAGGGGCGGGCCGCGGGCGTCCCTTCGGCCGGGAGCCCGGGGAGATGCCGTCCCGCCTCCTCCCTTCTCAACTCCTGCAGCTTCGCGTACTTGAGGAAGCCGTAGATCCCGCGGAGCGCCGCTTCCATGAGGCCTGCCCGCCCATAGAGGAAGCCGTTGTGGACGAAGTAGCGCTGCAGGAAATGGATCCCCCCCCGTAGAAAGGGCGAGTCCCTCAACCCTCCGCCCCGCCCCCGGGCGTACAGATCCCGGGCCCCGAGGGTGGAGTATCGGTCGATGCGCACGAGCTCGTGGGAGAGGCCCCGATCGTGGAGATGGAGGAGGGGACCGTCGAGCCGCCCCACCGGGCCGTCCAGCTTCACGTGCTCGTGGACGAGACGGTCCACGAACCGGGCCCCCTCGCGCCGGAAGAGTCGAAGCTTCCACTCGGCGTACCACCCGCGGGTGCCCAGCCAGGCCCCATGCATCCAGGTCGCCATCCGCACCCGGTAGCCGGCGGCCCCCGGTGGGTCGCCCCCTCCCGCCAGAACGCGTTCGATGGAGCGGCGCAGTTCGGGGCTCACCTCCTCATCCGCGTCGATGGCCAGGACCCAGTCGCCGGTGGCCCGGTCCAGCGCCCTCTGCTTCTGTATTCCGAACCCCTCCCATTCCGCGACATGGAAGTGGTCGGTATAACGCCGGACGATCTCCTCGGTGCCGTCGGTGCTCCCGCTGTCCACCACCACGATCTGATCCGCCCAGGCGACGCTCTCCAGGACGCGCCCCACCCCCTTCTCCTCGTCGAGGGTGATCATGATCACGGACAGGGTGGCACGCTTACGCATCGCGAGCGCCCTCCGCGGGCCCGCCTCCGTCCAGCTCTTCGGCGATGGACTCCGCCCAGGAGCGAATCGCCTCCCAGTCGCGGAAGTCCCCTTCCGGCGCCCGCACCCCCTTCACCACCATCCGTTCGGCGAACCCGAGGCGGCGGTGGGCGAGCGCCCCGTGGAAGATCCGATGCTCCCGCGGCTTGAGCCATTCGGTGAGCTCCGCGAGCTGTCGTGGCTGGGATTCCGGGTCATCGGGTCGAACGCCGAGGGGACCGGAGCTGAAGATCCAGACGGGGAGCCATCGCTCCTCCTCCCGCATGCGATCTCCTACGGCCCTGGCGAAGCGGACACCCTCCTCCAGCCAGGCCCCGTAGTAGAGGGCGCTTCCCAGGACGAAGGCCTCGCACCCTTCGAGGCCCTCCGGCGCCTCCTCCCCTCCCGCGTCGACGGCCTCCGCTGCGAACCCCCGCTCCCGGAGAACCTGCGCCACGTACTCCGCGATCCCGCGGGTGGAGCCGTGACGGCTCGCATAGAAAACTCCTACCTTCATCCTCGTGCCTCCCCGGACCGGGATCGCCCCCCGCGCCCGATCAGCGTAAGATTCCCAGGGGGCCCACCCCGAACCCGACCACCCGGATTTCGACCACGCCGAACATACCCAGCCCGGATGACACCGTGCCCGAACGGGACCCCCTCGCGAGCCCGATCCAGGAAGTCCGCATCCCCTCCGGCGAGGAGCAGCTCTCCGCCGGGATCCACGCACCGGACGGTCCCGGCCCCCACCCGACCGTCCTCCTGGGGCATGGGTTCGGCGCCACCCGGTCGGCAGGGCTCGAGCGCTACGCGGCGCGGTTCCGGGAGGCCGGCCTTCTCGCGGTGACCTTCGACTACCGCCACTTCGGGGGGAGCAGCGGGGAGCCGAGGCAGCTCCTCTCGGTGAGTCGACAGCTCGAGGATTGGCGCGCGATGCTGGCCTGGGCCCGGGAGCGGCCCGAAGTGGACGCCCGCCGGATCGGAATCTGGGGGAGCTCCTTCGCCGGAGGCCACGTCCTCCGGATTGCGGCCGAGGACCCGGCGGTCGCAGCGGTCGTCTCGCAGGTGCCCTTCACCAACGGGGTGGCCACCACACTTCGTCTTCCTCTCCTCTCGGTGCTCAAGGCGACCGTGGTTTCCTCCGCCGACGTCCTGAAGGGCATTGTGGGGGCCGCCCCCGTCACCATGCCCCTGGTGGCCCCTCCCGGTCAGGCCGCCGCCATGCCACTCGACGAGGCCGTGGAGGGGTTCCGGCGGATGAACGCCCATTCGCCCTGGACAAACCGGGTCTGCGCCCGGATCGGACTGGCTGTGCCCTTCTACCATCCGGGCCGCGCTGCTGGCCGGATTCAATGCCCCCTCCTCATGCAGATCGGCGAGCGCGACGCCCTGACCCCACCCGGCCCGGCCCGGCGGGCAGGAGCGAGGGCACCCATGGGCAGGGTCGTCACCTATCCCTTCGGCCACTTCGAGGTCTACTTCGACGAGGCCTTCGAACGTGTGGTCGGAGACCAGATCGAGTTCCTGACCGAGCACCTCATGGACTCCCACCCGACAGACTCCCACCCCCGCGGGCCCCACTCTCGGCCACCGTGATCCCGCTCCCCCGCGCGCCCCGCTCGGCGGCCGGAACCAGGAGGTCGTCCAGGATGGCGTGGAGCCGGGAATTGTGCGGCCCTTCCCTCGGACTCCAGGGATCGGAGGTGAAGACCACGGTCAACTCGAGGGCGGGCACCACGAAGAGGAATTGCCCCCCGTATCCCCAGGCGAAACGGATCTCGTGCAGCCCCGAAGTGCGGGCCCACCATCCGAGCCCATACCTGTTGCTGCTGCGGCGCGGCGAGATGACCCGAACCTCCCACGACGCCTCCACCCACTCGCGGGGGAGAATCCGGCGTCCCTCCCACTCCCCACCCTGCCGGTAGGTCTCCCCGAAACGGAAGAGCCCCCGGGGGCTTACGAGCATGTCGTTTCCGCCGAAGTAGATCCCCTGGGGGTCGGTGGGCCACCGCGGGAGCTGGATTCCGAGGGGCTCTGCCAGCCGTTCGACGGCGTACGCATGCACGGATCGCCCCGTCGCCTCCTCGAGGACTGCCGCCGCCAGGTGGGTGCTTCCCGTCGAGTACTGCATCTGCGTCCCCGGTTCGGAGCGCATGGGCCGGGTGATGGCGTGCCGAACCCAGTTGGAACTCGCCACCCACGGTCCGTAGTTCCGGGAGGAGGTGGATTCGAGGCCCGAACTCATGGAGAGGAGGTGGCCGAGGGTGATCTCGCGCCGCTCTTCCGTCTCCTCCGTCCCGAGATACTCTTCGAAGAAGGGGAGGACGGGCTGATCCACCCCCTCCAGGTACCCGTCCTCCACCGCAAGGCCCACCAGGGCCGACAGGACGCTCTTGGAAGCCGACTTGATGTTGGCCGGACGGTCGAGCCCCGGACCGCGGAAGTGCCGCTCCGCCACGACCTCGCCGTGACGGGCCACGATCATGCTGTGGAGGCGGGAAAGGGAGGCCGCCTCATCCAGGGCTTCCGCCAGGAGTGTGCTGTCGAGCCCCTGCGTCGCCGGATGGTACCGCCGGTCGAGGAGGGGAGGCAGGGGCGTCGGAGTCTCGTGGACCGCCACCGACGCCGAGCCGGCATCGCCCGTCGTTCGCTCAGCGGGGTCGCAGGCTGCGAGCGCGAACAGGAGGACCGCGACTCCGGCGAGGCGGATCTCGCGGCCCATGCCCGTCAGAACGCCCATCCCAGGGAGAGCCGGATGGTCGGGAGCCCGCGAGGGGCATCGGGGAGGTCGTCGATGTAGGCCAGGCGCTTCCCGCCGCCACCCACCGTTACGGCGAGGCGCTCGTCGTCCCCGAAGAGCCATTGATGCTCCACCATGAAGCCGACGCTGATGGCTGTTCCCGAGGCCTCGCTCTCATCGTCGCGACCCGAACTCACCCCGGCCAGAGCGCCGACCGAGAAACCGTCCAGCGCGCGCCCCTGCAGGTAGTACCGGGCTTTCCCCTCCACTGCGGAGTAGGTCCAGTCGGACCATTCGTGATAGGAGGCCGAGACCCCCCACGAGCTGTTCACGTTCAGCGCCTGTTCGTACTCCACCGAGATGGACCCCAGGATCACGAGCGCGATGGGGTTCACCGAGATGATCCGGTTGTATTGCCCCGTGGGTGCGACCTGGGCTTCCGCGACGGAGGGGACCATGAGGGCCGCCGCGAGGAGGAGCCCGGAAAGGAGGCCTGGAGCGTGCTTTCTCACCATGATGTCTCTCGGGTCGGGTGGGTGGTCTCTGGTCCTTCGAATCTATGGAATCGCCGGGTCGGACGGCACCCGGCCCGCTTCCTCTTGTGGGGCGTCACGGGCCTTTCCCGCGTCAGACCTGGATCAGGGGAGAGAGGGAGGCCTCGATGGCCGCCCGGTTCGGCTCCTCCCAGGTCGGAAGCCTCAGCTCGGTCCCCAACGACGCGAGGTCCTCGTCGATGCCGAACCCCGGCCCGGCGGTCGCGATCTCGTAGAGGACGCCACCGGGCTCCCGGAAGTAGATGGAGCGGAAGTACTGGCGGTCACGCACTTCGGTGACGTAGTGGCCCGCCTCCACCAGTGCCCGGCGCGCCTGCACCTGCTCCCCATCGCCGGGGACGGAGATGGCTACATGGTGGACCGTTCCCAGGCCGTCCACCGCCCGGGGCGCCTCCGGATCGTGCAGGATCTCGAAGTACGCTCCGGGCCCTCCCTCGCCGATCTCGATGCGAATGCGGTGGCCCGCGGGGGACTCCTCCTCGTCCACCACCTGCGCCCCCAGCTCCTCGGTGAGGAAGCGGGTGGAGGGCTCCGGGTCTCGCATGAGGAGGGTGACGGCGTGCACCCCGCGGAGGGCGGCCTCCGACTCGACGGGATCCCCGCCCCCGCCCGTCCAGGGTTCACGGGGGTCGTCCGCCTCCTCCACCAGCTCGATACCCAGGCCCGCGGGATCCCGGAACCGGAGCACTCCAGCGCCGAAACGGCTCCCCTCGAGCACCTCCCCCACCCCCTTCCCCTCGAGCCGCCGGCGCCACCACCCCAGCGACCCGACCGGAACGGAGAACGAGGTCACGGTGATCTGCCCGGAGCCCTTCACCCCCGGGCCCACCCCCTTCCCTCCGTAGGGAAAGGTGGTCATGATCGTGGACGGCGTCCCCCGCTCGTCCCCATAGTAGAGGTGCCAGACCGAGGGGTCGTCGAAGTTGATGGTCCGCTTCACCAGACGGAGTCCCAGGACACCCACGTAGAAGGGCACGTCCTCCTTCCCGTCGACGACCGTGGCGGTGACGTGATGCAGGCCGATGATGCCGAACGACATGGCGGTGACTCCTTCCGGCGCGCTTCGGGGTGCGGGCCGCAGGCCGATGGGGACGAGGCAGCCGATGCCGCTCCTCGAACCCGCCAGGCCCCGGGAGGATCCGGGGGCGGGCCGGACGCGGCGGCCCTCCGATCTCCCTCTCCCCGCCCCCTCTGCCCCCTCTGCGAAGACCGCGCCACGCACCTGCTGGCCAGAGTGGAGGAGAAGGACTACCACAGCTGTGACCTCTGTGGCCTCGTCCACCTGGATCCCGCCCACCACCTCCTCCCGGAAGAGGAGCGGGCCCGCTATGACACCCACCGGAACGACCCCTCGGACGAGGGCTACCGGGAATTCCTCTCTCGCCTGGCCACGCCCCTCATCGCGCGCCTCCCTCCGGGAGCGGAGGGGCTCGACTACGGTGCCGGCCCGGGCCCGACCCTTTCCGTGATCCTGCAGGAAGCAGGGTTTCCCACGGCCATCTACGACCCCTTCTACGCGCCCGACCCGGCGGTCCTGGATCGGGATTGGGACTTCGTGACCTGCACCGAGACGGTGGAGCACTTCTTTCGTGCCGGGGAGGAGTTCGAGCGGTTCGATCGCCTTCTCCGGCCGGGCGGGTACCTGGCGATCATGACCGAGGTGCTCGAGGAGCCGCCTCCCTTCGCCGAGTGGTGGTACCGCAGGGATCCCACCCACGTCGCCTTCTATCGACCCGGAACCCTCGAGTGGATCGCGGAACGCTTCGGGTGGAGCCTCGAGAGGCCGCACCGGAACGTGGCGATCTACCGGAAGCCCGGGTGAGGCCTCCCGCCGGAGTTGTCCCGGACCGCTCCCGAAACGAGTTTGTCTTGCGCCACCGGTCGACCTCGCACCCATGCATCACCCAGCACACGGCGTGCCCATGACCTCCTCCAGGAGCGACGAGCCCAGCTTCGACACCGTGCAGGTCCACGCGGGGCAGGAGTCCGCGGACCCCACCACGGGAGCCCGGGCCGTGCCCATCTACGAAACCAGCAGCTACGTCTTCGAAAGCGCCGAACACGCCGCGCAGCTCTTCGCCGGCCAGGCGGAGGGCAACCAGTACGGGCGAATGCACAACCCCACCGTGGCGGCGTTCGTGGACCGGGTGGTCGCCCTGGAGGGCGGCGCGGCGGGAGTGGGTCTCTGCTCCGGGCAGGCGGCGAGCACGGCGACCCTTCTGGCCCTGGCCGCGCCCGGGAAACACGTCGTTTTTTCGAATGAGCTCTTCGGCGGGACCTTCGCCCTCGCGCGGAAGGTGCTCGGCCCGTGGGGGTGCGAGTGGGACGCGGTGGACCCCACCCCCGAGGCGGTGGAGTCGGTGCTGCGGGAGGACACCGTGGCGGTCTGGGTGGAGAGCATCGCCAACCCGAACTGCAACGTGCCCGACATGGAGGCGCTGGGCCACCTCTGCCGCGAGCGCAAGATCCCGTTCGTGGTGGACAATACGTGGGGATGCGCAGGGTACATCTGCCGCCCCCTCGAGATGGGCGCCGACATCGTGGTGCACTCGGCGACGAAGTGGATCGGGGGCCACGGGACCTTCCTGGGAGGCGTGATTGTGGACGGAGGGAGCTTCGACTGGGACCACCCCGGGTTCCCCGCCTTCTCGAAGCCCGATACCCGCGGTCGGACTTACCTTTCGCGGGCAGGGAAGCTGGCCTTCCGCCTCCGCGCCTGGGACCTGGGACTCGTGACCATGGGAATGACCCTCTCTCCCCACAGCGCCTTCCTGGGGCTGCAGGGGCTCGAGACCCTTTCGCTCCGCGTGCAGCGGCAGTGCGACAGCAGCCTCGAGCTGGCGCGCTGGCTCGAGTCCCACCCCGCGGTGAAGCGGGTCTACTACCCGGGACTCGAGAGTCACCCGTGCCACGAGGTGGCCCGGCGCAACCTGATCCGGGGGTTTGGGGGCGTATTCAGCTTCGAGACCCGCGATCCGGAATCGGCCCGCCGGTTCGTGGAGGGCACGAAGATCGCCTCGCACCTGGCCAACATCGGCGACACGAAGACCGTGGTGATCCTTCCCTGGGACACGACGCACTCCTCCCTCCCGGAGGAGAACCGTCGCGCCGCCGGAGTCTCACCAGAGCTGGTGAGGGTGAGCGTCGGGCTCGAGGGAGTGGAGGACCTGAAGGCGGACATCGCCGGAGCGCTGGGAGGATGAGCGCAGACGGCGGCTCGGCCGTCTCGGGAAGTTTCCTTCTGGGGGAGGGGCTGGCGCTCGAGCGCGAAGCGGCCATCGTTCCCTGCCGCATCGGGTACGAGGCATTCGGGGCGGCGGACGGCCCCGTCGTGGTCGTGCTGGGCGGCATCTCGGCGGACCGACACATCGCTCCCCACGCGGCCGACGACAGCCCCGGGTGGTGGAGCCTCTTCACCGGTCCCGGGCTCCCCTTGGACACCGACCGCTACCGGGTGGTCGGGATGGACTGGGTCGGGGGCCCCGGCGAGTCCAGCGGCCCGGCGAAGCTCCCCGGACCGGAGGGGATCCCGGCGGTCACCACCGGGGACCAGGCCGCAGCCGTCGCAGCGCTTCTGGACCACCTCGGGGTGGAGCGGGCGCACTCGATCATCGGGGCTTCCTACGGGGCCATGGTCGCCCTCGTCTTCGGAGCCCGCTTCCCGGAGCGCACCCGGCACCTCTTCGTCATCGCGGGGGCGCACGCCAGCCACCCCATGGCCACGGCGCTCCGCAGCCTCCAGCGGCGGATCGTTCTCTTCGGGTACGAGAAGGGGAACGCCAATGAGGCCGTGGTCATCGCCCGCTCCCTCGCCATGACCACCTACCGGCCGCCTCACGAGTTGAAGGAGCGGTTCCCGCTGGACGTCCGGATCGAGGACGGACACTACCGCTTCAGCGTCGAGGACTACCTGGAATACCAGGGTCGGAAGTTCGCGGCCCGCTACGACCCTGACCACTTCCTCTACCTCTGCCAGTCGCTGGACCTGCACACGGTGGAGCCCGAGGGGATTGCCGTCCCCACCACGCTGCTTGCCGTTGAGGAGGACCAGCTCGTCCCGCTCTGGCAGAAGCGGGAGCTGGCGGCGCGGCTGGCTGGCCCGGTGGAGCTCATCGAGATCAGCGCCCTCACCGGACACGATGCCTTCCTGACGGAGGAGGAGAAGGTGGGCCCGATCGTGAGGCGGGTGCTGGGTGGGGTCGGGGAGCAGGCGGACGGCGAGGCGCAGGTGGAAGGCGGGGCCCGAGGATAGAGAAATGGCTCCCTTGGCATCGCAGCGCGGCTCGGTCGGCCGGATACGCCTTTGGGCACGCCTTCTGGGGGGGTGCCTCATAGCGGGGTGCCTCTCCGCGGGGTGCAATTCGGTCACGGGCCTCGACGTGGACCTGACCGGCTTCGATTCGCTGCCTGACGTGGCGGAGCTGGACTTCTCTGCGGTGGATCCCGCTCAGGAATGGAGTTACTGGGAGCTGCGGATGTCCTGGGGGATGCCCGTGGGCCGGACGGTGTTGGGTGTCGGTGGCACGCTTCTGGAGGACGAGCTTCCACCGGAGACCCGGGCCGAGCTGGAGGCGATCGATCTTCCGAGCGGCTTCGCCGGGGGGTGCCTCCCCTCCTGGTGCTTCAAGTACATCGTGGCGGTGGACGGAACGGGACACGTCGTCACGGTCTCCACGAGGGAGGAGCTCCGCGCATTCCTCGGCGTGACCGATTCCGTCGCGGAGGCGGTGCTCCTTCTGGATGCCCACGGCTTCCACTGGTCGGATGACCGGCAGGGCATCCGGAGGGGGGACGCCGGAGGGTGGGAGGCCGTGGTCCTCGAATTGGTGCGCGGGTGTGATCCGATCCAGACCGATCGGGTTCTGGTCACCGTCGGGATGGACGGGTCGGTGAACGTGGTCGATCGGGAGCTCTGGCAGCGGCTCGACGGCGCCTGTATCTGACCTCGGAGGGCTCGCGCGTGCCCGGGCGCGCTCAATCCCCGGGCGCGTTCCTCAATCCCGAACTCCGGGCGCGCCTTCGTCGAGCGCCCGCCCCACCAGCCGCGTCGCCTTCAGGCTCAGGTCGAGCCGTAGCGCCGCTTCTCGCCCCCTCTCGCTCATCTTCCCCCAGGTCTTGCGGAGGATGGCGACGAGCTTGTCGTCGTCATGCTCCCGAGCGAAGTCGTCGAAGTAGTACTCGAGGAAGACGAGGCAGATCACATCCTCGAGCGTCTGCACCTCCGGGTCGCGCTTGAGCCCCTGCTTGCGGAGGAGGCCGGCGACCCGTTCGATGATCTCCCCCTCGTAACCCACCTCCCGCAGCACACGGGTGGCCACCTCGGCGTGATGCTGCATCAGACGGGTGCGCCATCGCTTGTATCCGGCACGGCCGGAGACATAGTCAGACCTGGGAATACTCCATCTTTCGACATGTTGCGCACGGGCGGCGAGGCGGAGGGCTTCGGAGGCATCCGGCTCGAACCTTTCGAGGGCTGCGGTCATCCTGCGGGCATAGACCAATTCCTTCGGCTCGGGCCGGCCGTCGACCAGCTCGGTGCGGGGGTCTCCGACATTGATGCGGTCGAACTCGGCGAAGGCGCGGGTGAGGCGGGGTGGGTGCGAGGGCCGGCTGGGGGTGGGGGTGGGGTGGCTGGGGTTGGGGTG
>JBBDRS010000004.1:0-58467 GCA_040905325.1 Gemmatimonadota bacterium
CGGGCGGTCCGTGGATCCTCAGGCGGATCCGAGCCTCACCTGCGGGTACCTCGAGCTCGAACGTCAGGAACGGACAGCATTTCCGCTCCAGGCTGACAAACCGGGCGAGCTCGTCGAACTCCGACGGGCCGAAAGTGAACTCGTATCCATCCGCGACCGCTGTACGGCCCTGCACGGACTGGCCGAACAGACGCTTGATGCGGGCGAAATGCTCCGGTCGTTCATCAGCACCGATGGCGCTGGGTACGCAGGCCAGCGCCGAATCTGATCCACGCTCACTCATCCAAAATCGCTCCTACAAGATCCCGGGTCTCCAACCCCAACGTTCATCTCACGCACGATCCATATTGCTGTTGATAGCCCCCAACATCAACCGTCGCCAGAGCTCCTCATCGAGGGCTGGGCCGAGCGGCGTCCGCAGCCCCCGCCGACCATACGACGGAGTGTGTTGCGACCAGGTCTTGGCGATTCAAATGATTGGTGCTCTTGATCTTCTGCGTCCGGTCCGCAGCGGGATTCGAATAATGCTCAGTCGACACTTCAAGCAGGAGGTGCGTCCGTTCAACGTGAAGTTCGCCGAGGAGGCGGACGAGCCGGGCTATGCGGCGCGGGGGCCGGTGAAGCGGCCGGTGGGGGTGGAGGCAGTGGGGGCCGAGGGCGATCCTGCCTCGACCGACGCTAACTCGACCGATTCCGCGGCATCGCGGGGGGAGCCGGGGCACCCCGGGACGGATGGCCCGCCCCTGGTCGAGCTCCTGTCGATGGCCCTATCGGAGGAATCCTGGGAGTCGTTCTCGTGCGGGTCGGCCATCCGGCGGGCAGGGCGGGCGGGGTTCGCGCGCAACGTCTGCGTAGCGCTCGGGAACTGGCTTTCCGGGGAGGATGAGCCCCCGTCCGAGGCGGTGGCCGTGCTCGTGGAGGCGCTCTCTGATCCCGAACCGCTGGTGCGGGGGCACGCGGCGTGGGCGATGGGGTGGGTGGGATCAGCGGCGGCCCCGGGGGCACTGGAGTCGCTGCTGGAGTCCGAGGCTGAGCCCTGGGTCCGAGAGGAGGCGGCCTTGGCTCTGGGCCGATCACCGCCAAGCGGGAGAGCCGCCCCGGGTCATAAGTCCCCGCCAGGCGGTGACGAAGACCAGCGATGCCGCGGCGGGCGGTTCTGCCTCTTCGGCGCCCTCAATGGCGTCGGCCCACTCGCACCCGGAAGACCTGTCGGAAGTCGTCTCGGACCACGCGCCGGGCGGCGTCCACCAGCCGGAGCCAGATGCCACTCTGCATTTCCAGCGCCAGGAGGGCGGTCTCCCGCTCCCGGACCTCCAGGTCCACCTTGACTCAGGAGGGTGAGGGTTCCCTCCGGCCCCAGATCCACCTGGATCGTGCCGGTGATCGGCTCTCCCCCCACCGTCAGGCCCCGGACGACCTCCGCCTCCACCCGACCGAAGATGGTGCGGACCGCGTTGTAGCGACCCTCCGGGAGGCTCCGTCGGGCCACCTCCACGGGCTCGGGACGGTCCAGGGAGACGGTGATCTCCTGGAGCCCGTCGGTGAGCTCCTCCCAGTCCCCCCGCCCCCGCCGGACGAAGCTCCGGACCCGAACGGTGAGGGTTCCCTCGATGACCGGTCGCTCGGTGAGGCTCTGGAGGGCCAGGCTCCGGGCCGCGTCGATGCCCAGCTCTTCCACCTCGTCGGAGGTGAGGATCTTCCCCTCCTCGCCGCGGCCCAAGGAACACTACCGAGGACAGCCGATCCAGGCCCCGAGCACCCGCTTCGATGCCTTTGCGGTCAACGAGGCCCGATGGCTCCTCACGCTCCATGCCGCCAACCTCCTTCACGCCGCTCGCACCCTGATGCGCCGCCGCGACCAGCGGCTCTGGTCCAGGCAGCGCTTCCGCGACCACGTCCTCAAGATCCCCGCTCGCCTCACCCTCGGCAGGCGCCGCGTGACCGTCTGCCTTCCCGCCCAGCGCAGTGCTCTCTGGCGAACTCTCGCCCGGGCCATCCAAGCCTTGCCCCCTGCCCGAGGCTCCCCAACCGTCGCCCCCCTGTCCGCGGCCGTAGCTCTTATCGGATGGGGAGTCCAAGGGCATCGCTCCCCCCCTCTGGGGGGTAAGGGGGCCTGTGCCCCGCACTCACCTCCGGGGCTGGTCCTCCTCCCGCCGGCGCCCCAAACTCAGCACCCGGGTCCCTCAGGGAGCCGTGGTGAATAAGGCAGGTTCACAGAAAGTCAGCTCGTTCTCGATAAGCCAGCCCCGCCGCCGGCGTCGAGGCTTCAGTCAAGCGGGGTGTGCCAGATCGAAGGGCCGGCATCCGGATTCGATCCGACGTTCGAGTTACTCCTCGAGAGGGGCGAGGACAGCATTCAGGAAGGCTTCCACCGGGTCGAGGTTGTCCAGCGCCTCAACGACGAGGCCGTAGTCCAGCCCCACGTATTCATGAACCAGGATATTCCGGAAGCCCGGCAGTTGTGCGAGGTCCGCTACGAGCTCCTGCGAGAAGCCGTCGAGCTTCGCGAGGTTTCGCACTGCGGTGGTGTAGTCCTCGAACCGGTGGCCCTCTCGGGCCGAGAGCTCCCCGGCTACGTCGATGACGACCTGCGCCACGGTGAGGAGTGAAAACAGAACGTCGTTGTGAAGCGAAAGGTCCACCTCAAGCACTTCGGGGCCACGCACACTCGGGCGGAGCTCCCGAAGATGATCCAGATGTCGTCGGAGTTCGGACAGCCGTTCCACGATGTAGCTCATCGTGCCAACGCCTCCCGCTTCAGCCGGTTGGTCCGTCTGAGAAAGGGTGCCAGATCCGCCCTCCGGAGCTGGATGTCTCGTGTGAAGGCATGCACCTTCTCGGCGTCGCTCATCATCAGAAGCGTGCCGTCGAGCACGATTCGGGCGGCAAGGCCAGGCGGCACGTCGTTCAGCACGACCACGTCCACTGCATTGATCCCCAGGGCCGCGACGAGCTCCGAGGCGAGGCGGACGCGGAGCTCCGAGCGCTGTCTCTGGTTCGGGTGCGTCTCACGATCCACCAACACCCCGATGTCGACGTCGCTCTCCTTGTGCCGCATGCCGCGGGCCGTGCTGCCGTGCAGATACGCGGCGACGACCCCTTCAGGAGCGTGGTCCTCGAAATATGCCGCGGCTCGGGCCCGGTACGCAGCGGATGTCGGCGTCAGGCGTGCCTCGATCCTGTACCCGGCGGCTTCAAGCAGACGGTTGAGAGTCGAAACGGTGGGACTGCTGTGACCCCCCTCGATGCGCGCGATTACGGACTGTGACGTTCCGGCGCGGTCAGCCAGCGCGCGTTGGCTGACCCCGATACGCTCGCGGGCTTCCCGTAGGAGAGAGGCGGGGTCGAGACGGGCATCCATGTCCGAATGATAGCGTACACGCTATCATGAAGCCAAGGGTAGGTGGCGGTAGCCCGCCGGAACCCCGGACCGAAGATATCGCCGAGACGAGAGATCTCGACGAGAACACGACCATCGATGTGGACCCCGAGGGAAATCTGGTTGCGATCACGTTCGAGCACGCAAGCACCCGGACGGATGTCCACCGGCTCACCCTGGAGGGGATCGCCGCGTAGTAGCGTTTGGCATCCAGCGCGCCTTCGTGGGATGCTGGCCTCCATTTCAGAATCTGACGGTGCTTCCCTCTCTTACCTTGCGTTGAGTCGGAGTCTGGAGCAGGCCCGGCCCTGAGGTGTCCAGTAAGCCCTCGCGCGCTTCAACGGCTACACTCCGCGAGACCATCGAGGATGAGGCGAAGCCCCACCGCAGATGACCCCCGCCGACGCGTCGAGACCCTGATAGACCGTTGACGATTCCACCCGAACGGCTTTTTAAGAGATCGCACGGAGAACGATTGAGGGATTGCACTGAGGACCGAGCCCGCGGGTGAGTGCCGCGTGAGCTGGCGGTGGTGGTGGTCCCGGAGCTTCAGCGCCTGGATGTCCGGTACTGTCCGCTGGCAAGCAAAATCCGATAAGTGTCGAGTCGGCAGATGTCCCAGGAGGTGTGTCCGTTCAACGTGAAGTTCGCCGAGGAGGCGGCGCATGCAGCACGGGGGCCGGGGGAGCGGCCGGTGGGGGTGGAGGCGTCGTCCGGTGAGGTCGATTCCGCCTCGCTGGGTCCCACATCGAGCGATTTCGCGGAATCGCGGGGGCGCTGGGATGCGGATGCGGGACGGACCCCGACCCATCCGGGGACGGACGGTCCTTCCTCGTCGAGCTCCGTGAACGATCCGCGCCCGACAGAACTGAGTTCCGGGCCATCGGCGCCCGGCGGACCAGATCGCGGAGGGAACCGGAACCCGTATCGAGGCCATGCAATTCTCACAATCGTGTCGGGAGATCCTGCCGAGGCGCCGCCGTCCCCGGGCGGGAATTGGCCGAGTGAGCCGGAGATTGGGATAGTACGCCGGGCTGGGACAGCCGTGGGGCGCCACGAGCCGGAGCGAACGGCTGGAGTGGCACCATCCCTCGTCCCCGATCGTGGTATGGACCTTGCCATATCTCACTTCGCGTCCGGGGTCGCGGCATTCAACAGCCGCGCTCCCACCACTGAGTCGAAGCGAACGGAGGGAACAATGAATGAGGATCAGCTGAAAGGGAAATGGAAGCAGTTCAAGGGCCGCACCAAGGAGAAATGGAGCAAGTTGACGGATGACGATCTCGATCAGATCGACGGCCGGCGGCAGGCTCTCGTCGGGAAGGTCCAGGAGCGATACGGCCGGAGTCGTGAGGAGGCCGAGAAGGAAGTCGATTCCTGGATGACCGAATAGGAAGACCGCTGACGGTCGCCCTCGAGGATGTCCTCATGGAGTCTTCAGCCGGCGGACTCGACGCACTCAAACGCATAGTCGCCCAACTGCCCAAGGAGTTCCCCGCACCGATCTTCGTGGTCAATCACATGGCGGCTGATGGCGACGCCAGCATGCTCAGTCGCGCCCTCCAACTGCCCGGATTGTGGGGGAGTCCTCTGGGAGATCGAGGCCGTCGAGTCCCTTCGCTTCCGGTGCCATACCGGTCACGCCTTCACCGTCAACATGCTGCGCGCAGCTCAGGAGTCGAAGATCGAGGAAACCCTCTGGTACGCCCTGCGCCAATTTGAAGAGCGAAAGAATCTTCTGCGGACGATGGCCGAAAAGTCCAATGACAGCTCCAGCCAGTCCCTTGAGGAGCGGGCCGAAGAGTCGGAGGTTCACATCGAACGTATTCGCGCCATGCTCAGGGCCGGAAGCCAGGGGAAGTCGCTAATCGAATAGAACGCGAGTTCGCCTCGGAGCGCCCGCGGATTCGTGGAGCCCTCGCGGGTCGGGACCATGGCAGACCGGTCCGGATCCCCGATGCGACTTGCGCGCGACCCTCCCGTCGCTTCAACTGGAAGCTTTGGCGGCCCCACACCTGTTCGTTCGTCACCCCGGTCCCCCATGTCCTCTCGGTCGCCCGGCGGCGATGCCTCGCCCGCCCACCCTCCATCGCCGAGCCTCGGTCCGCCCCCCACCCTCGACGGCATCCGGGCCACCTACCGTGCGGTGGCTCGGCACGTGGTGCGCACCCCCGTCCGCCTCTGGAAAGATCCGCCCCTGGCGGACCTCCTGGGTCCGGGCACCGAGGTCTGGCTGAAGGAGGAGCTCTTCCAGCGCACCGGCAGCTTCAAGCCCCGGGGCGCGCTAGCGGTGATGCTGGATCTTCCCCGGGAGGCCCTGGCCAGGGGCGTTACGGCGGTGAGCGCCGGCAACCACGCCATGGCGGTCGCCTACGCCGCGGCCACCCTCGAGACTACCGCAAAGGTGGTGATGCCCGAGAGCGCCAGCCCCATCCGAGTGACCAAGTGCCGGGCCTATGGCGCCGAAGTGGTGCTGATGCCGGACGTCCACGGGGGCTTCGACGAGGTGCGCCGGATCGAGGAGGGGGAAGGACGCGCCTTCGTGCATCCCTTCGAGGGCCCCCTCACTGCTCTGGGCACCGCCGGAGTGGGCATTGAACTCATGGAGCAGGTGGAGGGGCTGGACGCCGTGATCGTCCCCATCGGAGGGGGCGGGCTCTGCGCGGGAATTGCCTCCGCGGTGAAGCTCCTCCGGCCCGAGGTCGCCGTGTACGGGGTGGAGCCGGAAGGCGCCGACACCATGCATCGAAGCTTCCGGGCCGGACGGCCACAGGAGGTCGATCGAGTGCGCACCATCGCCGATTCCCTGGGAGCACCCCACGCGGCCCCCTACAGCTTCGGGGTCTGTCGCAGGTTCGTGGACGAGCTGGTGCTGGTGGATGACGAGGCCCTCCGGCGGAGCATGTACCTTCTCTTCCACTCGGCCAAGCTGGCTGTGGAGCCGGCGGGGGCCGCGGCCACCGCCGCGTTGGTGGGGCCGCTTCGGGACCGGCTGGCCGGCCGACGGGTGGGACTCATCGTGTGCGGGGCGAATATCGACGCCGGGGCATTCTCCAGGCATGTCAGCGGCGGCGAGGCCCAGGGCAACGAGCCTGAATGAATCGAAACCGCTCAATTTAACTCAGGCGCACTAGAAGGCCGTTGAAGAAGTAGCGGGGCCACCGCTACTTCTTCAACGGCCTTCTAGGGAGGTGGGTTCGTCCATCACCCCCTCCACCTACTATTGTTTTCACACTTTCCCGCCCCTCCCCTACGAAAGCGACAGATGAGGGCAAAAGCCCCTGAAGGCTCCTCCCACATTCTGGGCATCTCGGCCTTCTACCACGACAGTGCCGCATGCCTCCTGCGGAACGGCGAGATTCTGGCGGCGGTCTCGGAAGAGCGCCTCACCCGGATCAAGGGGGATTCCTCGTTTCCCAGGAAGGCGGTGGAGTACTGCTTGTCGGAAGCTGGGATTACCGCGGCGGATCTGGACCACGTGGGATTCTACGACAAACCCCTTCTCAAGTTCGAGAGAATTCTCGAGACCTATATCGGCGTGGTGCCAAGGGGCTTCCGGTCGTTTCTCATGGCAGGGCCCCTCTGGATCAAGGAAAAGCTCTTCATGGATCAGGAGATCCGGCGCTCGCTGGAGGGCTACACCGGACACGTCTACTACGCCGAGCACCACGAGTCCCACGCCGCGAGCGCCTTCTTTCCTTCTCCATTCGAAGAGGCCGCGATTCTGACGATGGACGGCGTCGGAGAGTGGGCCACGACGTCCATGGGAGCAGGGCGCGAGAACGACATCGAGATCATCAAGGAACTGCACTGGCCCGACTCCCTTGGACTCCTCTACTCCGCCTTCACCTACTACACCGGATTCAAAGTGAACTCCGGCGAGTACAAGGTGATGGGGCTCGCGCCCTATGGTGAACCACGTTACGTCGACCTGATCCTGAGCGAGCTGATCGACGTGAGGGAAGACGGCTCATTCACCATGAACCAGAAGTACTTCAATTACCTCGCGGGTCTGACCATGACGAACAGCAGTTTCGACGAGCTGTTCGGCGCGCCACCGAGGAAGCCCGAGAGTCGGCTGACTCAGCGGGAGATGGACCTGGCCCGATCCGTCCAGGAGGTGTGCGAGGAGATCATGCTCCGGATGTCCAGGGCGGCTCACCGGGAGACGGGCCTCGATAACCTCTGCCTCGCTGGCGGGGTCGCCCTCAACTGCGTGGGGAACGGGCGAATCCTGAGAGAGGGGCCCTTCAAGAACATCTGGATTCAACCCGCAGCGGGCGATTCCGGCGGAAGCCTTGGGGTCGCACAGCTGGTCTGGCACCGCCACCTGGAACAGCCTCGAACGGTCACGCCCGGCCGGGACTCCATGAAGGGCGCCTACCTGGGGCCTGGATACTCGGACGAGGAGACGGAACGCAGGCTGTCGGGGCTTGGCGCCGTCTACACCAGGCTCGACCGGGCGGAGCTCAACCGGAGGGTGGCCTCAGCCATGGCCGACGGAAAAGTCATCGGGTGGTTCAACGGAAGAATGGAATTTGGCCCCCGAGCCCTTGGGCACCGCAGCATCCTCGGGGACCCGAGAAATCCGAAGATGCAGGAGGCAATGAATCTGAAGATCAAGTTCCGCGAGAGCTTTCGGCCCTTCGCCCCAAGCGTGCTCCGGGAGCGGGTGAGCGAGTACTTCGAGCTGGATGCGGACTCGCCCTACATGCTTCTGGTTGCACCCGTAAAGGCGGAGCGGCAGATTCCCATGTCCGAGGAAGCAAGGAAGCTGTGGGGGATCGAGCAGCTCAACGTGCCCAGATCGGACATCCCGGCCGTGACCCACATCGACTACTCAGCCCGTGTCCAGACCGTGGATCCGGAGGTGAGTCCGGATTACCATGGCATCCTCAAGGCCTTCGAAAAGGAGACCGGATGCGGGGTGATCGTGAACACCTCGTTCAACGTTCGAGGGGAGCCCATCGTCTGCACCCCCGAAGATGCATACACGTGCTTCATGCGGACCGAGATCGACTACCTGGTGGCAGGCCCTTTCCTGATGGCGAAGGAAGACCAACCTGAATGGAATGAGGAGGGAGATTGGACACAGGAATTCCAGCTCGACTGAGCCCCGAAGAGGGGCGGAAATTCGGGCTGTCGGTTGGCCTGGCGTTCCTGATCCTGGGCGGCATCCTCTGGCTCTGGCGTGGACACGTGATCGTGCCCGCGGTATTCGCTTCATTGGGTGGTCCATTGATCCTCGCCGGCCTGGTCATCCCCGGAAAGCTGGGTCCGGTCTACCGGGCCTGGATGGGATTCGCCCTGATACTCTCGAAGATCACCACTCCGATCTTCATGGGGATCACGTTCTTCCTGGTCATCGGGCCTGTGGCACTGATCATGCGGCTTTCGGGACGGAACCCTGTGGTCCGTAAAGAGTCCGACGGGAGCTTCTGGGTCTCCCGACCCGAAGGACCCAAGCGGCGCAGTGATCTCAGGCGACAATTCTGAGGGCGGTCGGACATGAGCTTGATCAGGGAACTCTGGGCCTTCATGCGGGAGCGGAAAAAGTGGTGGCTCCTGCCCATCATTGTGGTAATGTTCCTCGTGGGATCGCTCCTGGTGTTTGCCCAGGGCTCCGCCCTGGCGCCGTTCATCTACACGGTCTTCTGACGCCTGGCGATGACGAGTAGTTCGGAGATATCCACAGTGGCCGAACTGCGCGCAGCGTGGCTCGTGGTCGGTCTCCTCGCCGTCGGTCTCAACTGGGCGTTGACGCCCGTCATCGGACTCGCCATCGCGATTCCGTGGCTTGGGGTGATGGTGATGCTGCGCCGGCAGGATACGGCGGCGGCAATGGCCCGAGCATGGCGTGGGGCACTTGCCACACGTGCGGGGCGGTTCGGTGCTGCCACGCTCACACTGGCCGCTGTCGGGACCGCGATCATCGTGAGTGGCGGCGCCGGGGTCCTGCTGGCCCTCTGGATCATCGCGGCCGCATGCGTGGTGGGCACCGTGTGGGGCCCGTCTGCACTGGGTGAGCAGCTCGTCGCATGGGCGCTGGCGCTGGTGGCCACAGGGGCGTCGTTGCTTGCAGCCGAGGGCGTCCTCCGGCTCGATTCCGTGGCCACCCGCATAGGCACGCCCCGGGCCGTGGACAGCTGGTGGCAGCGGTACGATCCCATCTGGGAGCGGAACGTCCTGGGGCTGCGATCGCCGTATGAGACGCTGCGCAAGGAAGAGGGCGTCGTCCGCGTCGTTGCCCTGGGCGACTCGTTCACCTGGGGCGACAAGATCGAGCAGGCGGACAGCACGTGGACGGCACAGCTCGAGTCCGAGCTGGCGCGGCGCCGACCCGGGACCCCCGTCGAGGTTGTGAATCTCGGACAGAAGGGCTTCACCACGGTCAACGAAGCCGAGATGCTCCGTCGCGTCGGCTGGCAGTTCGATCCGGACATCGTCGTGGTCCAGTTCTATCTCAATGACATTCTGCCCGGGGGGCCGAACTTCGAGCGGGGGTACAGCGGCTGGCTGTTTCCCCGTGCCTGGATCCTGCCCGAGCGTTACCGGAGCGGCCACGCGGGGCGGAGCGCACTCATCCATCTCATCGAGAGCGTACTCACTGCCCGCCGCCACGGCGACCGCGCGGCGCAGGCGGTCGCGTGGACGGAAGTCTATCAGCGCAGGGGTCCCGAATGGACGGCCCTGGCCGACGCGCTGACGGAGATGGGATCAGCCGCGGCCGAGCGGGGCGTGCCCATCGTGCTGCTGCTCTTCCCCGACTTCATACCCGGCATGGGCGACAGCCAGGATGTTCCGTTCGCGGCCATCCACGAGCAGGTGACGCGCGTTGCAGCCGACGCCGGATTCACGACCCTCGATCTCACTCCCCATTTCATCCGGGAGAACCCGGACATGCAGCAGTGGTGGGCCACACCGTATGACGTGCACCCCAACGCGGCCGCAGCCCGGTTCGCTGCCCGCCGCCTGGCCGACCATCTCCTCGAGTCGCTCGACCCGGCCCTGTGGACGCCATCGGTCGCAGCCGATTCCGCACGGCCGTAACGCCTGAACGCATGAGCCCTCGCGCGGACGTGCGCGGTACGCGCCTTTTCGGGATCGTGCCCCTCTGGACCCGGTACGGCGGGATCCTGCTCTGGGGCGTCGTGACGCACGCCCTGATTACGGCTGTACTCCGGCTGATGCCGGCATTCGATGCCCTGATTTTCTTGCCAGAGGCTGCAATCGACCTGCTCATACGGTACGAGGAGGTACAACGCTGGTTTGCCGGTGAGTCGATCTACGGCGACGACCACAGCGCGAACTATCCACCCGGCTCCTACTCACTGTTGTGGCCGCTGCTTGGCTGGCTGCCTCAGGCGCCGGTGAGGGGTTTCTATGCGTTCACCGTCCTGTTGTCGTGTGGCCTGATCGGGGCAGTTGCAGTACGTGCCAGCTGCGCGGACCGCCTGGCTGAAAAGGCGTTCTTCCTTGTCTTCATCCTGCCGCTCGGCGCCACGATGATCACGGTGTGGATCGGGCAGCTCGGCCTGCACGTGACAGCAGCACTGCTGGGCGGCGCCTGGCTGCTGGTCGGTGATGGGTGCGACACGGCCACTTCGCGGCAGCCCCGCTCCTGGGCGCGCGACGCCGTGGCCGCTGCGCTGCTGACGACCGCCCTCGTCAAGCCGACGCTGTCTCTGCCCCTGCTGGTCGTGATCCTCGTCCTGGCCGGCGGATGGCGGCCGGCCCTGATGACAGCGGCCCTTTACGGCCTCGTGACGCTGATTGCCGCGGTTCCGCAAGGCAGGTCGCCGGTGACGCTCGCTTTCGAGTGGCTCTCACGCGAAGAGATCATGAACCTGCCGCTTGGCAGCGTGAACGTGTATCTCTGGTTGCACTGGCTCGGGTTCGAAGGCTCGATGATTCCCGTGTCGCTCGTGATCCTGACCGGGGTGTCCTTATGGGCGTGGAGATATCGCGCGGCGCCTCCGTGGTTGTTGATCGGCGTAGCGGCACTCGTGTCACGCCTCTGGATTCACCATCGCGCCTTCGATGACGTGCTGCTGATCATCCCGGCCATCGCGCTGTTTCAGGCGGCGAAGACGTTCCCGGCGGCGAATACGACGGCTGGCAAACGTGGCATCGCGACCGTCGCACCAGCCTTCCTGCTCGCAGTCGTGTACGTGCTCGGACACGCGCCCTACGCCTACCTCGGCGGCGAACACTACGGAGGCTGGCTGTTCATGGAAGTGGCGCGGACCATCGTCTGGTTGGCGGTGCTCGGTTTGCTCATGTGGCATGTTCACCGGTCCCTCCAGGCCAGGGCGACACATGGTCTGGCAGCGTGACCCGCGCGACGGGCGTTGCCGCATGGCGGCGGTCGCGGCATGAATGAGGCAGGCTCGCGCCTGATCGGCATGTGGCGCGCTGTCTGGCGTCGCCACGGCGGGAAGGTTCGCGTCGCCGGCCTCGGATACCTCGCCGTCGCGGCCGTCGGCAAGACGCTGTATTCGCTGCCGCGCCTCGTCAGCGACATCGAGCCCTGGTCTGCGCTCGATCTGCGCTATCGGTTCAACGAGGTGCGCGAGTGGTTCGCGGGCAACCCCGTGTACGGCGTCGTCGATGGAGCCGTATACCCGCCAGCGTCGCATGTCATCCTGTGGCCCTTCATCGGGTGGCTCCCGCTCGATGGCGCCAGAATGGTCTGGGCTCTGACGACGCTGGCGGCGGCGGTCGTTGTCGCATGGCTGCTCTTTCGCGCGTCGGAAGCGGGCGGGCCGCGCGATGGAGAACGGACGCCCGACGGGACACGGACCCTCGACCGCATGCTTCTGGCCGGGCTCGCGCTGGCATCGTACCCGCTGCATATCGGCATGGGCGTGGGCCAGCTCGGGATGCACGTGGCCGCGTTCGCCATCGCCGGTGCCGCCATCCTTGTCTGGGCTCGGGCATCCCTCAGAATCGATATCGTTGCGGGGCTGCTGCTTGCTTCTGCACTGGTCAAGCCCACCGTGTCCCTGCCGATCGTGATGGCAGCGGTCATCGTCGCCGGCCGTGCCCGACCCGCCGTGCTGGTTGCTGGAATATATGGTGCCATAACGCTCGCTGCGGCGGCATTGCAGCCCGCGACCCTGTTGACGCTGGTTCGCGACTGGCTGGCCATCGCGAGCGTACGCGTACCCATCGAGGATGGCGTGCCGAATCTGCACCTCCTGCTGCTCTGGCTGGGACTCGACGGCTGGATGACGCCTGCGTCGCTCGTGCTTATCTCAGTCGCCGGTGTGTGGATGTGGCACGTGCGGCATTCCGACCCCTGGCTCCTTCTGGGGATCGCCGCGCTGATCGCGCGGTTCTGGGCGCACAGCACGCTCTACGACGATGTGATCCTGCTGTTGCCTGCGCTGGCGTTGCTCCGGACCGCGAGTCAGCGTGCAGACGTACATGGCACTGTGGCCGGGTGGCTTTTTGCGGGGGTGTGGGCCGCATTGCTGACACCGACGTGGGCGTTCTACGGTCGGAGTGGCACGGTGCTCCATGCGCTGCAGGGGGTACAGGCGGCACTGTGGCTGGCTGTACTCACGTTGCTGGTGATGCGCGTGCGGGACGGAGTTCCGAGCCGGGAATCGGGAGCGGACCCCGCCTCCCCTGGGAAATCTGGCTCCTATTGCTGACTTCGCTTCTCCCCGACGTATCCGAGCACGTTTGCGATCTGCGATAGTCCCAGCAGCGATGAAAGCACGAACGCTCTTGGAGGGGGTTCGCGGTTGAACGGGTAGAGGACCAGGTCCCGGTAGAACCGGAGCGGTTCGGGTGGGGCAGGGTCGGCACCGCGTTCCAGGCGTGCCCGTCGGAAGTGGAATGCGCCACGACCATAGTTGACGTGCTGCCGCCAGAAACTGGTCAGGCTCAGGTGATGGCGATGCATGATCCGGGCATCCGCCGCGTAGATTGAGCTGAGTCCAGCTTCTGACCACCGTGCGCAGAAGTCCCGGTCCTCGCCTGCGGCCAGCGGAAAGGTCGGGTCGAATCCTCCGACCCGGTGGAACCCCTCGGCCGGGACGCCGAGATTGTTCGATGCGAAGAAGGCGGTCCACACCTGTGGTCCATCGCCAGCACCCGCGTAGTCGTAGAGATAGGAGACGAGGTACTGGCTGGCGGTCGAATAAGGATTGTCGGCGAGCTGATTGATCGTCTTGCCGCCGATAAGGTGTCCCGGCGCTGCGACATTGTGACGTGCCAGGGCCGCGAGCCACCCCGGTTCGGGTACACAGTCGTCGTCGATGAAAGCCAGGAACGACCCACGTGCCAGGGCCGCACCTCTATTTCTGGCTGCGGCCGGCCCGGAGTTGACCTGCCGCTCCAGCGTAACGGTGACCGTACCACGAAAGCGGTCCACGATCCGATCAAGCGGTGCGCTCCCCCCGTCGTCCACGACGATGACCTCGAACCTGTCGCGAGGAAAATGCGAAAGGGCCAGCCCTTTCAGGCAGTCATGGAGCTGCGCGGGGCGGTCGTAGGTTGGGATCACGACCGAGATGAGTTCCGTCATCCTCGAGGTGGAGTGAGAGGGAGGTGGACTGACAGGGGCGATTGGATGGGACGCTTTGGAGTGTGGCATACCGTGCGGCCTGGGCCATCATCTCAGCAAGTCGCAGGCCGGGCTTCTCCTCGGGGAACTCAGTCGTCGGCACGCAGTTTGCAAAGTGCGGGTACGTGTGTAGTGCGCCGGTGCGAATACGTCTTCGGCGGTCTGCACCTTCTCTCCCGATTCCGGTACTGGACTCCGATGAGTGAAAACCCATCCCAACCCCGCTCGGTTGCCCCCCTTGAAGAGGGTGACCATGTGGTGGTGTGCGGGGCCGGACCTGCAGGACTGACGGCCGCCTTTCTCCTGGCCAGGGATGGAGTGCGAGTCACCGTGCTGGAACAGGATCGGGTGGTGGGTGGAATCTCGCGGACGGCACGCTACAAGGAGTTCCGGTTCGACATCGGAGGCCATCGGTTCTTCACCAAGTATCCGCCTGTGGAAGCCCTGTGGGAAGACATTCTCGGGGAGGAGTTCCTGGAGGTCCCGCGCATGTCCAGGATCATGTACGATGGAAAATATTTCAACTATCCGCTCAAGCCGCTCAACGCCTTGAAAGGACTGGGACTCGTAAATGCGGTAAAGGTCCTGGTCAGCTACATCCATGCACAGCTTCGCCCCCACCCCGAAGAAGACAACTTCGAGCAGTGGGTCTCCAACCGGTTCGGAAAGCGCCTGTACGAGATCTTCTTCAAGACCTACACGGAGAAGGTATGGGGCGTCCCGTGCACGGAGATCCGTGCGGAGTGGGCGGCACAGAGGATCCAGGGGCTCTCCCTCGCGAAGGCGATCCTTTCCTCGGCATCGCTGAACCGGCGCTCCACGAAGATCAAGACCCTCATCCACAGTTTTCGGTATCCCCGGCTCGGCCCGGGGCAGATGTGGGAGGCCTGCACGGATCGGATCAGAGAAATGGGTGGAGAAGTGCGAATGGAGCACCGTGTGACCGGCTTCGTGAAGTCGGGAGACCGGATCACCTCCGTTCAGGTCGAGACGCCCGAGGGGCCGGTGAACTTCGATGCCGACCACGTGATCAGCACCCTTCCACTGCGTGCCCTGGTCCGCTCGATCCGGCCGACGCCTCCTGCCGATGTCACGGCCGCCGCCGGTGGGCTTCGGTATCGTGATTTCCTGGTAGTCGCCCTCGTGCTTGACGAGAGCGACCTCTTCCCCGACAACTGGATCTACGTTCACACGCCCGGAGTCAAGGTGGGTCGCGTCCAGAACTTCAACAACTGGAGTCAGGACATGGTGCCGGAGCCTGGAAAGACCTGCCTCGGGCTCGAGTACTTCTGCTTCGAAGGGGATGGCCTCTGGACGAGCAGCGACAGTGACCTGATCGAACTGGCGACCCGGGAACTCGACGAACTCGGGCTTGCTGGGGGGGCCGCGGTGGTCGACGGGGCGGTCGTGAGGATGCCGAAGGCCTATCCGATCTACGACCGGGAGTATCGATCGCACCTCGAGACGGTCCGGGGCTACATCGATCCGATCGAGAATCTCCATACCGTCGGGCGGAACGGAATGCACAAGTACAACAACCAGGATCACTCCATGCTCACAGCCATGTTCGCGGTCGACAACATGCGGGGCGGGTCACGGGATCTTTGGGCGGTCAACACCGACTTCGAGTATCATGAGGAGCAGCGACTGGCCACTCCCGCAGACGGGCTCGAGACCGAGAAGGCAGACGTGGAAGCAGCGGCAACCTCCCCGTCATGACATGACCATGAGCTCTCCTAAACCCCTTTTCCTGTCCGTGATCGTTCCCGTCCACAACGGAGAGGCGACGCTGGAGGAGTCCCTGGTCGCCCTGCGCGGGAGCGATCTGGACGCGAGGGCGTGGGAGTTGATCGTCGTCGACGATGCGAGCAGCGACTCTTCAGGCGAGATCGCACGGACTCACGCAGACCGGGTGGTGACGTTGACGGAGGGCCCTCATGGGCCCGCATTCGCGAGGAACCGGGGCGCCGAGACCGCAAGGGGCGACCTCCTCGCTTTCGTGGATGCAGACGTGGTGGTCCATGGCGATGCGCTCGCTCGCCTTGTCTCCCGACTTACAGGGGAGCCGGACCTGGTGGCAGTCTTCGGGGCGTACGACACCGAGCCCAGGGCACGTGGACTGGTCACCGAGTACCGGAACCTGTTGCACCACCATGTTCATGCGAGCCGTCCGGGACCCGCGAACACCTTCTGGGCAGGTCTCGGAGCGATACGGCGCGACGACTTCCTTCGGGCAGGGGGGTTCGACGAACGTCGCTACCCACGCCCGCGGATCGAGGATATCGAGCTGGGATACCGCCTCCACGCGGCAGGTTCTCGAATCGACCTCGACCCGGGCATCCAGGGGACCCACCTCAAGCGCTGGAATCTGGGCAGCATGATCCGCTGTGATCTACTCGACCGGGGAGTGCCGTGGATGCGCCTCCTGCTCGAGCGGGGGAACGCCGGGCCGGGCACCCTGAATATCGAGAGTCGCGAACGGGTGCTCACCGCCCTGGCGCTGGCCGGGGTGGCGGCGCTCACGGTGGCGATCGCCATCGGGAGCTGGGCATTCGCCGGTTTCGGAGTCCTGCTCCTCCTGTCGGTCCTCGTCTCCAACGCTCCCCTCCTGCTCTGGTTTGCACGCGAGCGAGGGGTTCTCTTTGCCGCTGGGGTGCTCCCGCTCCGCCTCCTCTACTATGGCCTGAACGGGATCTCGGTCGGACTCGCCCTGATCCTGCACCTCGGCTCCCGTCGGAAGACCGGGCACCGCTCCACCCCGGCATCGTCGCTCCCTCCACTCACGGCACGGGAGGGAGATCTCAGTTCCGATCTGGCCTCGAACCGGAGCGCGACATGACGGACGATCTGGATACGACCCTCCAGCGGGTGTTTTCTCCCGTGGACAAGCGTGCGTTCGGATTGGCGACCGGCGTCGTTTCGGGTCTTCTCATCTTCGCCGTCACAGCCGCCGCCCTGGTGCTCGATCCGGGCGGCGAGGTGCCGCTTGCCCTGCTCGCGCAGTACTTCGCCGGGTACAGCGTGAGTGTCCCAGGGGCCTTCGTTGGCGCGGCATGGGGAGTCTTTGTCGGATTCATCGCCGGCTGGTTCACGGCGTTCGTCAGAAACCTCTCCGTCGCGACATGGCGATTCGTCATACTTGCACGAGCAGACCTCAAGGCCTCCCGCGACTTCCTGGATCATATCTGATGCCATCGACAACCAGACCCCCGAACGGGGACCGATCGCTGGAAACCCAGGTTCAGGGCACCCTGCTCCGCCTCAACGCCCAGGCGTGGGGGATTGCCTTCGGGCTGACCCTCGGCCTGGGCCTCTTCCTCTCTACCGTGGTTCTCGTGATCAGGGGCGGAGAGGTGGTCGGCCCGCACCTGGCCCTCCTGGGCTTATTTCTTCCCGGTTACAGCGTCACGTTCACAGGCGGCGTGATTGGCTTCGTCTATCTCTTCGTCATAGGTTACGCGATCGGGCGTCTGGTCGGTGAGCTGTACAATCGCCTGGCCAGAAAGGCCGGCTGAAACCGCGTGGGCGAAGCGAGCTCCTGCGCGTCGATCGGTCACCTGGTGGCGACACCCGACAGTGCACCGATCCTGCCGGGAGAAGAAAGACGGTGGCGACAGGCGATCATCCTTGCATCGCTCTACTCGCTCATCGTGGCAACAGGCATGTGGCACCACGAGATGTGGCGCGACGAATGGCAAGCCTGGATGCTTGCACGGGATGTGTCATCACTCGCTGAGCTGATCGGATATCTCCTGGTCGAGGGTCACCTTCCGGGGTGGAGTGCACTCCTGTACCTGCTCGGCATGGCGACCCGCGATCCAGTAGCGATGCAGGTCACCCACCTCGCTCTCGCCTCGGGTGCGGCCTACCTGCTGGGGAGATTTGCACCCTTCTCCCTGAAGACGAGGGTGCTCATCGCATCGGGGTACTTCGTGGCGTACGAGTACGCCGTGATCGCCCGGCCCTACGCGCTGGGGATGCTGGCACTTTTCATGTTCTGTGCGTTTTACCCCCGGCGGTCCCGGCACCCGGTGATCATCGCGGCTTCCCTCGCCCTCCTGGCCGTCTCGAGCATCTACGGACTGATCGTCGCCGGCGTGGCCTGCGGTCTGCTGCTTCTCGAAGCATACCTGGGCGCGCCGGATGAGGAGGTCCCGCATCGTCGACGACTCGTCACCGGCCTCGGGCTCGCAGTGTGGGTGATCGCCGTGGCTCTCGCCACGATCAGCTCCGTCGCCTTTGCCGAGGGTCGCCCTCCCGGGATGTGGGGCGCGAGCGGGGTCGCACCCCTGAGGCCCTGGGCGATCGCCTCCACCATGACTTCAATCACCCAGGCGTACCTGCCGGTTCCGGACGTGCTGGCCCCGCACCTCTGGGGATCGCACCTGGTTCCGGTCGACACCAGGCTTCCTCTTTTCCTGGTGGCGGGCATTGGAGGGGTGCTACTCATCCTCACAACCATCCTTCTCCTTCAGACACCGTCCATTCTCGCGTTCTACCTGGCGTCCACCGGCGGCATCCTGCTCTTCGGCCACCTCGTGTTCAGCGGCTTCCTGCGGCACCACGGGAGCTTATACCTGGTGTTCATCGCCTCCCTCTGGATGTCGGCCGGAAGCAGACCGAGGTGGGCACCCCCGGCCCGGCTCCGAGGGTGGGTGGGCAGCGGTGCCTGGTGGCGGACGCCGGTGGTGACCGCGATACTTGGCATCCAGGTGGCCTCGGCCGCACTCCTGTACTGGGCCGACCTGCGCAGACCCTTTTCCGCCGCGCCCGCGGCCGCCCAGTTCATTCGCGATCGCGGGCTGGAGGAGCTGCCGATGGCAGCGATTCCGGCCCCAACCGCCAGCTCGATCGCGGGGCTCCTGGACCGCCCCGTCCACTACTTCGTCCTGGGGTCCGAGGCAACGTTCATCCCCTGGAACCGGCTTTCCCGATCAGCGGATGCCGAGGTGTCGATGGAGAGGATGCGCCCATTCATCGAAGCCCAGGAAGGCGGCCCCATGGTGGTGATCCTCGGGGAGCCCTTCGACGCCTGGGATTACGGCCTGGTCGTGGAGGAGCTGGCCCGATTCGAGCCCGGATTGGAGCGGCGTGAAGGATTTGTCCTCTACCTCGTGGGGGTCGGGAATCCATGATTTCGTTCCAGGAAGAACGCCCGCCGGAGTTCCTTCTCGAGCCGACCGAAGGATGGGAGCTGCCGGACTTCGCCGAAATCTGGGCGTACCGGGAGCTCTTCTTCTTCCTGGTATGGCGGGACGTGAAAGTTCGCTACAAGCAGACCCTCCTGGGCGCGGCGTGGGCGATCCTGCAGCCGCTTCTCACCATGGTGGTGTTCAGCATCTTCTTCGGGCACCTCGGAAACATCCCTTCCGACGACTTTCCGTATCCCATCTTCGCCTATACCGCGCTGCTTCCCTGGCACCTCTTCGCGCACTCCCTGACGGAGTCGGGCAACAGCCTCGTCACGAACCAGGAGCTCGTGACCAAGGTCTACTTTCCCCGGCTCGTCATTCCCGGTGCATCCGTCGTCGCCGGGCTCGTCGACTTCGCACTCGCGTTCACCGTCCTGCTCGCGATGATGTTCTACTACGGGATCACCCTGACGTGGGCGATTCTGACCCTACCGGCCTTCATCTTCCTGGCCTGTCTCACCTCGCTGGCCGTGGGGCTCTGGCTGGCCGCTCTCAACGTGCAGTATCGAGACGTTCGGTACACCATTCCGTTCCTGACACAGTTCTGGCTCTTCATTACGCCCATCGCCTATCCGGTGAGCCTCGTGCCGGAAAAGTGGCGGCTTCTCTACGGACTGAACCCGATGCTGGGGGTGGTCGAGGGGTTTCGCTGGGCGCTGCTGGGGAAAGCCGACGCGCTGAACGCTTCCGTGCTGGTCTCGGTGATCATGATGGTGATCCTCCTCATCGGAGGACTCTTCTATTTCACCAAGGTCGAAAAGACCTTCGCGGACGTGGTGTGAGCCATGAGTGACGTCGCACTCCGCCTGGAGAACGTGGGCAAGCGCTATCGCCTGGGGGAGATGAATCGCCATCGAACCTTGCGTGAAGCCCTCACCCTCGCGGCCCAGGGCCCCCTGCGGCGCGTCAAGGCGCGGATGCGTGGAGAGGCCACTCCCCCGGCAGGCCAGGAGACCTTCTGGGCTCTCAGGGATGTCTCGTTCGAGCTCGAGCGCGGAGAGGTCCTGGGCGTCATCGGCCGAAATGGAGCCGGCAAGAGCACGCTCCTGAAGCTTCTTGCCAGGATCACCGAGCCCACCGAAGGGCGAATTTCCGGCTATGGTCGCGTGGGAAGTCTCCTGGAGGTGGGTACCGGCTTTCACCCCGAGCTGACTGGCCGAGAGAACATCTTCCTGAATGGGGCCATTCTGGGGATGCGCAGAGCCGAGATCACGAGCAAGTTCGACGAAATCGTCCACTTTTCGGAGATTGAGAGGTTTCTGAACACCCCGGTGAAGCGCTACTCCAGCGGCATGTACACACGGCTTGCCTTCGCCGTCGCGGCTCATCTGGAACCCGAGATTCTGCTCGTCGACGAGGTGCTTGCGGTGGGCGATCTGGCGTTCCAGAAGAAGTGTCTGGGGAAGATGCAGGATGTGGCGCAGGAGGGTCGGACGGTGCTTTTCGTGAGTCATCACATGTCCATGATCCGGACACTTTGCCCGAAGACGGTCTGGATTGACCAGGGTCGCCTGAAGGCATTGGGCGAAACCGCCCGGGTGGCCTACGACTACCAGGAAGCCACGGTCGAGAGCGGTACCGTTCCGCTGGCGGAGCGCCCCGACCGCACTGGCGATCAAAGCGTGAGACTGCGCTCCCTGCGAATCCGGCCGGTCGAGGGAGGTTCGGTGATTTCAATCACAAGTCGACTTCGGGTCGAGATCGAATACGAGAGTGACCGGCCGCTGCGGCAGCCCAGGTTCTATCTGGATGTGTGCGACGTGAGGGGCACAGGAATCTATGCCCTGGACAGCGATTGCACCGGTTCCATTCCTCACATGCTTCCCGCACGTGGAAAGGTGGTATGCGAAACCGATTACATGAACGTGACGCCGGGGCGCTGCTATGTGAATCTAGCGGTGTTCAAGGGAGGGATGCTGTCAGATCGAGTGGACGCAGCGGCCACGTTCGATGTCGAATCTGCCAACTTCTATCCTACGGGCGTCATGCACGAAAGGGAGTGGACCATGGGTGTGATCGAACAACGATGGTACCCGTTGGATGAGGGTTGAGCATTCACGGACCGCCAGATTGACATTCATGAGCTATCCAACCGGGCTTCGTTTCCCCCTGATCGGCGCGGCCCCCGCCGGAGCGCAGCCGTGAGTGAGTCTCGGAACCAACCACTCGTCTCGGTCATGGTCAGCTTTCTCGACGAACGCAGGTTCCTCTCGGAGGCTGTGGAGAGCGTACTGGCGCAGACCTACCCCCGATGGGAGCTGCTCCTCTGTGACGACGGCTCCGCCGATGGATCAGAATCCATCGCCCGGCAGTACGCACGCTCCCATCCCGAACGGATTCGGTACCTAGCACATCCCTCGAGGGAGAACCGCGGGCTGAGCGCGACCCGCAACCTCGGCCTGCGCAACAGCCGAGGGGAACTCGTCACCATCCTCGATGCCGACGACGTGTGGGAACCCGCCAAGCTGGAACGCCAGGTGAGGGCCCTCCAGGACCATCCACAGGCAGACATGGTGGTGGGGCGAAGCCTCTGGTGGTATGGCTGGACCGGTCAACCCGAGGACGTGGCAAGGGATTGCCTGTCTCGGATCACAGCGGCGCCAAATCGTGTGATCCGGGGAGTCGACGCGCTCTCCCGGATCCTGCGGGATCCGGAGCGACTTCCCTGCACGGGTACGATCATGGCCCGACGAGACGCAGTCGTGAACGTGGGCGGCTTCGACGACCGCTTCACGGGACTCTACGAGGACTACGTGTTTCTCTCGAAGTTCCTGGTGCAGCATGATCTGGTGGTCGTTGACGAATGTCTGGACCGCTATCGTCAGCACCCGGATTCCATGTGTTCCGTCGCCGCCCGCGAGGAGGGTTTCGTGAGAGCACGCCGAGCAGAGTACCTGGGCTGGCTTCGCGAGTACATCGCCGACCGGAAGGTGGGCCCCCGACTGCGATGGGAAGTCGCCAGGGAATCCTGGATTCACCGATTCCCCCTTCTCGAGCGACTGTGGGACGCACTCCGACTCCTCTACGGGGGCAGCGTCACGCTCGCCTTCGCCCTGGGAAGGCGTATTCTTCCCGCATCCCTCCGCCAACAGCTGTGGAAGCGGCTCGTGCGTCAGGACCGTGCGGAGACCGATTCCATGACCGGGCGGAGCTCTTCATGATCGGGCGCATTGTCGAGAGGCTGAAGGAGGTTGTAGGACGCCTCGTGTTCCGAGCCTCGTTCCCCCCCGTCCGCCGCTGGCTCAGGAGCCGATGGGAAGGCGAACACGACATTCCGCCCGTGGGCCTTGTACGATTCGGCAGTCTTCGTCGCCTGGAACCCATCAGCCGCGACTGGGGCGACGACCGAGGGGGGCCAATCGACCGCTACTACGTGACCTCGTTCCTGGAGCGCCATCGGGAGGACGTCCACGGCAGGGTTCTCGAGATCGCGGAAGATGTCTATGCGACGTGGTTTGGAGGGGACCGGGTCTCTCGGATCGACATTCTGGAGTACGAGAAGGGTGAGCACCCCCGGGCCACCTTCGTCGGTGACCTCCAGGATGCGCCCCAGCTTCCGTCCGACGCCTTCGACTGCGTGATTCTCACCCAGACCCTGCAGCTGATCTACGATCTTCGGGCCGCGGTGGAAACGGTGCATAGAATTCTCCGGCCGGGCGGGGTCGCGCTGGTGACCCTTCCGGGCATCACGCCGGTGAACCGTCAGGATTCCGAGTCCTGGGGGAATCACTGGTGCTGGAGCTTCACGGGCCTTTCGGCCCGAAGACTCTTCGAAGAGCATTTCGAGCCCGAACTGGTCGAGGTCGAGACCTTCGGAAACGTGCTGGTGGCTGCTTCATTCCTGTACGGGCTCGGCCGAACCGAGCTCAGCCGGAGGGAGCTGGATCACAAGGATCCGGACTACGAGATGTTGATCACCCTCCATGCCCGTAAGGCCGGGGGGAGCTCCAGAGAAGGACCCGTGACGTGATCAGGGATGTGGCGAGGCGAGGGCTGTTCGGGCTCGACCGTCTCCTCGGGGGTGGGGGGCGGGGGCTGATCCTCCTCTATCACCGGGTGGCGGACGAACCTTCCGACCCCTACGGGCTCTGCGTTTCGCCGGTCCAGTTTCGGGAACACCTCGAGCTGCTCCGGGAGCTGGGTCGCCCGATGCCGGTGTGCGACATGGCCCGGGCCGTGGAGGATGGGGCGCTCCCGAACCGGGCCATCGGGGTGACCTTCGACGACGCCTACATCGACGTGCTCGAGACCGCCGTGCCCCTTCTGATGGAGTACGAGATACCGGCGACCGTCTTCGTAACCGTGGGCCCTGCGGGCCGGGGGCGGGAGTTCTGGTGGGACGAACTCGAGCGGATCTTCCTGCAGTCCGAGCGACTCCCCGAGGCGCTCGAGATTGAGATCGACGGCGAGAATCGAAGGTGGAACCTGGGAGACGGCCCGGACATCCACCCGCCCCCGCCCTCACCTGCAGAGGCCACCGGCCGCCCATGGCACCTGGACGACGAGGACGCGCCCACGCTGCGACACGCCGCCTTCCGGGATGTCTATCACCTTCTCCGCCCCCTCCCGACACCTGCCCGCACCGCCCTGATGGACCGGCTCCTGGCCTGGTCCGGTGACCGCGCCGATGTCGTCCGCCCCACGCATCGAGCCATGACCCCCGAAGAGGTGGCCGGAATGACCCGGCCCGGACTCATCCATGCCGGGGCCCACACCGTGTCCCATCCCGACCTGACCTCGCAGACGGAAGAGGTGTGTCGTGAAGAGGTCCGGCGTTCGAGATCCGATCTGGCGGACTGGATCGGCAGCGAGGTCCAGGGGTTCGCCTACCCTTACGGCCTCCATGACCCTGCTTCGGCTTCCGCGGTGAGGGATGCGGGTTTCGCGTTTGCCTGTACCGGGGACTATCGATCGGTCAGGAATCGCGACGAAGCCCTGCTTCTTCCGCGGATCGACGTGCCCGCAGGGTCCGGCCGGTTCCCCATTGACCTCGTCCGCCGTTTCCTGGGATGACGTGCTGCCCATGGCCCCGGACGGAGGCGCCGGTTCGTGATCCCTCTGCGTGATAAGGTGGGGCTGGCCTGCTGGAGCATTCCCCTGCTCATGCTGGCCGGATCGTACGCCTGGCTGGCGATGGATCACGGGACCGTGCGCCTGTGGAGCGTCGTCGTGCACGAAAGCGGGCGATATACGCTGGGGGAGACGGTGCTGTATTTCAGCCACTTCCTTCGGGAAGTGCCCACCGTGGTCGCATACGCACTGTTCCTCCTGGGCAGTTCGGGCGCCGTGCAACCGGGCAGCCTCGGTTCCGCGGGAGTCCGGCGAGGGATGGGATGGGCCGCCCTGGCCCTGGCGACTGCGCTGGTAGGCGGGGCCCTGATCAGAACCGCCCAGCTCCAGGGGGGGCAGAGTGCTTTCCTGGACCTGGCCCAGTACCGGACCCGGGACGACCTCGTGGGCTACGGCACCCACTGGCGCTACCACTGGCTCAGCACCCTGTGGTTCGGCGCGGCGGCCGGACTTGCTCCCCTGCTGCTGAATCGCCTCCTGGGGGCTCGTGCCCTGCGTCTTCACGGGACGTTCCTCGCCGCCGCCTGGGGGTACTCTATTCTTCTGACGCTGGTGTTTGGACTTTCGGAGGAGGTCTTCCGGGACATTCGCTATGTGGGGCATCAGGCCCGGGAGATCATGACCCACGGTCCCACCACCCTGCTGCTGGGGATGGGGATCCTCCTGGCTGCGGGTGGGTCCGAAAAGCGCGGGAACCTACAGGCTTTCAACCCCCCTCGATGGATGACTGCGGGCTTCGCCGGCCTCGTCCTGCTGATCCCGGTCTACCTGGCAGGCCTGAGCCTGACGGGCGATGTGATGGAACACGGACAGACTGCGGAGGGGCTGGCGGCCATGGTCGCTGCGCACTATTTCGAACATTCCCTGGACTATATATTGGCACTTCTCTTGCTCGTTTCCGGCCTTGCCCTCGTCAGCCTTCGGTCCGTTTCCGCTACAGCTGCACCTTCCACCCGTCGATAGGACTGACATCATGTGTGCCACCGAGGCCACCGAGACCTCAGCCTCCCTCGAAGTGATCGAGGAGGAGCCCTTTCTCCCGGCCTTGGAGCACGCGGTCTCGATCGTCGTTCCGGCCTTCAACGAGGGCCCCCACGTGGCGGAGCAGATGCGGAAGATCTCGGCCGTCATGCGGGGCACGGGATGGGAGTACGAGATCCTGGTTGTGGACGACGGTTCCACCGACAACACGGGGGAGGCGGCCCTGTCCGAAGGCGTACGCGTGTTGCGGAATCGCCGCAACCGGGGCTACGGGGCATCGCTCAAGCGGGGGATCGGGGCGGCTCACCACCCATGGATCCTGATCATTGACGCCGACGGGACCTACCCTGCGGCTGCGATCCCTGACCTGCTGGAGCAGGCGGACGGATCGGAAATGGTGGTAGGGGCCCGGATCACCGCTCACCGAAAGATTCCCCTGATCCGGCGTCCGGCCAAGTGGCTCCTGACCTCGCTGGCCAGCTATCTGGCCGAGGAGAAGATCCCGGACCTGAACTCGGGACTTCGACTGATCCGACGCGACCTGGTGGAGATGTACCGGCACCTGCTTCCTTCGGGATTCTCCTTCACGACCACCATTACCCTGGCGGCCAGCTGCGATGACCACGAGGTGGTGTACGTTCCCATCGATTACCTGGAACGGAAGGGCACGTCGAAGATCCGTCCGGGACACGCCGTCGACTTCACGATGCTGGTCCTTCGCATCATCGTCTTCTTCAACCCCCTTCGGGTCTTCATCCCCCTTGGACTTACGATGGCGGCCCTTGGTCTCGCCAAGTTCGCCTACGACCTCACCCTTCAGAATATTTCCGAGAGTGCCTTGCTGGGTCTCCTGGGAGCGCTGATCGTCTGGTCGGTGGGCCTCCTGGCCGACCAGAACGCCCGAATCGCGCGCCGCCCATGACCTCCCCCCCTCCCGGGCCGCCGTCGGAGGACCACCCCGGCCGCAATGGGAAGCTGCTCGCGGCCCGGCTCCTGGTCAGTGCTGCGATTCTGGGGCTGCTCTTCCTGATCCTTCCCTGGGAGGAGATCGCCGAGGCAGCTCGTCGGATGACGCTCTCCCTCTACGCGGCGGCGCTCCTGGGTTTCGTGGCTGCCCATGCTCTGGGGGGAACCAAGTGGCGCATCATGATGACGGCCAGCGGTGGTGGAGCCCGACTTCCGATTCGGGATACCGTGGGGTGTTACGGTGCCGGGCTCTTCTCGAACCTCTTCTTGCCGACGGTGGTCGGGGGAGACGTGGTGCGAGCCGGGCTGGCCGCTCGTGCCATGGGCCGGCGGCCCGAGGCAGTGATTTTCGGAAGTGTTGCCGATCGCCTCATCGATTTTGCCTCCCTGGCGCTGCTCCTGGCTGGAGGCGCGTTCATCGCCGGTGCCGAGATCGCCGGATGGGCCGGGCCCGCGGGAGGCATCTTCGGAGTGGTGGCTCTGGGCGCCGGCCTCCTGTTCGTTTCCCTGGTCCTCCGCCGGCCGCTGGATCGATGGCCGCGTCGCCTCAGGCGGCGCATCGGCCGAAGCCTGGTGGCCCTGCGCCACCTGGGCCGTCGTCCCGGAACGGCCCTCATCGCCCTCGGGCTGTCGCTCGTCATGCAGAGCATGTTCATTGTGATCAGCGCATGGCTGGGGCACGCGGTGGGAGCCCACGCCCCCCTCTGGGCCTGGTTCCTGGTCTGGCCCCTGGCGAAGTTCGCGGGGATGCTTCCCGTGACGCTGGGAGGGTTGGGTGTCCGGGATGCGGCCCTGGCTTCGCTCCTGGTGCCATTCGGCGTGCCCCTCGCGGTCGGGCTCGTGGCCTCCCTGGCCTGGAACGCGGTGCTTATCGGGGGGGCCCTGCTCGGAGGGCTGCTCTGGTGGAGACTCAAGCCCGGCCGCAGAGCCGACACCTCTTCCAACTCCGTCCACTCCACCAGGGACGCCCGGACGGCATCCCCTCCGCTGAGCTGAACTCATGAGCGATCTTCCCCACATCCTGATCCTGGGCGCCGGACCGGCGGGCCTGGGTGCCGCCTACCGCCTCCGACACCTGAACCGGGCCCGGGTTACCGTGCTCGAGCGGAACGATCGGGTCGGAGGGAACGCGGCCAGCTTCCAGTTGAACGGCCACTACGTGGACTTCGGAAGCCACCGGCTGCACCCTGCGACCGGTCCGGAAATCATGGAAGACATCCGTCGCATGCTGGGCTCCGATCTTCGGCATCGGACGCGCCACGGTCGGATCCGACTCCGGGGGCGGTGGGTTCATTTCCCGCTGAAACCCCTGGACCTCGCGATGCACCTGGACTGGGGCTTCACCTTCGGTGCACTGCGAGACGCATCGGTGCGGGTGCTGAAGCGTCCACCCGACGACGCAGAAAGCTTCGGCGAGGCGCTCCGGGCACGCCTAGGACCCACCATTTGCGAGGACTTCTACTTTCCGTACGCCCGCAAGATCTGGGGTCTCGAGCCGGAGGAGATGGCGGCGGAGCAGGCTCAGCGCCGGGTCGCCGCCAACTCGCCGATCAAGCTGGCCCGCAAGATTCTGGCGCAGGTGCCTGGTTTCAAGGGGCCTGGCGCAGGACGGTTCTATTACCCTCGGAAGGGGTTCGGGCAGATCGTGGAGGGATATGCCGAGGCCGCCACCCGGGCGGGGGCCGAGCTGCGGTTGGGGTGGTCCGCCACCGGGATTTCGGCGCCCGAGTCGGCGTCGGACCCGTGGAAGATTACCGCCGAGCACGAGGGTCAGCCCCGGGAGCTGACAGCCGACTACGTGTGGTCCACCATCCCCCTGACCCTCCTGGCGAGGATGGCGCACCCCGCGCCGGAGCCCCGGGTCCTGGAGGCGGGAAAAGCTCTCGACTATCGCGCCATGCTCCTCATATACCTCGAGCTTCCCGTGGACCGCTTCTCGGAGTATGATGCGCACTACTTTCCCGGCCCCGACATCAGGATCACGCGGATGTCGGAGCCGCGGAACTATTCGGGTGTTTCGGAGCCGGCGGGGAGGACCATCGTGTGCGCCGAGCTGCCCTGCTCGCCCGACGATCCGGAGTGGCAGGCGACCGAGGGAGAGCTGGCCGCAATCGTGACCCGGGACCTGGAACAGGCGGGTCTCGCCCTTTCGTGCGAGCCGAGCCGGGTTCACGTCCGCCGACTCCGGCAGGCCTACCCGATCTACCGCCGAGACTTCGCCGAGCCCTTCGCGGCGCTGGACGGGTGGGCCGCCCGTCAGCCGCGCCTCCTCAGCTTCGGTCGACAGGGGCTGTTCGCCCATGACAATACGCACCACGCCCTGGCCATGGCCTACGCGGCGGCCGAATGCCTGGGCGCGGAGGGATTCGATGATGAGAAATGGGCCGGCTACCGACAGGAGTTCGATAAGCACGTGGTGGTGGACTGAGCATCGAGCTCACCGATGACCGTGCCCAGCCCCCCCGATGTGACAGGTGAGTCGGACGCGACGCCGTTCCGTCGCGCGACCTCTCCTGCGACCTCGCTGGTGATTCCGTCCAGGAACCGGGGGGACCTGCTCTTCGAGACCGTCGAGTCGGTCCTGGGGGGGGACCAGGTACCCACCGAGATCGTGGTGGTGGACCAGAGTGACGACCCCAACCTCCGGCTCCAACGACTGGCCGAGTCGGAAGGGACCCGGGTGCGGTATCTATGGAGCCGGGATGCGGGCGTCAGCAGGGCTCGGAACCGTGGCATCCGCGAAGCGAAACACGACGTGCTCCTCTTTGTGGACGACGACATGAGAGTGACCCGTTCCTGGTGTCGAGAGCTCGTCGGGGCCCTGGGAGAAGCTGGTCCGACCGCCGCCGTCACCGGCCGGGTCCTGCCCGAGGCGCCTGCTGACGGAGACGGATTCGTACCTTCGACCATCGACGATCCCGATCCCGTTCTCTATGCGGGAAGGATCGGGACAGACATCCTCTACTCGAACAACATGGCCCTTTGGCGGTCCATGGTGGAAGCCGTCGGTGACTTCGATGAACGCCTGGGCGGCGGAGCTCCGTTCCGGGCAGCAGAGGACAACGAGTTCGCGTTCCGGCTCCTCGAGGCCGGTTTCCGGATCCAGTACACGCCAGAGGCGGTCCTCTATCACCGCGCGTGGCGTTCGAAGGCCGACTACCACCCCCTCTGCTGGAGCTATGGGTACGGACAGGGTGCGTACTACGCGAAGCACCTGGGGTTTCGCGACCGGCACATGCTCTGGCGCTTTCGCCATGACCTGGGCCAGCGATTCCTGCGCATGCTTCGTTTTGCACGGCCCCAGCCGCATCGCGCCGTGGGCCAGTTCGTCTACATGGCTGGCATGGTGACCGGTGGGTGCCGGTGGCTGTTGTCGGGGGCCGTGGGGCGAATTTTCGGGGCACGTGGAGGCCGAAGCTGATGGTCGAGCTCCTCCAGGCCCTCGGGACCGGCCTCCTCTGGGCGGCGCCGCTCGCGGTGCTGGTCATCCTGGGGGTTCGCACGCTCGGGCTGCGACCGGCGCCTGCGCTGCTCCTGGCATGGCCGATCTTTTTCGCCGGGCAGGTCCTGCTCGTGCACGGCCTTGCCAAGGCGGGGCTGCTCACCCGCACCCCCGTCGTGGCACTATACCTCGCCGCGGCGATCGCGGGTGGCTTCCTGTGCCTTCGCACCTGGGGAGGGCGTCCCGCCTCGACCAGGGCCCCGGAGCGGGCCGGCGACGACGAGAACGGGCTGTTCATCCGGCGTCTTGCGATCGCTGCGGCGGGGGCGGTGCTGGCCTGCACGGCGATTTTCGCGCTCGTCGCGCCCGTGCACGTGTGGGATGTGCTCGCATACCACATGCCGATGGTGGCGAGCTATTTCCAGAACGCCTCGCTCGAGGCCTGGCCCACGCAGGACCTGCGCCACATCTACCGGGTGAACGCGGCAGAGGTTCAGCTCCTGAACCTGGCCCTCCTCTCCGGTTCCGACGCCTGGCTCGGCCTGCCCGGTGTCGCCGCACTCGGGGTTTTCCTTGCCGGGGCCTTCGAGCTCGCCCGGCTCGCCCTTCCTCGCAGAGCAGCCCCGTGGGTCGTCGTCCTGTTGATCCTGTCGGCGCCGCAGGTCCTCGTGGGGGCAGGAACGGCGAAGAATGACCTGGTCTTTTCGGCCGCCCTCCTCGCGGCTTTCTACTGGATCATCCGCGCGGGACTGGCCGGCGAGGCAGCCAGGGAGGAAGTGAGGGAGGAAGCCGGGGAGCGCTTCCCCGCGTGGGCGCCCGTGGCACTTGCCGCCCTCTGCGGTGCGCTGGCCGCGGCCACCAAGGTTCTCGGTCTGAACGTGCTGGGTGCGCTCGGCCTGCTGGCTCTCGCCCTGGTCTGGCGCGGCCGCCTGCCCCGACGCGCGGTCATCACCTTCGGCCTGACCACCCTGGCCGCACTCCTCCTGTTCGCGGGTGACGTCTACCTGTCCAACCTGTCGCGTTCGGCGGTGCCCGTCGGCATTACCCCGGGGGAGGTCCAGTTCACCTTCGGGCCGGCGAATCTCGTCGAGGCGGCCCGCTTCTACCTCTACGAGCTACCGCTCCGACGGCTCCTGGCCCCGCAGATCGTCGAGCACGACTTCCTGCACTACGGCTACCTCTTTCCCTTAATGATGGCCCTCGGCCTTGTCGGGATGGCCCAGGCGCTACGGGAGCGGAACGGAGTGCTGGGCGCGCTGACACTTGGCAGTGCAGTCCTGTTCGCCTCGGTCATCGCCGCGCGCCTCCCCATCCGGTGGGACCAGCGGTTCATGATCTGGATGATCCCGGTGGCGGGGATTCTCGCCATGCACGCCCTCCGGAGACTCCAGGACCGTCATCTGATCGCCATTGCCGGGGTCGCCGCTGGCCTGACCGTGGCCAACCTTTCGCTTCTCATGACCACGGAGAGCGCGAGCCTCTTTCCCCGGTCGGCGATGCACCTTCTCAAGACAGGTGTTCCGGCCCGGTATCTCGATGCGTCGAACGATCGATACCTGCACATGAGCGACGGTTTCGAGCACCTGGACCGCGAGGCTGCCCCCGGAGACTCCGTTCTCTACGCGGGCTCGGACGATTCGTGGATGTACCTGGCCTGGGGTCCCCGATTCACGCGCCACGTCGAAGGCGTGTCCGACCCGGAGCAGGCATCCGGGGCCGTTTCCTCGCGCCGCTTTCGCTACATTGTCCTCGAACATGATGCCGAACCGAGCATCGAGCGGGCGGTTCTCGCGGCGGCGCAGGGGGCCGGCTACCGGTTGCTCGTCGAGGCCGAGGGCCGAACCATCCTGCTGCGGGCTCCGGAGGAGGAGGTGTTGTCAGGATCCGTCGGACCTCCAGCGCGTGTCCCGCCTACTCCTTGACGCCCCGTCGGGGAGCCGAGTACGCTCCCCTCCGCCCCTTTCATCCCGGCCCGCATGATCCCCGAACCGCTTCCATCCGCTCCGAGAAAGGCTCCGGCCGGCCGGCGCACGGAGAGTGGGTCAGCCTCGGATCCGTCCGTTGAGCCCGCCGCACCCCTCGTCTCGGTCATCACGATCTTCCTCGACGAGGAGCGATTCCTCGCCGAGGCGATCGAGAGCGTGCTGGCCCAGGGCTACCAGCGCTGGGAGCTGCTTCTCTGTGACGATGGCTCCTCGGACGGCTCCGGGGAGATCGCGCGACGCTACGCGGAGCTGCACCCTGATCGCATCCGTTACCTGCACCATCCGGATCAGGCGAACCGCGGGATGAGCGCCACGCGCAACCTGGGGCTCTCTTCTGCACGGGGCGAGTTCGTGGCCTTTCTCGACGGCGACGACGTCTGGGTCCCCGAAAAGCTCTCGCGGCAGGTCCGCATCCTGACCGAATCCCCCAAGGCCGCGGGGGTCTACGGGCGCCTGCATGTCTGGTATGGCTGGACACGGCGGGAAGAGGACCTTGCCCGGGACTACATCCAGCCCCTCGGTGGCCCGCCCGACGAACTTGTCGAGCCCCCCCGTCTCCTCGAGCGGTTTCTCCGAAACGACCTTCACACGCCCAGCGGCATCCTCTTTCGGAAGTCGGTGCTCGACGAGGTCGGAGGGTACGAGGAGGCATTTCGGGGCATGCACGAGGACGGAATCGTCCTGGCCAAGATCTGCCTGCGCTGGCCCCTGTATGCCTCCGGGGAGGTCTGGTACAAGTACCGCCAGCACCCGGACTCGTGCTGCACCAGGGAGATCGCCGCGGGTCGCGACCAGGCCGCCGCCGAGCGGTACCTCGAGTGGATCAGCGAGTATCTCGACGAGCAGGGCCTCTCGGACTCCCGCATCGCCGCCGTCGTGCAGGATGAGATCAAGCGCCAGGGGGCGGCCGCCGGCCGGCAGCTCCCCGTCCGGGCGCGGAACAGCTTCCACTCCGTGCTTCGCCGGGCCCGGATCCTCTCCGATCGCGTGGTTCCCCGCGCCGTGCGCGGCTGGATCGGACTCCTCACCCATGGCTCCCGTCACGCCCCTCCGGCCGGCTGGGTTCACATGGGAAGCCTGAGGCGCGCGTCGCCGGTCAGCCGCTACTTCGGGTTCGATCGCGGCCAGCCCGTGGATCGATACTACATCGACGGCTTTCTGGACCGTCACCGCCTGGACATTCGAGGGAGGGTGCTCGAGGTGGGTGATGCGGAGTACACGACCAGGTTCGGGGACGACCGCGTGTCGCGATCCGACGTTCTCCATGCCCGCCCCGGGAACCCGGCCGCGACACTCGTCGGTGATCTCTGTTCGGGAGAGGGCATTCCCGAGTCTGCCTTCGACTGCATCATCCTGACACAGGTCCTCCCGTTCGTGTGGGACGTGGGGAGCGCGCTCGACACGGTCCACCAGGCGCTCCGACCGGGAGGGGTGGCCCTCGTCACGGTCCCGGGCATCTCCCAGATCAGCCGGCACGACGCGGATCGCTGGGGCGACTTCTGGCGATTCACCTCGCAGTCGATGCGGCGGCTCTTCGAGGAGCGGTTTCCGCCTGGCTGCGTCGATCTCGACGTCCAGGGGAACGCCCTGGCGGCAACCGCCTTTCTTCATGGGCTGGCCGCCGCAGAGCTCCGGAGCGCGGAGCTCGACGAGATCCATCCCGATTATGAGGTCATCATCGCCGTGCGCGCAGTCCGCCCTGCGGCTGACGAACCTGACGAGCCTGACGCACCCGACGCACCTTCCTTGCCCGGGGCCCCGTGAACGACGCGCGCCTCCTGGTCGCATTGGTCAACACGGCCGCCAGCGGGGGTGGAGCCCAGGCAGCGGCGCGGCAGCTCACGGATGGTCTACGGAAGCGCGACCAGGATGCGTGGCTGCTCGTGGGTCGGGGGGAACCGGAGGGTGCGCTCACCCTCCCGTTCCCGTCCGATGTCCGGACCCGGGTGGCTCACCTCCTGGCCGGCCCCCTTCGCCTGTTGGACCGCGCCCGCGGAATCGAGACCTGGCACTATCCGGCGAGCGCGAGGATGCTCGAGGCCCTTCCGCGGGCTCCGGACCTGGTGCACCTTCACAACCTGCACGGCGGTTACTTCGACCTCCGTGAGATCCCTCGCCTCGCGCGGGCGTTTCCGGTGGCCATGACCCTCCACGACGCCTGGCTCCTCAGCGGACACTGTGCGCATTCCATGGGATGCGACCGCTGGAAAACCGGCTGTGGATCCTGCCCGGACCTGGACATCTACCCCGCGGTCCGTCGGGATGCCACCCGGGAGAACTGGCTCCGGAAACGGGAGATCTTTCGCCAGTCCCGGTTGCATGTCGCAGTGCCCTCGCAGTGGCTGGCACAACGGGTGGAGAAGTCGATCCTCACCCCCGCGATAAAGGAACTCCGGGTGATCCCGAACGGTGTCGACCTTGCGACCTTCCGGCCGGGCGACCGAGAAGCGGCGCGCGCGCGGCACGGCATCGCGCCGGACGAACTTGTACTCCTGTTCGTGGGCCCAACTGGTGGGAAGGGCGGCTTCAAGGACTTTCCGACCGCCGAAGAGGCGGCCGCGCGCGCTGCCGAGCTGCTGGACCGGGACGTCACGCTGATCGTGCTTGGCGAGAGCGAGCGGGGAAGACGGCGCGGCCGCGCAACGATTCGGACCGTGCCATTCGAGGGTGGACGCGCAGCGGTAGCATCGTGGTACCGCGCCGCCGACCTCCACCTGCACGCGACGCGGGCCGACACCTTCCCGACGACGGTGCTGGAGGCGCTCGCGACAGGGATCCCCGTCGTAGCAACGGGCGTCGGAGGAATCCCGGAGCAGGTCCGGGGGCTCGCGGGTCCCTGGGCGCCCGTGAGCGGTGCGGACGTCGGCGGGCCCCTCGAGGGGCCGGGAGCCGCGACAGGGATACTCGTTCCCGAAGGAGATGCGGAGTGCATGGCCAGAGCGCTGGCTCACCTGCTCGCCGATGAATCCCTCCGGCGGACCCTTGGCCGCAACGCGCGGCGCGATGCCGAGCTCCGCTTCGATGAGACCCTCCAGATCGATCGCTACCTCGAGTGGTTCCGGGAGATCGTCGCGGAACGGAGGGGGGCGAGATGACAGGACCTTCACCGACGTCCGGTCCCTTCGGAGAACGGACCCGCTCCCTTCCCACTGGGCTGCCTGACCCACCGCCGGAGCGTCACGGGTGGCCCTGGAACGAAGCACACGATGCCGACGGGCGCGTGCGACCGGTGGGGGAGTGGCCCCGGATCACTGTGGTCACCCCCTCGTTCAACCAGGGGCAGTACCTGGAGGAGACCATCCGTTCCGTTTTGCTCCAGGGCTATCCCAACCTGGAGTATATCGTCGTGGACGGGGGAAGCACCGACGAAAGCGTGGAGGTGATCCGGAAGTACGAGGAGCACATCGCCTGGTGGGTCAGCGAGCCCGACCGCGGCCAGACCCATGCCATCAACAAGGGACTCGATCGCGCAACCGGCAAGATTGTTGCGTACCTGAACAGCGATGATGTCTACGAACCGGGGGCGCTGCACATGGCCGCTGCGGCCTTCGCCCCCGGCGTCGACTGGGTCACCGGACGGGTCGACTTCTGGAGGGAGGGCGAGGCCCCATGGCCCTTCCCCGAACTGCCCGGACGGGGGTTCTCGAAGTGGCTGCTGGGGTGCCCCATTGCGCAGCCCGGAGTCTTCTGGAGCGCCCGGGCACACAGGGAGGCGGGTCGGTTCCGAGAGGACCTGCACTATGCCATGGACTATGAGTTCTGGCTCCGACTCCGCTTCACCCTGGGACTCACGCCCCGCCGGATCGACCGTGTCGTGGCTCGGTACCGGATCCACGAGGCCTCCAAGAGTGTGGCCCTACAGGGGAGAATGGGCGACGAGGTCCGGGGGCTGATTCGCGAGTTCGAGTCACGCCTGTCGGCTGGTGAGCGGCTGCAGCTCGGGCTCGCCCGGAGGCACAGGAGGGGACGAGTCCACGGGGCGCGTGCGCTTCTGAGGCTCCGGGAGCGAGCGCTCGGGCCGGCCCTCGGGGAGCTGGTCCGGGCGATGCGGGCATGGCCACTTCTGCCTCTGGATCCGGGAGTATACGTGGCGCTCGTGCGATCCTCCGGCGTGCGAGAGCCTCCCCCCGTCTTTCCGGATCTCTGGTCGGAATGACCCCACGGCAGGCTTGGTGCGCTTGACGGGAGGATCCGGCGGCGGGTATATCCTGCCCTGGTAAACGCTCCTTTGACGAACCTCACAGGGCTCGCGGCCGGAACACGGATGCCGCCCCCATGACCCTCCAGGAGGGCATCAGCGACATGGCGACACCACGGCGCGCCCTCATCACGGGGATCACCGGGCAGGACGGCTCCTACCTTGCGGAGCTGCTCCTCGGGAAGGGGTACGAGGTGCACGGCATCATTCGTCGTGCCTCCCTCTTCAACACCGACCGGATTGATCACCTCTACCAGGATCCGCACGAGCCCGACGCCCGCCTCCATCTCCACTATGGCGACCTGACCGACGGAGCCGTGCTGCGCCGGGTCCTCGAGCGTTCCGATCCCGCCGAGATCTATCACCTGGGCGCCCAGTCCCACGTGGCCGTCTCCTTCGAGGAGCCCCTCTACACGATGGACTCGGGCGCGATGGGGACGCTCCGGCTCCTCGAAGCCGTGCGGGATTTCTCGGGTCGTAATGCCGACGGGATCCGCCTCTACCTGGCCGGTTCGTCAGAGATGTTCGGTTCCGCAGCGCCGCCCCAGAACGAGCGCACGCCCTTCCGACCACGCAGCCCGTACGCCATCTCGAAAGTGGCGGCGCACTGGCTAGGCGTAAATTACCGCGAGGCGTGGGATCTCTTCATCTGCAACGGGATTCTCTTCAATCACGAGTCCCCGCGCCGGGGGGAAACCTTCGTGACCCGCAAGATCACCCGCGCCGCCACCCGGATCAGCCTGGGGCTCCAGTCGGAACTCTTCCTGGGCAACCTGGACGCGGTTCGTGACTGGGGTTTCGCGGGGGACTACGTGGAAGCGATGTGGCTCATGCTCCAGCAGGACACTCCCGATGACTACGTCATCGCCACCGGAAACAGTCACAGTGTCCGCGAACTTGTCGAACTGGCATTCGGACTCCTAGATCTGGACTGGCAGGATCACGTCACGATCGACCCCCGATACTTTCGACCCACCGAGGTCGACCGTCTGGAAGGGGACTCGTCCAAGGCACGTGAGCGCCTTGGCTGGGAGCCGAAAGTCTTCTTGCACGAGCTCGTCGAGTTGATGATCCAGCACGATCTCGAGCTGGCCCGGCAGGAGCGTACCCTTGCCGATGCGGGGCACGTGGTGCCACCGAGGGGAGCGGGGAGCCCGTGAATCCCGGGGATCGGATTTTCGTGGCGGGGCACCGGGGAATGGTGGGAAGCGCCCTGGTGCGCAGACTCCGGGAGTCCGGATACGACAACCTCCTTCTTCGGAGCCGCGATGAACTCGACCTCGAAGACCGCCCTTCCGTAGCCCGGTTCTTCCGAGAGGAGCATCCCGATATCGTCTTCCTTGCGGCGGCGAAAGTGGGCGGGATCATGGCAAACGTCTCGTACCCCGCGGACTTTCTGCGCATCAACCTCGAGATCGGCCTGAACGTAGTCACGGAGGCGCACCGAAGTGGGGTTCGACGGCTCCTGAACCTGGGGAGTTCCTGCATCTATCCTCGGGATGCTCCCCAGCCCATGTTCGAGGAGCACCTCCTGACCGGCCCGCTCGAGCCTACGAACGAGGCGTACGCCATTGCCAAGATTGCCGTGCTGAAGCTTTGTCAGGCGTACAATCGACAGATGGGGGCATCCTTTCACACTGTACTTCCCACGAACCTGTACGGACCCGGGGACAATTTCGATCCGGGCACGAGCCATGTCCTGGCAGCGCTCCTCCGGCGATTCCACGAGGCACAGAGGTCCGGGACCTCCGAGGTGGTCGTCTGGGGGACTGGCACACCCCGCCGGGAGTTCCTGCATGTCGACGACCTTGCGGATGCCTGCATCCTCCTCATGGAGCAGGATGACCCGCCCGAGCTCGTGAACGTGGGGAGCGGCGAGGAGCTGACGATCCGGGAGCTCGCCGAACTGATCGCCGACGTGGTCGGCTACCGGGGCCGCATGGCCTTCGACCCGGACAAGCCGGACGGAGTGGAACGGAAGCTGCTCGACTCCCAACGCATCCGGGGCCTTGGCTGGGCACCGCGGATCGGCCTGCGGGACGGCATCGAAGGGGCCTGGCAGTGGTACCGTGATTCAGGTGGTGAAGTGTGAGAGGCGTGCGTGAGCGCCCTCCGGCCCGCCGGTCCTCACGCACTTGAGCCGGTTCCGCGCAAAACGAACCGTGGTCGGGCGGAGTCCGCCGGCCGATCGCACCCTCGATTCCAGGACGCTGAGTATGTCCACCTCACCTGCTGCCGGCCGCGTTGCGATCCAGAGCTGTGACCGCTTCGTTGGTCGCACGATGAACTGGATGTACGACCATTTTCGGCATATGGTGCGGTATCGACCCGTGGTCCTCGCGCGGCTATTGGAGAACCGGAACGAGTTTCCGGAGGTGGAGGCACGACGATGGGGGGGGGAGTCGCTGCCTCGACGGGTATGGCGAAAGGCCTCGCGCGGGCGGGTGTTCCCACCGGACCTCCTGGGGCTGCGCAAGGAGGTCCCGGCGGTACTTCACAGCCACTTTGGATGGGTCGCCACCGGGGACCACGAGCTTCGCAGGGCGTTGGACGTTCCCTGGGTGGTTGGTATGTACGGTGCAGATGCATGGGAACTCCCGAGAGATGCGCGCTGGCGACCCAGGCTCGAGCGGATCTTCCGGGATGCGGACCTGGTCCTTCCTCTCGGTCCGGTGATGGCCGAACAGCTACACCAAATCGGCTGTTCGAGGGACAAGCTCCTGGTGCATAATCTCGGGGTTGACGTGCAGGCGCTCGCGTTCACCGAGCGGGAGCGCGCGCCGGAGGCCCCTCTGCGCCTGCTGTTCGCAGGTACGTTCCGCGAAAAGAAAGGGGTGGAGTACCTTGTGGAAGCCGTTCACCTGCTGCGGTCCCGGGGCCTTCCGGTCCATCTCGACCTCGTGGGTGACGTTGCCGGTAAGCGGGGTGATTCGGCGACGAAGTCCGAGATTCTGGCTCGGATCGCGCGGTGGGACCTCGAGCCGCACGTCACGCGGCACCCTTTCCTTCCGTTCGATCGTCTGGTTGACCTCGCGCGCCGTTGCCACGTGCTCGTCGCGCCCAGCGTGACCGCGGCCTCGGGAGACCGGGAAGGCACCCCATTCATCATCCAGCAGATGATGGCGACCGGCATGCCGGTGGTCGCAACCCGCCACGCAGACGTTCCGTGCGCCTTCGGGGCGCTGTCGGATCGTCTCGTGCCTGAACGGGATGCGAAAGCTCTGGCAGACGCCCTGCAGCCGTATTTCGAAGATGAAGAGGCCCTCTCCCGGGAGGGCAGGCGATTCCGTGCCCATGCGGAGCAGAACCTCGACATCCGCGTGGCATGTGACGCCCTCGCGGACGTGTATGACGCGGTCATCGCAGGCTAGAAGGCTGTTGAAGACGTAGGGGAGACTGGTATGACTGTGACCGCCTCCGTCCTACCCGGTCGTCAGCATCCCGGCGGCGATCCCTGTGACCGTCTCCCGGAAGAGCTCCACTTCGGCGTCCGTCCACTCCTCGCGGCCCAGGAGCTCGATCTGGAGCAGGTTCAGGGGGTGGATCATGGGCGCCCGGTATTGAATGGACTCGGCCAACCAGGGCCGCTCGGGCAGGAGGCTATCGGCGCCGACGCCCCGGCACGCGAGGTCCAACGCTCCCTCGTAGTCCTCCTCCAGCTCCGGGGCCAGGTCCTCGGCGGCCCCGCCGGCCAGGGCGCGCCGGTAGCGGTGCCAAACCGAGGGCTCGGTCTTGGCCATGGTGAACGAGAGAAGCCGGGCGTAGGAGCGAAACAATGGGTCCCCGTCCCGTGCTTCCGTCAGCCGCTCCTCCAGGTCCGAGTCACCCCGAAGATCCCGCCACGCCTGTCCCACTCCGAGCCACCCGTGAAGCAGGAGCCGTGTCTGCGTCCAGCACAGCACCCAGGGGATGGCCCGGAGATCTTCGAGGCTTCCGCCGTCACCTCCCCTGCTTGCCGGCCGCGATCCGATGGTGAGCGTCTGGAGACGGCTGTAGGGGGTGGCGCGCTCGAGAAGCCGGCGGAAGGGCTCGGACGCAACCCGCGCCTCGAAGGCCGCCTTCGAGGTCTCCGCCAGCTTCCGGGCCACGTCCCCGACCTCCTGGTAGGGCGGCGGACTCTCCTGTACCTCGGCGACCTTCTCCACGAGGCTCCGGAGGATCTCGGGGGTGGCCAGCGTGCGCTCGACCATCTCGCCCTGCACGGTGTGCTTGTACGGCGTGCGTGCCCGGGGGGGCCAGGTGGCGACCAGGTCCTCGATTCGCCCGCCTCCCCTCCCGACACTCCCGCCGTGTCCGTGGAAAAAGAGGGGGGTCAAATCCTCCGACTCGGCCCACTCCCCGATCCGCCGCATGGCGTCGTGGAGGGCGACCCGGCTGGCCAGCATGCCCATCCGCTTGGCGGTGTCCGAGTAGCCGAGCATCACCTCGAGGTGCCCGCGTGAGCGGACGGCTCGCCGGAACGGCTCGTCCTGCCAGGCTTCGCTCAGGATCAGGTGGGCGCGTTCCAGGACCTCGGGCAGCTCGAAGAGGGGGATGACCGGCATGGTCCCCTCGCCGAAGCGTTCGTCGACGAGACGCTGGGCATCCTGCAGGTCTTCCGCCTCCAGTGTCATGCTGACGACGGTCGCCCGGGCGTACGCGTCGATAGCCGCACCTTCGGCGATCTTTCCCAACCGCCGCATCATGCCCGCGATGGGGTCGTCGGCCCCGAAGCGGCCCCGCTCCTCCCGCAGCTCGAGGGGGACGACCAGGCCGGGAAAGACTTCCAGGAGCGTGTCCAGCCTGGCGAGGGCGGGATGCTCCACCCCGACCCCGTTCCCGTACGCCGACTGGAGGGCCGTGAGGGCGTCCCGGAGGGACATGAGCCGGCCCCCGTCGCTGGGCCCCACCGTCTCCAGCGCTGAGAGGGCATCTTCCAGCTCCACCAGGGCCGAAGCCATTTTCTTGTCGCCTGCCAGGCCGATGTCCTCCCGGACCGTCGGCATCAAGATCGCCTCGACGAACGCCAGGAGCCGGGTCCGCGCGCGGTCGAGTGACGCTTCGGTCTGCTCGGGGCCCACTCCCGGGTGGCCGTCCTTGTCGCCCCCCACCCAGGTGCGGAACAGCACCCGGTGTCCCGTTTCGGTGAGGGAGACCACTTCGGAGAGGATCGGGTCGGTGAGAAGCGAAAAGAGGTGGTTCGCTTCGTCTTCCACCGAGGGCTTCTCGTGGGGATGGGTGCCGGACCGCCACGCCAGGTGGATCAGGTTCTCCACCTCCCGGCGGTCGATGGGCCGACCCCGACCCAGGGACTCGACCACGTGGTCCTGCACCCGTCGGAGCAGGCGGATGTTCTCGGGAGATCGGGACTCGGTGGGGTGGGCGGTCAGGACGAAGGTGAGCCGGGCCCGGGCAGGGGATGCCTCCTCGGGCGCCAGACGCTCCCGGAGCCTGTGGGTCCGGTAGCCGTTCTCGCACACGTTGACGAGCTGCAGGTAGAGCGTGTACGCCCGTGCGAAAGCGGTCTTTTCCTCCATGGAAAGCCCCGCGATCATCCTGGCCGCCCGGTCCAGCGCCCGCTCCCGTTCGACCTCGGCGTCGGCCTCCCGAACGGCGACCATCTCGCGACGCACCCTCTCGACGACCTGGAAGAGCGCTTCGCCCTCGGCTTCTGCCACGACCCGGCCGAGGATCTCCTCCACGACTCCGACGGTGGTGGTGAGCCCGGGGGGAAGGTGCCTGGGGGTGCGCTCTTCGTCAGTCATCGGGAGTGAGTCCGCCTCAGAGTTCGAACTCCGTCCGGGTCCCGTCCCATTCCACCGTCCGATACGTGCCCTCGGGCATGAGTTGGAGGCGAAGCGTGACTCCCGTCGGCGGCTCCCCCGCGCTGTCGGGATCCGGCTCGATGACGAGACGGCGTGCACCGTCGTCCCAGGTGAGACGGGTCCAGGAGTACGCGCCCTCCCGGTACGCGAGGGTCTCGCCGTCGTCCCGGTACCAGCGGTACTCCCCGTCCGCCCCCGGGTAGATCCGGATCGTCGTGGGCTCCTCCACCACCTCCCGGGTGTGCTGGCGCACCGGGTCGAGGGGGAGGATGGCACCGGCGCGGACGTAGAGCGGGAGGGTGGCCAGGTCCACCTGACGCCAGATTCGCTCCCCACCTTCCACGCGCTCGCCAGTCCAGAAATCGTACCAGTCCCCCTCGGGAAGGTAGAGCGCCCGCTGGTTCGCCCCGCGGGCATAGACAGGCGCCACCAGAAGGTCCCGTCCCCAGAGATACTGATCGCCCGTGGCCACGGCCTGCCCATCGTCGGGGTAGTGGAGCCACATCGCCCGCATCGGCGGGAGCCCCGTGTCGTGCGCTTCGCGGGCCAGGGTGTAGTTGTAGGGGAGCAGACGGTAGCGGAGGTTCAGATACTCGCGCGCGATGGGCTCGATGAGCGCATTCCGAAGCTCGGCGGGGTTCGGGTATCCGCCCTCGCGCTCGAAGATCGAAGACTCCGGATTTCCGATGTGCCCGCGGTTCCATCCCCAGGGGAGGCGGAGGTGCCAGGTGCGGCCGTGCGAGCGAAAAGAGGGGGTGAAGGCCGCGAACTGGAACCAGCGGATGTACAGCTCTCCCGTGAGCTCGTGCGTGGGAACGAACCCAGCCACGTCTGAGCCCCAGAAGGGAGAAACGCTTACTGAGTGGTTGAGCCCGATGGGTACGTGTGTCTCCAGCGTGCTCCAGCGGCTGTCCGGGTCCCCGGACCATATCCATCCCCCGTACCGGTGCACCCCGCTGTACCCGGTGCGGTGGAGGCTCCACGGACGCACGCCCGGTCGTTCAGCCAGGGGGCCTTCTACGTACATCCGGTGTCGAGCCACCCGCGACTCCGAGGCCAGGTTCTCCCCCCCGTCGGGCCACCATCCATCCACCCCCAGCTCGAAAATTGGGCGGTGCAGCCCCCAGTATTGGGCGACGTGGCTCTCGTCGGTGGCGGTCGCAGTGACCGATTCCCCGTGCAGGCCGCTGGGAGGACTGTAGACGTGCAACACCACCCGGAAATCGAGGTCGTGCAGATCCTGGATGATGTTCGCCGGATCGTCGAAGACATCCTCGTTGAATTGCCAGGTCCCATGTCCGTGGTTCCAGCCCGAAGGCGTGAATCCGCTTCCGAGGTAGATGAGGGCGTCGGTGGGGAGGCGGCGGCTCCGGAGTTCGTTCGCCACCCACCGGATCTCGTCCGGGCCCGTGAGGGTGCGGTGACTCTGCATGTACCCGAGCGCCCAGCGGGGCGGCATCGCGGCCTGTCCCGCGATGACCTGGTACTCCGCGAGCGCCTCGGACGGCTCGTCCCAGGCGGTCAGGTAGAGGCGGAGCTGCTCCTCGTGCGCGTCCCCACCCGGACGGAACGTCCCGGTGCGGCCGTCGCGAAGATCGAACTCGTTGCCCCGGTTGATCGGGTGATGCACGAAAAGAGACCAACCGTCGGTGCCGATCAGCATGGGAACCGCCACGTGCGCCCCGTGGGTGGCCCGCTCGTACGCCGCGTTTCCGTCCCGCATGGTGTGAAGGTGTCCCCTGCGGTCGTATTGCCCTCCGCCCTCGCCCATTCCGAAGACGGGAGCGGGAGTGGAGAACCGCATCGCCCCGTCCTCGGAGGCCCAAACGAGCTCCTGGACGATTGCGCCGTCTTCACGCCGCACCACCACGGTGAGCGGGTCGCCGCGAACCTCAACGGTGAGTGCTCCCACCTGTCTTTCTACCGGAGCATCCAGGGTCCGTCCCCGCCACAGCTCCTCGCGGGAGTGGTCGATCAGCACCTCCGAGGACGGTGCGGAGACGGGCTCCCCGCCGGGCCCAAGGGGGGAGATCCGCACTTCGAACGTGCGGTCGCTCACCCGGAAGACGATGAGCTCCGCAGGCTGGCCGGCGTAGAGGATCGGGTTCGCGGATCCCCCGGGGCATGCCTCGGCGCAGGAGGGGCCGTCCACGGCCTCGGGGACGTGGATCGCCGCGACGGGTGGCGTATGGAGAATTGAGAGCAGGACTCCCACCGCAACGGTACAGAGGAAGCGTGCCTGCAGGGCCTTGTTGAGGGTATCGGTAGTTCGCATGCAGTTCGGGCTCGTTCGAGTAGCCAAAGCTGGGCTACTCGGTAGAGTTGGGGGCCGGGGCGGTAAACTCTACCGGCAGTCGGTGCCGGTGAAACCGAGTGCGAACAGTGTACGTCTAGTCGCGCGCCTTGACCACCGTACCACCAACGGCCGCCCCGAACGACACTCCGAGGGCAAGTAGCGCCCACCAGGACGCGGTCGCAACCGCATTGCTCGCATCCCCGGCCAGCTCTTCGGCGCGCTGCCCGATCGTGTCGGCGGCCATCCTCACCTGCGCCATCGCGTCCTGGGCCAGCGTCTCGACGCGCGTCGCCATCCGTTCCGCTTCCGGCCGGGTCACGTCCGTCCGCGATGTGATGACGTTGATCACCGCCTCCCGATCCACTTCACCGCCCCTCTCGATGATCGTCGCAATGACCTCTTGCGCCACGGCCTGATTGCTCGCCGCGCCCGTCGCACGATCGGCCACTTCTTCGATGTCCTCTGCCAGCGTGTCAGGCTGCAGTGCCGGATCATCCGTCTCCTCCAGGATCTGCTCCACCTCTCGCTGGAGGGCGTCCATGTCCAGGCCCTCGATTCCCGACACTGCCGACACTCCCGCCTGCCCGATCGTCGACGCGATCCCCCCCGCCGCTGCCGCAGTCGTCCGCTGTACCAGCCCGAACGTGCCGCCCACCACCGTCGTCAAGCCACTCGCCACGAGCCACGCTACCAACACCGTCGAGAGACTCCACAAGACCACACCGTGGAGCGCTCCATCGCCACGCGTGAGGATACCGGCAAGGCGACCGGTCGTCAGTCCACCCACGAAAAGCGCGATGATCCCTGAAACCACCACCCATATCCCAAGAGCACCGCCAACCGTGTCCAGCTCATCTCCCGGCTGCCACGTGTCGAGCCCGATCGCCATACCGAGCAACGCCATCACGAGGTGCAGTGCCGTGGCGACCAGCATCCCTGCCACGATCGCACCCCAGCTCAGTCTGAACCCCGTCTGCTCCACCAACGGGCGCCGCGCCTCCGGGCCTCTTGCCATTCCCGGTTCACTCATCACTCCCCCTCTTCTCTAGGATGGGCGGACCCTCCGCCCTTTGGACCTCGATGCAAGTGGGGTGCAACTTCGGTGCCGACGAGGAAGCGGGCTTCACGTTCGATCGGCGCGCAGTGGTCAGGTGCCGCTGAGAGGCTCGCTCCCCTTCTCCTGAGATCCTCCGTCGTCCTTGATGACGCTCATGGTCCCATCACTCTCCAGGAACACAGCGGCCGCGTCCTCGATTCCGGACACGCCGCTCGCCCGAACGGCGCTCAGGACCTCGCGCTCGGTGACCCTTTCCCGGCGCAGCGTATCCCTGCAGTACTCCCCGTTGCGGACCAGAAGCGACGGGGCTCTCCGCACACTCCGGGCGAATGCCTCCCAACGGACCGAGGTGGCGGTGACCAGGTACTGGAGTCCGATGAGGAGGGCCAGCGCCGTGATTCCCTCGGCCAGGGGCAAACCCTGCTGGAGCAGGATAATGGAGACGGTGGACCCCAGGGCCACCGTAACCACCAGATCGAAGGCATTGAGCTTGGCCAACGTCCGTTTACCTGAGATCAGGAGAAAGCACACCAGACACAGGTAGGCCAGAGTGCCCACCACCAGCGTGCGGACGATTCCCTCCCACCCCTGGAAAAACATCTCCATCCACTCCATCGGTTCATTCCATCAGAAGTTCAATATAGGGAGCGGGCTAGCGCATGACCGTCGGCCCCGGGTCCCGCTCGGGGAGCGCCGCAAGTCGCGTTCCTTCTTCATGAGGTAGGAGAAAAGGAACGGAGACGCCCTCGGGAGGGGAAAATCAACGTAGAGAGCGGTTCCAAGCCGGACAAGCAAGTCGGGGGAGGTGTGGCAGAAGCGGCTCTGCCAGGAAGGGACCACGGGGACCGCGAGCGCGGCGATCGTAGGCGCTTGTTCCCCGCGATGGGCCCCGGTACGTTGCCCGATACGATCCATCGAAGCGCCGGGAGGGCGACCGAATGGTCTGGTGCGCCCGTGCGGCCGCTCCCTTCGTCGACACCCCGCCCGAGGAGGATGGGCCATGGCAGGTTCCGCCCCGTTCCATCGGCTCCCGGACGTCGCTCCGGGTTCCCGCCTTCTCCTCGAAATCAGCTCCCTCCGTCTGCCGGCCTTCGGTACGGTCGCGGGCGTTGTCGGGGCTCTGCTCCTCCCCCTTTCGGGCATCCCGAGCGCCTCCGCCCAGCAGCTTGCGTCCGCCGGCTTCGAGGTCCCCATCCAGGTGGACCTCGACCGCTCCGTAGGCGAGATGACCCCCATCTGGGCGTACATCGGCTACGACGAGGCGAACTTTACTTACCTTCCGGACGGCCGCCGCCTCCTCACGGACTTCTCCGATCTCAGCCGCGGCACGGTGCACGTCCGCGCCCACAACATGCTCAACACGCACGACGGCTTGCCCATCGCCCTCAAGTGGGGCTCGAGCAACGTGTATACGGAGGACGAGGACGGGAGCCCGGTTTACGATTTCAGCATGGTCGACCAGATCGTGGACACCTGGGTGGAGCGGGGAATGACCCCCGTGATGGAGATCGGCTTCATGCCCCGGGCGCTCACGACCCATGACGGGCCCTACCGCCACCATTGGCAGCCGGGCGATCCGTACGGGGACATTTATACCGGCTGGGCCTACCCACCGAACGACTACGACAAGTGGGCCGACCTCATATACGAATGGGTGCGTCACAGCGTGGAGCGTTACGGGCAGGAGGAGGTGGAGCGCTGGTGGTGGCAGGTCTGGAACGAGCCCAACATCAGCTACTGGCAGGGCACCCGTGAGGAGTTTTTCAAGCTACACGACTATTCTGCGTACGGGCTCAAGCGCGCACTGCCGACCGCTCGCATCGGTGGCCCCAACACCGCCGGTGCCTCCTCCGAGAACGCCTCCTCATTCCTGCGGGAGTTCCTGGAGCACTGCCGTAGCGGAACGAACTACGCGACGGGTGAGGTGGGTTCGCCGGTCGACTTCTTCGGCTTCCACGCCAAAGGTAGCCCGACGGTGACGAGCGACGGTCACGTCCGTATGGGAATGGGGAACCAGCTCCGGCAGCTCGAGGCCGGGTTCGAGATCCTCGCCTCCTTCCCGGAGTTCCGGGACCTGCCGGTCATCCTCGGCGAGTCCGATCCGGAGGGGTGCGCCGCCTGCGGCCGGCAGTTCGGCTATCCCGAGATGGTCTACCGGAACGGCACGATGTTCTCGAGCTACACCGCCGCCTCGTTCGCCAAGAAGTTCGAGGTCGCCGAGCGCTTCGGCACGAACTTCCAGGGCGCCATCAGTTGGACGTTCACTTTTCCGGACCAGCCGCTCTTCTCCGGCTTCCGCTCGTTCTCCAGCACGCACGGCATCAACAAGCCGGTGCTGAACGTCATGCGAATGTTCGGGATGATGGGAGGGGAGCGTGTGGCGGTCGATGGCGGCACGGGCTACTCCGCCTTCGAGGTCATCGAGAGCGGCGTACGAGCCGAGCCGGACGTGGGCGCCCTCGCATCGCTCGAAGGGCGCGCCGCCTCCGTCATGGTATGGCACTACCACGACGACGACGTGGCGGGGCCGGCAGCCGCCGTCCAGTTGGAGGTCTCGAACGTGCCGGCCGAGCGGGTGCGCGTCCACCACTACCGCATCGACGAGGACCACTCGAACGCCTTCACGACCTGGCGGGAGATGGGCGCGCCGCAGCAGCTCACGGACGGGCAGCTCGCGCAGCTCCGGGAGGCGGCCGAGCTCGCGCAGCTCGTCTCGCCCCGCTGGGCCGACGTGGAGAACGGGCGGCTCTCGATTCCCTTCGAGCTGCCTCGTCAGGGGGTGTCGCTGGTGCAAGTGAGTTGGTGAGGCGATCGCGGTGCGAGAGTGGTGGATGCTCCGTGCCGCGATCTCGCTCGTCTCGAAACGCGCTCACCCAGCCGTGGCGGATGATCGTGATGCGTTTCCCCCCCGCCCCGGAACCGTTCGATCCCCTCTGGGGTAGGCGTGTGACCCCTTTTCCCACCCCCTTACCTCAATCCTGGAGACGGCGATGGACAACGAGGTCCGCGACGCCCTCAACGCGCAGATGAACCGAGAATTTTCGGCCGCCTACCTCTACCTTGCCATGGCGGCCCATTTCGAGGGGGAGAGCCTGGACGGGTTCGCCTGCTGGATGCGGCTCCAGTCGCAGGAGGAGGTCGAGCACGCCATGCGCATCTTCCAGTACCTGGCGCGCCGAGGAGAGCCTCCCCGGCTCCAGGAGATCCCGGCGCCTCCGAGCGAGTTCGAGGCTCCACTCTCCGTCTTCGAACAGGCGTTGGAGCACGAGCGGAAGATTACCGGGCACATCCACGACTTGTACGAATTGGCCGTGCAGAAGCGCGACGTCGCCACCCGCATCGAGCTGGACTGGTTCGTGACGGAGCAGGTCGAAGAGGAGGACTCGGTCGGCGCAGTTGTGGACCGGCTGCGGAGGGCGGGCGGCGATCCCGCCTCCATCCTCGTCCTGGACCGGGAGCTCGGGCATCGCGGCGAAGGGGCTTGAACGCGACGCCGTCTCGAACCGAGCCCGCCACGCGGTGACGCCCAACTGCGCTCGTCAGTAGCCGAGCGCGTACATCTCCCGGCGCGGATCGGCCGCGGACATCAGGAATCCGGTTTCCGGATCGCGGTAGGTGATCGTGCCGTCTCCCGCCACGTAGCTCCAGGGGCCCCAGCTCTCCACCCGGTGCCCCATCTGCTCGAGCGCCCGGAAGGTCGCTTCCGGAATCCGTGATTCCAGGCTGATGCGGGCCGGGTCGCGGTTCACCTCCTGCCCGGTGCCGGGGAAGTTGTAGCTTCCCATCCGGGGGTGGTCCATCGCCTGCTGGGGCGTCATTCCCCATTCCACCACGTTCAGGAAGATCTGCAGCAGCGCCTGCGCCTGCATGTCGCCGCCCGCCAGAGACAGCCCCATGAAGGGCTCGCCGTCCTTCATGATCACGAACGGCGTGTTCGTGTTGCGCGGTCTCTTCCCGGGTGCCACCACGTTGGCGAGCGTGGGGTCCAGGTTGAACTGGCCGCCGCGGTTCCCCAGGCCGAAGCCCCATCCCGGAATCATGGGCGTGCGCAGATGGCCGTCGCTCTCGGTCATCGAGAAGACGTTCCCGTGCGCGTCCATCACGTTCAGGGAACTGGTGTCGTAGCTATTCCGTTCCTCCATGGAATCGGGGCCCCGGCCCAAGGCGGCCGCGGTGCCTCCATCATCGGGGTCGTCCGCCACGAAGCGGGTCGGCGAGTCGGGGTGTACGGCCTTCATCCGGCGCGGGTCGCCCCAGGGCGGCATATCCTGGAAGGTCCGGTCCAGTTCGATGAGCTCGATTCTCGCGGCCGCGTACTCCTTCGAGTAGAGCTCGGGCGGAATCTCCACGAAGTCCGGATCGCCCAGATACCGGTGGCTGTCCGACATCGCCAGGTCGATCACCTGGGAGAGGACGTGGATGTACTCGGGCGTGTTGTATCCGAGGCTCTGGACATCGAAGTGCTCGAGCATGTTCAGCATGAGGATGAAGCGGGGTCCCTGGGACCAGGCGTCACAGGCGTACACGTCGTAGCCCCGGTAGGTCGTGTGAACGGGCTCTTCCCAGCTCCCCTCGTATCCGGCCAGGTCCTCGTACGTGACCTGCCCGTCCAGGTGCTCGGCGAAGAACCGGTCGACGGCGCGTGCCGGCTCCCCCCGGTAGAAGGCGTCGCGGGCGGCCCGGATTCCATCCGAGCGCGTCCCGCTACCCGCCAGCACCTCGCGCTCGGCCTCGATCATGGTCCGGACGAGCCGCCCCAGGTCGGGGTTGACGATAAGGCTTCCCAGACGCTGGCGTCCGGGGCCGTTCTGGAGCCAGAATTCCTCGTTGTACGGCCATCGGGACGCCGCTTCCTGCCCGTTGTCCACCGAGTACTTGAGCCGGTGGTGCAGGTGGAACCCGTTCTCCGCCACGTCGAGCGCGTGCTGCGCCGCTTCCTCGAAGCTCAGCGTGCCGTAGCGCTCGAGCGCTGCCAGCCACACGTCCACGTCGGCCGGGACAATGGCCGAGCGCGCCGGGTCCTTCCCGTGCTCGAGGTAGTTCTCGAGGGTTGCGGCGGCGGGAGCCGGTCCGGCCCCGCTGCGGGTGATCACGCGTCCTTCCTCGGCACTGTAGAGGATGAGCGGAGCCACCCCGGTCCACCCGGCGATGTCGGGGGTGACGACCTTGAGCGTCATGGCCGCCGCCACGCCGGCGTCGAAGGCGTTTCCGCCCGCACGGAGCACCTCAAACCCCGCGATGGTGGCGCGGTAATTCCCCGTCGAGACCACCCCCCTGGTGCCGAAGATGTCCGGGCGCATCGGCTCCACGTTCCGGTCGTCGTAGACCGTCACGTAGCTGCCGAAGTCCTTGATCACGGAATGCGCCGCGCCGATGTCCTGACCATGCAGGCCCGCAGGCAGGGTGGAGAGAAGGAGAGCGGCCGCAGCCACGAAGGAGGTGGTGCGGAGCGAGGGCGACGGGCAAGGGATGCGCATGGCGCTGCCTCCGGGGTGCGAGTCTCTGGGCGAAGCGTTCCGGGCCGGGATGCGAAGCCCGGGGGCGGTCAGACCCCAGGACTCCGCTCCCGCGTCATACAGCGCTGAAGCGTCGTGTCAGCGCGCTCCCGCGACCTGGATCTGACCCCGGATCTCGCCTCCCCGGTTCTGGGTGGTATGCACGTTCACGTACGTGTCGCCGGCCACGATCAGGTCGATCAGGTCGTCCAGCGTGGCGCCGGCGAGCGAACCCACGAGATCATCCATGGTGATGGTCCCGGTGGCCAGCGTGCCCTGGAACCGGCCTTCGATGAGCGTCGGAGGCGGAGCGTCGGGGTAGAGCCATACCACCACGCCGCCGTTCTCTCCCGTTGGCGCCACGTGGATGTGCGCCATCAGCACGTTCTCGATGTTCGCGACGTTGAGCCGGTACGAGATCGAGCTGCCGTCTCGGGAGAGTTGAAACCGTGCGAGCCCGCGCGCGCGGGTGTCGACCGGCTCCACCTCCTGGGCCCCCTCGAGAGGTGCCACGAAGTTGCGGGGCTGCAGAGCCTGGTCCTGTCCCCGGTGCGAGAAGGCCGCCTCCTCTACCTGCTCATCGGGCGAGGGCGGCTGAAGGGTGTCCGGGACGGGTCCGTCGCACCCTGCGAGAACCAGCCCCACGGCGAGAATCACGATGAACGAATGACGAAGTAGCATGGGTTACCTCCCTGTCACGAGGAACTCGGAGAGCGGGCCGGCACGGTCCGACGCGGGAGAAAGAACGATCCGTCACACGTGCCAAAGAGCCGGAGACGCGGCGGCTCCGCGAGTATCTCCAGGATACGGGTCGAGCACTCAACAGCGCAACGAATTTCTTGCGCTGAATAAATCACCAGGGAGGCGATGGCGCTCTATATCAGGTGATGGAGGGGTGATGCGGCACCTACGAGCGGTCTCGGGAGGCAGATCTCCTCCCAGCGAGTTCTCGTGGTCGACGCGCATGGGCCGGACGGTCCGGAAACCCGTCGGATCGAGGAGGCGTCACTGGAATCCGAACAGGGGCGGGAAGAAGAAGGCGACGACCGCGGCCCACCCGGCGAGGACGTACAGGTACGACATCTGCCAGCCCCAGAGGCGTAGGAATTTCCCGTCGCCATGGAGGAAGCGCACGTAGAGGAAGGCCGAACCAGCCAGGTTGACCAGCAACACCACGTTCATCCCCAGCGCCGCGAAGCGGTTGGGGGTCCATCCCATCTCCGAGATCCGGCCGCCGATGGCCCACAGGGCGAGCACGTCGACGAGCAGCGCGGCCCCCACCAGCGTGAGCTGGAGCCAGTCGAACAACCCCGGCGGCGCGAGCGGGTCGCGGGCGGAGATCGAGTAGAGGAGCAATCCGAAGACCACCACGAGCAGGAGATCGATCGCGATGAGGATCTCCCGCTCGACGTCGAGTCCGCGGCCCGTCACCATCATGGTCGCGACGAAGGCGACGAGGACCAGCGCGAAGAGGGGAATGAAGACCCGGGCCAGGACGGGCGCCATGTTCTCGATCACACTCTGCTTCGCCTCCACGAGCCACGCCGCCACCACCGTCGCGCCCGCGAAGCCGCAGGGCACGATCCAGTTCTGCACCAGCCGCTCCACGTCCAGCCCGATGGCCTGGAACAGCGCAAACGTCAGCCCGATGAGCACGGCCCCGCCCAGCCCGATCAGGACGAAGTAGATGAAGAACTCTCCCGTGAACCGGATGAAGTCCATCCGCCGTTCGTTGCCCCGCCACCGCCCTCCGACGTAGGCCACGCCCACGGCCAGCCAGAGGACCATTGGTAGGTGAAGGATGGAAAGGGCGAGCGTATCCGCGCTCGCGGTCGCCGGCGTGCCGGCCCAATACGCGTTCATCCCGATCGCCGCCAGGACGAACGCGGCCGCAACCCACCCTCGGCTCGACGCCGGGAGCGGCCGCTCCCATGCGAAGTACGCGGCGATGAACGGGAGTGTGAAAAAGCTGATGTTGATCGGGTAGAAGAGGCTTGCGTCGGGATCGAAAGCGATCCCGAACAGTCCGGGGATCTTGATGGCCACGGCCGCCGCGACCGCGAGGCCGAGGGCCACCCACATCCGACGGGAGCCGTAAACCCCGCCCGCCTCGGTGCCGCCCGCTTCGTCGCTGGACACGATGAGTTGCTTCCACAGGCGCTCCGAGTGCTCGTGCGCGAATTCGCGGGAGAGGGCGTCCAGGGCGCCGAGGCGCTTCACTCCGACCAGGAAGGCCTCGTCCGGGCCCAGGCCCGCCTCCACGAGCTCCGCGATCTGCTCCCGCAGGTGGTCCTCCAGCTCCGCCACGTCCCCCCCGTGGATCGCCTGACGGCGGTGGAGGTAGCTCCGCCACTGGTCGATCTGCTCGTCCAGTGACCCGTCGAGACTCTCGGTCGACATATCCGTCAGGCTCCCGTTGGTTGTGGCCCGGCGAGCACCGGGTTGATGAGCGCGTCGACGACCACGCGAATGCCCCTCCTGGCACCGCCGCTCGGGGCCGGATGGGGGGTCGGGACGGGTTCGGCCATCGACCGCCAGATCCCCCGCAGTGTGGCATCCACAGCCTGCCACTGTCTGCGCTCCTCCGCGAGCTGCTCCTGTCCGGCAGGCGTGATCCCGTAGTACTTACGGCGGCGGCCGGTCTCCGCGACCTCCCACCTCGCCTCGACCCAGCCCTGCCGTTCGAGACGATGCAGGACCGGATAGAGCATCCCGTCCGTCCACTCCATGCGGCCGGCCGACAGCTCGCGCACCCGTTGCAGGATCGCGTAGCCGTAGCTGTCTCCCTCCACCAGGATCGCCAGCACGATCGGGGTCGAGGATGCGGCGATCAGGTCCTTGTTGATCTCCATGATTTCACGCGTCACTTTCGGGGTCACCGCAAGGATCGATGCATAGCATTATAATGCATAAGAGAACAATGCATAGAAGTGCCATGTATGGCAAGGGGCCACTCGGGGTGGGGTTTGTGGGATGATCCGGGGTATGGCTCCGCGTCGGGAGGCGCCGTCGAATCGCGGAGCGCGTCCGCCGGACGGTCACGGCGGCCAAGTCCGGCCAGAGGGGATTTTCTGACGCTACAGCTTAGCCGCCACCACCGTCGTCATCCGGACCGCCCCCTTGAGCATCCCGTCCGTCAGGAACGGCTCGCAGGCCTGAACGAAGTCCAGCTCCAGCGCCGTTCTACGGTCCGGGGTGAGCTTCGCGACCGCGGCGGCCATGGGCGTGCTTTGGACGTAATTCCACAGGAACTGCGCCGGCGTCCCCAATTCGAGCGCAACCTCCTCTGAGTGCACCTCCGCCCGGCTGAAGCCGGCATCCTTCATGAGGACGCGCAGTTCGTCCGCGTCGTGTAGCGAGAAGACGGCGTCCACGAACCCGGCACTGTCTGGGCTCACGTGGCGGGCGAGCCCGTCGGCCATCGCCTGCAGCGGAGGCGGCGTGGGACCGGGGACGTTGGCCACGAACCGGCCATCGGGGGCGAGCACACGGTGGATCTCACGGAGACCCGCCACTCGGTCCGCAAAGAACTGGAGCCCCATGCCGCAGAGCACCACGTCGAAGGACCCGTCCTCCAACGGGATCTTCTCTGCCGGCGCTTCATGCCGCGTGATGGACCCTTCGGCGGGGGCCACATCCCGGGCCACGGAGAGTATGGCCGGGTTCGGATCGAGCCCCGCCACGGACCCCTCCGGCCCCACACGGTCCGCGGCGAGGCGCGTGACGATGCCGGTGCCGCAGGCCATGTCCAGGACCCGTTCCCCGGTCCGGAGCCCGGCCGCGTCGATGAGCCGCGTTGCCACCGGACGGCCGATGGCGGGGATGAAGTGTCGCTCGTAACTCTCGGCAGCTTTCTTCGCGAACGTCGTCTCGTAGGCAGCATCGGACATGGGTGTACCTCCGTCGTTGGAGTGTGAGAGCGCGGTGCGGAGCGCGTCGAGGAATGCCTGGGGTTGATCCCGCGCCGGGTCGTCGGCCGCGTTTTCGATCACGTGGAGCGGCCAACCGTGACGCGCGCTCGCCTTTGTGGCCACTTCCAGGCGGTTGGCACGGTCGTGGCGGCCCCAGATCAGGGTCGTGGGCACGGGGATCTCAGCCAGAGCCGCCAGGGGAATCCGCGGCAGGCCCAGTTCCTTGAGCATCTTGCCGGCGGCCCGGCCTTGCGGGCCCCTGGCCAACTCGAGATTGTAGGCGACGAACGCGTCCCATCGCTCGCCCATGCGCTCCTGCAGGTGGTCGAGGTCGTGGGCACATTGGCCCATGAACCACCGGTAGGTGGTCTCGGTCGGGTGGGCCTGGAAGCCGATGAGGGCGGCCAGGAAGCGAAGCGTCGGCCGGAAGGATGCCAGGCCGAGGGAGTCGACGAGCACGAGGTGCCGGATCCGCTCTCCCCGGTTCCGGGCGAAACGGGCGCCGATGGCGCCTCCCAGGACATGCCCCACCAGGGCTGGTGGCTCTGCACACGTGTGCTCCATCAGGGCGTCCAGCCACTCGAGGATCCGGCGCTCATCCCACGCCGCGTCGGCGCCGCCCGAGCTGCCGTGGCCGGGCAAGTCGGGGGCGATGACGAGGTGGGTTCGCACCAGCTCCGGGATCACCCACCGCCAGTTCACTCCGGACTCCCCCGGGCCGTGGAGAAGCATCAGGGGCGGCCCTTCCCCACCCTCCAGCCACGCCGTGCGGGTTCCGGCGAGGGTTGCCCGGCGTTCCTTGACTGGAAGTCCTTCCGTCAGGCGCGCTCGGGGCCCGCTCCCGGTGACACGGCGATGACGCGTATCGGCTGCAGCTTCCATGGGACCTCCCCTTGGCTTCGGTTTGCGACTCCGGCTCGAGCCCCGTGGACCCGAGCCACGACCGAAATCTCTCGACCAGGGGTTTGGCGCGCTTCGGGGAAATCCCCCAGATCCCGGAACGAAGAGGAAGTGGGTGGAACCACCCATAGGGATGGAGTCACGCACAGGGGAGGAGCCTCGGGCTTGCCCTGAGCTGCGACCTGTCTCGGCGCCGTGCTCCGAAGCCGGCCTCAGATCAGCCCGTGCTCGTAGGCGTACGCGGTGGCCGCCGTCCGCGACGACACCCGGAGCTTGGCGAAAATGTGCGAAACGTGTCGCTCCACCGTACGCTCACTAATATAGAGATCCTCGCCGATCTCCCGGTTCGTGATCCCGGACGCCAGGCGCCGGAGCACCTCTAACTCCCGTGGCGTAAGCCTGTGGCCGCCGGCGGAGCGCTCCTCCGCTGCGGGAGCTTCCCGGGTGGAGGCGATCCGGTCCAGGTCGGCTGCGGCGCCCAGCCGCTCCAGGACCGCGACGGCCCCCTCGAGCTCCATCGCGGCAGTGTCCGCGTCGCCCAGCTCCCGACAGGCATGCGCCAGGAGGACCTGGACCCGAGCGGCCTCATAGGGGGCATCCAGAATCTCCCACGTCGTCCGAGCGGCACGGAGCTGGGACACCGCTTCCCGGGCGTCACCCTCCGCGAGCCGCACGGCTCCCCGCGCGCCGGCGGCTTCGGCCAGCAGAAGTGGGGCGCCCAGGTCATCGGCGATCCCTGCCAGCTTTTCGGAGCCCTCCCGGGCCGCGTCGACGTCGCCTGCGGCAAGCATGATCTCCACGTAGGCGGGCAGAACCTTCCACTGCTGGGCGAGCGTGGTCGCCTCCTCGACCACCCGGCGAATGGCCGCCTCCGCGTCGTCGATCCGCCCTTGAGCCATGCGGAGGCGCGCCAGTCCGGGCTGGGGCGGTCGTCCCCGCTGGCTCGCCTCGCGATACGCATCCTCCGCCTCCGGGAACTCGCCTCGCAAACGGTGAAGCTCGGCCCGCTCGTAAAAGGCGGCGCCCGCCCCGGGCTCGGCCGACGGACGGGTCAGGATCCGGCACGCCCTCCGCGCTTCTTCCAGGGCACCCGGCCATTCGCCTTGGAGGCGGAGGATCTCCGAGCGACGCACCAGACATTCTCCGCGGAAGGGAATGAGCTCGGGCTGCGAGGTACACCATTCGCTCAGAGCCGCCGTCCACTCCTTCGCTCGGCCGAGATCGCAGATCTCGTGACAGGTCTGGATGACCGCACAATAGATGGTTCCGACGGCCACAGGACCGAGGCCCCCGGCGTCTACGGCGGCCATGGCCTCATCCAGCAGGGCCAGACCGTCCGCGATGGCCCCGGCCCGGATGCGCGCCTGGCCGCGGCCCAGGCGAGACAGGGCCATAAGATCCGCCGAACCGAACCGCTCGCCGATGCGGCCGGCCTCCACGAAGGCCTCGTGGGCCGCCTCGTGGTCTCCCTGGGCCAGCAGCCGGAGGCCACGAGGGAGCAGAACGAGGCCCCGTTCTTCGCAGTCCCTTCCGTAGTCCTGCAGCAGACGTTCGGCCCGGGCGACCCATCCGCCGCCCCGCGCCCGCTCACCCCTCATGAGGAGCTGAAAGCCCAACCAGAAGGCGCAGCGGGACGCGCCCATGGGATCTTCGCGGTCCAAATAACTCTGATGGGCTCGCATCAGTGCGTGGACGCTCTCCTCCCCACGGCCCATGAGGTACGCGGCGACGGCAAAGGGTTCGAGGGCTCCGGGCTCGAGCTCCTCGTCCCGGTCAGCGGTTGCCAGTTGCCCATACGCGTCCGCCCACGCTCCGCGGGAGAAGGCCTCCAGGCCCCGTTCGCGCGCATCGGACATCGTGCCCCCAGGGTGGGCGGGAGGTGGAAGGTTCCGACTCAAATGTAGGTGGGGTCCAATGGACGCGGAAATGGAAGGAGATCCGTCACCCATCCGCCGCGGCCAGCAAGACAGCAGATGAGCCGTTCGGGGTAGCGGCTGTCACTTTCCTTCTGCGCAGGGGTAGGCGGTCAGTGGCCCGAAAACGCCTGAGCCCGAGGTCATGACCGCATGAGCAATCGAGGCGCCCGCCAGCCCAGGGCGTGCAATGCGTCATGTGGCGTGAATCCGCCGGCACCCTCCGTTCGCAGCGCTACCAGCCCTTTCCTTCCCCCTTTCAAGGAGAACCACCCCATGGGCATCTTCAGCTTTCTCAAGTCTGCCGGCCAGAGACTCATCCCCGGAAAGGACGACGCACCTCCGAAGACCAGCGGGCTCTCCGAGCAGGAGGTCGCGGACCTCACGTTCGGAAACCGGCTTGCCCGCTTTGCCATGGAACTCGGGGTCCCGGTGGAGGGGCTCAAGGTCCGTTTCAAGGACGGCACGGCGACCGTGGAAGGGAGGGCCGAGAGTCAGGCCCACCGAGAGAATGTGATCATCGCCATCGGCAATACGGAAGGCGTGTCGCATGTCGAGGACCGTCGGACCCTGACAAGATCTACCCGGGTCAGGTGCTCCGCATCCCCAAAGAGGGCGCGAAGTAGAGGGGGGAGCTGCTCCCCCGTAAAGGGTGTGGCGGCCCTTCCACGGGCCTACGGCCATGCCCCGGGTGGGGGCCCCACCGAGCCTGAGGCGCGGCACCTGGCGGCGTACCTCTACACACTGCGCTGAATTTTGGGTTTTCACCTGATTCCGTCCGTGTGTCGAAGAGACACGGGGGGAGGGGTGAAGGGGGATAGCGAAACACCCAACGAGAAGGCGTGCTCGCCTACTACGACGGCCCATCAGCACCGGCCCCCTCCAAGGCACCAGCAACAAGAACAAGACCCTCCAGCGACAAGCCTATGGGTACCGCGATCCGGAGTTCTTCCACCTGCGGACCTTCGCGCTCCACGAGTCCCGCTTCAGCCTCGTCGGTTGAGCCGCCACGGACGGATCCAGATGAAGAGCCACATTCCACACCTAAGGACTGGCGACGTGATTCCTAAGGTGCGCGTTCCCGCATTCCCGCAACGGGTTCGCCCGCCACCAGCGCCTTCAGCACGTTGGCGAGGGTTCGCAGGGAAAACACGAGATCAATGTGGGCGAAGGCCAGTGCGTTAAGCGGCATTGAAGGAAACAGCGCGTCCGCAGGATCTTGCGTGAGGCACAGTCCGCCATGGTTTTTGATCGCAATCAGGCCCGCCACGCCGTCGCTGAGATTGCCGGTGAGCAAAACGC
>JBBDRS010000005.1:0-57176 GCA_040905325.1 Gemmatimonadota bacterium
TGGCCGCGACTATGAGCGCACCGACGAGGAGCTTCCCGGCTCTCAACGGTCCGCCGGGTTCGGCGCGCCGAAACGGCTTCCGGCATCCCAGAGGGAGCGCTGGTTTCCGAACGCCGGAATCCCCCCCTCGTCCAGGGAAGGTGTGGCGTCATCAGTCGTCGTCATCGGTGGTTCCTCTCCATTCCAGATAGTCGACGGCGAACCAGGAGCGTGCGTCGGTCCACCCCTCGCAGAAGCTCCATCCCGCCCGGCCCGCCAGGGCGCGCCAGCCCTCCGGCGTGTACTTGTACGAGTGCTCCGTCACGATGTGATCTCCGCGGGCGAGTTCGAGACGCCAGGCATCGGCGTCGGGACCGGGGGGATCGGCGGGCGTGCCGGACCGAGCCGGGGGCGGGATGGTGACCGACTGCTCCTCCTCCGCCACCAGGTGCATCTCCACGCGGGAGGCGTCTGCGTTCCAACGTGCCCGGTGGGCGAAGGCCTCGGGACGGAAGTCGGTGCCCGCGATCCGGTTCAGGTGCTCCAGCGCATTCCGGTTGAACGACGCGGTGACCCCGTCGGCGTCGTCGTAGGCCGCCTCCAGGACGGCTTTGGGCTTCACGAGATCCACCCCGGCGAGCAGGGCGGCGCCCTGGCCGAGCGAACGGCCGGCGCGCCGGAGGAACGCGACGGCTTCCTCGGGTTCGAAGTTCCCGATCGTGGAACCGGGAAAGAAGAGCAGCCGCCGCCCCTCGGCGACCGGAAGTCGCAAGGGTCGGGTGTAATCGGCGGCCACCGGGATGATCCGCACCTCCGGGAAAGCGCGGTCCAGGCGTCTCGCCACCTCCTCCAGCTGCTCCTCGGCGACGTCTACGGGCACGTAGGAGCGAGGCGCCTCCAGCGCCTCGAGGAGGCGTTCGGTCTTCTCCCCGCTTCCACTCCCGAACTCGACCACATGGATCCCCGGGCCTGCGCGCCGGGCGATCGCGGGGAGGCTGGCCTCCAGGATCGTCGTCTCGGTGCGGGTCAGATAGTACTCGGGAAGCCGGGTGATCTCCTCGAAGAGCTGAGCACCGCGATGGTCGTAAAAGAGCTTCGGCGGGAGCGTGGGCGGTGAGCCCAGGAGCGAGCGACGCACCTCTTCCCGCAGTGCGTCACGATCCAGCATCAGCGCTCCAGGGCTTCGCCGGAGCACGACGGCTGGAGGTGTGGAACTGGGGAGGCCGATATCCGTTCATAGGTCCTTCGCGAGCCGGATCCCGCTGAATTGCCAGGACGCATCCGGATGGAAGAAATTGCGATACGTCGGGCGGAGGTGGCTCTGGGCGGTGGCGCACGAACCGCCACGGAGAACGAACTGGTTCACCATGAACTTCCCATTGTACTCGCCCACGGCACCCGGGGCGGGGCGGAAGCCCGGATACGGTGTGTACGGGCTTGCCGTCCACTCCCATACGTCCCCGTAGAGCTGATCGAGGGTGGGTCGGCCAGACCCCTCGTCCCCCGCCGGCAGTGCGGGGACCGGGTGGAAGCGTCCCGACTCGACGAAGTTCCCCTCGATCGGCGCTCCGGCCGCCGCGATCTCCCATTCCTCCTCCCTGGGAAGGCGGGCACCGGCCCACCGCGCGAAGGCGTCGGCCTCGAACCAGTTTACGTGGCAGACGGGTTCGTCGAGGTCCACCGGCCGCATCCCCTGGAGGGTGAACATCCACCAGGAACCGTCCCGTCGCTCCCAGTAGAAGGGCTCCGTCCAACCCTCCTCCTCGCGCCGCGCCCACCCTTCCGACATCCATAGCTCGGGACGCCGGTAACCGTCATCGTCCATGAAGGCGAGGTAGTCCCCGTTGGTGACGAGGCGGTGGGCCAGGGCGAACGGCTCGAGGAACCGCCGGTGCCGAGGTGCCTCGTTGTCGTACGCGAACCCGCCGCCGCTCCATCCCACCTCGTACACTCCCTCGGGGAAGGAGACCCAGCGTGGCTCGATCGTCATCGCTGGCCGGGCGGGTTCGTCGGAGCGGTCCGCAAGCTCCAGGTACGCGGGGCGGAGCGGATTCACGGAAAAGACGTGCTTCAGGTCCGTGAGGAGGAGTTCCTGGTGTTGCTGCTCGTGGTGGAGGCCCAACTCGACGAGCGCGCGTGCCTCGGTCGGGCGCTCCTCCATGAGGAACGCTTCCATGGCATCGTCCACGGCCTTCCGGTAGGCCCACACCTCCTCCACGGTGGGGCGGGAGAGGTAGCCCCGCTGTGCGCGGCAGTGCCGTTCACCCGCCTGTACGTAGTACGAGTTGAAGAGATAGGGATACCGTTCGTCGTGCAGGCTGTATTCGGCCTTGTGCGGCACGAGCACGAAGGTCTCGAAAAACCAGGTGGTGTGTGCCAGGTGCCACTTTGTGGGGCTCACGTCCTCCATGGACTGTACGACCTGATCCTCCGGCACCAGCCCGCGGGTCAGGTAGCGACTTCGCTGCCGGACCGAGCGGTAGCCATCCAGCAGATCGGCCGAAGAGGGTATCGTTCGATCCGGGGGTGCGGAACTGGTTCGGGAAGGAGCTTCGCGAGTGGAGGGGTGTTCGGGACGGTTGTCCATGGGCGGGGATTTTCTCGGAGGAGGTGGGCGAACACGGACGTCGGGTAGCCCGGGCGCCGCCTGCACTGGCAACAGACCCGACAGATAGAATTAATCCCGAGAGGCATCGGTGGGTTCCCCGGGGTTGCAAGCGGATGGGGCGCCTGTGAGAATGTGTCACCACCACACAGGAGGTTGCTTTGCGAGCGCATGGCGGACGGCGTTGTCGCCCCTTCGGCCTGGTCCCGCTCTTTCTGGTGATCCTGCTCCCACTCCTGGGCGCCTGTCGCCTGCCGGGCCCCGGGGCGGAGGCAGAGGGGACGGAGCGGCCCCTCTTCAGTGATCTGGCTGCCTTCACCCAGCTTCCTGAACGCCCCGTCGCTTCCGCGTCGAGTGAGTTCTGGGAGTGGTGGGGCGACGGACGTGCCGAGCTCTCCGGATACCAGATGACGGTGCAGCACTACGGGGAGCCGCGCGAGGCAGAACTGGCGTTGATCTATGTGACCGAACCTCACGACCGCCGGACCTGGATCAAGGATGACGACGCCTCGTCCCCGGAGCGGGTCGAGGTTCTGAAGCTGAATCGGAATGCGGCTTTCCTGACGGGCAGCTATCCGTATGCCGTCATGACCAGCGTATTCGCTCCGGTGGATCGGTACCGGGACGAGGCGTTCGCCCCCGTCCGCATCGTTCATCAGGCCCAGGAGTGGTGCGGAGCCTACAGCCACCTCGTCTGGCCGGGGCGGAATCGCTTTCGTTCTCTCCGCCTGTCCTATTTCGCCCAGCACGGAGAGCGGATACGGGAGGTGGACGTCCCGGGGGAGGTGCTCTACGAGGATGCGCTACTGGTCCAGCTCAGGGAGCTGGACGGGCCGTTTGCAGGAGGCGGCGACTGGGAGGGGCTGTTGGTCCCCGAGCTCTGGCGGGTTCGGTCGATGCACGGAAGCGTGGATCCCGTTCCGGCGACGATCGTCCGCGAGGAAGGGATACGGAGGATGGGCCAGGAGGAGCACCCGATAACACGGTTCACTCTCGAGTCGGATGGATATCGACGGATCTTCGAGGTTGAACGGGAGGTGCCGCGGCGGGTGCTGGGTTGGACGACCTCCACCGGGGAGGAGGCCGAGATCCTCGCGACAGAGCGTTTGCCATACTGGGAGTTGAACCGCCTCGGGGATGAGTCGGTCCGGGAGGCGCTCGGACTGAGCCCCCACGGCCTCCTTCCGCCCGGGGGGGAGGCGGCGACCGGAGGGGCATGTCCGGACCCGAGCGCAGGCGCTCCGCCCGAGGCTGGACGGTGATCACCCCCTTGCCGAGCCCACCCCCCGCGCCTCACCCGGACCCCGTCCTCGAGATCCGCGACGTGACGGCATGGCGCGGGGATACGCGCGTGTTCCACGGACTCGACCTCGAGGTGGGACGGGGCTCACATGCGGCGATCCTGGGGCCGAACGGTGCCGGGAAGTCGACGCTCCTGAAGCTCCTCTCCCGGGAAATCTACCCGGAGCGTCGGAAGGGGAGCTTCCTGCGGATTTTCGGCCGCGAGCGATGGAACGTCTGGGAGCTTCGCAACCACCTGGGGATTGTCTCGCACGACATGCAGGGCCGGTTTCCGAAGAGCACGACCGGCCGGGATGTGATCCTTTCGGGGTTCCATTCGAGCATGGGGGTCTGGACGCACCACCAGTTCTCTGCCGAGGATCGCGAGCGGGTGGAAGGGGTGATGGGGCGCCTCGGAGTCGCGGAGCTGGCGGACCGTCGGTACGTAGCCATGTCCACCGGTGAGCGCGGTCGCTTTCTCCTGGGCCGAGCCCTGGTACACGAGCCGGAGGTCCTGGTGCTGGACGAGCCGACGAGCGGCCTCGACCCTCGGGCCTGCTTCGAGTACATCGACACCATGCGCGCGCTCATCCAGGACGGGACGACGGTCCTCCTCGTGACACACCATATCCACGAGATCCCTCCCGAGGTGGAGCGCGTGATCTTCCTCCAGGAGGGGCGGGTGGTGGGGGACGCTCCGAAGCGGGAGCTCCTCACGAGCCGGCGCCTGTCGGAGCTCTTCGGCATCCCCATGCGGGTGCTCGAGGTGGTGGGGTTCTTCCAGGTGGTGCCCGCCGGGCGGGGCGGGCACGTGGGGGTCGGGTTTGCTGCGCCTGGGGGCGGGCCGTAGCTTCCAGCGCGGTCCCCCGCCGGATCCCCTCATCCCCTTGCAGGCCACCATGCCGGACCTCGCCGACGCCTTCCGGGCGTCCGCCCTCCTCGCGTTCCTGATTTTCCTCCCGTCCGCACTCCGGGCCCAGGTCGACCCCGGCGAGGCCATCCTCAGCGACACCGAGCTGCTGGACCCGGTCGAGTGGGCGGCGGCAGCGGCGGACACGACCCAGTCCGCCCCCCTGGTGATCCCGCGGGTGGACCCGGCCCTCGTGGAGGGCGGGCGGCTCCCCGCGCACATCTGGGAGCGGATCCCCCCTCTTCCCATGTCACAGCACTTCCCGGACAACGGGGCCGATCCCACGGAGCGGACCGAGGTCCGCATTGCCCACGATGGCCAGGCCGTCTACCTCTCTGCCCGCATGTACGATCGGGATCCGGACGGTATCCAGGCCCCGAGCCTCAAGCGGGATCAGATCCCGCACACGAACGACTTCTTCGGCATCCTCTTCGACAGCTTCTTCGACCGGGAGACGGGCTATGGTTTCTGGACGAACCCGGTCGGGCTGCGCACCGACGTCCTCACCCAGAACGACGCTTCCCCGCCGGGGGCGTACAACTACGACTACAACGCCTTCTGGGACGTCACCCCGGAGCGGAACGAGGAGGGCTGGTTCAGCGAGATGCGGATCCCCTTCGCCGCGCTCCGGTTCGAGCCGGTGGACGGGGAGGTACAGATGGGGATCATCACCTATCGGCGGATTGCCCGGAAGAACGAGTGGTCCACCTTCCCGCACATCCCGGAGAGTTGGGGAGCCCAGAGCCACTTCATGCCCTCCAACGCCCGTCCCGTGATCTTCCAGGGGGTGGAGCGGCCCAGACTCTTCCTCATCACCCCCTACGTCATGGGCGGGGTCGAGCGGAGTCACTTCCCCGAGACGGGTGGGACCGTCGGGGTCCCGGTGTGGGACCATGCGGACCGCCAACAGCTGGAGGCCGGGGTGGACCTGAAGGTGGGCGTCACGTCCAATCTGACCCTGGACCTGACGGTGAACCCGGACTTCGCTCAGGTGGAGGCGGACGACCAGCAGGTGAACCTCTCCCGGTTCTCCCTCTTCTTCCCCGAGAAGCGGCGCTTTTTCCAGGAGCGGTCCTCGGCGTTCGACTTCAGCTTCGGGGGGACCGAGCGGCTCTTCTACACCCGGCAGGTGGGAATTTCCGGGGGCACGCCCGTCCGCATTCCAGTGGGGGCGCGCCTGGCCGGACGTGTGGGGGCCTGGGACGTGGGGGCCCTCAATGTCCAGACGCTCGATGGACCCACGGGTCAGCCAGGGGCGAACCACGGGGTGCTCCGCCTGAAGCGCACCGTACTCAACTCCAACTCGTATGCGGGGGGGATGGTCACGAGCCTCGTGAACGGCGAAGGGCGCCGGAGTTTCGCCTACGGGCTAGACGCCTCGCTGCGGCTGTCCGACTCCGACTACCTCATCCTTCAGTGGGCGCAGACCTTCAATTCAGAGGAGGAGGCGGCCGGATTCCTGGACCGGGGAATCGCGCGGGCGCAAATCGAACGGCGAGGCAATCGAGGGATCCTGTACGGGTTCGACGCCCGTCGGGTGGGCGCCCGCTTCCTCCCCTCTCTGGGATTCATCCGACAGACCGACTACGTCCGCATCGGAGACCGGATCGGGTACGGTTGGACGCCGGGACCGGACGCCAACTTCACCGCCCGCACCCTCGAACTGCGAGGATCTGCGCTTCGGCGGAGCTCCGATGGGGTGGTGGAGTCCTTCAACATCGGGCCGCGCTGGAGTGTGACGACCCGTTCGGGATACGATTTCACCGTGGGCGGGACCTTCCAGCGCGAAGACCTGGACCAGGGATTCGATCTTCCAGGAGACAACCGGGTCGAGGTGGGACGCTACGAATTCGGGAGTGTGAGCGCTCGAGTCGGAACGCCCATCGGAGACCTCCGCGGGATCTCCCTGGACGTGGAGGGGGGCTCGTTCTATGACGGTCGGTCCATCTCCGTGGGGGCGAGTCCCCGGATCAACCTGACACGTCACCTGGAGTTCCGGGGGCGCTACCAGTACGATCGCGTGCGGTTTCCGGATCGGGGAGGGACGCTGGACGCGCACGTGGGGCGACTGCGGCTGGAGCACCAGATGAGCACGAAGGCCTCGTGGGTGACCTTCGTCCAGTACAACAGTGCGACGGATGCGGTGATCGGGAACGTCCGCGTCCTCTACAGCCCGCGGGAGGGAAGCGATCTTCACATCGTCTACAACACGGGGGGCAACGCCGCCCGTGGGCCGGAGGACCCGGACGCCCCCTTCCTGGACACCCAGACCCTCCTGGTGAAGCTCTCCATCACGACGGGTCCGGGGAGCTGACCGGCGGCCACCCCTCGTACTCCATGTAGTCCGCGGCCCGGCGGGCCGTCTCCTCACCGCAGAGTCGAGAGACCAGGTGGAGGGAGGCGGCGATTCCGGAGGCGATGCCTCCTGCGGTGACGATGCTCCCGTTGTCCACCCAGGGGACGCTCTCCTCGATCCGCGCATCGGGGGCGAGCTCACGGAGGGTCTCGATGGAGTCGTGGTGGGTGGTCGCTCTGCGCTCCCGGAGGAGCCCCGCGTCCGCCAGGAGGAGCGCCCCGGTGCAGACGGAGAGGGTCACCTCGGCCGTGCTCGCGCTCTCGCGGACCCAACGCTGCACGAGCGGGTCGCCGAGGAGCGCCCGCACGCCGAACCCGCCGGGCACCACCAGGACGTCGGTGGAGATTCCTGAGCCGTCCTCCGCGAAGGCCTGGTTGGACTCGACGCGGAGGCCACCCCGGGTCTCCACCACCTTCCGCTTCGGGCTGACGAGCTCCACCCGGAAATGGCTCGCGCCATCGGGTCGGCCGGCAAGGGAGAACACCTCGAACGGCCCGGCGAAATCCAGGACCTCCACCGCGTCGAAGATGAGGATCGCGACGTCGCGCACGCCCTCCTCGTCCATGGGTCCCTCCGGGCTGATCTGTGAAGGCGGAAAGCGGTGAGGCCAAGGTAGGGTGGCGGCAGGGATTGGGCCAGGCGAAGTTGCCCCACTTCTTCCACAGCCTTCTAACGATTCGGGTCCGCCGGGTGTCTCCCTCGGGTGTAGGCGGTCCCCGATTACAGACCGGACATCCGGTTCCCTTCCCGGTCATCATCCGCAATCCCGACGTACAGAGACGAGCCCATGAGCAAGCTTCTGCCCACCTTCCCCCACGTTCTCCGTGTGGGGCTTCTGCCCGCTATCGCTCTCCTTCCGGTCGCTCTCGCCCCGTCGGCTGCCCAGGCACAGGTCGAAGCGGAGGTCGAATACGTGGTGGGCCAGGCCCTACCCCCGACGGCTCAGGGGCAGGAGCTCCTTCCCATGACGCTGGATGCGGCAATCGCTCGGGCCCTCGAGAACAATCTGGACATCCAGGGGGTCCGGCTGGAGCCGCTCATGCAGGAGTACTCGGTGAGGGTGGCCCACGCTGCGTTCAATCCGACGCTGAACTCCACCCTCGGATACAACAACCAGACGAACCAGTCCACCAGCCAGCTCGACGGGGGCGCACGCACCACCAATGAGAGCAACACCCTCAACTTCTCGGTCAACCAGCCCCTCCGCTGGTACGGCGCCGGCCTGAGCGCGAACTTCAACAACAACCGGACGTCGACGAACAACACGTTCGCCACCCGGAACCCGAGCTACCGCTCGTCGCTGAGCTTGAACTACAGTCAGCCCCTTCTTTCCGGCTTGCGGATCGACAACCAGCGGAATCAGCTCCGGGTCCAGGAGGTCCAGAGCGAGATCACGGACATCCAGCTCAGGGCGGAGGTCGACAACATCATCGACCAGGTGAGGGTGTCGTACTGGAACCTCCGTGCCCTGATCGAGCAGATCGAGATCCAGCGTCTGAGCCTGGCGCAGTCGGAGCGGCTTCTGGAGCAGAACCGGGTCCAGGTCCAGGCGGGGACGATGGTGGAGATGGAGCTGGCACAGGCGGAGGCGCAGGTGGCGAGTGCGGAGCAGGCCCTCCTCAACGCCGAGATCCAGTGGCGCTCCCAGGAACTCAACTTCAAGCGTCTGCTGGTCGGGGGTATGGACGATCCCCTCTTCGCCTACGCCATCAACCCCACCGACACGCCGGTCTACGAGTTGCAGGAGGTGGACATCGAGGCGGCCCTCGCCACGGCGCTGGAGCAGCGGCCGGAACTCCTCCAGCAGCAGCGTCAACGTCGGATCTCCGAGATGAACCTCGAGGTAACGGAGGAGAACGCCCGGCCGGATCTCAACCTGAGCGCTTCGTACTCCGTCCAGGGGGTCGGAGGAAACCAGTTCGACCGACCCGAGCTCGGAGGAGACCCGATTCTCGTCGACCGGGGAGGCTATGCAGACGGCCTCTCCTCGATCGCGAGCCGGGACGCCCCGGCCTTCAGCCTGAGCCTGAACTTCAGCTATCCGCTCGGCACCCGTGCCTCGGAGCTCAATCTGGAGCAGGCCAGGCTCCAGATGCGTCAGAGCGACCTCCAGATGCGGAGCCAGGAGCTCCAGATCCGTACCGAGGTCACGAACGCCGGGATGGCTGTCACGAACGCCTTCCTGCAGCTCCAGGCCGCGCAGCGGACCCGGGAGGCGGCCGAGCGGAGCGCCGAAGCGGAGTTGACCCGTTTCGAGGTGGGGGCATCCACGAACTTCCAGGTGGTGCAGGCGCAGAACACCCTCACCTCCGCCCGGCTCCAGGAGCTGCAGGCGATCATCAACTACGTGGACGCCATCGCCGAGTTCGATCGGGTGCAGGGGTACGGGTACTGACCCGGGGACGGACCGTGCGTGGCGGTTGACTCATCTCCCCCCGGCGGGGTATACCTTCCGGCACCGTGACAACAGCCAACCTGCTCCGTGAGATCCTGACGAGCCGGGTCTACGACCTGGCCCGGGAGACTCCCCTCGACGAGGCGCCCCTCCTCTCCCGCTGGACGGGCAACACCGTGCTCCTGAAGCGCGAGGACCTGCAGCCCGTCTTCAGCTTCAAGCTTCGGGGCGCCTACAACCGCATGGCGCACCTCAGCGAGGCGGAGCGCGCGCATGGGGTGCTCGCCGCCAGCGCCGGGAACCACGCTCAGGGCGTTGCCTATTCGGCGCGGCACCTGGGGATCCGGGCGGTCATCGTCATGCCGACCACCACACCCGACATCAAGGTCGAGGCGGTCCGTGGGATGGGGGCGGAGGTGGTTCTCGCGGGGGACAGCTATCCCGAAGCGAAGGCCCACTGCGACGAGCTCGCCCAGTCGTCCGGGATGACCTTCATCCACCCCTTCGACGATCCCCTGGTCATCGCCGGACAGGGCACGGTGGCGGACGAGATCCTCCGCCACGCCTCGGGCTCCCTGGACGCGGTGTTCGTCCCCGTGGGCGGGGGTGGCCTCATCGCCGGGATCGCCGCCTATCTGAAGGAGTTGGTTCCGGACACGAAGGTCATCGGGGTGGAGCCCTTCGAGGCGGACGCCATGTACCGCTCCCTCGAGGCCGGCCGCCGGGTGAAGCTGGACACGGTGGGCATCTTCGCGGATGGGGTGGCGGTGCAGGAGGTGGGCGAGAACACCTTCGAGGTGGCGCGTCGCGCGGTGGACAGCGTGGTGCGGGTCACCAACGACGAGATCTGCGCCGCGATCAAGGACATTTTCGAGGACACCCGCTCCATCATGGAGCCCGCCGGCGCGCTGGCCGTGGCGGGGATGAAGCGCTGGGCCGCCGAGACCGGCACCACCGGCCAGCGCCACGTGGCCATCCTGAGCGGCGCCAACATGAACTTCGACCGGCTCCGCTTCGTGGCCGAGCGCGCGGAGCTCGGCGAGTCGCGCGAGGCCGTCTTCGCCGTCACCATCCCCGAGCGCCCGGGGGCGTTCCGGGAGTTCTGCCAGGTCATCGGGCGACGGGTCGTCACCGAGTTCAACTACCGGCTCAGCAGCCGGGAGGAGGCCCACATCTTCGTGGGCGTGACGGTGGCTTCCCGGGAGGACGCACGCGAGCTGGCGAAGCGGCTGGAGGAGGCGGGGTACCGCACTGCGGACCTCTCCGATGACGAAATGACGAAGCTCCACATCCGCCACATGGTGGGTGGGCCCACCCCCGACACCGTCCTCCACGAGGTGGCCTGCCGGTTCGAGTTCCCCGAGAAGCCCGGGGCGCTCATGCGGTTCCTGGAGACCCTCGGGGGGCGCTGGAACATCTCGCTCTTCCACTATCGAAACCATGGCGCCGACTTCGGCCGCGTCCTGGCGGGGTTCGAGGTGCCGCCCGCCGAGCGGGAGGCGTTCGAGCGCTTCCTCGAGGACCTGGGTTATCCCCATATCCTGGAGCCCGAGAACGAGGCCTACCGCCTCTTCCTGGGGTAGAATGAAGAGTTCGCCCACTCCGATCGTTCCATGAGTGTGGACACGTCAACGGAGTGGGAGACCATCGAGCGGTGCCGCCGGGGGAACGCCGCGGCCTTCGAGCCTCTCGTGCGAACGCACGAGGGACGCGCGCTCGTCCTGGCCGAGGCGCTCCTGGGAAGCCGGGACGACGCTGCCGACGCCGTGCAGGAGGCGTTCGTGAAGGCGTATCGGGCGCTGGGGCGACTCCGGCCCGGGAGTTCGTTCGGTCCCTGGTTCCGGACCATCCTTCGCAACCACTGTCGGGATCGCCTGCGCTCGGAGGCCGGCCGCTCGGCGGTGGCGTGGGAGGCCGAGGTGGTGGACCCGAGCGCTGCCACCCTCCCCACCGCACCGGTTGAGCTGGAGCGGGCGGAGCTGGCCGCCCTCGTCCGGACCGCGCTCGCCGGCCTCTCCCCGGAGCACCGCGAAGTGCTGATTCTGAAGGAGATGGAGGGGATGAGCTATGCCGAGATCGCCCGCGAGACCGGTGCCCCGGCGGGAACCATCGCCAGCCGGCTCCACCATGCCCGCGCACTCCTCCGGGAGCGGGTCCTCTCCGGTGGCGCCCTGACGGAAGGAGCGGACGCATGAACGGTCATCCCCGCGAACGCCTCAGCGCCTACCTGGACGGGGAGCTCCCCCGGGAGGAGGCCGAGGCCATCGAACTACACCTCCGCGGCTGTACCGAGTGCGGTCGGGAGCTGGCGCTCATGCGAGACCTGGGAGGAGCCGTGAGAAATCTGACGGGGGGTAGCGGAGGCCGAAGCGTCTGGGCGGGGGTTCACCGCCGGATCACCCGCCCCATCGGCTGGGTTCTCCTGGTTGCGGGGTGCGCAATCTGGGGCGGACTCGCCTTGGCGGCGTGGCTGCGGGCCGAGCTCACCCTGGAGTGGCTCGCTGTGACCGGAATCGGGGTGGGGATCCTCCTCCTTCTGATCGGCGTCACGCACGAGCAATACCGCGAATGGAAAGACACCCGCTACAAGGATGTGGAGCGATGATCGTCACCACGACGGAAGGGATCGAGGGGAAGCGGATCGTGCGGGTGCTCGGAATGGTTCGCGGAAACACCATCCGGGCGCGCCACGTGGGCCGGGACCTGCTCGCCTTTCTCCGCCTCCTGGTCGGGGGCGAGGTGCGCGAGTACACCAAGATGATGGCGGAGGCCCGGGAGCAGGCGATGGACCGGATGCAGGAGGAGGCTCGGAGCCTCGGGGCGAACGGGGTGGTGGGCGTCGGGTTCACCACCTCGATGATCATGAGCGGAGCCGCCGAGATCATGTGCTTCGGGACCGCGGTGGTGTGGGAGGAAGAGTGACGGCGGCCGGGCGGGTCCTGGGCGCGGTCTGCCTGGCGGCGTGCGGATGGGGGGGGTGGGTGACGGCCGGGTCCGCCCAGGGGCTCGAGACCTCTGCCGCTGCTGCGGGCCCCGAGTGGGTGGTGGGGAGCTGGGCCGGCGCCCTCGCCCTTCCGGGAAACGCCTCCCTCCGAATGGTGGCGCACCTTCAGCTGGACGAGAAGGGTGGGCTCTCGGCAACCGTAGATTCGCCGAACCAGGGGGTGACGGGGATGCCGGTGGCCGAGGTCCGGTTCCAGGAGGGGACGTTGACCCTCGAGCTCACGGCCATCGGGGCCCGCTACGTCGGGACGGTGGGTCCGGAGGGGGCGCTCGAGGGGAGCTGGATGCAGGGGGGGCAGTCCCTTCCCCTGCGACTCGAGCGGGTGGAGGGGGACGCGGTCGGTCCCCGCCGTCCGCAGGATCCCGAACCTCCCTTCCCCTACCGGGAGGAGGAGGTGCGATATCCGAACCCGGAGGCGGGAATCCACCTCGCGGGCACGCTCACTCTCCCCCTAGGTGACGGCCCCTTCCCGGCCGCGGTCCTGGTGAGTGGCTCGGGGGCCCAGGACCGCAACTCCGAGGTCTTCGGTCACCGCCTCTTCCTGGTGCTGGCCGACCACCTCACCCGCCGCGGGATCGCCGTGCTGCGCTCCGACGACCGGGGGGTGGGAGAGTCGGAAGGGGTGTTCGCCGCGGCCACGAGCCCGGACTTCGCCGATGACGCCGAGGCGGCGGTGGAGTGGCTTCGGACCCACCCCGGCATCGACCCGGGGGCGGTGGGCATCGTGGGGATGAGCGAGGGAGGAGCCATTGCGCCCATGGTGGCCGCCCGGTCCGACGCCGTGGCCTTCATCGTGCTAATGGCGGGGACCGGCCTCCCCGGCGAGGAGATCCTCTACCTGCAGGGAGAGCTCATGGCGAGAGCCGAGGGCGTCCCCGAAGAGCAGATCCGCTGGAACCGGTCGCTCCAGGAGCGGATGTTCGCGCTGGTGCGGGAAGAGGCGGATGAGGCCCGGAGAGCGGAGCGGATGGCTCCCGTCCTGAGGGAGGCGCTGGCGGAGCTTCCCGAGCCGACCCGCTCCGCCATGGGACTCGCGGATGAAGCGGCCCGGGAAGGGTGGATCCAGGGGCAGATCGCGGGCACCTCCGGACCCTGGCTCCGCTTCTTCCTGACACACGATCCCCGGGAAGTCCTCCGGGAAGTCCGAGTGCCCGTCCTCGCCCTGAACGGCGAGCTCGACCTGCAGGTGCCACCCGCCGAGAACCTCCGCGAGATCGAAGCGGCCCTCGCCGAGGCCGACAACCCCGACGTGACCGTGAGGGAGCTCCCCGGTTTGAACCACCTCTTCCAGACGGCGCGCACCGGATCGCCCGCCGAGTACGGCGCCATCGAGGAGACCATGTCCCCTGTGGCGATGGAGGCGGTGGCGCGCTGGATCCTGGAGCGGGTGGGGGAGAGGTAGGGAGGCGAGGCGAGGGGGGCGTTCCCCCCGGCGGCTGACCCGCTAGTCCCTCGTGGTCTCCCCTTCGGCGAGCCGGGACGCGTACACTTCCGCGAAGCGCGCGAACTCTCTCAGGGCGCGGCCCACGCTCGCCGCGACGATCTCATAGTCGATGTCCTCGTACACGTGCACGAGGATGTTTCGGAGTCCGGCGGCGTCGGCCAGCGAGTCGGCGAGGTCGCCGGGAAGAAGCCCGTGTGCCGCGCCGTCGAGGAAGGTTCGGCGGTAGCTTTCCGAGACCACCCCTCGTTCTGCCAGGTCATGGGTGACGATGTCCACGGCGACCTGGACCAGGAGTTCCAGGAGCCGCTCGACCTCGTAGGGGTCGTCCCGGAGGTCGGTGGCGGAGCGGCCGGCGTGCGCCCGCAGGTCGGAGAGGTAGGCCCGCAGCCGCGCAAGTTTTCGGGCCAGGACGTCGCGGGTCATGACGCAGCACCCTCCTTCTTTCGAAAGCTCTCCAGGAGCGCCCGGCGGAAGGGGATCGCATCCTCATATAGCGCCAGCGCGCGCACCACTTGTTCGGTGAAGAGGCCCGGGCGGGACTCGTAGAGCGGGGCACCGCCGCGGAAGATCTCGAACCGGAGGACGGGGCTCGTGTCCCGATGCAGGAAGATCACGTCGACCCGTCGCGCACCCACCAGATCCTGCAGTCGACCCATGATTTTCAGGCGCTCCTCCGGGCCGGGAAGGTGCGGGAACCAGAGGGCCAGGTCCACATCCCCGTCGTGCCGTTGAGTGCCGCCATCCTTTGCCATGGATCCGAAGAGGACGACGAGCAAACACGCGGCCTCGGCCGCCCAGTCGGCAAGCGCATCCCGGGTGGCCGTCGAGAGGGAATGAAGGGGCATGGGGTATCTGGCCGAAGAACCGGTGGGAGGAGCATCCTCCAGTGGAGGCGTACCCCAAGTGAGAGCGGAGTGTCGGAGGCCGCAAGCCCCAGGGCGTCGGCGACGGGATGGGAGGGCACTTTGCCCCGCCCCGCCCCTCACCCCGCCAGCTCCTTCTCCAGCGGTGTCCGGAACCGCGGGAGCACCACCTCCCCCGCAAGCCAGGAGGTGAGGGCCGCGGCTTCCTCCGCCACCGCGCGCTCCGCTTCCCTTCCCACGCTTTCCAGGAGGCGGTACCCCACCCCTCCGGAGGGCAAGCAGCCCCACCCACCCACCACCCGGCCGTCCACCCAGATGGTGGGGCCGGCGTTGCCGTTCCGGTCGAAGAGCGCGTCGGCGTGGCTTCCCAGATACCAATTGCGGGCCTTCCACCCCATGATGGTGGGGTCCAGGGCGGGGAGGAGGGCCACCACCGGAAGCTCGAACCCGCCGGACTCCTCCGCCTCGTCACCGGGGAGCACCATGCCCCGCCCACCCTCCTCGAGCTTCACCTCCACAGCGCCCACCTTCGTCACTGCCGCCCTCGCGCGGGCCACCGTCCACCCCGTCCACCACCGGACGTCCTCCAGCGTCGCCGGGCCGAACCGCGCCAGGTACCGGTGGAGGAGCTCGGCGCGGGCATCCGCCGGGGGGAGCGCCTCGATCCGGGGGATATCCAACCACCGGGAGACCGCGGCCCACCGGTACTGGCTCGATCGCCAGCTCCCCGCCGGCCGGGTCCGGACAATGCGGCCCTCCATGGCCAGGAGGAAGAGGAGACGCGAGGAGAGGGGGACGCGGGAGGTCCACTTTCCGGAGCCGAGGGTGATCCGGGTGTCGAGTCCCTCCACGCGGGGGGGGAGGTCGCGGGTGAGAAGCTCCCCTTCGTGGGCCAGCTCCTCCATGACCTTCACCTCCAGGGAACGGAGCCACTCGCCCGCGTTCCCTTTGCTCTCCGCCACGAGCCACCCCTCCACCCTCCGCCGCTCCCGCTCGGCGATCTCGCGGGCTGCCGCACCCTGAAAGACTGAGGCGTCCTCCGTGGGCACGACGAAGAGCGTCCGCCGCATGGCGTGCAGGCGCAGGAGGGAGCGCTCGGAGAGGAGAGCGTCGTCCAGATCCTCCCGGGCGAACCCCGCCACCCGTGCCCGGAGGCTCAGGTAGGGGGTCACCGGGTCGGTGGAATGGAGGGCCACCAGATCGGCGGCCGCCCTCGCTGCGTCGGGCGCGGTTGCGCCAAGGTGGTGCCGGCGGACGAGCCTGAGTCTGCGTTCCTGGTTGGAGATGAGGGGCATGGGCTCGGGGGTCAGGGGAGGTCCGGAGGGGCGGGGGGGGGCACGAGGGGACGCTCCTCCTCCCTCGGCGCCCCAATTTGCCTCACGCTCCCCGTTTTTGCATAGTGCCCGAGGGGTGGTCCCTGCACCACCGCGTTCGCCGGGTCCCCTCAACCTGGAAGGTCCAGCATGGATAGAAGGCGTTCCACCAGAGTGCTCGGAAGCCTTGCCCTGTTGGCGATCTCTGCGATGGCCGCCGGATGCGGCGAGGGCAGCCCCTCCGCGGGCGGGGCGAGCCTCCAGGTGGTCGACAGCGCCGGCATCGAGGTAGTTCGCTTCGACCGAAGCGAGGCTCCTGTGGCCTGGCGCGTGGCTCCGGAGCCCGAGTGGGTCCTGGGCGATGGTGACGGAGGCTCCGGTGTGCTTCTCCACCAGGTGGGGGGTGTGCTCGGCCTCCCCGACGGCTGGGTCGCCGTGAGCGAGGCGAGCACCCGGCAGATCCTCCTGGTCGACCCCGAGGGTGAGGACCTGATCCGCCTCGGCGGGGCGGGCGATGGACCGGAGGAGTTCGGCTCCGCCCCCGCGATGTTCCGGGTGGGCGCGGGCGGTGAGCATCGGATCGGGGTCCACGACCGCTGGCGGGGGCGCTACGTGGAGATCGCCATGGACGGGAGCTGGCTCCACCAGGTGGAGCTCCCCGAGGTGGCGGGGCCGCCGGCTCCCCCTCGCCTCCTCCTTCCTCCCGGATCGCCGCACTCCGGCGAGGGCGGGCCGGAGGGGTTCCTGATCGTGGACCCGGCGATGCCGGCGGAGCTCACCACGGCCCCAGTTCGCGGGACGGGGACCATCCTGCGCCTCAGGGGAGGTGTCGCGGAGCCCCTCACGACCTTCCTCGGTCCGGAGACCGTCCGAACGGAGGCGTTGACGGGGAGCCCCATCTACGGAGCCAGGAGCCACCTGGGGATGTCGGAGGAGGGGCTCTGGATCGGGGACTCGGCGGAGCCGGAGGTGGTCCTATGGGCGGAAGGCCCCGCTCCAGCCCGCATCGTACGGTGGACGGGAGTGGGAGACCGAACCGTCACCGACGCGCGGGTGGAGGAGTTCTGGAGCCGTCTCGAGGCCGGGCTTCCGGAAGGCCAGCGCGACCTCCTCGAAGGGGTTCGTGCCGCCATCCCCATGTCCCAGCAGATGCCGGCGTTCGGGGCCCTGGCCGCCGGCCCCGGAGGCGCCCTCTGGATCCGAGACGAGCTTCCCCCGGAGGGCATCATGCTCGAGGCACCCCCTCCCGCCCACGAATGGCTGGTGGTGGATTTCACGGCCGGCTACGCCGAGCGGGTGCTGGTTCCGCCGGGCCTCGTTCTCCATGAGATCGGGGACGAGGTCGTCCTGGGGGTTCACACCGACGAAATGGGGGTGCAGACGGTCAGGCTCCACCGGCTGGAGCGGATCCCCGACCCCCTCAACTGATAGGGGTGGGATCTGTGACCCGCACGATGAACAGCCCCTCGCGGACGCTGGTGAAGACGACGACTCCGCTCTCGAAGTAGGGGTAGTTGCTCCACGCGCCGCTCTCGGTGGCGCTGTGCCCGGGCTGGTTCTGGCTGTAGGGGGCGGTGTCCAGGAACCCGATCTCCCGCGGATCCGTGCGTTCGCCGATGTCGAAGACACGGAACCCGCTCCCGTAGTTCGACTGGTACATCCGCTCCCCCTCGATGAAGAGGTTGTGGGCGGAAGCGAGCACGTCGCTGATGTGTTCACGGGCGACGACCGGGTCCTCCAGGTCGGTCAGGTCCCAGATGATGGTCCGGATTCCCGGGACCGAGCCGGCGAGGGTGTCCGTTTCGTCGTTCATGTAGAAGAACCGATGCTCCGGGTCGAACCACCCCTGGTGGGCGTAGCCCACGTTCGGGTAGCTGCCCCGCCCCAGGCTCACCGGATTCGACTTGTCCGTAACGTCGGCGACGTTGATCTCGTCCACGTTGGAGCCGATGCAGATCTCCCGTCCATAGTAGCGCTCGTCGGGACCGCGGTAGACGACGCACTGGGCGTCGTGGGTGTAGCCCCGGGCATTGGCGCCCGAGGTGTCGTGGTAGCACCCCGCGAAGCTCGGTGCCTTCGGGTCGCGGGCGTCCACCATGTGGAGGCCGCCCCCGCAGGTCTCGCCCCCCGCGCTGGCACCGACGATGTAGAGGTACCCCGTCTCGTCGTTCGCCACCACGTTGTGCGCGCTGTGGATCTGGCGGTAGGTGAGGTCCGGCTCGAACTCTGCCGGCGCGTCCGTCACGTCGCGAAGCCGTGCCAGGTCGAAGACCTGCATCCCGTGCTGCCCCGCCCCGTCCGCCACTATGTAGGCGTGGTCGCTGAGGACCTTCACGTCACGCCAGACGGAGGGGCGCGAACCCTCGGTCCGGGGGAGATTCCCCAGGAGGCGCGGGGCCGCGGGATCCGTCACCTCCACGAACGAGATCCCGTCTCGCCGGGCCACCAGAGCGAAGTCGCGTTCGGTCTCGGGATCGGTCCACCCCCAGATGTCGTTCACCCACGCACCCCGCTCCCCCCCGAGTGCGCTGTTCGGCATATGTGCCACGAGCTCGATGTTGGAGCAAGGGAACCCCTCGAGCTGCCCGTCCTCACACTCCATGCCCGGCGCGAGAGCCTCTCCGATCCGGTGGATCTCCCCTTCCAGGAGCTGGTTGGCGCTCCACCCGGATCCCTCCCGCTGAACCGCGATGGCGCGGCCCTCACCGAAGTCACGCTGGGGCATCCCGATCACGGCGCGGTCACCCGCCGCGGCAATGGAGAACCCGAACATGAAGGGCCAGGAGGACCCTTCGGTCCACTCTTCGCCCACGGGCACCCCGGCCTGCCAGCCGTCCGGCCCCTCGGGGACGAACCGATAGACGAGCCCGTAGTTCCCGTTCACCCCGGGGGCGCCGACCCAGAGCTCCCCGTCCACCAGCTCCAGGGAGTAGCCGAACTGGGAATTGTTCGGGAGGTCCGGCACGCTGACGGATCCCGCGGCCTCCCAGCCCCCGGCCCCCGCCTCGAGAAGGAGGACCTCGCCGGAACCGGGCGCCCCCACGAACGCCCGCTCCCCATCCATGAGGAGGGACCAGCCGCCCCGGGCCGGATCGCCCTCCTCGGGGCGCGGAAGCTGGATCTCCATCGGGGCGCCCCAGGTGCCGTCCGACGCTTGCTGGAAGGCGAACACACCCCCGTGACCCTCGGCTGCACCGGGCGCCCCGACAAGGAGCCGCCCCTCTGCCCCGGCCAGGGCCAGCCCGAACCGAGCTCCCTCCACGGCGCCCTCCGGCCGCAGGACCTGCTGGAGCGCCCACCCGCTTCCCTCTCGCCGGTAGTGGTGCACTCCCCCGGTCCCCTCTAGCGCGGGGGCGCCAACAAGGAGGTCGTCCCCCGCAAGGTGGAGGGCGGCCCCGTACTCTCCGAAGCCGTTCCCAGACGGGGCCAGGGCCGCGGTCTCCCGCCACGCCGACCCCGTGCCGTCCCGCTCGAAAACGTAGACCACGCCCGCGCCGTCCCGCTTCCGGGGGGCGCTCACCGCGAGGGTGTTTCCGTCGAGGGCGATCTCCCGGCCGAAGTCGTCCAACCGGTCGGCGTCGGAGGCCACGAGCCGACCCCGCTCCTCCCACGCCCCCGACGCGTCGAGGCCGTAGGTATACACGGTCCCCGGCCCGTACCAGTTCACCGGCTGACCGACGAAGAGCTCGCTCTCGGTGAGGGCGAGGGAGCGGGCGAAGTTGGGCTCCTGCGCCTCCACCGGTACGGCGAACGCCGCAAGGAGGAGGGCGGCCGGGAGGAGGAGCGCGGAGCGGGTAGGAGCGGTGAAAAACTTCATGGGCTCGACGGGGGTGTGGGAGGGATGATCGGGGGAGGCGGTGGCGCTGGCTCTCCCCCAACGCTCCCATGAATAAACGGCGGGAGCGATCCGGTTCCCGCCAGTCCCCCCTGCGACCTCCGGGGCCCCGGAAGGGGTTCCGCCTGCCGACCGGGCGTCCTGCGCGGGGAGTCTTCAGCCTGCGATGGCCTTTCCCCAGCGCAGGACCTCCCATCCGTCGTCCGACCGGCCCAGGAAGAGCTCGGCGTCGAATCCGGTGGTCCCGGCTCTGCCACCGAACATGCTTCCGTGGCGGAGACGCACTTCGAGGAGGTACTCCCCATCCTCGGCCGGCTCCACGCGAAGGATGGAAACGAAGATCCCGTCGTTCTCGATGGTGCGCCCGGTCAACCCCTCGCCATGGACCGATCGGGTCACACCCAGGACCGCCCGATCAGTGAACGGCCGGCCCTGGTCCTCGAAAGCCGATTGGTCGAGGTCCTCCACGACCGAGGCAAACGCCTCGTGAATCTCGCCGACGTCGAGGTAGAGGGGGCGGCCCGCCGAGCAGTGAGGTCCTGCTGGACCGGGGTCTGGACACTGGCCAGGAGCATTGCGATCAGGGCCGCAGTCATCAGTTCCGAGCTCCCCCCGGACCCGTCGTCGAGAACGCGACCAGCGACGAGATGCTCCTCCCCCCTCACCCCACCACCCCCCGCACTACCTCCCCGACCGTCTCCGTCTCCACCAGGAACGCGTCGTGGCCCTTCAGTGAGCTGATCTCCACGAGCTCTCCAAACTCGCCGAGGCGCTCCGCCAGCTCCCGCATCTGCCAGAGGGGCACGAGGGTGTCCTCGCGCACGGCGAGGACCGTCGTGGGCACCCAGATGTCCTCGGGTCGGACGGAGTGGAGGTCGAGGGAGAGGCAGAGGGTCAGGAAGTGCGCGGGATCGAACCGCCCGGCGAACTTCGCCCCATGGTGCGCCAGGTAGTCTTCCACTTCGAACCGGTAGGCCTCGCCCTTCCGGTAGGGCTCCATCGAGAACCGCTGCCGGAACTCCTCGGCGGTGCGGTAGGTCGTCATGGCCAACTCCCGGGCGATCCCCACCGCTTCGGCCGCCGCCCCCAGCTCGTACCCGAACAGGACGATGCGCCGTTGGAGGCTTCGTAGCGCGGTGGCCATGGGATGGCTTTCGTGCGCCCCGGCGATAGCGACGATCCGGTCCACCCGCTCAGGGAACCGCGCCCCGAACGCCAGTCCGACCATGGCCCCGTAGGACGCCCCGACGATGCCGTGCGCCCGCTCCACACCCAGGTGATCCAGGACCGCAGCCATGGCCGCTGCCTGGTCCCCGCTGGTGACGGCGGGGATGCCTTCCGGCCCGGGCGCCCGCATGGGTCCGCTCGACCCTCCGGGGCCTCCGATCCAGTCCATCCCCACCACCCGGAGCCGGCGCGTGTCCAACGCCTTTTCCGGACCGATGAATGCATCCCACCACCCGGGCGCATCGGCCTCCACATGTGAGCCCACGTGGCGATCAGCCGAGATCCCGCCCAGCACGAACACAAGGGGCCCGGTGGGATTGCCGACCCACTCGTAGCCGATGCGGCAGGGGACGATGGCCTCCTCCCGCTCCAGCGCCAGACCCCCCGGGAGCTCCACCACGCCCACGCCGCCGGGGTGCCGGGCCTCCTCTCCCGGAAGGGCCTCCGGTGGGTCGGTCACGCCGGTCATCCCTCGTCCGCCTCCTCGGGGCCGGGCCGGGGCACGATTCCCACCGCCTCCAGCCGGGCCACGATGGCTCGCGCGGCGGCCTCGACGTCGAGGGCCGTGGTGTCCAGGACCAGGTCCGGCTCCTCGGGCGCCTCGTACGGGGCGCGACTCCCGGGGAGGGGATCCACGTCCCCCTCCGCCTCCCGCCGGTACAGCCCCTTGGGGTCGCGCCGCTTCAGCTCGTCCAGGGGTGCCCGCACCAGCACCTCCAGGAACCGGCCCTCGGGGAGGAGGGAGCGCACCCCGGCCCGGTCCTCGGCGGTGGGCGAGACGAAGGCGCAGAGTACGATCTCCCCGTGCTCGAAGAAAAGGCGCGCGACCTCCCCAACCCTCCGGATGTTCTCCGACCGGTCGATCGTGCTGAACCCGAGATCCCCGCAGAGTCCGTGACGGACATGGTCACCGTCCAGGAGCATCGAGCGCACGCCCCGCTCGAAGAGGATGCGCTCCACCTCGCGGGCGATCGTCGTCTTCCCGGCCCCCGACATCCCGGTGAGCCAGACGACCGCCGCCCCGTGCCCGTTCTGCCCCTCGCGTTCCTCGCGTGGGATGTTGAGTCCCTCCCAGACCACGTTGGGCGAGGCACGCCGCTCGGGGCCGTCGCCGTCCTGTCCGTTCAGCTTCTCGAGCTTCTGCACCTCGCCCCGGATCATCCCCGCCGCCACGGTCACGTTCGTGTGCGGGTCCACGAGCACGAAGCTGCCCGTGGGTCCGTTCACCCGGTACGAGTCGAAGAAGAGGGGCTGCGCGGTGGTGATTTCCACCCGGCCGATCTCGTTCAGCCCCAGCGTCTCCACCTTTTCACGGTGGAGGGTGTCCACGTCCACGCGGTACTCCACCCGGTCCACGAACGCCTGCACGTCCCGCGAGGTGTGGAGGAGGTGGTACGCGCGCCCGGGCTGCATCTCCTCGCGGCTCATCCAGCAGAGGTAGGCCTCGAGGCGCGAGGCCACGGTGGGGACGTTCCTCCGGCGCACGATCATGTCGCCGCGGGAGATGTCCACCTCGTCCTCCGTGGTGATGACCACGGCGTCTCCGGCCACCGCCTCCTCGAGGGGACCGTCGAAGGTCTCCACCGAGCGCACGCGGGTTCGCTCGCGGGAGGGAAGGACCAGGATCTCCTCTCCCGGAGAGACCGAGCCCGAGGCGATGGTTCCGGCGTAGCCCCGGAACCCCTGGTGCGGCCGGATCACCGTCTGCACCGGGAAGCGGAAGTCGATGTGGTTCCGCCGGGCCCCGGTGTTCACCGTCTCGAGGCGGGGCAGGAGCGCGCCCCCCTCGAACCAGGGCATCCGGTCGGACCACTTCACCACGTTGTCCCCGCGCAGCGCGCTGATGGGAACGAACGAGATGGCCTTCACGGTGAGCTTGGTGGAGAACTCGAGGAACTCGTCGCGGATCCGGTCGAAGACCTCCTCGTCGTAGTCCACCAGGTCCATCTTGTTCACCGCCACGATGATCCGGGGGATCCCCAGGAGCGAGGTGATGAACGCATGCCGCTTGGACTGGGTGAGCACCCCCTTGGTGGCGTCGATGAGGATGATGGCCAGGTCCGCCGTGGAGGCGCCGGTGACCATGTTCCGGGTGTACTGCACGTGCCCGGGGGTGTCCGCGATGATGAACTTCCGCCGTGGGGTGGCGAAGTAGCGGTACGCAACATCGATGGTGATCTTCTGCTCGCGCTCGGCGCGGAGGCCGTCGGTGAGGAGGGCGAGGTTCACTTCCGTCTCGCCCAGCTTCCGGCTCGCATCCTCCACCTGCTCGAGCTGGTCCTCGAAGATGGACTTGGTCTCGTGGAGGAGCCGCCCGATGAGGGTGCTCTTCCCGTCGTCCACGCTCCCCGCGGTGGTGAAGCGGAGGAGATCCATCTCGGCGTACGTGCGGGTGGGCGTCATCAGAAGTAACCCAGGCGCTTGCGGTCTTCCATGGCGGCCTCGGAGCGCTTGTCGTCGCTGCGGCCGCCCCGCTCGGTGATCCGGGCGGCGGCTGTCTCCCGGATGATCTCCTCGATGCTGGACGCTTCGGACTCGAACGCCCCCGTGCAGGTGCAGTCGCCGATGGTGCGGAAGCGGACGGTCCGGCGCTCCACCTGATCCGGGTCGGGCACGTCGATGAACTCCGTGCGGGCCAGGAGGACGCCGTTGCGACGCACCACCTCGCGCTCGTGAGCCAGATAGAGGCCGGGGATGGGGATCTCCTCCATGTGGATGTACTGCCAGATGTCCATCTCGGTCCAGTTGGAGAGGGGGAACACCCGGAAGTGCTCGCCGGGGTTCTTCCGCCCGTTGAAGAGGCTCCAGAGCTCGGGGCGCTGGTTCTTGGGGTCCCATTGGCCGAATCGGTCGCGGTGCGAGAAGAACCGCTCCTTCGCGCGCGCCTTCTCCTCGTCCCGGCGCGCCCCTCCCAGGGCCGCGTCGAACTGGTGCTCGGCGATGGCATCCAGCAGAGTCACGGTCTGGAGGGCGTTGCGGCTGGCGTCCGGCCCCGTCTCCTCCTGCACCCGTCCCGCGTCGATGGAGTCCTGCACGTAGCGGACCATGAGCTCGAGGCCGTGCTTCTTTACGAACCAATCCCGGAACTCGATGGTCTCCGGGAAGTTGTGCCCTGTGTCGACGTGGAGGAGGGGGAAGGGAGGGCGGGCCGGGTGGAACGCCTTCATGGCCAGCCAGGCCATGACGATGGAGTCCTTGCCTCCCGAAAAGAGGAGGACGGGGCGCTCGAACTGCGCCGCCACCTCCCGCAGGACGTGGATGGCCTCGTTCTCGATCTGTGCGAGGTGTCCCTTGATGCGGCGCTTCATCAAATGCTCGATCCCAAACTGACGTGCATGGGTTCCACTTCGGTGCCGGCCTCGGTCTCCCGCTCCTCGAACCAGGCGGCCCGGGAGCGAAGGGCGACGACCTCGCCCACCACGATGAGCGCCGGCCCCTCGAGCCCGGCTTCCCGCACCCGCCCGGCCAGGTCCTCCAGCGTGCCCACCACCGTGCGCTGATCGGGGAGGGTCCCTCGGTTCACCACGGCGGCCGGGGTGTCGGGGCTGCGGCCCGCCTCCACCAGGGCGCGGGTCACCTCGGCGACCCGGGAGAGGCCCATGAACACCGCCACGGTGCCCGAGGGCGGGACGAGCTCGCCGATCCCCTCGCCGCACTCCTCCTCCACTGCGCGATGTCCGGTGACGAAGGTGGCGGAGCAGGCGACGCCCCGGTGGGTGAGGGGGATCCCCGCGTAGGTGAGGGCGCCGATGCCCGAGGTGACCCCGGGGACCACCTCGAAGGGCACCCCCGCCTCGTGGAGCGCGAGGGCCTCCTCCGCGCCCCGCCCGAAGACGAAGGGGTCGCCCCCCTTGAGGCGGACGATCACCTGGTGCTGCCCGGCAAGCTCCACCAGGAGCCGGTTCACCTCGGGCTGCTTCGGGCTGGACCGTCCCGCCCGCTTCCCCACATCGATCCGCTCCGCGCCGGCGGGAACCCGATCCAGGAGGACGGGGTTGCTCAGGGCGTCGTAGACCACCGCGTCCGCCTGGGCCAGGAGCTCCGCGCCCTTCACCGTGAGGAGCCCCGGGTCCCCCGGGCCCGCTCCCACCAGATAGACTGTACCTCTGCTCGATGCCTTCACTTCTTTCCCCATCGGAGCGTCCGGGCCCTGTGCGACACCGGTGCTTGAAACGAAAAAACCCGACCTCTTCAGGAGGCCGGGATGAGTGGACCGTTCGGGGTGCCGGGTGCCTATCGTGCGGTGCGCATCCGGTGGACGGTCCGTATCCCGGCTCCGCCTGCGGGCATACAGGAGGGCGGACAGGGACGACAACACATGCAGGCCAGGCAGGCTCCCTGCGCGGGTTCGCGTCCGGCGATCCCCGTCGTGCGGGTCCGCATACTGGCCGGGTTGTGGTTCATTTCGTCCTTTCCGGATGCGGTCTCTCCAGGAGCGGGCGCGCGCGCGGCGGCCCCCGCTCACCGGTCCTTCTGCTTCCTCCGGCGGTCTTCTCGGTTCCTTCCGAAGCCAGCGGACCTTCCAGACGGTAAAGGACGCCCATGTCCCCGCTCCAGTCAAGTCCGACCTCAGCCCCGGTCGAGAGCCCGGCTCCAGGCCCGGGAGCCGAAGCCCCCGGCGTGCTCCCTCCTGCCGAATCTGCTCCTGCCGTTCTCCTGGTGGGGCACGGTTCGCACCGAAGTGCCGACTCCGGGCGGCCGGTGCGCGAACTGGCACTTCAGCTCCGGCGGGAGGGCCGGTTTTCCGAGGTGAGGGTGGGGTTCTGGAAGGAGGACCCGCAACTCCGGCACGCCCTCTGGACGGTGGAGGCGAGGGAGGTGTTCGTGGTTCCCGTGTTCACCAGTGTGGGGTATTTCACCGAGGGTGTCGTCCCGCGGGAGCTGGGGGTGAGCGAGGGCGAGGGGCCCGTCCCCGGCACCCGGGTGCACTACCTCGCGCCCGTGGGGACCCACCTGCGAATGGTGGACGTCGCGCTCGAGCGGGCGCGCGAGGTGGGGTGGGGGGAGGGGGACGCGGCGGTCGGCTCAGCGCCCGGTGAGGCCGGTGAGCCTGTCGACCTCGTGGTGGTGGGGCACGGAACCCTGCGGCATCCCGACTCCGGGCGGGTCACCCGGGAGCTCGTCCGGGCGCTCCGGTCGCGCTGGGATGCCGGGGAGGTGCGGACGGCGTTCCTGGACCAGGAGCCCGGCGTCGAGGAGGTCCTGCGAGGACTCCCGGCCCCGCGGGTGGTGGTGGTGCCCTTCTTCATGGCCGCGGGGTGGCACGCGGGGGTGACCCTCCCCGGGGGGCTCGGGGTGGAGGGGGGACGGGCCAGCGCGTTCGGAAAGGAGGTGCGCTACGCCGAGGCCATGGGGACCCACCCGGCGCTCGCGCGTGTGATCGAGGAGATGGTGGAGGAGGGGCGGGGTGGGGTGCGGCGCGGAGTCTCGCGAGCGAGCGATAGCGGTGCCCCGCCCCCCGCCCGCGCGGCCCGCCAGGCGTTCGTCCGGTGGGTGGAGGAGGGGGCGGTCCGGAAGGAGCCGCCAACCGTGGTGCGGTCCTTCCTGCAGGTGGCGATCCTACAGGGAGAGGAGGGATCGGGCAGCGGTCACTTCGAGCTCCGACACCTGGCTGACGTCGGCCGCCCTCCCGCCGAGCTCGAAACGTTCACCGATCCGGGGGCGGGCGTCCACCTCGCGACGCTCACCGCGGAGGGGGCGCACCGACCCCTCCGGACCGCCCCCGACCTGGCCGGCGGGTGGCGCCTCACGCACCTGACCCCTCATGAGTTGTGGGAGGCGGTGAGCCACATCTACCCCGGCGCCGGGCTCCACTGGCACCAGGGGCGGACCGGGTCCCTTCGCACCACCCCCTTCAACGAGACGGCGGCACGCCAGACCGGGATGTACGCAGACCTCCCGACCCTCCCGCAGGAAGGGGTGTTACAGGCTCGAGGGGACTGTTGCGAGGCCGGATGCCTGCGGGAGGTGCGGTGGGAGGTGCAATGGGAGGTGGGGTCATCCGACCCGGAGCCGGTGGGGCCGGGTTCGGCGGCGGACTCCGACGCCCCCGAGGGGGGCGGGTCCGCCGCCGTCGTGCCGTGCCCGGAGGCATGCTCGATGGTCCTCGAGCGGGCACGCCAGTTGCTTGAGGCCGGCAGGTAACCGGCTCGTCTTCAGAAGCTACCGCAAGCCCGAGGACCGTCGATGGCGTTCGGTGCTCCGAAGTCGCTGACGAGGCCGTCGGTGCAGGTCACCCCGCCACTGATGTCGTTCGCGACCAGTGCGAGCCCGAACGAAGTGGCCGCGTTGCCCCCCAGGGTGACACCGCCGTGCAGCTCATTGTTGACGAGCGCCGTGGTGCCGGTCGAGTTCGTTACCGACGTCTCCCCGAGAATCCGCGCCCCGAACACCTGGACGTCGCGCCCGCCAGAGGCCTCGAACCCACCCGAGATCTCGCCGCCATCGACGACGATGGAGGCGCCGCTGCTCACGGTCACGTCGCCGCTGACGGTCGCGCCGTCGAGACAGGTTACGCCTTCCGTCACCGTCACGTCCGCCTGCGACCCCGTCAGGGTCGTCGTACACGCCGGGCGGGCGCCCGGCAGGACCGTGGCCATGAACTCTTCGGCGGGACCGATGTTGCCCGCCGCGTCGATCGCCCGGTGTTCGACGGTGTGGGTCTTGTAGCCGGGGACGAAGTCCGGATACTCCTGCTCGAACGGGGCCTTGGAGACGCCGCCAGTCCCGAGGTTGCCGTAGACCAGCGCCTTGATGTCCGTGCCGGCTGCCGTGAACTGGTAAGGCGTGCCCTCCGGGGCGTCCGGCCAGCCGTGGTAGTTGAACCAGCCGCTGTGGTTGAGCCGGAACTCACCGACCACGAAGCCGGACTGGTCGTCCTGTGGCTCGAGGAGCATGTCGAAGCCCTCGAAGTAGACATTGTGCGTCGTGGCCCCTGGCAGGACGGTCAGTGGCTCTGACAGGGTGACGGGCGCCGTGGGCATCGTATTGTCGACGAGCCAGGTCAACGTTTCCTCGCCCACCGTGGCCGTCAGGGTAGGGTTGCCCGAGCCGAGCGTCTGCTCGGACAGTTCGAGGAAACGGCTGTTGCCCGGGTTCGGGACCGTCGTGCCATCGAGTCTCCACGTCACGGGATCGATGCGATCGATGGGATGCGTCGTTTGCACGTAGACCACGTGATCGGCGGCCACCGGCCGATCGGTCGGCGTCGAGCTCGTGAACTCCGCGGCCACGTTCGTTACCGGCGTGGGGGTCGCGCCGACCGTCCATTCATGCGTCTGCGTCATGGTCGGGCCATTGCGGATCTCCGGATCGCGGACGTGTTCGGTCTGGTCGACAACGGTGGCGCGCACCGCCGCTCCGGCCGCGAGCGAGAGCGGAGCCAGCTCCAGGTTACGGCTGTTGTGGGAATCCGGCACCTCCGTGCCGTCGACCGTCCAGGTGACGTCGAGCACGTGCGAGGACGGATGCCCGGTCTCGACCCAAAGCACTTCGTTGGGGCCTACCTCGCCTTCGGGCCTGGCGTTCACTGCCATGGCGGCCGTGCCCCGTCGGCCGGAAATCCTCTGGATCATCCGCTCGTGGCTGGGCTGATCGAAATAGTAGCCGATCCAGCGCATCATCGAGTGCTCGCTCGGCCGCCAGACGCCCGTCGTACGGGAGAGGCCGCTCTCGTAGAGCCCGATGACGCCTCCCGAGTGACTCTGCTCGCCGAGCCAGCGCCACCACTTCAGCTCTCCCTCGAGCATCTCCTCCTCGGAGTAGGTGGTGTGATGAATGGAGTTGGGCTCGTCACCCGTGAACTCCCCTCCGGGGTTGCCCCGGCCGGCGTGGGGATACTCGTCTTGCAGGCCGCCAAGGGAGTGGCCGAGCTCGTGCACACTCACCAGGGGGCCCTGCGGCGCGCTCCCGGTGGTCGTCGCGTCGGTGCCGCCGATGCCGCCATAGGTGAGTGTGTTGCCCACCGTGAGCGTCTGGCGATTATCGGGAACCACGCCCGGAATCTGCTCCGCAAGTCGGTTCACCATGTCCCGGCCGCCCTCGCCGAAGGTGACCCCTCGCGCGTTCTCACTGGCGGGACATTCCCCGGCGTACTGGAGGCGCAGCGGCGTGTCGCGCCGCACGTTGCCGTCATCCGGATCGCACGAGATGCCAGAGACCGGCGACTCGACCTCGATCATGTACACGTTGAAATAGCTTCGATAGCTCTTGAACGGCTCAATGCTCCACTGGATGTTCAGGAGCCTGTCCACGTCGGCCCGGAACTGCGGCATCTCCTCGGCCGTGTAGCCGTCGCCGAAGACGAGCAGGTTCAGCCTCTCGTCCGCGGGCCCGGTGACCTGCAGGGGCACCACCCGGTTCGGCGGCAGTTCCTGCGCGCTCACTCGTTCCGGTAGGGTGATTCCTGTGCCTGCGAGTACGAAGGCTACTACAGCGAGTAGAACGCGTCCGGTCATGGTGCTGTTCTCTTGGTTGAAGGCCCCACGGGAGCTTCCACGGCGCCGCACGTGAGGAGTAGGAAAATGCAGGGTTTCTAAAGTATCGCGGGTGAAGGTAGGGGCGGCATAGGGCCGGGCAACCGGTGGGGATGGCCCCGATGGAGAACTGCTCCGCAGGTCGTCGGGTTGCACCCCGGCCTTCGTGCGGCCGAGTTCGCGTTACGCGGCGATTTGTTCTTCTGTGCTCGCCTTACGCGGGGAATTGTCCCATTCTTGACGTCGAGGAGGTCCTTGCGCGGTGAAATGTCCGAACGGAGCATCGCCATGATCGTCAAGTCGACAGCCGATACACGAGGGGAGGTGCACCGGCGCGTGAAGGCCGGAGAGCTTCGCCAGATCGCCCACGGCGTGTACACCACCCGGCTCGATGGCGCCATCGAGGATGTGGTCGCTGCTCACCTTTGGCAGGTCGTGGCGGCGGCCGCCCCCGGCACGGTGGTTTCCTACAGGACGGCCCTCCAGATGGCCCCGTCCGAGGAAGGGACGGTGGAACTCGAGGGCACGGCCAGAATCGTTCAACTTCCTGGGGTTGTTCTCCGGATCACGGAGGGGCCTGGCCCCCTACCCGGCGACACGCTCTTGCCTGGAGGCCTCCACCTGGCATCGGATGCTCGACTTCTACTTCGCAATCTGCGCAGCACCAGGACTTCTAAGTACGGTCGGCGTACGGTTTCTGAGGTCGCCGTGGAAGAGTGGCTCGACAAGAAGATCCGCTCGATGGGGGCGGAATATCCCCGACGGCTCGTACGGCAGGCCGAGGCCCTGGCCCCGGCGCTTGGAGCCGAGGCGGAAATGGAGAAACTTCGTGACCTGGTGGGTCGCGTCGTGGGGACCCGGGAAAGCAGGGCCAGATCAGCGACCGGGCGTGCACGGGCCGCCGGCGAGCCCATGGACAGCACCCGGGTTGACCTGTTCCGGTGGCTCGCCTCGGAACTCCGAGCCTCACCAACGACTCTTGAGCTCCCGCCCTCCGATCCTACGCCAGACGAGTTTCGCCACGGAGCGTTCTTCGACGCCTACTTCTCGAACTACATCGAGGGGACGGAGTTCGAGATCCAGGAGGCGGAAGGCATCGTCTTCCGGGGCCGGCTTGCGCGCAAACGGCCGGCGGACTCCCATGACCTCCAGGCCTCGTACGAGCTCCTGTCCAGCCGGAAGGAGATGCTCCTCGTTGGGGTGGCGGACAATGCTGGCTACGAGGAGTTCGAGGAGGTACTCCGCGAACGGCATCGCGTCCTGATGCGCGGACGCCCCGAACAGGAGCCCGGCGCGTTCAAGGAGCTCCCGAACCGCGTCGGGAGCTACTCGTTCGTACGGCCCGACGAAGTCAAGGGGACGCTGAGGGCGGGCTTCGAGATTCTTCGGTCTCTGGGCTCTCCGTTTGATCGTGCGCTGTTCGCCTCCTTTCTCATCGCCGAGGTTCACCCCTTCAACGACGGGAACGGGCGAATGAGCCGGCTCTGCATGAATGCCAGGCTTCTCAGCGGGGGCGGTGCCCGCAGCTTGGTGCCCACATCTCTCCGTACGGACTACTTGCTCGCGCTAAGGGCCCTCTCGAACCGGAACTCTGCTGAACCGATGCGCCAGGTCATGCTTCGGGGCCAGGGAATCCTGAGCGGCCTGCCCCTTGCCGACCTCCAGGGCTCGATCTCCGAACTACAGCGGATGGGAGCGTTCGATGAGCACCCCGAGGCGGCGATTCTTCCAGCTGTCACCCAGGGGCCGGACTGAGGCCGTACGGAGACCCGCTAGTGCTCCGAAATCGGTGCATGTGCTCCGAAAAGGGAGCGGCCAAGACCCCTGCTGCCACTGCGATGGACTGAGCTGCCCCGACGAAGGCGCGTAGGGAGGCACCGAGCCCTGTCATTTCGAGGAGATCTGTGAAAATGGCAATCGCAGTTGGTTCTGCGGACCGCAGGATGACGTATGCGAGGGTGCCGTAACGATGTCCGGCCGGGTAGTCTTCTCTGAAACGACCAATCCGGAACTCCTCGATCGGTTCGAGTATAATGCTGAGGCCGATATGTACCGTCATCGTCGAAGTCTGACGCTGCCCCAGGAGGTACCCGAGTGGCTACAGGAGGTAGGGTATGCAACCCAAGCGGACCGGGAATCCTCCTTCACGCCACGGTGCTAATGGCCGTGGTCGGCATGGTCGGTGCCACCGGCTGCGACCTTCAATTGCCCTCGCAAGATGCCGTACTGACCGAGCCCCTCTTCGACGCCGAGGTCCGTGAGGTCTGGCGAGCGGGTGGGACGGAGGAACGAGGCGATCTGGTCCTCGAAGGGCTCTGGGCCGCCGCGTTCGGTCCCGGAGACCACGTTGCGATATCAGACCACGTTGCGGGGCAGCTCTTCCTCGTAGGCCCGCAGGGCAATCTGGTGGAAACGGTCGGTCGTCCGGGGATCGGGCCGGGTGAGTTCCAGGCCCTACGGGAAGTGGGTTTCATTGGGGATTCCCTCCTCTGGGCCTCGGACGACCAGACCGGGAACCTGGCGGTGTTCTCGCCCTCCGGAGACCTGATCAGAACGATTCCCCGGCCTCGCGAGCCGATTCCTCGGAGTCCCTGGTCCGTAGCGGGGAGGTGGCTCCTCCGTGACGGCGCCGTCGTCGGTCATCCCGTGGGGGGTGCGGCGGGAGAGACCCGAGGTGACATTCTGCCAGTGCCCCTCGCATTTTGGGACTCGGAGGGCGCCATGGAGGTCATCGATTGGCTCGATCGGCCCGGTCCCACGAACCGTCAAATTCCCACCAGCCGCGGCACATACGTCTCCTCACCCCAGCCCCTTTCGGGAGCACCGATCGTCGGCATCGCCGGGGGTGGCGATTGGTTCTTCGTGTTGGATCGCAAGCCGGCCGAGACCGAGCTGGGCAGGGTCGATCTCAGACGCTTTGACACGTCCGGGGTGCTGATCGATGAGCTGGAAATCCCCTACCGCTCCCATCCAGTGGACGATGAGGTGATGGAGTGGATCGAGGGTTTCGCACGAGTGGTCGAAGCCCAACTACCGGCCAGCGTCGGCGCCGTCACGGCACAGGACGTCGTGGACGCAACCTGGATCCCGAGCCGGTTGCCGCCCGTGAGGGAGGCTCTGGCAGACTCCAGTGGCTTCTGGCTTATGAGGGAGAGGGCGCAGCCTGGCATCTGGGAGCGTTACGATCTCGACGGCAATCTTCTTGCGAGAGTTGAACTCGACTCCGGCTTTCAGGGGCTCGCCTCGGACGTGTCCTACCTCGTCGGATACGGCCGGGACGAGCTCAACGTTCCCGTGCTATACAAGTACTCGGTAACCATGGTGCCGGCGACCGACTGATGTCACGGCGAGCCTTCCGATGGGTCTCGTACTGGAGGAGGAATAGCTATATGTTCGGGTCCCCAGCCCCTGTCGTGTGGGTGCTTTTGGCGGTCGTACTCGTACTGCCTGTACACCCAGGGTTCTTGGCGGGTATTCAGGAGGTGCCAACGCTCTCGGCCTCGGTGAATCACGTTCCCACCTGGGATGGCTCCGTCCACGTGTCCTCGTGCGCGGTCGGGGTCGACCGATTGCTCTACTGTACACTGTCGCAGGACGGTATTGTCCGGACCGTAGATGCCCGCGCGGGGGACTTTCAGGTGCAGGATATCCGGACTCCGGATCTAGCTCCTGATTTTCCGAATCGGCTCGGATGGCGGGGCGACGAACTCTGGCTAGGTGACCTCGCCGGTTCCACCATCGCCTCGCTCAACGCGGCTGGAGACGTCGTGCGCGTGGAGGATATGTGGCTTCCCGGGCCGTTCGGACCGATCCGGGCGGGGAGGATACTCGCCCTACTTTCTGGCGATCGCATCATTGTTCGCGCGTCGGTGACAGCGCAGGCGCTGGCCATGTCTTCGGCTGCAGGGGACGCGCCAGAGGCCTTCCCGCTTCCTTCCAGCGCCGTCACAGAAGCTCCGGTGTGGGTCGCCGACTTCGAGGGCACGGTCCTGGACACCCTGATGATGCTCTCACAAGGGCGTCGCCTGGGAGTGGTCTACCCTCCGCGATCACGTGCACCGCGAGGGACTTCCGCCGTCTTCATGTTCACCCAGCCCTTCGCCGATCCCCCGCTCCTGGGTGTGTCGCCTACAGGGGAGGACATCGTCGTTCTCGATCGGGCCGTGGCATCGATCAGGGCGATGGACAACGAGCCGGTCTACACGGTGCATTGGTTCACGCCCGACGGCGATACCATCCGCTCGCTGGAGTATCCCTACGAGCCAGTGGTGATCGAGGAGGCGTGGGTGAGGGAATGGAGCGCGGCCCAGGCCCCGCGACTGAGCACGGATCTGGAGGAGGGGGCGGAACTCGCGTTGCAAGCGCTGTACCGGCCCGCAGTCCTCCCGCCGGTGTCTTCGTTCCTCGTGGGGACCGACGGAACGATCTGGGTCCGGCGAGAGGAGGTCCCCGACGCCGAGACCGTCATGTGGGAGCTGATCGCCCCCGACGGGAGCCGACTCGGACAGGTGGAGCTCGACGCGGAACTGGGGATCAGCGCCGTGCATGGCCGCGAGGCGTGGGCATTCGAGCGGCATCCGGACGAATCGCTTCAACTCTGGTATCTGAGCGTGGAGGCTCCGACACCCGGCCCTCCGCACCTGGGGCGGTCGGAACAGAGCAATCCCTGGCTCTGAGGCGTGCTTCGATCGTGTAGGCCCCTCTCTCTCCCCGCCCCTTGACTTCACCCTGGAGCCTCCTTAGCGTCGCATCCATCATGAGCGTTCTTCACCACGACCACGCGACGGCGGGAACTCGCCCGGCGGCCCCTGCGGCCGGCGGGAGCTTCCATCTGCGTCGATCCCACTCCTCGGGCTCCCTCGCCCGCGGTATGGCCGCGGTCTGTTGTATGTGTTGCTGTTCGGACGCCCCTGGCATGGCCAGGGCGGCTGCGGCGTGGTGGAGGGTACCGACCTGACGCGTTAGAACGAACCTCCTGAAACAGACCACCCGATCGCAGCCACCGGCAAGCGATCGGGTTTTTTTGTGCCCCCGATTCCGGCCTCCGGTCTCGGGGCCCCGGAACCGACCCGAACACGACAGCGATCCCCGTCACCCGGATCACGCAGCGCGAGGAGAACCGATATGAGACGCACCACATGGCAGAGCCCGACTCGGAGGTGGTCCCGATGAGCGGCATCACGTCAGGCACGCTGCCCGCCTCCCTCGGCGGAGTCGCCGAGACGACGCCTCGCACTCCCCTCCAATCGGAGGAGTTGGAGGCACTCAACGCCCACTTCGAGCGGGCGGATCCGGGTGAGATCCTCCGCTGGGCCGCGGGTGCACTCCCCGACGGCAAGCTGGTCCTCTCCACCTCGTTCGGGGTGGGCGGGATCGTCCTGATCCACCACCTGGCCGAGTCGGGGCTCCGGCTGCCCGTCTACTTCGTCGACACCCTCCACCACTTTCCGGAGACGCTGGAGTTGGCGGACCGGGTGCGGAAGCACTATGGCGTGGACCTCCGGATCCTCCGGCCCGCCCCCGACCTCGAGTCGTTCGAGGCGGCCCACGGTCCGCGGCTCTGGGAGGGGGAGGTGAACCGCTTTCACCGGATCACGAAGGTGGAGCCCATGGCCCGGGCCCTCGCGGGGGTCGAAGGGTGGATCACCGGCCGCCGGCGGGACCAGTCCGCCACCCGCGCCGCGATTCCCGTGCTGGAGGAGACGGAGCATCGCCTCAAGATCAATCCCCTCGCCCACTGGACCCTCGAAGAGGTCTGGGCCTTCGTGCGCGTACATGAGCTCCCCTACAACCCCCTCCACGACCAGGGCTACCTCAGCGTCGGGGACGCGCCGCTGACGACCCCGGTCGCTCCCGGTGAGGACGAACGGGCGGGGCGCTGGCGCGGGTCCGGGCGCCTGGAGTGCGGTCTCCACAGCCTTTGAGCCGACACTTCCTACTGACGCATCTGGACTCCGGCGTGCCCGCATGACTGTAGAAGCCTGGATCACCCTCGGGGTGGTGCTCGTCATGCTCGTGGCCCTCGTCCGCGAGTGGACCGCTCCTGCCATTGCCGTGCTCGGCGCCATGGCCCTCCTCCTGGTGGTGGGGGTGACCACTCCCGATGAGGCGCTGGCCGGGTTCAGCAACGCGGCACCGATCACGGTGGCGGCGCTCTACGTACTCGCGCGGGCGGTTGAGAAGACGGGCGCGCTCCAGCCCCTCCTTTCGCGCACCCTCGCCCGGGGAGGTGGCCCGAGGAGGAGCCTGGCGCGGATCCTCCTTCCCACCGCGGGAGCCTCCGCGATCCTGAACAACACCCCCATCGTCGCCATGCTCGCACCCCAGGTGGCGGGGTGGGCGGAGCAGCGCGGCCACGCCGCCTCGTTCTACCTGATGCCCATCTCGTTCGCGGCGATCCTCGGGGGGATGGTCACGCTCATCGGGACCTCCACGAACCTCGTGGTCTCGGGCCTCCTCCAGGAGGTGGGGCAGGCACCGCTGGGGATGTTCGAGATGACGGGGGTCGGCCTTCCGGTGGCCCTCGCGGGGCTGGCGCTCATCGTGGCGCTGGCTCCCGTCCTCCTCCCCGAACGGAAGGGGCCGCTCCGCAGCTTCGAGGAGGAGTCGAAGGAGTTCACCGTCGGCATGGAGGTGGATCTCGGCGGCCCAGCAGACGGGAGGTCCATCGAGGACGCGGGGCTCCGTCACCTGGAGGGGGTCTACCTGGCGGGGATCGAGCGCGAGGGGGAGTTGTTGGCGCCCGTGGGCCCGGAGGAGGTGCTGCGGGCGGGAGATCACCTGGTCTTCGTGGGGAGCGCGGACCTGGTGGTGGATCTCCAGGCGGTGCGGGGGCTGCGCTCCGCGGAGCACGAGCATACGAAGGGGTTCGAGGACAGTGCCCACGCCTTCTTCGAGGTGGTGGTGAGCCCCATCTCGCCCCTGGTGGGGGCGACCCTCCGTGACGCCAACTTCCGCGAGCAGTACCAGGCGGCGGTGATGGCCATCCACCGCTCGGGGGAGCGAGTGCGGGGGAAGCTCGGCGAGGTGCGCCTCCGTCCGGGCGACGCCCTCCTCCTCCTCTCGCACCGGGGGTTCCGGAGCCAGTGGCGCGACCGTCGGGACTTCCTCCTCATTGCCGACCTGGCCGGGTCCCTCCCCATCGGGACGCGGAAGGGGGCCTTCGTGCTGGCCACCGCGGGGGCTATGGTGGGGCTGGCCGCGTTGGGGTGGCTCCCGATTCTGAAGGGGGCGCTCCTGGCGGCCATCCTGATGGTGGTGACGGGCACCCTGAGCGCCAGCGAGGCGGTGCGGGCGGTGGACATGAACGTGATCCTCCTCATTGCCGCGGCGTTCGGGGTGGGCGCGGCGATCCAGGTCTCCGGCCTGGCGGCGGTGCTGGCGAGGGGGATCGTGGGGCCGATGGCCGCGCTGGGGCCGGTGGCCGTGCTGGCCGGGGTGGTCCTGGCCACCCTCCTCCTCACCGAGCTGATCACGAACAATGCGGCGGCGGTGCTCATGTTTCCGGTGGGAGTAGCGGCGGCCGCCGCCGTGGGAGCAGAGCCGCGCGGCTTCGCCTGGGCGGTGGCCCTGGCCGCCTCCGCCTCGTTCCTGAGTCCGGTGGGCTATCAGACGAACAGCATGGTCTACGGTCTCGGAGGCTACCACTTTGGGGACTATGCGCGGCTCGGGCTTCCCATCGCCGCCGGCTCCGCCACCCTCATCACAGGGGCCGTGGCCTGGCAGTGGGGGCTCTGGTGAGGGCTGCCGTGCCCTGGACGCGCGCGGAGGCGCGATGTAGACGGCAAAGGGCGAGTGCTCTGCCGCCATCCGACCCCCGCAACGCACGACCTGGATGCCCGCGCACTCTGCCGGGCGTCAATGCAGACATCACACATGGAGGATGAACAAATGAGCGACTACGCAAATCCCGATGCCCTCGTGTCCACCGACTGGCTGGCCGAGCACCTGGACGACCCTTCGATCCGGATCGTCGAGGTGGACGAAGACACCTCTCTCTACGAGACGGCTCATATTCCCGGGGCGATCCTCTGGGACTGGAACGCCGACCTCCACGACGGCGTTCGCCGCGACTACCTGGACCGCGATCGCCTGCGGGAGCTCCTCGGTCGCTCAGGGGTGGGGCCGGACACCACCGTCGTTCTCTACGGCGGCAACAACAACTGGTTCGCCTCCTACGCCTACTGGCTCCTCAAGTACCGGGGATTCGACCGGGTGCGGCTCCTGAACGGCGGGCGGAAGAAGTGGGAGTTGGAGAAGCGGCCCACCAACGCGGAGGTGCCCCGGGTGGAGAAGGTGGAAGCCCGGCTCGACGCGGAGGAGCGCCCCGAGCTGCGCGCCCTGCGGGATCATGTCCTGAAGGCGGCGGGGAAGGCGACCTTCATCGATGTGCGCTCGCCTCAGGAGTTCAGCGGGGAGAAGCTCGCTCCGGAGCATCTGCCGCAGGAGCAGCCCTACGTGGGCGGACACGTGCCGGGCGCCAAGAACATCCCCTGGTCGAAGGCGGCCAACGAGGACGGGACGTTCAAGAGCGCCGGCGAACTACGAGAGATCTACGAGGCGGCTGGGGTGGGCTCCAAGTCCGAGACCATCGCCTACTGCCGGATCGGTGAGCGCTCGAGCCACACCTGGTTCGTGCTGAATGAGCTGCTCGGCCACGAGAACGTCCGGAACTACGACGGTTCCTGGACGGAGTACGGCTCGCTGGTGGGGGTGCCGGTGGAGCGGGGAAGCGGGGCGTAGCGAAAGGGTTGGAACGGGTCGGGTCAGGGGCGGCGGAACCGCACCCGCCCGCCCGATGAAGGTGCGTGGGGGAGGCCCCCCGGTCGGCGAGAGGGATTCGCCGGTCGGGGGGCTTTCGCCTGTCCGGCAAAGTCCCTGTCCCATGCCCGCGCTCGCCCCGACCCATCTCCCCTCCGTCGCACCTCGCCGCGCCGTCCCATCCCCAAGCCCCTTGGAGGGCGCTACGATCCGAGTGGCACCTATCTCCCTTCGTTAGGGTGGGTAATTCGCAGTTCCCACAGGTGAACTGCGACCGGATCGAACACCTCGGTGGGCCAACCGTACACCTGGTTGGGTCCAGCGAAGCCACCAAGAGGTGTTTCGATACGAGAAGAGACCAGCACTGTCCCGTCCGTCAGGTCGATCGCTTCGATAATGGTGTCCTGATACCGTTGCCGGTCCTCCACGACTCGGCGACCACCATCGACCTGCCGGACTGCGTCCTGCCAGTCTTGTCCTGGTACCATGATCATGACCCACAACGTGTCGCCAGTCTGTTGTAGGTCCCGTATGTGCGTCGTCGGAGGGCCGTCCTCGTGTTCCCACCACGCTGGGAACCATTCGGTCTCTCGAGAAATGGAGCGTCGGAGAGTTCCGTCCCTATCCCATTTCTCAAGGAGGTATTCGTTGATCCGCCCTGCCCATACCGCATCCTCCCCCGCAACTCCGATCGCCCGCTGCTCGATGATGTCTGCCAGGTCCGGCCGGAACACGGCGCCCGGTATGGGCCCGAAGGAGTTCCTGGTTTCCCCGGTCGGCTCCACGATGTGCAAGGGGTAGCCGACACGCTCCGGAGTGCGTATCCCCGCGTTGACAACCAGGTCAACCCCCAAGAACACGCCCTTTCCGCCCGAGAACTCGACCGATGCAGTACGCCCAAACTCCAAGTCCGGCGTGAAAACGCTCATCCTTCTGAGTGCGCCATCGAATACGTACACCGAATCATGAGGATCGACAGCCACCCCTGCGGTCCGAAGGAACTCGCCCGGCCCTTCCCCCCGATTGCCCACCCGGCGGATCAGTTCCCCGTCAGACCCGAAGACCCAGACATACGGTGACCCACCGCCGTAGACGTAGTACCTGCCCCGCGCATCCGCGGCCAGCAGAGACCGCTCGAACTCGAGCATCCCGGGCCCGTCCTCATCCCCGAGGGTGACGGTCGGCACGAGCACGACCTCGCAACTCTCGCAGCTTACCGCCGAGAGGACTTCCGGCGTGGGCTGGCCGTACACCGCCGCGGGCAACAGCGCTGCGAGCACGAACGGGAAAATGAGCGGCATCAACCTCGGCGGATGAACTCCAGTGGGCGGGCACATTTCGGACCGTCCGATGCTTGTGGGAAACAACGCGTTTCTGCTACTCATTCAACTATCAGGCCACGAGTGACAAGGGTGGCTGCCCGGGTTACGGATCGACCGGGATGGTTGAGGAACGCCTCGCTCTTTCGTCACCCGCTCTCCGCCCGGATCGTTCCCGGGGCGCCCGCTCAACAAGTCACCGGGTCGCAAGGGGCGAATCGCAACTCTGAACCGCGCGACCGTGAAGAATCTCAAGGCGCACGACCTTCGAAGGATATCGGGTCCGGTTGCTTTGCCGCCAGCGCCGGATCGGCCATGGAACCGGGCCGAATCGGCCAGACTGGTCAGGCCCTCGCCGCGCCGGGGGGCTTTCGCCTGTCCGGGGGACCTGGATAGAACGTCAGAACTTGCCCCGTCGACCCCCCCCCTATCCCTTGGGGCTGTATAGGTGCGTGTGGTTGCTGTGTCCCTCATGCAGGAGGCGCGTCGTGTCGTCGGTGCTCGTCTTTGCTGGGACGCGATTGATCGGGGAGGAGATCGCGCGCGCTGTGGAGCGGGCGTCACCCGAGGTCGACTGGCGGGTCGTGTTTGATTCGATCGGCGTGACATCACACCGCCAGGACACGCAGTTGAAGGCGGGCGGCTTGAGTCGGGTGGAGTCATGCGGTCGTGCCATGGACCCGTGATTTCCCAGACCTACAGCAAGGCCACGTTGGCCAACGTGCGTTCTCAGGCGCAGGTCCTTATCCTCTAGGAGCACCGTGCGGCGCCGTCGCCACCCCCGTGTCAGAGGTCACAAGGCACGGGCTTTCTCAGGCCGCTAAGGAGGTCAGGACCATGAGAGCCCCAGTCGTATTCCTTTGCTTCCTGGCTTTGGCCTGCGGCCAACTGGACCGTGGGGACGGGAATGATGGCGCGGACGACTCGGTCGCGCGCTTCGTCCTGACGGAAGAATGGCAGGTGGGGGGAGCCGTCGACACGACCCTGAACCTGTCCAGTATCAGCCGCGTGGCACCCGCGCCGAGCGGAGGTCTGTCCATCGTTCAAATGAATATTACTCCGATCATCACGCTCAACGCCGACGGCACTCTGCGGCACACTCTAGGGAGGTCAGGGGACGGTCCGGGAGAGTGGACTTCGTACCCGCCTCCGTCGATGATCGGATGGTTCGACGAGGTATTCAAGGTGGTGGCAGGCAACCGGGTCCACTCATTCGACTCGGATGGTAGCCTCATCGGTACGGAGCTCGTCCAACCGCCACCGGGTTGGGACCGTGCTCGGGTCATCGGGGTCTTGGCTGGAGAGCATAGGATCGGGCTGGTACGTTCGGCGACATCGCAGGAGCGTCCAGCACCTGAGGTTCTCCTGCATTGGCAGGCAGATGGAACCGTTGCTGATAGCGTGACCTCGATGTGGGGCTCGGAGACAGTGATGCAAGTGTCTCTGGATGGGCCCGGGGTTACGATGGTGCGCCCCTTCGGCATACGGAGCCGCGTCGCCCTTGGAACCGACGGCAACTCGCTGCTGGTGGTTGACAGTCCTGCGATGCACACTCCGGATTCGGCCACGTTCAGCCTGCGGAAAATCGCACCGGCCGGCCAAGTGGTATGGGAGCACGACGTGGTGTTCGATCCGTCACCACCAACTCCGGAAGCCGTCGCAGACACGGTTCGCCACATTTCCCAAGGGCTCCACGAACGGTTCCCGGACCGGGCTCAGGCATGGATCGAAGGCCAGGTCTCTGACGCAGTGGGCGCGCCCACGATGATTCCCCCAGTGGCGAGAGCCCTCCTCGCGGCAAGCGGCGACACATGGATCGAGAGGCATGCGGATGAGAACCCTGGCGCCCGGGTCTGGGAGGTGCGAGGTGCCGATGGCCTGGTACGCGGGGAACTCAGGGTTCCGGTGGATGTGATTCTGCTGGCGGTGGACGAGGCAGTGGTATGGACCGTAACGCATGACGAGTTCGGTGTTCCGGTCCTCGCCAAGAACCAACTCGGTCGAGAGCCTCCGCAACTTTAGCAGCAAGATTGGCCGGTGTTGGGTGATCCACGTGGTCCTTATGAACTGGACTGTAGATGATGACAGTAGTGACGCGACTTGATCTCTCGTATGTCCTCAAGGCGGTTCCACCAGATGTACTCGCGCCGAGCGGCTTGACTGAGAATCGTTCCGTCAACCCGCGACCTTTCCTCCCCGCGGGACTCCGGGCCGGACTTCGCACCGGGGTTCTGGTGATCCTCTTTCTGGGCCTCTTCAGCGTCTCAGCATCCGCGGAGTCGCAAGAGTACACGCCGGAGCGCTACCGGGCCATCCCCGAGCTCTCCGTAGGCGATGTCGACGGCACCCTCGCACTCACTCGGGTCGAGTCGATCATCGTCGTGGGCTCGCGGGTGCTCGTATCCCAGCCCTCCGAGCGGGTGATCCGCGTCCTCGATGCGGAGTCCGGGGAGCTCCTCGCCGAATGGGGAGGCACGGGGGAGGGTCCGGGGGAGATGAGGCAGCTCGCCGCGATGAGCGTTGTCGGCTCGTCCGTTATCGTCGTGGACCGCCAACTCGACCGGGTCACCACGTTCACATTGGACGGGGGGTTGGTAGGGAGCGAGCGATTCCACCGGCACGAACCGTCGCCTCCCTTTACGACCGTGGGCTTCATCTTTCCCGCTAGTCACGGAACCCTCGTGGCGATGGAGTCTGTAACAGTTTCTCAATCGGAGGCTGTCCCAGACCTCTTTCCCGCGCGACTAGTAGACCTGATAGGCAACGTAATCGATACGTTGCCGGCACGGGCGACGAAGGACGGTTCCGTCGTTCTTCCGCGGGAAGGCGTCGGTGCCCGGGTGTTCAGTCGACCGCTCCACCGAGCAGACCGTTTCGCGATGTCGGTCGACGGCTCCCGGTTCGTTCAGGCGCGGGACCGAGAGGGGACCGGCCTCTCCCTCGCGATCTATCACATTGAGGACCGGCGGACCGAGATGGTGGATCTGGGCATTCCGCCCGTACCCGTCCCTCCTGACGAGGTGGCCCGTCTCGAGGAGGCGGTGGTCGATGCACTCGGGGCACGGGGCGCGCCGACCGGACACAGCCGAGCAGAGGTGGTGAGGGCGTTGGCGTTGCCCTCGTGGATTCCCGCCGTAGACGAGATGTTCGTGACGGCATCGGGCGAGACCTGGCTCCGAGAACCGGCCTTCAGGACGGCCACACATGTGTGGCGCGTCGTGGGCCCCGACGGTTCCATCACCGCGACGGTGGAGGTTCCGAGAGGTATCGTCCTCCGGGATCGCGACGGCGATCACCTCTGGGGGTTCCGCGTGGACCCGGCCTTCGGGGTGACCTCCGTCGAGCGGCTCCGGCTCGAGGCTGTGTCGGACGGCGAGGAGTAGTGAGGCCCGTGTGGCCTCGGCGTCCTCGTCGTCGCCATCTGTGAGTTGGCGAGATCTCGCGAGGGACGCTGCAGTTCCGGATCTAGAACAGTTTGAGGTCTGCCTATCGGAGCAAGAGTTCTTGCTCCGCGTCGAATATAGACGTAACCTGGGTGAACGTCTTGGTTTGAGAGAAACGCCGGCGCTCTTGGTCAATGGCATTGTCGTTCCGGGCGTGCCCAGCATGCTACGGCTTCGGACGTTGGTCGAGCAGGCGCTGGGTGAGTCGGGATAGCGTGTCCAGGATTGGGATATGATGAGAGCCAGGAGAGACCATGCCGCTCGGGCTCGACCACTCCGGGGTTGGTACTGTGTCCGGACGTGCCGGTTCGGAGCAGATGTCCTCCGTTGGGTAGTCCTCGTTGTCATCGCCCTGCTTTGTGATCCTTCGATGGCATGGGCGTCCGGGGGCTTCTCCTCCTTCCAACCGATGGGTCCCGGTGGGAGCCTATCCGGGCGGATACTGGACGCGGAGACCGCGCTTCCAATTCGGGACGCCGTCGTGGAGATTGTCGGTTCGGGCGAGGTTGTCGGTACACGGACGGACGAGCGGGGTGAGTTCCACTTCTCGGACGTACGTGCTGGAAGCTACCGCGTGCGAGCCATGCGCCTTGGATACGCGGCGGGCGAGTCGGAAGTAAGGGTGGTGGATGCTGAGGAACCAGCGCACGTCACATTGTCGTTGCAGCCCAGTCCGATGGTTCTCGATTCCATCCTGGTGAGTCTGGAACGTGCCGACCGCGCGCCCCGTCAGGAGGAGCAACTCATCGCGGGTCGCGTTCTCGACGACGGAACGGGGGACCCGATCGTCATGGGAACCGTGCGGCTCGTGGGCCGAACGGGTTCCGCCGTTGCCACCGTGCTTTCGGATGAGGATGGTTATTTTCGGCTCGTCAGTCCTGCCCCCGGCACGTATCGGGTGACGGTCGAGAGGATGGGATACGAGTCCGGAGAGAGCTCGGAACTCCACCTCATGCCGGGGGATTCACTCCAAGTGGAATTCCGGATTTCGACCGATGCCGTGCTCGTTGCGCCACTCACCGTCACGGCGTCAGCACGACCCTGGGCGAATCGTGCCAACATCGGCGGCATGGCACCGTTCTATCGGCGATGGGCGCGTTTCGAGCGTGCTGGATTCGGAGAGTTCATGACCCGCGATGAGATCGAATGGTTCGAAGGACGCGCGATTACCGCTGCGCATATGCTGGCGCGCACGACGATGGCAGTGCGGTACGCCACCCTCCAAGGGGGAGCCGTGCTCCGCGGGGCTTGCGCGAGGGGATCAGGTATCACGGATTCCGGTCTCGAGTACTGGGTGGACGGTGCTCCCGTGCCCGGGACGCCGAACCTGGCGCCGTACGATCTGGAGGGCGTCGAGGTCTACACCCGCCCGAACATCACGCCCGAGTTGAACTTGGGCGGGTTCCCCTGCGCCGTGATCGTCTATTGGACCCGTCGCTCGCCGGATACCAATGCGCCGCGCCGCACCAAGCGGACCCTGGTCGCGGCGGTGGCGCTGGGCGCGCTGGGTTGGTTGTTGATCTGGTAGTTGTGCGGATCGATCCGGGTTCGCCGGTTCCCACTCGCAGCGGAGGAGGCTGCTTGGACCGCGAGTATTTGGGACCGCCCCGCCCCTCGCGCCCGTCCATGCCAACCACGAGTGTGCAATCCGGCATTGGACGGACTCGTCCCCTCTTCCCCCGTGCGACCGCAGCCGTCGTTGTCCCGAGGTGGCGGGACCGAGCCTGTCGCGCGATCTTCCTCCTCCCGATCTTCCTCCTCGCATGGGCGTCCGAGCCGGCCGCCGCCCAGCCGGTGCCCTTCGAGCAGGGTTGGGACGTCACCTGGGAGGACTCCGAGCTCGCCGACCCGGTGAGCGTGACGGTCGCCGACAACGAGGTCTGGGTGGCGGACCTCGTGACGGGCATCCATCGGTGGTCGCTGGAGGGGGAGTACCTGGGGCCGGTCGGGCGGAGGGGAGAGGGCCCCGGGGAGTACCAGTCCCCGGTCCTCGTGGACGCGATCGGGCCCGGGCAGGTCGCGGTGGTGGACCAGCAGCTTCGGAGGGTGACGCTCTTCGGAACGGACGGGGAGGCTTTCGGGACGGTCCCGCTCCCTGAGGAGGTCCGCGCGTTCCCCGACGAGGTAAGGGCCGTGGGCCGTCTCGGAGACGATCTCGCCCTCTGGCTCGTTCATCGTCCGCGGAACCTGGTGAGAGACGCAGAGGATTCCTCCAGGCTCGTGCGGGTCTCGGCGTCCGGCGAGATCATCGAGGTCGTCCACGAGGAGCCGAACGATTTCCACGTCGTGCGACGCGACGCGACGAACACGGCCGCGGTTCCGGTGCCCTTCGCCGATCGACCCCAACTCACCTTCCTCGCCGGCTCGGCGTACGCTCTCGGCCGGTCCGCGGGGAGTTCGATCCGGCTCCGCGACGCAGATAGCGGAGAGGAACTGCGAGTCCTGGAGTTCGACGCCACGGCGGACGAACTCAGCGGGGAGGCCCGGATCGCGGCGGCGGAATCCGTTCGAGAATCGCTCTTCGGGGAGCTCGAGGAGCAGCTCGCGGCCGGTCGGCTGCCGGAGTCCCTGGGAGACTACTTTCGGGACAAGTTCGACGACATGCTCGAGGAGCTCGAGGAACGAACCCCCGCCCGTGCGCCCCTCTCCGACGGGATGTTCGGTGCCGGGACCGAAGCCCTCTGGCTGATGCGACCCTCGCTCGAGGCCGGGGAACGGACGCGCGAGTGGCGGCTGCTGACGGCCTCCGGCTCCTCCGAGGGGTGCGGCCTGGTCGCCACCCATGCGGGCGAGCCCGTCGACGTGGCCGGAGGGCCCTCGTTCCTGGTCGCCGCGGAGATGTCCGAGGAGGGGCTCCCCCGATTGGTGCGGTACGAGGTACCGGAGGGGATCTGTTGAGCGCCGGGGGACCGAATGGGCGGCCGGAGGGGGACTTGGTCCGGTCGGTGGGGGGTGCCAAGGTCCCCGGCCTGTACGCCGTGGCGATGGCCGCATGCATGACCTTGCTCGCAGTCCCGACCCTCTGGCTCTACTCGCCACCGAGCCCCGCCGCCGAGCCGTGTGAACTGGTGACCGTCGAATCCCTGGACCTCGGATCGATGGAGGATGCGCGAGGCCCCGCGGGGATCACCTGGGTCGCCTTCGGGACGGATGGCCGGTATTACGCCGTCTCCCAGAGCCTCCCGGCCGCGGGGGTGCTGGTCTACGACGAGGACGGTCGTTACGTGGGGGCGCTGGGAGGGGCCGGGCAGGGACCCGGGGAGTTCGAGTACCCGTGGCGGATCACCGCGACCCCCGGGGGCGAGGTCCTCGTGCACGACCTGAACTCCGGGGTCCATGTCTTCGGGGTGGATGGTGCCTACCGTCGGACGATCTCCGGACTCCCGTCACCCATGCACGCAGCGGTGGCGCCCAATGATTCCCAGCTCGCCATTCACAATCCCCGCGTCAGACACCAGTCCGCTCCCGCTCGCGAGGTGAACGTGTTTTCCCTGGAGACGGGGGACTGGCTCCGCGGGCTCGGCCCCACGGGGGAGCTCCGAGCCGGCACTCCGCACGGCGTCGGGCTCATCGGGTATTCCGCAGCGGAAGACGGCCTCTGGCTGTCGCTCTCCGAAGCCGGCCGCCTCGAAAAGTGGTCACCGGCCGGGACGCTATTGGCCGAGGTGGAGTGGGCGCGCTTGGCCGCCCAAGCCGGCGTGGAGGGGATTCGCCCTTCTGCCCTGTGGGAAGACCCGACCGGGTCGGAGCTGTGGGTGCTGGTGTCCGTGCCGCTGAACGACGAGGCCGCCGCAGTGGAGCCGAGCCAGGCGCTGCCAGCCGATCACTTTGCTCCGTCAGGCCTTGCCCGGAGGTTCGACAGCGTGATCGTGCTCATGGACAGGGGCACCGGCGAGGTTCGGGCGGTCCGGCGTTGGGATGACCCCATCCACGGATTCCTCCGGGACGGCCGCCTGGTTCGGATGGCAGAGAGTGCGGAGGGGTGGCAGTGGATCCAGGTCATCTTCCTCTCCCTGGAATGCCCCGAACCCGCATAGAGTGCTCGCGGGAAAATGGTTTGCGTGTCGCACCCCCCTCCCTCATAATTACTAGAGTTATCGCAGACGCAGACAGGCCGTCGAGTTCGCCGCTCTGACACCGGAGGGATGGGAATTCCATGCGGCACCGGCCCACGACTACGACAAGGACGACTGCTCTGGATCCTCAACGCGCCTCCGCCGGACCCCTGGACCTTCACCGGCTACCGGATCGAAGTTGGGCCGCCCTCCCGCCAGTGATCCCTCGCTCGGGGGTACCACTGGGTCGAGGAGCCGGTGAAGAGGATGCTCGCGGGACGTTCCGCGTTCGGACGAGCGGGGGTAGTGGGGGCCCGGCGCGCCGGTTGCGTTCTGCCGCGCCGGTCCGTTCCGGCCGCCCGTGGCTCCTATGGCTACCCGCCCTCCTCATCGCCGCCCTCCTGCTTTCCGGATGTGAAGGAGCCCCTGGCGACGCCCCGGAGTCCGGTCAGCCCGCAACGACCGACATTTTCGCGCCCCACGGAGACGTGTGGCGGTTGTCCGCCGAGCCCATCCTGGCGGTCCGGTCCGATGCGGCTGCCCTCGGGTGGGTAAAAGATGCGGTCCTCTTCAGACGCGGTGTCGCGATCGCCGACCTCGGGTCACGGGAGGTGGTCCTGGTGGACTCGCTCGGGCAGGTCACGGCGCGCCAGGGTGGCGAGGGGTATGGCCCGGAGGAGTACGTGAGCCTCACCGGCGTTGCCCGACATGGAGAGGGGCTGGTGGCATGGGATGCGTACCACTTCCGCTTCACGTTCCTGGACGGTGCGGGGAAGCACGTCGGTGAGGCGGCCATGCATGGAGAAATGCCGGAACGTCACGATCCGACCCTCCTCGGCACCTTTGCGGATCACGCGCTGGTGGAGCTCCGCCGGCCCGTGATCCTGAGCGGCCCTCCCGACCCGGCGCGGGCGAGGGAGGACGTCCACTTCCTCGTGGTCAGTCTCCGGACCGGAGAGATCGTCCAGAGGGTCATCCGCCCCGGCGAGGAGTGGTGGGCGGCACGACTCGGACCGTACGCCACCCATTTCCCTATCGTATTCGGGCACAACATCTTGTCCGCCGTGGCAGGGCGCGCCTGGTACCTCGTCGACATGGGCTCGCTCCTCCTCGATCGGTACGAAGAGGATGGAGCCCATTCCAGTGTGGAATTCGAACACGATCCCGTGCCGGCGGAGGACGTCTGGGTAGAGGCCGTCATCGACTCGATCCGCGGAGAGGTGAACGGCCGACAACTCGGCCCGCTCGAGTTCAGTGACGGCACCGTCATCGACCGTCGCGGAGTGAGTTCGGCCCTCCTCGACGCTCCGCTTCCCGCGCGCGCTCACCTTCCGGCGGTGTCTGCACTCAAGGGGAGTCCGGATGGCCTCCTCTGGATCCGGGAGTTTCCGCTACCGACGAGCGACTCCGTGCTCTGGGTAGCGCTGGACGAGCATCTGCGTATGGAACGGCGCTTGCGGTTGTCCAGCGACGTCCACGTGATGGATTTCGACGAGGACCTCGTGCTCGTGCTGGCGGAGAGTGAAGCAGGAGCGGCCATGCTTGAGGTGTATGCGGCGCTCCCACCGGACCAACCATCTCCGGATTCGCAGGAGGCGGAGGCCTCCGCACGTGAATAGCCTCATGCCTCGCTGGGTGCTACTCGCCGCCGGGCTGGCCCTCCTGCACGCGGGGTGCGAGGGCGACGAGGGGAGCCACGCAGTGCCCGGATGGGACGGGGAGTCCGGTCGGGTCGAGGAGGTCCTGCGGATCGGCGAACTCGACGGCACGGGACCCGAGGTGTTTGGGGACATCCGGGCCCTGAAGATCAGCCCGGAGGGTGACCTCCTCGTGTTCGACCACTCTACCAACGAACTGCACCGCTTCGCGCGGGACGGCACCCACCGATCGACGTTCGGAGGCACGGGTCTGGGGCCCGGAGAGTTTCGGGGGGTGGTGGGGATTGCAACCGGTGGCGAAGGGGAGGTGTGGGTGGTGGACGCCCTGAACGCTCGCTATACCGTCATCGATCCAGAGGGCGGGTCCGTGACCTTCCCGCGCTCGTCGCAGGTCTCCACCCGACCCTGGACCGGAGGCTTCGACCGGGAGGGCCGGTTCCATGACTACGCGACGCGGGCATCCGGCGAGGGCCCGGCCGGGGTAGTCTTCCGGGTGGAGCCCGACGGGTCCCACGGAACGGAGTTCATCGTCCCCCGCCGTCAGGTGCCCGCCCCCACCCTGGGCGCTGGGGTGATGGTGACCATCCCGTTCGCGCCGGAGGCGATGCAGAGCTGGGATCCCGAGGGAGGCGTCTGGCAGGCTGTGAGTTCCCGCTACGAGATCACGAACATCGCCCTGGCCGGGGACACCGTCGCCATCGTCTCGAGACCGGTGGATCCGGCGCCGCTGACACCCGAGGAGGGGGATTCCCTCAGGGCCGCCATCTCGAACGTCGAGGCTCGTTTCGGGATCGCGGTGGATCCCGCGATGCGGCCCGAGACGTTCCCCCCGCTCCGGTGGTTCGTGACCGATGACGAGGGTCGGCTCTGGGTCTGCGCCACCGGCCGCGAGCCCTGCGACGCCCTGGATGTGTTTCGTCAGGGCACCTTCCTGGGTGAGGTGCATCTCCCGGTTCCGGTTTCGGGATCACCCCTCCCGGTGATCCAGGATGGCCGGTTCGTTGCGGCCGTCGAGGGTCCCATAGGTGAACCCCAGGTGTTCGTGGGACGGCTTGTCCTGCCGTGACGTCCTTCCGTGAAGCGGGGGGTGGGGTGGAGGGCGGAAGTCGGCATGAAGTCCTGGGGTTGTTCCATCAGGGGGAGGCCTCCCATGCTGGGAGAGATGCCTGGTCGATACGATCGCCCGGGGACACGGGGAGCATCAGGGCATGATCCGGCCTTCCAGCCGGGTCCACGTCCGCCCAGGTACACTCCAGCGGAGTTGACCGGATGAAGATCGGAGAGTGGATGACGCGTGGAGAGTGGGGGACCGGAACGTGGGCCGCGGCCCTGGCCATTGGGTTGAGCGTTCTCGGAGGGTGTGCCGAAGACGGCCCACGGGGGGCGGCGGGATCGGTCGGTTTCCAGGAGTGGGACAGCGCCGGCGTCAGGGTGGTGGAGTCCTCCGGGGAGGCGCTCGAGACGTTCCTCCCCTGGACGGTCGATACCTTGCCCGACCTGGAGATTGGGCACCTCTTCGGCGAGGCATCCACCCAGTTTCATCGCATTGGGGGAATCACCTCGGCTCCTGGGGGTGAGGTGGTGGTTGTCGACGGGGGGAGTGCCGAACTGCGCTGGTTCGCCGCGTCGGGGGAGGCCCGCCTGGCACTCGGGGGGGAAGGAGATGGCCCGGGGGATTTTCGAGCTCCTCGACTGATCCGGCAGTTTGCCGGGGACTCCCTCCTCATCTTCGACCAGATACCGCGCCGGTTCACCTGGGTCGCGAAGGACGGGTCCGGCCACCGCGCCCAGCCCATGCCCTCCGGTGGCCCGCCCCTCCTCGCCGGCGCACCCGTAGCAGCGAAGGATGAGAGGGTGGCATTCCGAACGGGGGGAGGTAACTTCCAGGGCGAGGGGCTCGTCGACGCACCGCTCTCCGTGCGTTGGGTCGACCTGGTCCGGTCGACCGTGGACACGATCGCGCACTATGGCAACCACTCCCTCGTGTTCAGGAGATCAGGAAGGGCCCTCCCCACGATCCTGGCAGCTCCGTTCGAGCCAGCGGGGTTGGTCGCGGTGCGTCCAGAGGGTCTGATTGTGGAAGGGAGCCGCCCTTTCGAGCTGAGGTATCTCGACGATACCGGCCGCCTCTCGGGCATCGCCCGGGTCGACGCGCCGGGCCGTCCGGTCGACAGCGAGGCTCGGGATCGACTCGCCAGGGACTGGAGCGCCAGCGAGTCCGGGCCGAACAGCTCCTCAGCGTGTTGGAACCGTTGGACCTTCCGGAGATGGTCCCGGCGTTCCAATCCCTCATCGTGGATCGGCTGGGATGGACGTGGGCCGAGCTCTTCCGTCTCGACGAAGAGGACCCTCCCACCTGGCTCGTCTTCGATCCGGAGGGCAGGGCTCAGGGGGTGATCGACCTCCCGAGGGGGCTCGAGGTCCACGAGATCGGCGAGAGCCACATCCTGGGGCATTGGGAGGATGAGCTCGGGGTCGAGCACGTCCGGCGGTATGCTCTGGATCGGGAGGGCTGACGGCGCGTCGCGAACCGGAGTAGCGGGTCCGGTTGACCCTCACGCATTCAGCACCACCACCGGACACTCGCTCTCGGCCAGGATGCGCTCTACCCGGGGGCCCAGGAAGAGGCGATCGGAGCCGGGCCGAACACCGGTGCCCAGCACGATCAGGTCGGCGGCCTTCACCTTGGCGGTGTCCAGGATCCCCTTCTCCGGACTCGTCGACGTCCGCACGTCCGCGTCCGTCAGGACGCCCATCGACTCCCCCATGGATCGCAGCTCCTCCACGATCTCCTGGGCGATGGCGACGCGTCGCTCGTGCGTGCGCTGCGGCACGGGGAGGCCGTGGTACCCTTCCGCCTCCTGCTCGTCCACCACGTTCACCACGATGACCTCGTCCTTCCCCCGTTCGTTCATGTAGAACGCGAGCTCGGCGGCGTTCTTCGAATTCTCCGACCCGTTCGTCGGAACCAGCACCCGCCGGGGTGACCAGTCCTTGTCCACCTGCTTCCCCTGAACGACGAGGGTGGGACACGGGGCGTTCCGCACCACCCAGTCCACGAGGTGCGAGAAGAGGACCTCCCGCCGCTCCTCCTCCCTCCGCGACGCGCCGATCACGAGGAGGTGGTAGTCCTTTGCCGCCTCGTTCAGGATCACCTTCCTGTGGGCATCACCGACCACGACCTTCGTGACGATCTCCGCCTCGGTGAAGGACTTGCGGAGCTCCTGCTGGAAAAGCTGCGCCTGCAGCCGCTCCTCCTCCGAGCTCACCACCGTAAGGAGGGTGATGGAGAGATGGTTCCTTTGGTGGAGCTTCTGCAGTATCTGCTTCTCGACCGCCTGGATCGGTCCCTCCGTCTCCTCCTGAAGCCTCACGGGCAGGAGAACCCGATGGATGCCGGCCACCAGGCTTCCCTTCGCGAACTCCTCCTGCATGAGCCTCGCGGCCTCCTCGTCGGTGACGGCCACACGCTGGAGCACCCAGCGGAGGGCGAAGGGTGCCATCAGCGAGGTGGCGATGGCCATCACGACGATCACGGAGAACATGTCCTGGGTCAGCACGCCGAGCGAGAGGCCCACGGTGGCGATGATGATCTCCATCGCCCCCCGCGCGTTCAGGCCGGCCCCGAAGCTGAGCGCCGTCCAATGGTCCTTGCCTCCTCCAAGCCGGGCGCCAAGGTATGTGCCCGCCACCTTCCCGAGGGTGGCGATGGCGATGACCAGAAGCGTGATCCCGATGAGCGTCGGGGTCAGGAGGGCGTGCACGTTCACCTTGAGGCCGGCCACTGCGAAGAAGATCGGCGCGAAGATCCCGAGGGTCATGCTCTCCAGCCGCTGGTGCACCTCCTGGGGGAGGCGGGGCATCTGACCGAAGATGATCCCGGCCACGAAGGCACCCAGGATGGCCTCCAGGTGGAGCGCCTGGCTGATGGCGCCGAAGGCGAAAGCGGTGACGACGACCAGGGTGAGGAGTCGGTCGCGCGACACGATCTCGTCCTGCACCCAGCCGAAGACCTTCCGGAGGAGCCACTGCCCCAGCGTAACACTCAGCCCCAGGAAGAGGAGGACGCTTCCCACGGTGGTGGCGACGCTCCCCGCGGTCACCGCGTCCCCCGCCGCGATCCCGGCCACGGTGGAGAGCATGATCCAGCCGATGGTGTCGTCGCTCATCCCGGCGGCCAGGATCGTCTGCCCCACGTCTCGCCGGATGAGGTTGAGGTCCATCAGCACCTTCGCAATCACCGGGATGGCCGAGATCGACAGGGCGGTGCCCACGAAAAGGCTGAACACCAGCCGCTGGTCCGGATCCACCAGGAGGAAGTCGGGGAGGTGCTGACCCAGGAGGAACCCGGTGCCGAAGGTGACCGCGATCCCGCCCCACGACACACTCAGCGCCGTGCGTGCGTGGCGCTTGATGAGGCGCAGGTCGGTCTCCAGTCCAGTGATGAGCAGGAGGAACATCACCCCGATGAGGCTCACGACCTCGAGGAGGTACCCCTGTAGCTCGGTCTGCGGGAGGATCCACTGGCCAAGCACGGGGACGAATCCGCTGAGGAGGGACGGTCCCAGGACGATCCCCGCGAGGATCTCGCCGACCACGGAGGGCTGTCCGAGCCGCTGGGCGACCTCCCCGAGCGCCCGAGCGACCAGCAGCAGAATCCCTACCTGCACCACGAGGACGAGGATGTCCGAGTGGGGTGCGGCGGTGAATACGTCCATTGCGTCTATCTCGAATCCAGCGTCGGGAGCGTGGTGGGGGGATGCAGAACACCGCCTGGTACCTTGCGCGGCGAGGACCTGTGCGAAGCGGCGTCCAGCGACGGGAGGCACCCAGGCGGTGCAGGATCACCATATTCCTTCCGACAGAAATCTGCAAGGAGTGACGGCACCCGTCCGTGACTGCTCCGAGTAGATCGGACTTCCTCGCGGGCATCGCGGATGGGGGCCGAATGGAGCTAGGTTCGGGTAGGCTGGGCTCGGGAGTGCCGGCTCGGCGCACGAGGCACGCTCTTGGCAATCACCCTTCACCACTCGTCACCCGAGAGGACCGCAATGGAGACCCTCGAACGACATTCCTTCACGCAACGCATGATCGGCGCCGCGAAGGTCGATTCCGCCATCTATGCCGAGGTGGAGCACGACACCTCTGCCACGGGCCAGGCCGCAGGGGTCGTAGCGATCGTGGCCATCTGCTCGGCGGTCGGGGGCGCGACCGGCGGCGTCGTCGGGATGGTTGCGGCCATCCTCGCGGCGCTTTTGGGCTGGCTCGTCTGGGCCGCGCTGACCTACCTCATCGGGGACAAGATCCTGGGCGGCACCGCCACCTGGGGCGAGCTGCTGAGGGCGCTCGGGTTCGCACAGGCGCCCGGCGTCCTCTACCTCCTCGCGGTGGTTCCCGTCCTGGGCTGGGTCGTCCGCCTCGTGGTTGGAATCTGGATTCTCGTGTGCGGCATCGTGGCGCTGCGGGAGGCGCTGGACGTCTCCACGGGGAAGGCGATTCTGACCGCCGTGCTGGGATGGCTCGCCATGATGGTGGTGAGCGGCCTCCTCATCGCCCTGGGAGGGGGAGTGGCCGGGCTCTGAGTGGCGGGCCCGGGGGGCAGCAGGCAACCCCCTGCGGTCGATCGGCATCCAAGCGGGGTGAGGCTGACATCCTCCGTGGTTGGCCCCGGGTCGGGTCCGTGCTTTGGTTGAGACGTGAGCGGAGAGCTTCCGCCGTGCTTCCCGGCCGGCGCGGCCCGCCCGGGCAACCATTCGGGGCCCCTATGCACCCTCTCCCGCGATGACCGATGAAGCGCCCGAATCCCCTCCCCAGCTCCGTTGGTCCCACTCCGCTCGTCCGGACAACCCCGGTGTCCGGAGCGTTCCTCACCAGAGCCCTACTTCTCACCTCCCTCTTTCTCCCGGCATCCTTGCTCGCCGGCTGCGGAGGGGATGATCCGGGTGGCCAGGATGCCGGTACGCCCACACTCGAGCCCCTGGTGGAGATGGCCTACCTGGTAGGCGAGGCGGAGGGCGGCGCCTGGGACAGCTTCAGCCGGGTCGGAATGGTGACCTTCGACGAGGATGGCAACCTCTACATCCTCGACGCAAACGCCCACCGAGTCAGCGTTGTAGACCCTCAAGGCGAAGTAGTACTTCAGTTCGGTAATCGGGGCGAAGGTCCGGGCGAGCTTCGCGTTCCCAGGGGCCTCGTCGTGCTCCCCGACGGGGAGGTGGGGGTGGCCGACGCGGGGCATCGGGGGTTCCTGATCTTCGGTCCCGAGGGAGAGCACCGACGTACGATTCGGCTACCGGAGGGTGCGATGGTGGACGGCAACCTCCTGCTACCGCACCTCGGGGACGGCGCGGTGTTCGCCTCTCGGGCGTTTACCATCACTTCCGAAGGCGGGCGAATGTCCGTCCCGACGGAGATCCCGATCCGGAGGGTGGCACTGGTGAGTGGGGACGACGACGGGGCCGAGGCGAGCGTGCTCCATGAGGCCTGGCTCCCTCCACGGGACATGGGCGAGGAACGGACGATGACCGGCCCTGCGGGGACGCTGCGGCTCGCCGGGAGGACCATGCGGGCGTTCGAGCCACAGCTCCACCTGGCCGTACTTCCGGATGGGCGCATCGCAGTCGCGGACTCCTCCACCTACCGAATCGAAATCCTGGGGCCGGACGGGGAGCCGGCCGGCGTGGTCGAGCGTCCGATCCCGCCGCGCGTCCTGACCGAGCGGGAGCGCGAGGAGGAGCGCCAGAGGCGGCTGGACGAGCTGGACGAAGGGGGAGGGCCCCAGTTCCAGCTCGTGTCGGGAGGGGTGACCCTGGATCAGGGTGACATGCGCGAGATGCTCCAGGAACAGGTGCAGGAGATGGAGTTCTGGCCGGAGATTCCCGTGATCCGGCGGCTCGCCGCCGATCGTGAGGGGCGGCTGTGGGTCGGTCGATCCGGGGCTCCGAACCAGCCCGGGCCGATCGACATCCTGACGCCAGAGGGGGAGGTGGTCGGGAGCATCCCGGCCGACGCGATGGCATTTCCGGACGCGTTTGGCCCAGATGGGCTCGCCGCGTGGATCGAGCTGGATGAGCTGGAGGTGGCCCGGGTGCGGGTAGGGCGGGTGAGGGGGGTGGGGTGAGGCGGCCGGGGGTGAGGGGGTCGGGGGGACCCTAAGAGGAGGGGCGGGTCCGCTGATCGAGGGGGCGCCTCCATCCCGCGCGACGCGGAGGTCGCCCCGTTTCGAGGTCGCCTGGCAGGCGGCGTCCCAGCACCTCCAGAGCGCGTTCTGACGTCCCCCCGATTCCGCCCTCACCCATCCACTGCCTCCCAGGCACGGGCGTCCGGGTCCCGCGAACCCCCTGCCTCAACCATCCACCGCCTCCCAGGCTCGCGCCTCCAGATCCCAGGGGATGTCGGCGCGACGCCGGTAGCGGGCGGCGGGCGCGTCCTCGTCGGGATCGATGCCTCGGCGCTTGTGATCCGTGATGAGCCGAGCCACCGGGTCGGGCCCGAGCCGGGAGGGCGGAGCGCAGTCGGGAAGGGGCCAGCCCAGGCGATCGAGGAAGCGGAGGCGCCCGTCGGAGAAGACCTGGACGCGGAACCCCTCCTCGTGGACCGCGCGGTGATGGCGGCGGCAGAGGGAGACGAGGTTCGAAAGCCGCGTCTCGCCGCCATTCTCCCAGTGAACGATGTGGTGCCCCTCGGTGAACCGGAGCCCGCAGCCCGGGAACCGGCATCCGCCGTCCCGGATCTCGAGGGCGCGGCGCAGGGCGGGGGAGAGGGTGCGGGTTTTCCGGCCGAGATCGAGGATGGAGCCGTCTGCGGCGTGGGTGACGCGGACGACGCTGGCATCGCAGGCGAGCCGCCTCGACGTTTCAGCTGAAACGCGTGTACCGTCCTCAAGGTGGGAGTAGAGGGTGAGAGGTGGGGTGGCGTTTGGGGTGTTCGCGGCCGGGGACGACGACCCGGACGATCCCGCGCCGGCAGATCCGCCGTTGGAGTCGGCTCCTGAGTCGGACCCATCCACGCCGGCAAGCGTCGCCGCATCCACATGGAGCATGACGGTGTAGCGCTCGGGCCGGGAACCGGAGAGGCGCGAGGCCGTGGCGCGCTCCCGAGCGGTGTGGGTTGTGGGCCGGTGATCGGAGCAGCCGCACCCGTCCCCGCCCGAGTCCGCAGCCTCTTCCCGTCGGGACCCCGTGGCTTCCCCCTGTCCAACCTCCGCGCCCGACCCCCCACCCCCCATGGCCAGCTCGGCCAGGAGTCCGATGGCG
>JBBDRS010000006.1:0-56761 GCA_040905325.1 Gemmatimonadota bacterium
GATTCGGGTCCCTGGCGCTCCCAACGGTGGTCCCCCCACTTCTTCAACAGCCTTCAAGAAGGGAACCGTTCCGCAATCGGGCCCGGTCTTTTCGCGACCTGTATTCAGGGCAGGAGGGAACGGAGGAAGGCCACGAACTGGTGGTTGTCGAGCTGTCGGGCCTTCCGAACCGCCTCCTCGTAAGAGGGCTCGATGATGATGGGGATCGTGCGCAGCGTCTGCTCGCCCTCGTTTCTGTCCGCCGGGGAGTAGGCGAGGATCCCGCGATACGCGTCGTGTCTGCGGGGGTCGTCCTCGAACTCGAGGTAGATGTCCCAGAACCGACCATCGTGGCTCACGGTGGCCAGGTGTTGGCCGTGCGAAGGGACGTCCGAGGGCGGCGTGATCTCGGAACTCATGGGCGCTCCTTCGCTTGGTCGTTGGCGGGGTCCGGGGCGAGCACCGTCGGATCGGGGCCGTCCTCGTCCCCAATCTCGCCGGAACCGGAACCCGGCTCGGAAAGGGGCTCGTCCTCGGCGATGATTCGAATGGGAAGGGGAGAACTTTCCGCTCCCGTGTAGAAGGTCCGATGGGGAAAGGGTATCTCAACCCCCTCCGCGTCGAACCGGGCCTTGATCTCCTCCAGGAGGGAGTTCTTGAGGGCGATGAACTGCTCGCGCGTTGCCCAGACGGCGAGGCGGAGCTGCAGGGCAGAGTCTCCGTAAGCATCGAAGAAGACCAGCGGGGCCGGTTCCATGAGGGACCTCGGGTTCCGGTTCGCGACGTCGAGAAGGATCTCCCGGACGCGTCCGACATCCTCCTTGTAGGCGACCCCGATGTTCAGATCCAGTCGCCGGATGGGGAAACGGGTGATGGTGGTCACCTGGCTCTTGACGATGGTCTCGTTCGGGATGCGGACGAACCGGTGGTCGAAGGTCCGTAACTTGATGGAGAGGGTATCGATGGAGGTGACGCGGCCCACTGTGTCGCCCACCTGGATGAGGTCGTCCACTTCGAAGGGTCGCTCCCCGATCAGGAAGAAGCCCGAGATTACGTTGGACACGGAGGTCTGGGAGGCGAAGCCGACCGCAATGCCGACGATCCCCGCCGCGCCCAGGAGGGGGGTGAGTGAAAACTCGAGCTGGTGGAGGACCGACACCACGATGAGGAGAAGCCCGGAATACAGGAGAGCCTTGCTCGCCACCATCCCTTGCTGCGCGGTGTAGCGGGCAGCCACTCGCGTCCGCGTCCACCGGGCCGCGCCGATGAGCAGGGGTATCCCCAGCAAGAGGAGGAGCCCCGCCCGGATGAAGGCGCCGGCGTCCTCGATCAGGAGAAAGAGGCTTGCGAGGCCGTTCCCGGCGTCCGCCGCTCCGGCCTGGGTCAGAAGGAGGAAGCTCATCCATCGCCTCCGATACCCGACATGCTGCGCAGTCGGATGAACGTCCGGGCGCGGAACCCGCGGACAATCGGTTCTCGAGGTCCGCAGACCAGGTTTCCCCCTTCCGCTTCCTTCGGGCTGTGCCCCGACATCTCGACCGTACTTCCCTCCGCCTCCCCGTGGTACGTCACCCGTGCCTCGTCCGCCCAGAAGTGCCCCTCGTGGAGGAAGAGGGAGAGGTGGGCTACCCGGAAAGCCAGCTTCTCCACCTCCAGCTCAACCCCACTCCGATTCGTGAGTTGGAGGGGACATGCAGCAAGATGGAGGAGATGTAGCCCGGGGAGCATCTCCCGCCTGGCCGTCGTGGGCAGCCAGTAGGCGAGCTCCCCGTCCACCTTGTCGCCCCACCAGGTGTCGGACATGCTGAGGGTAGGGACCTCGGTGAGCTGGATGCCACCCGGCACACCCTCCACCCGCAACTGGATCCGAATCCAGAGTGGTACGCGCACGTAGACCCGCGCCTCGGCGCGCGGAAGGAGGCGGAAGGAGTTCTCCGGCTTCAAGACGAGGCTTCGGTCCGGGAGGGACGGGTGGAGCTCCAGGTCTCCGGACGTTTCCGGGGGGACCCAACGGGACCATTCAGTGTCCGGCGTCGGGCGGCCCTGGTCGGGGGGTGGGAGAGGGTCGCCGGGCCGAGGATCGGGGCCCAATGCGAGACGGATCTCCCTCTGCTCGGAGCGGACCCAGAGGTCCCGCGCCCCAAGTCGGAGGGCGAGCGTTTCGCCCTCCACGAGTGGATGCCTGCCCCACGGATGGGGAAGCTCCGCGATGTGATCGGCTGAGGACATGGCTCGCTGCACGATGGCTGTATAGCTCTGGAACGATCGGACGGAATGTGCGGGGCACCGGTCCGCGGGGCAACCGGTTCCCGGGAGGGGCCCGGCTGCCTACCCGCGCCCCGGCGCGCCGTTGACGAGGTCGGGGGCGGCGTCTAAGTTCTGGCCTGTTTGAGGCCGGGGAGCCCGCTTTCCCGCCCGCCTTCCGACCGAAAAGCGACGGTTATGAAGAAGCCGTGGTACATCGCTATGGTGGCCGCACTCGCCGCCCTGGGCTCGTTGGCCTTCCTGCAGGGTCAGACGGTAGATGAGGATGTGGACACCTCCGACGCCGCACAGGTGAACATCGGTCCGGAGGGCCAGCCCATCGCCTTCCCCCACAATCGACACGCCGGCGATCTCCAGCTCGACTGCCAGTTCTGCCACTTCTCGGCCGAGCGGTCGTCCAGCGCGGGTATTCCTCCCGTCGCGACCTGCATGGGATGCCACACCTTTGTCGCGGGCACCGAGCGCCAGGAGGAGGTGGCCAAGCTGAGAGGCTTCTGGGAGCGCGGCGAAGCCATCCCGTGGAACCGGATCTACAAGGTGTCGGATCACGTCTCCTTCCCACACATGCGCCATGTCTCTGCCGGGCTGGAGTGCCAGGAGTGCCATGGTCCCGTCGAGGAGATCGGCGTGATCCAGGAGGTCCAGCAACCCCTTACCATGGGATGGTGCTTGAACTGTCACATCGAGCAGGGTGCCACCCGCGACTGCACGGCTTGCCACTACTGATGAAGAACAGAGCGCCCACCATCGAGCCGGCGACGTCCCTCGGGCCGCGTCGGACTCATCGAGCGGCGATCGAGGGACACTCATGAGCGAAGGGATCAAGCGGCGCGACTTCCTCAAGGTGCTGGGAGTATCCGGCGCTGGTGCGGGGTTGGTCGGCTGCTCCACGGATCAGGTCGAGAAGCTGATCCCGTACGTCACGCCCCCTGAAGAGATTACACCGGGTGTGGCCACCTGGTATTCCACCGTCTGTGGGGAATGTCCCGCCGCGTGCGGCGTCTGGGTCCGCACCCGGGAAGGCCGGGCCGTGAAGGTGGAGGGGAATCCGCACCACCCGGTGTCCGGTGGCGCTCTCTGCGCCCGGGGGCACGCCTCTCTCCAGGGGCTCTACAACCCCGACCGCCTCGAGGGTCCGGTGCGGCGCGGGGAAGACGGTGAATTCCAGCCCATCGCCTGGGACGAGGCCGAGGCCCTCCTGTCACAGCATGTCCAGGACGCCGGCAGCGATTTCGTCTTCGTCACCCGTAAGGAAGGGCCGGCACTGGCCGGCCTCATCGAGTCGGTGGTGGAGTCGGTGGGTGGCAGCCGAGTGGAGTACGAGGCGCTCTCGGAGGCTCCCTTGCGGGAGGCCACGCGTATGGCCTTCGGGCAGGACGCGGTCCCGACCTTCCGCTTCGAAGAAGCAGACCTCATCTTCTCGTTCGGTGCCGACTTCCTCGAGACCTGGCTCTCCCCGGTGGAGCACGCGCGCGGCTTCGCCCGGAGCACCGGCATCGACGAGGCCCACGAGAAGGCCCGTTTCGTGTTCCTCTCCCCGCGTCTCTCCCTGACCGGGCAGAATGCGGACGAGTGGGTGCCCCTCACGGCGGGTTCGGAGGGAGTCGTGGCCCTGGCGATCGCGCATGCGCTGGTCCAGCGCGGTGCCGACGGGGGACCGTACTCCGATCTGATCGAAGCGTACGACGCCCAGGCGGCGGCGAACGAGGCCGGAATCCCAGCGGAGACCATCGAGGAGCTCGCGGATGCCTTCCAGGCCGCCAGCGCCCCGCTGGCGGTCGGACCGGGTGTGGCCGGCCAGGGCGCGAACGCCACCGCCACGAACCTGGCAGTACTGATCCTCAACGCGGTGGCGGGAAGCGTGGGGAGCACCCTGCACGTGACCCGTTCCGACCTGGCTGCGCCCGCGACGCCCTACCGGGAACTCGCAGACGTGATCTCCCGGATGGCGGAGGGACAGGTTCCCGCCATGGTGCTGCACAACGTCAATCCGGCCTATTCCCTCCCTCCGGAATCCGGGTTCCGGCAGGCTCTAGGACAGGTCGGGTTCTCGGTGGCGATCACCCCGCATCTGGACGAGACTGCGGCGCTCTGCGACCTGGTCCTCCCCGACGCCCACACTTTGGAGTCATGGGGCGATTCGAATCCGCGTCCGGAGCTGTGGGCCCTTCGTCAACCGGTAATGCAGCCGGTCCCCCACTTCGACTCCCGGTCCGCCGGGGACGTGCTCGTGAGGCTGGCCGGTAGGCTGGGTGAGGATCTGGGAGCCGAGACCTTCCACGACTACCTCCGCAATCGGTGGAGTGACCTCCATGCGGAGCTGGGTTCACCGGGCGGGTCGTTCGACGCGTTCTGGCGGGAAGCGCTACGGGTCGGAGTGGTGGAGGTGGATGCGGCTCCCGCGCAGGCGACCGCGATGCAGACCCCAGATCGGGCCCTCACCTTCGATGCTCCGGAGCTCGAGGGCGACGGGATGGCTCTGGTCGTCTACCCCTCGTCGCGCTTCGGGGACGGTCGCGGGGCCAACAAGCCGTGGTTGCAGGAGCTGCCGGATCCAGTGACGAAACTGGCCTGGCACTCCTGGGTGGAGATCCACCCCGAGACGGCGGAGGAGCTGGGTGTCCGCCGGGGTGACATGGTCCGCGTGGCGTCTCCGCATGGGGAGCTCGAGGTACCGGTCTACACGTACCCGGGGATCCGTGCCGACACCGTCGCCATTGCCATGGGCGAAGGGCATGAGAACTACGGCCGATACGCCAACGGGAACGGCGTGAACCCGATGGTTCTCCTTCCCGCCACTGTGGAGGAGCCCTCCGGGACCCTGGCCCACCTCTCGGTCCGGGTGAATCTGGAGCCCACCGGACGTCGCTACAGCATGGCCTCCATCGAGGGGTCCGATCAGCAATACGATCGTCCCATCGCCCCGGCAGTGCAGCTCGAGGAACTGCGCGAGGGTAATATCGAGGAGGCCGGTGGGTATCCCACTCGCCAGGAGCTCCAGGCCATCGGCGGGTTCGTTCCCATCACCACCGAGGCCGAGCCCCAGGACTTTCCCCTCGAAGGCGCTCGCTACGGGGACTACGAGGATTCCGGATCGACGCCTCGCTGGGCAATGGCCATCGACCTGGACAAGTGCACCGGTTGCTCCGCCTGCGTAACGGCTTGTCAGTCGGAGAACAACGTGGCCTTCGTCGGGAAGGACCAGCTCGCCATGGGGCGCGCCCTTCAGTGGATCCGTCTGGAGCGCTACTACGAGCAGATTGACTCGTCGCAACCGGGGCCGGTAGACATCCGGTTCCTCCCCATGCTCTGCCAGCACTGTGGAAATGCCCCGTGTGAGCCGGTTTGTCCCGTGTACGCGGCATACCACACTCCGGACGGGCTCAACGCGCAGGTGTACAATCGGTGCGTGGGTACCCGGTACTGTGCGAACAACTGCCCCTACAAGGTCCGGGTGTTCAACTGGTACCGGTTCTCGGAAGTGCCGGAACCGCTCAACTGGCAGTACAACCCCGACGTCACAGTCCGCACCGAGGGGATCATGGAAAAGTGCAGCTTCTGCGTGCAAAGGATCCGCAAGTCGGAAAACCAGGCCACTCTCGAGGGTCGGACGATCGGGTCGAACGAGGTCGTTCCCGCCTGTCAGCAGAGTTGCCCCGCGGAGGCGATCGTCTTCGGGAACATCCGCGATCCGGAGTCGAGGGTCTACCAGGTATCCAACAACGACCGGACCTATCGCGTGCTGGACGTGCTGATCAACACGCAGCCGGCGATCAACTATCTGAGGAAGGTCACCTTCCACCCGGTGGAGTCCATCCACGTATGATGTCCGCTCGGAACGGCGGGAAAACCGGCCCGGACGAACCCGGGGTGCGAGGCTACGAATGGCGACGGTAACCGAAAAGACGCGGGCGGAGCAGACCCACCCCGATGTGCGATCGCACGGGGAGGTCAACGCCGACATCATGCGGATGCTCTCGCCGCCCGGGACGTGGTGGTGGGTGCTCTTCGGCCTCTCCATCGCGGGCATCGGACTCCTCGCCTTTTCCTGGGGAAACCAGCTCGTTCGGGGGATTGGCCTCTCCGGACTGAACACGCCGGTCGGCTGGGGTGCCTACATCACGACCTTCGTGTTCTGGGTCGGAATCGCGCACTCCGGCACGCTCATTTCCGCGATTCTTTTCCTCTTCCGAGCACGGTGGCGGCAGTCCATCTATCGGGCGGCGGAAGCCATGACGGTCTTCGCGGTGATGACCGCGGGGCTTTTCCCGCTGATCCACCTCGGACGGGCCTGGCACGCATACTGGCTCTTCCCCTACCCGAACGAGCGGATGCTGTGGCCGAACTTCCGGTCGCCCCTCGTTTGGGATGTCTTCGCGGTGACGACCTACTTCACCGTGTCGTCGCTCTTCTTCCTGATGGGGCTCATCCCGGACATCGCGGCGGCCCGCGACTCCGCAGAGAAGGGGACGCTACGCCAGAAGTTCTACAGCCTGGCTTCCGTGGGGTGGCGAGGTACCGACCGGCAATGGCACCACTTCGGGAAGGCGTACCTCTACATGGCTGCGCTGGCGACCCCGCTGGTTCTCTCGGTGCACTCGGTGGTTTCCTGGGACTTCGCCATGGGGATCGTGCCCGGTTGGCACGCCACCATCTTCGCTCCGTACTTCGTGGCCGGGGCCATCTTCTCCGGGGTGGCGATGGTGATCACCATCCTGGTCCCGATCCGGAAGGTGTTCGGCCTGCAGAAGTATCTGACGACGAGGCACTTCGACGCGATGGCGAAGTTGTGCCTGGTCACCGGGATCATCGTCTTCTACGCCTATCTGAACGAGTTCTTCATGGCGTGGTATTCAGGCGAAGATCCTGAGCGTCGGGTCTTCTGGAACCGGCTTTGGGGCCATTACTGGTGGGCCACCTGGATCATGCTGATCTGCAACGGGCTGATCCCTGTTCTCCTCTGGTTCAAGCGGGTCCGGCACTCCATCGCGGCGCTCTTCACCATCTCGATTTTCATCAACATCGGGATGTGGTTCGAGCGGTTCGTGATCATCGTGACCTCGCTCTCCCACGAGTTCATGCCCTTCGCGTGGGGTGTGTACCGTCCGACCATCACCGAGATGGGGATCGTCATCGGTACCTTCGGCTGGTTCTTCTTCTGGCTCCTGCTCTTCATCCGGCTGCTCCCGCCGGTGGCGATCTCGGAGTTGAAGGAGGTCCTGCCCCCACCCATGAGGCCGAAGCAGAAGACGGAGGCGTCCCGATGAGCGCGGACAGGGGAGTATCGGCGTCCGGAGCCCGCGAGGGGGTCCTGGCCTCGTTCGAGTACCTGGATGCCGCAGTGGATGCGATCAAGCGGCTGAGAGGGGAGGGTTTCGAGGAGATCACGGCCTTCTCTGGGTACCCCGAGCACCATATCGAAGAGGCGCTGGGGTACCGGGCCAGCCCGGTCAGGCTTTTCACGCTGATCGGAGGGCTGACGGGTGCGGCCACGGGTCTGGCCTTCACGGTCTTCACCAGTATGGACTGGCCTCTCGTGACGGGGGGGAAGCCAATCCTCTCCATTCCGGCCTACGTCATACCGATGTTCGAGCTGACGATTCTCTTCGGCGCCTTCGCGACCGTCTTTGGTGTCTTCTACAACATCCGTCTCCCTTCGTTGAAGGGCGACGTGGTCTACGACCCGAAGTACTCGTCCGAGGGATACGGCGTTTATGTGACTGCACCGGCGAACCGCATCACATCCGCCCGGAGCATTCTCGAAGAGCATGGCCCGGCATCGCTTCAGGACGATCCCCAGGGGGATTCGCATGGCTGAACGCAGAAAGGAACGAATGGTGCCAGGACGTCTCGCGGTGGGTGCGCTCCTTCTTCTGATCATGGCCGGGTGCCATCCTCTTGACGACCTCATGTCCGGCATCTTCGGGCGAAGCATGAGGGACCAGCCCTCGATCGATCCTTATGATGCGCCCAGGGCGCCCGCGGAGGGGAGCGTGCCCTTTGCGTCCGGGAACTACCCCTCCGGCCCGGACGTGGTGAACCTCGGGCAGCCCGAGGGAACCGCAATGCCCCAGCCGATCACGCCCGCCCAGGTGATCCAGGCTCTCGGGGATCCCGACGCCTTCCCGGCCGTGACTGGACTCGAAAACCCCGTGCCCGCTAATGCCGAGTCGCTGGAGCGGGGGCAGGTGCTCTTCGAGCGCTCCTGCGCTCCGTGTCATGGCGTCGGTGGAAACGGTGACGGGCCGGTCACCGAATTGGCGCCCATGTTCGCCATCCCGCTCCACAGTGAGCAGGCGCTGGGCCTGAACGAGAGCTACATCTATTCGATCATGCGCGTCGGCCGTGGATCGATGCCGGCCTACGGCCATCGACTCACGCATTACGACCGCTGGCACGTGGTCAACTACGTTCTGCAGCTTCAGGGTCGGTCGCCGGGTCAGCAGGACGCCGGCGGGGCCGACCCCGAGCCTTCGGTCAACTAGAGGGAAGCCCAGAGATGCACGACATTCACGTCCCCTCTGACATTCAGGCTCGATATCTCCCGCGCCGCCCTGCGGTGAGCATCGTGATCGGCGCCCTCTCCCTGGTCGGGTTCGCCTCATTCGCGTTTCTTCTCACGGCCGATCCGGATCGCGCGTGGCAGGCCTACGTCTCGAACTGGCTTTTCTTCACCGGGATCGCCCTTGGCGCCATCATCCTGGGTGTAGCGACGACCATCACCAAGGCGAAGTGGAACTGGTCGATCCGCCGGGTGGGACTGGCCTTCGGGGCCTTCCTCCCGGTCTCGTTGATCCTCCTGGTTCCCATGCTTCTCGGTCTCAGGGAGAACTACTTCCCCTGGATCGCGCAGATGGCCTACGACCCCATCGTGCAGGCCAAGGCCGCCTACCTGAACATCCCCTTCCTCGTGACCAGGAACGTCGTGGGAGCGCTCCTCCTCTTCGGGATGGCGCTGACGTTCGTGTACTGGGCGTTGAGGCCGGATCTCGGGCCGGACCGGGAGCAGGACGAGGGGGGCGACCCGGGCCGTGCCCGCTGGCGCGACCGGCTGAGTGCGGGTTGGCTGGGACAGGCGGAGGAGGAGGCCCGGAGCACCCGGAGACTCCGGGTGCTCGCGCCGGCTCTTGCGCTGGTCTACGCGTTCGTGATGAGCATCTTCGTGGTGGACTGGGCTATGTCGCTCGAATCCCACTGGTTCTCGACGATGATGCCGGTCTGGTATTCCATGGGGTCGTTCTGGGGTGGGATCACCGCCACAGCCGTGGTGGTGGTGCTCCTGAAGAAGCTCGCCCCGGACTTCGACGAGGCGATGGGCCCCCAGCAGCTTCATGACATCGGGAAGCTCATCTTCGGCTTCTCGATCTTCTGGGCCTATCTTGCTTTCTCGCAGTACATCGTGATCTGGTACGGAAAGCTCCCCTGGGAGCAGGCCTGGATGATTCGCCGCTCGGGGCCGGAGTGGGGGCCGTATTCGCTCGCCACGGTCGCCCTCTGCTTCGGGATTCCCTTCGCCGCGCTCATCGGCCGCCTCCCCAAGATGATTCCGGGCTGGCTCGGGGCCATCGGATTCATCGCCCTCGTGGGGCTCTGGCTGGAGCGGCACCTCCTGGTACTCCCCTCCCTCCACGAGACGGGGACCGCGACCATGACCCTGTGGGAGCCGCTGATCGGGCTCGGATTCCTGGGGGTATTCGTCGGGTCGATCCGGTGGTTCCTCTCCACCTTTCCCGTAATCCAGATGTGGCAGCCGGTGCCCGAGCCGGAGATGGTCGACCTGGAACTTCCGCGGGAGACTACGGCCCAGCGGGGATAGTCAGGTGCCGCATCACGGCGTTGTGGAGCCGGCCGTTGGTGGAGACGCCTGAACGACCGTGAATCGTGGCTTCACCGGTGATGCTGGTGAAGCTTCCGCCCGCTTCAGTGAGGATGGGGAGGAGGGGAGCGGCATCCCAGGTCTCGAGCACCGGGTCCACCATCACGTCGGCCCTGCCGGTGGCCACGAGCGCGTGTCCGTAGGCATCTCCCCAGCCACGCACGTACTTGCACTCTCCCGCCAGGCGCTGCCACCCCGACCCCACGCTGGACCGTGCGGTGAAGACCTCATCGGTGGTCAGGCCCACCGCGTTGCCCAGTTCGGCGGTGTCGCTCACCCGACTGCGGACGCCGTCCCGATAGCACCCCACGCCGTTGGCGGCGGCGACGGTCTCGTCCAGCGCCGGCAAGTGGATCACGCCCACCGCGGCGATGCCCCGGACTTCCAGCCCCACCAGCACCGCATAGAGAGGGACTCCCCGCATGAAGCTGCGGGTTCCGTCGATGGGGTCCAGAATCCAGCGGTAGCCCGAGCGGGATTCGGACTCCCCGAACTCCTCCCCCAGGATGCCGTCGTCCGGAAATTGTTCGCCGATGGCCTTCCTCAGGACCGTTTCCGCGGCTCTATCCGCAAGAGTGACGGGCGTACCGTCGGCCTTGGCCTCTGACGGCACCCTGTCTCCGAAGTACCGGAGGGTGGCGTCGCCCGCACGGCGGGCAATGAGGGATGCGAATTCGACGAGCGCGGCGAGATCCCTCGTCCCCGCCGAATCATCCAGGGACGTCACTCTGCTCGCCTCGCAGCCTTCGCACGGTACATGTCCTCGTCGGCCACGCGGATGAGGTCTTCGACCCGTTCCATCTCGTCGGAGAAGGTGGCGACCCCCGAGCTGAGGCGGATGCCACGCGCCCCCAGCTCCTCGTCCTGTGCTACCCGCCGGTGTACCCGCATGGCGTGCTGGACGGCACCCACCCGGTCCGTGTCGGAAAGCACCGCCAGGAACTCATCTCCGCCATACCGTGCAACGAGGTTCATGGCCCGCGTCTCCTGGCCCAGCACGTATGCGACCGCTCGAAGCGCCTGGTCGCCCGCTACGTGCCCCTCCGTATCGTTGTATTCCTTGAAGCGATCCACGTCGAAAATCACTACCGAGAGAGGGCGTCCTCTCCGAGCGGCGGCGAACTCGTGCGAGAGGTGCACCTCGAGTTGTCGCCGGTTCGGAAGTCCGGTGAGGGGGTCCGTCAGGGAGAGGGTTTGAAGGGCGGCGTGGAGCCTTGCGTTCTCGAGCGCGACCGCCGCGTGACTGGCCAATCTGTACAGATGGCGAATCTCTCCCGCCCCGAAGTGTCGGTCCCGCGCAGATGTGAGGGTCAGGCCGCCGATGATTGCGGCCTCGCTGCTGAGGGGAGCGACGATGGCACTCCGTGCCGAATACGGAAAGTGGAGAACCTCGGGCAAGCGTGCGGTCTCCCGGGGAGTCTGGAAGGTGAGCGCTCGTCCCGCCCCGACCAGGTGCTCCTCCAGCTCCGCGGTGAGACCGAACCGGGTATCCACGGGAGGAGCGCCGCTACCCCGTGCAGCCGCGATCCGTGCCCGACGGTCGTCCAGGAGCCAAACTGCCGCTCCGTCGGCGTCCACCAGATCCATGGCCGCCTCGACGACCTGACCCAGCACCGCTTCCGCATCGAGGGAGCCCGCCAGACGGCGGCTCATTTCCTCCATGCGCTCCGCCTCTCGTCTCCGTCGGTCCAACTCCTGTACGTATCGCACGTTCTGAAGGGCCACCGCCGCGATGTCCCCGATGCCCTGCAGGAGCTCGAGATCACTCTGCGAGTAGCTATTGGCCCGGTAGCTCTGGGCGCTGATGACGCCGATGACCTGGCTCTTGTGGAGGAGGGGGACGGAAACCGCGGCCCGGGTGACCTGTTCATCCCCGTCCCCGATCACGAGAACCGACTGATCCTCCAGCAGGTCGGCCACAAGGGAGGGTCTGCCGTTCCGGATCACGTCGCTGTCGCTTCCTCGATAGGTGATGGAGGCCAGCCTCCCCAGCCCGCGGTCTGCCCAGAACACCACGGTGGCAAGATCCTCCGTGCCGTCGTATGTCGCGATGTAGAAGGCATCCATCTCCAGAACCCGTGCACTCTCCCGATAGAGGGCCGTGTAGAGGTCCTCCTCGTTGGCCACGGCGCCGGTGAGGGTTCGCCCGATCTCCAGGAGCACCCGATAGCGCTCAGCCAGCGACGCCGAGGCCCGTGCTGGGACCGGTTGAGTACCCTCTGCGCTGGAGGGCCGCGATGCCGCGGTGGTTGTTTGGGTTCCGGTCATCGGTATGGAGCCCTTCGCTCCGATAAGGTGCCGGCGCGCGCCGGCGGATCGTTCCGTCCACCGGCCGCGACTTGCCGCAAGGGGCGGGAGGGCGCCTCGCAATGCCCTCCGCGTTCATGTCGAAGGCCAGAGATGGAAGGTTCGTGCCAGACCTCAACTTCACCGGCTGGGGTCTTCAATCACCTCCCGACGCGCCTCCCTCCTTGCGGTCGAGGTAGTTTCCGATCTCGAATCCAAGTGCCCGCACCAGTCCCGCCTCCTGGGTGTCGGGATCGGCCCGCGAAAGCAGGGTCCTGAAGGTCCGCATGATCGCGTCGGCCGAGCGGCTCTTGAAGAAGTCTATCCGCGCCAGGCCTCCTTCCAGAGCCGCGAACATGCTCTCCATCTCCTCGCGGGTGGCTCGTCCGGTGGATCGCTTTCCCGTGGGAAGATCGCGTTCATCCGCGTCGCTCGCGAGCAGAAGCTCGTGGCAGAGGAGGAGGCAGGCCTGTGCCAGGTTGAGGCTGGGGTACCGCGGGTCTGTGGGAATCATGGCCACACCGTCGCACCGATCCAACGCTTCGTTGGAAAGGCCGCGGTCCTCCCTCCCGAACACCAGGGCCACCCGCCCGCCGGCGGCAGCCTGCAGAATCCGAGGGGCCCACTCGCGCGCCCAACCATAGTTCCGTTGCGCGGTCCGGGGTCTCGCCGAGGTTCCGACCACCATCACGCAGTCCGCGAGCGCCTCCTCGAGCCGATGGAAATGTCCGGTCGCCGCCACGATGTCCTGCGAGCGGTGCGCGATCCCCTCGATGCGCCAGGGATCCCACTCGGCGGGATTCACGACGCGCAGCCGCGAGAGCCCCATGTTCTTCATGGAACGGATGACGCCCGCCACGTTCACCAGGTTGCGCGGGTGGTCCAGGACCACTACCACTTCTGACAGTCGCGGATCCGGAGCCTCCTCCAGGGTTGACTCGTCCGCAGCGGCCCCGTCAATCCCGCGGCTCATCCGATTCCCTTCCCTCCTCGAGCCGGTCGGGATCCTCCACCCCGCTCTTGAAGTTGCGGATTCCCTTTCCAATTCCCCTGGCGATCTCGGGTATCCGTTTGGCCCCGAAGAGGAGGAGCAGGAGGAGGAAGATGACGAGGAGCTCACCGGCTCCGAATCCGCCGAACATGGTCGAATCTCCGATGTCAGGAAGGGACTCCGGCGGCCTGCCCCGCGGGGATCGGCCGGGAGTGGGATCGATGGCTGAGTGTCATCGCAGGAGCTGCTTGGCGATGGTCTGGAGTTGCATGTTGGTGGTGCCTTCGTAGATCGTCCCGATCTTCGCATCCCGATAGAGCTTCTCCACCGGGTACTCTCGCGTGAAGCCGTATCCTCCGAAGAGGTCGACGCAGGTCGATGCCACCGTCTGTGCCATGCGGGAGGCGTGGAGCTTCGCCATCGCGGCCGGGACCAGGAACTCGCCACCTGCGTCCTTCAGACGGGCGGAGTTGTAGACGAGGAGGCGCGCGGCCTCGATTTCGGTGGCCATCTCGGCCAGTTGGAACTGCACCCCCTGGAACTCCGAGATAGCGCGGCCGAATTGCTCCCGCTCCTTCACATACGCGAGAGTGTGGTCGAGCGCCCCCTGGGCCAGGCCGAGCATCTGTGCGCCGATGCCGATCCGGCCCTCGTTGAGGGTCTCGATGGCCACCTTGTATCCCTCGCCCACCGCACCCAGAACGTTCACGGCCGGGACCCGACACCCCTCCAGGACCAGCTCGGTGGTGGACGAGGCGCGGATCCCGAGCTTGTCTTCCTTCTTGCCGACGCTGAAGCCCGGGGTGTCCCGCTCCACGATGAAGGCCGTGATGCCCCGGTATCCCTTTGAGGGGTCTGCATTCGCAAAGACGATGAAGACCCCTGCCTCGGCCCCGTTCGTGATCCAGAGCTTCCGTCCCTCCAGGACCCAATCCTCTCCATCGCGCTCCGCCCGGGTCGCCAGCGCGAATGCGTCGGAGCCGGAGTCCGCCTCGGACAGGGCGTAGGCCCCTATGGTGTCCCGCGCGAGGCGGGGGAAGTATTCTGCCTTCTGGGCGTCCGACCCCCACCGATGGAGCGCGTTGATGACGAGGGTGTTCTGCACGTCCACGAGGACGGCGACAGCCGGATCGACGCGGGACAGTTCCTCCACCACGAGGACGGAGGTGAAGAAGGTACTCCCGGCGCCACCCTCCTCCTCGGGGACTTCGATGCCCATCAGGCCCAGCCCAAAGAGCTGCGTGAGCAGGTCCGGGTCCAGCGTCTGCTTCGAATCCATCTCCATGACGCGCGGGGCGATCTCGGAGAGTGCGAAGTTCCGGACCGTCTCCCGAAACATCTCCTCTTCCTCGGAAAGGGAGGTGAGCGGTGGACGGATGCCGTCGATTGAGGACTGCGTCATGGTCCGACCTCGGATCCGGGGAGCTGGGGTGTGGGGGCCGTCGGCGTGCGTCCATGGCGGCGAACGCGGTCGCACTCACGGGGCCTCGACCCTCGCAATGTCGTGGATGAGGTGCGGGAAATCCACCCGGAGCCTGCCTCCGCGACCTCGGGCCCGAGCTGATGGTCAGCTCCGCCCCATCCTCCGCCGGGTTGACGCTCGACCCCCGCAAATTTCTATTCTCCTGTTGTTGCGCATCGTGCCCACCGCCCCGCACACCTTCGGAGGCAGAATGTCTGAAATTCCCGACGGATTCCTCTACACTGAACAGCACGAGTACCTCCGACCCACCGAGGAGGATGGAGTCTACTTGGTTGGGATCACGGACTTCGCCCAGGGCGAGCTGGGGGACATCGTCTACGTCGAGCTTCCCGCTGAGGGAGACAGCTTCGCCCAGATGGCTGTCTTCGGGACGATCGAGGCCGTCAAGGCGGTGAACGACCTCTTCTGCCCGGTCAGCGGGGAGATCCTGGAGGTCAATGCGGCGCTGGATCAGGATCCTGCGCTGGTGAACACCGATCCCTACGGGGAGGGGTGGATGGTCCGGCTCAGGGTCGCCGAGTCCGGGGAGTTGGAGGACCTTCTGGACGAGGAAGGGTACCGCACCCTGGTGGGAGGCTGACCCCACCGGTCGGGACCATTCCGATGCCGGACGTCGCCGGAGGCTCCCACGGGAGTTCTCCGGCGTTCGCACTTGGGGAGACCCGGGGCCATCCCAGCTGCGGAGCTCCCCGCCATGGCAATCCATTCGAACACTAGAGATGCGACAATGACACCCTCCGAATCCCAGTCCGGCAGTCTCCGACGCACGGATCGTTTTGTGGATCGCCATTTGGGCCCCACCGACGAGGACGTCGCTGAGATGCTCGAACGGCTGGGCTACTCCTCGATGGGCGAGCTGGTGGCCGACGCCGTGCCCGAGGACATCCGGTCGGAGGAAATGCCCGGGGTCCCGGAGGATGGGCTTTCCGAGCGTCGGCTCCTGGCGGAGTTGCGGGAGGTGGCGGACCGGAACGAGATCTTCCGCTCCTACATCGGAATGGGCTACCACGATACCGTGGTGCCTCCAGTCATCCAGCGGAACATCCTCGAAAATCCGGGCTGGTACACGCAGTACACGCCCTACCAGGCGGAGATCTCGCAGGGGCGGCTCGAAGCGCTCCTGAACTTCCAGACGGCGGTGATGGACCTGACCGGGCTCGACATCGCGAACGCCTCACTCCTGGATGAGGGAACTGCAGCGGCCGAGGCCATGGGGCTCTTTCTGGACACGGCCCGCGGGCCAGGAAATGTCTTCGTGGTGGACGCGGGGTGCCATCCGCAGACCATCGAGGTGGTCCGGACGAGGGCCGAGCCCCTGGGGGTGGAAGTCCGTGTCGGGGCGCCACCTTTTCAGGAGCTCGGTGAGGAGGTCTTCGGGGTCCTTCTCGCCTACCCGACAACGGATGGGGAAGTGCGAGACCTCCGGCCGTTCATCCAGGACGCGAAGGCTGCCGGCGTTCACGTCGTGGTGGCCGCCGACCTTCTGGCCCTCTCCCTCCTCGTGCCCCCGGGCGAGATGGGGGCGGACGTGGTGGTGGGGAACAGCCAGCGCTTCGGCGTTCCGCTTGGTTATGGTGGACCCCATGCCGCCTACATGGCCGCCCGCGAGGACTTCAAGCGTCGGATGCCCGGCCGGATCATCGGGGTGTCGGTGGATGCGGACGGCGATCCGGCCCTTCGTATGGCGTTGCAGACAAGGGAGCAGCACATTCGGAGGGAGCGGGCGACCTCCAACATCTGCACCGCGCAGGTCCTCCTGGCGGTGATGGCATCGATGTATGCCGTGTACCATGGCCCGGACGGTGTCCGGCGAATCGCGCGACGGGTCCACGACCTGACGAGGACGCTGGCGGCCGCGCTGAAAGACCAGGGTCATGAAATCGTCCACCAGCATTACTTCGACACGCTCCGGGTGCGGCCCGCTGGGGATGGGGAGGGGCCGGTCCTGGAGCGCGCGAAGAGGGCACGGGTGAACCTCCGGGACTTCGGCGACGGTACACTGGGGGTGTCGCTCGACGAGGCCGTAGAGGTCGAGGACCTCGAGCCCCTCCTGGAGGTCTTCTCCGTGGCGTCGGAGAACCGCAGTGCGTGGAACGGCAACGGTGAAGCCCCGGACCCCGAGGCCGTCTTCCAGCGCCTGGACCCGGGCCCGGCTTTCCCCCGGGAGCTCCAGCGCACCAGCCCCTTCATGGACCACCCGGTCTTCCATCGCTATCGGTCCGAGACCGAGATGCTGCGCTATATGCGGAGCCTGGAGACCAAGGATCTCTCGCTCAACACGAGCATGATCCCGCTGGGATCGTGTACCATGAAGCTGAACGCCACTGCCGAGATGATGGCACTCAGCTGGGAGGCCTTTGCGGGGCTGCACCCGTTCGCTCCCGTGGAGCAAGCCGAGGGATATGCCCGGATCGTCTCTGACCTGGAACGCTGGTTATCCGGGATCACGGGGCTGCCGGGTGTGTCGCTCCAGCCCAACTCCGGTGCCCAGGGGGAGTACACCGGGCTCCTCGTCATCCGCGCCTACCACGCGGATCGGGGGGAGGCACACCGAGACGTCTGCCTCATCCCCTCCTCTGCCCATGGCACCAACCCCGCCTCCGCGGTGATGGCGGGGATGCAGGTGGTGGTGGTGAAGTGCCGGGAAAACGGGGACATCGACCTGGAGGACCTGCGGTCGAAGGCGGAAATCCATTCTGACCGTCTCGGGGCCTTGATGATCACCTATCCCTCCACCCACGGGGTCTTCGAGGAGCAGGTTCGCGAGGTCTGCCGGGTCGTACACCAGCACGGAGGCCAGGTCTATCTGGACGGGGCGAATCTGAACGCGCAGGTGGGCCTCGCACGCCCAGGGGAATACGGGGCCGACGTCTGCCACATCAACCTCCACAAGACCTTCGCGATCCCCCACGGGGGAGGGGGCCCCGGGATGGGCCCGGTCTGCGCCGCCGAGCACCTGCGACCCTTCCTGCCCGGACACCCCGTGGTCAAGGTCGGAGGGGAGCGGGCCATCGGACCGGTGTCGGCCGCACCCTGGGGAAGCGCCTCGATCCTCCTGATTTCGTGGGCCTACATGGCGCTCCTGGGCGCGAAGGGTATGCGTCGGGCCAGTCAAATCGCGATCCTCAACGCGAACTACATGGCCCAGCGACTCTCCGACCACTACGATGTGCTCTTCCGTGGAGAACGGGGGAGGGTGGCCCACGAGTTCATCCTGGACCTGCGCCCCTTCCGGAAGAGCTCCGGGGTCACGGAGGAGGATGTGGCGAAGCGCCTCATGGACTACGGGTTCCATGCGCCCACCATGTCCTGGCCGGTGGCGGGAACCATCATGGTCGAGCCCACCGAGTCGGAGAGCAGGACCGAGCTGGATCGCTTCTGCGACGCGTTGATCTCGATTCGGGCCGAGATCCAGCAGGTCGAGATGGGTCTCATGGATCGCGAGAACAATCCTTTGAAGAACGCTCCGCACACGGCGGCGTCGGTGATCGCGGCCGAGTGGGATCACCCGTATTCACGCGAGCAGGCCGCCTTTCCGGCGTCGTGGAGTCGTGACCGGAAGTTCTGGCCGACCGTGCGCCGGGTCGACAACGCCCACGGGGACCGCAACCTGGTCTGCGCCTGCCCGCCCATCGAGGAGTACGCGACCTCGACATCGGGGGAGTCGGAGGGCTGAATCCGAACCCACTTGCCCAGGACTGACCCATACCAAGGAGGAACAATGGCGACGCTGACGTACCACGGGCACTCCACCTTCTCGCTCCGTACGAAGGATGGGACCCGGATCGTCATCGATCCCTGGTTCGAGGGAAATCCGACGGCGGATATCGGGTTGGCCGAGGTGGGGGAGGTCGACTACATCTTCTGCACCCACGGCCACTCGGACCATTTCGCCGATGCCCTTCCCCTCGCCCGGGCCACCGGCGCGAAGCTGGTTTCCACCTTCGAGATCATCGGTTTCGCGAAGCAGGAGGGGCTGGAGAACGTTCACGCGATGCAGGCGGGAGGGGGATTCGACTTCCCTTTCGGCCGCGTGAAGATGACCCCCGCCCTCCATGGGGGGCTCGTCCACGGGGACGAGGAGGGGAAGTGGACCGCCATGCCTGCCGGGCTCCTCTTCCGGGTGGATGGCGTCCGGCTCTACCATGCCGGCGACACCGCCCTCATCACCGACATGCGTCTTCTGGAGGGGGGAGTGGACGTGGCGCTCCTCCCCATCGGAGACAACTACACCATGGGGCCGGAGGATGCGGTCCGGGCCGTCGAGATGATCCATCCGCGAGTGGTGGTGCCGATCCACTACAACACCTTCCCGGAAATCGAACAGGATCCGGCGGAATTCCGGCGCAGGGTCGGAGATCGTGCCCGGGTCGAGATCATGAAGTCCGGCGGCTCCCTCGAACTCACATGAGTCGTTGAGGGGTCTCTCCTGGCGGATCCTGCGCGACCCACCCTCCACTCCGGCCTGGAACATGGCGGTAGACGAGGGCCTGGCTCGCACGCTCCGCTCCGGAGAGGGGGTGCTCCGCATCTACCGCTGGCGCCAGCCCACCCTCTCCTTCGGCCGCAACCAGTCGGTACGGAATCGTTACGATCCGGACGCGTTCGGGCCCCTGGGCGTCGGGGTGGTTCGGCGCCCCACCGGGGGGCGTGAGGTGCTTCACGACAGGGAGCTCACCTACGCCGTCGTTCTCCCGGTGGACGAGCTCGGGGGGGTACGAGCCCTCTACCGCCTGGTGAACGAGGGGTTGATGGACGGGCTGCGGTCGCTGGACGTGGCTGCGGAGCTCGCCGACCCGGCAGGTCGAATGGCGTCCCTGGAGAGCGGCGCTTGCTTCCTCGATCCTGCGGGTGGAGAGGTGCAGGTGGGAGGGCGCAAGATCGTGGGGAGTGCGCAGCGCCGGTTCGGACCCGCTCTGCTACAGCACGGCTCCCTCCTTCTGGGCCAGCCCTCCGTCCAACTTTCCGCCCTGCTCGATCCGGCAGCGGCGGTTGCGGACGTGTCACGTGTCGAGCACGGTGGGGTGGGGCTCGCCGAAGTGCTTGGTAGGCCCGTCTCATTCGGGCGCGTCGCGGCGGCAGTGGAGGCAGGCCTCGCGGGGGCGCTCGGGGGCTCATGGGCTCGCGGGGAACTCCGGGCCGATGAGGATCGCGAGGCGAGACGGCTCCGGGGTCGATACGAGGCGATGGGGTGGACCTGGTCGCGATGACGGGATCGGTTTTGGTCCACACCGATATGGCCCGCCGGCGGCGGCACCGAGGTGGCGCAACCCTTCCCGGAGCAGTATCCATGTCATGCTTCCACCGATCCTGACCCTTTCCGATAGAACCTGGAGCCTGGTATGAGCCGGGACCTGAGCGATCCGACCGCCACCCGCCCCCTGGGCGTGGCCCTCCTCCTTGCTCTGGCCGTTGCGTCCTGCGGAGATCCCGATGCTCGTGCGATGAGTGGGATGCCCGAATTCTGTCAGAATGTCCTCCCGTCCGTCGAGGCCCATCTGGCCGCCCTCCCCACCCCCGGCGGCGAGCGATACGGGGGTACGGCGGTGGTCGGGGGGATCGGAGAGATACCCGATGGGATGAACTCGCTCGTCTCGGCCGACCATGGGGCGAATCAGCATCAGATCTTCATGAATCTCATGACGCTCCTCCGCGCGAACGGCGACCTGGAGCTGGAGCCCTACCTTGCCCGGGACTGGGAGCTCAACGAAGACCTCACCGAGGTCACCTTCCACCTCCGGGACGACGTGGTGTGGCACGACGGTGAGCCCACGACTGCGCACGACGTGGAGTTCACCTACCTGCGAGCCACGGATCCCAACACCGGATTCCCGAATGCGGCTTTCTGGGACCACTATGTCGGTGGGGCCGACGGGGTCGAGGTCCTGGACGAGCATACGATTCGCTTCCGATTGACTCCCCATGCCGAGCTCCTCGACCCGTGGCGGAGCACCGCCATTCTGCCCCGGCATCTCCTGGGTGACGTGCCACCGGACGAGCTCCGTCAGCACCCCTTCGGCACGCGGTGCCCGGTGGGGAACGGGCCTTTCGTGTTCCAGGAGCATCGGCAGGACGAGTCCTGGAGCTTTGTGCGCAATCCGGGTTTTCCGGAAGAGCTGGGTGGCCCCCCCTACCTTGACCGCTACGTCTACCGCGTCATCCCTGAACAGACGACGCTCCTCACGGAGCTCCTGACCGAGACCGTGGACGTGTACGTCGCTCCTCTTCCCGATCAAACGCCGCAGATCGAGGCTTCGGAAGCGTTGGAACTGCGGGCCTTCCCCTTCCGGAACTACATCTTCGTGGGGTGGAATTCTCGCCGCCCGCAACTGGCCGACCCGCGCGTGCGGCGGGCGCTCACCATGGGGACCGACCGGGCCGAGATCGTGGAAGCCCTCTTCCGGGGCTACGGTCAGGTGGCGAACGCGGGGGTCCCGCCCTTCCACTGGGCACACCACGAGGGGATCGCCGACGCACTTCCCCATGACCCGGACGGGGCAGCCGCTCTCCTCGAAGAGGCCGGATGGGTAGACCGGAACGGGGATGGGGTCCGGGAAGATGCAGAGGGGAATCGGTTGGAAGTCTCCATTCGCTTCAACTCCGACCGGACGCGGCAGGAGATCGCCGAGATCATGCAGGCCCAGCTGAGTGAGATAGGGGTCGCGGTCCAGCCGGAGGTGGTGGAATGGGCAACCCTGGTCGAACAGATCACCTCTGCGGATGCGCGGACGTTCGACGGGGTCGTGATGGGATGGGTGACCGAGTTCAAGGTGGACGACCACGACCTCTTCCACTCCACCAAGTCGGAGCAGCCCTACGGGTGGGCAGGGATCGGTAACGACCGGCTGGACGTCCTCCTCGACACACTGCAGCTCGTAGTGGACCGCTCGGAGGCCCTCCCCCTCTGGCACGAGTACCAGGAGCTGTTGGTCGAGCTCCAGCCCTACACCTATGTTGCCTTTCCCCGGCGCCTGGCGGGAGTCAACCGGCGCCTGCAGGGGGTGGAGATGGACGTGAGGGGTGAATGGGTCTCGGTGGCCGACTGGTGGATTCCCGCCGACCGGCGGTGACGGCCCGCCCCTTGGGCCGACGTTGCGCCACTCCTGGTGGCAGGACGGGATGATGACCCACCTCCTCCGCCGTCTCGCGGGAGTGATTCCCCTGGTCCTGGGCATCGCGACCATCGTCTTCTTCGTGCTGAGTGTCGCTCCCGGTGACCCAGCGGCGCTCTATGCCGCCCCGGGAGTCTCGCCGGAGGCCCTCGACCAGATCCGCCGGAACATGGGGTTGGACCGTCCCGTCCACGAGCGGTACGTGCTCTGGATGGGGGATATGCTCAAGGGGGACTTCGGGGTGTCCTTCGCGCGGGGGCAGCCCGTGAGGGACGTGATCTTCCAGATCCTCCCGAACACCCTCCTCCTCTCCTTCTGCGCGATGGTGCTCGCCTTCACGGCCGGGGTGCTCATCGGGGTCCTCCAGGCGATACGGCAGAACTCGGCGCTCGACGGCGTGCTGAGCGTCCTGTCGCTCTTCTTCTACTCGATGCCGTCGTTCTGGCTCGCCATCATGCTGATCCTCGCGTTCAGCCTCTACGCCCGGAACGTGTGGGGGTGGCCCATCTCGTTCCCCGCCTCGGGGATGACCTCGGTGGATCATGCCTTCATGAGCCCGGGTGCCCAGCTCCGGGATCGGCTCATGCATCTGGTGCTTCCCTCGGCCTCGCTTGCACTCGTGCTGGCCGGAGGTATCGCGCGGTACATGCGGGGAAGCATGCTGGAGGTCGTCCGCCAGGACTACATCCGGACCGCACGGGCCAAGGGCCTCCCGGAGCGGACCGTCATCCTCAAGCACGGGCTCCGGAACGCGCTCGTACCGGTGATCACCCTCCTGGGCCTCTATCTGCCCTTCTTGTTCAGCGGCGCGGTGTTCATCGAGACGGTCTTCGCCTGGCCCGGGATGGGGAAGCTGATGGTCGATGCGTACTTCCAGCGCGACTACCCCGTCGTGATGGCGGGCGCGTTGATTTTCGCCGTGATCGTGATTCTCGGGAACCTGATCGCAGACCTCCTGTACGCGCTGGTCGACCCCCGGATCCGGTATGGATAGCAGTACTGGGGGAATTCGGGGCGGACGGTGGCTGGCCTTCCTTCTTCCCGGGCTGCCCCAGGCTCTGGCGGGTCGGGTGGCGGCCGGCGGCTTCGCCCTGGTGGTCTGGATCTCGATGTGTGCGCTCGTGGCCTGGCGCCTGGATCGGGTCCTAGGTTCGTGGATGGGTCCGTGGGATCACCGGGTCGCGCTCCTGAGCCTCCTGGTCTCCCTGGGAGGAGTCTGGGGGTGGTCGGTGCGGGATGCCCTGCGGACCGAGCCGGCCCGGAGGGGGTGGTGGAACCTGGCCGGACGGCGGTTCCGGGAAAATCGGGTCGCGGTGGCCGGTGTGATGGGGATCGGGGCGATCTACCTGGTGGCCCTCCTGACCCCGTTCCTGGCGCCCTACGAGCCGGCTGTCCAGGGAGACCTCCTGCAGAATCGCCTGGTGGGTCCCTCGACCCAGCACCTCCTGGGGACCGATCATTACGCCCGCGACGTGCTGACGCGCCTCCTCTACGGGGCACGGATCTCGCTTGCCATCGGATTTGTCGCCATTTCCATCTCCATCAGCATCGGGACTTTCCTCGGGGCGATTGCCGGCTACCTGGGGGGGGCTGTCGATTCCCTGGTCATGCGATTCGTGGACATGGTCATCGCCTTCCCCAGGATCGTGCTCCTCATCACGATCATCGCGCTCTTCGAGCCCTCCATCTTTCTGATCGTCGCCGTGCTCGGGCTCACGCAGTGGCCGCAGGTCGCCCGCATCGTGAGGGGCGAGGTGCTCAGTCTCCGTGAGCGCGAGTTCATTCAGGCGGGGCGTGCGCTGGGCTTCTCCCGGAGTCGGATCATCGGCCGACATGTGGTGCCGAACATCCTCGCTCCCGTGATCGTTGCCGCGACCCTCGGGATCGGGGACACCATCGTCCTGGAGGCCGGGCTCTCCTTCCTTGGTCTGGGGGTCCAGCCACCCACACCGTCGTGGGGGATCATGGTGGCCGACGGGCGGGGGAACCTCGCCGGCGCCTGGTGGATCTCGACATTTCCCGGCCTGGCCATCGTCTTCACGGTTCTCGCCTTCAACCTCGCTGGGGACGGGCTGCGCGACGCCCTCGATCCCAGGTTGAACAGGTGAGAGCATGAGCCTGCTCCAGGTGCAGGACCTTCGGACCTGGTTCGAGGGGGAGGACGCCGTGTCAAAGGCGGTCGACGGCGTCTCCTTCGGGGTGGACGAGGGTGAGACGGTCGGGATCGTCGGGGAGTCGGGGTGCGGGAAAACGGTGACGTCCCTCTCCCTGATGGGACTGGTCCCCGATCCCCCCGGGCGGATCGTGGAGGGAAGCTCCATACGGCTGAAGGGGCGGGAGCTCGTGGGACTTTCGAACCGGGAGATGTCCCGCATCCGTGGGAACGAGATGGCAATGATCTTCCAGGAGCCCATGAGTTCCTTGAACCCCGTCTACACCGTTGGTGACCAGATTCGGGAGGTGCTGCGCCGGCACCGACAGCTCACTCGCCGAGAGGCCGGGGGGATCGCGGTAGATCTCCTGGGGGAGGTGGGGATTCCCGAGCCCGAGCGGCGTTTTCGCGAGTACCCCCACCAGCTGTCCGGGGGAATGCTCCAGCGGGTCATGATTGCGATGGCCCTCTCGTGCGAGCCCGGGCTCCTGATCGCCGACGAGCCCACGACGGCTCTGGACGTGACGATACAAGCTCAGATCCTGGATCTTCTGCGTCGGCTCGGGGAGACTCGGGGGATGGCCGTTCTCCTCATCACCCACGACCTCGGGGTGGTGGCTGAAGTGTGCGATCGGGTCCTGGTGATGTATGCGGGGCAACTCGTGGAAACCGGTCCGGTGGAGGCGATCTTCTCCGATCCGCGTCACCCCTATACCCAGGGCCTCCTCAATTCCCTGCCCGGCGCGGAGGATGGACGCACGCGACTCCGCCCCATCGCCGGAACGGTCCCGACTCCGGATCGCTGGCCCCGTGGGTGCCGATTCAGAGACCGTTGTCCGAGGGCCTGGGAGCGGTGTGCGGAAGCCCCTCCCCTGTTGGAGGTGGGGGGAGCGTCCTCGAGGCGCAGTCGCTGCTGGCTCGAGGCGTCCGCCGAGGACTCGTCACCACCCGAGGCGAACGCGTGAATGGCGCGCGCTCGGGGGGAGCGCCCCTCCTCAGCGTCCGGGACCTGACGAAGCATTTTCCGGTGCAGTCGGGGATGCTGGGGCTGCGGCGGGAGTACGTGAAGGCGGTAGATGGGGTGTCCTTCGACATCCACCCCGGGGAGACCCTCGGTCTGGTAGGAGAGTCGGGGTGTGGAAAGACGACGACCGCTCGGGCGCTCCTTCGGCTGGTGGAGCCCACGGCGGGCCAGGTATTTTTCGATGGACGGGACGTCCGCGCGATGGGCGAGAGGGATCTCCGGGGCCTCCGCCGCCGAGTGCAGATCATCTTCCAGGACCCCTTCTCCTCGCTCAATCCCCGGGCACGGGTGGGCGAGATGCTGGACGAGGTCCTCCGAGTCCACCGCCTTGGGGGCGACGCGAGGGGACGGCGCCGAAGGGTGGGGGAGCTGCTCGAAACGGTAGGTCTTCGATCCGAACACGCCGATCGGTATCCCCATGAGTTTTCGGGCGGACAGAGGCAACGGATCGGAATCGCCCGCGCGCTCTCCGTGGAGCCCGAGTTGATTGTCTGCGACGAACCGGTGTCGGCCCTGGATGTCTCCGTCCGGGCGCAGGTAGTGAACCTCCTGCAGGACCTCCAGAGGGACTTCGGAATCGCCTACCTCTTCATCGCGCACGATCTCGCGGTGGTGCAACACATCTCCCACCGCGTGGCGGTGATGTACCTGGGGCGGATCGTGGAAATCGGTCCGGTGAGGACCCTGTACGAGGCGCCTGCCCACCCCTACACCCGCGCTCTCCTCTCCGCGGTGCCCCGCCCGGACCCCTCCGCCCGCCATCGGGGGGAGAGAATCCTTCTTGAGGGCGACGTGCCGAGCCCCATCGACCCCCCGGATGGCTGCCCCTTCCACCCCCGCTGCCCGCATCCCGAGAGGGATGCCGCTTGCGGGAGGGTCGTGCCATCGCTGGAGATGAAGCGGAACGGACAGCGGGCAGCGTGTATCAAGGAGGAATCCGTCGCCGAAGGATACTCTTGACAGGTGCCGGGGGGCGTTTCATTATCCCACCTTCCGAAGAGTCAGCCTTGTAGTTGGAATGCTGAAGAGAGTCCGGCGTCGGCCGGATAACACGTTCATCTGGTCGCCACTCAGTCAGGCGGGAGGTACTTTTGGTCGGTCTCATGCACCTTTACAGCGCGCTTCTCCAGATCCCCGGGGTCGAGACTCCGGACGCCAGCATCGGTGAGCAGCTCTACTTCGTCTGGGACGAGATGGGCTTCATGCGCTGGCCGCTCGGAGCCTGTCTCCTGCTCGGGATCCTGGTGATCATCTGGAAGTTCTTCGACCTGATGGCCAAGAGCGCCCGGACCAAGAAGATCCTCGGCGAGGTCAACGACCTGCTCTCCGAGCATCGCGTCGAGGACGCGATGGAGGTGTGCCGGGAGTCCGATTCGCCTGCCGCGAACATCCTCTTCGCCGGTCTGGAGCGTCGGTCCGAGGGCACAGATCGCGTGATGAAGGCGATCGAAAACCAGGGGCTGCTCGAGCTCTCCAAGCTGGAAAAGGGCCTGGTGGTGCTCGCGACCCTCACGAACATCGCGCCTCTTCTCGGCTTCCTGGGAACGGTGATCGGTATGATCATCGCCTTCCAGGCCATCGAGGTGGCGGGTGAAGTGGAGGCGACGCTCGTGGCCGGCGGGATCAAGGTGGCGCTTCTCACCACCGCTGCGGGTCTTGCAATCGCGATCCCGGTGAGTATTGCCCACAACTACTTCGTGTCGCGCATCGACTCGCTCGTCATCGACATGGAGGAGTCGGCGCAGAAGATGATCGACACCCTCCACGCGATGGAGGAAGGGCGCACCGCCTGATCGGAACCGGCCCTCTGGTCGGCTTCGTGAAGAGGGGGCTGCTCCGATGGGGCAGCCCCCCTTTTCGTTCCATCTCGCCCCACCCCGCCGACACCCCGATGGTCGACATCCCACCGAAATCTGCCCCTCGACTCTTCCTGATCGACGGCTACGCCCTCATTTACCGCTCCTTCTTCGCGTTCATCAATCGACCGCTCGTCAACTCCCGAAACGAGAACACCTCAGCACCCTGGGGCGTGGCAAACTTCCTCTTGCGGATTCGCGACGAGTTCGATCCCGACTACCTGGCGGTGGTTTTCGATGCAGGGACCAGCGATCGCGAGAAGCTCTTTCCCGAGTACAAGGCGACGCGGGAGAAGATGCCGGATGAGCTGGCGGCTTCCCTCCCCCGGATCCGGGAACTGGTCCAGGCCTTCAACGATCCCGTGGTCGAACTCGATGGATATGAGGCCGATGACGTGATCGGTACCCTCGCGCGAAAGGCGCGAGAGGCGGACGTGGAGGCGGTCATCGTGTCCGGGGACAAGGATTTCTATCAACTCATCGGGCCGGGTGTGCATCTCCTGAACCCGGGACGAGGCGGACCCGGAGGAGTGGCGGCCGAGTGGGTGGACGAGTCGAACGCGAACGGGCGGATGGGGGTGGCGCCGGCACAGGTGGTCGACTACCTGGCCCTCATCGGTGACGCGTCCGACAATATTCCGGGGGCGCCGGGGGTCGGCCCCAAGACCGCGATCAAGCTGTTGGAGCGGTTCGGCTCCGTGGAGAAGATGATCGAGTCGCGTGGGGAGATTCCCGGCAAACGCGCACGAGAGGCATTCGAGGAGCACACCGACCAGATCCTCCTTTCCAAATCCCTCGTCACCATCCAGACCGAACTCCCCGTCGAATTGGACCTCGAGGCGTGGCGGGTGGGCGCCCCGGATGTGCCGCGGCTGCGCGAGCTCTTCGCCGAGCTCGAGTTTCGCTCCCTCATAGAACGGTTCTCGGGCGACGAGGATCCCCTGGCGGCTCCAGACGGAGGGGAGGTCGAATACCGGGCCGTGACGGATCCTGCAGAGATCCCGGAGGTCGTCCAGGCGGTAAGGCGGGCGGGGAGGGTGGCCGTGGACACAGAGACCAGTTCGACGGAGCCCATGCGGGCCCGCCTCGTGGGGATCTCCCTCTCCTGGAAACAGGGGCAGGGGGTGTATCTCCCGCTCGCCCACGAGCCTCCGGCAGTCGACCTCCTGGACGAGGACGTGAACGCACCTCCGCCGAACCTCCCTTCCCTCGACGACCCCGCCATGGTGCCCCTGGTGGAGCTCCTGGAGGACCCGGGGCTCCCGAAGGTCGGCCAGAATCTGAAGTACGACCTCCTCGTCCTGAGGCGGGCGGGGGTGGAGCTCGGTGGAATGGAGTTCGATACCTTGCTCGCCTCGTACGTCCTGGATCCGGGGCGCCGCCAGCACTCGCTCGACACCTTGTCGACCGACCGGCTGGGCTACACCCCCATCTCCTACTCGGACGTGGCGGGGAAGGGCGCGAAACAGGTGCCCTTCTCCCAGGTGCCTCTCGAACGCGCGACCCCCTATGCGTGCGAGGACGCGGATCTCACTCTGCGGCTCAGGGATGCCTTCGCGCCGGAGCTGGTCGAGTACGAGCTCGACACGCTCTTCCGGGAACTCGAAATGCCCCTGATTCCGGTCCTGGCCAGAATGGAGGAGCACGGGATCCGAATCGACGCCTCTTTCTTCCGGGAGCTCTCCGGGAAGCTGGCCGCCGAGCTGGAGCTCCTACAGGCGGAGATCTGGAAGGAGGCGCGCGAGGAGTTCAACATCAACTCGACGCCCCAGCTCCGAACGATCCTCTTCGAGAAGCTGGAGCTACCGGTCATCCGGAAGACGAAGACCGGTCCCTCCACCGATGCCGCCGTTCTCGAGGAACTGGCCGGACGCGGATACTCGATTCCGCGGCACTTGCTGGAGTACCGGCAACTCGAGAAGCTCCGGTCTACCTACGTGGATGCGCTCCCGAAGCTGGTGAACCCCGAGACCGGTCGGATCCACACCTCCTTCAACCAGACGGTGGCCGCCACGGGTCGCCTTTCCTCCTCGGATCCCAACCTGCAGAACATCCCGATCCGATCGGCGGTAGGCCGGGAGATCCGAAAGGGGTTCGTGCCGCAGGCTGGGCAGGTCTTTCTAGCGGCGGACTATTCGCAGATAGAACTCAGGATACTCGCGCATCTCTCCAGGGACCCGGCGTTCGTCACAGCGTTCCGGGAGGAGCGCGACATCCACCGTCAGACCGCTTCCATCATCTTCGATGTCCCTCTGGAGGAGGTTACCGGTGAGCAGCGGGCGCGCGCCAAAACCATCAACTTCGCCACGCTCTACGGCCAGGGGGAATTCTCCCTTGCTGGGCAGCTGGGGGTATCACGCGAGGAGGCCGGGAACTTCATTGCCAACTACTTCGAGCGGTTCGAGGGGGTTCGGCGGTTCCTGGACGAGCAGGTGGAGCATGCTCGGGAACGGGGGTTCGTACAGACCCTGAGCGGTCGCCGGAGGTACATTCCGGAGCTCGAATCCCGGAACTGGAACGTGCGCCAGTTCGGCGAACGGGTCGCTCAGAACACTCCGATCCAGGGGACGGCCGCAGACCTCATAAAGATCGCGATGATTCGGATCGACCGACTTCTCCAGGAGGAAGGGGCGGAAGCCGCCCTGGTCGTTCAGGTCCACGACGAGCTCGTGCTGGAGGTGCCGGAGGGAGAGGTCGATGGCGTACGGGAGATGGTGGTCCGTGAGATGGAGGGGGCCATGGGCCTGGACGTACCGCTGAGGGTCGATGTGGGGGTGGGAAAGAGCTGGTACGACTGCAAGGGGTGAGACCGGGGGAGATCGACCGGACCGCGTCCCGACATCGGGGTGCCCATCGGTCGGCTCGCCCTGCCATGCGTTCGCCCGGGCGGGTCGGTGACCTTTCAGTCGCATCCCGGTCGGGCTCCAGAGCAGTGGCCTGACCTCCCCCCTTTCATGGAGGAACTCCGATGAGCCGTTCCGTCAACAAGATCATCCTGGTGGGACACGTGGGGCGTGATCCCGAGGTCCGTGAGACCGCCTCGGGAGGACGCGTCGCCAACCTCTCCCTCGCCACGAACCACAGGGTGGGGAGCGGGCCAGAGGCGGAGGAGCGCACGAACTGGCACCGCCTGGCACTCTGGAACCGTCAGGCACAATTTGCGGAGGAGTACGTCAAGAAGGGTGATCGGGTCTACGTCGAGGGCCGGCTCGAGTACGACTCATACGAGCGCGATGGCGTGACGATTCCGACCGCCGAAGTCCGGGTGTGGGAGCTCGTCCTGCTCAGCTCCCGCCGGGAGGAGCCCGTGGAGGAAGCCGCCTGAGGAGCTTCCAGCCGTCATCGTCAGGCCTCCCGGGACCCCGCCGAGCGTCCCGGGGGGCTTCGGCGGCCGCAGCAGGTCAGCCGGCGGACCAGAATCCGGAGAGGGATTCTCCGTGCGGGCTCTCCCGCAACTTCTCGAAGGCCCGGTTCCGGATCTGCCGGATTCTCTCCCGAGTGACTCCCAGAAGGGAGCCGATCTCTTCGAGTGTCCGTTCCTCGCCGTCGTCCAGGCCGTAGTAGAGGTAGAGGATCTTCCGCTCGCGTTCCGTCAGATAATCCTCGAACATCGCTTCCAGGAAGTCCCGACGGGCCAGCGCCTCGACGTCCTCCTCGATGTCATCCGAGTTGAGCCCCGCGAAGCGCTCCCCGAAGGAGGCACTGTCCCGGTCGCTCCGGTCGATGGGCGCATCGAGGGAGAGTTCACTGGCCGCCACCCGACGCAGCGCTCTGATCGTGTCCACCGGCTCGGACATCTCCTCGGCGATCTCCTGATCGGTGGGGGAGCGACCGAGCTGCTGCGTGAGGGCCGTGTCGGTCCGGGCGAGCCTGGCGAGGTTGGAGTTCTGGTTCAGGGGGATCCGAACGGACCGGGTCTGCTCCGCAAGCGCCTGGAGCACGGTCTGGCGAATCCACCACACCGCGTAGGAAATGAATTTCACTCCCTTTTCCGGGTCGAACTTCTTCACCGCCTTGAGGAGTCCCTCGTTCCCGATGCAAACCAGTTCGGCGAGGCCGAGACCTCGACCCTGGTACTTCTTCACATAGGAGATGACGAACCGGAGATTGGCCGTTACCAGCCGTTCGGCGGCTTCCTTGTCACCCTCCCGTGCGCGGCGGGCGAGGGCGCGCTCCTCCTCCGGATCCTGAATCAGGGGGTACTTCTCAACGTCCTGCAGGTACTGATCGAAGGAGTCCAGACCACGAGAGGATGAGAACATACGTTCCGAGCTACTCGTGCTTGGGGGTCGGATCTACAGCCATGGCCAAAAAAGCTGTCGGAATGTGAAAGACGGCGTGTCTGCCGATCGGAAGCCGTGCATGGGGAGACGGTGGCACGGCGGACGTGAGAATTGAATTCCATGGAGTATAAAACCGCCTCCCGGCAAGTCAAAGGGTGGAGGCCCCCGGCCTCGTGCAAAGGGTCATCCGGGCGGTCGCCTCTCTCGCGCGACACCCGTGAAGTTCGTGGTGAGCCCGCTCCGGCGGCTCCTGAGGAGTTGCGGATTTCGGTTGTCGTCCAGGAGCCCGACCCATTCACGCGCGGAGATCCTGAGGACGGGTGTGCGATCCGGACCCTCGAGGGGCCAGGCCAGGTCGAAACGGATCACCGACGAGCTGCCCGCCGGGAAGCCGACGCGAAGCCCTCCCCCGACCGTTGATCTCCAACCGGAGTCCCGTCCGAATGGGGCATCCCCAGCCCACATCCGGCCCATGTCTCCGAAGAGGGTGACCCCGAAATCGGCAAAGTCGGGGTACGGGGTCGAGAGGCTCCAACGACTCTCCCCCGAGAACACGACCCGACGTCCCCCGGCATGATCCCAGTCGGAGTACCCTCGAACCCCGTCGGGACCACCGAGCACCAGCTGAAAAGGCGAGGAGGTCGACCACCCAGCGTGCGTGGCGGCACGGAAGACGACGACCGGATCCCCGAGGGACGCCATCTCGTGGTAGGCGAGTCCCCACCCATCCAACAGGACGTCTCGCCATGCACCCCGGGTCTCCCAGCGTGCCTCCGCCGATACGCCGATGAACCCAAGGGTTGTCCCGGTGCCGGCACCGGCAAACACCTCCAGGTCGGAAAAAATATCGGAGCTCGCTCCGGCCCCGGTGGATCCGATACTTGGCCCGACGGTCAGGAGGACCTCGTGACCCAGGGGGATATCCTGCACTCCCCGCACCGGGTCGAGACCATGGCGCTGGGCGAACCGCAGGCTGCGGGTACCCGCCAGGATGCCGATCCTGAGAGCGTGCCGGTTCGCGAGGTGGGGCAGGACCGGGTCGGACAGCTCGACACCGACCTCCTCACGGTTTGCGAAGTCGCCGCGCGTGATGCCCTCGACCTGGTCGGCGGAACCTCCCCCGACCCGCTCGTAGGACAGGCCTCCCCCGATAGTCACCAGACCGTCCGACCAGGGAATTCGTCGGGCCGCAGCCAGCTGGATGTGCTCCTCCTGCAGGGGGACTACCAGGTGCGAGTACTGCCCGTCATCGGAAAGCACGTAGTTGAAGAGATCCCTCCGGTGGAAAATCCGCTGCCGGAAAGCTGTTCCCGGTCGCTCCCCCGAAAAGGGCCGGATGAACGCCTGCTCCACCACCTCTCCAATGCGCGTCGCTCCCAACCCGAGGTGCCCGTCCCACCGGCTGTTCCCGATCTGCGGGACCTCCAGCCCCAACCCCAGGTCCCGACGTTCGTCCCGCTCCAGGTAGAAGGCGCCCAGGGCGATGCCCCGGCCGAGGAAGTTCTCTTCGATGAGCTGGGCTCCATCAAACTCCAGGCCCTGATCAAACCGAGCGAGGATGGCAAGCTTCGTGGTCCACTCGTCGTTGGTGTCCACGATGACGTGCACGCTCCCGTCCGGCTGCTCGACCGCGAAGGCGTCTGCGTGTGCAATGAACCGGTATTCTCGCAGCAGCCGGGCGCTCTCGTCGACGACCTCCTGGTCGAAACAATCCCCCTCTTGAAAAAGGACTTGATCCTCGATGAAGTCGGCTCGGGTCCGGAGGTGAAGCGTGTTCGCCAGGCGGTATGCCCACCGGATCCTCCCGTCCTCAGGCATCGACGCGGGGTCGAAAATCGAATGGTTGTCGATGAAGACGTGAGTGATTTCGCCGTCGGGACACGGGGGCGCCTCGGGGAGGGGACCTGTGACCTGCAACAGGAGGAGAAGCGTCGAGAGCGTCATGCACATGAGGTTGGGAGGTATTTGGCGGGTTATACCCGTTGTGGCGGGGCTCGGTCCGGCTCGTTCCGGGGCGCTTCGGGGTTTGACACCTACGTGGCGGTCGGGTACCGTTTTCTACTGTCCGTCGGTCTCGTACCCAGCAGGAGTCAACCGGATTGGATCCGCGAAAGCAGCGTCACAAGCAGGAGGCCCTGGACTACCATTCCGGGGGGCGGCCAGGGAAGATCGAGGTCATCCCGACCAAGCCGTTGGCCACCCAGAAGGACCTGGCGCTCGCCTATAGCCCGGGGGTCGCGGAGCCCTGCCTCGAGATCTTCAGGGAGCCCGATGCGGCCTTTCGTTACACGGCACGGGGAAACCTCGTCGCAGTCGTGTCCAACGGAACGGCTGTGCTGGGCCTGGGAAACATCGGAGCGCTCGCCTCGAAGCCCGTGATGGAGGGAAAGGGGGTCCTTTTCAAGAGGTTCGCGGGTATCGACGTTTTCGACATCGAGGTGAACACGGAGGATCCCGAGGAGCTGATCCGGTTCTGTGAGCTGCTCGAGCCGACCGTGGGCGGCATCAACCTGGAAGACATCTCCTCTCCGGCGTGCTTCGTAGTCGAGGAGCGGCTGAAGGCGTCGCTGGAGATTCCCGTGTTCCACGATGACCAGCACGGCACCGCGATCATTGCGGGGGCGGGGCTCGTGAACGCTCTCGAGCTCGTGGGCAAGAAGGTGGACGAAATTCGCGTCGTCTTCAGCGGCGCCGGCGCGTCCGCCCTCTCCACGGCCCAACACTTCGTTCGGCTGGGAGTGCCGCGGGAGAACATCTTTCAGGCGGATTCGAAGGGCATCATCCATTCGGGGCGCACCGAGGGGATGAACGAGTACAAAGCGCGCTTTGCCCACGAGACCCATTTTCGCACGCTCGATGACGTGATGGATGGCGCGGACGTCTTCGTGGGTCTTTCGGTTCAGGGGGCGGTGTCGAAGGATCAGATTGCCTCGATGGCAGCGAGGCCCATCATCTTCGCGCTGGCGAATCCGGACCCGGAGATCCTCCCCGAGGAGGTGCTGGAGGTCCGTGATGATGCCATCATGGCCACGGGGCGTTCCGACTACCCGAACCAGGTCAACAACGTCCTCGGGTTCCCATTCCTTTTCCGGGGCGCACTGGACGTCCGGGCCCGTGAGATCAACGCCGAGATGATGCTGGCGGCGACCCACGCCCTCGCCGAGCTCGCGCGGGCCGAGGTGCCCGAGGCGGTGGCCAGCGCCTACTCGGACGAGGAGTTTACATTTGGACCCGACTACATCATCCCGAAGCCTTTCGATCCGCGAGTGCTCTTCTTCGTGGCCCCGGCGGTGGCAAAGGCGGCTATTGAAACCGGCGTGGCACGAACGACCATCGAGCTGGACGGCTATCGGGACAAGCTCATGGCGTCGCTGGGCCCAGGGCGTGAGGCCATGCGGTGGCTCACCACGCGCGCCCGCCGCAGCCCGGCGAAGGTGGCGCTGGTGGACGGTGAGAACGATCGGATTCTCCGAGCCGCCGCGCAGATCGTGGAGGAGGGGGTCGCGCGCCCGATCCTCATCGGAAGGCCGCACCGGATTCGCCCGAGAGCCGAGGCGCTGGGGGTCGACCTGAAGGGGGTGGAGATCGTCCATCCGGCTGAGGAGGAGGACTGGCGCCATACCTACGCGGCCGAACTCTATGATCTGCGCAAGCGGAAGGGGATGACCCAGGCGGAGGCTCGCGCCGACATGTACCGGCCCATCTACTTCGCTTCGATGATGGTCCGGCGGGGGGACGTGGACGCCCTGGTCGGGGGGGTGGATTCCAATTATCCCGAAGTGATCCGACCCTCCCTCGAGGTTGTGGGGACGGCACCCGGTGTCAATCGGGTCGCGGGGCTCTACATGATCGCACAGCGTGACCGGGACCTCCTCTTCTTCGCGGATACGACGGTGAACATCGATCCCGACGACGAGACCCTGGCCGAGATCGCCCTGCTAACGGCCCGCTTTGTGAAAGGGCTGGGCCTCGAGCCGAGGATAGCGATGCTGTCGTTTTCGAACTTCGGTTCGGCGTCGCACCCCGAGTCGGAGCGGGTCCGCAAAGCGGTGGAGAGGGTCAAGGAGCTGGATCCCTCCCTCGAGATCGACGGCGAGATGCAGGCGGATACGGCGGTGGACGCGAAGATCCTCACCGGAACCTACGGGTTCAGTGACCTCAAAGCACCGGCCAACATCCTGATTTTCCCGAACCTCGCTGCGGCCAACATCTCCTGCAAGCTGCTGGGAAAGCTCGGGGATGCGGAGATCATCGGACCCGTCCTGCTGGGCATGGCCCATCCCGTTCAGGTCCTGCAGCGGGGGAGTACGGCGCAGGACGTAGTGAACCTCACGACGATCGCTTCGGTGGACGTGCAGCAGCGGTCGTTGCAGACTTGATGAACGGGTTCGTTTCGCTTCCACGGCGGCGAACCGCAACGCATACGTGCCAAGGACTCGACCATGACAATAGCTGAAGGGGCCACGGCTTCCACGGCGAGGCTCGAGAGCGAACACGGCCTCGACATCCACGGACTCGAGCCCACGGGTGAGGTCCACTGGAATCTCTCGCCCGCTTGTACCTACGAGGCCGCGCTCCAGCGGGGAGAGGGTCGACTCGCCCACATGGGAGGGTTCACCGCGGTGACGGCGCCACACACGGGGCGTTCGCCGAACGACCGATACGTGGTCCGGGAGCCGTCCAGTGAAGGACAGGTGGACTGGGGCAAGGTCAATGTGCCGGTGACCCCGGAACAGTTTGCTTCGCTGCGGGAGCATGTGGTCTCCTACCTGAACCGGCAGGAGCTCTTCGTCCGCGATGCGCGAGCCGGAGAGGATCCGGCGGGCGGACTGAACGTCCGGCTCGTCACCCCGAGCGCTTGGCACAGTCTCTTTGCCTACAACATGTTCTTGCGGCCGCCGGCTGAGGAGCTGTGCACCCAGCGCCCGGACTTCACGATCCTCCACGCACCCGAGCTGAAGGCGGATCCGGAGATCCACGGCACATCCTCGGGCACCTTCGTGATCGTGAATTTCCAGGAACGGGAGGTGCTCATCGGGGGAACCCGCTACGCGGGCGAGATCAAGAAGTCCATCTTCTCGGTCCTGAACCATCTCCTGCCCGAGAAGGATATCTTGCCGATGCACTGTTCGGCGAATGTCGGCGAGGATGGGGACGTGGCGCTCTTCTTCGGTCTCTCGGGCACGGGAAAGACCACCCTCTCCGCCGATGCCGATCGCGGTCTTATCGGGGATGACGAGCACGGATGGGGCGAGAAGGGGGTCTTCAACTTCGAGGGTGGCTGCTACGCGAAGGTGATCAACCTCTCGCCCGCGCACGAGCCCGAGATCTATCACGCAACCCAGATGTTCGGCACGATCCTCGAGAACGTGGTGCTCCACCCGGACACGCGCACCATCGAATTCGAAGATGGAAAGATTACGGAGAACACCCGGGCTTCGTACCCCATCCACTACATTCCGAACGCTGTGGTTCCGGGTCGTGCCGGCCATCCGAGCAACGTGGTCTTCCTGACCTGCGACGCCTTCGGGGTCCTCCCGCCGATCTCCCGACTCACCCCGGAGCAGGCGATGTACCACTTCCTGTCCGGTTACACGGCGAAGGTCGCCGGTACCGAACGGGGAGTCACCGAGCCGAAGGCCGCGTTCTCAGCCTGCTTCGGTGCTCCCTTCCTTCCGCGCCCGGCGGGTGTGTACGCCGGAATGCTCGGCGAGAAGCTCCGCGAGCATGGGGCTCGTGTCTGGTTGGTGAATACCGGTTGGTCCGGAGGAGGATACGGGGTCGGGAAGCGGCTTCGCCTGCCCTACACCCGGGCGATGGTCCGGGAGGCACTGGCAGGCAACCTGGATGACGTTCCTTTTCATGTGGACCCTACCTTCGGGCTACACGTACCGAAGGAGGTGGACGGCGTGCCGACGGTGCTTCTCACGCCCCGGGACACCTGGAAGGACCCGGAAGCATACGATGCCGCCGCGGCCCGACTCGCCGACATGTTCAGGGAGAACTTCCGGAAGTACGAAGGGCAGGTCGACGAGGTGGTCAAACGGGCCGGCCCGGCCTGACGGAGCGCCGGGTCGCGGCACGTTTCAGAACGAGAGAGGGGAGGTGGGGACGGCATGGCCGAACGAGGTTGCTGGTTGATGAAGAGCGAGGAGGACGAGTACTCGATCCGGGACCTCGAGCGGGACCGGCGTACCAGGTGGGTGGGTGTCCGCAACTACGAGGCACGCAACCTGATGCGCGACCGGATGAGGCCCGGTGACGAGATCCTCTACTACCATTCGAATGCGAACCCGTCGGGGGTGGCTGGAATCGCCCGGGTCGCCTCCGAGCCCTATCCCGATCCCACCCAGTTCGACCCTTCGAGCCCCTACCACGACGAGCGGGCCACGAAAGAGGAGCCGCGTTGGTTTCTGGTGGACATCGAGTTCGTCGAGGAGTTCCCTCGCCTGGTACCGTTGAGCGAGATCCGGGTCGAGCCTCGCCTCTCCGAGATGGTCCTGGTCAATCGGATGCGACTTTCGGTGCAGCCGGTTCTTCCAAAGGAACTCGAGGTCGTGAAGGAGATGGCTACGCGGCGCTGACGGCGTCGGCGGACCCGAGGGCGGACTCCTCGAGCTCCGCCACGTAGGCTGGGATCGAACGGGTACGCTCCAACTCGTCCGGGTTGCGGCTGAACCAACTGCTCACCAGGAAGAGTTCCTCCCGCTGAGTCGCGTTCAGCGCCGACGGAAGGGACTTCGGTTTGCCGAGGTTCGCTCGGAGGCGTGGAAGTAGCGACGGGGGAGGCGAAGCGCCGGAGTCGAAGCTCAGGCGGACCCGCCCGTCCACCACCAGGTAGCTGCGGCCCCGAGTGGTCGCCGCATGCACGGAGCCCTGGCCCTGGTCTGTGGATTCCTCCTGGTCGGAGCCGGCCGCCTGCTCCGGAATGGCGTAGATGAAGTTCAACCGGGAGAGGTGCTGGCGGAACTCGGCCACTCGGGTTCCCAGGCGCCGGAGGCGCTCGGAGCGGTCCCTGATCCGTGCGGCCCGCTCGAACTCGTGGGCTTCCGAGGCCGCTGCCAGCCGCCGATGCAGGGGTCCGAGGACCTCCTCCAGGTTCCCGTCCAGAAACGCCACTGTCCGCTGGACGTTGGCGGCGTACTCCTCCTGCGTGCATCCTCCGGCGCAGGGTGCGGGACAGCTCCCCAGCTCGGCGCGGATGCACCCCGGTATGCGCGCGGGAGCAAGGAGGTCGAGCTGGTCCGCGAGATGGAATGAGGTGTTGTCGGGGCAGTCCCGGAGTCCGGTCTCCTGGGCGAGCTCCCGGAGGGTGCCGGGAAGATCCCGTGTGGCGGGAAAAGGTCCAAAGTAGCGGCCTCCGCCGGCCCTGGGGCGACGGGCGGCCGTCAACCGGGGGACGGGGCCCGGAATGAGGCGAACCCATGCGTACCGGCGTTCCCTCCGGTGCCGGACATTGAACCGGGGACGGAAGGATCGGATCAGGCGAAGCTCCCGCAGGAGTGCCTCGAATTCATTTGGGACGTACTCCCACTCGACCGCGGTCGCCGACCTGAGGAGCTCGCCCCGTCGGCTCTCCACCCCACCCCTGAAGTACGAGAGGAGGCGTGTCCGGACCCGCACGGATTTGCCCACGTACAGTACCTCTCCCCGAGCTCCCAGGAATCGATAGACCCCGGGGAGGTTTCGGGCGGAATCCGTGACCTTTTTTCGTAAATCAGGGCGTTCGGGCGCCATCTTCGCCTTCTGTTCGGGTACGGATCGCAATGTATGCGAAGGGATGGGGAGGGTGCAAGGCAGCATCGCCCGGGTCCGAAGGCCCGAGCTACCATTGCTGGCGCCCGGCCCAGCCCGTAGACTGCCAGCCATGGCTTCGTCCCGCGGCTTCACGATTGTACGAGATCCCCTCTGGAATACGATCCGCCTCGACCCCGTCGCGACGCGGATCGTCGATACGCCCGCGTTCCAACGGCTCCGGTACATCCGCCAGCTGGGGTTCGCGCACCTCGTCTACCCGGGGGCGACGCATACGCGGTTCGATCACGCCCTGGGCGTGTACCACCTCTCGCGTACGGCAATGCGGCTGCTCGCCGAGCGCAACGAGGAGGTCGCGGCCCGCGTCCGGGGTGCGGACCTCATCCCATACGCCGCGCTCTTGCACGACATCGGCCACTACGCGTTCTCGCATGCCCTCGAGGAGCTGGAGGCGGATCGACTCCCTGGCGACCACGAGGCCGTGAGTGCCAGGTTCTTCGAGTCGGACGAGCTGCGGGAGGCGATGGCGCCGCTGGGCGAAGATGCCGCTGCGCACATATACGAGCTCATCCGGGGAGAGAGTGTCGATCCGCTCGGAGGACTGGTGAGCGGCAGCCTCGATCTCGACAAGATGGAGTACCTCCGGAGGGACGCCCGCTTCTGTGGAGTCCCCTACGGCGAGGTGGATGTGGACCGTCTCCTGCAGGGGCTGGTTCTCCTCGATGACCCAGTGACCGGCGAGCCCGAGATCGGGGTGCAAGAGAAGGCCCTCAGCGCTCTCGAGTCCCTTCTGTTCGCCAAATACCAGATGTTTCGCAACGTCTACTGGCATCATGCCGTGCGTGCCGCCACGGCGCTCTACAAGCGAATCGTCTCCGAGTCGGTGCGGGAGGGGATCATTCTCCCGGACGAGCTGGTCGGGGTGACGGACGAGGAGCTCCTCTACGAGATCCGGGGAAGAAGCCTTCGACTGGGGAGCCCCGTGGCGAATCGGATCGCTCGGCGATGGATTCCGAGACTCAGGAACCGGGACCTTCCCAAGCGGGCGCTGGAGCTGACGGCCGCCGAGATGGAGGGGGTGGAGGTGGCGGAGTGGGTGGCGCGCGACACGCCGCGACGACGGGCGGCGGAGGATGAGCTGGCCGCAGAACTGGGGCTTGAATCCGGCGAGGTCATGATCGACTTTCCGGCAAAAGAGCGGATGCTCGAGTTGGACCTGCTGGTCCAGCGACGAGGAGGACAGATCGAGCGGTTGGACGATCGGGGGCTACGCGGCGTGATCGATCTTCCCCTCGTTGCGCGCGAACTCTACCGCACCGCGAGGGTTCTCCGCGTATTCACGTGGGAGCGGAGGGCCGTGGCGTCGGACCGGGTGCTGGAGTGCATTTCCTGAGGGAGGGAACCGACGGGAGTTGTGCGCGTACCCATGGACGCCGGGAAGCCCCCACGATAGTTTCCATGGCTATGGATCATGTGGAAGTCAGAGAGGGTAGCACCCCCGAACATCGACACCCATCCCATCCCTGATTCCTCGCGGACAAGCCAAGTTCGGCACCCGGTGCCGACTCCGCACGGCGGGATGGGACGAAGGAGACCTGAATAGATAATGGCGACTACGAGCACCAAGAGCCGACGCAAGCGGAAGGGTCGCAGCGGCATGGGTGGCTTCGAGGGGAGCGTGGAGGAGCAGACCGCCCTCGATCAGTACCTACGTGACGTGAGCAGACACGAACTCATCACGCCCGATCGCGAAAAGGAGCTCGGCGCTCTGGCGCAGGCGGGGGATGAAGATGCGGTCCAGGAGCTGGCCCGTGCCAACCTGCGTTTCGTGATCAGCGTTGCGAAAAAGTACCAGAACCGAGGGGTTTCCCTCACGGATCTGATCCAGGAAGGCAACGTCGGTCTCGTCACTGCGGCTCGGAAGTTCGACCCGGAGCAGGGCGTGAAGTTCATTTCCTACGCCGTCTGGTGGATCCGACAGGCGATCCTGGCCGCGCTGGCCAACCATGGTCGTTCGGTCCGGGTTCCCCTCAACCGGGCATCCGATCTGGCGCGGATCTTCCGCGAGAAGGAGCGGTTGAAGCAGGAGCTGGGCCGCGAGCCGAACCCGGAGGAGCTCAGCGCCGCAACGGACCTGACGCCCGAGCTCATCGAGTCTCTCCAGACCCTGAACGCGGCGGAGATCCGCCTGGATGCGCCCATCGGGGATTCGGAGGATTCACAGCTCGTGGAGCGCTTCATCAACGAGGAGGCCGCCGAGCCCGAGCAGGACGTGGAGTCGCGCCTCCTGAGCGAGGCGGTGAGCGGCGCCCTCGACACGCTCGAAGCCCGTGATGCCAAGGTTCTGCGCCTGTACTTCGGGCTCGACGGCGAGCGGGAGCATACTCTGGAGGAGATCGGCAACATGCTGGGGGTCACGCGCGAGCGGATCCGGCAGCTACGGGATCGCGCCCTGCGACGGCTTCGCGAGGGAGAGAAGGGAGACGCGCTGGAGTCTTTCGCCGCCTGACGGGAGCCCTGGAATCGATCTCCAAAGTGATACTCCTCCTCGAGTGTCGGAGCCGGCCCGCCCCCCGGATCCGCTGATGGATCCCGGGGGCGGGCCTTTCGATTGGCAGGCGGGCCGTCGGCCATGATCGCGCAGGAGAGGTCGATCTCCGGACAGGTCGAGGGCGCCGTGGGTGGGGTCTATCGCGTCCGGCTGGATTCCCCGACGTCCCCACGGATCGTGGAGGCGAGTCTGCGCGGACGGCTGAAGCGCCGCGAGCTTACCGGGGACCGGGTCGTCGCCGGGGATCGGGTCCGCCTCGAGCCGACGGGAGACGGGGCCTGGACCATCGAGGAGGTGGAGCCTCGAGCGACCGAGCTCGTGCGTGCGGGACCGGGGGGCAGGAAGGCGAAGGTGGTCGCCGCCAACCTCGATCGGGTCGTGGTCGTGCTTTCGGCGAGGGAGCCCCCCTTCCAGCGAGAGGCTGCGGACAGGTTCCTGGTCCTTGCCGCGAGCTGCCAGATCCCGGCGGTACTCGTGGTGAACAAGATGGATCTTCCCGGCGCCGATTCAGTGAAGGGAGAGCTCGAAACGTATCGCCGGGTAGGGTACGAGGTGGTGGAGACATCTTCCGCCTCGGGGCTGGGACTGCCCCGGCTCAGGCGAATGATGGAGGGCTGCCTGAGCTCCCTCATCGGGCCCTCCGGCGTCGGAAAATCCTCCCTCCTGAACGCCATCGCCCCAGGGTTGGAGCTCCCCACCCGGACGGTGGGGCGGCGATCGGGACGGGGCCGACACACCACCGTCAGCGCGCGGATGGTGGAGTTACCAGGCGGGATCCGCGTGGTGGACACCCCCGGGTTCTCGGACGTGGCCACCTGGGGGGTCCCGCGCGAATCGCTCGCCACCGCCTTTCCCGAGTTCACGGAGCCCGCCGAGGAGTGCCGGTTTCGCGGGTGTTCTCATTCCCATGAACCGGATTGCGGGGTGAGAGCAGCCGTGGAGGAGGGAGCAATCGACCGTGGGCGCTACGAGGTCTACCTGCGCTTTCTCGCCGAACCTTGAGCTCGACGGGCCTCGGCGAGGGCTGACTACCGCCCGGCCGGTGGCCTCCCGGGAAGCGGCGTAACCGAGAGGGCGCCCGTAACGGGGTGACTGGCCACGGCCAGTGGCCACTGATAGACGCCTTCCAGGGTTTCCACCGTGAGGACGTCGGCGGGCGGGCCCTCCGCCGCCACCCGTCCCCGATCGAGGAGAAGGACCCGGTCCGCGAAGCGTGCCGCCAGATCCAGGTGATGGGTCACGAGGAGGACGGTCATCCCTCCGTCGACCGAACGCCGCAAGAGCTCGAGGATGGCCATCTCGTGCCTGATGTCGAGCGAGGCGGTCGGTTCGTCCAGGACGAGAGCCGCCGGCTCCTGGGCGAGCGCGCGGGCGATGCGGACCCGCTGGAACTCCCCCCCGGAGAGGGTGGCCACCGAGCGGTCCGAGAGATTCACGGCATCGCACCGTGCGAGCGCGTTCTGCACCGCACGGTTGTCGTCCGGCCCCAGTGCGTTGAGCGGCCCTACATGGGGGTAGCGTCCCATCTCCACGAGCTCCCGAACGGTGATGGGGAATGCCGTGGACTCGGACTGGGTCACAGCTCCCACACACTTCGCCAGTTCACGGCGTCGCCATCGCTCGATGAGGCGACCGTCGACATGAGCTTCTCCCTCTTCCAGCGCAACCGTTCCCAGAAGGGCCCGCATCAGGGTGGATTTGCCCGAGCCGTTCGGACCCAGCACCGCGCAGAGGGACCGGCGTGGCACGGTCAGGTCCACCTCGTCCAGCGCCCGGGGGCCCTTCGGACGGTACCGAACCGAGATCCTTCGTGCATCGAAGAAGGGCTCCGCCACCACTGGGCCCTCCGCATCGACACCAGCTGGCCGGCTCATCCTCGCAGGCTCCGTCGCAGGAGGAGGAGGAAAAAGGGTACTCCCACGAGGGCGGTGATCACGCCCACCGGGATCTCACCGGAGCTTCCCCAGGGACGAAGCGCGACACGCGCCAGAAGGTCCGCGAGGGTGAGGAAGGTCCCTCCCGCGAGGAAGGAGAGGGGGAGGAGGGCGCGGTGGTCGGAGCCCATGACGAGCCGCACGCCGTGAGGAACGACGAGGCCGACGAACCCGATCACCCCGGCGAAGGCCACTCCTGCTGCAGCGATGAGGGAGGCCACTGCGTAGGCGCCCCGCTTGACCCGCTCCACCTCGGTGCCCAGATAGCTCGCCGTCTCCTCGCCGATGGCCATCAGGTTGAGTGCACGAGCCATGGCCAGGAGAAAGACCGCCGCCGGGAGCGTATAGATGGCGACCACCGCGACGCTGGTCCAGGTGGCGCCGGAGAGACTGCCCATCATCCAGAGGACGGCCGACCGGACCGTCCCTGCCTCAGAGAGGGTGATGATCAGCGCGATGCATGCAGAGAAGAACGCGCCCACGACGACCCCGGAGAGGAGGAGGACCCGCACGTCGAGCCTTCGGTCCGCGGAAACGGCGACCCCGAACACGAGGCCGATGGCCAGCAGTGCTCCCAGAAAGGCGGCTCCCGGGAGGAACCAGGAGGCGGCCGAGGCGAGGCCCAGCGCGAGGACGAGCACCGCCCCGGTCGCCGCTCCACCCGAGATCCCGAGGATGTACGGCTCCGCCAGCGGGTTCCGGAGGAGGGCCTGGAAGACGGCCCCGGCCAGGCCCAGCCCGCCCCCCACGAGAATCCCCAGGAGGGCTCGCGGGAGACGAAGTTCCAGCATGATGAACCGGTGCGACGCCTCCCCACCACCCCCGATCACCCGGAGTGCGTCCGCCGTCGGGATTGGGGTGTCACCGAATCGGACGGAAACGACCACTGCCGCCATGGCGGCGCCCAGGAGGAGGAAGAAGGCGAGCCATCCTCTCACGGCCAGCGCTCCGGGTGAAGCACCCGTGAGATGTCCTCTGCGGACCGGACCAGCCCGACCCCCGGTTGCTGTACGTCGGCAGGGACCCTTTCCACCGGGATGTGGGAGAGGGCACCGGGAATCAGGGCCCCTTCGGGGGCCAGGATAAGATCCGGCTCGCTCCGGATGACGGCCTCGAGCGAGATGTTGAGCGGGGATCCCCGAGGTCCGGCGTTCTCCAGTACGTTCTCGCCACCGGCAATTTCGAGAAGCTCGTGCAGGAAGGTGCCCCCGGTCACGGCCCACGGAGGATCTCCACCCAGGAGGAAGGCGACCCTTGGCGCCGGCGCGTCGCCCACCCTCCGGCGAACGTCGTCCAGCCCGCCTTCGAGCCGGGCCACCAGCCGTTCCGCCGCATCCCGATCGCCGGTTACGGAACCCAGAAGCCGGATCATGTCGAACACGTCGGACACCCGGTCCGGACGGACGGCGAGGTGGGGGATCCCGGCCCGGTCCAACCCCGGAGGCGTGCCCCGGTCTTCCACGCCCTCGAACCGGACCACGAGGTCGGGGTCGAGGGTGATGATGTGTTCCAGGCTGGGCCCCAGTCCGCCGCCCACCGAGGGCACCGAAGCGAGCCGGGGGTCCAGGTCGTAATCCGTGCGACCGACGATGAGGTTCCCCCTCCCGAGTTCCAGGAGAGCTCCGGTAGCCGAGGGCACGAGCGAGACGATGCGCTCCGGTGGGCCGTCCAGGTTCAGGCTCCGACCGGACTGGTCGGTGACCCGGGAGCGTTCCTGGACAGCCGAAGTGGCACCCTCTGGGCCCGGGTCGCCGCCATCCGGGGGAGGGTGGTCCGTCGAGTCCGGGGCACACCCACCCAGGAGGAGGGCTACGGCGAGGAATGGGAGCGCCACTCGAAGGCCTCCGGCCGGGACAGACGGGAAAGGGCGAGGGGTACCTTCCGCGAGTGATGTCACTCCGGCTCGCCCGTCAGAAGTGGGTAGCGAGCGCACTGCTCGAGGGTGCCGGACCACAGGCATCGAGATAGGCGATGTCCCAGTCTTCGCCGCTGGTATCGAGGACGGCGAGTCCCCGGCCTTCGTCCCCCAAGACCTCCAGAATCAGATCGGGCGCGCCCGATCGGCGGACATCGTGTCCCGCCAGGAAGCCGGGGAATGCCTTCCCGCCCGAATCCTCCCGCTGATACCAGGAGAAGACCGGCTCGAACTCGCCTTCCTCGTCCTCTCGGGTGATGACGAGGAGAGCGTACGCTGTCGGCGCAGGGGTGCCGACCGCCAGCTCGTCCCCGAAGACGAAGGAGGCCACGACAGTCAATCGTCCCTCGCCATCGACATAGGAGTCGATCCTCTCCCGGATGCCGAGGACGGTCGGGGGCCAGGGGATGCTCAACCGCGTGATGAGCGTCCGGGCCGCGTCCAGAGAGGCGTTGCGGAGATCGTCGTTCATTTCCACCGCGCGGTGGGGACCCAGAGCCGACGGCACCGTGTCCAGATCGCCTCGCCGGAGGGCCAGGAAGCGCTGCACCGGGGGCAGCCCCCCCCGCAACTCGAGGATACCGTGGCCCCTGGCGCGGGGGAGGCAGAAGGACTCGTCGACGACCGAGGATCCGTCGGAGGTGAGTGTACCGACCCGTTCCCCCTGGGCGAAAAGGACGAACTCGGTTCCGGCTTCCCATCGTTCCAGGGGGAACCGCTCGAAGAAGTCGGGGTCTCCTGCCGGATCGGGGAGGGGCTCGTATCCGTCACCCGAGCGCACCGCCACCGGCGTAATCCCGGCCCGGTCCGGTCCCATTCGCTCGACGAGGTATAGGAGAGGACCGAGGCGGATCGGATCCAGACGGCGCTCCATCCCCTCCTCCCCCTCTTCGGGGGTCTCGGGGACCTCCACTTCCGGGGGCGGGCGCAGCGCCACCTCGGCACCACTCCACTCCACATTGTCGCACCCCGTCGTGGGGGTTAAGATCACAACCACCAACAGGAGGGAAAAACCCTTGGCGTGCATAGCGTTATCTACAATCGGACCGAGGTCCTGACCGGTGGGATGGATGCTGGTCTCCGGAAGGAAGTTCAACTGGTCCAAAGCTACCCACGGGCGCGGCGGAACGCAAAGCTCCCGCGGATGTCGCCTACGTGTCACGCGACCGGTGGGGGGAGAATCGGGGATGGCCAAGTCGAAGGTCGGGGCGTGACGAATCCGACGCAGTTCCGGGAGGTCATGGGCCACTTCGCCACCGGGGTGGCCGTGGTCACCGGATCCACCCGCGACGGCGACGCCTTCGGATTCACTGCCAACTCCGTGGCCTCGGTTTCGCTGAGGCCGCTCCTTGTCCAGGTGGGTGTATCCAGGAGCTCCGCGTCCCTCCCCCTTCTGCTCGAAGCGGGGCACTTCGCACTCTCCTTCCTCGGCGCCGAGGACGCGGCCCTCGCCCGCCGCTTTTCCCGGTCCGCCCGTCGCACGCGGTTCGAGGGGCTGGACCTCCAGGCAGGGGCGACGGGAGCACCGGTGGTCGGAGGGGCCGTCGCCTGGGTCGACTGTTCCGTGTGGAAGACCGTGGAGGCAGGCGACCACGTCGTCGTCTTTGGGGCGGTGGAGGCGTGCGGGGTGGGATCGGGCGGAGATCCCCTCGTCTTCCACCGCGGACGGTTCGGGACCTTCTCTTCATGACGGCGAGCGGATGGATGCGCGTCGTGCCACCCTTCCTCCTCGGCGCGGCCCTGAGCGTGGCCGCCATCGTGGCAGCCGGGCTCCTGCTCTACGGGGGCCCGGGATTCATCCAGGCCCTGGGAGTGCTGCTCGCAATCCTTCTCGGTGCCCTGGCAGCGGGCGTTGCCGCCGGTCAGGCCGGCCGGACGACCGAACCGGTGGAGGCCCTGCGCCGTCGCTGGCTCCTCACACTCCTTTCCTTCACTCTTGCGGCTGCATTTTCCGCAGGGTGGGAGGCATTCCGCGGATTCGGGGCGCTGCCCCTGACGCAGGCTGTGGGCCTGGCCCTCCTCGGGGGCCTTCCACTCTTCGCTGGCGGTTCAGTACTGGGCTTCCTGGGTCGGCCGGCCGACCTTCCGGGCGGAATCCGGGGACCTGCCGTGCCCGCTCTGGCCGGAAGCGCCGCCGGGGCGCTCCTCCTCGGCTTCGTGCTCTTTCCGGCCCTCTCGCCGACCGGGACCCTCCTGACGTGCCTCGTGACTCTTTCGCTCGCCGCCCTCGTGCAGGGACGGGTGCTGGACGAGGTCACCTGGGTGAGGGGAAGTGAGGAGGTGGCAGAGGAATCGGACGACGTGGCGGTGGAGTGGTGGTCTCGAGGCCAACCGCAGCTGCTCCAGCTGGCCCTGCTAGAGGGCGAGCACCTCCGAATGGTGGCCCGCGAGGGCGGCGCTCCGGTCCGCCCACAGGATCTGGCCCTGAGGGAGGGAATCCACCGCTGGGTGAGGCCGGGAGGCCAGCGTGTGCTGGCCCTCGGCGTCGGAATGGCGCCCCTCCTCCGGTCGGTTGCCGAGGAATCCGCCGCGCACAACGATGCCGAGAGGCACGACCTCATCCTCGTGGACGAAAACGCAGCGCTCTTGAAGGCGGTCGGAGACCACCTCCTGAACTCCGATGCCCTGCAGCGCCGGGTCGAACTCCGGCGTCGGTCCGTGAGGGAGGTGCTGGCCGGGAGCCCGGCCCACCTTCCCCCTGAATCCTGGGATCTGATCCTGATCGACACGCTCTCGCTGGCCCTCAGGCCGGGCCGCTTCGAGCTTCCCGCCGGCGCGGTCCTGAATCTCCGGGCGGCCCTCAGGCGCGGTGGGGCCCTCGTGGTCGGGCCCATGCAGGACGGGGGACGGCCGGGGTCCTTGCTGGATACCGCCACGGCGATGGCGGCCCACTTCCCGCGGGTGTCACTCTACGTGTCGGGAAGGTCGATCGTGTCCGAGCCCGAGGGGGTTCCGCTGAGTCGGGTCGAGTCCTGGCACAGGTCCGAGGTGGATCCTGGAAGTCGCCCTGCCTTCCTCGTCGCGGCCCGGGGAAAGCTGACCGAGTGGCCCGACCGGGTCGGGGGCTACCTGAGGGTGCTGATCGGAGAGCCCGGGGAGGCGCAGGAGGGGGGTAGAGGAGTGGAGGGGTGAAAATCGCCCATCTCTCGGACCTCCACCTGGGTTTTCGCGCGTACCCCGAGGTGGATCGAGGGTGGAACCTCCGGGAGCGGGACGTCTCTTCCGCCTTCCAGAGGGCCATTCAGGAAGCGGCCCGCCATCGGCCGGACCTGGTGCTCCTCACCGGAGATCTCTTCGATCGTCCGAACCCCCCGTCGACCGCGTTCCTTTCCCTCAGCCGGGGCGTGCGTACGCTTCAGGCCCTCCTGCCGAACGTGCCGGTCCTGGCCATCGCCGGAGAGCGTGATACCCCGGAAGCACCTGCGGACCCTGGCCCGGTCGCCGTCCTGGATGTGCTTCCCGGAGTGGAGGCCGCCGCGGGCGCACCCCGGGCCGTCCGGCTCACCGAGCTCGGGGTCCACGCCCTCCTCGTTCCCCACCGGGCCATCCGAACCCAACCTCTCCCAGAGTTGCGCCCGGATCCGGAAGCGCGCTGGAATGTCCTCCTCCTTCGGGCGGAGCCTCAGAAAAAAAGGGGAGGGGACATCGACATCGAGGTGGATCCGGACGAGTGGGACTACATTGCCGTCGGGGGGGCGCATGGAGCCATTCGGCATCTAAAGCACGTCCACACGGCGGGCTCGCTCGAGAGGGTCGGCTGGAACCCCTGGTCCGAGGCCACGGAGGAGAAGGGCTTCGTCATCTTCGACACCGATCGGGGGGAGGGGGAGTTTCACCCGGTCCCCACCCGCGCGCTGGTCGACCTGGCTCCGGTGCGGGTGACAGCGGGTTCGCCGGCCGAGGGGACGCGTCGCCTTCGCCACCTGATCGACGGCATTCCTGGCGGAGTCGATGGGAAGCTCGTCCGGATCCGCCTGCAAGGGGACCTGATCCTCCCGGAGGAAGGGGTCGACCCCGCTCTCCTTTCCGGGATCCGTCAGCGGGCCGCTCACCTCGACGTGCGGGTGGAGGGGGAGGGGGAGCGGGACGCCCACGAGGACGCGCCGGCGATGCCCGGCAGCTTCGGCCTCCTGCTACCAACCGCCAGTCCCCTTCTCGACCGGGTAGTGGCAAGGCTCATGGCCGCCGAGGGCGCAACTCCCCTCGAGGGTAGGCTGGAGGGTACCTGTGGACGCGTCCTGAGGTTCGGGGGGGGGGCATCCCAGATCCTGGAGTGCGCGCGGACACTCCTTGCATCTCCCGGAGACGGGTCCGAGGGGGACGGTACCGTGCGAACGGGAGAGGGGGCCGAGGATCCGCCCGGTAGCGAGGTGTCCGAGGGAACCCTCCATCGCCTGGAGGCCGAGCTGCGGGTCGCTCGCGGGGACGCCATGGAGGCGGAGGGAGAGGTTGAGGCACGGACTCTAGAGTGGGCGAGGGATCGCCAGGAGGCGGAAACGCGCCTCCAAGGATACCGGGACCGGGCCAGGGAACTGCGAGAGCGGCTTCGCGCCCTGGAGGAGGAGGATGCCGCGTGCCCAACGTGCGGCCGGGCACTCGCCGAGTCGCGGGAAGGTCTGCGCACCACACTCCAGGAGGAGTGGGAGATGGTGGTGCAGGACGGTCGCTGGTGGAAGCGAAGAAGGGGCCAGCTGGAGGGGAAGCCGGACGACCTCGTCGAGCTCGAGGGGTCGGCGCTCCGGCTGCGGGTAGGTGTGGAGCGGCTCTCCGAGGAGGTGGAGCGGAAGCGGGTGGGCGCCGCGAAGTCCGGGGGAGGGGGCGTCGGAAGCGGGGGCGAGGGGGGGCCGGCCGTTCGTCATCTCGAGGGGATCCAGCCGCAAATGCGACCTCTCCTCCGGAGGGCCTCGGGATATCTCCGGCTCTGGTCCGGCGGAGAGCTCTCCGGCATCGAGCTCGACCCGGAGGGTGGCGTCCGGGTGGTGGAGGAAGGAGCGGGTCGGGTCCCGTCTCCCGGGGAGGCGATCACGCTCTCGCTCGTGCTGCACCTGGCGCTCCTGATGGAGATCGCCCGGACGGGGGTTGCCCTCCCTGGCCCCTTCCTCCTCCGGGGATTCGACGATCGGGGACTCGACCCCCTCCTCCAGCCCCTGATGCAACTGTCCGCCGGTGGGATCGGTGACTCTCCCCAGGTTCTGGTCGCGCTTCCACCGAATGCGCCACGGCCCGGGATTCCGGGTGTGCAGGGGGTCATGGTCTCTCCCCTCGGGGATAGCCGCCGTGTCTCTCTCGGGCCCGTGAGGGTCGGGTGGGTCGAGGGGGGTGCGGGACCGGGGTAGCGTTTCCCGGGACGTTGACATTCCCGGGTGCTGCGGGAACATTCCGGCGCGGACCTCGCCCCTTCCGTGCGGCGCATCCTTGCCCGAGTCCGGTGCGCTGCTTCTCTCCGATCCTCCCACGCGTGTCACCATGGAGCTCTACCCCTCGTTCGAGACCTTCTGTGATCTGGCGGAAGACGCGCGGATCATTCCTGTCCGAACCGAGTTCCTCTTCGACACCGAGACCGCCGTGACGGCGTACCACAAGCTGTCGCGTGGTCCGTTCGGCTTCCTGCTCGAGTCGGTGCTCGGGGGTGAGAAGTGGGCACGCTACACTTTTCTCGGCACGGAGCCCTCCAGCGCCTGGCGCCTTAGAGGAGGGCAGGCGGAAACATGGACGCACGGGGAGGGGTGGGAGCCCGTGGAGTCGGATGACCCCCTGGGCGATCTCGACAAAAGGCTTCGGGAGCGTGCCCCGGCGAGAGTAGAGGGTCTGCCGCGGTTCTGGGGGGGCGCGGTGGGGTACTTCGGGTACGATGTCGTGAGGCTGATCGAAAAGCTTCCCGAGGAGACCCTGCAGGACCTGGCCCTGCCCGACGCGCAGGTAGTGTTCACCGATGTCGTGATGGCCATCGACAACCTCCTGGGACGGGCCATGGCCATCCGGGCAGTGGAGGTGGAGCCGGGGCTGGACCGCGAGGAACTCCGGTCTCGCTACCAGGAAACGCGAGAACGACTGGAGGAGTGGGTGCAGCGTCTACACGAGGCCGCGCCGCCCTCTCCGCTCTCCCTCGGGGGGGAGCCTGCCGCCGACCCGCCGGTGCAGAGCACGATGACGCGGGAAGAGTTCGAGGGGGCGGTGGAGCGGATCCGCGAGTACATCTTCGCCGGGGATGCCTTCCAGGTAGTGTTGAGCCAGCGCCTGGCCGTGCGGCTCGAAGCCGACCCCTTCGACCTCTATCGAGCCCTGCGCTCGCTGAATCCGTCTCCCTACCTCTACTTCTTCGAGATGGACGGCGTCACCCTGGTCGGCTCCTCTCCCGAGGTCCTGACCCGGGTGGACGACGGCACCATCACCGTGCGCCCGATCGCAGGGACACGTCCGCGGGGAGGCACGCCAGAGGAGGATCAGGAACTGGCGGTGGATCTCCTCGCCGACGAAAAGGAGCTCGCCGAGCACCGGATGCTCGTGGACCTGGGCCGGAACGATGTGGGGCGAGTGGCCCGCTTCGGCACCGTCCGGGTGCCGGAACTCATGGTCGTGGAGCGCTACTCGCACGTGATGCACCTCTGCAGCCAGGTCGAAGGCGACCTGAGAGAGGGGTTGTCTGCCATGGATGTGCTGAGGGCCTGCTTCCCGGCCGGCACCGTATCGGGCGCGCCGAAGATCCGTGCCATGGAGATCATTGAGGAGCTGGAGCCCGTGCGGAGGGGACCGTACGCAGGCGCGGTGGGCTACATCGGATACGGTGGGATGAGCATGGACACGGCTATCGCCATCCGGACGGTTCTGGTCCACGAAGGCAGGGCGTTCGTCCAGGCCGGGGCAGGGGTCGTGGCGGACTCGGATCCTGGGCGCGAATACGAGGAGACGCTCAACAAGGCACGGGCTCTCCTCAGAGCGGCGGAGATGGTCGGGCGGGGTGGGCAGCGGGATTCCGCCGGAGCTTGAGGTCGGGGGACTCCGTCAGGGCCCTCCGTCAGGGCCAGGTCGCCGGGCCCGGGGTCAGTCCTCGAGATGGCTCCCGAGCAGCTCGTAGAATCGGATGAGGGTGGAGATTCCAAGCTCCAGATGGGCATCCGGGAACCACTCATCGGGGGCGTGCATGTTGCATCCGGGGAGGGCGAACCCGAGCAGGATGGCCGGCGTGCTGAGCTCCCGTTCGAAATCGGCCACGATGGGGATGGATCCTCCTTCCCCGGTCAGCACGGGCTCCCGTCCGAAGGATTCGGCGAGGGCTTCCCGCGCGGCCTCGAACCAGGGACCGCCGGGGGTTGCTCTCCACGGGTCACCTCGATGGAGCTCACGGACCGAGACTTCGACCTCCGGGGGGGCGACCCGTTCCACGTGGTGGCGGATCAAGTCGATGACCTCCGTCGGATCCTGGTCGGGGACGAGGCGGCAGCTCAGCTTCGCCATCGCCGTCGCCGGGAGAACCGTCTTCGCACCCTCCCCCGTATAACCCGAGAGGAGGCCGTTCACCTCGCAGGTCGGGCGAATCCAGAGGCGCTCGAGGGTGCTGTATCCCTCTTCGCCGCCCAGGGCAGGGGCGCCCACGCTTTTCCGGAACGCCGCCTCGTCGAAGGGGAGCGTGCGGATTCCCTCGCGCACCTCGGGGTCCCAGTCCACCACACGATCGTAGAATCCGGGGATTGCCACACGTCCCCGGGAATCGTGCAGGGACGCCACGATCGATGAGAGGGCGGTAGCGGGGTTGGGCACCGCGCCGCCGTAGGCTCCCGAATGGAGGTCCGACGTCGCTCCCCTGACCTCGACTTCCACATAAGCCAGCCCTCGGAGCGAGAACAGGAGGGAGGGAAGGCCGGGGGCGAACATCTGGGAGTCCGAGATGACCACGGCGTCCGCTGAGAGCCGTTCACGGTGCTCCCGTACGAAGGGGAGGAGGTGCTGCGAGCCGACCTCTTCTTCGCCCTCGGCGAGGACGACCACGTTCACCGGGAGGGCGTTCTTCTCGAGGAGGAGCTCGAGGGCCTTCAGGTGCAGAAAAAGCTGCCCCTTGTCGTCCGCAGATCCCCGGGCATAGATACGCCCCTCTCTGATCTCCGGCTCGAAGGGAGGGGCCGTCCAGAGCTCGAGGGGTTCGACGGGCTGGACGTCGTAGTGGCCATAGATCAGGAGGGTGGGCGCATCGAGGCCGGCGCCGCGCCACTCACCCAGGGCGACAGGGTGTCCACCCGTCTCGAGAAGCTCAGCCTGGAGTCCGGATCGTTCGAGGTGGTCCACCACCCACTGTCCGGCGCGGCGGGTGTCCTCCCGGAACTCCGAGCGGGCGCTTACGGAAGGGATCCGCAGGAACTCGAAGAGCTCCCGACGTAGCTGCTCGGACGCCCCTCTCTCGTTTCCGAGGAGTATCGGGTGGTGGCTCGGGTCGGCCATGGTACCGTGGGAATGCCTCAGGTGAGGCTTCGCACGGCCCAGCGATACGTGCAGGTCAGGAGCGAGGCCAGGAGGACGGCCCCCAGCATCCCGCCCAGGCTGAGGGCCTTCGGCTCATCGAACTGGAGGAGTCCAACCCCGAGCATCCCCCCCACAACTGCACCGAACGCACCGAAGATGGCGATGAGCGGCGTATGGCCCGGTTGCTCGTCCGGAAGAGCGACCAGCAAGCGCATGACGAGTCCGATCAATGCGCCCAGAACGATCCAGATCCCGATCCCGATCCAGTTCTCCATGGTCCCACCCGTACGGTGATGTGAGTGCGGAGTGCGCTTCTCCGTGCCTTGCAGCTTGTTCCTGCCGCTCCCGGGTTCCGGGACGGGCGCGGAAAATCTATCCTCGTAGGGGGCGCCTGCCAACCCGTTCGAGTCGAGCTCCTCAGCGTTCTCGTTCTCCGCGAACCTTCTCCTTCAACTCCGCGAGTCGGGCATCGATCTCTGTGGCAGATGGCGCTCCAGGCCGCCCATCACCGGGCGTCCCCGGCTCCTGATCCATTTCGTCCAGGATGCGCGCCGCCTCCGCCTGATGCTCGAGGTCCGAGATCCGTTCGGACATCCGGTGGAAGGTCGAGAAGAGCTCTTCCGCGTCGGCGAACTGCCGACGGGCGTCGGAGCGTCCTGCGCTGGCCGCGAGGGAGTCGCGTTGGAGCTGCGCCTCCTCGAGACGGCCGGTCATCGACTCGACCTCGCTTCGACCGGTCGCCAACTCCTCCCGGAGCACAGCGGCCTTCCTGGTCAGTATCTCCTGCCTCCGGAGATGGTGACGCGCGTGTTCCCTGGCGATCCGGACGGTTTCCTCGTCCTCGATCCGGCGGGCGAGCTCCTCGCGTCGCAGACAGGTGCGGGCCTCTTCCTCCTCCCGGCGAGCGTCGGTCAGGACAGAGTCAATCTCGGATTCGAGCCTGAGGAGTTCCTCGCGGGCCCCGGCGACTTCACGCTGCATCGCACGAAGAAGCCGGTCGGCGGCTTCGGGAACGTCATCCCGGTGCAACTCGGTGCGGAAGTTGTGCACCGCTTCCCGGAAGGCCTGCTGGAGGGATCGGAACATCGTGGTCTGAGAGGTTTCGTTCCCGTACGCCGGTGGCACGGCCAGGCGAGCCCGGAAGGGATCGCCTGGATCGCACCTTGTTCCGGAACCGGGTCAGTTCAGGGAGTGCTCGATACGCTGGGCGAAGGAGTTCCGTGCCCGGTGCAACCTGCTCTTGACCGTGCCCAGGTTCACCCCCGTGATCTCCGCGATCTCCTCGTAGCTCTTCCCCTCCAGTTCCCGGAGGCGGAACACCAGTCGATGGTGCTCGGGTAGCTCGTCCACCGTGTCCTCCACCAGACGCCGGAGGAAGCGCTTCCGGAAGAGGTCGTCCGGCTGCATCGTCATGTCTTCGAACTGAAGCGGCCGGTGGTCGTCGTCCCAATTGCTGGTGAGTTTCTGGAAGAGGACCAGTGGGCTGCGCGAGCGGTTTCGGAGTTCGTTCTTGGAGAGGTTCGAGGCGATCGTGTACACCCAGGTCGAAAACTTCTTGCTCGTGTCGAACCGGTGCAGGTGTCGTGTGACCCGAATGAACGCCTCCTGCACGAGGTCCTGGGCCCGATCCCCGTCCCCGGTCTTCCGGGTGATGAAGTAGACCAGGCGGTCCCGATAGCGGTCGAAAAGCTCCTGGAAGGCACCGTCCCGTCCCGACAGGTGGTGCGTGACGAGGGCCTCGTCGCTCAACTCGGAGAGTGGGACTGCGAAGTCGACCTCGGGGGCGGGCTCGTTCCTGGTGCCGTCGGAGTCTAGGTTGGGCATGTGGCTGATCTTTCCCCGGCTCGAGTTGTAACTCAGGCGATCATCGGAGACAGAAAGAGGCGCTGACATGTTGGCGCCGCGCCTCTGGAGTCCTCGTACGTCGTCTTACAGTGATGCTGCCCGGTCGTCCCGGCGGGGAGCCGCTCTCGGAAGGCCGCAGCAGACGGCTGCAATATAGGCGCGATCGTGCCGGGAATCAAGGTCCGACACCATCTTTACGGGTGCGTAAGGGTCCTCGGAAACCCCTACAGGGCTGCCGGGAAGTTATTGCCGGATTGCTCCAGCTGTCCGAGATTGTCCACCGGGTCCCCTTCCACCTACCCCTCCGATTCGACTTGACCGCACCGACCCCGCAACCCGTTCCGCCGACCGACAGCCGGCGTCGCATCCACTCGCAGGTGGCGCTGAGCCTCCTCGAGGCGCTCCGGGACCAGGACCTCCCCGAGGAGATACTGGACGACGAGAACGTGAGCATCACGATGCCCAGGCGGCTTGGACTTTCCGGCGTCGTGGACACGCAAATCCGACGGTACCGCGAGGAGGTGCGCCGGCGTCGTCGTATTCCGGATGCGGAGGTCCGGGATCTGATCCGCCTGGTGGTTCGCCGTCCGGACTCCGAGGACGTATTCCTCCGCGTGGGGGAGGATCTGAACCGGGGTGAGGGGGGCGGTGGGTGGGCCGGGGTGCTCCCTCAGGGCCTCCAGCGTCGCATCGCCCTCCGTCGGATCCGGCGGAAGCTGCGCTGGCTCTTCGGAAGGCGCCTCGTCCAGGCCACCGGGATTCCCTTCGTCCTTCGCGCTACGGAATCCCTCTTCATCGACGGAGACCCGGGGGGCGACGCATGCCAGATCGTGACGGGGATCGCTCGCGCCGAACTCCAGCGGATGGGCGGCGCCTCCGGGCGACTCACCCATCGGGCGTGCCTCGGGAAGGGAGACGACGCCTGCGTCTGGGAGCTGGCGGAGGACTAGAAGGCTGTTGAAGAAGTGGGGGGACCACCGCGAAGGGGTCTTGCGCGTCC
>JBBDRS010000007.1:0-56425 GCA_040905325.1 Gemmatimonadota bacterium
ACCCGCGACCTTCGGGTTATGAGCCCGACGAGCTACCAGACTGCTCCACCCCGCAACAAGGACACCAAGTATAGGCCCCGCCCTGGGGGGTGTCAACCCGCCGCCGGGCCTGTCCTGCCAGGCCGTTTCGCGGTCCTGGCCTGGCCGGCCTATGCCGCGGGAGGCCTGGGGCCCATGTCGCCGCTTGAAGCCCCTCCCCGCCGGGGTTATCTTCCTCGGTCTCGGGACGTGGCGCAGTCCGGTAGCGCACTGCAATGGGGTTGCAGGGGTCGCCGGTTCGAATCCGGCCGTCCCGACTCAGCAAGAGGGACCAGACAAAGGTCTACGGACGGATCACGAGCATCCGCGAAGCGGAGTGCGAGCTCATCCGGCCGTCCCGACTGAAAGAGGGAAGCGCGAGGGCGTGATATGCGTTGTGGGAGAAGGCCTATCGGGCTATCGCGTTACTTCCCACGCGCACGCGGTTCCCATTTAAGGAAGGCTGAGCCCGGCAAGGTCCCCGACCTTGCCGGGCTTCTCGTTTTCCAGGCGCTCCGCAGAGCTGTCTGGGGCCCCGGAAGGGCAATCCTCCCCTCGAGGCCGTCACACCCTTGCCATCCCCTTGACACAAGGCTGATAAGCAGAATATGCTTGTTATCCTACTACGTAATATGCTTGCGATCATGCGCGTCAAAGGCTTGTGACTCTGCCCCAGATTACGCTTGCAACCCTGCCAGGTGATCCGGAGGAATCGATATGCCGCCCGTGAATGAGAGGCTTGCGGCCTCTCTGGAGACCCTGAAGGAACTCCAGGAGGATGCCCAGCGCATCTTCCAATCCTCGGACCTCTCTCGGACACATCGTGATCGATTGAAGCGAGCGGGGTTCGTCGCCCCCGTAATCAAGGGCTGGTGGATGGCCGCCGATCTAGCCGCTCGACCGGGGGACACGACTGCGTGGTACGCTTCATTCTGGGAGTTCTGTTCCCGTTACAGCTCTTCGCGCTTCGGAGAAGCCTGGCATCTGTCTCCGGAGATCTCGCTTCTCATCCACGCGGAAGCGACTGACGTGCCTCGGCAGGTCGTGATCCACACGCCCGAAGGCACCAACCACACGATCGACCTCCCCTTCGGAACGAGTCTATTCGATTACCGGGTCGGCTCCTTTCCCGAGTCCGACCAACTGACCGATCGGGATGGGCTAAGGCTACTCACGCCGGCCGCGGCTCTGGTGCGGGCGCAGCCGAGGTTCTTCCAACAGCGTCCGGTCGAGGCGCAGGTGGCTCTGGCCGGCGTTCGGGACCCGTCCGATCTCCTCGTCCAGCTACTGGGAGAAAATCGCACCGTCGTAGCCGGGAGACTGGTCGGCGGCCTGCGTCGGATCGGTCGGCAGGCAGCGGCTGATGAGATCGCGGACGCGATGGTTCAGGCAGGCCACCGCGTCCGGGAGAGCGACCCGTTCGAGACCGATCGCCCGGTTCCGCAGATCCATCCGCGCACGCCGCCCATTGTCGCACGTATGCATGGGATGTGGGAGGCCATGCGACCGGCAGTTGTGGATGTGTTCCCCGATCCGCCCCGTGGTCGGGCGCCGGAGGCGTACCTGGAGCGGGTCGAGGCGATGTACGAGCGGGACGCCTGGCACTCCCTCTCCATCGAGGGCTACCGCGTCACGCCACAGCTCATCCAGCGCGTGCGGACCGGAGCCTGGGATCCCGATCAGAACCTCGAGGATCGCGAGAGCCGTGACGCCCTGGCGGCGCGTGGGTACTGGCAGGCCTTCCAGCGCGTGAAGGAAGCCATCGCGCAGGTCCTCGCGGATCCCGCGTCCGCCGCGGCGGTCACCGATGAGCAGCACCGGGCGTGGTACCGCGACCTCTTCCAGCCGGCGGTCGCGGCGGGGATCCTCGAGCAGGCCGAGCTCGCGGGGTACCGCACGAACCCCGTGTACATCCGGAACTCACGGCACGTCCCTCCGCGGCCCGAAAGCGTCCGGGAGGCGATGCCCGCGCTCTTCGACCTCCTGAGGGAGGAGGATCACCCTGCGGTCCGGGCCGTACTCGCCCACTGGCTGTTCGGGTACATCCACCCGTTCCCCGACGGGAACGGTCGTGTTGCGCGCTTCCTGATGAACGCGATGCTCGCCTCGGGCGGATACCCGTGGACAGTGATCCGCACTGAGGAGCGGGACGAGTACATGTCGGCGCTCGAAGCCGCGAGCGTGGATCAAGAAATCGGGCCTTTCGCGGCCTTCGTCGCGCGGGCGGTGAGCCGGGCGGCGGGGGAGTTCGAGTAGCCCGAGCATCCGCTTCAACCGCCCCAGAGGCGGCTCGCGCGCGCGGCCCAGAGGACCCATGCGATGAGAAGCAGCTGCAGTGGCAGCCGAAGCCAGAGCCACACCGGAGCTACGTCGAAGCCCGTGCGCTCCGGTGCCACCGCCATGTAGATATTGGCCGGGAACACGGCCACGAGGAGGACGACGAGCCACACACCCGCCCAGGGCCGAAGCGACGGGATCAGCAGCCCCACCCCGCCCACGATTTCCGCTACGCCGCTGATGTAGACCAGGGCCAACGGGTAGGGCAGGGCGGGCGGGACGATCCGCACGTAGGCGCCGGGTCGAACGAAATGGAGGATGCCCGCCGCGATGAACAGGAGGGCGAGGAGGTAGAGAGAAACGACTCGCACGTCTAGCATCTATCCACCTTTCCCGTCGGAGAGCGAGAGCACCTGCCCCTCGTGTCGAGGCCCTTCCGCCCCGGCACCATGCACGCGATTTTTCGTGTCGTCAAGATGTTTTGATGCCCGTGCAAGGTCCCGGTATATTCACGAGTCGGGACTGGCCCCCCGGTTCGCTACCACTCCGCCTCTTCCAGCTTCGACCGCACGATTTTCCGAGTCGCGTCCCAAACCCGCCCACCCCCATGCATCCGGTCCTTCGCCGTAACAACGTCCGCCTCGCAGGTCCTGATAGCGCAGCGGTGATGCTGTTCTCCCACGGCTTCGGCTGTGACCAGGCCATGTGGGGCGGGGTGGCGCCCGCTTTCGAAGAGACCCACCGGATCGTCCTCTACGACCACACGGGTGCGGGCGGCTCGGACCTCCAGGCGTGGAGTCCGGACCGATACGTTTTTCGTTACATGGTGCTCGACGCCACCGAGCGTCGACGTTACGAGCGAGACCTGCTGGAAGCGCAGCGAGCCGCGGACGCCGCCCTCAAGCGGGTGCGGGACCTGGAATCGCTTCTCCCGCTATGCGCCTGGTGTCGCCGGGTGCAAGGCGAAAAGGGGACATGGCTGGAACTCGAGGAGTTTCTCGACGCCTCAGGCACCCAGGTGACCCATGCCATCTGCGGCGAGTGCGCTACGCAGATGGAGAAATAGAAGGTCCCTCGGGCCCGGCTACTCGAGGCGCGGCAGGAATACCCAGTCGCCGAAGCAGTCGGCGCACGGGTCCAAACTGCTGAGGAACAGGCGACCGCCCTGGGGTAGCGTCAGCATCTGCCGGGAAACCGGCTCGATCCCCGACCCCAAGGTGAGCGGCTCCCCGTAGGTGATCTCGGTGAACTCGTCAGCAAAGTCGACCGGGCTGACGCGACGTACGCGAAAGGTGGTCTCCTGCACGATCGTCCCGTTCCGCTCCGCCCGCACAACGCCGCTCTCGGAAAAGCGCAGCACATAGCTGAAGCCCTCGGTCGTCGGCGTCCGGGTGTCGCCGGCGATTCCACAGCAGGCCGACTGCCACTCCCACGCTTCGCGAAGCAGGAGATCCGGCACCGGCCCCACAGGACTGCTCCCGCATGCCGACAGCACGAGGGATGCACCGAGGATGATGGCTCCAACGCACACCGACGTGCGGCTCATGAAAGACTCCAGCGAATGGTTGATCAGGGCTTTAGCCAGAAGGCCGGCCCCGCACTGGAAGAACGATCCGGAGTGGGGAATCGTGACAGGGCCCCCCGTGATCGGCCCCCGCCCCGAGTCGCGCTGGGCAGGGTTGATGCTCGCTCACCGGGATTTCCCTCCGTACTTTGGGCTCATGGCATATGACGAGGGGCTGGCGCAGCGAGTCCGGGAGACGCTCGTTGACCACGAAGGTGTCACCGAGAAGAAGATGTTTGGCGGGCTGTGCTTCCTGCTGCGTGGCAACATGGCCTGCGGTATCGTCGGCGATCGGCTGATGGTCCGCACGGGCCCGGACGCGTGGGCCGAAGCCCTCGCCCAGCCTCACATCCGCGAAATGGACTTCACCGGGCGGTCCCTCAGGGGCTTCGTCTACGTCGACTCGCCTGCGCTGGAAGACGACGGCGCGCTGGAGCACTGGGTCCGGCAGGGCGTCGACTTCGCGGCATCGCTACCCTCCGAATAGGTGAGGCTCGCCCGGTGCACGCGGTTGTTGGCTTGTAGCCTCACCTACCTGCTTCCCCCGAGTCCGAAGAAGAGAAGGAGGAAGCCGTAGAGGCATAGGACCACTCCGTTGGGTATCATCGCCAGCCATCGCAACCACTGAAATCCTCGACGCCCGATTCTCAGCCCGAGGATCATCCCAAACGCTGCGGCAAGGACAATCACAAGGAGCGGCCAGAGGCCGGCTGTACGGCCGAGTGAAAGGACGTCGAACTCATGGAGGAGGGCCGTCGCGGGACCCGCAGCGGCGGCGACCAGGATAAGTGCCCAGTCCATTCCCATGCCTGGAGAATCGCTCACATCAGCCGACATCGCGAAATACCGCCTCCCTGAGGGTGAACAACCTCCACTGCCGCACAGACCGTTCACCGGCTGGCGACCGGTACGGCGCCACGAGGTACACCGCCAGGCGGGGCTCGCGCTCACCGAGATCTGAGACCTCCTGAACTTCCACGATATCACAACCTGACAACATGTCCAATCTCGAGATCCTGGCCTATGAGGACACCCCGCTCGGCCCCCTCTGCCTCCGGCGGCGGGAGCTGCTGTCCGATCCTGGAACGGTGGTCACAGAGGTGACCCTGGACCACGAGTTCCTGATGAGCAGCCTCCACAACGACTCGGAGCGTGCGCTGGCCCGGTTCGCGCTGGAGATGCACCCGGGCCGAGAGCTGAGCGTGCTGGTCGGGGGTCTTGGACTGGGATACACCGCTCACGCCGCGCTCGCCTCGGAGCGGGTGGCGAAGGTCGAGGCGGTGGAGCTCCTTCCCCCGGTCCTCGATTGGCTCGACCGGGGGCTCATCCCCCTCGCCTCCGAACTGAAGGCCGACGGGCGCTTCGTCCCCGTCCGGGGCGACGTATACGGCCGCCTCGCTGCTCCCCCTGTGGAACGCTACGACCTGATCCTCATCGACGTGGATCACGCACCGGACGATCCGCTGGACGAGGACGGTGGGTTCTTCTACACCGAAGAAGGGCTGCTCAGGGCGAGCCGTCACCTCGCCCCCGGCGGCGTTCTCGGCGTGTGGTCGTACGCGGAGAGCTCGCCCTTTTCACAGGCGCTCCACTCCGTGTTCGAGGAGGTTCGTGTCGAGCCGGTGACGTTCGTCGTCGAGATGGTCCAGGAAGAACGGACGGATTGGCTGTTCTTCGGGCGCAACGGCGTGGGATGATCGGGCGCCGGCCCGCCTCCCTCCGGGTTTGACCGTGCCGCTCCCCGGGGTCCACATTCGGGACATGTCCACGTTCTCGATCCCGCCCCCGGCACCGCTCGCCTCTCGCCGGCTCCTCACCTGCCTCCTTCCCCTTCTGGGAGCGCTCCTCGGAGGACCCCTCGCGGCAGGACCCCCGGCCCCACTCCACGCCCAGACGATGGACGCCGACTGTCCGCTACCCGTCCCGGTCCCGGTGGGGCCGGCGGAACGCGGCGTGGGCGTCCCTTCGCCCGCATGGGACCTCCGCTGCATCGAGCTACACCCGGCCCCCGCGGGCGAAGGCGCAGCCGGGGTCGTGTCGCTCCACCGCGCGCCCTCCCCCTTCGGCGTGTCCGTCACTCCCGAGGGCCGTCATCGCTGGGCCCTCTCGGTCCGGCTCGAGGGGCTCCCGGATCCGGCCTCCCTCGGACCGTACACCACCTACATGGCCTGGGCGACACCTCTCGAGCTGGACCCGGTGGTTCCGCTGGGGGCGGTGTCCGAGGGCACGGCCGAGCTCGGGGAGGTCGCCTTCTCCAAGTTCATGGTCTGGATCTCCGCGGAGGCCTCCGCCGACGTGCGGTCTCGCGAGGGGCCGCTCGTGCTGCGGGGCCTCTCACCCTCGGCCCGCATGGAGCCGCATGACCTGCTGGCGCAGGCTCCGGGCGCCGAGGAGGGTGAACATGACCACGGCCGGGTGGAGGCGGAGGCGGCCGGAGCCGTGGATGGCGACGAGTGGCGGGGCGTCCCCCATTATCCGGGAGTGCCCATGCTTCCGGGGGTCATGGCCCTCGAGCCAGGAGTCTCACCCCTGACGGTGCGGGCTCCGGACGGCCATCGCCCGCCCGAGGTGAGGCCGGCCGAGGTGGTGACGCTCCCCGACGGCGGCACGCTCGACCTGACGGCCGGGTTCGTGACGAAGGAGGTGGCGGGGCGCGAGCTCCAGATGCTCGCCTTCAACGGCCAGCATCCGGGTCCGCTCCTGCGGGTGGCCCAGAACACCTCCATCTTCGTGAACTTCCGGAACGACACGCCGTTCCCGACCGCGATCCACTGGCACGGCCTCCGGCTGGACAACCGCTTCGACGGGGTCCCCGGGGTGACGCAGGATCCGGTGCTGCCGGGCGAGAGCTTCCGCTACACCGTCCACTTCCCGGACGCGGGGATCTACTGGTACCACCCACATCACCGCGAGGACATCGGGCAGGAGCTCGGGCTGTACGGCAACATGAAGGTCGATCCGGTGGACGCCGGGACCTACAATCCCGTGAACCGCGAGGAGGTCCTGATGATCGACGACCTCCTCCTGGACGAGGTGGGCGTGCTCCCCTTCGGGCGGGAGGCGTCCAACTTCGCGCTCATGGGACGGTTCGGAAACACCTTCCTGGTGAACGGCCGCCCGGAGCACGAGCTCACGGTGGCGCAGGGCGAGGTGGTCCGGTTCTTCCTGACGAACGCGGCGAACACCCGGACCTTCAACCTGTCCTGGCAACCCGTGGGCGAGTCGGAGGGGACCGAGGTCCTTCCGGTGAAGGCGGTCGGCACCGACGTGAGCCTCTTCGAGCGCGAGGAGTGGGTCGAGAGCGTCGTCCTGGCTCCGGCCGAGCGCTACATCGTGGAGGTCCTCTTCGACGAGCCGGGTGAGGTCGAGCTCGTGAACCACGTGTGGGGCATCAATCACCGCGCGGGGGTCTTCGTGGAGGAGCGCAGTGTCCTGGGCCGGGTGCGGGTGGAGGAGGAGGCCGCAACGGACGATCACCGGGAGCGGTTCGTCCAACTCCGAACGCACGACGAGGTCACTCGCGAGATCGACGGCTACCGCAGGCACTTCGATCGGCCCGTGGACCGGGAGCTCGTCATGGCGCTCGAACCGACCGGGCTACCGCGCGTGATCGAGGAGGCCATGCGCTGGGACTGGATCTATCTGCACCCGGTGGAGTGGGCGGGTACCATGCCCCACATGAACTGGGTGGTCTCGGCCAACCAGGTCCGCTGGACCCTTCGGGATCCCGCCACAGGCCGCGAGAACATGGACATCGACTGGGACTTCCGTGTGGGGGACGTCGTGAAGGTGCGGGTGCACAACGACCGGAACGCGGTGCACGCCATGCATCATCCCCTGCACATCCACGGCCAGCGGTTCCTGGTGCTGGAGCAGAACGGGGTGCCGACCCCGAATCTGGCCTGGAAGGACACCGTGCTGTTGCCCCCGGGCTCCACGACCGACATTCTGCTGGAGATCTCCAACCCGGGGCACTGGATGGTCCACTGCCACATCGCGGAGCACCTGGAAGCGGGGATGAAGTTCGTCTTCGACGTGGAGGGACGATGAGAGAGGAACGCGGATTGGGGGTCCGGGCATTGCGGGTCCGGCCACTGCGAGTCCGAGCGCTGCGGTTGCGGGCGCTCGCTCTGTCAGCCGTGGTCATCGCCGGCGTCGCGGCCGGCGCGGCGCCCGCCGAGGCCCAGCGGGTCGCGGAACAGTTCCAGGATCTGGTGGCGGTGGACGCCCCGACGGTGGCGCTCACCGGAGTCACCGTGATCGACGGCACCGGCGCGCCGGCCCGATCCGGTCAGACGGTGATCATCGAGGGGGACCGGATCGCGGCGGTCGAGGCCACCGGCGAGGTCCAGATTCCAGCAGGCGCCGAGGTGCTCGAGCTGGAGGGGCACACCGTGATCCCCGGCCTCGTGGGCCTCCACAACCACAGCTACTACACCGGGGGCCGTGGGCGTGCGGCCCAGCTGTCCTTCAGTGGATCGCGCATGTACCTGGGCTCGGGGGTGACGACGATCCGGACGACCGGTGCCCGCTATCCCTACGAGGAGCTCAACCTCAAGCGGGACATCGACGCGGGGCGCACGGTCGGCCCCACCATGTTCACGACGGGTCCGTACCTCACCGGCGAGCAGGGTCCCGCGAACATGACGCGCCTCGAGGGCCCCGAGCAGGCGCGGCGGGTCGTGCGCTACTGGAGCGAGGAGGGGGTGAGCTGGTTCAAGGCCTACACCTGGATCAGCCGGGCCGAACTCGGAGCGGCGATCGACGAGGCGCACGCCCACGGCGTGAAGTTCACCGCGCACCTCTGTTCGGTCGGGTACCGGGAGGCGGTGGCGCTCGGGATCGACAACCTGGAGCACGGGCTCTTCGCGAACTCCGAGTACGCCTCGAACAAGGAGCCGGACGAGTGCCCCTCCGGGTTCCGCAACGAGTACGTGGACCTGGACGTGAACGGCCCCGAGGTCCAGGCCACCTTCCGCGACATGATCGAGAACGACGTGGGGATGACCTCCACACTCGTGGTCTACGAGATCTCGGTCGCGGGCCGGCCCCCGATCGAGGAGCGGGTATACGACATCCTGGCACCCGAGATCGCCCGGGAGGTACGCGAGATCGCCGAGGCCCGCCGGGCCGGGCAAGGCGCCATCGACCCCGCGGTCTACCAGAAGGCGCTCGAGTACGAGTACGCGTTCGTACAGGCGGGCGGGGTTTTGGCGGCCGGGGTCGACCCGACCGGGTACGGGGCCGCTCCCCCCGGGTTCGGCGACCAGCGCAACTTCGAGCTCCTGCTGGAGGCAGGGTTCACCCCGGTCGAGGTCGTCCAGATCATGTCCGCCAACGGCGCCCGGATCCTCGAGATCGACGACGAGGTCGGAACGGTCGAGGCGGGGAAGGTGGCCGACCTGGTCGTGATCGAAGGAGACATCGAGGCGCTCGGCCACATCCGGGACACCCGCCTCGTCTTCCGCCACGGGGTCGGGTGGGACGCGAAGGCGCTCATCGACTCGGCGCGGGGGCTCGTGGGGATCCGCTGAGGGGAGAGGGAGTGGCGCGCATCCCGCCCTGGCCCGTTCCCTCCGCAGGACGCGCCACCTAGGTTGAGGAACCGACCAGCATTTTCCACCGTCCAGGCGAACACGATGGAACGGCTCGATCCCCAGATGGTTCCCGTCTACCGGAGGATGAGCTCCGGGGAGCGGGTGCAAGCCGGACTCGCCGCGACCGACCTCGTCCGAGACCGGTTGCGGGCTCACTTCGCCGGCGCTAATCCAGAATGGAGTGATCAGGAAATCGAACGAGCCGTCGCGGCCCGACTCCTTCGCAGCCGTGACGGCGTCTGACCTCCTGCGGCTGCTGGTCAGCCGCTTGGAGGACGCCGAGGTCCGTTACGCGCTGGGCGGATCCATCGCTTCGATGGTGTACGGAGAACCGAGGGCGACACTGGACATCGATGTGGTGGTCACGCTCGACGCGAGTACGGCCGAGCGCATCGTCGAAGCGTTTCCGGCGCCCGAATTCTACCTGCATGCGGAAAGGGTGGCCGCGGTGGCGGAGCGGGGAGGGACGTTCAACGCCATCCACCCCGCCTCGGGCTTCAAGATCGACTTCTTCGTCGCGTCGGACCCGATCGAAGAGCGCCAGCTCGCCGGGCGCATGCGACAGGTGGTGCTGCCCGGGGTGTCAGGTTGGTGCTCGCCGCCGGAGGAGCTGATCGCCAAGAAGCTCGAATACTTTCGGGCAGGGGAATCGACCAAGCACCTGCGTGACATCCGGTCGATGCTGGAGATCTCGCCGGAATCGATCGACCTGGAGCAAGTCGAGGCACTGGTGCGCGAGTTCCACCTCGAGGATGCCTGGCGTAAGGTGCGCGGGGAGTAGGAGCGGAGGCAGTCGGTCAGATGCGTGAACCCGGCGCAGGGGCGGCCCTGCGTCGCCGATCGCTTCAGCGAGCCTGCACCCTCACCCGAACGACGCGGGTCCGGACGTGGCCGAGGTCGTCCAGGTGGGTCGAGTAGAAGAGATCCGGCGCTCGATCCACGGGAAGCAACCGGTCGTCGAGCCGCCCCGTGCCGAGGAGTTCCCCCGTGTCCAGGTCCACGACGGCGGCGACGGTGTCGTAGGAGTCGTTGAAGTCCGTCTCGGACGGGGCGAACATCCCCGTGGGAATGGGAGGTCCGTCGGGGTCGAGGATCGCCCCGGCAGGTGCGGTGTGGTCCAAAGTGAACCTACCGTCAGTGCCTGCAGACACATCAGGGGGCGCCGTGAGGCAAGGGGGAAATGGGGGAGGAAGAACCGTGGAGTCCTGTAGGGAAGGCTGGCGATGGACGGGAGCGGGTGGTGTGCCGATGGTTCTCCTTGCGCTCGGACTCAGCACCTCGGGATGCGAAGAGGGGCGAGCCCCCCCGTTCGCCGAGGTTCAGAGGCATGACAGCGCGGGGAGCACCATCGTGGAAAGCCCTCGCCCCCAGGAGGCGTGGGCGGTGACATCCGACCCGGAGCTCGCCATCGGTGGAATCGAGTGCCCTGAGAGCTGCGAGTTCCAGCGTGTCGAGATGGCGGCACGCCTCCCGGACGGCGGCATCGTCGTGTTCGACCGAGGCAGGCGCGAAGCGCGGTTCTTCGACGAGGAAGGCAGACACCTGCGGTCGATGGGAGGCCAAGGTGCGGGCCCAGGTGAGTTCCGACAGTTCGACGAAGTCGTCATCGCTCCCGAGCGGCTCGCGGTCCATGACCGTGGAAACGGCCGTATCACGGTGCTTTCTCTGGATGGGGAACTCGAGCGCATCCACGATGTCCGGGACCATCCGGCGTTTTCGGGGACAGCCGAGCTCGTGGGCCTCCTTGGCGAGGATGGAGCGGTGGTCGCACAGCGAAGGCATCTCCAAACGCCCGGGACACCGGGATACACCTATGTGCGCGATACGGTGGTCGTGTTGGAGGCCGCGCTGGGCGGGGGTCGCGTCGATACCCTCGAGGTCGTGCCGGGGAATGAGGGCCTGCGGTGGAGTGTGGCAGGTCCGACCGGCGGCACCTTCACGACGGTTCCACTTCCGTTCGCCCATACGGTCGATTTCGCGAGTGCCCAGGGCCGGTTGGTGATCGCGCGGTCCGATGCCAACGGGGTGCATGTCATCGACATTCGGGGCGAGACCCGCACGATCCTGCGCGATCCTGACTCGAGCCCTCGGGAACTCGCCTCGGACAGGCGGAGGTCTCACATCGCCGAGCGGGTAGCCCAGGCAGAGGCCCGTGGGGAGGAGGACCTCGCGACCGTGCGGCGGGATGCCGAGGAACAGCTCGACATGATCCCATCAGGCCACGTCGTTCCCGTGCGCGATCGCGTGATGACCGACTCGGAGGGCGGCGTCTGGATGCGGGAGTACGAGCCCCCTGGCTCCGCGATCGCCCGTCGATGGATCGTCTTTTCTCCTCAGGGCGAGGCACGCGCGACCGTGGAGGTACCCGAGGGGTTCCAGATCATGCACATCGGTCCCGAGGAGGTGACGGGGGTCGTCCGGGACTCGCTCGGGGTAGAGACCGTGGAGATCCGTCGGCTCGACAAGCAGTGAGAGGGTCGATCGAGCGGAGGCGTTTCTCGCTTCGACCGGCGCCGGCTCCGTGAACCCCGGCGCAGCGGCGGCCTACGTCGCCGATCGCCTTAGCGAGGCTGCGCCCTTACCCGAACGATCGGGATCCGGACGTGGCCGAGGTCGTCCAGGTGGGTCGAGTAGAGGAGATCCGGCGCTCCATCCACGGGAAGCAACCGGTCGTCGAACCGCCTCGTATCGAGGGGTTCCCTCGTGTCTAGGTCCACGACGGCGGCGAAGGTGTCAAACGACTCGTTGAGGTCCGTCTCGAGCGGGGCGAACATCCCCGAGGGAGTGGGAGGTCCCTCGGGGTCGAAGACGTGGGTGAACACGACAACCACGCCGTCACCCGTGTCGTAGAGGCCTGCGTGCCGGAAAACCACGAAGCCGTCCGTCCGGCTTGCGTCACGCCAGGGATCCAGGTGTCCGTCATCGAAGTGGACGGTTTGCTCCAGCTCCCCCTCCGCCGAGTATCGCCGTAGGACCGGCTCACCTCCATCCACCGCCCAGAATCCACCTGCACGGGCCGGGGGAAGGGGGGTGACGGAGCTTCGGGGCTCGAGGCCCTCCACGGCCCGCAACATCCCTCCCACGCTGTCCAGGAGCACGAGCGCAACGACGGGACCCGTTGCCTCGAGGGTCCTCCGGTGGCCCACCACGAGACCGCTCGGGAGCACGACCGATCTGGATCCGATGATCTGTGCCTCCAGGGCCCGCGTCTCCAGCGGCTCCAGGCCCGCGTCGAGGCGAAGGAGCCGGCCCGGATTCAGGCCCCAGACACTGCCAGATGGCCCGGCGAACAGCCGCGCACCCTCGGAACGGAGCTCTCCCGGGTTCTCACCCGTTCCGGCCGCCACCACGGACAGGGCGGTCGCGGTGCCGCACCTCCTGATGTGGATCGTACCGGTGTCGCGGTCGAATATCACGTATGTGGGATACCGCCACTGAAGCGCGGCGACTTGAGGCGGGGACGAGAGGCCGTCATTTCCCACGGGGGCCGGGTGGGACTTGCACGCAGTCCGCACAGCGGCTCGTCGAGATCGGCGAAGGAAGACGAACCGAAGGAGAGAAAACCGACACCGCTTGCGTGAAAAGGATGGGGGGGGGTACTTTCGGACTGAATGCGTATTAGTTGATCTTTGCAGGAGTCCTGCTTCCCGTGAGTCACCGGATCGTGCTCGTGACCTCGAATCCCGGCCTCTCCAAGATGGCGGAGGAGGTCGCAGGAGTGGAGCGCCTCGAGTTGACGCGGTTCGAGACGGCGGAAGCGGTCTTGCAGGCGGACGGCACCGTTGCGGACACCTGCATTGTCGTCGACCAGGGGCTGACGGAAATGTCGGCGTTCGACCTCGTCGCGCGGCTGCGGGAGCGACACCCCGAGGCCCGGCGCGTGCTCGTGTCCCACACACCCACCTTCGAAGGGCTCGTCTCAGGGCTTCGCCGAGGCGCAGACGACGTGTTGTTCGCACCCGTCGATCCCGATCAGTTCGTGCGGGCGATCTGGGCGAACGAGGAAAGTTGGCCTACCTTCGAGTCCCTCCCCGGCGATGCGCTGTCCTACTGTCCAACGCTCGTCGGTGGTCATCCGGTCATGAGGGAGGTCTACCGCCACATCCTCGCGTTCGCGGACAGGCCGGCGCCCGTGCTGATCACCGGGGAGACGGACACCGGCAAGGGGGTAGTCGCAAGATGGGTCCATGCGGTTTCCGCGCGCAGGGGCGAGCCGTTTCGGGTCATGAACTGCGCCGGAATCGCGAGCGGGGTCTTGGAGTCGGAAGTGTTCGGGCACGAACGGGGTGCATTCTCGGGGGCGGAGGCAAGTCGTCGCGGTCACCTGGAATCGGCAGGGCGCGGCACGCTGTTGCTCGACGAGATCGGAGACGCCTCCGCCGCGTTCCAGAGCGCCCTCGTCCGGGTCCTCGAGGAGGGACGTTACTTTCGGGTCGGCGGGGACGAGGAACGGCAGTTCGGGGGACGCGTGGTTGCGGCCACGAACCGGGATTTGCACGCGCAGGCGGCCGAGGGCCGGTTCCGCCAGGATCTGATCTTCCGGCTCGAAGTGCTGAACATCCACATGCCCCCGCTACGAGAGCGCGGGAGCGACCTCGAGCACCTCATCGACCACTTCCTGGGTTCCCGGGCGCGGGCGGAGGAGCGCCCGCGCAAGAGGGTGTCCGGGAAGGCGCTTCGTAAGCTCCGCCGGCACCCCTGGCCCGGGAACGCGAGGGAGCTGGCGCATTGTCTGGAGAGGGCCGAGGCGTTGTCCTCGGGCCCGTTAATCGAGGAGCGGGATGTCCGGCTGGGGGCTCAAGGGGATCCGCATGGCGCGGATGAGGCTCGGCGGGACGGCTCCGTCGGGGGCCGCGACCTGGGGTGGAGCTCACGGCCGCAGCGTTATGTGTCCCCTGACGACCCGGCGGTCGAGGAAGCGCGGATCCGCGAAGCGCTGGAGCTAGAGGGAGGCCACCAAGGGCGTGCGGCCGAGAGGCTTGGGATGCACAGGATCACGCTGTGGCGGAGGATGCGCCGGTATGGGATTGAGTCGCCCTGACCGCTTTCTTGCTGGCGGGCCGTCCCGAGTGATCGCTCAGTCCGATGGCCAGCGGTCGGGGCAACGTTGCAGAAACGTTTCTGCAACGTTTCTGGAGTGTTGCGCCCCTTCGCTGGAGGCCCTGTCTATGATCGCGACCACGTCTGGCGAATCGCGTTGCTGTGCGACATCGCTCCTCTGAACGAGGCCTTCTCCAGCATTGTCTTGCCGTTTCGGCATCAAGCCTGCATTGGGTCCTCACCAACGATCATCCCTCGACCGGAGGAACCATGCAATGTGGAATGTTGTGGTCGATTCACCTAGGGGGGCTCCTCTTCGGCGCTGGCATCTTTCTGATCGCGTGTGGCTTTACCCCGATCCAAGGCTGCCTCAGGTGTGGCAGCAGTATCAGTGCGATTCAATGTCGCCTCCTACTGCTGCCCCCGTAGAGGCAGGGATGCACGACGGGGATCACTTCACCGACAACTTTAACCACACCTCGAGCGAATGCGTTGCGCTTTATGACGGGTGGCACAACGCGGTTAGCGAAGGTCAGTAGTGTCCGGCTAGGGCAGAGATGGGATCGTGTATATGTCTATCATACAACAGCTCGCGAGGCTGATGGATCCGCACCGATTTGAACGCCAGCGCCTTCGGTCGCATCCTGTGGTGAACTCACCCACTGGCGCGGCTGATGAACGAAGGGCAGATGGCATTCTCGCAGGACATGGCGCATGTTTCGCGCTTCGTGTTGGATCGGTGCATCCGTCGCTACGAGGGGAACCGAAGGATCCGGAGGTTCTCGTGTCGGGACCAATACCTCGCCATGGCCTTCGCCCAACTCACCTAGGGGGAGAGTCTTCAGGAAATCAAGGCGTGCCTCGGGGCAGTGCCCGACAAGCTCTACCACCTGGACCTCCGGGGTTCGGTGGCACGGAGCACCCTGGCCGATGCGAACGAGAATCGCGACTCGCGCATCCTCGCGGACTTCGCTCAGCGACTCGTCTTCGAGGCGCGTCGCCTCTACATCAACGAGCCGCTTGGCCTCGAGGAGCTCGATCAACGAGAGCGAACGGTCTACGCTCTGGATGCGACGACGATCGGTCTCTGCCTCTCGGTCTTCCCATGGGCTCGATTTCGGAGTACCAAGGCCGGGGTGAAGATGCACATGCTGCCCGATCTGCGAGGCAGCATTCCCGCGTTCACCTGGATCACCGAGGTGAAGTTCGCCGATGTACGGATTCTGGACGCTTTGGTCACCGCGCCCGGATCGATCCACGTGTTCGACCGCGGGTTCATCGATTTCCATCGGCTCCACCGCCTGAACGAAGCCCGCGCCATCTTCGTGACGCGCATCAAGAGGGGGATGAAGTGGGAACGCGTCTACTCCAGACCGGTGGACCGATCGACGGACTTGATCTGCGACCAGACGATCCAACTCACGGGCACCACCTCGGCTCAGGATTGTCCTGCGCACCCGCGCCGCGTCGCGCACCGCGACCCCGAGACCGCACGGAAACTCGACTTCCTGACGAACGACTTCACACTCATGGCGCTCACGATCGCAGAGTTGTATCGGCTGCGCTGGCAGGTCGAGTTGTTCTTCAAGTGGATCAAGCAGCATCTCCGGATCAAGGCGTTCTACGGCACCTCGGCCAAAGCGGTGAAGACCCAGATCTGGATCACCATCTCGGTCTACCTGCTCGTGGCGATCGCGAGAAGGCGGCTCGGGCTCGAGCGGGATCTCTACACAATTCTACAGTTCTTCAGCGTCTATCCGTTCGAGAAAACCCCTCTCGCACAACTGCTTTCGGTCGAGGGCTACACTCCCAAAGAGCGCGACATTCGCAACCAATTGTGGCTCTGCGACTTATAACCGGACACTACTGACTATGGATATGGAGTTACGGTCATGCACCGTGGGACGCGATGACAAGCATAGAGGGAGACGATGCCGAGTCTGAGGGAGTCGGCTCCAGCCACGAACCTCCGAACCTCTCGATTGGCGCGCGTAGCCGGATCGGTGCTGAGTGCCTCGGTTTGGTTCTTGGCTGGCTTCTCGCTTGTGGTCGGCGCGCTCTATGCCTTCACCGCAGCAAATGAGCGCGTTGACTCATGGCCCGTACCGGAGGATGCGCGGCCCGCGCTCGAGCGAGGACTCGCGATCGGCCCTTCATCGGGAGAGGCGCTGACGGTGTTTGTGGACTACGACTGCGAGAGTTGCCACGACTTGATAGCGAATTTCGTTGCACTGGCGAAGGAAAGGGAGGCTGTCCGGATGGTCGTGAAGCAGCTACCAAACGAGCAGTCTGCGCATTCCTCCCTAACCGGAGCCATCGTGGCGGCGTGCGCTGGGGAGCAAGGGGCGATTGAGCGGTTCTCTCAGTACGCGGCGGAGCGCCAGGGGACCAACGGATCACCCATCCACTCGGTCGAGATCGCGCACAACATCGGGGTCTCCGACACGACGGCCTTCAGGCTGTGCATATCGGAGGGTGGGGGATTGTGGCAGGTGCGTCAGGACCAGCAAGAGGCGGCTCGCGCGGGCATCGAACGTGCTCCGGCCGTTGTGTACGACGGCACTGCGTACCAAGGTCGGCGAGCGGTTCGCCAGCTCCACAGGATCCTTCGATGACACGGCGCCCCGGTCCGAAACCATCGGTTGTGGGCTTGCCTCTCAGCGCAAGACGGGGAACGATGAGGCCATTCGAGCTATTGCTACCTCTAACCCTCGCCGGAGTGGCACTGCTTGCGACGTCCGTTGACGTACCCCTCTGTGCACAGGAGACCTCGCAGCGAGTCTGGCTCGGTGACCTCTCAGAACGACAGGTCGTTGGTGAAGCCGGCGACCCAGTGTTTGGGCTGCTCTCACTTATAGTTGCACATCCGGAGGGTGGGTTCGTGGTGGCTGACCTCTACTATGGCCAGGTGCGGCGCTTTGGGGCCGGCGGCGGCGAGCGCTGGAGCTCGGGTGCGATCGGCGACGGACCCGGCGAGTTCCGAACAATCTCGGACTTGGAGATCAGCGAGGATGGTGGAGTGATCGTCCTCGATCCTGCGCTCGGGCGCATCACAGAGTTATCGTCTCAGGGCGAGGTTCGGTCCACGACTCGGACCCCGAGACCAGTCCGCCGGCTGTTTCCACGGTTCGGCGCGAGCGCGTGGGTCGTAGCGCCTCGCGATGACCGGACACTTTGGCTGGATGTTACCGATGATGGCTTGTTGGGTGATGGCTTTCAATCGCTGCCCAAGGAAGTGAGTTTCACGCATACGCTCGCCGGCGAGCCGTTCACGACGGCGTCCGATCTCGGTGCTGTCGTCGTGTACCGGTGGTCAAGCAAAATGGTGTACTTAGACGAGTACGGAAACGTCCGGGGCGTGGAAGATGGTGTCGAAGAGATCGCCTTCCCCGACGTGAAAGAATACGGGACTGCCGGGGACATTGGTCAAGCCGCCAGGCGAGTGGATCCTGACGCTACCTGGGCAGCCCGCAGTGTTTCGGCGTTCGCAGGTAGGGTGTACGTCCTCTTTCGCGGCCGCGGGGCGGATGATTCGCACTCCGTCATAGACGTCTATGATGAGCGTGAGATGCGTTACGCGGGTTCCTTCAGGGTGCCCTCTGCCGCAGATGGCATAGCAGTCCTCGCTAACGGCCACTTGGCGACGATCGAGAACGCGTTTGTGCCCGTGGTGAAGATTTGGCGTGGGCTCGACCACGGGAGCGGATCGTGAACAGGATGCTCCTCATTGTCGTATTCGCTGGCATCTTGGCAACAGGGTTACGTGCCGTCGGAACCAGCAACGAAAGTCATACCGCGGAGTCTCAATCGACGGAATGGCTGGGGGACGCGAAGACGGAGCTAGTCGTAATGGTCAATCCGCTCAACTGTCGGATATCCGGGAACGAAGTGCGGCAATTGAATGCGTGGCATGCTTCCGGTCGGGTGCCGGTGAGGCTTCACTTCGTCGGGCCCGGTGCGACAGACCGTCGGGTGGTCGCGCAGGTGGTGGAGGACCTCTCTGCCGAGGTGGCAGTCACCCACGCATCATCCGCTACGATGCCAGCACTGTGGACCGGCACCCCCGGAAGACCATCAGTAGTATTGAAGCGCCACGGGTCAGTGGTTTTAGCTATCGGCGACATCCCTATGGCCTCTGCGCTGACCATTGTCGAGAATGCGCTTGCAAGTCGGTATTAGGAGGACGCGAGACGACGGGAATCTGATCGCACCTTACTCACCCGGACTTCTCAGGAGGTACAACTATGATGTTCCAACACTTCTTTCGATCGAAGTCGCTCTTGAGCGGCGCGGTCGCGGGCCTGGTGGCGGTCGCCTTGACTGGCCCCACCGAGGCGGAGGCGGACGAAGGCATCAAGCAGGAGGTCTGTTCGTTTCTCGGCTGCAACGAGGGCGATCTCGACTGTGCTGAGGTCGATGTCAACATTGACGGTGACGTTTGGGTCATCGAAGCTGGTGGGTCGGTCACTTTCTTTTGCCGTGAGGACGGAGAAGGTGGCCCTCCACCGCCGCCGGGCGGATAGTCCGAGCCAACCGAATTCGTAGCGTGCAGGTGTGAGCAGATTCCCGTCGTTTCCCGCCTACAGTTCTGACGTATCAACGGAGGATAGGCAGTTGGCTACCGATTGCTGGAGCGGAGTGCTGGTCTTGCCCTTCGCACTTGTCGTTTTTGGGAACGTGCAGGCACAGGAGGCCGAGCGGCGATGGCTGGGAGAGGTGTCGCTCGGGCAGTCGATCGGAGGTGACGCGGGTCCCGTGGTTTTCGGAATGCCCGCGCTACTCACCGCCGGCCCGAACGGTGGTTTCACAATCGCCGACTTCGGAGACGGTACCGTGAGGACGTTCGACCGGGAGGGCCGGGAGCGATGGAGCTTTGGCCGGCGGGGCGCGGGCCCGGGAGAATTCGGTGGGTTCGGCAGCCTGCAATTCCAATCGGATGGTGCGCTCGCCGTACTGGATCCCGAGCTGCAGCGGGTAACCCTCGTCGGTCGGGATGGCGCATTGGTCTCGACCACGCGGATCCCCGATCCCGCGCGCCGACTGCTCCCGTCTCGTGGTCCGGACGGGGACTGGATCCTCGTGCCGCGCGACAGGGATCACCTCTGGGTGACGGTTGACCGGAAAGGACGGCGCACCGGACAGCGGGCCCTCCCTGCCGAGCTGCGCGTGAGACACCCGCTCATCAACGAGGCCTTCACTGCCCGATCGGACAGCGGCTCGGTGATCGCCTATCGGTGGTCCAGCAGACTGGTGTTTCTCGACGGATCGGGGAGTGTCAGAGGCATCATCTCCGGGATCGAGGAAGTGCCGTTTCCCACGCTCTCCCGCGATGTACCCGGCGTGACCCGCGTCGACCCCGACGCGACCCGGGCCGCACTGGACGTGAGTGCTTCGCGCGGCAGGATCTTCGTTCTCTTCGCCGGTGAGGAGCTGGCGAATTCGCGCACCGTGGACGTTTACGACGAGGCTTCCATGTCCTACCTGGGATCCTATCGGATCCCGGACACCGTGTCGGGCATCGCTGCCCTCGCGGATGGACGTCTGGCGACCCTGGAGAAGGACCTCGTTCCCGTCGTACGAATCTGGTCCCTCGACGATTCCGAGTAGGGGCGCTCGCGCCGCACCCCGGCCAGGTCGCTCCTCACATGCGTATTCCGGCGAAGTGGAACAGCGATTCCGGGCGAAGTGGACGACCGGTTCCGGAGGAAGTGGACCGGGAGTTCCGGGGCATGAGGGCCAAGAGTCGGCGCGAAGCGACGCTGGGAGGATTCATGCCTGCTGGCGAGGTGCGGCGTCCTCCTTTCCGGGCGTCTTGCGCCGCATGGACGAGCCCTTGAGCGAGAGGGTGTGGGCGTGATGGACCAGACGGTCCAGGATGGCATCGCCGACGACTTCATGCCAGTGCTCCAAGGGGAGCTGGCTGGTGACCAGGGTGGCCTGCCGACCATGCCGATCCTCGAGGACTTCGAGGAGATCCCGACGCTCGGGATCGGTGAGAGAGTTGAGGCCGTAGTCGTTGAGGACGAGGAGTTCGGTCTTCTGCAGGCGGTCCACGATCCTCGGATACGATCCATCCGCCCGAGCCAGGGCAAGCTCTCCGAGGAGTCGTGAGCGGCGGTAGTAGCGGGTGGTGTAGGAGCAGAGCATGTGTGGATCGAGGCCTTTCGGCACCCGGGGGCCGACGTCACCTAGTGGTATGTGGTCGACCTCCCGGAGGAAAGGGTCATCGGCCGCATCGAGCTTCCCCCGGGAACGGATCGTGCTCGGTGGCGCCGGAACCCGCGCGTTCGTGCTCGAGCGAGACGTGTTCGACGTCGAGGTCCTGCGGGTCTACGAGGTCGTCCGCTGAAGAGTCAGCGTCCGGTCGGCATCAGAACATCACGCCCGTGTCCTGCTGCCTGAGCAGGGACGCACCGTCCTGCACGCTCGTCACGCTCCAACTTCGCCCACCGCTCAGCTCCCGTAGGTGAGAACCCTCAGCTCCGGGATCCGACGAAAGTGGCGATGATTGCGGGTCACCAGGGGGATGTCGTGGACCACCGCGGTCGCTGCGATCCAGAGGTCGTTCGAACCGATCAGGAGCCCGTTCTGCTTCAGGAACCGGAACAGGCGCCCGTATTGCCAGCAGACCTCCCGATCCACCTCCAGAATACTCAATGCGGACAGTAGCTCCTCCCACGCCGTGCGTTCCCCCGGATCCAAGCCGGAGGCGAGCTCGCCCGCAATGGTCGGAGTGATGCAGAGCCGCGCTCCCGGCTGGTCCGATAGGAATACGTGCGCGGGTCCCCGGCCTCCCCCGCGCCGCTCACGCTCCAGATCGATCAGGAACGTCGTCTCGAGGATCAACGCTTCGTCCACTTGTCCGTCGGAGGAACGTCGGAGGTGTCGGCTTCCTCGATCCGATCCAGGGAGGCCTCTGAGAAGTAGGCGCCGCGCCGCTCATAGGTGGCGAGAAGCTCGCCCGCCGTGATGCCCAGATCGGGCCACTCGGCCCGCATCACCACGTCGCTGAACGACTCGGAGGGATCCCTGCGGGCCCTTCGGAGGCGATCGTACGCTTCGATCCGGAGAGAAATGGTCTTCGTTGCCATACACAGAACATACACAGTCCGTGCACCCGTGCCAATCGCTCGCGGGAGCCATGCGAAGGACCGGCGAACCCCTGCCCGTCCGGCTGACGCCGGCCGCCGAAGTCCATTTCTGGCTGCTCGCCGATCACGATGGAGAAGTGCCAGGTCCCGGTATCTGGGCCGGTGCGCGCCATGGAGAGGGAGCCGTCACGGTGATGAAGCCCCGTCTGAGAGGTCCGCTCCAGGGGGATGGCGGGGAAGGTGGGGTCACGCTGGGACTCCGGATTGCGCCCGATCTGCACCACCGCGATCCGGATCGAGTCGTCCGGCTCGTTGTCCTCCCGGACGGTGCGGTGGAATTGGGCATCCCGGTAGGCGTTCGCATCCACGTACCGGAGGAAGTTGGCCACGGTAAGGGGCGCCTGGTCGGGGTAGAGCTCCGCGACGATGGGCCCGAGCTCCGTCTCGATCCGGATGAGGACGGTATCGGCGCTCGCCTCGGGACCGGCGGCTAGGAGGAGGAGGAGGACGGAAAGCCACCCCCACGCCCTCCTCACCCGTCCAACTCTTCGATCGTCGCCCTCGAGGGCCCGCGCTCCCGCTGCAGCCGGCGGGCCGTCATCTCGGCGTCGCGAAGCACGCGAAGCATGTTGTCACCCGCCACCTTCCGGAGGTCCTCCTCGCTCCATCCCCGCCGGGAAAGCTCGGCGAAGAGGGCCGGATAGGTCGAGACGTCCTCCAGCCCGACGGGTACCGTGGTGATCCCGTCGAAGTCCCCCCCGATGCCAACGTGATCGACCCCGGCTACGTCCCGGGCGTGCTCGATGTGGGCGATCACGTCGTCCATGGTGGCCGGGGTCTGGTCGGCGATGAAGGACGGGACGAAGGTAATCATGATGAGCCCCCCGTTCGCCGGCAGACGCTCCAGGATCGAGTCCGGGACGTTGCGAGTGTGGTCCGTCACCCCCCGGGCGGAGGAGTGGGAGAAGATCACCGGTGCCTCGGTGACGTCGAGCGTCTGGCTCATGGTGGCGTCCGAGGTGTGGGAGAGGTCCACGAGCATCCCCAGCCAGTTCATCTCCCGCACCACCTCCCGCCCGAACGCGGTGAGCCCTCCGTTGCGGTGGCCGTCGCCATGGGCGTCGGCCCAGTCCAAGTCGCCGTTGTGGGTGAGCGTCATATACCGGACGCCGAGGACGTGAAACGCCCGGAGCGCGCCCAGGGAGTTCTCGATGGCGTGCCCCCCCTCCATCCCCATGAGTGAGGCCACCTTCCCGGCCCGGAAGCTCCGCATCACCTCGTCGGCGGTGGTGGCCAGCTCGAAGTGCTCCGGGTACCGGTCGAAGAGCTCCAGCGTCAGGTCGATCTGCTCGAGCTGAAAGCGGGCCGGGTGCTCGGCGTCGGCCGGTACGTAGACGGACCACCACTGGGCGCCCACCATCCCCTCGCGGAGCCGCGGGATGTCGGTGTGACCGTACATCCGGTCGTCGTCGATGACCTGCGTGATGTCGTACGCCGACAGGTCCATGGGCGCCGGATCGTAGTTCCGGATCGCCCATGGGAGGTCGTTGTGCCCGTCGAAGAGGGGGCTCTGCGCGAGCACTCGCTTGGCCTTCTCCATGTGGGGATCCACCTCCGGGGCTTGGGCCTGGACGGAGACCGTCCAGGCGAGGCCCAGCATCACCGCCAAGGCGGCGGCGACCAGGGCGCGCAGGAGGGAGGGGGCGGGTACTCGGGCGGCTTCTGGGGTTCCGGTCATATCACTTCCACGGGGAGGGCTGGGTGGGTCGTCGTCGGGCGAGATCATGGTTACGGGCCGCAGGGCTCAGTAGCAAGGGAGGCAAGCCATCGGAATCGGCGACACCGACATCACCCGCCGGGACCGAGGTCGTTGAGCATCTCGGCAGTGTGGGTTGGGACCGAAATCTCAACGCTCCGGTAGATTGGGACGCGCAGGCAGGCCTCTCCCGAATCGCCCCCCGACCCGAGCGTTCCGTGATCTGGATTCTCCCGGCCCTCCTCCCATGGATCGCGGTCGCGATCTACATGGCCTTCCTGATCCGGGAGCCCCGGCCGCTCCCCCCCTACCTACCGGAGCCTGCGAGCCCCGACGCCGACTCTCCCCGGAAACCCCTGGTCTCCATCATCGTACCCGCCCGGAACGAGGCTCGGGTCATCGAGCGGTGTGTGGGCAGCCTCACCCGGCTGGAAGGCGCCGCCCTGGGGATCCACCATGAGATCATCGTGGTGGACGATGACTCCACCGACGACACGGGGGAGCTGGTGACCGCCCTGAACCGGGAGGCTGCCACCTCCCTCCGGCTCCTGGCCGGCGAACCGCTTCCCGAGGGATGGTTCGGCAAGCCATGGGCGTGCATACAGGGAGCAAGGGACGCCCGGGGCGACGTCTTTCTCTTCACCGATGCGGACACGGTCCATGAGCCAACCCTCCTGATCCGGGCTCTGGCCGCCCTCCGCGAGGACGACCTGGACGCCCTCTCCCTCATGGGACGCCAGGAGATGGGGACCTTCGCCGAGCGGCTGGTCCAGCCGCAGATCTTTGCTCTCATCGGCATGCGATTCCGGGGACTGGATCGCCCGGTGGACAAGTCCCGGCGTCGGCACGCCATCGCCAATGGCCAGTTCATCCTGGTCGGACGGGAGGTCTACGAGGCCATTGGCGGCCACGCCGCCGTCCGGGGTGAGGTGGTGGAGGACCTCCGTTTGGCTCAGGAGATCGTGGACGCGGGATATCGCCTGGGCGTCCGGCTGGGAAAGGACGTGTTCAGCACCCGCATGTACACCTCCCTGGGAGAGATCGTGGACGGTTGGACGAAGAACGTGGCGACCGGTGCGCGCCAGGCGGCCGGGAATCTGGCCCCCGTGGCGCTTCCAGGCATCCTCATCCTGCTTCTGGGAATCTGGCTGCTCCCTCCCGCAGCCCTCCTCATGGGGATCGCTGGCGGCTGGGGAGGAGCGATCCTGGTGTGGGCGGCGACGACTACTCTCATCTGCGCCCTGATACAGGGGGGCATCTACCATCGCCTGGGGTCCCGCTGGTGGATGGGGGCCATCTACCCGGCAGGAACTGCAGTCGTGGCTTTCATCCTCCTGAGAAGCTGGATTCGCGGAGATCGCCGGATCGAGTGGAAAGGGCGGCGATACGGGGGAGGTCGCGAGGGATGACCGCCCGCACCTCTACCAACCGCGAGGACCTCAAGCCGGCCCCGGGGGCAGGTGCTGGAGCAGGTACCGAACCATGAGCATGCGGAGGTGGACGGAGGTCCCCTCCCCCTCGGAGATTCCGTGGTTCCGGTTCGGATACGCCATGTAGTCGAATGGCTTCCCCAGGGCGATGAGGCGGTCCACGAGCCCCTCCACGATCTGGACGTGGGTGTTCGTCTCTCCGGTGCCGGTCACGATGAGGAGGTCACCCTCCAGTCCCTCGGCAAAGTTGATGGGCGACGCCCGGCGGTAGCCCTCCGGGTTCTCCTCCACCGTCCGCATATAGATTTCCTGGAACCAGGCGTTGTAGAGATGCGCCTGCGGCTTCGGCACCACCGCGATGCCCACATGGAAGACGTCGGGCCTCCGGAAGAGGGCGTTGAGCGTATTGGAGCCGCCTCCGCTCCACCCCCAGGTCCCAACCCGGGAAAGGTCGACGTACGGGCGCATGCGTCCGAGCTCCTGGACGCCCGCCGCCTGTTCTTCGGTCGAGAGGGGCCCCAGGGTCGGGAAGATCGACCGCCGCCAGGCGGCGCCCTTCGGGGCGGGCGTCCCCCGGTTGTCGATTGAGACCACCAGGTAGCCGAGGTCGGCGATGGTCTGGTGGTATAGCTGGTTCCCCGACCAGCGGTCCATCACGGTCTGGCCGTGAGGCTCCCCATATACGTAGAGGAAGAGGGGATAGACCTGGGACGGGTCGAAGTCCCGGGGCTTGATCATCCAGGCGTCCATGGCAACCCGCACCCCACCCTCGCTCTCTATGTCGATCTCGAGGAACTCGGAGTTCCCTGGGAGGAGGGGATCCACACGTTCCCGGAGGGACGCGTTGTCCTCCAGCACACGGACCACCTGGTGATCGGGAAAGCGGAGGAGCTCGATGACGGGCGGCTCCTCGAAGCTGGACCGGTTGCGGACCGCCCAGCGTGGATCGGGGGAGGCATCGTAGACGTGCCAGCCGCTCTGTCCCTGCGGGGTGACGCGCTCGGGGCTGCCGGAGCCATCCAGGCGGGCCCGATAGAGGTAGTGTCGGACGCCGTCATTGGGCGAGGCGTGGTAGTAGAGCCAGCCCGCCGGCTCGTCGACCCACCCGCGGGCGATGACGTCCACGCCGTCGGGGGTGAGGGTCGCGAGGCGTTCTCCAGCGCGCGAATAGAGGTAGGCGCGGCGCCACCCCTCCTTCTCGCTCAGGACGATGAAGGCTTCCCCGTCCCGGACCCAGTCCACCCCGAGGTTGGTCCCGTAACTGGCTACGGCCCACGCGTCGTTCTCCTCGCCGTAGATCCGGCTGGCGTCTCCGGTCGAAGCCTGCACCAGATAGAATTCCCGCACGTCGCGGGAGCGGCTGAGCCACTCCACCAGGAGCTCGTCCGGGCTCTCTGCCCATTCCACGGTCCCCAGGTAGAAGCCCTCCTCGGGCGCCGGAATGGAGGCCCAGCGTACCTCCCCTCCCCCGGCGGGAACGATCCCGACCCGGAGGCTCGCAATGGTCCCGCCGACCCGGGCGAAGCGGACCTCGCGAACCTCGGGGTAGCTGGGATCCACCGGCTCCAGCATGGGACGAAGGCGGATCTCGGAAACGTCCTGCTGCACGAAGGCGACATGCCTCCCGTCGGGACTCCAGGTGGGCTGGCCGTTGCGCATCTCGTCGTGCCCGTCCGTGGTAAGCTGGACGGTGTTGCTGCCGGCCACGTCGGTGACGTACAGATTCTGCGAGCGCTGGAAGACGATCCGGTCCCCCTCGGGAGAGAGGAGGCCGTCGACGGAGCCGCCCGCGACGCCCTCCGCCACCTTCCGGAGGAGTCCCGAGCTCCGGTCCAGGGTCCAGAGCTCAGAGCCTGTCCGGATGAGGACCACGTCGAGCCCCTGGGAAAAGGCGTAGGCCCCGACGGTCAGGGGTCCGCTCGACCCCGCAGGGCGGAGATCGGCGGCCGAGACGAGGACGGAGCGCTCTCCACTGTCCGCATCGTAGTGGAGGATTTCCGCGACCTCGGCACCCTCGGTTCGTTCGAGACGTGTGTACCCGGTTCCAGCCGGGGTCCATTCAAACGAGTAGCCCCCCGCTCCGAACTCCCCCCGCTCATATATGGCCCGAAGTCGGTCCTCGGTCTCGGCCGGGAGCTCCTGGGCCAGGGCCTCCGCTGAAGCGAAGGCCGCGCCGGCCAGCAGAATCACCGGAAGGAGCGCGGCCTGAATCAGCGACCGAAGGACAATTGAGCGGACGTCGGACAATCGGGGAGACATGGCACCTCTCGAGAGCGGGTATGGTGTCGCTGGCAGATCACTGGGAAGAAGGTACCGTGCGGCCGGGGACAGCGCCAACTTCCTTGGAGCTTCCCTGGCACCGACGCCGCCCGGTCGGCATCTTGGGGTACGCTGGTCGACGCGTCCGCAGCCGCTCCGGACTGCTCCCCCCGCCCCCCCCACCCGCGCCATGACACGCTCCGAAGCTCTCCGCCTCTCGGCCCTCATCGTCGCCGTCCTGGTCACGGCGTGCGAGCCGAGCACGACCTCCTCGGGGATGCCCGTGCCGGGGGAGTGCGGAGAAGAATTTGCTGTACCGGCGCTCGATTCGGGGGAATCCTGGCGGGCCGCCGGCTCTGCTGCAGTCCTTCTCTGCCTGGACGCCGTTCCGGAGGACCCCGCCGAGTTCCTCCTCGTGCTGCACGGACTCGGCAGGGCCCCTCGCGACAGCCTGACGGTGAGGGTGAGGGGAGGCGGGGGCATCCTGACGCCGACCCCGGCCACGACGCTTGCCCTGGCGCCGACACCCGGGGAACCGCAGCCCCACGAGGCGCACCACCTCCGCCTCCGCGCCCTCGAGCACGAGGCGCTCTCCTCCCGGCTCGGCGCCGGCGCCTCGCTCCCAGGGCCCGCCCGGAGCCCGGCGGCGCTTCCCGAGGTGGGAAGCCTGCTCACCTTCAATTCCCAGAGCGGGAGCGCGTGCGAGGACCCACGACCCGCCACGGGGGAGGTCGTCACAGTGTCCGAGCGAGCCATCGTCGTGGCGGACACCGGCAACCCGTCAGGGGGGTTCTCGTCCGACGACTACGCCCGGTTCGCCGCGGACTTCGACACCCTGATCGCGCCTCTCTCGGAGGACGCCTTCGGCACGGGGGTGGACTTCGGGGGCCACGGTCGTACGACCCTCTTCTTTACTCGCGAGGTGAACCGGCTCACGGGCTCCTCAACGGGGACAGTGATCCTCGGCTTCTTCTTCGCACGCGATCTCTTCCCTCGGAAGACAGGCGGGGGCTTCGAGGGGTGCACCCACAGTAACGAAACTGAGATCCTCTACCTTCTGGTCCCGGACCCCCAGGGAAGCATCGGGGGGGTGGCCCGGTCGCGCCAATTCGTGGAAAATCGTACTCTTTCCACCCTTGCGCACGAGTACCAGCACCTCCTGAATTCGGCTCGGCGCCTGCACGATCCGGGCGGACGCCCTTTCGAAGAGACCTGGCTGAACGAGGCTCTCTCGCATGCGGCCGAGGAGCTCCTCTTCTTCCGGGTGTCGGGAACGACCTCGCGCTCACATCTGGGCTTCGAGGAGATCTCCGCCGAGTCGCGGATCTGGAACGCCTTCATTCAGCACCAGGCAACGAACTCCCAGCGGCTCCGGCTCTACCTGGAGGAGCCGATGCTGAACTCCCCCTATGACTCCGTGGCCGGACTGGCTACCCGGGGAGCGGGGTGGAGCTTCCTCCGGTACGTCCTCGACCGGAAGGCGGGCGACGATGCCGCCACCCTGAGGGCGCTGGTAGACGGCCCAGACACGGGTCTCGACAACGTCGCAGGCGCCCTCGGGGGTCGGGCCAACCTGGAGGCGTGGATGGCCGACTGGGCCGTCTCTCTCTTCACGGATGGGCGAACCGCCGGGCCCCCGCCGCGGTTTCGGAACCCGAGCTGGAATCACACCTCCCTCTTCGCGAACGGGATCGGTCAGGTGGGCGGCTCACCCAACCACCCCGACCCCCTCCGCACCGTGGCCCTCGCTCCGGGAGTGCTACGGCACCAGGTGATCCATGCGGGGGGCAACGCCTTCCTGCGGTTCGGCACCGAGGGGCGGGACGGCGCGGAGCTGGAACTGACCGTCGCGGACCGGCGACCTCCCGACCACCTGCACGCGACCCTGGTCCGTCTGCGCTGATGGCAAAGGGGCAAGAAGGGCTGAGCTTCGCACCGACCCTCCCAACCCAGGCACCCGCATCCTTTTTTGTCCGCCCTGGAGCCCTCGGCACCCTCGGGTCGGGGGCGGTCCTGGTCCTGCTGATTCTGGTTGGGGCTCCTCCGCTGGCGGCCCAGGGCGGCCCCGCGCTCGGCCAGGGCAACGAGGTGGGCGCCGCCCTCTCGCTCCGCCCTGCGATCTCGCACGCGGCGGGCGAGGCGCTCAGCCTCCTCGGAGTCGGTGCGGCCATTCGCGTGTCCCCCCGCATGGAAGTGGGTGGGGAGGGGGTGTTCGGGTTCAATCAGGTGCGCGTCTCTGCTTTCGGCTCCCCGGACCACCTCGACCTGACCCTCGGCTACGGAGGCCTCCACCTGCGCTATCATCCCGATGGCCTGGAGGGGGCCGCCGGATGGAATGGCGGACTTCTCGTGGGGGCCGGAGCGGCGCGCGTCCATTCGGCACTGGCCAACGCCGAGGTCGGAAGCGACAACTTCGCCGTGATCGAGGCCTCCCTCTCCCACCTGTGGCGCCTCCGCCGCGGCTTTCGGGGCGGGGTCGCCGGAGCGTACCGGGTGGTGGCGGCCTTGGACCCACTTCCGGGAATGGAGGACGAAGGGCTGAGCGGTCTCAGTCTCTCCCTTGTCCTGTATCTGGCGCGGGACCCCTGAGCATTCTGCGGGCCTTCTTACGACCACCCCCCGGCAATATGTTGACAAAGGGACTCGCCAATATCTCTATTGTCCTGGTAACGATGGTATTCACCATCGTTCCTTTCCCAACCCAGGGGACCGCTACAGATGGCAAAGAACGAAGAGAAGGTCATGGATTTCGTGAAGGCGCAACTCGCTGAGACCCCCGAGATCGCCACCTCCGAACTCTTCGAAAAAGCGAAGAGTGTCGACGCGAGTGTGAGGAAGCTCTCGCTTCGCCAGTTCAACGCGCGCTACCCGCTCCAGATCAAGCGGAAGAAGAGCATGGGCCGGCCGGGACGCCGTCGGTCCCGTCGCGGCAGCCATACCTCGGGGCCGAAGGCACAGGCGCAAAGTCGGGACGCCGTGCGCGACACCTTCCTCCGTTTCGCCGCGGACCTCAGCAGCGCGGAGGAGCGAAAGGACCTGGTGAAGGTGATCTCCCAGGTGGATCGATACGTGGATGAGGCCATCAGCGCCGCCACCGGCGAATCCTCTTCCCGGAAGCGCCGCCGGTCCAGCTGACGACCGTCGTGCGGGCCGGTTACTCCCCGTTCGCCACCTGCACGCGTTCGGCGAGGTTCATCAGCTCCCGCACCGCCACGGTGAACGCGCTCAACTCCGCGCGCTCCTCCGCATCGATCTCGCGGAGGAGCTCCACGTAGCGCTCGAGCTGGACCTGGTGGGCGGCGGAGAGCTCCTCCACCGCCGCTTCCACCGAGCCGGTGTGGGAGCGGAGCCGGATGAGCGCCGTGACCAGGTGCTGATGGGCCCAGGTGAGGTCGTCGCTCAAGGCCTGGGCGGCCCGCCGCTGCCATCGGTCGTCGACGGCCGCGGCGAAGATGCTCTGCCGCAGCCAGGGGATCCAGAACAGGTCGGCCACCCGGTAAAAGGTCCGGGCCGCATCCAGCGGGTCGACACCCATCTGCCGGTGCATCCGCAAGATTTCCAGGAGCTGGTCCAGAAAGCGGAGGGTGATCAGTCGCCGGGCGAAGTTCTCGTCGGCGCCATCGCCATGCAGTTCTTCGACGAGACGGTTGAAGATCCGCCGGTCTTCGCCCGCTACGATGTCGGGGAACGCCTCACGGAGCTTCGCCAGCCCTCCCAGGTTCTCCTCCACCACCTCCGCCGTGCCGCGCTCGAGCACCTCCTCGTTGGTGAGCAACCAGCGCGTCGTCCGTTCCATGACCCTCCCCAGACCGAGGAGCCATCGGTAGGCCGCGAAAAGTGGGAGGCCCAACTGATGGACGCGAAGCCGGCTGGTGAGTTCCCGGTGGCCGATGAGGCGAGAGGCGATGACCCAGGCCCGCGCCACCTCGGGAATGTCCCGCCCGGTCCCTCGATGCATGCGGTTGATGAAGCCGGCCCCCATCATGTCGACCAGGTCGTTGGCGAGCTGGCCGGCCACGATCTCGCGCCGCAGGCGGTGATTCTCCAGTGCGGACTCCCCTGCCTCCACGAGAGCCGCCGGCGGAAAGTAGTCCCGGATATACTGGGTCGCAGCCGGGTCGTCCGGCAGATCGCTCCGCAGGAGGTGGCCCGTGAGGTGCAACTTTGCGTAGGCCAGGAGGACGGAGACCTCGGGGCGGGTGAAGGAAGGCTTCCCGGCTTCCTGCCGCTCGACCAGGGTCTCCCAGGTGGGAAGCGATTCGTCCGCACGGTCGAGGAGGCCGGCGCGCTCCAGGCTCGACATGAGGTCCCGGAGATCGTCGATGCTGGCTTCGGCCCTCAGCTTTTCGAGCGAGACCGCCAGACTCTGCGACTGGTTGTCGCCCAGCACCAGCTGGCAGACGGGATCGGCCAGTTCGCGCAGAAGCTCGTTGCGCCGTTGCCGGTCGAGCCGGCCCTCCTCCTGCGCCGGGAGGAGGAGGATCTTCAGGTTCACCTCCCGGTCCGAGAGGTCCACCCCCCCCGAGTTGTCGATGGCGTCGGTGTTGATCCGCCCCCCCTCGAGAGCGTACTCGATCCGAGCCGCTTGCGTCATCCCGAGGTTGCCACCCTCTCCCACCACCTTGCATCTGAGATGGGTGGCGTCCACCCGGACCTCGTCGTTCGAGGCGTCTCCCGCATCGGCGTGGACCTCGTGGCTGGCCTTCACGTACGTTCCGATGCCTCCATTCCAGAGGAGTTCCACCGGCGCACGGAGCACCCCTTTCACCAGTGCCTGCCCATCCAGCGGCCCCTCGTCTTGCTCGATACCCAGAGCGGCCCTGGCCTCGTCGGTGAGAGTCACGCCCTTCGAATCACGCGGGATGATCATCCCGCCCTTCGAGAGGAGGGAGGTGTCGTAGTCGGCCCAGGACGAGGGTCCGAGCCCGAAGAGGCGCTCGCGCTCCGCGTAGGACTTCGCCGGATCGGGATCGGGGTCGATGAAGACGTGGCGATGATCGAAGGCGGCGACCAGCCGGATGTGCTGGGAAAGGAGCATCCCATTGCCGAAGACGTCGCCCGACATGTCACCGATGCCGACCACCGTGAAGGGCTCGGCCTGGATGTCTTTGCCCATTTCGTGGAAGTGGCGCTTCACGCACTCCCAGGCCCCCCGGGCGGTGATCCCGAGTTCCTTGTGGTCGTACCCGTTCGTCCCGCCGGAGGCGAATGCGTCGTCCAGCCAGAAGTCGTACTCGGCGGCCACCTCGTTGGCGAGGTCCGAGAACTTCGCCGTACCCTTGTCCGCGGCGACCACCAGATAGGGGTCCGGGTCGTCGTGGCACACCACGGACTCGGGCGGCTGGGGCAGGCCGTCCTTCACATTGTCGGTGATGTCCAGCAGCCCACGCACGTAGGTCTTGTACTGCTCCCGCGCCTCCTCGGCCATTTCCGCCGGAGGGAGCTCCCGCAGGGTCACGAATCCGCCCTTCGAGCCGGCGGGTACGATCACCGCGTTCTTGACCATCTGGGTCTTCACGAGGCCCAGCACCTCGGTGCGGAAGTCGTCTGGGCGATCCGAGTAGCGGATGCCTCCGCGCGCGACCCTCGCTCCTCGGAGGTGGACGCCCTCCATCCGGGACGAGCGGATCCAGACTTCGTATCGAAGGCGACTCCGGGCCGGCCCGAGAAGCGACCGGCTATCGAACTTGAACGAGAGGTAGGGCACTCCGCCCGATACCCGTGTCGGGACGCTCCCCCCGTTCCGATAGTAGTTGGTGCGAAGGGTGCTGTCGATGAGGTTGACCAGCGCCCGCAGCGCCCGGTCGACGCTGAGTGAGACGACGCCTTCGAGCGCCGCCTGGATGTCCTTTCGCACTGCACCTGCCCGCGCGCCACGGTCCTCCAGGCTGAACGGCCCACCGGGCTCGAACCGCACCTCGAAGAGGCGGAAGAGGAGCGCGGCGATGGTCGGGTGCTTTTCCATCGCGTGCGGGAAGGAGAGGCGGCTCGGGACCACACCCACCTGGAACCCGTAGGAGGCGTAGGCCCGGAGGACGTCCACCTGACGCCAGCTGAGCCCGGCGGTAATCACCAGGGAGTTCAGGCGATCATTCGATACGTGGCCTCTCCGAACCGCCATCACGGCCTCGGCAAGGCGAGTGCCCACCTTCTGAACGTCGAGGGGCTGGTGGTCGGGACCCTGCACCACGAACGAGTAGAGGAGCGACTCCGGCACGTGCTCCCCCTTCACCTCGAAGGGGGTGACCGACACCACCCGCAGTCCGCAGTTCTCCAGGATCGGCATGAAGTCGGACAGGACGAGGCGGGTCTCCCGCAGGTACAGCTTGAGCTCGGTGACCGAGTCACCCCCCGCGATGGTGGGCCGCGCTCGCAAGTTCGAGAGGGCGATGGCGGTGGACCTGCCCTCGGCCTCCATCGCCTCCATCTCGAGGATGTCCGAGACCGCGATGTCGGTATCGGTCGCAGCCTGGTACTCCCGACTGAACGCCGGGCCGTACACCCGTGCGAGCCGACGCGCCTCTTCGGCCGGCCGCACCCGCTCGAGCCCCTCGCGGATCCGATCCGTCCAGCTCCTCGTGATCTGCCGGACCACGTTCTCGAGCTCGCGCCCCGTGACCGACTCCATCTCCTTGTGGGGCAGCCCCAGAAAGAAGTGGAGCCGTGCCTGGTCGCCCTCCCCCAGGGCGAGATGGTAGTTCAGGACCTCGCCCCCGATGGCCTTCACGAAGGCTTCCTCGATTTGCTTCCTGATCTCGCCCGAAAACCTCTGCTTCGCGAGGATCACCATGACCGAGATCCCCCGGAGGAGGGGATCCTTTCGAACAGTGACCTTGATCTCGTCGCTGTCGAAGGTCGTCAGGACGGTCTGTACGTCCTTTCTGATCTCCCCGGCGGAGGCCAGGAAGAGCTCCTCCTTGGGGAGGGAGTTGAAGATCGTGTGGATCTCCTTGTAGTCGTGCGAACCCGCCTGCACTCCGGACTCCTCGAGGATCCGGTCCAACTTCCGCCGCAGGATCGGAATTCGATCGGCCTTCTCGGAGTATGCTTCGGAGGTGAAAAGCCCGATGAAGCGCTGCTCGCCGACGACCTCCCCGTCGTCGGCAATCTTCTTGACCCCGATGTAGTCCATGCGCGCGTTGCGATGGACGGTGGCACGGGCGTTCGTCTTCGAGATGAGCAGGAGCGGCCCGCTCTCGGTCAGCTCACGGAGCCCGTCGGGGAGCGACTCGGTGGCGACCGGCGAGGCGAAGGCGGAGTCCTCTTCGGCGCTGAGGATCCCGAGCCCGGAGCCCTCTTCCACCTGGATGTAGCGCTTGCCGCCCTCCTCGGTCAGCTGGTATCCCCTCGATCCCAGGAAGACGAAGCCGCCGTCCTTGAGCCAACGGAGGAAGTCCTTGACCTCGGCGGCGCTCTCTGCCCGCTCCGGTGAATGCTCCGCGACCCCGAGCAGGTCGGCCATGGTTTGGTCGACCTGCTCGAGCATCGCTTCGAAATCACCGGTGGCGCGCACCACGTCCTCGAGCCGGTCCTGGATGTCCGAGCGGATCCTGGCCAAACGCGCGGGGTCATTGACCCGTGTCGTCTCGCAGTGGACAAGGGACTCCCGGGTGCCCTCTCCGCGGGAAGGGCGGACGTCCAGGAGCTCACCATCCTCCCCGCGAACCACGTGTAGCACCGGATAGATGTAGGCCCCGATCCCCAGGTCCTCTCCGTGGAGATATTCACGGATCGTGTCCACGATGAAGGGACGCTCCGAGACGTTCGTCCGGATCACCGTGACGGGAGCGAACCAGCCCTCCGTGTCGACGTCGGGGTTGATGACCTCGACGTCCACCTGGTCCGCCCGGCTCCGCTTCAGGAAGCGGAACGCCTGGAGGGCCATGCGGGCGAGCACCGAGGTGCTCCGCTCGTCGAGGAACCCCGGGGGAGCCTTGGAGAAGAAGAGCTCGCAGAACCGAACGGCGAGCTCGGCCTCGGATTGATCCACCATCCGCTGCAGCTCGCGGTTGATGGCCTTGAGGGACGGCTGTTCCCGACGGAACCGTTCGACGGCCGTGGCTGAGGTATCGCTCATGGGTGGGTTGGCTCGGGACGAAACGACGCGGCGGGCGAAAAGTAGGGCCGCCACGTCGCCGGGGCTGGAGAGCCCGCCGACGCCGGTTGGGGGGGGTCCGTACACATGGACCCCAATCGTATACGCGGTCCTCTGGGTAGTAAAGACTTGCGCCCGCCGATAACCGGGACGCCCACCACCCGAGAGAGAAATTCAATGAGAGTCGAAGGCACACCTTCTTTGTCTCCCGTCGCCCCCCTCCACGTGGAACGGCACGGAACGGGTTCTCCTCCGATCGTCCTGGTGCACGGGCTCGGAGGGCACCTCGGATTCTGGAGGAAGTGGGTCCCGACCCTGGCTCGGGACCACGAAGTCGTCCTCCTGGACCTCATGGGGTTCGGCCGCTCCCCCACGCCGCGAGGGGGAGACTATTCCCCACAGGCCCAGGCGACCCGGGTGGCGGAGGTGGTGCGGCGCCTGGATGGACGCCACCCCGTCCTCATCGGCCACTCTCTCGGAGGTGGCATCGTCGCGGCCGCCGCGCTTCGCCTCCTGGACGAGGGGGGGGCGTCACTCCCGGAAGGCCTCATCCTGATCAGTGCCGCGCTCTACCCGCAGAAGCTCCCTCCATTCGTCACGGTGGCCCGTACCCCGGGCCTGGGCGAGCTCTTCCTCGCAGCTCCCCCTCCTCGCCCCCTGATGCGCATGGGAATCCGAGGCATCGTGTCCCGGCGGGAGGTCGTGGACCGGGCGATGGTGGAGCTCTACCTGGAACCCATCCGGTCGAGGGACCGCCGCCGGGCCATCCTGCGAGCGGCCCGGCAGATCGATTTCCAGGAGGCGGAGCGGATCGCGAACCGGCTGGGCGACCTTCGGCTCCCCACTCTCGTCCTCTGGGGAGAGGAGGACCGCGTGGTGCCCCAGGAACTGGGAGAGCGGATGGCGCGTGAGCTCCCCGAGGCAGACTTCGTGAGCCTGCCGGGGATCGGCCACCTACCCCCCGAGGAGGACCCCGAGGGCTCCCTGGCCCCCGTGCTCCGGTTCCTCTCCGAACGGCGAAAGAAGCCCAGAATCAGGCGGAGTCCCCGTCGGCCCGGCGACTCCGGAGACGGCGCAGTTGGGGAAGCTCGGTGAGGAGGGTGAGAAGCATCTTCGAGCCAGCCCGGAGCGACCCTGTCAGGGAGCCGGATACCTTGGAGCGCCCACCCTGACGGGGCCTGTGCGGCACGTCGACTTCGCGCACTTTCAGGCCGGCGTGGTGGGCACGAAGCTGCATCTGGAGGGTCCACCCCCAGTTGCGGTCATCCATCTCGAGCCGCCTCAGCGCCTCACTCCGGACCGCCCGAAAAGGGCCGAGATCGGTCGCCCACATCCCGTGCAGGACCCGAGCTCCCCCGAGGACCAGCGCGTTGCCGAGCCGAGCATGCGGCGGGACCTCCTGCGAGGGGCGCCCCGCCTCTCCCCGTATCCCGATGACGAGGTCGGCACTCCCCGCCAGGACGGGCGCCACGAGGGAGCTCAGTGCGCCAGGATCGTCGCTTCCGTCACCGTCCAGGAAGAGGATCACCTCGGGGGTCCACCCTCGCCGATCGATCTCACGGAGCCCCTCGAGGCAGGCCGCACCGTAGCCGCGTTCCTCCTCCCGGACCACTACCGCCCCCTCGGCCCGAGCGACCTGCTCCGTTCGATCGGTGGAACCGTTGTCCACTACGAGTACCCTCGATACTCCCTCGGCCCGGAGGCCCCGGATGACCCCGGGGAGCGCGTTCTCCTCGTCCAACGCCGGAATCAGCGCGACGACATCCGCCCACACCGCGGACCCGGCGGGGGAACGATCCGTCGCCCGGGTCCGATGGAGGGGTTCCTGGATCATTCCAACGAACCAGTTCCCCGACGTTGGACGCGTGGGGCCGCCAGGGATCGCCCGGCCTCCAGGGAATACGGCCCCAGGGCTCGCCGCGTCTGGACCTCCTCCCGCTGGGTCGACTCCTCAGGTGACCCCGGCGATCCCGCCTCCAGGAGGTCACCCAGGAGGAGCCATGCGTAGCCTGAAATGAAGAGGACCAGGAAAGGGAGGCTCCCGAGATACCCCCAATGGATCGCACCCACGGTGCAGGTCAGGAGCCAAACAATCAGGCCGCCCTTCAGGAGTCGATCCCCCCACCCCGCGGCGCTTCGATAGACCGACCCACCGCTTCCCCTCTTGGGTGTGCGCTGGAAGGGGTCCGAGCCCCCCGACGCCAGGCCGCGCAGTACCGCACGGGACACCGAGGAGGTCAGCCCCACCCCCAGGGCGAGGGTCGCCGCGGCCCGCGGAACAACCCGGTGCCAGGGCCGGCCCCGGCGTCTGCCGGCCGCCACGTAGAAGGTGAGGAAGGAGAGCGTGGCCACGAGAAAGACCAGGAGGTCCAGCGCCAGGAACCGGTCGAGACCAAGCGACCTTCGGGCCATCGCAGAGGGAAGGAGGAGCACGCCCAGCACGAGTGTCAACGGATGTGCGAGGTGGGCCAGGAGGTGTATCGTCCCCTCCAGCTTTACGCGCGGAGTCCAGGGACCGGCCCAGAGGTCGGGGAGCACCTTCCCCGCCGTCTGCATGCCCCCCTGGGACCACCGCTTCTGCTGCACCTCCAGGGCGCGAACGGTGCCGGGGAGCTCGGCCGGAACCCCCACATGCGGAAGGAAGACGAACCGCCAACCCGCCATCTGGGCCCTGTAGCTCGCGTCGAGATCCTCCGTGAGCGTATCCCAGGACCACCCGCCCGCTTCCTCCAGTGCGGTTCGCCTCCACATCCCGGCCGTCCCGTTGAAGCTCATGAAGGCGCCGCTGGCGCAACGCCCCCCCTGCTCGAAGAAGAAGTGCGCGTCGAGCAGAAGGGCCTGGCATCGAGTGAGGAGGCTCTCCTTCTCGTTCAGGTGGTCCCAGCGCGCCTGAACCATGCCGACCGAGGAGTCGAGGAACGGGGGGAGGAGCCGATGGATGAGGTCGGGGTCGGGTACGAAGTCGGCATCGAGGATCAGGATGTACTCCCCCTCCGTCCGCGCCATCCCGGCCTGCAAGGCACCGGCCTTGAAGCCGGTCCGATCCCGACGTCGAAGGTGGTCGATACGGAAGCCGTTCTCCCGAAGTCGTTCGATGGTGCGGGCTGCAATCCCACTCGTCCCGTCCGTGGAGTCGTCGAGAAGCTGGATGTGGAGCCGATCGCGCGGATACTCGAGCCCAGCGACCGCCTGGAGGAGCCGCTCCACCACCCCGACTTCGTTGAAGACGGGAAGCTGGACGGTCACGAGGGGAAGAGCACCCACCCAGCGGGGAGGGGTCGGTTGGAGAGGCCGGCGGGACAGGACGAGGAGGTGAGTGCGATGCAGTGCGAAGGCCATGAGCGCCGCAAGCACTCCCCCCGTGATCACCAGCACCGCCAGAGCCAGCCACCCGGGCATCAGCATCCGGCCTGACCTCCGGACTCGACCTCGTCGGGTTGGAAACCGATGCAGGACAGCACCGGGAGGACGGGATACCGCCGGAACCGGGGGTCCGAGGCAGACCGCCGGCACAGCAGAAAGGCGGAGCCCCGGCGGTTCCGGATTTCCCGGGCGTGGCGGCAGGAGCCGCAGAGTCCCGTCGGCGGCCCCGTCATCTCCGCTCCCCCGGCCGGCCGAGGTAGCCGAACACGGCGAGGTGCCTGCCCTCGTCCCCCGCCCGGTGCGAGAAGAATCGCGGGTCATCATGGACACAGGTACTCGAGACCCCGACCTGCTCGGCCGGGACCCCCATGGAGCGCGCTCGGTCGGCGAGGACCTTCCGGAGATCGAGCAGGGGCCCGGAACGCCCCTCTATACCGAGAGCTTCCAGTACCTCCGATCCCACCTCGTAGCGGTCCGGCCCGATGGCGGGCCCCAGGTGAACGTGCATTTTGGCGGCCGGAACCCCGAAGCGATCCCACATCTCCCGAAGGCCCACCTCCAGGATCCCCGCCGCCGTCCCCCGCCATCCCGCATGGAGAAGACCCAGCGTTCGGGACTCCGGCTCCAGCAGGAATACGGGGACGCAGTCGGCCAGCGCCACCGTCAGCAGGATCCCGGGCTCCCCGGCGAGGTGTCCGTCGCAGGGGGGAGCCAGGAGGATCCCCGTGGCCCCTCCCCGCGCCACGCGAACCCCGGTTCCGTGGAGCTGCCGAGCGTGAACCACGAGGTTCATCCCGGTGGCGATCCGAAGGGCCTCCCATCGGTCGAGCACCCCTGCGCCCGGCTCCTTCCCGAAGAGCCGGAAGTCCGCCGCATCGGGCCCGGCGGTCCGGGACACGGTGACCCCCTGGATGAGCCAGGGGTGATGTCGCGTCCAGTCTGAACGCGCCAGGAGGGGAGGAGGCCCTGCGAGCTCCTCTTCGACGAAGTCCTGGGCGGTTGGGGTACCGTCAAGCATTCTCGGACCTGGGCGCTCACGGGGACGGGAGGGGAACTGTCGGACTGGCTCGGGTGGAGGATACCGCCGAGGCGCGTGGATGAACAACCGGACCGCTTCGCATCGCGCCCGAAAATCCATAGTTTATAGTCTCAGAGACGCTCGGCGCCCTCGATGTCCGCCGGGCGCCGGCACCGGCCGCCTCGCCGGTACTTTCGAACACGGAAGGGCAGGAGCCCTCCAAGGCCAGACGCATGTCGACCTCGACCCTCTTCGACGGCTACAACGCGGGCTACGTGCAGGAGCTGTACGAACAGTACGCTCGCAACCCCGATTCCGTCCCGCAGACCTGGCGGGACATCTTCTCGCAGGACCTCCAGCGGCTCGCCACCGAGGGCCTGCTCATCCCCGATTCGCTCCAGGAGAATGGCGACCGGGGCCCGGCGGCGCTCGTGCAGCCAGCCGCCCGTGCGGCGGAAGCTCCCACGGAGGATCCCCGCTCGCGACTCCTCCCACTGATCGCTCGCGCGGCGGCGCTCATTCAGGCGTTCCGTGACCACGGGCACCAGCTCGCGGAGATCGATCCGCTGGGCGGTGACCCTCCGGGGCATCCCCAACTCGACCCGGCCTTCTTCGGGATGTCGTTGGAGGAGCTCGAGGCAGTCCCCACGTCCCTCATCCTCGACGAGGGTGGCGAGCAGCCCATCACCGAGACCCTCCAGCGTCTGCGGCAGATCTACTGCAGCTCCACCGGGTTCCAGTTCGAGCACCTGGAGGACCCCGAGAAGGTGCGGTGGCTCTGGACCGAGGTCGAATCGGGACGGCATTCGGCCGAGATGGACCGGGACGGGAAGGTCGCCCTCCTGCGCCGCCTTTCGCAGGTGGAGGGGATGGAACAGTTCCTTCACCGCGCCTACCTGGGGCAGAAGCGGTTCTCGGTGGAAGGAAACGACATGCTCGTGCCGATGCTCGACCTGGCCATACGGGAAACCGGTGACCGCGGGGGTGAGCGGGTCATGATCGGGATGGCCCATCGAGGCAGGCTGAACGTTCTCGCACACATCGTGGGGATCGAGTACGCAGCGCTGCTTCGGGAGTTCGAGGGGGCGCCCCAGGAGGAGGGCGCTCTCGCCCTCGCAAGCCCCGGTACCGGTGACGTGAAGTACCATCATGGGGCCGAAGGTCACGTCCAGCTCGAGGACGGTTCGAAGGTGGCGGTACAGCTGGCTCCCAACCCCTCCCACCTCGAATTCGTGAACCCCGTCATTGGTGGCATGACGCGCGCGTTGCAATATCCGGGACCGGACCCTTCGGCCGAGCCGAACCTGGCGGCCGTGGTCCCGGTCCTCATCCACGGAGATGCGGCGTTCGCGGCGGAGGGGGTCGTGGCGGAATCGCTGAACCTGGCACGATTGAAGGGATTCAGCGTTGGCGGAACGGTCCACATCATCGCGAACAACCAAGTCGGCTTCACCACCGATCCCGACGATGGCCGCTCCACCAGGTACGCGTCGGACCTCGCCAAGGGCTACGACATCCCGGTGATCCACGTCAACGCGGACGATCCCCAGGCCTGTTTGAGTGCGATGCGCCTCGCCATGGCGTACCGCTCGACCTTCCGCGATGACGTCGTGATCGACCTCATCGGCTACCGGCGGCACGGCCACAACGAGGGGGACGAACCCACCTACACCCAGCCGAGCCTCTACCAGCTCATCGAGGGCCACCCGACGGTCCGGGATCTCTGGGCCGAGCACCTCATCGAGGAGGGCGTGGTCTCGGAGGAGGAGGCGCAGCAATTCCAGGACGAGGTAGCGACGCGTCTCCGCGAGATCCAGACCGCTGTGCAGGAGGAAGCCGAAGAGGCAGATCACGACCCCGTGACGCCGCCCCAGGATCCGGAGCCGTTGGAAGCCGACACACCGGTGCAACTGGAGGCGTTGACCGAGGTGAACGCAGCAGCCCTCGAGGTGCCGGAGGGTTTCACCATCCATCCGAAGCTGAAGCGGCAGCTCGAGCGAAGGGAGACGGACTTCGGTGATGACACGCGGCTGGACTGGGCCTGGGCCGAAGCGCTCGCCTTCGGGTCCCTCCTCCGGGACGGTGTCCCCATTCGGCTCACCGGACAGGATTCCCAGCGAGGCACCTTCTCGCAGCGGCACCTTGTTCTCCACGACGTGGAGACCGGCGAGCGCGTCACCCCGCTCCAGCAGGCCGGCACCGCACGGTTCGAGGTCTACAACTCTCCCCTCTCGGAGGCCGCGGTGCTCGGGTTCGAGTACGGCTATTCCGTGGCGGTGGACGAGGACTTCGTCCTGTGGGAGGCCCAGTTCGGCGATTTCGTGAACGTTGCGCAGGTCATCCTGGATCAGTTCATCGCCTCTGGGCGCACCAAGTGGGGACAGCTCTCCCGGCTCACCCTCCTCCTCCCCCACGGGTATGAGGGACAGGGACCGGAGCACTCCTCCGCTCGCCTCGAGCGCTTCCTTCAGCTCTGCGCGGAGGACAACATGAGGGTGGCGTATCCCACCACCCCAGCGCAGTACTTCCACCTTCTCCGCAGACAGGCTCTCGGACACCCGAGACGACCCCTCGTCGTGATGACGCCGAAGAGCCTCCTGCGACATCCGAAGGCGACCTCGCCGGTGGGAGAGCTGACGACCGGACGTTTCCACCCCGTCCTCCACGACCCCATATCGGAAGGGAATGAGGACGAGGTCACCCGCCTGGTGCTCTGCTCGGGCAAGGTGTACTACGATGTCCTGACCTCCGAGCACCGGGAAGAAGCCACCCACGTGTCCGTGGCCCGGCTCGAGCAACTCTACCCCTTCCCCTCCGAGGAGGTGGAGGCGTTGATCGCGAAATACCCAGCTCTCGAGGAGGTGGTCTGGACCCAGGAGGAGCCGCGGAACATGGGGGGACTCACTTACGTGGGCCCCCGGCTGCGGGCTGCGGTCCCGCGGAAGGTCCCGCTCAGATCCGTCGCACGGCCGGAGCGCGCCTCCACCGCAGAGGGACGAGCCGGCGCCCACGCCGCCAAGCAAACAGCGATCGTGCGGGAGGCTCTCGGCATCGAGTCATAGAAGGCCGAAGGCTCTCCAGCGGGATACCGCTACCAGCGGAGGAGGACCTTCCCGAAGGTGTCGTTCGCCTCCATCCGGCGGTGCGCCTCAGCAACCCGCTCCGCCGGAAAGATATAGTCCACTACGGGGCGGAGCTCCCCTCGCTCGAAGAGGGGGACGACGTGGTCCTGGAAGGCCCTCGCCAGGAGGACCTTCTCCTCGGGCGAACGGGTGCGGAGAACCGTGCCCTGGATACGGGCCCGGCGGCTCATGAGGCGCCGAAGGTCCACTTCGCCCCGACTCCCCCCCGGCACCCCGATCAGCATCCAGCGGGCCCCCTCCGCGAGTACCCGGAGGTTTCCCTCGATGTAATCGGCCCCCACCAGGTCCACGATTACGTCGGCACCCTGGCCATCGGTATGCTCCAGTACCGCCTCTGGCCAGGTGGGGCCGGCGATCACGCCCAGGACGAGTCCGAGTTCCCTTGCCCGCTCCACCTTCTCGGCGCGCCGTGAGGTGCCGAGAGGACGGGCACCGACCGCAAGGGCGAGCTGCAGAGCTGCCGTACCCACACCGCTTCCGACGGCGTGGATGAGGACGGTCTCTCCCGCCAGGAGTCGAGCCTGGCGGAAGAGTGCATCCCAGGCGGTGATGAAGACCTCGGGAATGGCGCCGGCCGGCTCGATCCCCACGCCCTGCGGCACACGTATCGTCTCTCTCTCGCGGACGTTGACCAGCTCGGCATACGCTCCTCCGGCGACGATCCCCATCACCCGGTCCCCGGGCTTCCGCACGAAACACCCCTCCCCGACGGCCTCCACAATGCCGGAGTATTCCAGCCCCGGGATATCGGGAGGGAAGCCCCGGGGTGGAGGGTACCCGCCGACACGCTGCACGATATCGGCCCGGTTCACGCCGGAGACCGCAACCCGGACCTGAACCTGTCCCGGTCCGGGCGGCGGGAGCTCGGCCGTCTCCATCTCGAGGACGTCCGCGTCCCCAGGGGTGCGGATGCGGAGGACTCGAACATTTTGATTTCGACGCATGATCATGTTGATGGCAGGGTGTAATCGCCCCTGGGGGGATGGACCCGCCGCACCCGGGGGGGTAGGTTGGCGCACGTTCGAGCCTCCCTCACGTCGCCGCTGCGCCCCCGGGGGACGAACTCGGTCCACTACGCTATCCACGTGGAAGGCGCTCCGCCATGTCCGACCCCCAACTCCTCCCGCTTCCCCTCGCCCGCCCCCTGATCTTTTTCGACCTCGAGACCACAGGTCTCCGAGCCGCCACGGACCGGATTGTGGAGCTGGCGCTCATCCGGGTGGAGCCCGATGGAGGGGTTACCGAGCGCGTCCGCAGGTTCAACCCCGGCATCCCCATTCCGCCCGAGGCCACTGCCGTCCACGGGATCGGGGACGAGGACGTTGCCGACGAGCCCCCTTTCTCCGCCCGGGCCAGGAGCCTAGTCGACCTGATGGACCCCTGCGACCTCTGCGGGTTCAACGTCCGGCGCTTCGACCTCCCCATGCTCCTGGCGGAGTTCTCCAGGTCGGGCATCGAGTTCGACCCCCGGAGCCGCCGAATCGTCGACGTGCAGATGATCTTCCACCGAAAGGAGCCTCGGGACCTCTCCGCCGCGGTGCGCTTCTACCTGCAGCGGGAGCTCGAGGACGCCCACTCCGCGCTCGCCGACATCCGGGCCACGGCGGCAATCCTCACGGCACAGCTCGAGACCTACCCCGATCTCCCCCGGGACCTGGCGGGACTCGATGCGTTCTGCGATGAGATCCAGCCCTTCCAGACCGAGCTTGACCGCTGGTTCGACGCCGCCCGGGGAGCTCCCCTCGTTTTCAAGCGGGGGAAGCACCAGGGGAAGAGGCTGGACGAGTTGGCGGCGTCCGAGCCCGATTACCTCCGGTGGATGCTCGGACTGGACGATCTGGCCGAGGAGGTGAAGGCGGTGGTCCGGCAGGCCCTGGGGGGGCGCTGAGCGGGGTAAGGGTTCGCGTCAACGGCGTTCTGGGGAGACAGTAATTTCCGCCTCGCTTCGCACCACGCCCTGGAAGGCTTCCCACAAACGGTCGGCCAGCGGACCGGGCTCCCCCTCGCCGACGGGCTCGCCCCCGACATGGGTGACCACGGCAATCTCCCGGATTGACGAGGTGAGAAGGAGTTCATGAAGCTCCGCGAACTCGCCGACACCCACGCCGCGTTCCTCCACCGCCAGTCCCATCCGGCGGGCCTCGGCCAGGACGATGGACCGGGTGATCCCAGGCAGCGCCCCGTCCCGAGGCCCCGGGGACACCACCACGCCGGCGGCGGTGAAGGCCACCACGTTCGACGCCGATCCCTCCACCACATCCCCGCGGGAGTTCCGGAGAAGCGCCTCGTCCGCTCCGAGCGCGCGGGCCCGGCGGAGCGCCACGATCCGTTCCAGGTATCCGATACCCTTGATCCCCGATGTGAGCGCTCTCTCGTCGACCCACCCCTCCAGCGCTGCAGTGAGCCTTGCCGGCGAGGTTCCCCGAGGACCCACCGCGGCGAGGCGCAGGGCCACGGTGGACGGCCCCGCGTCTTCCCCCGAGAGGGCGCCGGCACGACCCCTCGCCACCGTGATGCGGAGGGCGGCATCGCCACGTTCGCCGGCCACGAACGCGAGAACCCGCTCCTCCAATCCCGAAGGCAACTCGATGCCGAGCAGCTCGGCACCGGCCTCCAACCGGTCCAGGTGCTCATGCAGCCGGAAGGGCCGCCCCGCATTGATCCGCAACGTCTCGAAGAGGCCGTCCCCTAGGAGGAACCCCCGGTCGTCGGCGGGGAGGGTGACGGGCTGCATGCGAGACGCCGCCGGCTCCGGTGTCGGTCCAACGGGTCCCGCGGAGGTCACCCGGCGGCCTCCGGCATCGCTACCGGAGGGGCAGCAGTAGCGTCCTTCGGGGAGAAATTTCCGCCCGCCCGGGAGCGCTCGGAGGCGAGCCTCAGAAAATTCGCGAAGATCCACTCCCCACCCTCGGTGAGGATGGACTCGGGGTGAAACTGGACGCCCCACACCGGAAAGCTGCGATGCCGCAGTCCCATGATCTCGCCCTCCCCCGAACGAGCGGTGACCTCGAGTTCCCCGGGTACCACTTCGGGGTCCACCACCAGAGAGTGGTAGCGCCCAGCGACGAAGGGATCCGGGAGGCCGGTGAAGAGCCCCCTCCCGTCATGATGGATGTCGGATGCCCGCCCGTGAAGGGGGTGCCGTGCGGCGATCGTGCGTCCGCCGAAGGCCTCGGCGATCACCTGGTGGCCCAGGCAGACGCCCAGCACCGGTGTGGTCGGAGCGAAGGCGCGCACCGCCTCCACCGAGATCCCTGCTCCCGGGGGGCGGCCGGGTCCGGGAGAAACCACGAGGTGCGACGGCGCGAGCCGACGAATTTCAGCGAGCGAAAGATCGGCACTCCTCCGGACCTGCACCTCCCCACCACCCGCCTGCACCGTATAGCGGGCCACGTTGTGCACGAAGGAATCGAAGTTGTCGAGGACCAGGATCATCCATCGCCTCCCGTACGGCCTCCCAGGGAAGTCGATCCGGCCGGCCCGTTCGGACCGGGGCGCTCCCCACCCGCCCACTCCGAGAGAGCCTGAAGAAAACTCCCCGCCTTGTCCAGGGACTCCCACCACTCGGCACTCGGATCGGAGGCGAGGGTGATCCCCCCTCCGGCTCCCCAGGAGGCCCAACCTCCCCTCACCACGGCGGTCCGGATCGCAATGGAGAGCTCCATGTCGCCATTCCGTTCGATGAGTCCGAGGGCCCCCGTGTAAACCTCCCGGCGGACCGGCTCCTCCTCGCGCAGAATCTCGATGGCGCGGAGCTTCGGGGCCCCGGTTATCGAGCCTCCGGGGAAGGTGGCGCACAGGAGGTCGGCGCCGTCGAACCCTTCCTCGAGCTCTCCGGTGACCGTGGATACCAGATGGTGCACGGGGGGATGTCGCTCCAGCTCGAGAAGCCGCGGCACCCGGACCGAATCGGGACGACAGACGCGGGAGAGGTCGTTCCTGAGGAGGTCCACGATCATGACGTTCTCCGCCCGGTCCTTCTCGCTGGCCGCCAGTTGACGCGCCGCCCCCGCCGGAGCGGTCCCCTTGATGGGACGGGTGTGCACGGTGCGGCCCTTCAGCGACAGGAAGCCTTCGGGAGAGACGGAGGCGATCTCGCCCTCCCCCGTGTCCAGATACGCGGCGAAAGGTGCCGGGGAACGTCGTTGAAGCGCACGGAAGAACGGGAGACCCTCGCCGCGGGGGAAGGGCGCCCAGAGCTGCTGGGTGAGGTTCGCCTGGTAGATTTCCCCCACCCGGATCTGGTCCCGGATCCGATCCACTCCGCGCACGAACCCCTCCCGCCCGAGCGAGCTCCTCACGCCGGGGTGACCAGGGAGGGGGACCCCCTCGGGAAGACGGGGTGCCTCCCCGTCCCGCCCCATGGGTCCGGAGCGAGCCGAAGGTGCTGCGTTCCCGCCCTCCCACTCCCATCGCTCCAACTCCTCGGTGTTTCCCTCCAGCAGGTCCCGCACCCTGAGGAGTCTCGCCTCGAATTCAGCCGGGTCGGCACCCGGGGCGGGGGCTCCCTCGAGCAGCCCGACGCCGCCTCCACGATCCCAGACCGCCGCCCAATCGTACCAACCGAACCAGAGAATGGGCATGCCCATACCGTCCGAGGCCGGAGCGGGTAGCTGCTCCAGGAAGTCCGCGAACTCGTACCCCAGGTACCCGATCCACCCACCGGCGAAGCGACGCTCCGATGGCTCCTGCGAGGAGGTGGGGGTTTCAGGAGCCCGAGGGGCGAAGGAAAACAGCTCCTCCTCGAGGAAGGACGCCCCCGAGGCCGCCCCGAGGGCCACACGCACGATTCGGCGCGGAGCGGCGGAGACCAGCGACCTTCCGCCTCCCCCTCCCCCCTCCAGGAACACGCTGCGCCCGAGGCCATGCACCCGCTCAAGGGCGGTGCGGGGGAGGAGTCCCCGGGAGAGGGGAATGCGAAACGTAGGGTCCGGAGGGGCGGCCATGGGATTCGTTTCACCCTCCCTACCGCCCCCGCGTTCCCCGACGCCGGCTCACGCGATGGCCCGGGCCGCCTTTCCCCCGGAGGGCCGGTGACCGATCTTTGGTCCCGTGGCCTGCGCGGATGCCCCGCGTCGCCCTCACCACCCCACCCACGGCGCCGATGACGACAGGACTCCTTCACGCACACTCCGGTCTCCGCTACCTGGTGCTCCTCGCCGGCCTGATCGCACTCCTCTACGCACTCTACGGCTGGCTGACCGGCAGACCGTACGACCGTGGAATGCGGATCACCGGGGCGAGCTTCGCCGGCCTCCTCCACCTCCAGGTCCTCCTCGGGCTCGTCCTCGTGGCGATGGGCACCTTCTACGGCCAGCTCATCGGGCATCTCGTGATGATGATCGGCGCCGCGGTAGCCGCCCAGCTTCCCGTGAGCATGATGCGCCGCCGGCCGCCGGAAGACCGCAGCTACCCCCCGCACGTCGTCGGTACGCTCCTCGCTCTGCTCCTCATCTGGGGTGGCGTCCTCGCCATCGGACGGGGGCTCATCTCGCCCACGGTTCTCTGAGGATCGCGGACCGCCTTCATGCCTACCGACCCTACCGCGCCGAGCACTGATCCCGGCCGGAAGCCTACAGGGGATCCGCTCGCGCTGGTCATGGGAGGAGGAGGGGCGAGGGCGGCCTACCAGGTAGGGTTCCTCCGCGCCCTGGCAGGCCGTTTCCCCGACCTCGAAGTCCCGATCCTGACCGGGGTATCCGCCGGTGCCATCAACGCGGTCCACCTCGCCGCGCACCAGGGAAGCTTTCCGGAGGCGGTGGAGGACCTCGCCACCCTCTGGCGGGGGCTGACCATGGACCAGGTGTTCCGCGTGGATGCCCAGTCGCTCGCCGTGAACGCCGCTCGCTGGGCGACTCAGCTCGTCTCCGGCGGTCTCCTCGGGAGGCCGAGGATCCAGAGCCTGGTGGACACTGCGCCCCTGCGCGAATTCCTCAGCAAGGCTCTCGGCTCCTACGGAAGCCCCATTCCCGGGATCCGTGAAAACATCGAGGCCGGACGACTCCGTGCGGTGGCGATCAGCACCTCCTCCTACACCACGGGGGGATCCGTGACCTGGATCCAGGGACGTGACCTCGAGGGATGGTCGCGCCCCCGCCGCATGGCCGTGATTTCGGAGTTGACGGTGGACCACATCATGGCCTCCACCGCCCTGCCCCTCTTCTTCCCGGCCGTCCAGATCGATAACGAATGGTACGGGGATGGTGGGATCCGTCTCTCCGCCCCCCTTTCGCCTGCCGTGCACCTGGGCGCGCAACGCCTCCTGGCGCTCTCGACCCGCTTCGAGCCGACCAGTCGGGAGGCATCCGTTCCCGTCACCTCGGGATATCCTCCCCCCGCCCAGGTCATCGGAGGCATGCTGAACGCGGTGTTTCTGGACCTCATGGACCAGGATGCGTTGCGGGTCGAGCGGATCAACAACCTTCTTCGGAAAATTCCTCCAGAGGAAAGAGGAGGGCTCCGCATCGTTCGGCTCCTGACCCTCCGGCCATCCGTCGATCTCGGCCGGCTTTCGCAGGAATTCGAGATCCGGCTCCCCACCGTCTTCCGCTTTCTGGTGCGCGGTCTCGGAACAAGGGAGACGCAGAGCCCGGACCTCCTCTCCTTTCTCCTCTTCCACCCGGAATACATCGATCGGCTGATCCGGATGGGTGAGGCCGACACCTGGGCTCGCATGGGAGAGATAGAGGCGGTCCTTCAGCCCCCGGCTAGCCTGGCCGTCGATGCTGAACGAGCGGGGGACGGAGGGGTAAGAGGGGATGAGGCCGGCCCGCCCGCCGGTCCCCGTCCGCCCGACCCGGCTGATCCATAGGCCGGTCCCGGATGCCCTCCCCTCCATCAAGAGGGCCGAGCCATGCGCGAGTCGCCGTCCCGCCCCGGGGACCCATCCGCTGCGTCCGAGCAGGCGTCCCGCGACGTCGCCGAGAGCGCCCGAGAGACCGAGTGGTCCAGGCGCAGCTTCATGCGGTCGCTCTTCGAAGGGAACTTCGAGCTCGGCCTCCTGCACCCCCACCCCAAGCGTGACCCCGAGGAAGAGGCGCGGGCCCGCGCCTTCCTCGAGGAGCTGGAGGCGTTCACACGGGCACACATCGACGGGGATGCCGTCGATCGGGAGGGCCACGTCCCCGAGGAGGTGCTGGACGGGCTGAGGGAGCTCGGCGCGTTCGGGATCAAGATCGGGCGGGAGTATGGGGGCCTGGGGCTCTCGCAGGTGGCCTACAACCAGGCCCTTGCCCTGGTGGCCTCCCGATGCGCGAGCACGGGCGCCTTTCTCTCCGCCCATCAGTCCATCGGCGTACCGCAGCCGCTCACCCACTTCGGCACCGAAGAGCAGAAGCGGAAGTACCTGCCCCGGGTGGCGGCGGGAGCCCTCTCGGCCTTCGCGCTCACCGAGGTGGACGTAGGCTCCGACCCGGCGAACCTTTCCACCTCGGCCGAGCCGACCCCCGACGGCTCGGAGTGGATTCTGAACGGGGAGAAGCTCTGGTGCACCAACGGACCCCGGGCCGAGCTCATGGTGGTGATGGCGCGCACCCCGGCCCGCGAGGGAGTCCGAGGTGACCGCCCCATCACCGCCTTCATCGTCGAGACCGACTGGGACGGCGTGGAGGTGGTTCACCACTGCTCCTTCATGGGCCTCCGGGGACTCTCCAATGGGGTGATCCGCTTCCGGGACGTGCGGGTGCCGGCGGGAAACCTCCTATGGGGGGAAGGTCGGGGGCTCAAGCTCGCCCTCGTGACCCTCAACACCGGACGGCTCTCCCTCCCCGCTTTCTGCACGGGCGCGGGGAAGGGACTGCTTGGGGCTTCGCGCCGCTGGGCGGCCGAACGGGTCCAGTGGGGACGACCCATCGGGCGACACGACGCCGTGGCGCAGAAGCTGGGGCGGATGGCCGCGGACACCTTTGCGATGGAGGCCGGTGTCGAGCTCGCCTCGGCCCTCGCGGACCGGGGCGAGCTGGACATCCGCCTGGAGGCGGCCATCACCAAGCTCTGGCACACGGAAGTGGCATGGCGCCTTGCCGACGATGCGTTGCAGATCCGGGGCGGACGAGGATACGAGACGGCGGACTCCCTGCGAGGGCGAGGCGAGCTTCCCCTCCCCGTGGAGCGCGCACTGCGCGACCTCCGCATCAACCGGATCTTCGAGGGCTCCACCGAGATCATGCACCTCTTCATCGCGCGGGAGGCGGTGGACACACACCTCCAGGTGGCCGGCGATCTGGTCGACCCGAGGGCACCGGCGGCTCGAAAGGTGAAGGCCGCTCTGCGTGCGGCCGCCCATTACGCCTGGTGGTATCCGTCGCGGTGGATCGGGTGGGGGAGGTGGCCGCGCTACTCGGAGTTCGGGCCCCTGGCCGGGCATCTCCGCTACGTGGATCGCACCTCTCGGCGCCTCGCCAGGTCCCTCTTCCACTGCATGGTCCGGTACGGGCCCCGACTCGAAAAACGGCAAGCTGTCCTGGCCCGGATCGTGGACATCGGAGCCGAGTCCTTCATGATGACGGCTGCGTGTGTGCGTGCGCGGAAGCTGATGGAGTCTGACCCCGCCGACCGCACTCCGGAGGAGCTCGCGGACCTTTTCTGCAAGCACGCGCGGGCGCGCATCCGCACCGCGTTCGACGGCCTCTTCGTGAACCTGGACGTCCCGACGTACAAGGCCGCCCGGCGGGCGATGGAAGGCAGCTACGCCTGGCTGGAAAGAGGGGTCATCCCCATGGGAGGCGCCATCGTCAAGACGTCGCCGCGTCCCGACCCACCGCCGAAACCTCAACCGCCGATCGGGACTCCTCGAACTGCCTCCGGTACAGCCGGGCATACAGATCGCTCGACTCGATGAGCTCTGCGTGGGTCCCCCGCGCCGCGATCTCCCCCTGATCCAGGACCACGATCCGGTGGGCCCGGAGGATGGTCGACAGGCGATGCGCGATCACCAGGGTCGTCCGGCCCTCCATCAAGCGCTCCAGTGCATCCTGCACCAGCGCCTCGCTCTCCGCGTCCAGGGCGCTCGACGCCTCGTCCAGAATCAGGATGGACGGGGCCTTCAGGAGCACCCTGGCGATGGCGATCCGCTGACGCTGGCCGGCGCTCAGCGTGATGCCGCGTTCGCCCACCAGCGCCTCGTATCCCCCCGGCACCTCCAAGATGAACTCCTCCGCGTGCGCCTCCCGGGCCGCCCGCTCCACCTCCTGGTCCGTGGCGTCGGGGTTCCCGTATCGCAGGTTCTCCCGAATGCTCCCGGCGAAGAGGAGGGGCTCCTGGGGCACCAGGCCGATCACCGACCTCAACTCCGCCAGGTCGACCTCTCGCACGTCCACGCCGTCCACCTGCACGCTCCCGGACTCCACGTCGTAGAAACGGGGCAGGAGGGACGCGAGGGTGCTCTTACCCGCGCCTGAGCTTCCCACCAGGGCCACGCTCTCGCCCGGCTCCACCTCCAGCTCGACGCTGTGAAGTACGTCCGGCAGTTCCGGACCGTATCGGAACCGGACCTGGGAATAGGTCACCTGTCCACGGACGGGCCGAGGAAGGGGAACGGGCCGCTCCGGGCCCTTCAACTCCACCGGGTGGTCCAGGAGCTCGAAGATGCGACGTGCGGCTCCGGAGGCCTCCTGCAGATTCCCCCAGAAGCCCGCCAGGGAGGTCACCGCGGCGGCGATGGTCACGGCGTAGAGCAGGAAGGCGACGAGGGTGCCGGGGGTGAGAGTGCCGTCCAGAACCAGGCGCCCCCCCTCCCAGAGCACGAGGACGATGGCGCCGAAGGCAGTGAAGGTCACGACGCCCGTCAGGAGAGCCCGTGCCACGGCTCGCTCGAGACCCGCGTCGCGCGTCGCAGTCACGGCGGCACCGAACTGCAGCTCCTCCCAGTGTTCCCGGTTGAAGCTCTGGACCGTCCGAACCTGGGTGAAGACCTGCTCCGCCCGTGAGATCGCCTCCGCCAGCCGATCCTGGATCCCGGTGCTGATGCGCCGCACGCGGCGACCCAGGATCCAGGCGGTCGCCACGGTGGGCGGGATGGCGATGAGGGTGACGAGGGTGAGGCGCGGATGGGTCACGGTGACCAGGACCAGCGCTCCGACCAGGAAGAGCCCTTGCCGGGCGAGTTCGGGGATCCCGAAGCGAAGGATCCCCTGGATCATCCCCGCGTCCGATGCCAGGCGGGAAGAGAGGTCACCGGTGCGCCGCCGCGAGAAAAACCCCGGGGGCTGACCGACGAGTCGGCGGAAGAGGTCGGCACGCAGATCCGCCACCACCCGCTCCGAAACCGAGGCGGCAAGATAGCTCTGCCCGAAGTTCACGAGCGCCTGGACGAGGAAGAGGCCGATCAGGAAGAGGGCGACCCGGTCGAGCATCACCCGGTCCCCCGAGAGGAATGCGGCGTCCAGGAGCTCCCGTACGATCAGAGGAAAGGCCAGACCGATGGCGGTTCCGATACAGATCAGGACCAGGGCCCCAGCCAGCGACCAGCGGTAGGGACGCACCCGTGGCTTCAGGCGGGAAAGGAAAGCGTACGGTCTGGGTGATGCCATTGCGTCGTGGCGCGCGGTGGGGGCGGGCGGGCCGCCGGCGATGCGTGTGGATGGGCTCCGTGAACGCGGAAACATAGGGCCCGCGCCGGTCCCCCTCCAGGGTACCCGCTGGATGGCCCCTACGATAGCTTCCGCGGATGAATCCCACACCGAGCCCCGGCCGGGTCACTCTCGCCTACGGCCAGGTGCTCCTGGCCGGGGCGCTATGGGCGACCTCGGGGCCCCTCTCCATCGCGCTCTTCCGAATGGGAGTGCCTGCCACCAGCGTGGCGCTCCTCCGTCCCGCGGTCGGGGTCTGCTTCCTGGGGCTCTTCCTGGCATACCTCCGGGCGCGCCGGCCGGTGGAGCCTGTGGAGGTGTCCGGACCGCGAAGGGGAGGTCGGGCCCTTGCGGGAATGCTCCTCCTCGGAGGGGTCATTGTCGGAATCTTCCAGCTCTCCTACCAGATGTCCACCGACGCAGTGGGAGTCCCGGCCACCGTCGCCCTTCTCTACCTGGCGCCGGCCCTCGTGATCGCGGCCTCCGTAAAGGTCTTCGGGGAGCGGCTGACCCTGGCGAAGGGCACACTGGCGCTGGCTTCCATCGCGGGCGTCTGGATGACGGTCTTCGGAACCCGCGGAGTGGACGTGGACCTCACCCTCCGAGGAATCCTGTGGGGGTGCGTGTGCGGGGGTGGCTACGCCGCGTACACCCTCTTCGGGAAATGGTACGGGAGGGAACATGGCCCCCTCCTCCCCCTCTTCTGGAGCACCCTCGGGGGCACGATCCTCCTGGGCGCGGTCTGGTGGGCCCGGGAGGTGCCGGTGGTCCTGCCGCCGACCATCCTCGCCTGGGTGGTCCTGGGGGCACTCGGCCTCTTCACCATGGCCGTCGCGGCACTGCTCCTCTTCGACGCCCTCCGGATCCTCGATGCCGGGCGCGCGTCCATCGGAACCACCATCGAACCCTTCGTCGCGACCCTGCTTGCCTGGAGCTTCCTGGGGCAGACCCTCACCCCCCTGGGTCAGATCGGGCTCGTCGTGTTGGTCGTCGGCGTCGCCGGAGCCTACGGGATGCGGATTTCCGACGCCCCGGCTCCACCCGGTCCGGGAACCGAGCCCGGGCGTCCGCTCCTGCGCTGACTATTCCCGCGGAAGGCGGATCGTGGCCTCCCCGCCACCCTGCTCCCGATTGCCCAGGACGACCCGCATCCCGAAGGGGTCGAGGATCCGCCGCACGTAGGTGAGTCCCAGCCCTGCCGCGTCATGATCCGTCGACCAGAAAGGCTCGAATGCCCGGTCCAGGGCTTCGTCGGTGAATCCTTCCCCCCGGTCGGCGATGCGGACCCGGATGCCCTCATCGGACTCCTCCGCCACGACGGTCACGGTCCGTCCCTCTCCGAATCGCCCGGCATTCGAAAGGAGAAGGAAGACGGCATCCTTGAAGGCGTCGGCAGGCACCCGGGCTCGGAGCGAGGGGGAGGAGAAGCTCAACTTGACTGCGATCTCCGTCTCGCGCGTGTAGTCACGGGCAGCCTGCTGGATCAGCCCTACCAGATCCTGCTTCGAAGCCTCCTCCCCCCCGGGCTCTGCAGCGTAGAACTGGAGGTCCTCCAGGGCGTCCAGTACCTCCTGAATGAGTGCAGCCGACTCACCTCCTGGCGCGTGGAGCGCCTGCCGGAGCGTTTGCAGGACGGCGCCGTCCAGGTAGCGGACCAGTCCACGAAGCGCCCGTTCACCCGGGTCCTCGTCAGGGATCTCGCCCACCGGCCGCCACTCGGACAGCCGATGCCGCAAAGCAGCCACCTCGGGAGGATCGCCGGACACCGATGCCGGCACGACATCGTCCCGCTCCATGTCGCGGGTCAGCCGGTCCACGGCCGAGGCGTACCGCTGACCCGGCCTCCGCAGCAAGAGGACTACAACCGCAATGGCGAGGGCTACCGCCAGGATCCAGCCAACGAGTTCCATGCAGGGCTCCGTTGATGCGGTGCAGGGTTGGGACCGGCACCAGATGTTCTTTGCGTTCGACCGGCGCAGCCATGATGGGGCGGGGCCGGGCGGGGGGCAACCGGCCGAGGCTTCAATGATTCGCACGACCGTCCCAACGTTCCTTGCCCGGACCACATCGGCGCCGTATCGTGGGCCCCCTCTGGAACCGGCGGCCCCCGCCCCTTCCTCATCGGGACTCAACGACCTCCGACATGTCAGAGATCGCGCGGCTCTCCATCCTCCTGGAACAGAGCGGGGACCCCCGCAACCCCAGCGCACCGGAGCTGCGCGCGCTTCTGGCGACCACGCGCTCCGTCGCCGTGGTCGGCCTCTCCCGCGACACGCGCAAGCCCGCCCGGCGTGTGCCCTCCTACCTCGCCACCAAGGGACTCGAGGTGATTCCGGTGAACCCCTTCGCAGACCGGCTTCTGGGTCGGAAGGCCCACCCGCACCTCTCATCGGTCACGCAGCCGGTGGACATGGTCCTCGTGTTCCGCCCCTCGGCGGAGGCGGGGCAGGTGCTCCTGGATACAATCTCGCGGCCGGAACGCCCCGCGGTATGGCTACCGGAAGGGGTCCTGGCCCACAAGGCAGCCGGCGCGGCTCGTTCCCGGGGACTCACGGTGGTCCAGGATCTCTGCATCTACCTGGCCTTTCGGGAGCTCGACGACTTCGTCCCACGACCCGCCGTGCCCCTCAGAGAAGCTCTGCCACCGCCTCCGCATGACCCTTCGGTCTGACCCGTCGCCAGGCTCTGCGGACGCGGCCGTCGGGGTCGATCAGAAACGTGCTGCGCTCGACCCCCCAGTAATTCCGCCCGAACATCGACTTTTCCTTCCAGACCCCGTAGGCCTCTGCGACCTCGTTCTTCTCGTCGGCGAGGAGCGGGAAATTCAAGCCGTGCTTCTTCTTGAACTTCCGGTGCGACTCCACGGAGTCGGGAGAGACTCCCAGGACCACGGCATCCCCCGCCTGGATCCGCTCGAGGTTGTCCCGGAAGTCACAGGCCTGGGTGGTGCAACCGGGCGTATCATCCCTCGGGTAGAAGTAGAGAACCACCGTAGAACCCCTCAGGGCGGACAGCTTGACTGTCGAGCCGTCGGCGGCGGGTAACTCGAAATCTGGCGCGAGCTCGCCTTCTCCCACCATATCTGTATTCCTCATGTTGCGAGTGATTTTTCCTGAAATTCCGGTGACTCAGGACACTAGAAGGCTGTTGAAGAAGTGGGGGGACCACCGTTGGGAGCGCCAGGGACCCGAATCGTAGGCGGCTTG
>JBBDRS010000008.1:0-2140 GCA_040905325.1 Gemmatimonadota bacterium
CCGAGCTCTTCAAGCAGTTCATGGACAACGAGTCGTTCAAACGCTGGATGACCGACACGGTGTTCGGGCTGACCTATGACGTGGGAGGCGTCGAACGTCAGGCGGGCCTGTGAGGGTTCGACATCGCGTACCGTCGCCCTACGAGCCTCGCGCGTGCCAGGCCGCCAGGATCTCGGCTTCCCGTTCCCGGGTCAGAACGAAGTTCGGGTCGTTGCGGCGCTCGGCGGGCACCGCGTCGGAGGCCCACCAGTCGAGGGTGTCACGTACCGTATCCGCCAGGGGGCGGAAACGGTACCCATGCGCCACCGCCTTCTGGTAGCTCACCCGGGTGTGCCCCAGGCTGTTGCCGCGTGGCATGACCCAGGGGACCATGGCGCCGACTCCGGACTCCCGCAGGAAGTCGTAGTCGTCGACATACGTCCACTCCACGGGCTCGGTGGTCACCGCTCGGATCGCGTACGCCATCTCGGCCACGGTGGTGGTGGTGGGGTAGGGGCCTCCCACGTTGAAGACCCCCGTGGTGGAGTCCTCGATGAGGTGGATCATGAACTCCGTGAGGTCGCGCACGTCCATGAACTGGACGGGGTCGAACGGGCCTCCGGGGAGGAGGACTTCGCCCCCCTGGGCGATGCGCACAGGCCAGTACGGGAAGCGGTCGGTGGTGTCGCCAGGTCCCACGATGTAGTTGGGGCGGACGATGATGGCCCGGTCCCCGAAGGCCCTCTGGACCTCCCGCTCCGAGAGGTACTTCATGACCCCATAGCTGGGCGGATCCTGGGGCGGGTCGTCGACGGTTCGGGGCTGGTCCTCCTCGGTGAGTCCCACGGAGAGATACGGCCAGAAGACCCCGGTGGACGACACGAAGAGGTAGTGCCGTACGGAGTCCGCCAGGAGGTTCGCGGAGTCGCGGGCCCACTCGACGCGCTGCCCCGAGTTGTCGATGACGGCGTCCCAGGTGCGTCCCTCCAGTGCCTCGAGATCCCCGTTCCGGTCTCCAGTGAGTTGCTCCACCTGGTCGAAGACGCCGAGGAAGAGGCGGGGGTCGGTCTGACCGCGGTTGAAGGTCGAGATCCGGTGCCCGCGCTCGAGGGCGTACCGGATCTGGTGGGGCCCGATGAAGCTCGTGCCGCCCAGAATCAGGATGTCGAGGCTCTCCCGGGCCCGGGCAACCGCCGGCCGGGGCCGCGAGAGGCCCAGGGAGAGGGCGGCTGCAGTTCCGGCGGAAACGCGGAGAAAGTCACGTCTACTGGTGGACACGAGAGGCTGTTCCTTTTCGGGTTGGGTAGGAATTGCGGCACTTTACAAACGTCGCATCCTATCGGGCCGGGAGGGGTTCCGGCAAGGAGGGTGGCGAGCCCTGGCAGAAAACTGTCGTCTTCCAGTGGTGTACACTGTAGATTGTAATGTGAGCCCGGCGAGAGGCCGGGTCGCACCAACCCGATCGGAGGTTCGACGCATGGTACATTCCAGTGTTTGGCGGATGGCGGCTGTCGCCGGCGTGCTCTTCGCGGCCACAGGCTGCCTGGACGATCTAGAGGATCCGATAGGCCCCCCCATTTCGGGTTTCGAGCCGGGAGTGGTTCTCGAAGCGTCCGGTGGCCTGCAGGGCTCGATCGTGATCTCCGAAGAGACCGCTCTGGCTCTTCGGACGCCTCGACAGTGGGTGAACCCCGGCTGGGTATTCGAGGGCGCGCGAGCCGATCAGACCACCTGGAGTGGTTCGCTCGTCATGGTCGCGCGAGGCCCGGCCGAGGCGGGATCGGACTGGAGCTTCTTCCAGCCCATGCCAGGTGAGGATTGGGAGAACGAAGGGACGGACATCATTTCCATCCTCGATGAGGGGACCGCCTATCTCGTGCTGAACTATTCCGGTACCTACGGAGACATGTCGCTCCTGTCGGTCTCCGGAACCGTGGAGGTGGCCGAGACTTCGGACGACTGGGTCGCCGGGTATATCACCGTTTCCATGATCGAGCAAATCTTCGAAACGGGAGAGATCCCGGAGAATGCGAGGGAGGCGACCCTGGAGGGAACCTTCAACGTCCAGATTTCCACCATGGGCGAGCTCTGACCCGAATCCCCACCGGGTGTTGGGCGATGCTGCAGTGGGTGGGAGGGGGGGGGGGGGGGGGGGGGGGGG
>JBBDRS010000008.1:2150-51678 GCA_040905325.1 Gemmatimonadota bacterium
GGCCGTTCGGCCGGCCCCTTTCCATTCAGATCAGAAGACCACTGAGGGATCCCGCTTCCGAAGCAGGAAGAGTCCCTCCTGGAGGCTGGTGACGACGATCGTCCCGCTCTCGAAATAGGGATAATTGCTCCAGGCTCCGCTGAAGCCCGGCCCTGAGAGGTACGGAGTCGTGTCGAAATACCCGAGCTCCTCGGGATCCAGTGGGTCGCTGATGTCGACCACGTGCAGCCCATACCTGTAGTTCGCCTGATACATGACGTCGTCCTTCAGGTAGAGGTTGTGCGCGCTCGCCGGCATGGACCCCATGAACTCCTCGACAAGCTGTGGATCCTCCAGGTCGGCCAGATCCCATACGAGGGTGCGGGTCGTTTCGACATGCCCGAGGTTCACGTCGTTCTCATCGTTCATGAAGTGGTAACGATGATCGGGCGTGGTGAGTCCCTGGTGCATGTACCCCGGATTGGGATGCGTCGCGCTGGCGACCTGCACCGGGTTCTCCTTGTCGGTCACATCCGAGATGAGCAGACGGTTCGCAGCGGAGCGGAAGCAGACCTCGTGGCCCTGGTAACGCTCGTCGGGGCCATGATAGACCACGCACTCCAGGTCGTGCGTTCCCCCTTCGTCCATGCACCCCGCGAATGTGGGGTTCATGGGCTCATTGATGTCGACCATATGCACGCCCCCGCAGCTTCCACCGATCAGGTACGCGAAGCCGGTCTCCTGATTGATCCAGACGTTGTGGGAGCTGCCCACCCGGAAACTGCCCTCACCCCGGTAGGTGAGATCCGGCTCCAGGAGTGCGGGGGGATTCGAGATATCGCGTAGCTGGGTCAGATCGAAGAGCTGCATCCCATGATCGCCTGCTCCGTCGGCCACTACGTATGCCACGTTCTGGTAGGTCTTGATGTCCCGCCAGAGCTGCGATGGGGGCGTGTCATCCGACTTCGGAAGATCCCCCACGAGGACCGGGTTGGTGGGATCGGTCACGTCTATGAAGGACACTCCGTCGTTGCGCCCGATCAGGGCGTACTCGCGGCCGGTTTCCGGATCGGTCCAACCCCAGTTGTCGTTTGTCCGGATACCCCGGGAGTTCTCCGGCGCTCGGAGCATGGAGATCGGTACGAACGCGAGAAGGTCCACCTCGTCGCAGTCGAACTCGCCGATCTGCCCGTCCTCACACATCCTTTCTTCACCCACCAGGGCGGCCAGCGCGTCGGGTGGCGACACGAGCATCTCGCCGTCACCGCGCGGTGCGTCCGCATCCGCCTCGTACACGTGTACGGAACCGGCGCCATGATGCATGCCGAGCGCGCTCACCGCCACGATGCCATCCGCAGAGAAGATGCGACCCCCGAACCCGTCCCTCTCCACCGTGTCCTCGAGGCGGAGTCGATCCGGTGATTCAAGGAGGGGATCTCCCTGTGCGCCGCTGAAGACGTAGACCTGCCCCGTCGCAATGCCGTGCGGCGCCGGCGCACCGACCCAGATGGCGTCCCCCTCGATGGAGACACTGCTTCCGAAGCGGTCGCCGCGAAGGCCGGTGAAGGCCGTGAGACGCGATCGCTCCACCCAGACCTCGCCGCTCTCGTCCCAGTCGTAGAGATAGGCGGCTCCATAGCCGTCGCCGCTCCCGGGGGCGCCGACCACCGCACGGGTCCCTTCGATGGCCACGGCGGCACCGAAGTTGGCATCCATCTCGGCGCCGGACTCGAGCGGCCCGACCTCCTGCCACGCGTCGTCAGCAAGGACGAACTCGTAGACGCGGCCGGCGGCCTCGATCTGTCCGCCATCCATCGCGATGTGGTCCGGGGCCCCGATCAGGGCGCGTCCATCGGAGATCGCGATGGTCTCGCCGAAGCGGTCGTTCGCCATCCCTTCGGCGGGCTGGAGGGTCGCCTCGAGGGTCCAGGTGCCGTCGGTCCCGCGACGGAAGGCGTGGACCGAACCCGCCCCTTCCGGCGCAGCTCCACCGATGGCGGCGGTGTGACCGCCGTCCCCGCCTTCGCCCGCACCCCTCGGATCACCAACCAGGAGCCAATCGCCCTCGGCGGCCAGCGAGATCCTGAAGTCTGCCGTGCAATACCCGTACTGGTTGCACCCGAGCTGGATCTCATGGACGTCACCCCACGGAGAGGGCTCGTCGTCCACGGCCCTCTGGATCCCGATGTCGTCCGTGCCCTCGATGATCCCGCTGAAGCTCCACTCGGAGCCCTCGCGCTCGAAGGTGTGGAGCGGTCCCTCGCGTTGCCCGACGATGAGGGTGTTCCCGGTCCGCGCGAGGACGGTTCCAAACCCGTCGGCTCTCTCGGGGTTGGGCGCCCTCAGCTGGGCCGTCTCCTCCCACCCCGATCCCGAGCGACTGAAGACGTAGACGGTGCCAGGGCCGAAGTTGTTGGTCGGCTCACCGACCACGAGCTCGTCAGCGGTCACCACCACCGAGTTGCCGAAGGTGCCGGACTGGGCAAAAAGCGGCGGTGCGGCCAGGACGGCGACCGTGAAGAGGACGGCGAGCGACGACATCCCCCTGGAAATGGGATGCATGGAACCTCCGGGATGGGTTTGCAGAAGAGGTGAAACGATGCGATGCATAAAATGCGGCTCCGAAGCCGGAAATCGAGGATGAGTCCGGTCTAAACGGAGCCCAAGGTGTAATGTAGCAATCGTACGGGTCTGGCTGCGAGACCGCAAGCACCTGCTGCCGGCACCGTGGTGTCGGATGATCCCCTGCGCAGGAGGGACGGTGGAGCGAGGTATGATATGAGAGTCCTCATTGCGGGGTGTGGATACGTCGGCACCGCCCTTGCGAGGCGACTCGAAGAAGGGGGTGGGACAGCCTGGGGGCTGAGGAGAGACCCGTCCCGACTCCCCGAAGGCGTCCGCGGGGTGGCTGCCGACCTCCTGGATCCGGAGCTCGGGGCGTTTATCCCGACGGTGGATGCCGTCGTCTACGCGGCCTCCCCGGACGGGTCGTCCGACGATGCCTACGAGCGCGTCTACGTCTCGGGGCTTCGCAACCTCCTCCGGGCATTGAGGGACCAGGAAGCCCCCTCCCCCCGGGTGGTTCTGGTGTCATCCACCTCGGTCTACGGGGACCACGCGGGGCGGGAGGTGGACGAGGACACCCCGATCGCCCCCGAGGGCTTCCGCGGAATCCGGGTGGCGGAGGGGGAGGAGATCCTGGGGAGCACCTGGCCCGACAGTGTGGTCCTCAGGCTGGGCGGTATCTACGGGCCGGGCCGCACGCGCCTGCTGGAGCGGGTTCGCGCGGGTGAGGCCCGCTGCCCGTCACCGCCTGCGGTCTGGTCGAATCGCATCCATCGGGAGGACGCCGCGGGAGCGCTCTTCCACCTCCTTCGCCTCCGCGACCCTGACCGGGTGTACGTCGGCGTCGACCGGGAGCCCGCACCTATCTGTGAGGTCTACCGCTACGTCGCGGATCTCCTGGGAGCGCCCGAGCCGGAGATCGATCCCGAGGCCGGACGGCGGCGCGGGAACAAGCGGTGCTCGAGTCGACGGTTGGTGGAGAGCGGCTACGTGTTCAAATTCCCGACCTTCCGGGAAGGGTACCAGCACGTCGTGGAGGGTCAATCAGGGTAGGGGTCCTGAGTCCCCGGGCCCTGAAGCGGCTGCGACCGGGGAGTTGAAGCCCAGGGTCTGGCAGGCATTCCGGACGACCGATGCGAACTCCGGGACGAGCCGAAAGTTGAGCTCTTCTCCCAGCTCGTAGTGGCGGGAGGGAGGCAGGTGGACGATGAGCTTGCGTACCCCACCGCGGGCTGCGGGCACTGCCACCTCCGCCTCGACCTGGGCTCCGGTGTAGGTGGTGGATGTCAGTGTTCCACTCAGCGTGCCCTCCTCGCAGCACTCGAATCCGTCCGGGCGGAGGGAGATCATCACATCCGTCCCCCTCGGGAACCCGATCCGGTCCACGCGACAAAAGGAGCCGAAGTCGGTGAGGACGCACCCGTTTTCGTTCTGCACGTGACCCTGGAGGAGGTTCGTTCGGCCCACGAAGGTCGCGACGAAGACCGATTCGGGGTGCTTGTAGATCTCGCGGGGAGTACCCACCTGTTCGATACGCCCACGGTTCATGACTGCGACTCGGTCCGAAACGGCCAGTGCGTCGCGCTGGTCGTGGCTCACCAGAATACAGGTGACCCCGGTCCGGCGGAGCGTCCCCATGACCTCGTCGCGAACCTGCTCCCTCAGGTGGGCGTCGAGGTTCGAGAAGGGTTCGTCCATGAGGACGAGGAGGGGTTCCGGGGCGAGGGCTCTGGCGAGGGAGACCCTCTGCTGCTGACCGCCCGAGAGCTCGTGGGGGTACCGATCGAAGAAGGCGGAGAGATCGAGGCTGCGAAGCACCTCGCGTGCCTTCGGCTTCCGGTCCTTCCGGGGGAGCCGGTCGAGCCCGAACATGACGTTCTCCCCTACAGTGAGATGGGGGAAGAGGGCGTAATCCTGGAAGACCATCCCGATCCCCCGTCCTTCCGGCGGGACCCAGCTCCGGGGACCGGCAACTTCTTTCACTCCGAGGCGGATCCTCCCCTCGTCGGGCACCTCGAACCCTGCAATCAATCGGAGCGTCGTCGTCTTGCCGCACCCCGAGGGACCGAGGAGGGTGAGGATTTCCCCTTCCTGCACATCGAGTGAGACGCCGCGCACGGCCTCCACCGGCCCGGGCCAGAAGCGCTTGCTCACCTGTTCCAGGCTGATGACGGAGGAGGGGGTTATTCGTGGCATCAAAGTTGAGAACGAGTTTCAGGTTCGCGCACCCCAACGCTAACCGAGCCACGCTCCGAGTGTCAACGCTCAACCGGGTGGCGTGGACCGCCCAAGGGAGCCGTGCTCACGTGCCATCCCGAGGTACTCCTCCACCTCGCGCCGACGTCGTTCGGGCGTCCATCCGAGGAGCTCCGTCGCCACCTCCACCGCCGCTTCGGCAACGGCTCGGGGGTCAGGGGAAGGGAAGAGGAGGAGGGCCAGCCGCCGGTCGAGGATGTCGGGGAGCGTAAGCGCCATCTCCTCCTGGATGGCATGCCTGACCTCGCCGCGGAGCGCGTCCGCGCCAGGGGCGAGGGGTGCCAGCCAGGCCGGGTCCTCGAGCCCGTATCCGAGAAGCGTGTCGATCTCCGTCCCATAGAGGCCCAGGAGGCGGTCGGCAGTCTCCTCCGCCACTGCTCTCCGGGCGAGCTCCTGACGGACGCGAACTCGAAAGGCGGCGAGATCCTCCCCTGGACTCCCGGGGAGCGAGTCCGTGGCCGTCCGGTCGGTACCTGGAAGGGGCTCGCCAAGCTCCCGCTCCACCGCTTCCATGACCCGCTGTGCCATGCGTCGATAGGTCGTCAACTTGCCCCCCGCCACGCTCACCAGCCCCGGCGGGGAGCTCCAGATCTCGTCGTGGCGTGACATGTCCCGGGTCGCTTTCCCCTCCTCGTGGATGAGCGGCCGGATCCCCGCCCAGGTGGCCACCACATCCTCCCGGGTGAGCGCCAGCTCGGGGAAGCACTCCGCCGCCAGGGCCAAGAGCTCGTCGATCTCCTCGAGTTCGGCACGGGGTCGGTCCAGATCCTCTCGGTACTCGTCGTCGCTCGTGCCCACGTAGACCCAGGGTCCGCGCGGCATCGCGAGCCCCGAGCGGCCGTTTCTCGCACGCAGGAAGGTGGCCGCTTCGAGGGGGAGGCGGGAGCGACGGAACAGGAGATGGATCCCCTTGGAAGGGGTGATCCGTGCGGGGGGCTCGAGGTTTGAATCCCGGAAGACGGCCTCTACCCAGGGCCCGGCGGCATTCACCACAGTGCGCGCGCGCACGATGATTTCCTCGCCGGACAGGACATCCCGGATCGCGCTGCCCACGACGCAACCGTCCTCGGTGAGGAGGCGCTCAGCGCATGCGTGATTCGCGATCAGGGCGCCATGGGCAGCAGCGGAGCGGACGTTCGCGAGGGTGAAGCGGGCATCGTCCGTGATGTACTCCCGGTAGAGGACCGCCCCCTTGAGCGGATCACGGAGTCCCGGCAGGAGCTCCCGCACCTCATTTGGACCGATACGTCGCGACCACACTCCGCGGGCCTTTCCCGCCATGAGGTCGAAGAGGAAAAGGCCGATCCGGATTTTCAGCAGGGACTCCCCCCGCCATACCGGATAGAGAAAGGGAAGGGGATGGACGAGGTGGGGCGCGATCTTCCGGAGTACGGCTCGCTCGCGCACCGACTCTCGCACCAGCCCGAACTGGAGGTATTCGAGGTACCGCACGCCGCCATGGATGATCTTGGAGGAGCGGCTCGACGTGCCTGCGGCGAAATCCGACTTCTCGACGAGGGCGACCGACATCCCTCGCAGCGCGGCATCCCGGGCGACCCCCGCTCCGGTGATCCCCCCGCCGATTACCAGGAGGTCGAGCGTTGCGGTTGCCATGGCGGAGAGCGCAGCCTGCCGCCGTTCGGGGGAGAATGCAAAGGTGTTTGATGTCATGATGGGCTGCCGCCCTCCGGCCCGCGGCGCGCCCGCCAGTCGAGCATGTCCCGCACCCGATTGGTGGTGAGGCGCGCAACCCCCATTCCCGCCAGATCGTCGGCTTCGGCGGGGTGGTCCACCGTCCAGGGGCTGAGGGTCAGCCCCTCCTCGATCCACCCGCGGGTCCTCTCCGGATCGGACAGTAGGATACGTCGATCGGGGCTGAGAATCGCCCCACGCGTCCCCCGCACCCATTCGAGGGCTTCCTCCAGCCCCTCGTCCTCTCCGACGATCTGCCCGACGCGGAGGTCGCCACCGGAGTTCCCCCACTCGACGGTCTGGAGGAGGAGGGCCTCCAGGATCCCGGCGTCGAAAGAGATCAGGAACACCCGGGGGAGGAGAGCGCGACGCCGGAACTCCTCAAGGATGCCGGCGGCGTCCGCGGGGTCGCGGACCCCCTTGATCTCACAGTGGATCTCCATCCCGCTCGGATGCACCAGATCGAGGGCCTCCCCGAGGGTGGGGATCGGGGTGCCCCCGTGGCGCTCCCCGAACCAGGAGCCGGCGTCCAGCTCGCGCAGCCGGGAGAGGGGCAGGTCTGCCACGGCGCCGGTGCCGTCGGTGGTGCGGTCGACCGTCGCGTCGTGGATGAGGACGGGCTCTCCCGATCCGCAGACGTGGATGTCCCACTCCACCCCATCGGCCCCGGCCTCGATTGCTGCCCGAATCGATGGAAGGGTGTTCTCCGGGGCCCGACCGGGGTCCCCCCGGTGCCCGATGATCCGGACCCCGGGGACCGGGCTCGGGGGGACCTGCATTCCTCAGCGGGCCCGGATCGGGATGGAGATCCTGAAGGTCTCCCACTCCAGGACGAGGTTGGCGGAGTCGTCGGAGACATCTTCGACGGTGAAGGTCATGGTCTCCACGTGCGATTCCGGGCGCTCCCTCGGGAGCTCGGCCGAGCCGACCTCGTGGCTGCGCACCTCCTCGTTGATGGGGACGCCCCAGCGGTCGACCGAGGTGTTCAGGAAGACTTCCCAGGTGGTCTCCCCGGGCCGGGTGTAGAGGGAATAGCTACCCGGCTCGAGCGCAATGCCCGCGATTTCGACGGGCGCCGTCACGTGCAGGGTGGTGGGCTCGTTTGCTCCCGTCCGCCAGAACTGGCCGAAGGGTACGTTCTCGCCGCCGATCATGGTGCGGCCGCGGGCCGACGGCCGGCCATAGCAGACCTTCACGCGGGCCTCGCCCATCGCCGCGGTCACCGAGTCGTAGGGGCTGGCGCGTCCTTCCACATCCATCGTACCTGCCGGGGTGCACTCCGGGTCGTCTGGCGAGAACGCCGCGGTGGAGGGATTCGCCTGTGCGGGCGGAGCGAAAAGGAACACTGCGGTGAGGGCGGACGCGACGACCCCGCCCAGGAGCGAGGGTGAGAGGTTGGCTCGATTCATGGTTGTTCTCCGTTCGAGAAGATTGCTGGTAGGGTTGGGTGTCATCCCGGTGTGTGGTTCCCGATCCTCACGCCCGGGCCTTCCTGAGGCGAGAGGGCGAGAACGCCTCCGGGGGACCGTCCTCTCCGCTTCCTGCGATGGCGTGCGCGAGGGTTCTACCCGTCTCGGGGGCGAGGAGGATCCCGTTCCGGAAGTGGCCGGTCGCGACGAAGAGTCCCGCCATGTCCGGATCCTCACCCAGGATGGGCAGGCCGTCGGGCGTTCCGGGCCGGAACCCCGCCCAGCTCTCTTCCAGGCGCGCATTGGCCAGCTCCGGTGCCAGGGCAATGGCTGCGGTCAGGACCGAGGCCTGCCCGCCGGCGGTGAGCTCCCTGCGGAATCCCACCTCCTCGACCGTGGCTCCGGCGATGAGGCGCCCATCCCGGCGCGGGACCAGGTACACCTCCTCGGATTCGAGTACGCGTCCGGAGATCGGGGCGGCAGGACGCAGGGAGACTGCCTGTCCCCGGACGGGCCGGATCGGGATGGGGAAGGGGAGTCCTTCGAGCTCCGCGCACCAGGCGCCGGCCGCAAGCAGGACGGTGTCCGCTTCGACGATGCCTCCGTCCGACAGTCGGACCCCCCGAATCCGACCGCCCTCTCCCTGGACACCGCGGACCGGCTCCCCCTCCCGGATCTCCACTCCCCGCCGACGGGCGGAGATCAGTAACGCCTGGACCAGCGCCCGGTTGTCGACTCGGCAGTCGCCTTCGATCAGGAGTCCTCCACGCGCCTCAGGGGCGACCGCCGGTTCGGCCCGGGCGAGTTCGGCCGGGTCCAGCCAGCGTGTCGTGAACCCGCTCCGCGCCGACCATGCGTGGTGGCGACGTAGCCGGCCCTCTTCCGCGGGCGAGAGCGCGACTCGCACCTTGCCGCCCCCCTCGAAGCCCACCTCCACCCCCGACTCCTCCTCCAGCTCGACGGCGAAAGCCGGGTACGACCGGAGGCTCCGGAGTCCAAAGTCGAGAAAGGGTCCCGGGTCGAGCGCTTCCCCGATGGGCGAGAGCATCCCCGCCGCAGCATGCGACGCCTCGGAACCGACCCGCCCCCGTTCGAGAACGAGGACGTCGAGCTCGAGTTCGGCAGCCACGCGGGCGACGGCGAGGCCGATGACTCCTCCGCCCACCACCACCAGCTCGGCCCGGTTGCGGCGTCTACTCATCATCCTCGAAGTTCAGGGTCGTTCCGGAGCGCAGTGCGAATCGAACGACTCCGGTCCGGCCCATGAACCCCAGACCTGTCGACGGGTTTCGAGGTCCCGGGTCGGACGCAGACGATCGTCCGAACACGAGGGAAGGGAGGTGGCCGGGGTGAGCAAGATGACGGAGGAGGAAGGACCGTTCCGGTTCGAGCACCGGGTGCCCGTGCGCTTCAGCGACATCGACGCGGGGGGACACGCTCACCACTCGCAGGTCCTCGTGTACATGGAGGAGGCGCGAACGCGGTACTGGGAGGAGGTGGCCGGTCGTCGCGGCGTGGAGGAGATCGACTTCATCTTGGCCGAGGCGAGGGTCCGATATCGTTCCCGGGTGCTCTATCCGGATCTACTCCGGGTGCTGGTGCGGGTCGGTTCGATCGGGCGCCGGCACTTCGAAATGCTCTACGAGGTGTGGTCGGACCGTGGCGAAATTCTCGCCGAAGGCGCGACGACCATGGTGATGTTCGACTACGCGCGCGAGAGATCGACGGAGGTGAGCGACGAGCTGCGCGGGCGGATCGAGGCGTTCGAAGGACACGCGCTCCCGCGACGGCGGCCCCGCAGTTGAACCCGGTGGACGCGAGGCAGCCGACCCGAACCCATCCGCTCAGGAGATCCGCGTCATGATCTCGGGGCTGTAGAGCTCTCCGACCCACTCCCCATACCCGTTGAAGGGTTCGGTGGCCACCCGGCGATTCTCCCCGATGAGCTCCTCGGAGGCCTGGGACCAGCGCGGGTGCGGTACGGCCGGGTTCACATTCGAATAGAAGCCGTATTCGGCGGGCTGCAGGTCGTTCCAGAGCGTGGGCGGGCGCTCGCGCGTGACCTCGATCTTCACGATGGACTTCGGGCTCTTGTAGCCGTATTTCCATGGTGTGACGATGCGAACGGGTGCACCGTGCTGCTTGAGGAGGGGTTCGCCGTAGATCCCGGTGACCACGAGGGTGAGCTCGTTCAGGGCCTCGTCCATGCGCAGCGCCTCGTAGTAGGGCCACGGGTACCAGGGCTGGGTCCGCTGCCCTATCGCCTGATCGGGTCGATCGAAAGAGACGAATCGCAGGTATCGCCCACTGGACAGAGGACGCACCCGGTCCAGGAGTCGATGCAGGGGGAAGCCGGTCCAGGGCACGGTCATGGCCCACGCCTCGACGCAGCGTAAGCGGTAGATCCGCTCCTCCAGTCCGATTTCCCGCTCGAGGTCCGCCACGTCGAAGACGCCGGGGTTCTCCACCTCGCCGGAGACTTCGAGCGTCCACGGGCGCGCCTCGAAGGGGCCTACATTCCGCCACACCGCATCCTTCTCGGTCGTGAACTCGTAGAAATTGTTGTGCGTCGCCGCCACGATCCGCTCGGTGAGGGGCCGTCCCGGCTCGACGATGGGGTTCGCGGGGGCTGGATAGAGGTCGGCGCTGGGGGTATCCGGGATGGTTTGGAGGGGACCATCCGGAACCCGTGCCCCCTCGGAGCCGTTCTCCCCTCCTCCGTTGCCGCGGCACCCGGAGACCCCCAGGGTTCCCAACGCTCCGAGGGCGGCGCCCGCCGAGCGGATGAAGCGGCGACGGTTCCAATACGTCTCAGGGGGCGTCGCACTGCTCTCTGCAATCCACCATCCAGGCGGCAGATGGATGTTGGCCATGGCTCGGCTCCAGGGGGGGCATGGGGCAGTTCGGGGACCTTTTCCCTCTCCAAACCAGTAGAGGCAACCCAAAGGTAGGAAACCCGAGCCGACTCCGACAGAAGAGGATCGCGACCAGGGGAACGCTCGGAGCGTCCACTGTGTAGGAAAAACAGTCGCAGGACCGTTTGCGTCCCTGCTCGGGGGATGGTAGGATCGGAGCTTTCACCGTCGGGGCGGGCTGGCCAATCGGGCCTCCTGCCCGAGATGAATGAGGACACATGAAGGGAGTACGACAATGATTGATCGATTGAAGGCGGGCCTGGTCATCGCAGCGGCGGCGGCCCTTCTTGTTCCCTTCGTCCCGCAAGCCGTAGATGCGCAGGCACCCGGGGGTCGCTTCCGTGTGATCGTTCCCGACGTGGTCCCGGCCGACGGATCCGATCCGCATTTCGGGAATCGCGTTTCCGCGTACCTGAGGGACTTCATCAACCTCCCCACGCACATTGCGATGTCTCGGACCGAGCTCAACGAGCGGGCCAAGGAGTTCGACCTGGAATATGAGGATCTCGACTGCACCACCGCCCGGCAGCTCGCCGGCCAGGTGGGCGGTCAGCTCGTCATGTGCGGCGACTACGAAGAGGTCAACGGGGAGTTCGAGGTGAACGTGGTCTTCTACACGGTCCCGGGCGGTGAGGAGTTGCCCGTCCCCTCCTTCACGATGGGGCGTGAAGAGTGGGTGGCCGCGGCCGAGCACCTGAACGAGGAGTTCCAGACCCTCGTGCAACGGACCAACCAGCTAGCCTACTGCTCGGACGCGTTTCGGTCCAGCAACTGGAGCGATGCCCGGAACTATTGCGGGCAGGCCCTCGAGTACTTGCCGAATTCCCGGGAGGTCCGTTTCACCTACGCGAGGACCCTCGCCGAACTCGGGGAGTGGGAGGAGGCCCTCGGGCACTTCGAGACCCTTCTCGAGGACATGCCCCAGAACGTGGAGTACCTCGAGAACGCCGGCTACGCCGCGGCCCAGGTCGGGAACGCTGAGCAGGCCCGCCAATACTATACCCGGTACCTCGAACAGCGCCCGGACAACGTGGAGGTTCGGATCCAGATCGCTTACGATCTCGCCCAGACCGGAGACTCGTACGGTGCTATGCAGCTCCTGGAGCAGGGACTCGAACAGGAGCCGGACAACCCGGACCTCCACGACCGGTACGGGACCTATGCCTTCCTCGCGGCCACCGAGCTCCAGGCCCAGCAGGGGGGGGCAACGCAGCAGGACGGTGACGCCCCATCCCTGAGCCCCGAAGTGGAGGAACTCTTCCGCACCGCGCTGAGCTCCCTCGAATTTGTCCTCGAAGAGTTGGGCGACGAGGCGAGGGCGACCCACGTGACCAACTCCATGCGTGCCTACCGGCAGCTGGGTGAGCCCCAGGAGGCCATCCGGATCGGAGAGCTCGGTGTCTCGATCTTCCCGGAGAACGCGCAGGTCAGGAGCCAGCTGGCGAACGCTTACAACGATGCCGGAGACGTGGACGCGGCCATCGCCGCACTCGACGAGGCGATCGAGCTGGATCCGAACCTCCCGCAGGCCCGTCTGAGGCAGGGTACCTTCCTACTGGGTACCGGCCGGCCGGACGAGGCCATCGCGGCCTTCCGCCTCGCGGTGGAAGCCGGTGAGACCGCGGCTGACACACCCGCCCAGCTCGTGTTCCAGCACGGCTATCGGGACTACGTGGAGGAGGGGAACTACCAGGAGGGCATCCGACTGATCGAGGAGGCGAAGACGTTCGACGTCTCGAACAACGTCCGCGAGCAGTTGGACTTCTTCCACTTCTATTCGCTCTACGTGCAGGCTCAGGCGGTGCAGGAGCCGCAGACCCTCGCATCGGCTCAGGCCGCGCTGCCGATCTTTCGCCGGGCGCGAGAGCAGCTCCAGGCCGGTGAGCCCTACGCCCAGCGAAGCGGGCAGAACTATGGCCAGTTGATGCAGGCCGTCGACCAATTCATCGAGATCCAGGAGGCCATCATCGCCCGGGAGGGACGGCGGTGACCAACTGAGTTCCCCCCTCCGATCCGGATGATGGTTTGGTCCGGGTTCGAGGGGGTGGTGGAGCGAACACGGGGGGTGCTGCGGCAGGAGCCGCGGCACCCCCCTTTCGCATGCCCGGAACCCTGCGTGGCACTCCGCTCTTGACCGGGCCCCGGTGGCGCACCTATGTTCCCCCAGCCTTTACCACTCTTACCCACTATTCCCCACTTCGACCCACGCCACCTCAGCCCACGGAGGGGACGGTTTGGCGGGCTTCCTCGGCCAGTACGAGTATCAGCTCGACCCGAAGGGGCGAATCAGCCTTCCGGCGGAACACCGCCGAAAAGCTGAGGAGTCCCCCTTCGTCCTGCTGCAATGGGAGCCCACGCACCTGACCCTCTTCCCCGATGACACCTGGGCGGGGGTCCAGGAACGTCTTCTCGAGTTGCGCCGGAGTCAGTCCAAGGTGGCCCGCTACCTCCGACAGATCACTGCCCGCGCGGTGGAGGTCACTCCGGACAAGCAGGGCCGCATCCTTATCCCGGCCTGGCTCAAGGAGGCGGCGGGGCTGGACGGATCGGCTCTCCTGATCGGGGCCCTGGACCGGATCGAGGTCTGGAATCCGGACCGGTTCCGCGAGGCGTCGCCGGGGGACCCAACGGAGACGGAAGAGTTGGCCGGCACCGTGCACGGAATCTTCGGCTGATGGGACTGGCGACCATGACGCAACCGACCTTTCACATCCCGGTCCTGGTGGACGAGGTGGTCACGTACCTCTCGGACTCCCCTCCCAGAGGCGAGATCCTGGATGGCACCGTAGGGGGAGGGGGGCACTCGGCCGCGATCCTCGAGCGGATCGAAGGGAGTCGCGTCCTCGCAGTGGATCGCGACCCCCATGCCCTGGCGGCGGCCCAGGAGGCACTTGCTCCATGGGAAGGTCGCGTGCGGTTCCTCCGCGCCCGATTCGACGAGGGTGCGAAAGGCGCCGGGCTCCTGGGACCGTCCCTCCGGGGCGCGCTCCTGGACCTGGGCATCAGCTCGCACCAGATCGATGACCCGCGCCGGGGCTTCGCCTTCCGCTCGGACGAGGTGCCTCTCGACATGCGGATGTCGGGTGGAGAAGACGGGGCCCCGACCGCGGCCCAGCTCCTCAACGAGCTCGACGAGGCCGATCTGGCCCGAATCTTCCGCCGGTACGGCGAGGAGCCGAGGGGCCGCCGACTGGCGAAGGCGGTGGAGGCGCGGCGGGCCGTGACCCCCTTTCGCACGGCCGGGGACCTCATCGGCGCCATGAGCGACGCCTACGGCCGGGATCCGATGTCGAAGGAGCGCGCGAGGGTGTTCCAGGCCCTTCGCATCGCCGTGAACCTGGAGCTCGAAGCTCTGGAGGCCGCACTTCCCCTCATCCGTGACGTCCTCCTTCCCGGAGGCGTGCTCGTCGTGATCTCCTATCACTCCCTCGAGGATCGAATCGTCAAGAACGCCTTCAGGGAGTGGAGCAGGGAGTGCATTTGCCCGGACGGGATCCCGGTCTGCCGGTGTCGAGGCCGCGCCCTGGGAACGGCGCTCACCCGCCGGGTCGTCCGCCCTTCGGAGGAGGAGATCAGGACGAACTCCCGGGCCCGGAGCGCTCGCCTGCGGGCATGGAGGAAGGCGGCATGAGACTCTCCGTCACCTCCCTCATCGCGCTGGCGACCGCCCTGCTCCTGGCCGCCCTCTCCCTCGTGACCTGGCGGCAGTCGCGCACCCGCGAATCGCTCGCGGAGCTGGACCGTCTGCAGCGCTCCATCTCCCTGGTCGAAGCGGAACGCGCCGAGTTGCAGCGCCACATCCAGGTGCTGGAGAGCCGGAACCGGGTGGTGCGGGATGCACGTGAACGCCTGGGGCTCGAGGCCGCACACGCCGAGGACATCGTCTACCTTCTGCCGGGAGAGGTGGAATGAGCTCCCCGAGCTTTCCCCAGCGGCCGGATTCCGAGCGCACCGTGCGGCTCCGGCGGCGAGTGCTACTCGGATTCTGGATGGTCTGCGTGGCCGTCCTGATGGTCCGGGCCGTCGACCTCCAGGTGGTGCAAGGTGCGGATTGGCGAGAAGTCGCCGAACGTCAGCACCGCACCACCGGCGAGGTGCCGGCCGCCCGGGGGGCCGTCCTGGATCGAACGGGCGTTCCCCTGGCGCTCTCCCACGAAGCCTTCCAGGTGAGCGTCGCACCCCACGAGGTGGTGGACACGGTCGGGACCGTCGAGCTCCTGACCAAGACGCTGGAGCTTCCAACCGGCGAGTTGCAGCGGGTGTTCGGGTCGGACCGCCGATGGGTGCCGCTTCCTGGACGCTACGCTCCCCACGTGCGGGACGTGGTCTCGGGGACACGCGGCGTGTACGTCGCCCGCGAGCTGCGCCGGTTCCATCCGCACCGGGACCTGGTCCGAGGCGTCCTGGGAGCGGTGATCGACGATGCGGGGGCAGGAGGAATCGAGCAGGCCTTCGACGAGCAGCTCCGTGGGGTGCCGGGTATCGAGGTCCTCGCGCGCGACTCGGGAGGACGGCCGATCCCGGGCGAAACCTGGCTGGTGCAGCCTCCTCGGGCCGGTGGCCAGGTGGTGCTCACTCTCGACGCCGACCTTCAGGAGATCGCCCACGAGGCGCTGCAGGCGGCGATCGAGACGACGGGAAGCCGAGGTGGTGATCTGGTCGTCACCGACCCGCGCACCGGCGAGGTCCTGGCCATGGTCTCGGTCAAGGAAGGCACCGCGGCGCACCTGGGGGCCATCAACACCCCCTACGAGCCCGGATCCACCCTCAAGCCGTTCACCGTCTCGGCACTCCTCGAGCTCGGGCGCGCCTCGCTCTCCGACAGCGTCGACACCGGGCACGGCCAGTGGCGGGTCGCGGGGCGAACGATCACCGACGTGTCGGTGCTCGGAAAGGTGGATCTGGCCCATGCCCTGAGGTCATCGTCGAATGTGGCGATGGCGAAGATGGCGGAACGGCTCACGCCGGCCGAGCAGTACGAGAACCTGCGGGACTTCGGGTTGGGGGTGGCCACCGGAATCGAGCTCCCCGGCGAGGTAGGCGGACTCCTCCGCCGGCCTCAGCAGTGGTCGGCTCAATCACCCGCCTCCCTGGCCATGGGCTATGAGGTATCGGTGACCCCGTTGCAGATGGCGATGGCCTACGGAGCTCTCGCCAACGGCGGCGTGCTCATGGAGCCCCGGCTCGTGCGGGAGGTCAGGGATCACGCGGGACGTGTAGTGGAGCGGTTCGACCCGCGGAGCGTCCGACGCGTCATTTCGAAGGGCGTCGCGTCACAGGTCAGCCGGACCCTGGTCGGAGCGGTGGAGGAGGGCACGGGAGGGAGGGCGCGCCTTGCCACCTTCGCCGTGGCGGGGAAGAGTGGGACGAGCCGGGCCTACGACGAGGACGGCGGGTACGCCACCGGGGAATACTACGCCTCCTTCGTCGGGTTCTTCCCGGCGGAGGCGCCCCAGCTCGTCGTCTTCGTGAAGCTGGACCGCCCACAGGGAGAGTACTACGGGGGAGCCACGGCCGCGCCGGTCACCCGGGCGACGATGGAGGCGATCCTTGCTTCTCATCGTTCGCCCCTGGATCGCGGTGCGCTGGCGGCCGTGGCCCGCGCGCAGGCCGATCCCGAAACCGTGACCCCGGTCAGCAAACGCTCGGCCCCAGCACGTGAGGGGGCGAACTCGGCGCGATTTGCCTCCCTGGGGGGAGCCGCCAGAGGGCAGTCCGCCACGTCGACCGGAGAGACGGGGGCATCCGTGGACGGGCGGCTCAGTCTCCCGGACGTTCGAGGCACGAGTCTCCGCGCCGCCGTGCGAAGGCTCCACGGGCTCGGGCTGGTCGTGGAATGGAACGGACCGGGCCCGGTGAGGTCGACCCGGCCGCAGCCGGGGGCGTCGATCGCCCCGGGAGACACGATACGCCTCGTCGGGGCGCCGCCCGGCCGTTCCCCCCAGCGGGCCGGGATCGATCGGTGACTACCGGTCGCTCTCTCTCGGCGGTGGCGGAGATCCTCCGCAGGGCCGGTCTCCTCACGGGGGTACGGGCCCCGGAGGATCTTCTCGTTTCGGGGGTCTCCCATGATTCCCGCACGGTCGCGGACGGCGATCTCTTCCTGGCGTGGGCGGGGACCGCCGTCGATGGCCACGCGTTTCTCGAGGAGGCCCGCACGCGGGGAGCCCTTGCTGCCGTGGTGGAACGGTTTCTCCCCGTGGAGCTTCCTCAGCTGCGGGTCGGTGACGGGCGTCGTGCCGCAGCCATCGTCGCGCACGAGATGCTGGGGCGTCCGGCGGACCGGCTCAACGTGGTGGCCGTCACCGGAACGAACGGAAAGACTACGGTCTCCTTCCTCCTCCGCCACCTCCTTTCGGCGCTCGGGGACGCGGCGGCCGTGGGGACGGTCGGGGTGGTGGGGCCGGACGGGCGCGTGCGTCCCGGGACCGCAGGGCTTACCACGCCCGGGCCGGTGGATCTGGTGCGTGAGCTCACGAGGCTCGCCGACGAGGGTGTGACCACTGTCGTGCTGGAGGCCTCGTCCCATGCACTGGAGCAGCGACGGCTGGACGGCATCGGGGTGGACCTCGCCTGTTTCACGAACTTCAGTCGCGACCACCTGGACTATCACGGCACGGCCGACGAGTACTTCCGGTCGAAGGCTCGCCTGGTGGACCTCCTGCGGGGGGAAGAGAGCACCGTGGTGGTGAACGGCGATGACCCAGCCTGGGAAGCGCTGCCGTACATCCCGGCGCGACTCATCGTGACCACGGTCAGGGAGCCCTCTGCCCGCGATCGCTCCGGCGGCGGCGTCGGCCCGGCTGGCGCGGGGCGCACCCTACCGCCCTTCGAAGTTGACCAGATCCGCCTCCACGGCACGGGAAGCCTCTTCCGCGCCCGTTGGCGTGGCGAGGAGGCGGAGGTTCGTCTCCCCCTGCTCGGCGACTTCAACGTGGAAAACGCGGCGGTGGCGCTGGGCGCGGCGGTGGCGTCGGGCATCCCGCTGGCGGAGGCGGCCGAGATGCTGGCCGACGCGCCCTCTCCCCCGGGGAGGATGGAGCTCACGGCGGAATCCCCGGTGCCGGTGATCCTCGACTTCGCCCATACCCCTGATGCGCTCGAGCGCACCCTCCGGACCCTCGCCCCCCTTCACGCGGGAAGACTCATCCTCGTGTTCGGGGCCGGCGGTGATCGGGACAGGGAGAAGCGCCCGGAGATGGGGAGGGTGGCGGTGGAGGGTGCCGATGTGGTGATCCTGACGTCGGACAACCCTCGCACCGAGGATCCGGAGTCGATCCTGGACGAGGTCGAGGCGGGAATGTCCGGCGCACCGCACATGAGGTTCGTGGATCGCAGGGAGGCGATCGAAGCGGCGCTGCGGATGACCGTCTCGGGCGATGCGCTTCTCCTCGCCGGGAAGGGACACGAGACCTACCAGGAGGTAGGGACCGAGCGGCTGCCTTTCGACGAACGGACCATCGTGCGGGAGCTTCTGGCTACGGTCGAGGACGGAGTGCCCCATGGACCCCGGGGGGCCGGCCAGTGAGTGCCTTCGAGTGGACGGACCGGGCGGTGCGCGAGGCCCTCGGGCCTTCCGTCGCCGGGACGACGGAGGGGCTGCGGTTCACCGGCGTCTCGACGGACACGCGGAGCCTCCGGGGAGGCGAACTGTTCGTCGCGCTGAAGGGACCCAACTGGGATGGCCACGCCTTCGTCGACCGCGCGCTGGCGAAGGGAGCCGGGGCGGTCGTGGTTTCCGACTCGACGATCCTGTCCCCGGGCCTGCCCGCCTACAGGGTTCCCGACACGCTCGTGGCGCTCGGCGCTCTGGCGCGCCATCGTCGCCGGACCCTCGATGCCACCGTCGTCGCGATCACCGGATCGTCGGGGAAGACCACGGTCAAGGAGCTGTTGCGAGCTGCTCTCGAGCCCGACGTCCGGGTCCACGCCACGCTCGAGAACCGCAATAACCGCGTGGGCCTGCCGCAGACCCTCCTCGCGGCTCCGGACCAGGCAGATTACGTGGTGGTCGAGCTCGGGACGAGCGAGGTCGGTGAAATCGCTGCGTTGGCAGGTATCGCCGAACCGGACCTGGGGGTGGTGACCACGGTCACAGAGGCGCATCTCGAGGGGCTCGGATCCTTCTCCGGCGTGATCCGCGAGAAGCTGGCCCTCGTCTCGGGCCTTGCTCGGGAGGGTTCGGCGCTGGTGGGGGACACCCCGCCGGAGCTCCCCGAAGCGGCGCGAGCGATTCGCCCCGACGTGAATGTCGCCGGGTTCTCGGAGAGGAGCACGTCTGGCCTGCTCGGGATCCGAGGCGAGCCGGACGCCGAGGGTCGGGTGCCGTTCCGGTTCCTGGATCACAACGTGATCCCCGGTCTTCCGGGTGGGCACGGAGCCTTCAACACGCTTCTTGCCCTCGCCGCGGTTCACCTTCTGGGTCGACCCGTCGGCCCGGCGGTCGAGCGGGTTCGCTCGGTCCGTCCCAGCGGTATGAGGGGCGAGCTACTTCGGTTCGGTCGGCTCCGGGTGATCGCGGATTGCTACAACGCGAATCCGCAGTCCACCGCTGCGGCGCTCGATCATCTCGCATCGCTCGGCAGTTCGGGCCCACGGGTGGCGGTCCTCGGGAGCATGCTCGAGCTGGGGGAACGCAGCGATACCCTCCACCGCGAGGTCCTCCGGGCGGCGCTGGCGCTCCCCATCGATCACTTCGTCCTGGTGGGGGAGTTCGGGCGCGCCGCACGGGAGCTGGGAACGGACGACGACGCCAGGGTGAGCCCGGCGGAGGACACGGCCGAAGCCACCGACCTCGTCGGGGCTCTCCTGGAGGGGGACGAGGTCGTGCTCCTGAAGGCGTCCCGGGGTGTGGCTCTGGAGGCGATCCTGCCGAGCCTCGAGAAGCGCTTCGTCCTCGACGCTCGCGAGGACACCGACCGCGACGGGGGAGGTTCCTGATGTTCTATCATTTCCTCCCCGGGCTCTCCGACCTGCACATCATCTTCAACCTCTTCACGTACATCACCTTCCGTTCCGCGGGGGCGGCGGTGACTTCCCTGGTGATCGCCTTCGCGGCGGGTCCGGCGACCATTCGCTGGCTCAGGCACCTTCGGGTGGGGCAGGTGGTGCGGTCGGATGGCCCGAGCAGCCACCTGAAGAAATCCGGTACCCCCACCATGGGAGGCGTGCTCATCGTCCTGGCCGCCACGCTGTCCACCCTTCTCTGGGCAGAGCTCACGAACTGGTATGTCGTGATCACCCTCCTCGCCCTTCTGTGGATGGGGGGAATCGGGTTCATGGACGACTACCTGAAGGTGGTCCAGGGCCGATCCCGGGGATTGGTCGCCCGCTACAAGATGGTGGGGCAGCTCACCTTCGGAGTGGCCCTGGGGGTGTTCATCGTGCTGCATCCCATCCATTCGGTGGGCCCTACGTCGACGATGGTTCCCTTCTTCGACCAATGGGTCGCCGTGTTCTGGGCGCCCGCCTACATCGCGTTCGTCTCGCTGGTCGTGGCCGGTTCCTCCAACGCCGTGAACCTCACGGACGGGCTGGACGGGCTCGCCGCTGGCCTGTGCGCTATCGCGCTTGTGACGTTCGGCGTGTTCGCCTACCTCATCGGACGGTTCGACACCTCGGCGTACCTGGGCCTCTTCTACCTCCCGCCGGCGGGAGAGCTGACCGTCTTCGCGGCCGCCCTGGCAGGAGGTGCCGTGGGGTTCCTCTGGTACAACGCCCCCCCCGCGGATGTGTTCATGGGCGACACGGGCTCCCTCGCCCTCGGGGGCGCCCTCGCCGTGATGGCCATCCTGCTCAAGGCCGAGTTCCTCCTCGTCATCGTGGGGGGCGTCTTCGTGCTCGAGGCGCTCTCGGTTCTCCTGCAGGTCGGGTGGTTCAAGTACACGGCGCGGCGGTTCGGCGAAGGCCGCCGCGTCTTCCTCATGGCCCCGTTCCACCACCACTTCGAGAAGCTCGGGTGGGCGGAAACGAAGGTCGTCATCCGGTTCTGGATCCTGGGGATCCTCTTTGCGATGCTCGCCTTCAGCACCCTCAAGATCCGATGAGCCAGCGTGCCGGCGTGGCGATCCTCGGACTCGGGGCCAGTGGTTTCTCCGCAGCTCAACTCGCACTCCAGAAGGGAGAGAATGTCCATGTCTCGGACCTCAGGACCGACTCCGTCGTTGGCGACCGTGCACGACGGCTACGAGAGCTGGGAGCCGCGGTCGAGTTGGGCTCCCACGATGTCCCCCGGATCGCGACGGCCCGGGTGGTGGTGGTATCTCCGGGAATCCCCCCGGACGCTCCGGCGCTCGTTGAGCTTCGCCGACGTTCGGTCGTCTGGGTTTCGGAGCCGGAGTTCGCCGCCCGGTATTTCCAGGGTCCACTGATCGCGGTCACCGGAACGAACGGGAAGACCACGACGACCCTCCTCACCGCCCACCTCCTCGATGCCGCAGGAATCCGCGTGGCCGTGGGCGGGAATGTGGGGGAGGACCTCGCGCCGGCTGCGTCCGAACTGGCACTTCTGGAGCCGGCGCCCGAATGGTACGTCCTGGAGATGAGCTCCTTTCAGCTCGCGGACACGGCGGCGTTCGCCCCCCGCATCGGGGTGGTCACCACCCTGGCTCCCGACCACCTGGACCGCTACCGGAGCACGCGCGAGTACTACGCCGACAAGGCTCGCCTCTTCCGGAACGCCACCCCGGAGAGTCGCTGGGTCCTGAACGGGGAGTCTGAGGCGGTCCGCGCGCTTCCCGGGGACGCTCCCGGGGTCCGGTGCTACTTCGCACGGGCGGCGGCGGACACTGATGGGGCACTCCCCGCGGCGTATACCGAGGAGGGCGTCCTCTGCCTGCGACCCGGTTGGACCGGGGTGGAACGCCTGATCCGGACCGGGGAGCTTCCCCTCTCCGGGGGGCACCAGGTCATGAACGCGCTTGCGGCCTCCCTCACCGCCCGCCTGGCGGGGGCGGACCCGGAAGGCATTCGGCGTGGACTCCGGGAGTTCCGGGGGCCACCTCACCGGATGGAGGTGGTGGCGGAGCGAAACGGGATCCGCTGGATCAACGACTCCAAGGCCACGAATGTCGAAGCCGCGCGGTCGGCGCTCCTGGGTTTGGATCGGCCGGTCGTGGCCATCCTGGGGGGCAAGGACAAGGGCGAGGACTTCCGGCCGCTGGTCGAGGCGCTCACCGGGCGGGTACGGGCCGTGGTGCTCTACGGGGAAGCCGGGCCACGGCTTCGCGAGGAGCTGCAGGGTGAGGGAGGGGAGGGGGCAGCAATTCCACTCCATCTGGTGGCGGACGGATTCGACGAGGCAGTGGCCGTTGCCAGCGGGGCGGCCCGACGCGGGGATGCGATTCTCCTCACGCCGGCGTGCTCCTCCTTCGACCTCTTCGTCGACTACCGGGCGCGGGGACACCGCTTCCGCGAACTGGCCCTCGCCGCACCGGATTCCGATGCCGGGAGAGGTGAGTCATGACCCCGGTCAGAGTGGATGTAGCGCCGCCTGGGGCGCCCGGCTACGCCGAGGCGGGACTCGGCCGGGGGTGGGAACCGGCGGCCCTCCTGGGAGCGGTCCTGATCCTCCTCTCCTTCGGGCTCGTGAATCTCTACTCCGCGTCGGCCTTCCTCGCTCAGCGACAGGATCTCCCAGACACCTTCTACGTGCTGCGGCAGACGGCGGGCGCTGCCGGGGGTCTCCTCCTCATGGTGGTGGTCTCCCGCATCCCCCATCGCTGGTGGCGTCACCTGGCGTGGCCGCTGGTGGTGGGCACCTTCGGCCTCCTGGTGACCCTGGTCCTCCCCTGGACCCACGGAATCGCCCCGGAGATCAACGGGGCGCGCCGTTGGTTGCAGGTCGGAATCGCGGTCCAACCCTCCGAGTTCGCGAAGCTCGCTCTCATTGTCTGGACCGCGCACATCGCGGTACGAAAACAAGGGGATTTCCAGAGCCTCTCGAAGGGGCTTGGCCCGTTCCTCCTGGTGTGGGGCGCGATTCTCCTCCCGGTCCTGCTCCAGCCCGACTTTTCCACCGCCGTAGTCATTGGCGTCCTGGCTGCCACCGTGGTGTTCGCAGCGGGAGCGCGCATCGGTCACTTCGTATTTCTCGGGTTGGTCTGCTCCCCGATCATTCTGGGTCAGCTCGCCAACGGCTTCCGACAGGCAAGAATGGACGCCTTCCGCAACCTCGAGGCGCACACCAGCGCCGCGGGATACCAGGTCCATCAGTCACTCATCGCCTTCGGTTCCGGAGGACCGGCGGGCGTCGGGTTCGGCGAGGGGCGACAGAAATTCGGCTTTCTCCCTGAGCCTCACAACGATTTCATCTTCTCGATGATCGGTGAGGAGTGGGGGCTGATGGGAGCGACCCTCATCGTGGGTCTCTACCTCGTCATCATCCTCGTCGGGTTCCGGATCGCCCAGCGGGTTCCGGACCTCTTCGGGCAGCTCCTGGCCATCGGGCTCACGAGCTTCGTTGCGCTCCACGCGGTGCTGCACATGGGGGTCGGGCTGGGGCTTCTTCCTCCTACGGGCCTCTCGCTCCCCTTCATCTCCTACGGCCGATCGAATCTCCTGGTGAGCCTCGTCGCGATCGGGATCCTCATGTCCATCGCCCGCGGGACCAATCTGGCGGAGGCGGGAAGCGGGCGCAGAGGAGGGTTGACCGCGTGAGCGAGCGGACGAGGTGGACCGGGGGCTGCGTCGCGGTCTTCTCCGGAGGGGGGACGGGGGGGCACCTGTACCCTGCTCTTGCCCTGGCCGATGCCCTCTCGGCGCGGCGCCCGGACCTGCACACCTACTTCGTCGGGGCGGAACGCGGAATCGAGGCAAGGGTCCTTCCCTCGCAGGGACGGGAGCACCTCCTCCTCCCCGTGGAGGGGCTGCGGCGGGGGGAGGGGCTGGCCGGGCTTCGCGCGAACCTGCGGGCGGGACTTCGGCTGCTGCGGTCCCTCTCGCGCCTCGCCGCGGCCTTCCACACGCTGCGTCCGCGGCTCGTGGTGGTGACCGGGGGATACGCGGGAGGCCCCGCCGGGCTCATGGCCTCGCTCATGGGCCTCCGCCTGGTGCTGCAGGAACAGAACTCGGTTCCAGGACTCACCACCCGGGCGCTCTCCGTCTTCGCCCGCGAGGTGCACCTCGCTTTCCCGGAGGCCGCGGAACGCCTCCCCCGACCGGCGCGTCGGAAGGTGCGCGTCACCGGAAATCCAGTCCGTCCGCCCTCCACCGTCGACCGCAGCGCTGCAGCTCGCTCGTTCGGGTTCGACCTGTCGCGACCGGTGGTTCTGGTGGTCGGCGGCAGCCAGGGCTCGAGTGCCCTCAACGAGGCCGTCCTCGGGGCGGTCGCGGACGCCGTGCGCGCGGCGGATGCGGGAGCCGCGACCACGATGCGGCTCCTCTGGTCGACGGGACCTACCCACCTGGCGACGATCCGGGCGGAGCTCGAGGCCCTGGGCTCGCCGCCCTGGGTGACCCCGGTCGGGTACATCGAGCGGATGTCCGACGCGCTCTCCCTGGCCGATGTGGCGATCAGTCGCGCCGGTGCCATGGCCACTTCGGAGTTTCTCGCCTGGGGCCTTCCGGCCATTCTCGTGCCGCTCCCCACCGCGGCGGCGGATCACCAACGGGCGAATGCCGCAGCCCTGGCCCAGGCGGGGGCCGCCGTCCTCCTCGAGGAGTCGACTCTGGAGGGGCCCGAGCTCCGGGTCGTGGTGGAGGGCCTCCTCGCGGAGCCGGTTCGGCTTGCGTCCATGGCGGCGGCAGCCCGGCAGAGGGGACGTCCGGGGGCTGCGGCCGAGATCGCCGCATCCCTGGATGCCCTGCTTCCCCCTCCGGAGCGGGTCCCATGAAGGGCGACCCGCGTGACCTCCGTGCCTACCTCGACGCCGGGCCGATCCACTTCATGGGGATCGGAGGCGCCGGGATGTGCGCGTTGGCGGAGGCCGTGCTGCGCGGAGGGGGGCGGGTCACCGGATGCGACGCCAGGCCAGGCCCGTCCGTTGGGGCCCTCGAGCGGATGGGAGTTCGGGTGCATACCGGACACGACCCCGGGCACCTGGACGGAGCGGGCGCGCTCGTCGTCTCCGCGGCGGTCGCCGCGGACCCCCCCGAAATCGCGCGGGCCCGCGCAGAGGAAATCCCGGTGCTGAAGCGTGCCGAGGCCCTGGGGGGTTGGGTGAACGCCGGCCGGGTGCTGGGCGTATCGGGGACCCACGGCAAGACCACGACAACGGCTCTTCTCACGGGGATGCTGGCCGAGGCGGGCGCCGACCCGACGGGGTTCGTGGGGGGGGAGGTGCTCGGGTGGCAAAGTCACCTCCGCGCGGGGACGGGCGCCCTCTTCGTGGTGGAGGCGGACGAGTACGACCGGTCCTTTCTGCACCTTCGCCCCGAAGTGGCCGTGGTGACGAACGTGGAGGCGGACCACCTGGACGTATACGGGTCCCTGAACGGTGTCGAGGCGGGGTTCGGGGCGTACCTGGCCGGCGTCCGCAAAGGGGGGACCGTGGTTGCCTGTGCAGACGATCCCGGGGCTGGGCGGGTCATCCAGGGAGAGCTTCCAGTAGGGGTGACCCTGGTCACCTACGGCCTCTCGGCAGGTGCCACGGTTCGGGGGGAGGATCTCCGCTACCGCGACGGAGTCGCACATCTCCGGGTGCGGGAACGGGGCGTCGATCGGGGCCGTCTTCAGGTCGGCCTCCCTGGGGTCCACAATGTGCGCAATGCCCTGGGAGCGGCGGCTGCCGCCCGGGTGATCGGGGTGGAGTGGGGAACCATTCACCGGGCGCTCGAGGGGTTCGACGGCGTCCGGCGCCGCTTTCAGATTGCCGGGGAGGTGCGGGGTGTGCGGGTCGTGGACGACTACGCCCACCATCCGACCGAGGTCACCGCGACCCTCGAAGCAGCCCGGACAGGCCACCCCGGGCGCCGGATCGTCGCGGTGTTCCAGCCGCACCTGTACACGCGAACGCGCGACCTGGGTCGAGAGTTCGGCAAGGCCCTCGCTGCCGCGGACGAGGTATGGGTGACCGAGGTCTATCCGGCCAGGGAGCCCCCCATCCCGGGGGTGGACGGCAAGTATCTGGCCGGGCTCGTCGAAGCGGAGGGAGCCCCGGCGGGTGGGGTCCACCTTCACGCCGAACTGGACACCCTGCCTGCCGCCCTTGCCGGCGCGCTCCGTCCCGGGGACCTCTGCCTCCTGATGGGAGCGGGATCCATCGAACGCGTTCCCCGGCTCCTCCTTACCGCCCTCCACGGTTCGGGTGCGGAAACGGAGGTGTCCCATGCGTAGGGTGAGGGGGGTGGGCGTACTCGGAGTGGTTGTGGTGACCATGGTCATTGCCGTGGCATGGACAAGCGTTCCCGAGGCTCTGGGCAACGCCGAGCTCTTCCGCGTGCGGGCAGTCGAAATGGAGGGCGAACGATTCCTCACCGAAGCGGAGCTTGAACGGTTGATGGCCCTCTCCGCCGGCGCCACGATCTGGGAGGACTCGAAGCAACTCGAGCTCCGGATCGAGGAGCATGCCCTCGTTCTGGACGCCCGCGTCCGACGGCGTCTCCCCGGGACACTCCGGGTCGAGATCCGGGAGCGCGACCCCGTCGCTCTTCTCCCCCGCCCGGTCATGACTGCGGTGGACCGGGAGGGGCAGGCGCTGCCCGTTGACCCGGTGCTCCATCGATTGGACCTTCCCATCCTGCAGCCGGTGCGTGAGCCCTGGAGCGAGGGCATCTCCTTGACGCCCTCGCAGATCGGGATGCTGGCGGCAGAGGTGGCGGCCCTTTCGGAGCTCGATCCCGAGCTCCTCGCCTCGGTCTCGGAGCTCGCCGTGGATGCACGGGGTGACGTCATCGTCCGGTTGGGAAGCCCGGAGGTGACCCTTCGATACCGAGCGCCCCTCGCTCCCGCGAGGCTGAGGGAGGGGCTCCGGGTCCTCGACGACGCGTTGCGCCGAATTCCGGATCGCCGTCCCACGGCCGTAGATCTTCGTTTCGACGACCAGGTGGTCGTGCAGTTCCCACAGCAAGAGGCCCGTTGACCATGCGCTCAAATCTGATTGCCGGACTGGACGTGGGCGCCACGAAGACCTGTGCCGTGATCGGGGAGCTGGTCTCGGAGGGGCGCCGGCGGCCCGAACTTCGGATTCTCGGGGTGGGCCAGGCGCGGACCGCCGGGGTCCGGCGCGAGGTGGTGACACATATCGAGGAGACCACCGAGTCGATTCGCGGGGCCATGAAGGAGGCCGAACTCATGGCCGGCGCCTCGGTGGACCGGGTCTGGGCCGGGATCAGCGGAGACCATGTGGCGGCCGAATCGTCCATGGGAGTGGTTGCCGTGGGTGGCGACGAGATCACGCGGGCGGATGTGGAGCGCGTCCACGAGGTGGCCCGGGCCGTCGCCCTCCCACCGGACCGGGAGTTCCTCCATGCCATCCCCCAGGAGTATCGGGTGGATCGTCAGGGGGGAATCAAGGACCCGGTGGGGATGTCCGGGACCCGGCTGGAGGCCGAAGTCTACCTGGTCACTGCCGCCGCGGCCGCCTCCACGAATCTCCGCAAGGCGGTGACCCGGGCCGGATACCGTGTGCAATCCCTCGTCCTGGCATCCCTGGCCACCGCACGCGCGGTCCTCACCGAGGACGAGAAGGAGGTGGGGGTGGTCATGGTCGAGGTGGGCGCTTCCACCACCGAGGTGGCCGCCTATTACGAGGGGAAGATCCGGCACATTGCGGTGCTCCCCTTCGGTGGCGACACCGTGACCAACGATCTGGTCCGGGGCCTCTCCGTCCCCTTTGCCGAGGCCCAACGGGCCAAGGAGGAATACGCCGTTGCATTTGCCCAGCTCGTGGATCCGCAGGAGACGGTGGAGCTCCCCGGCCCGGCGCCGGGACAGACCCGCCAGGTGGCTCGCGAGCTCATCGCCCACATCGTGGAGCAGCGCCTCGACGAGATCTTCGGGATGGTCCAGGAAGAGCTCGAGCGGGAGGGCCTCCTGGACCAGCTCGGCGCCGGGATCGTCCTGACAGGGGGCACCGCCTCGCTCCGGGGCATTCTCGAAATGGGCGGTCAGGTCTTCGCCGCGCCGGTGCGGATCGGCGTTCCGGAGGAGGGGCTCTCCGGACTGGCAGATTCCGTCAGGCGGCCGCGTTTCGCCACCGTGACAGGACTCTGCCTGCACGGTGCCGACCGATTCCACGAGACCGGGGAAGGGACGTCCACCCTCGCCTCGGGCCTGGTGTCCCGACTGGGAGCATGGATCCGTGAATTCTTCTGAAGTGGAGCGCGGAAGAGCATCGCGGCTCCGCCGCTGCGTCCGTCCTCAGCGCCGGTTGGCGCTTTCGTTCCGACCGCTATAGCATACCATCTAAACCCCATCCAGGGAGGAGTAAGGAGATGATGATCTTCGAGTTCGAGGAAAGCGCCGCGCGCAACGCGCTGATGAAGGTGGTCGGTGTCGGTGGCGCCGGCGGGAACGCCGTGAACCGCATGGTGGACGAGGACCTGGAAGGGGTGGAGTTCATCTCGGCGAATACGGACGCGCAGGCGCTCAAGTCCTCCCGGGCCCAGATCTCCCTGCAACTCGGGAAGAAGCTCACGCGCGGGTTGGGAGCGGGTGCCCGCCCAGAGATCGGCCGGCAGGCCATCGCCGAGTCCGACGAGGATGTGCGCAAGGCGCTGGAAGGCGCGGACCTCGTCTTCATCACCGCCGGGATGGGCGGCGGAACCGGCACCGGGGCGGCGCCCATCATCGGTGAGATCGCCCGGGAGATGGGGGCCCTCACCATCGGCATCGTCACCCGGCCGTTCTCCTTCGAGGGGAAGAGGCGGATGCGACAGGCCGAGCAGGGGCTGGCGGAGCTGCGCCGCTCCGTGGACACCATGATCGTGGTGCCCAACGACCGCATCCTCTCCGTGGTCGGGAAGGGAACGACCTTCAAGGATGCCCTGAAAAAGGCCGACGAGGTGCTTCTCCACGCCACCCAGGGCATCAGCGACCTCATCCGTGTGACCGGCGAGGTGAACGTGGACTTCGCCGACGTCCGGACCGTCATGTCGTCACGCGGTCCGGCGCTCATGGGCTCCGGATTCGGGGAGGGCGAAAATCGTTCACAGGAGGCCGCCCAGGAAGCTATTTCCTCGCCCCTGCTGGACGATGTCTCCATCAAGGGAGCCCGCGGCGTCCTCATCAACATCACCGGTGGCATGGATCTCGCTATTGACGAGGTGACGCAGATCTCTTCGATTATCCAGGAAGAGGCTGGGGACGATGCCGAGATTATTTTCGGGGCCGTCCACGATCCGGAGCTGGAGGGGAAGATCCGGGTCACCGTCATCGCGACCGGGTTCGACTCGGCCGAGGAGCCGCAGGTGATCCGACCCGACTTCCGGCGTCAGCCGGCCTCGCGGAGAGCGGCACAGAAGGACGGAGCCCCGTCGGGAGGCCGGTCCGGAAGTCCGCCCGCCGAGGAACAGCGACGCGTCTCCGTCGGAGGGGATTCCGGCGGGGTGGTGCCGTTCAACCGGCCGCCCGAGCGTACCGTGGACCGGGCGCAGGTCGGGGAGCTGGACATCCCGACGTTCATTCGCCGACAGATGGACTGAGCCGGGGGCTTCCCCCGGGGTCCGACGGGTCGGGACGGGGTGCCTTCGTGACCCCGACCCGGTTCATATGAAATCGAACCTCCGGGATCGAAGTCTCTATGCGTGATATTCTCACACAGCCCAGGGGCATGCTCCTCGGCGTCACGGCCATTGTGGGGCTGGGGTTTGCGGCCTTTTCCCCGACCCTTTCCAGCCCGGTCCCGGACGCCGGTGTCATCGAGCCCCTCCGGGCGGCCTCTGCGGAAGAGGTGAGGGTAGAGGTGCTCTCCCGGGGCCAGACCTTCGGGGCGATCCTTTCGGGGGTGCAGATCCCCGCTTCTGAGCAGCAATCCCTCCTCCTCGCCTTCCGGGAGCAGGCCAATCCCTCTCGGATGAGGGATGGCACCGAGATCACCGTCCGCCGGCTGCGTGGGAACGAGGCGGTACGGGGGATCGACGTGGCCATGAGCCCCGACGAGGTGGTCCGGCTGGAACGAGACGAGTTGGGCTGGCGTTCCTCCACCATCGAGACGCCGGTGTGGGTGGACACGGTCACGGTGGCCGGGATCATCGAACGGGATCTCTGGAGCGCGGTGGTGCTGAACCCGGACCTCTCCGAGATGCCCATGGGCGACCGGGCTCGCGTGATCGACCTCATGGACCGGGTGTTCCAGTGGCAGCTCGACTTCTCCCGGCAGATCCAGTCCGGCGACGCGTACCGCCTGGCCTTCGAGCGGAAGGTACGGCCGGATGGGACGATGCGCTCCGGGAGGATTCTGGCCGCGGAGCTCGTGAACCAGGGCTCTCCCCTCCACGCCGTCTGGTTCGACCTGCACGGCGACGACGTGGGCGGCTACTACGACCTCGACGGTGAGTCGCTCCGGCGGGCCTTCATCCGGGCTCCCCTCGAGTACCGGCGTATCTCCTCTCGCTTCAACCCGAGCCGGCTCCACCCCATCCTGAACACCCGCCGGCCACACATCGGCGTGGACTACGCTGCAGCCACGGGCACCCCGGTCATGGCGACGTCCGACGGGGTCGTCACCGTGCGTGGCGTCCAGGGTGGATATGGGAATCTGGTGGAAATCCGCCATGCCAACGGGTATGTGACCCGCTACGCCCACATGAACGGGTTCGCCTCCGGGATCCGCGCCGGCGGCCGCGTCTCGCAGGGCCAGACCATCGGCTACGTCGGGATGACCGGTCTCGCCACAGGGCCCCATCTCCACTACGAGATGCACCGGAACGGCAGCGCCGTGGATCCCCAGAACGTGGACATCCCCTCTGGAGATCCGATTCCTGCAGAGGCCCGCGACCGCTGGGCCGACGAACTGCGGACCCGCTTCGCCCTGGTGGAGATTCTCCCCACCGCACCCGAGTTGCGCCTGGCGGCTGCGGAGCGGTCGGTCCAGGGAACCGACGAGGCCGGCGACTGATTCCGGAGCCCCGCCCCGGGGCGACCGTCTCATGAGGGGGGGGTGATCCGGTGGATTGGACCAATCCCATGACCTCCCTCGGACTGCTCGTCCTGCTCGTGACGGCTCTTGGACTCGTGGGGTACCTCTATCTGGCACGGACCCCGGCGGTAGAGGGGCGCGCGCTCCTCCTCGGGCTCCGCGCCGGAGCCATTTTCGTCCTGGTTTTCCTCCTTCTCGACCTGCGTCTCCCCGGCGCGGACGAGTCCTCCACGCGTGATCCCGCCCGCTGGGTGCTCCTCGACGCCAGCGCCGCGCTCGATGTCCCGGCCGATTCACCCGACGGGGGGACGCTCCGGGAGGTGGCGGTCGCGCTGGCGACGGAGGCGGCCCGGGGCGGCGCACGGCTCGCGCTCACCGGACCGGAGCCCGAGGGGATCGACTCCGCCTCCCTCCGCTCCGCGGACGCCCGACCCACCACGCCGGACCTCCGTCCCTCCCTCCTCCGCCTCGCGGAGGGAGGCGCGGACTCGATCCTCCTGCTCTCTCCCTTCCGAACCGGGGAGGCGACGCTCGCTCGTGCCCTGGACGAGCTCCCCGTCACGGTCCGTCTGGAGCAGGTGGGGGGACGCGTCCGGAATGCGGGGGTGCTGACGCTCGACCTCCCCCGGCAGATCTCCGCCGGAGAGGAAGTCGAGGGTGTGGTCGTCCTCTTCGGGGAGGGAGGCATCGAGGGAGACTCCGTGGAGGTTCAGCTCCAGGCGGATGGCTCACCTGTCGAGTCCCTGCAGGTTCCCCTTCCCCCGGCGGGTGCACCGGCCCGCCTCGAACTCCGTCTTCCCGCCCCACCGGACACGGGGTGGGTTCGGTACACCGCGCGGGTGGCGCTGGACGGGGACGTCTTCGCGCAGGATGACGAGCGGGCTCGCCGCGTGCGGGTGGGTCCCCCCGAGGGTGGGATCCTCCTGGTCTCGCTCCGTCCCGACTGGGAGCCCCGGGTGATTCTCCCCGTCCTGGAGGGGGCGCTGGGGCTCCAGGGGGAGGGGTATCTCCGGGTGGCCGGGGAGGACCGCTGGCTCCCACTTGGAGACGGCGAGGCCTCTGCGTTCCCCGTGGGGTCCGACGCGTTCCGCTACCGGCTGGAACACGCAGCCCTCCTGGTGGTGCACGGCGCCGGTGGGACGGACCGGGGAGTTCCACCCTGGCTCCCGGCGATCGTGGAGGGGCATCCCCGGGTTCTCCATCTTCCCGCGGGTGCCGCCGGGTTCGATTTGGCAGGCGTCTCCGCCGGGACCGAACAAGGTGGGGATTGGAGCCTGGATCCCTCCCTCCCTCCCTCACCGGTGGCACCCTTCCTCTCGGGACTTTCCCTTGCAGGACTTCCCCCCCTCGTGGAGTTGTGGGATTCCGGAGACGTGGGTGGGACCGTGGCGCTGAGGGTCCGCACCTCTGCGGGGGCCGAGTCCCTTCCCGCGCTCCTCCTCCGCGAGCGGCCGGGTGGCCGGGATGCGGTCGCCTTCGCCTCCGGGTTCTGGCGGTGGGGAAACCGGACAGGGGCTCCCCGCGAGGTCTACCGTGGGCTCTGGTCCGGGGTGGCCGGGTGGCTCGCCGCGGCTGAGGGCGTCGCCGGCCCGCAGCCCATTCGTCCCCTCGAGCCTGTGGTGGCCCGGTCGGAGTCGTTCGAGTGGCTCGCGCCCGACGGTGGGGAGGGCGTCCTCACGCTCCGTTTCGAGGGCATCGCCGAGGACGAATCCGAGATGGGCGCCGAGGAGGAGCGAGTGGTGCGCCTCGACGCGGGCGGACGGGGACGGGCGGAACCCCTCCCCCCGGGCCGCTGGCGGTGGACCGGGTCGGTGGAGGGAGGGCGCGCTGCAGAACGGGCGGAGGACGATCCCATCGAAGGGGAGGGCGAGGTGGAGGTCGAGACCTGGGTGGATGCCCTCGCAACGCCGCCCCTCGACTCGGTGCCCGCGCGTGTGGAGGCGGCGGAGCGAGTCACCGGCACCCCGGGGGTGCCCGAGGGGAGGCCGCTGCGGACCTTCCCGCTCCCGTATCTCCTCCTCCTCGGTCTCCTCTGCGCCGAGTGGGTGCTGAGACGGAGGGTGGGGCTGCGGTAGGCGTGGCGAAGGGGGTGACGCGTCGGTAGGATCTCCCGCCAGGATTGTAGGGATTGCCAGTGTTCCATGCGGGTTCCCCTCACGTTCTGTGACCTCTGGCGTCACGGGATGGGCGGCATCGATCCGGAATCAGTTACGGCAGACACACCGACCGCCGCCGGCACGCCCGTTGCACACCCCACCCTTTCGGGACGCCTCATCTCGAACGGGAAATCGAATCAGATGGCCACTACACCCCAGTCGGACGACGCCTCGTCGTCGGGTCCCATGGACAACGAGAACGTATCCGATGGCGTCGAACTTGCCGCGCGCGTCGGCTACCTCGCCAAGGGCGTGGTCTACGCCGTCATCGGCGGCCTCGCCCTCCAGCAGGCCGTCGGCCGGAGCGGGGAGATCACCAACACCCGCGAGGCGCTTCAAGAGATCGGCTCGGCGGCCTTCGGTCAGGTCCTCCTCTGGATCATGGCGGCCGGGCTCGTCGGATACGTGACCTGGCGCCTGGTCCAGGCGCTCGTGGACCCCGAGGGCCACAGCACCGACGATAGCGATTCCAAACGTTGGGGCAAGCGGGCCTTCTACCTCCTCTCCGCGATCATCTACGGGGTTCTCGCGTGGTACGCCGCCTCCCTGGCCATGGGCACCGGTGGAGGCGGAGGCGGGTCCGGAGGGTCCTCGTGGGAGAGCCAGGTCATGCAGATGCCCGCGGGACGGTGGATTCTGGGCGCCATCGGGATCGGCTTCGTCGCGCGCGGTCTCCTTCAGTTCGGCAAAGCGTACACCGGGAGCTTCAAGGAGCGGATCAGCTCCTTCGATCTCGGCCCCGGAAGCCGGAAGTGGGTGATGCGCGCCAGCCGGGTGGGGCTCACAGCTCGGGGCGTCGTGTTTTCCATGATCGGAGCGGCCGCGGTCTACGCGGCCAGGACCCCTGACCCGCAGAACGCCGAGGGAACCGAAGGGGTGTTGAGCCTCCTGGTGGGAACCCCCTGGCTCCTTGGGGCGATGGGCTTCGGGCTGATCTGCTACGCGGTCTATCAGGGGGTGAAGGCCCGCTACCGCCTAATCGGCGTATGAAGGATGCCCATCAAGATCCGGCTCGGGACTGCGCGCGCCACCGCCCAGGGATGACGGATGCACCGGACGAATCCGGCCTCCCCACCTCAAGGCCGAGTGCCCTGCGTCGTGCCGCGCGGGTGGCGGTTGCTTTCGTGGTTGGCCTGGTGTCGGGGCTCGCGGTCCTCTTGGGGTATCTCGCCTTTCAGGCGTCGGTGGAGGAGAAGTACGTCCACGCCTGGGGCGAGCTCATGGGCGTGCCGGTCCTGCTGGTCCTCCTGGCGCCGGCCGTACTCGTCGTGGCGAGCTTTCGCCTCCGGGGCGGGCGCTTCTGGCGAGGCTTGGGTCTACTGGTGACCTCGCTGGCCGCCGGGACCCTCTTGGGGGCCGTGGGCGGCGCCACCCTCACGCCGCACCCCTCGGGACCCTGGGCCGGGGGGATGATGGGTGCGGCCGGGGCTATCCTTCTGGCGTTCTTGGTGCTGGGTGCCCGCAGCCTCACCTCCTCCCGGGGAGCGACCGTGATCCTGCTGGCCACCCTGACCGCCGCATGCCGTCCGGCGGCGGAGCCGGCGCCGCACGAGGCCCGGGTGGTTCCTCTCCCGGACTCCTCGGCGGTGGAGTCGGTCGTCTTCCTCGTGGGCGATCCCGGAATGGCACGCATGGAGACCTCTCCGGTCCTCCAGCGCATGCGTCAGGACGTGGAGACATGGTCGGAGCGTCTGGGCCCCGAGGGCGAAGTGCGCATGGTCGTCATGGGTGACATCCTCTATCCCGACGGACTCAACCCCCGGACCGCAGGGCAGTGGCGACACGACTCGCTGCGTGTTTCCTCGCAGATCCGGGTGGTGGGCGGGCCCGCCGCCGAGACCGCGGACGCCCGGGGGCTCTTCCTCCCCGGAAACCACGACTGGGGCAGGGAGGAGGACTGGGCCGGAGCCCGGCGGCTCGTCCGCCTACAGAAGTTCCTCCGGAGCTGGGAAGGCGAGGGCGCCGGGCGGGTGGAGCTCCACCCCGTCCCTGGCACCGGGGGGCCGTCGGTGGTGGACCTGGGCGAGGAGTTGCGCCTCGTTCTGCTGGATACCGCCTGGTGGCTCCTGGGGCGCGAGCACGGGGAGGAGGAGGAGTTCCTGAGCGGGATCCGCGAGGCGCTGGAGACGGCGGGAGACCGCCGGGTCGTGGTGGTGGCGCATCATCCGCTGGAGACGGGCGGTCCACATGGGCTGGGGGTGGACCTGGGGAGCTTTCTGGGCATCCGGCTCCTCCTCAAGAGGGCCGGAATCCTTCTTCAGGGCCTGGACTCCCGCCCCTACTCCGAACTCAAGTCCCGCCTCCTGGAGATCTTCACCGAGGTGCGGCGTCCCGACGTCTTCGCCGGAGGGCATGAGCACTCCCTCCAGATCTTCTCCTCCGAAAGCGCGGGTGGACGGCGGGGCATGGTGGCTGGCTCCGCCAGTAAGGTGAGCGGAGTGAGCATGGCCCCGGGCATGCTATTCGGGCGCTCGGAGCCCGGATACGGGACCATCATGGCCTTGGAGGACGGCTCGCTGCACATCCGTCTCGAGGCGACGCCCGTGGAGTTCTTGAGTTGCCAGGACGCGGTGGCCGAGAGCTGCATCGAGCGAGGAATCGAGTCCTTTCGCACCGTCTGGAGCGAGACTTTGGGGTGGGGTGAGGGCTCCTAGTCCATGTCGGCGCCCGGCGTCTCCAGCTCCTCCCTCAGGCCATGGCGCAACCAAAGCACCTGGATTCCCACCATGGTCGCCAGGGCCACCTGCTATCCGCAGATCGGCCAGAGTTCGGGCGTGTCGCGGGTCATTGTCCATACTCCGTCGTGTAGCGTTCATGGAGGCGGTCGATGTCGTCCCTCTCGATCGAGATCGGGTCGCCGAGTTGGTGAGCCAGAAAGACCGTGCGGGCCACGTCTTCGCACATCACCGCGGCCTTGAGCGCGGCTTTCGGGTCGGGTCCGATCGTAAATACGCCGTGGTTCTGGAGGAGCACGGCCGGCGACCGATGCCCGGTGAGCACCCGAACGACCTCCCTGCCGATCTCCTCGCCGCCGATGAGCGCGAAACCGCCGCAGGGGATCGGCCCGCCGAACTCGTCGGCCATGGCGGTCAGGATGCAGGGGATCTCCCTGCCGTGTGCCGCCCAGGCGGTCGCGTACCGACTGTGCGAGTGCACGATGCCGCCGACGTCCGGCATGTGCTTGTAGATGTAGGCATGTGTCGCCGTGTCGGACGACGGCTTGTAGTCCCCTTGGGACTCGAGCGAGTGGATGTCGACCATGCACATCTTGTCCGGAGCGAGGTCCTCGAAGAGGACCCCGCTGGGTTTGATCGCCATGGTGTGGGCGCCGGGAAGCCGGCCACTGACATTGCCGCTGGTCCACGCGACCAGGTCCTCGGCGGGCAGGTAGGTGTGGAGGTCGGAAACGGTCTTTCTCAGGTCTGCGCTCGACGCTTCGCTCATGTGGATTCGGCTCCTCCTGCTTGTCTCGCTGCGGCTCGGTGGGTCCGAAGCCGTTTCATCACTCCGCCCGGCTCGCCGGCGTCGCTGCGACCGAAGAAGTCGTGGAGATAGAGGTAGTCGCGGTACAGCTGGTCGTACACGTGCACGTGCTCGGGTACCGGGCGGTACACGATGTCCTTCATGCCGCCCATGTTCGCCGCTGCGGTCTGGATGTCCGGGTAGGCTTCGGCGGCGACGGCCGCGTGCATGGCCGCACCGAGTGCGGGTCCCTGTTCGCTGGCGATCACGTGGATGTCGCGATCCAGGATGTCCGCATAGATCTGCATCATCAGTGGATTGCGCCCGGGCAGGCCGCCCGCCGCGACCAGCCGGGTCACGGGCACGCCGCTGTCTTCGAACGCGTCGACGATCACGCGCTTTCCGAATGCGGTCGCTTCGAGCAGCGCGCGGTAGATGTCGGGTGCCTCGGTCGCGAGCGTCATTCCCACCAGGAGGCCGCTCAGCTCCGCATCCACGAGCACGCTGCGGTTGCCGTTCTGCCAATCGAGTGCGAGCAGGCCGTGCTCACCGGGCTTTTGCCTAGCAGCTTCACGCTCGAGCAGGTCGTGCAGGCCCAACCCCTCGTCGTCCGCTCGCCGGCGCCAGGCCTCGGGCACCGCGTTGTCCACGAACCAGGCGAAGATGTCGCCGACGGCGCTCTGCCCGGCTTCGTAGCCGTAGCGGCCGGGCACGATCCCTCCCTCCACGACGCCGCACATGCCTTCGACGTTGTGGAGGTCTTCGCCGACCAACACGTCGCACGTGCTTGTCCCCATGATCATGACCATGGTGCCTGGCTCCACCGATCCGGTGGCGGGCAGCGTGACGTGCGCGTCGACGTTCGCCACGGCGACTGCGGTGCCGGGCCGAAGTCCCGTGGCCTCGGCGAACGTCTCGGTGAGCCCGCCGGCGCGTGCCCCCAGCGGCGCGAGCTCGCGCTTCATCTTTTCATCGATCACGTCCGCGAATTCGGGGTGGAGCGCTGCGAAGTAGTCGCGGCTCGGAAAGCTCCCGTCCTGGTACATCGCTTTGTAGCCCGCGGTGCACGCGTTTCGCGTCTCCACCCCGGTGAGTTGCCACACCACCCAGTCCGCGGCTTCGATGAGTCGGTCTGCAGCTCGATAGATCTGTGGAGCTTCCTCGAGAATCTGCAGGGCTTTGCTGAACAACCATTCGCTGCTGATCTTGCCGCCGTACCTGGGGAGCCAGGGCTCGCCGCGCTCCCGCGCCACCGCGTTGATCTTGTCCGCTTGCGGTTGCGATGCATGGTGTTTCCAGAGCTTGACCCAGGCGTGCGGTTCGTCCTCGTATTCCGGGAGCAGGGAGAGCGGCGTGCCGTCCCCTGTGGTGGGGAGCATGGTGCATGCCGTAAAGTCGATCGCCAGGCCGACGACGTCGTCGGGATCGATGCCGCTCTCGCGCATCACGGCGGGAACCGTGTGGCGGATCGCTTCGAGGTAGTCCGTGGGATGCTGGAGCGCCCAGTCGGGGGGAAGGTGGACGTCCGAGTTCGGGAGCCGTTCGTCGATGACCCCGTGAGGGTAGGGGTGCACGGCGCTGGCGATCTCTGCGCCGTCGCGCAGGCGTACCAGCAGGGCACGGCCCGAACCGGTGCCGAAGTCGATCCCGATCGTGTATTGGTCACGTGTTTCGTCGGTCATATGAATTAGCGGTAGAACATTACCCATGTTCCTTGAGCCAATCACGCACCCTGGGATTGAAATCCTCGATATTCTCCCAGTGGAAGGCGTGGCCGGAGTCCGGGTACAGGTGCAGCTCGCTGTTAGGTAAAGCGTCGGCAACCTCCCGTGCCATCCAGGTCGGGGTAAAGGTGTCTTCCTCACCCCCAATGACCAGGCAGGGCTGGCTGATGTTCGGCAACTCACCCAGAACGTCATGCGTAATACACGCCTCGGCCTGTCCCTCCAGTCCGTGCAATGGTTGCGGGCGGGGATCGATCGCGGCTTCCTTTTGCCCCTCCATAAGCCCCTTGTATCCCTGCTCGTCATCCCAGGTGGTCTTGTCGAAGATCAGTAGCTGGACAAACCGGGTGAAATCCTCCGGACGCAGGTGGGCCTTGGCGCTCACCATGTGGCGGAAAATCGCCTCGGTCTTGCGGTCGCAGCGCGCCCAGGGACACATCTGTACGATGCAGCTTACCCTCTGGGGGTGACGCAGGGCCAGCTGCTGGGCGATGGGGCTGCCCATGGAGACCCCCACCACGCGCGCTTTGGGGATGTCGAGGGCGTCGATCAGACCCGCGTAGTCATCGGCCATCTGGGCCATGCTGTAGGGGCCTTCCGGCTTGTCGGAGCGGCCCACCCCGCGGTTGTCCACCTGGATGCAGCGAAAGTCCTGCTCCCAGAAAGAGGCGTGATCCTCCCAGACCTGGCCCGGGGCGGTAATCCCCATGATCAGAATCAGTGGTTCTCCGCTTCCGCGCTCTTCATAATAAACTTTGATTCCGTTCGATTCGACGTATGGCACGAGGGTGTTCCCTTATCTTGGTGGATATCAAGCTAAAGACGGCACCAACTCGTTCCTGATCCACTCCCCATCGTGCAGGGTCACCTCGTCCGGGTGGTCAACGGCTTTGGGCGCTTCATCCTCACAAATGATCCAGCCATCATAACCAATGCCCTTGAGCCACTGGGTGATCGCCACGAAGTCGATCTTGCCTTCGCCCATCAGGGCGAACTCCGGGGCCCCGTCCCAGTCTTTGTAGTGCACGTGATTGATGAGCGATTCATACTGCGTCATCTTGGCCAGCGGATCCATTCCGCCGTTGATGATGTGGCCCACATCGGGCGTCCAGCCGGTGGCCTCCTCGTCGAGCCCCTCCAGGATCACGCTGTAATCCTCGTCCGTACGATTGATGGAGGTCTCCGGAGAGTTGGGATGAAAGCTGCAGGTGATTCCTCGTTCGGCCGCGCGGCGGGATACGCTGTTTACGTTCCTGACCAGATTCATCCGGCGCTCTTCAAGGTCATGGCGGCCCGTCGGCTCCTGGACGGTACACAACACCGCGCCCGGGAATTTGCCTATCAGCTCGATAACTTGATCGGCTTCCTTCTGCTCTTGAGGGGCTTCTTCGGGCTCGTTCCAGCCCAGCATCAGGGCGATGGCCGCCAGCTCTATTCCCCGTTTCTTCAGAGCCGCCTCCAGCCGGTCCGGATCGCTCAGGTCGCCCATCCAGAAATGGATCGGCTCAATCCCTTCGAATCCGGCCTGGGCCGAAACCTCAATCATATGGTCCAGCCGGTTCCTGTGGGCTTCCCCGTTGCCGTCCATGAACCAGGTATACACTTCCGCTCCGAATCGAAATGGCAAATTTGTCATTACACCTTGTGTTTTTGCCGCATGGCTTGAACGAAGCGGTATCCCTCTTCGGCCATGTGCCACGGCGTGTCGTACTCCCGCCACACGTTGATGGCGTTGGCGAACGTCGGATCATTGCGGGTGAAGGCCTCGATCGTCAGCCAGCCCCGGTACCCCACCTCGGACAGGCTCGCGAACGTCTCCTCCCACGGCACATGACCCGAGCCCGGCGTTCCGCGATCGTTTTCGCTGATATGGACGTGGCCGAGCACCGGCGCGGCCCGTGTGATGGCATCTGCAAAGTTCTTCTCCTCCATGTTGGCGTGGTGGGTATCGAAGTGGACCGTCACGTTTGGGTGATCGACGTCTTCAACGAGACCGATGGTCTGATCCATGGTGTTGCACAGGTAGCACTCGAAGCGGTTCAGTGCCTCCAAGGCCAGCGTGACGTCCGCTTGGGCGGCATATTCGCCGGCCTGGCGCAGGACCTGGGCGCTCCAGCCGTATTCCCGCTCGGTGGGCGGCTGGCCACTGAAGGTGGCAAAGGCCGAGTGGAACGGTCCGCAGATGACCCCGGCGTTCAGGTCGACGGCTCGGTCCACGGCCCACTTGATCCGATCCAGGGCTTTGCGGCGCACCTCTAGGGACGGATCGATGGGGTTCTGTTCCGGGCCCAGCGCGAGCACGCAGGTGGAGCCCAGGTCCAACTGTTCCAGTTCTTGGCCAAATTTCCTGTAAACAGCGGTATCCCTTGAACCCATTGGACACTCGATACCGTCATAGCCGATCTCCTTGAGTCGCTCAACCATCGGTAGCAAATCTTCTGATATCACCGCGGACCAGATCAGCAGATTGAGACCAAGTCTAGTCATAGATCTGCATGCTGATGCTGGGCGATGTCATCACGGACCTCTTTCAGCAGCGTGAGTACGCTCTCCCATGTATCGGCGGATTCCAGCGTCCGGTTGGGGAACATGCACCCGTCCCAGCACATGTGTTTGATGTTGTTCCTGATCTGTCCATTCTCATCCAGTAGCCAGTGGCGCGCGCAGCGGACCACATCGAGCTTGCCGGCCGGATCGTCGGGCGGACAGTGCCGTCCGGTCTTGTCGTGGGCGCCGCTGCCGAAGACTGTTCCGTCACTCTGGGCCACATGGAAATCGATGGTCCAGGGACCCAACTTGTCAGTCAGCTCTTCGTAGGCTTCCCAGAATTCTTCTTCACTGTACTCTTTGAGTAGCAATGCATGATCCGGCGCATTGTATCCCAAGAGATACAGATACGTATGTGACAGGTCGGCCTGGAAGCCCAGCGTATCGGGGCGATCGGTCTCCTCCAGCAAATCCAGCATGTGCCTCCAGGAGTGCATGCCGGCCCAGCAGATTTCACCTTCGGCAGCCAGCCGCTCGCCGCAATCAGCGGCAATATCGGCCGCTTCGCGGAATGTCTTTGCTACGCGGGTCGTGTTGCCCGCGGGATCGTCAGCCCAATCCATGGGGGAGGCAGCCGAGTCGATGCGGATGATACCATACTGACGGACGCCATGGTCGTTCAGGACTCGCGCATACTCGCACGTCTTGCGGACCGCATCCAGGAAACGGGCCCGTTCCTCGGCTGAGCCCATGGCCGAGCCCCCACCGGCATCCGGCCAGACCGGGGCCCCGACGGACCCGATTTTCAGACCCTTTTGTGCTACCATATCCGCAAACTTGCGGGTCTCGGCCTCGTCGGCATCAATGTCCAGGTGCGGGGCCATCACATTCAAATCGATTCCGTCGAACCTCGTGCCGCCGACCTCAGTTCCAGCCGTCATGTCGATCATCGACTCGATAGCGAGGACAGGCTCATCCCCATCGGCCCCTTTGCCCACAATACCGGGCCACATGGAGTTGTGTAGATTTAGCATAGTAAGGCGGGCTTTAGATTTATATAAGACTGAGTCTGTCTGCTATTGTATTGCAAAATGAGAAGGTACCAATCCCCGCCGGTAATTGTCGAACCCGAACATGGTGGGATGGTACTCGCCAACGTAATCGACGTTGGTTTCCTCCGGAATCTGCCTATCCATGCCGATCGCCCAGAAGCAGCCGTTGATCACGAGCCGCCGCAGGTCCTCGCTTTCAAGGTCCACAGAGGCTCCCATGGTGCTCGTAAATACGCGGCCGGTGTTGCCCTCCCCGCTGGTGTAGTGTTTGATCCAGGCTACCGGCATGGCCGTCTGCTCCCACTGCACCGGGGAGTCGGGCGTCATGCCTTCTGTGGAGAGTCCCCATACCAGGACCTGCGCATCGCCGGCCAGCTGGCGGGTACCATACACATCGGAGGGGCCCCAGATGTCTTCTACGCCGCGCAGGATCGCGTGGTTCTGCCGCTTCATGACCCCATCGACCACCCCGCGGGTGCCCTCCCGGCCGTGAGCCCCGTGGTGGTCGATCCAGGTTTCCCCCAGAATTTGCCGGCCGAAGCCGTCTGCCCACGCTCTTCCGGCACTATTGAACGCGTAGTGCGCATAAGGGCTGTCGGGATTGCGCTCGTAGCGGAAAGCATGCGTGGCGGTGCGCAAGCCGACGACCGGCTTGCCGGCGTTGATATACTCGACGATGTACGTCATCTGCTCGTCGGGCAGCTCGCGGAACCGCGTGAAGATGACCATCAGGTCGGCGGTTTGCAGGGTGTGCAGGCCTGGAATGTTGGTCTGGATGTCGGGATCGATCTCACCGGTTTCCGGATCGATGGCGAACAGGACCGTGGCCTTGAAGCCGTAGCGCCTGGCCAGGATCTTTCCCAGCATCGGCAGGGCTTCCTCCGAGCGGTATTCCTCGTCCCCGCTGATCAGCACAATGTGCTTTCCGTTTCCGGGACCCTCGGCTGGCTCATAAGTGATCCACTGCTCTCCCTCCTGGGCAAAAAGTGCCTCAGAGGGAGCCAGACATATGCCTGCGAGCAGGCAGGCCATCAACAGAAACACTCTCGGGAGCGAAAGCTTGATGATTGTTGTTGGTTTCATGCTGATCATCGTTTACCTCTGGAGTGTCTAGTTCTGTGAGACTTCCCGGCCCGGCACCTTGTGGATGGTCAGATAGATCGTATCGGTGTACCGCTCGCCGTCTATCGACTCCAATGTCAGTTCGATGCGCATCTGATCCACAGGCTGAAGGTCATCATCCAGTATGTTGATCAAAACGGTCCTCCCATCCTCCGACAGCTCGACCCGTTGCACCGACACATCATCTCTACCGGTTTGCTCGGGGTGCTCGACCGACCAGTCCTCCGAGCCGTAGCGCTGCTGCCAGCGGTAGTTCCACTGTTTGACCCTGTAGTTTCCAGCCTGGGTGGCCACTTCGGCGTTCAACTCCTGACTGAAGGTGAGGGTAACGCCGTTGGGACGCACCTTGACGGCGTCCAGCACAAAGCCCTCGCCGCCGGTATAGCGGATCCGGTCGAAGGAGCCGTACTTCTGGGCAAACGCATCGTCCCAGCCCGTCAGCCCGATCAGGTAGTACTGCCCGTCGGCGGGATTGATGGCCGCGCGCTGGGTACCGCTATCGAACTGAAACGGCAGCGCTGAGACGGCCGCCTGCGTGGTTCCATCCACCTGGTCCATCAGTACCTGGTAGGCCCAGCCCTTGCCGAAGCTGGTCCAGATCAAGCGATCCCCCAGCGGGCCCCACTCCTCGGGTGTCCACGCGCCGTTGCCCGGGGAGTTGTCGAAAGCCTGCGGCATCCAGACGATCGGCTTATCAAAGCTCAGCGGCAGCACGGCCCCACTTTCCGGGTATTTGGCCAGGTTCGGGCGCATCCTGTACTTCGTCCCTCCCCTGTTGGAAGAACCGATCGAGGGGATATACCCGTAGAAGCCCCCCTCTTCTATCAGACTGATCTTGTTGGCGGGCATCCAATTGCCCTGGTTGTCGCTGACGTAGATGCGATCCCGCGGGTCCACGGTCAACCCGTTGGGGGCGCGGAAACCGATGGCCACCGACTCCTGCGTCTCTCCATCCGGGCTTACGCGGATCAGGTTGCCGGGCTCGTCGTTGTCGGTGTACTGCCCGGCCTTGGCATACAGGAAGTTGCCTTGGCTGTCGGTCTCCAGCGAAAAATTGTAGGCCTGTATCGGCACGTCCGAGACATCGGTGTCGGCGAAATAGGACTCATAGAAGTCGGTCTCCCAATCCCCGTTCAGGTCCTTCAGGCGCATGATGCGGTCGCGGCAGATCACGTAGATCTCCCCGTCCTTGACCTTCACGCCCATCGGGTCGTACAGCCCGGTGGCGATGCGCCGCCACCGGATGTCGCCGAGGTCATCATCTATGCCGTCAGCCATCCACACGTCCCCGGCGTAGGTGCTGACCACAGCCCGCCCGTCGGGGAAGAAGTCGAAGCCGGTGGGACGGACCCAGCTGCCCCAGGGGTTGTCGAACGGCAGGGTGATCTGGTCGACGGTATAGGGGTAGTGCTCCGGAATGTTGACCAGGCTTTCAGGGGCGTCCTGGTTGGCCTCCCCGTAATGGACGGGGTCGTAGTGCGGGCGGGCGGCGTCGAGCTGTCCTTGGGTGACGACGGTCTCCTTCCATACGCGTGGGCCGCCGCCGGTGTATTGGGCAGGATCCGGGATTACCGTTTCCTGCATATCCGAAAGATACCCGGAAAAGGCCAGGTACTGCGCCTGGCCTCGCCCGCTGAAGCGTTGGATCCGAATGGTCTGCGCCCTCTCAGAGGACGGGATGTAAAGGGCCAGACGATGCGTTCCTTCGATCGCCCACCGCATGCCCTCGGTGTCCCCCTGAACGCCAGCGGCGAAAAACTCATCCATGGCGTTTCCTTCTCCAAGAGCCGTTACCACCAGGCTCTGGTGCGGGCTGCCCCAGTCCTCCTCGCCCAGTCCCTCGGTGGCGTTGGGGTTGCCCAGGGCAAACACGCCTTCCTTGGCAGTCTCACTGTCCCGGTCGCCGAGGCCACCGAGCACAACCTTCCGCCAGGAGTCGCCGGGTCCAATGGTCATGGTGTGCCGGATGACCGGTACGCCCTCCAGTATATGGGCCGAGGGCATCTCCAGGACCTTGCGTCCCATGATTGAGTACGACAGCACGATGTCCTCCCCGTGCTGGTAATGCCCGTGGTAGGTCAGCCACTCGTCGGGGAACGGGGTCCGCTCGGACACCAGGTTGTTCAGCTGCTCGTAGCGGTCCTGGTAGCTCCAGTGCATCTGCTCCATGCCGGCGAGCTCCTGCCCGTCAATGGTGGGTTCTCTCCCCCCGCGGTACAATTGGTATTTGGTCTGGCTCAGATCGAGCCGGCCCTGCCAGGCGGCCACCATCGACATGCGCTGGAGATTGTAGGCCAACCGCACGTTGTCGGCCAGTTCGACCAGCAGGGCCGCGTTGGCACGGTCGTTCAGCGAGGAGTAGAGCGCATTCCCGTAATCGCCGAGGTGCTCCGTGAAATACAGTTGTCCATATTCCTGAGAGCCGGACAGGGCCTCCCTCTCGATCATCTGATCCAGTTGTCGGGCCGACATGAATGGCTCCGGCAATCCTTCCAGGTAGTCCTCGGTGATCTCAAAATACATCTCGGGGTTTTCTCCCTTGACGAGTTCTTCCCGGATGTACTGAACTACCGCGTAGGCGGCTTCGGGCGAGAGCCAGCGCTGGGCGCCCATCTGGCCGGCACCCTCGATGGTTGTCTGCCACATACTGTAGGGATCCGACCCGTACTTGAGCTCATCGCTGTTGAACGAGCGGGCCGTAGGCAGGTTCGAGTTCCCGTCGGCCCCGTGGCAGGCCGCACAAACCTGCTCGTACAATCGCTTGCCTTCTTGCAGGGTCTGCCCATCCAGGCTCCTGATCACCGCCGCGTGGTCGATGACCGCCCCCGAGGCCTCCGATACGCGGGTCCCTTGCATGGCGACCTCCTCATTTCCCCCGAAAATCATCTTGCCTTCCATCTTGTCGCCGGAAATGGCCACATCGACAGAAATACGGTCATACAACCGCTGGACGACAAAGGTGAGCCGGCCGTCCGCATAGACAACATCCTGCAGCTCCCGCGCGACGGAACTGCTCGCCATGTCAAAAAGACCTCGGAACGACCCCGTCTCACCGGAAAGGATTATCGTACCATTGTCGCTATGCCCTCCTTCAAGTTGAATGCTAAATTCCCATTTTCCCGCAAGATAAGCGAAAGACTGGGCGTGACTGATCGTTGGAAAAAAGACTGCCACCAACAAACATAAACACATTACTTTAATTGAATTACTAGCCGTTTTTGAACCCCTGTTATCTCGTTTCATAGTACACCGTTGCTACGAAAGTTTGCGTCCGGCGGAATGGTAGCAGACAGGAATTCCATAAAGGTTTCAGGGTCTGAAGGGCAACGTAGGCCTGGTGTGCCGGCCGGACAAGAGAGGCGTGGGAAAAGGGGGTGCGAAGTCGACTCGTGGGATGCCACGCCACCCTCTTCGGTCTCCGAGAGGACTCCGTAGAGGACGACGACGTGGCAGTGGAAGGGGGCGTTGGTGGGCCCCTGCCCCCCCCTTCGCGGTGGCCCCGCGACTTCTTCAACGGCCTTTTAAGAGAACCTCCGGGGCCCTCCGCCTATCGCCCCACTACTTCAATAACGAGGGCGAGCAGGGGGAGGCCGTGCAGACCCTCTGAACTGTCCACGCCTCAGCCCAGCGCCCCCGCCAGGAGCCGGGCGTAGAGGTGCTCACGAAACCCGCGCGGCCGGTCCAGACCCATCCGCGCCAGCTCCTCCGGGTACTGGGCGGGGCGGCCCCGGAGGAGTGTGGCCAGGAGGGCTTGCCGGCTTCCCGAACGATGTTCCAGCGTCCGAAGGCCTTCGACCAGCCGCTCCTCCACCGGCGTGAAGTCACTTCCGAAGGGATAGGTGGGAAAGAGCCCTGCCGGCAACTCCGCCTTGATCCGCTCCGGCGTGTTGGAGCGAGCCGAGTCGGGGACCTGCCAATCCGAGGCGAGCTTCCCCGCCTCCTGTGCCCGACGAACCAGTGCGTCCTGGAATCGCCGGTCGGTGATCTGGACCAGGGCCTGGATGCACTCCTCGTCGGTCCTCCCCCTGAGGTTCGCCGCCCCGTACTCAGTGACCACGAGGTCGCGAAGATGGCGAGGAATCGTCACGTGCGGGTATTCCCAGACCACGTTGGAGGTGGCCTCGCCCCCGCTCTCCCGCGTGCTCCGCATCATCAGCACGGACCGGCCATCGGCCATGGCGTGGGCCATGGCCACGAAGTTGTACTGCCCACCCACCCCGCTCACCACCCGGTGATCGTCCAGCCCGTCGGAGACGGCCGCGCCCGTAGCCGTGGTCATCATGCAGGTGTTGAAGAAGCGGGCCCGGCGGCGCTGGAGCACCTCCAGCTCTTCGCTCCCTCCGTAGAGCTGATTGATTCGCTCGACCGACATCATCCGAAATAGGCGCCGCTCATCGGGCCCCAGACCCCGGAGGAACTCGTAGAAGGGTCGACTTCCCAGGAAGAAACCCGCGTCCATCACTGCCCCGGGGTCCTCCGGAACGTCGTCTTCACCCTCCGGGCCAGGCGTGCTCCCGGCTCCCTTGGCATTCGCCGCCCGCTGCCGGTCGATGTCGTCGTAGACGCGACGGCTGAGGATCCCCTCACGGTAGAGGTGCATGAATCCGTCCATGAACATCTCGCTGGCTCCATAGAGCCCTTCATGGAAGGGGTCGAGCCCTCCCAACCCATCGATGAGGGCCTGTTCCTCCGACCCGGGTTCCACCAGATCCCGATACGCTGTGTTGTCCTGATGTCGTAGCAGGAGGGCGTGGACCAAGGCGTCGCTCAGCGCCCCGATCCCGATCTGGAGGGTGCCCCCGTCGGCCACCAGGGTGCTGGCATGAAGCCCCACCCAGTAGTCCTGGGCCGAGACCGGTGTTCGGGGGAGGGCGAAGAGGGGCTGGTGGTGCTCCGGTGGAAGGACTCGATGGAAGAAATCCTCCTGGACCACCGCGTCGCCGTACATGAACGGGAGCTCCGGATGAGGCTGGGCCACGCGCAGGTGGGGACGCCCCGCAGCCTCCAGCCGGCGGGCTACTTCCAGGGTCAGGTCCGGGTTCGACGAGAGGGAGAGGCGCCCGACATCCGAGCCCGCCTCCTTCTGTCCTTCCCCCGAAGGCCGGGCCACGAGTTGCACCAACACGTTCACGCCCCGATCCACCAGGTCCCGGGCCACGTGGGTATAGTTGCTCGAGACGTAGTGGCGCTGCATGAGGGAGTTGCCCAGCCCCGTGCCCGACTGAAGGTAGAACTCGGTCACCCTCACATTCTCCGGAACCGTTTGCTCCCGCAGGTCTGCCACGTACTCGAGCCGAGGGTAGTCGGTCCCGAAGTGGCGGTCCACGAAGGGCTCTAAGAATCGCCGTTCCAGTTCGGATGAGGGGGTGGGCGGGTCCAGGGAGAGGGCGGTGACGAATTCGAGCTCGAGCTGCCGGTCCTCCCTCGCCCTTCGGTAGAAAGCGTTCACGAGCCGATTCGGCTTACCGAGCCCCAGGGGGAGTCCCACGACCAGGCGCCGTCCCAGGCGCTTGACGACGTCGTCGACTACCTGATCCAACTCCTGTGGATTCACGAACGCCGCCTGAGGGTCATGGTCCGAACCGAAGGAGGGACGGAGGATGGAATGTCGAACCTATCCTGGGCCTTCAGGCGCTGCAACGATCCGTGGGCGGCTCGGTCGTCTGTCCGGCAGCAGCCGACGCGCATTCCACCGGCGCGTCCCACCAGCCCGCGATCATCGGGTCGGACTCGAGAAGCGGTTGCACCGCCCTGGAGGCTTCCTGCTCCAGGAGAAAAAGCACGACCCCCGAGGTGTCCCAGAATCTCCCTCCGCTCCACCGGTCCCCCCGGTCCCACGCGTCCCAAATAGCTATGGACGGATTTCGGGGTCCGGAGAGGGGGGGGGCTGCCCCCCGGCCTCGGGATCCCTCCGATGTAGCCTTCCGCTGCCCCTCTGCGTCTCGCGCGTGGGGATTGGCACGTCCGAAGCCCTGGGAGGGCCCGTTCGCCCATCTAGCGCCAACCTCGAGAGCCGCCCAACCCCCGGATTATATTTCATGCACGACGTTGCGACTCGCCGGAAGCCGTTGCCAGAGTGGCGCTTTCGGTTGGTTCTACGACTTCGACCGGGGGGAGGGAGACATGGGATATTCAGCGTGCACGACGGAGCGGTGGACGACGGGCGACGAGCGGGGGTGGGTGCGGGAGGTGGGGCCGTTCTACTCGGCCTACCGCGATTCCGCGGAATCGCTGCCGGCCAACCCACCCGCCCCCGACTCCCCGCACCTGGACGACCTGGCCGAGCTCGCCGGCCTGAACGACGACGACTTCGTCCACGAGCTGGGCAGCCGGATCGTGCGCCTCGCCGCCCATTCCGCCGCCCTCGAGTACCGCCTCCTCGTCCTCATCGCGGAGTTCGACCGCCGCGAGGCGTGGGCCGCGGAGGGCTACCGCGACTGCGCCGACTGGCTCGAGATGTACACCGGGATGAGCCGGATCACCGCCCGCGAGCGGGTGCGGATGGCCCGGAAGCTGGCCGAGCTTCCCCGCATCTCTGAGTCCATGAGCCGCGGTGAACTGAGCTATTCGAAGGTCCGGGCCCTGGTGCGGGTGGCCACCCCGGAGAACGAGGCCGAGCTCCTCCCCATGGCCGCGGAGAGCACGGCCCGCCGACTCGAGAAGGAGGTGGCCCACTACCGGGAGCTGGCCG
>JBBDRS010000009.1:0-51436 GCA_040905325.1 Gemmatimonadota bacterium
GGCTCGCCTCGACGTAGCCACGGCTATGCCGTCGACGAGCCGCCTACGATTCGGGTCCCTGGCGCTCCCAACGGTGGCCCCGCTACTTCTTCAACGGCCTTCTAGGCCGTATACACACACTAGTCGGGGGATCTCCCCCAGGAGTTGCCGGACATGCGAACCGTTTCCGACCTGATGACCCCCGAAGTGCTCAGCCTCGAGCCTGACATGAGTCTCCGGGACGCCATGGAGATCCTGAGCACCGAGGGAGTCACCGGGGCACCCGTGGTCGCCGGCTCGCGCCTGGTAGGGGTCCTTTCCACGACCGATCTCATCGATTTCCAGGGGTCCGTGACAGCGGCGCAGGGGCCCTCGGACACCCGGCCGACGCTCCGCGAGGAGCTCGGCGGCGGGGGCCTTCCCGACGATGACATGGCCGAGAATCCCGGGTCCTTCTTCGCCGACTACTGGAGCGACTCCGGGGCCGACGTCTACCAGCGCCTGGCCCAGAGCGAGGGCCCGGAATGGGACCTCCTCGAGCGGCACACCGTGGAGGAGGCGATGACCCGGAAGGTGGTCTCGGTGGAGCCGGACGAGGGGATCGCCGAGGTGGCGAAGCTCATGATCGACCGGGGGATCCATCGGGTGCTCGTGACCCAGAACGATTCGCTGGTGGGAATCCTCACCTCGACAGACCTCGTCCGGGCCATCGCGGAGGGCAAGCTGAGCCCCGCTGGAGATCGCTGACTCCCGGATTCACCTCTTTCCGAAAGAGGAACATGCGTACGCCACTCGCTTGCACCCTGTTTGCCGCATCCTTCATCCTCGCCGGTCCGTGGGCGGTCGTCCCTGTGGCCGGCCAGCAGACCCAGGAGACCGTGAGGGTGGAGCCGGGCGAGCCCTGCCCCCTCGCAACCACGGCGATTCGCCCCGGACTCTGCCGGGCACCGGAGTTTCCGCCCCCCACGATCCTGGATTACCGTCCAGAAACGACGCTCGTGACCGCGGAGACCCTCGTGCCGAGCGCCCGTTTTCCGGTGGTCGACCTTCACGGGCACCGGCGCGACCTGGCGGAACCGGGGGTCATCGAGGAGATGGTCGAACACCTGGATGCGCTGAACGTCCAGGTCTACATCTCGGCGGACAACCTCTCCGGCGAGGCGCTACGGCGCACGCTGGCGGCCATCGAGGCCAGCCCGCATGCGGATCGCTTCCGCGTCCTGGCCGGCATCGATTTCCGGGATGTCGGACCCGGCTGGGCGGAAGGGGCGGTGAGACAGCTCGAGGAGGATATCGCGGCGGGCGCGGTCGGCGTCGGCGAGGTGCCCAAGAGCTTCGGGCTCACCACCACGAAGCCCGATGGGACGCGGCTGCGAATCGACGATCCCGCACTCGATCCGGTGTGGGAGGCCCTCGCCCGGCTCGATGTCCCGGTCCTCGTGCACACGGCGGAGCCCCCCGAGTTCTTCGAACCCATGGACATGAGTAACGAGCGCTGGCTCGAGCTGGCCCTCTTCCCCGATCGGCGCAACCATGGGCCGGGCCGTGTCACCTTCGAAGAGCTCATGGTGGAGCGGGACAACCTCTTCCGCAGGCATCCCGAGACGACGTTCATCGCCGCGCACTTCGGGTGGCACGCCAACGACCTGGAGCGGGCTGGTCGGATGCTGGACGAGTTCCCGAACGTGCACTTCGAGGTCGGGGCGATCCTCTACGAGCTGGGGCGCCAGCCCCGGGCCGCGCGGGAGTTCTTCATCGAGTACCAGGATCGGATCCTCTTCGGGAAGGACAGCTTCCAGCCCTCCGAGTACCCGTACTTCTGGCGCGTCTTCGAGACTGCGGACGAGTACTTCGATTACTACCGCGACTACCACGCCTTCTGGAAGCTCTACGGGATGGATCTCCCCGACGAGGTCCTGCGGAAGCTCTACTACGAAAACGCACTCCGGCTCATCCCGGGGCTTCGGGGGGAGTCGTAGCGGGAAAGGGCAGGAGGCCAGGACCCACCGGCCGACTCTGCGGCCACGGGTTCTGACCCGCCTCAGGTCACCGTGAAGGTCAGGGTCAGGTGGTAGATCATGATGAGTAGATAGGCACCGAAGACGAGCTCGAGGATGTGTCGTACCGGGATACGCCCAAGGACACGCCGGTGCAGGAAGGCGACCAGAAGGAAGACGCCTCCGTTCGTCATGATGCTCTTCGCGGCTGCGAAAAGACGGAGGTCCCGATCGAGGAGGACGGCCATCACCGGGTTCCACTCGTAGACGTGGCCGGTCTCGATGAGGAGGACCGTGAAGATCCCGTCCAGAGTGCTGAAAAGGAGGATCGCGAGCGCCAGAAGAAAGACCGTCTCGTTGCGGAACGGTGCGAGATCCTCATGGGTGGGGGCGACCGGGGGGGCATCCACGGTCACGCCGGCGTTCAGTTCCCTCGCGGCCTCTCCGTTGGCCATCCGATCTCTCCTCGTCCGGTGTCAGCTTCACCGCCCCGGCGCGGCCCACCACGCCATTCCTCTGCCCACGTTCATGCAATCTACGGGCCGGATCCCGTCCACGCACTACCGGTCTGCTGGTGGAAACCGACCCAGGCCGCGGAGAACCGCGATCCCCCATCGCGCAGGGAGGTTGCCCAGTCCAGCCGGAGGTGGCCTCCGATGCCGGGCAAGCGCAGGCGCAGGCCTGCACCAGTGTCGATGCGGCCTTCCCTCGCCCGGGGGGTCGGATGCCGGCCGTGCGCGAGACGGGTTGCTCCGTCCGCGAAGACGGCTGCGCCCAGCAGGCCGCCGATGGGCCCAGATCCCCACCGCCTCACCTCCACGCCTCCGGACAGCCAGCCCGTGCCCGGGAGCAGGTTCCTGACCACGCCCTCGGAGTCCACCGCGGAGTGCGCTCTCAGCAACCGGTTGGCCGAGCGGTCGGCGCCGAATCGTGGCCTCAGGTCGGGCGGTGCGTGCTCGGAGATGGCATCGACGCCTCCACGGGCCTCCACCTCCCACGGTGGCAACCCGGTGGGACCGCCTATGGGACCGCCAGTCGACCCGAAGGGCCAGCGCGCCTGCACGTGCACGGCGACGCGTGCGAACCGCCTGGGGTCCAGCGAGCTCCCGCCGCTTCCCACCGGGTGGTGGGTCTCCACCTGCCACCCCACGGACCCTCGCGAGGCGCCCTCCCGGGGCTCCAGGATGTCCATGGCGACCACCCCTCCGGCGACCAGGCTCATCCCGGTCGCGGCTCGGTCGTCCATCCCGAGGAGGGAGCCTATCCTGATCCAGGAGAGGTCTCTCCGCTGGTACTCCCACCGGACGCCCCGTCGGCGGACGGACTCGGGCCCGCCCTCCCGCGAGACCTGGAACTGGCCTCGCGTTCCGGATACCTCCCACCGATGGATGTCCCCACCAGAACCAAGCGGAAGCGCTACGGCCACCCGAAGCAGATCCAGGCTCCCCTCCGTCTCTCCGGCGAGTTCCCAGTGGTCGAGGCGACCGAGAGCGCCAGAAGAGGTCAACCGCACGCCTCCGCGCAACGCTCGAGCCAGGTGGGCCGGGAACGTATGGAGGGAGAGGGGAGCGCGCGGACCGGTGTCGGCGGATACCCGGATCCGCACTCGCCCTTCGCCGGTCGGGCCATAGGCGATCGCGCTCCGGGCGAGGGCGGGGAGGTCTTCCAGGAGCCTGCGGGCCCTCACCAGCTCCTCGGGCGTCAGCACCCCTCCCTCCGGAAGACCTATGGTCGGCCTCAGGCGTCGGACTACTTCGGGCTCCGTCCGTCCCCAGTCGACCGCATCGACGCGCGGGCGATCCAACCGGTTCCAGGCCTCGAGCGCCCCGACCGATTGCCCCGCGAGGTAACGGCTCGCGCCGAGCAGGTTCCAGCCCCAGCCAGACTCCGGCGCGAGCTCGACGTAGCGGTCGGCCAGTACGGCCGCCTCCTCATATCGCCCCTGTTGGAATCGCAGGGCCGCGAGTTCCGCCAGAATCTCCGGGTGGCGTGGGCATCGTTCCACGGCCTGGACGAGCGTCGCCTCGGCTTCCTCCACCTGTCCACTCCGGAAGAGCGCCGCCGCCGTGTCTACGACACTGTCACAGAGCGCGCCGCTTCCACCGACCAGCGCGCCCAGGAGCAGAAGACTCGCCGGGCTCAGGTGACGAGGATCAGCAGCAGGAGGATGATGATCACCGTGGTGACGCTGATGGTGATCGTGTCGCGAGCTCGGAGCGCCGCTTCCAGGCGCTCCACCAGGGGAGCTGCGGCTGAGGCCTGCTGATGGGAGAGCGAGCCCAGCGCCGTTCGTGCCTCCTCGAGGTCGAACCCGCGGGCCTCCGCGACGGTCCGCACCTCCTCACGTGCGAGGAGTGCACCCAGCTCGGCCCTCGTCGTCTGGAGGGAGGTCACCTCATCCGTGAGGGCGGCGTCGATCTGCGCACCGGTGAGGGATCCGAGGGCGCTCTCGGTGATGTCCTGGGCAAGGGCTGGTGTCGCCGAAAGAAAGGTCAGGGTCAGGACGAGGGCCAGGGCTCCGGGGAGTCGCATCTTCGTCTCCGTTGTGGATTTCGGTTTCGGCCGGGTGGTGTCGCCAGTGGGTGCGGGGGAACCGTTCCGGCCGCTCCGCCGCATGATAACACCGATCCGGCAGGGCGGGCCAAACCACCCCATGATGGGGGGCTCAGAACTGAAGGGGGACCTCCTCCATGGTTTGCCCACCCTCGGTGCTCGCCACGACCAAACGGAGGAGGAGCTCTCCATCCGAGCTGGCACGGAGCCGGTGTTCTCCGGAGGCCTCCGGCCCCGACACCGTCGAAATCCTGGAATCGAGAAGCTCTCCCTCGAGGCTGAGGAGTTGCGTCGTGACGGATGCCAGCTCCCCGGCCGGATGGCTCACTCGCCAGCCCACGTCCACCCGTGCCCACGGACCGGTGGTGCGGGTATCGATCTGGAGGCTCGCGATGAGGGGATCGGTGGGAACCGGTTCGGAGCTCCCGTCGGAGAGGGGGCACTCCCCGTCGCCCCCGAAGGTGGGGCTGTTCACGAAAAGGAGAGGGCCACCCAGTCGGGCATCGTCGTAGCTGCACTCCTGGTCCGCCGTCCCCTGGGGGAGCGCTGCGGACACCAGCGCGGTGCGGAGGGCCTCGACGCCCTGCCGGTCCGATGCGGGCACCCCCCCGTTGGCGTGGATGTGTAGCGCGACCGCGCCAGTCACGTGCGGAGCCGCCATGGACGTTCCGCTCAAGGTGCCATATCCCCCGGGGAGGGTGGAGAGAATGCACACGCCCGGGGCGGCCAGGTCGATGCGCTCCCCATGGTTGCTGAACGAGGCGAGGGTGTCGTCGGACTCGTTTCGGCATGTGGGCACTGCAGCTCCCCCGGCCTTCCCATCGAAGTCGGCGATGGCCGAGACGGAGATGCCCTCCGGGAAGGGACGCCGCTCCCGCCCGTCGTTCCCGGCCGACATCACGAGAACCACCCCGGTGTCGACCACCCCACAGATGGCGTGGTGGACGGCGTTGGCGGGTGCGTCGCAGGTGCTGTCGGTGTCCATGCTTCCGATGCTGAAGTTGGCGGCGGCAAAGTCCACGGCACCGGTGCGCTTCTGCTCGGCCACCCAGTCCAGCCCCGCCACGATGTCGTTGGTGCCACAGGCCCCGTTGGCCCGGCAGACCCTCACTGACCAGAGCGGGGTTCCCGGTGCCACGCCCACGACGCCCGAGCCGTTGTCGATGGCTCCCACCGTCCCCGCCATGTGGGTCCCATGTCCGTTCCGGTCGGACCAGTCGTGCCGGGGTCCACTGGAGAGGTTGTGACCTCCCACCACGTTCAGATCCGGGTGGTCGGGGTCGATTCCCGAGTCGATGATCGCCACGTCCACGTCCACGGCCGAGGAGCCCGAGCCGTCCATGGAGACGGTCGGATTGCGGTCCGCGCCGATCCGGCGGATTCCGGTGGGAGCGGGAGCCACGCCGGCGGCTCCCACGACGTCGAGGGACCAGTCCTCCACTGCCTCGATCCGGAGGACCCTGGGATCGCGCTCGAGCACCTGGAGGCGCGCTGCCGGGATCCTTCCGGAGAACCCGAAGAGGGCGGTGCCGTAGGCATGTCCGGGAGCAGCCCCCAGCTGCGCTGCCACCTCCAGTGCTCGAGCCCGGTTCGCAGCGGGACGACCGGGGGCCTCGCCGGGAGCGAGCACCACGATGTACTCCCCGGGGGAGGCGCTCCGCAGGTTGGAGACTTCCTCAGTCGCGGAGGATTCCGGTGCGACGAGCGCTCGCTGCTCCACACCGTCGGCACATGACGAGGCGCCGAAGAGGATGGCAAGGAGCAGGAAAGGGATGGCGGGGCGAGGGCGGGAGAAGGGATGCCGCTCTGGATGCACGGTCGGTCTCCGGGTAGGGGGGGGCGTGGTGGAATGTCGAGGCCGAAAGGGGGGCGGTTCGAATGCCTTCTAGCTCCCCATCACTTCCCTGAGAAAGGAGAGGGCCCGGGGCCAGGCGGCTTCGGAGGCGGCCAGATTCGCTCCGTCGCGCCCGTCCTGCTGTCGGAGGAAGCCATGTCCCGCGCCCGGGTAGATCTCGTGCTCGAAGCGCTGCCCCCCGTCAGCGAGCACTGCCGCTGCAGTTTCGATGGTGGTGTTCACCCGCGCGTCGTCCTCGGCGTACAGCCCCAGGACGGGCACCTCCACCCCGCTCAGCTCCTCGTCGGCAGGAGAGGTTCCGTAGAACACGACGGCGGCCGCGAGCTCGTCCCAGTCCAGGGTGGCCATGTCGAAGCTTGCCGAGCCGCCCCAGCAGAACCCCAGGGTCGCGATCTGCCCCGAAGCGCCCGGGAGGCCGGTGGCGTAGGAGCCCGCCGCCCGGATGCGGCGACGGGCGTCCGGCCGCTCCAGCTCGCCGATGAGGGCGCGGGCACCGTCGGCATCCACCGACTCGGTGCCACCGCCGCCGGGTCCCATCCCCGAGAGGAGATCGGGGGCGATGACCAGGTATCCGTCGGCGGCCAGCTGATCCGCGACTGCACGAATCCAGTCGGTGAGGCCGAAGATCTCGTGGATCACGACCACGACGGGGGCCGGGTCGGACCGTTCGGGGTGGACCACCCAGGCGCGGATCTCGTCCCCGTCACCGGCGGGGACCGTCAGCCACTCCCCGTGCCGGGGCGAGGTCTCGAGCCGTTCCAGCGCAGCGTCTGCGCCCGGGGGAAGGGAGGCCGCGGCCGGCGCGGCCGGCGAATCCGCCGCCGGGTCCGCTTCGGGGGCAGGCTCGCACCCGGAGGAGACGGCCAGGACGAGAGCCGAAGCCAGGGCCGAGAGGCTTCGCCGGCCAAACCGGCTCCTGGAGCCGGAAGGTACTGAACGTCCGACGGGGGCGGAGTGGAAAAAGGAGATCATGTTCTTCTCTCTTTGGGGGCGTCGAGGGAATGGACGACAAGATGTGCCCCCACTCCGCCCACCGCCAGACGGTCGCGCGACGGGCTCGGGAGTTGACAGGGTGAGCGCAGAGAGGAAAGACTTTTCCCTGCCTCGGAAAAGCCACCCCTGTCCGGACAACGTCCCCACGGCCCATGACACGCGAACTCCTCGCAGGACTCGATCGATTCAGGGAAGAATACTTTCCCCGGAACCGGGAGCATTACCGTCGGCTCGTGGAGGAAGGGCAGCATCCGCGTACTCTCTTCATCGGCTGTGCGGACTCCCGCGTGGTGCCCGACCTCATCACCGACGCGCCTCCGGGGGCGCTTTTCGTGGTCCGGAACGTCGGCAACCTCGTGCCGCCCGCCGAGAAGGAGGGAGGCCCTCACGGGGTGTCCGCGGCCATCGAGTTCGCCGTGGACATCCTGAAGGTCGAGGACATCGTCGTCTGCGGGCACTCGCACTGCGGCGCCATGGAAGCGCTCTACCGCCCCCCGCCCGAAGCCTCCGAGAACCTGAGGGGGTGGCTCGAGCTGGCAGCCGGCGCACGCCTGGACGAGGAGCCGACCCCCGAGGTCTTACGCCGCACCGAGCAGCGCTCCGTCGCACTGCAGCTCCATCGACTCATGGACTTCCCGAACGTGCGCGCCGGCGTCGAGGCCGGCCGCATCTCACTTCACGGTTGGCACTACGTGATCGAGGAGGGCGAGATTTACGTTCTCGACGTGGGTTCCGGAACGTTCGTTCCACACGGGGAGCTTCCTGCCGACGACCCGGACTGACGGGAAGGGGTCTGCCACCGTCATTCGTGCCGGAGCGCATCCACCGGATCGAGCCCCGCCGCCCGCCTCGCCGGGAAGAGTCCGGCCATGACCCCGACGCCCACGAGGATCCCCACCGTGGTGAGGGTGATGGGAAGGGAGATGCGGGGATTGCCGATGAAGAACATCGCCCCGTCATCGGCGGGCAGCCCGGCCACCACCGTGACCAGTCCACCCCCGAGGAGGAGCCCGAGGAGCCCGCCGGTGAAGCAGATCAGCACCGCCTCGAACAGGAACTGGGCCATGATGTGTCGCTGCCGGGCCCCTACCGCCCGCTTGATCCCGATCTCCCGCGTCCGCTCCCGCACCACCACGTACATGATGTTGGCCACTCCCACTCCCGCCACCACCAGGGTCAGCGCCCCCACGAACCCCAGGAAGATCTGGATACCCAGCCCGATGTTGCGGGTGATGCGCTCCTGCTCGATGAAGTCCCAGATGCGAAGTGCCCGTACATCGCCCGGATCGAAGGAGTACCGGCTCCCCAGGACCTCGTAGAGTCTCGAACGAACCCGTTCTGCCTCCCGCACGTCCCGAGGCCGCACCAGCAGGCTGCTCACCCGCGTGGGGCCGTAGATGGTCCGCAGCGTCGAGGCCGGGATGATGGCGCGGTCCGCGTCGGGCCCGTTGTTCATGCTCGTCTGGACCTTCGAAGCCATCGTTCCCACCACGACGAAGGGGAGCCCGTCGATCCGGACGGTCCCGCCCACCGGTTCTCCGTCGGGGAAGAGCCGCGCCGCGATGGAGTCCCCCAGGAAAACCACGCGCCGCCGCTCGGCGAGGTCCGGTTCGTTCAGGAAGCGCCCTCCTGCCACGGGGTACATGGAGCGCATCTCCGCGAAGTCGGCATGGACGCCCTCCATCATCGTGTTGGTGGTGCGGTCGTCGGACTGGAGCACCGCACCGGAGCGGCCGTACGACACGCTGCCCCGGTCGATCTCGGGGATGGACCGAAGGAGCAGCTCCAGGTCCTCCTCCACCAGGGCGACACTCCGCCCACCCGGCAGGCCGCGGAAGGGGTTGGTGGTCTCGCCCCCGTACACGATGAACATCCGGGAGCCCGCGCCCAGCATCCCCTCCAGCACAGCACGCTTCAGCCCCTCCCCAAAGGAGAGGAGGAGGACGATGGTCAGGGTTCCCCAGAAGACGGCGAAGAGGGTCAGGAGCGCCCGCAGCTTCTGGGCCCTGAGGTCGGACCAGAACTCGACCAGCAGCAGCTGGATCACGATCCGCTCCGGAGGGCCTCGGCGGGGTCCAGGCGCGCCGCCCGTCGGGCCGGGAGGAGGCCGGCCGCCAGGGCCACCAGCGCGAGGAGGCTCACGGTGAGCCCCGCCACGGCCGGGGAGATCACCGGCGACCCCACGAACTCCTGGATGGGAAAGAGGCCCGCCACGCGTGCCAGCGCCCAGGAGACGGCAAACCCGAGGACGGCGCCCGCCGCTACGATGAGGAGGGCCTCCACCAGCACCTGGTTCATGATGTCCCGTCCTCGGGCACCCACACTCCGGCGGATACCGAACTCCCGGGTGCGCTCCTGCACGACCACGAACATGATGTTCGCAACCCCAACCCCACCGACCACCAGGGTGAACACGCCCACCACCCCCAGGAAGATGTTGAACCCCAGGAAGAGATAGCCGAACATCCGCATCATCTCGTTCGTGTCCCAGACCGACAGGGCGTCGCGGTCCGCCGGGTGGACGGTGTATTTCCGGCCCAGCACCTCCCGCACGCGCTCCGAAGCCACCCCGGAGAGCTCGGGGTCCACCGGCCGGAAGAGGATCGAGTTCACCCACCGAGCGCCCTCCATGGTCCCGTAGGTGCTGATGGGAATGAAGGTGCGGTCCTGGTCCCGGGCGCCGTACGAGGAGTTCTGCGTCTTTTCCGCCATCACGCCCACGACGGTGAAGGGCGATCGGCCCAGCATGACCTCGCGGCCCACCGGTTCGGCTTCCCCAAAGAGGAGGCGGGCCACCTCGTTCCCGAGCACGATCACCCGACGGTTCAAGTCCACGTCCCGGTCGTTGATGAAGCGTCCGCCGCTCCGCGCGAAGACGTTTCGGAGGTCGCCGTAATCGGCCCGAACCCCGGTCAGGTAGACCTGCGTCCGCTGCCCTTCCACGCTCAGGTAGCGCCCCCACGCTCCGTACTCCGGGGTCACCACCTCGATCTCCGGGATCTCCCGGGCGAGGAGGTCCGCGTCCGCCTCCACGAACCGGATGGGTCGACGCTCCGGGAGTCCACGAAAGGAGAGAGTGGTGCGGCCCCCGCTCACGATCACGAGTCCGTCTCCGAGTCCCCGTGCGTTGGTGACCATCTGGCGTTCCAGGCCCACCCCGAAGGCCAGGAGGAGGACCACCGCGGTCGTTCCCCACGCGATGCCGAGAAGCGTCAGGATCGAGCGGGTCGACTGCTGACGAACGTCCGCGATGGCCTGGGTGAGGAGGGCGGAGAAGCGCATGGAACCGGCCGGTCCGCCTATCCCACCGTCCGGAGCGGCTTCTCGAGCACCTGCTCACCCTCCTCGAGCCCTTCCAGCACCTCCACGTGGATCGCGTCGCTGAGGCCGGTGCGGATGGAGCGACGAACCCGGGATCCATCGTCGCCCGGAACCTCGACCCACGCGTCGTCCTCCTCGAAGTGCACCACCCGCTCGGGCACGCGGAGGACGTCCTCCCGCGAATCCAGGAGGATCTCGGCATTCGCGCTGAACCCTGCGCGGAGGCGCGCGCCATCCACCGCCTCGAGCGAGATCTCCACCGCGAAGACGTTGGCGTTCTCCTCGGTGTGGGCCTTCAGGGCGATCCGGGAGAGGGTGCCGGAGACCGGTTGGTCGGGGAGGGCCCCCACCCGAAGGACCGCCGGCATCCCCTCCGTGAGTCGCCCCACGTCGATCTCGTCCACCGTACCCCGGAAGACGAGACGGTCCATGTCCGCCATGGTCATGAGCACGGTCCCTTCCTGGAAGCTCGAGAGGGGCACCACCGGGTCCCCCACCTCCGCGGTCTTCCGCAGGATCCACCCGTCGATGGGAGCCCGTACCTCACTCTGGAGGGAGGTCTCACCGGTTCCCACCCGGCCGGTCTCCAGAAGCTCGAGCCGGTCCTCGGCGATGGCCAGCTCCAGCGCCGCCTCGTCGTAGCTGCGTTCGATTCGGTCCAGCTCCTGGCCTGTGGCGATGTTGCGGTCCGCCAGCTGGCGGACGCGGTCTCGTTCCCGGCGGAGGCTCTGCTCGGCGATCTGCCGCATCTCGAGGGCACGCCGGGCCTCCACCATCTCCAGCGGGGTCGGTTCGGGACGGAGTTCCAGGAGAGGCCTTCCCGCGGCGACGTAGTCCCCCTCTTCCACCAGGCTCTGCTGGACGACGCCGGAGACCTGGGACTTCACGGTGACCTCGATCTCCGGCTGGATGGTGCCGATGGCGAGTGCCCGGGCCTCCACCGTCCCGCGCTCCACCGGCACAGTGCGAAGCTCCTCGTCGCCGCCGGCCATGGTGCGGGCCGTGGCAATGCCCCCGACTGCCAGGACGAGGACGAGGCCCGTGGTGATTCCTGCCGCGGTTCGAACTCTCATCTCGATTCGTTCCTCCCTGTGACGGTCGCGGACGTGCGGCTGAACCCGGGCATGCGCCGGACGGCACCCGTTCTCATCCCTACGAGGCCGTGTCGCCGGCGGTTTCAGTTGAAGCTCGGAGCGCTTCGCGTCACCTTCCGACCATCGCCGAAATTCCATCCCTCCTGGCTCCCGACCCTTGGCACATTCCCCTTCCGATCTCTCCCGGCTCGTCGCGCGGGAGCTCGCCCTCCCCCTCGCGCACGTCTCGGGCGCCCTGGAGCTCTTCGCGGGCGGGGCCACCCTCCCCTTTATCGCCCGCTACCGGAAGGAGGCCACGGGGGGGCTGGACGAGGTCCAGCTTCGGGATGTGAGGGACCGGGCCACGTACCTGGGAGAACTCGAGGAGCGCAGGAGCGCGATTCTCGACTCCATCCAGGAACAGGGCGCGCTGGATCCCGAGCTCCGGACGCGCATCCTCGCCGCCGCGACCAAGCAGGAGTTGGAGGACCTCTACCTCCCGTACCGCCCGAAGCGCAGGACGCGGGGGTCCATGGCGGTGGAGCGCGGGCTGCAGGAGCTGGCCGAGTTGATCTGGGAGGGGCGCGCGGGCGATGCCGAGGTGCGTCGCCGTGCGGCCGACTTCCGGAACCCCGCCGCCGACGTGCCCGACCAGAACGCCGCCCTCCAGGGGGCAAGGGACATCCTCGCCGAGCGGCTGGCCGAGGATCCCCGCCTCCGCCGGGTCGCGCGGGACGTCTTCACTCGGCGGGGCGTCGTCTTCTCCCGGGTGGTCCGGGGGAAGTCGGAGGATCCCGTCGCCGCCCGCTTCCGGGACTATTTCCAGTTCACCGAGCCGGTGCGGTCGGTACGCTCGCATCGGGTGCTGGCCATCCGACGGGGCGAGAAGGAGGGGGTTCTCCGGTGGGGGGTGGAGGGCCCCGAGGGCGAGCTGGAGAGCGTGCTGATCCGGGAGGCCACCGAGGGGCGGGCCGCGCGGGATGAGTTGCGCACCGTCGCCCTCGACTCCGCCGACCGGGTGCTGGGACCGTCGATGGCCTCGGAGGTGGCCTCCGACCTGAAGGTCCGGGCGGATCGGGAGGCCATCGAGATCTTCGGGACGAACCTCGAGCAGCTCCTCCTGCAGCCGCCGGCGGGTGCGCGGGGCGTCCTGGGCCTCGATCCGGGGTTCCGCACCGGGGTGAAGGCGGCGCTCGTCTCGACCACCGGCGCCGTGCAGACCACCGCGACCCTCTACCTCCACCGCGCCGACGCCTTCCGGGCCGAGCTGCTCGCCCTCCTCCGGACCCACCGCCCGGATTTCGTGGCCATCGGGAACGGGACGGCGTCGCGCGAGACGGAGGCGGCAGTCCGCACGGCCGTGGAAGGGCTCGAGAAGGGGACCGCCCGCCCCACCGTGGTCTTGGTGAACGAGGCGGGGGCCTCCGTGTACTCCGCCTCGGACGTGGCCCGCGAGGAGCTCCCCGGGATGGACGTGTCGCTTCGTGGGGCGGTGTCCATCGCCCGGCGCCTCCAGGATCCTCTGGCCGAGCTGGTGAAAATCGACCCCCGCTCCATCGGAGTGGGACAGTACCAGCACGATGTCCACCAGCCCAGCCTCCGGCAGCGCCTGGAGGACACAGTGGAGATCTGCGTGAACCGGGTCGGGGTCGAGGTCAACACCGCCTCCCCCTCACTCCTCGCCCACGTCGCGGGGATCGGACCGGCGCTGGCGCGCAGCATCGTGGAGACCCGTGACGCCCAGGGCGGCTTCGGGTCCCGTCGGGAGCTCCTGCAGGTGCCTCGTCTGGGCCGGAAATCCTTCGAGCAGGCCGCCGGGTTCCTTCGAGTGAGGGACGGGAAACACCCCCTGGACGCCACCGGCGTGCATCCCGAGCGCTCCGCGCTCGTAGAGCGGATGGCCCGGGAGCTGGGCACCACGATCTCGGGGTTGGTGGGGGACGCCGACCTCCTCGTCCAGTTGGAGGGGCGCCTCGAGCGCTATGTGTCCGGCGACGTGGGTCTCCCCACCCTCATGGACATCCTGGCCGAGTTGCGGCGCCCCGGGCGCGACCCGCGAGAAACGTTCGAGCCCCCGGCCTTCCGGGAGGACGTCACGGAGCCCTCGGACCTGAAGCCGGGGATGCGCCTGGAGGGGGTCGTCACGAACGTCGTGGCCTTCGGAGCGTTCGTGGACGTGGGGGTGCACCAGGACGGGCTCGTCCACGTCTCCCAGCTCGCGAACCGCTTCGTGAAGGACCCGGCCGAGGTGGTGACCGTGGGGCAGCGGGTGAAGGTCACGGTGAAGGAGGTGGATCTGAAGCGAGGCCGGATCGGCCTCTCCATGAAGTCCGGCGGAGGGGAGGGGGCTTCGTCCGGGAAGTGACCCTGCCCCCGACCCCCGTCAGCCGGCCGCCGCCTCGGACTCCCGCGTGAGCGCCCGGTCGAGCTGGCGCACGGCCTGGCGGATGCGCTGCTCGTTTTCCACCATGGCGATTCGGACGTACCCCTCCCCCTCCTGGCCGAACGCACCCCCCGGGCACATGGCCACCCCCGCCCGCTCCACCATGTCGAGGCAGAACTCGATCGTGCGGCCTCCGTACGGCTCCAGGTGCTCCGGCCGAACCCTCGCCCAGACGAACATGGTGGCGCGGGGGGGGTCGGCATCCCACCCCAGGCGGCGCAGCGCGTCGATGAGGGTGTCGCGGCGACGCTGGTATGTCAGGGCCTGTCGCTCCACCGCATCGTCGTAGTCGCGCATCGCCACGATCGAGGCGATCTGGATGGCCTGGAAGATCCCGTAGTCGTAGTAGCCCTTGATGGTGGCGAGGGCCTCGATCATCCGGGCGTTCCCGACGCAGAACCCGATTCGCCAGCCGGCCATGTTGTACGACTTGCTCATGGTGGTGAACTCCACCCCGACGTCTCGCGCGCCGGGTGCCGCCATGAAGGAGGGAGGATGATACCCGTCGAACCCCACCTCCCCGTAGGCCAGGTCGCTGATGACCATGACTCCGTTCTTCCGGGCGATCTCCACGACCCGCTCCCAGAAGGGGGGCTCCACGCACATGGTGGTGGGGTTGTTGGGGAAGTTGAGGATCATGACCTTCGGCTTTGGCTGGAGCTGGTGGATCACCGTCTCCACCCTCTCCAGGAATTCCTGGTCGTTCCCGATGGGGACGCCGATGACGTTGGCGCCCGCCAGGTTCACCGCGTACGGATGGATCTGGAACGCCGGCTGGGTCACGATGGCGGTGTCCCCCGGTCCCAGGAGGGCCAGACAGAGGTGCGAGAACCCCTCCTTCGAGCCGATGGTGGCGATCACCTCGGTCGCGGGATCGAGCTCCACGCCCCACCGCCGCTGGTACTTCCGGGCCACCTCTCGGCGGAGGTTGTAAATCCCGGCGCTGGCCGAGTAGCGGTGGTTCCGCGGGTCACCCACCGCCTCGCGGAGCTTCTCGACGATCCCCGGGGGGGTGGGATCGTTTGGATTTCCCATGTTCAGGTCGATGACATCGTGGCCCGCCCGCCGACGTTCGTACGTCAGTCGCTTGATCCGGCTGAGCATGTAGGGGGGGAGGCGTTCCAGACGGTGGGCGACCTCGATGTCCATGGGGGTTCCGTTGGGGTCCGGGCGTTGGCAGTTCGGGCGATCCGGTGACGCCAAACGTAAAGCGGGAGCGGGCCGGCCACCATCCCGGTCGGCCGACCCGCCCCAACTCCCGGCACGGCGCCCCTACCTTCCGGGGTCCGCGCGCTGACTTCGGTTCCGCCCGTCGTGTCAGCGGCTCACACGCATCCCCACGTAGAAGGTGCGCGGGAGCCCCGGCCTGACCCCTGCGGGCCTCCGGGCCGTGATGTACGACTCGTCCGTGAGGTTCTGGATGCCGGCGTAGAGGCTGCCACCCCTCAGCCCCTGCGGGAGCACGTAGCTTCCCTGGACGTCGAAGGTCAAGAAGGAATCGGTGGATTCGCTCTCCACGGCGGGGCCCTGGCCCGCACGGGTCCGCAACGCGCTCGATCCCGAGGCAACCAGGCTCAGACTCCAGTCGGCATCTTCCACACCGATACTGGCCGAGCCCTGATGGCGGGCCAGATAGGGAAGCCGGTCCCCGCGCTCCACCGTGCCCCACGGCCCGAAGTCACTCTCGAAGTCGGTCCGGAAGGTGGCGTCGGTGAGGGTGTAGGCGACGCTCACCGGAAGCCGCACGGGCAGGTCACGCCCCCACGAGAGGTCCCAGTCGAGGGAGGCCTCGAGCCCCGCCACCCGCGCCGCGCCGCCATTGTACTGGTTCCCCACTCCGGCGCCTCCGGTGGCCAGCGTGGCCTGGCCCAGGATGTTGCTGTAGTCCCCGTAGAAGGCGGCCATCTGGAGTCCCACCCCGCCGCTCCGGAGCCGGCTCCCCACCTCATAGCTCACGCTCTCCTCCGGGCGGGTCTCCTCTGCGGCCCCCGGTCCCGGAGGCGCGAACCCCCGGTGGACGCCGCCGAAGAGATGGAGGCTCGGGCTCACCTCGTATGACGCTCCGACGCCGGGGATGAACGCCGACACCGTGGATTCGCGCACCCGGGTCGGCTCCAGACGGGAGGCCCCCTCTGTCGAATAGTCGGTCCGCGTCAGGTGGATCCGCTCGTATCGGACGCCCGGGACGATCGTCCACCGTCCGATCCCGATCTCGTCCATGAGGTGGAGAGCCACTGCGTTCGCTTCACCGACCCGGTTGGCCTGGGTCCCGGGGGCCCCCTCGGAGGTCCGCACGGGCAGGCCGCCGGTCATCCGATAGCCGTCCTCCCACTGGAGCCGGTCCTCCGAGTCCTCATGGAGCCGAATTCCTGCCTCGAAGGAGTGGCTCGCGCCGAGCCCCTCGAGACGCAGGCCGACCAACGACTGGATCCCCTGGGAGAGGTACTCCCGGTTGTTTGCCCGAAGGGTGAGGGCGTCTTCTTCGCTCGCACCTCCCCGCAGGATCGCGAGCGCCTCGGAATGCGCCCCTGGGTCCGCGAGGACGTTCGAGATGGAGGTGCCCAGGACGCTCCCCAGCTTGTACCAGTTGCGGGCGAACTCGTTGCGGTACGCGGTGGAAGTGACGTCGAACCGGGGTGTCGGCTGGATGAAGTGGCGGAGCTGGATCTGCCGGTGCTCGGCGTCCATGAGGTCCTCAGCGGACGCCGCGTACCGTTGCCGGGGGTTCGTCCGGAAGTCCTCATCGGTGAGGCCCAGGTAGGTCTCGTGGGAGAGCTCGTCGTGGTAGCCCACCTTCAGCTCGATCTCCTGGTAGCGAGGCGCCTCACGGTCCGTGTTCAGTCGGAGCTTGGCCGTGAAGTCCCGCACGTCGAACCCGGTGTTCTCGTTCCCGGGGAGCTCCTTGAAGCCGTCGGTCTGGAGCTGGTAGGTCTCGACCATCCACCCCACATGGTCGGTGGAGCTCCCGCCCCGGGCCTGGACCTTGAACTGGCGGTCGCTTCCGCCCTGGGTGTCGAGGTGCCAGGCGGTCTCCTCGGGGATCGAGGCGGAGACCAGGTTGATGGCGCCACCGATGGTTCGGGGCCCGTAGCGGATCTGGCTAGAGCCCTTCCGGACCTCCACCGCCTCCATCCGTCCGACGACGGGGAAGTAGTAGGCTGCCGGGGCAGCATAGGGGGCCGGAGCAATGAGGATCCCGTCTTCCATCAGGGTGATCTTCGAGCTCCGCTCTACTCCGGTGCCCCGGAGTCCGATGTTCGGGCGGAGGCCGTATCCCTCCTCCTCCTGCACGTTCACTCCGGGGATCCTCCGCAGCACCTCGTGGACGTTGTCGAAGGCGAGCTTCCGCCCCTCCAGGTCCTGCGGGCCCAGGAAGTGGGCCGAGCCGGGGATCGCGCTCAGGTTGAGGGGATCGCCCACCATCCGGGTCCGCTGGGAGAGAATGACCAGGGGATCCATCCCGATGGGCTGCTCTGCCAGCGCCGCGTCCACCACCGTGCGCGCTCCCCCCTCGACCTGCGCCTCGAGACGGGCGCTTTCGTGGCCGAGCCGCTGGATCTCGATCGTCACCGTCCCTGCGGGGACAGCGCGAAGTGTGTAGTAGCCGCGGGCATCGGTCAGCACACCACGGTCGCTACCTTCGACCCGTACGGCCGCTCCCGGGAGGGCGGCCCCTGTCGCCGTGGAGGTCACTCGTCCCTCGATCCTGCCCTCCGACGAGGCGGGGCGCTCGGCCGCCGCGGCGCTTTCCTGGGCGACGAGGGGTGCCGGCGACGGAAGGGGGCCGGAGAGGAGGCCCACGAGAAGGAGTCCGGAGCCGAGGAGGCTTCGGCGGAACCTGTAGACGGGTCGTGGCATGTCGGGCTGCGACATTTTCGGTAATCGCTCCGCGTTGTATGTCGGGGGGGGGGGCCCCGACGGGTGTCGAATTGCATGGGATGCTTCACCGCAACGGCATGAGACTGAGAACGATTCTCATCCGATGAGAGACCATGCTAACACCCCTGATCCGGATGGGCAACCGCCGCGGCATTCCGGCCGACGATGCTCTGGAGTTGGGCCCTCCTCAAAGCGGTGGCGGCTGCTCCCCCGGTTCAGAACCTCTCGCCCTTCGCCTCGCGGAGGTGGCTTCCCACCGGGCGCACCCGCCCCCACATCGTCCAGAAATAGATGGCGAGACCGGCGATCTGCCCGATGGAGCTGAGAACCACGACCCAGCGGAGGAGGGGCGCGTCGGAGGAGGCACGAAGGATCTCCGCCATGAAGCGCCCCCCCGTGGATAGGGTCAGGATCCAGTACGAGGCGGCGACCCTCCCCGGGGTGTAGCGTCGGTCGTCCTTCGCAGCCCGCGGGAAGAGCCAGAGCGCCACTCCCAGGATCAGGAAGAGGACGAACCCCACCTGCACCGCGTGCGTGTGCGCCGAGACCAGGTGCGGGTGGGGGAACTCCCCGTACAGCTCGCGCCGCACCAGGACCCACGCTCCGAGGGCGAGCCCGGCGAAGAGAAAGAAGATCCCGGTCTTGATGAATCGTCGGACCATGGTGAACACGGCGAGCTCCTCCGAGGGGACTGATGGGGTGGCGACCGTGGGAACTTCCAGATTCCTGGATCGGGGGGAAAGGCCCCCTGGCGGATGCTATCATGTTGTATTAGTATGCCAATACAGTATGTCACCCCACCCACGACGGCACGCATGGCGACACCCGGACGGTTCAGGATCGACCCCGATGACCCGCGGCCCCTCTACGTCCAGATCATGGACGAGGTGCGGCGCGCAGTGGTCGGGGGCGCCCTCCGGTCGGACGACGCCATGCCCTCGGTCCGGGAGCTGGCCGGGGAGCTCAGGCTCAACCCGAACACCGTGCAGCAGGCCTACCGCGAGCTGGAACGGGAGGGGACGCTCTACATCCTCCGCGGGCGGGGGAGCTTCGTCGCCCCCACGGTGGATCGCGGGGCCCTCCGGGGCGAGGTCCTGCGGGATCTTGCCGAACGCGCCCTCGAGGAGGCGGCCCGCGCCGGGGTGAGCCCGGAGGAGCTCGAGCGCGCGATCCGGGATGCCGCCCAGGGGAGCGGAGGGGGGGATGACCCAGTTCAGTCGCAACACCGAAGTTCAGGGAGGGACGTTGATGGTTGACCCGATCACGGGGAACGAGCGATGGGCGGTACATGCCCGGGGCCTTCGGAAGCGCTACGGCAAGGTCGTCGCGCTGGCCGGGGTCGACCTTGCGGTGCCCGAGGGGAGCGTGGTCCTCCTGGCCGGCCCGAACGGGGCGGGGAAGACGACCCTCCTGAAACTGCTCCTCGATCTCCTCCCTCCCGACGGAGGCGAGGTGGAGGTGCTCGGTCGGAACCCTTCCCACAGGGGCCACGAGGTCCGGGCGGGGACGGGTTTCCTACCCGAGGAGGTGGCCTTTCCCTTCGGCCGGATGTCCGTTCAGGAGATGATCGGGTTCCACGCCCGCTTCCGGCCGGGCTGGGACCCGGAGTACGCCCAGTACCTGGCGAACCAGCTGGAGCTGCGCATGGACCGCCCCTGGAAGAAGCTGTCCAAGGGCGAGGCCCGGCGGGCCCAGCTCCTCACCGCCCTCGCACACCGCCCGGCCCTCCTCCTCCTGGACGAGCCCACCGACGGCCTCGATCCCCTGGTGCGGGAGCGCGTCCTGGCCCTCCTGGCCGAGCACCTCGTCGAAACCGGGGCCACCACCCTCTACTGCACCCACGTGCTCCACGAGGCGCAGTCCCTTGCCGACCGCCTCCTCATCCTCCGGGCTGGGTCGGTTCAGGTGGACGAAGGCATCGAAGAGCTCCGCCAGACGCACCGGCGGGTGCGGATCCGGTCGCGTGCTCCGGATACGCCCGCCCCTCCAGCCCCGGCGTTCGTGGTCCGGGAGGAAGGCCGGTCCGGGGAGGAGGTGCGGTGGGTCGTCAGGGCTTCGGAGGCCGATGTGCGGGGGTGGGCGGAGGAGCACGCCTGCGACGTCGCCCATGTCGAGGGGGTCTCGGTGGCTGACACCGCCCTCGCCTACCTCACCGATGGAGGTGACCGATGAGCCCGGATTCAACCTCTCCCGCCCATCCGCACGGTACTGACGCGGGGTGGGATCTACCCTCCGGACCTGGCTTCCTGGCCCTCGTGCGTCTCCACCTCCGGACCCTCTGGATCGAACTTCCGGTCGGGTGGGTGGTGCTGGGCGGGCTCGCCATCCTTCTCCCTGTGTCGGCGGCGCTGCACGCGGCGAGTAACATCGACCCCGCTGACCCGTCCGTGGCCTGGCTGGCGGTGGCCTGGCTGCTCATCCCGCTCCACTTCCTGACCATCGCCGTCGCGTTCCTGTGGCCCGACGGGGTGTGGCGAGAGGTTCCTCCCGGGGGCCGGCTGGTCCTGGATGCTCTGCCAGTGGGCCGACGAGCACACCGTATGGCGCGCGTCACCGCGGGGCTCGGCTTGCCTCTGGTCATGGCCTTCTCGGTGCTGCTGACCGCGGTGTTCCTGGATTCGGATCCCCTGTTCGGCGCCGTGGTGGCCTGGGTGGGAGGGGCTTCCGGCAGTCCAGCGGGAATCCTGGCGGGCCTCCTCTCCCTCACGGCCGCCTACTTGCTGGGGTCGGCGCTGGCCATCCGGTTCGGGAGAGTCATCCTGCCCCTTTCCCTTCTTGTCGGAGGCCTGGTCATCCTGCTGCTGATCGTGGACGGGGCGGGTTGGGTCGCCGGGGAGATGGCCCTCCAGCGCTGGCTCTTTGTGGGGCACTGGGCTCCCGGGCGGACCCTCGTGCTTGCCGCATCGGCTGGGAGCGCGGACCTCGCCCCTGCGCTCCTCTGGTGCCTGATCTTCCTGGGGCTCTGCATCTGGTGGGCAGGCCGCCACGATCGGGCGTGACACACTCACACTCCAGCCCGCACCGCTCAGCCAACTGCCTACCGGGGATCAGTCCACCGGGTACATATCGAACCCACGCGAGTTGAAGTACTCGATGCGGTTCGGGATCGTCTCCACGATGGTGTCGTACAGTGACTGCGGGATGCGGTCGGCGCGGTAGCGGACCGCGAACCAGGGCACGAAGCTCTCCGCCAGGTCCTCCCGCAGCGGGAATTCTTCGGCGTAATCGGAGATGAAGGTGGGGTCGGCTTCCTGGGCGGCGCGCCAGGTCGGGTGGTTGGCGTGGGCGGCGTCCAGCGAGGTGTGGACGGCTTCGTGCAGAAGCGTCTCGTGGAGGATCCCGTCCTCGATGTACTGCTCACCCTGCTCCGTGTGGATGAGGATGTTGTTGTTCCCGCCCCCGAAGAGCTGGTCGCCCTGGTGGATCCAGACCGTCTCCACATCCTCGCGCAGCACCGTCGGGAGCCGTCCGATGGCTTCCGCGTATTTCTCCGCCTCGACCTGCGCCACCTCGTGGTCCTCGAACTCGGGGTTCACCTGGACCTCTGCGGCAAGCCCGTCGTCGAAGGTGGCATCGAAGAGGAAGGCCTCCACGGTGACGAAGTCCGCCAGCCGCCGGTCGTACATGCTCCGGGAGCCCTGCCCCACATAGGTGAGCCCCTCGAAGGTGGTGGGGTCGTCGTCCGTGAGGATGTCCGGGGAAATGAAGATGGTTCCCCAGAAGGGGGGCTCCACCGGGGTGGGGGTTGGCTGGTTCGGCGAGTCGTCGCTATCGCAAGAGGCGATGGCGAGCAGGGCCAGGAGGGGAAGGAGGGTGCGGGCGGGTCTGGGCATTCGGGGTCCTCCGGGGGGCGTCGGGCGTGTCACCTCGTGTTCGAGGCTGCAACCCAAAGGTACGCCCCGGCAGGGGGGGCGGTAAAGAAAGGGCGCCTGCCGCGCGCCCTCCCCGGGCTCTACCAAACCGGGAGCGGCGGGAAGGCGGTTGGGGGGCGGTGGTGGCGGGTGGCCCGTTCGTAGGCGTAGGCGAGTCCCAACAGAGGACCGTCGCTCCACGGCCGTCCGGCGAGCTGCAGCCCGGCGGGGAGCGTCTCGCGGGTGTACCCCATGGGGACGGTGATCGCGGGAAGGCCCGCGGTCGGGACGAGGCCCTGCGAGTTATCCCCCCGATACTCCTCGTTCGCCCGATCCAGCGGCGCGGGCGGGTGGCTCCACGTGGGGAAGACGAAGGCGTCCACCTCTGCCTCGTCCATCGCCTCCACCACGGCTTCCAGGAGGGCCTGCCGCTCCGGGCTCTCGAAGAAGTCGGGGCAGGGCGGATCCCACTCGGAGGGGTGCACGTCGAGGGGGCCGTCACCGAAGAACCGGAGCCCCGATTCGGCGTCGGGGCCAAACTCCCCCGTCTCCAGCACCTCCATCACGTCCCGCAGGGGAGCGTCCTCCAGAGTCTGCAGGTACACGAACATGTCGTAGCGAAACCGCCGGCAGTATGGCACCGCCCCCAGGAGATCCCGCATCCCCGGGATCTCGAAGTCCCGTACCAGGGTGGCTCCGGCCTCCTCCAGGTCGAAGAGCGCCGCCTCGAAGAGTGCCAGGACTTCGCTGTCGGCTTCCTCCGGGTCGGCGAACGCCCCCAGCACCCCCAGCCGCCGCCCCTCCAGCGCCGAGGAGTCCAGGAAGGTGGTGTAGTCGGGCTCCGTCCTCCCGCGCGCCGCCTCGGTGTAGGGGTCGTCCGGATCGGGCCCTGCCAGGACGCTGAGGAGCCGAGCCACGTCCTCCACCGAGCGCGCTATGGGCCCCGCCACGTCCCGGTCGAAGGCCAGGGGGATCACGCCCGCGCGCGAGGTGAGCCCCAGCGTCGAACGGATCCCAACCAGCGCCAGATGCGAGCTGGGTCCCCGGATCGAGTTGCCCGTATCGGAGCCCAGCCCCGCCACCCCGAAGGCGGCCGCGACGCCCGAGGCGGTGCCCCCGCTGGATCCGGCGGGCGTCCGGTCCAGCGCGTACGCATTGGCGGTGGTACCGTACGACGAAGAGACGGTCTGGCGAGGGCTGAAGGCCCATTCCGCCATGTTGGTCTTGGCGATCACCACCGCTCCCGCCTCCCGGATCCGGCGCACCATGAACGCGTCGCGAGGCGGGACGTTTCCGGCCAGGGCGATGGAGCCTCCGGTGGTGGGGAGGTCGTGGGTGTCGAAGTTGTCCTTCACCAGGAGAGGGGCACAGAAGAGGGAGCCCGGGGCGTCCCCTTCCTCCAGCGCCCGGTCCAGGGAGTCCGCCACCTCGAGGGCGTGAGGGTTCACCTCGCTGATCGCGTTCAGCCCCGACGCCCGGTCGTATGCTTCGATCCGGTCCAGGTGGGCCTGCACGACCATGCGGCAGGTGGTGCGCCCTTCCACCACCGCCGTCCGTAGCTCCTCGATGGTGGCGTCCTCCACCGGGATGGGGGCGGGATCCGGCGCCCGGGCGCAGCTCTGGGCTCCCAAGACGGCCGGCGCCAGGAGGAGGAGCGCCCGTGCGGTTGGGAAGACCCGCTCGCGCCCTTCGCGCCGTGGCCCCCGCCGCCCCGGCCAGCCGCGCGGCGTCACGTCCAGGCGTCCGCCGAAGTCGGGGAATCACTCAGCAGACCCGCCACCAGCGCGTCCGAGTTCTTCCCCGCGTCCCCGAAGAGCATGCGGGTGTTGGGGCGGAAGAAGAGAGGATTCTCGATTCCCGCGTACCCGCTCGCCATGGTCCGCTTCATGACGATCACCACCTTCGCGTGCCAGACCTCCAGGACGGGCATCCCTGCAATGGAGCTGTTCGGATCCTCCAGCGCACTCGGGTTCACGATGTCGTTCGCGCCCACCACCAGGACCACGTCGGTCTCGGGGAAGTCGTCGTTGATCTCTTCCATCTCGTGGACGATGTCGTAGGGGAGCCCCGCCTCGGCCAGGAGGACGTTCATGTGTCCGGGGAGCCGGCCGGCCACCGGGTGGATGGCGAACCGGACGTCGACCCCCCGATCCCGAAGCGTCTGCGTCGCCTTCGCCAGGGAGTGCTGGGCCTGGGCGATGGCCATCCCGTAGCCCGGGACGATGACCACCCGCTTCGCGTCCCGGAGGAGCGAGAGGGTCTCCTGGATGCTCGTCTCCACGTGGTCCCCGCCGGGACCCTCGGCAATCGTCCCCTCCGCGGTTCCGAATCCTCCCAGGATCACGCTGATGAACGAGCGGTTCATCCCGCGGCACATGATGTAGCTCAGGATCGCCCCACTGCTCCCCACCAGAGCGCCCGTCACGATGAGGAGGTCGTTGGAGAGCATGAACCCCGCCGCCGCCGCCGCCCACCCGGAGTAGCTGTTCAGCATGGAGACCACCACGGGCATGTCCGCGCCCCCGATGGCCGCCACCAGGTGCAGGCCGATCAGGGCGGTGATGCCCGTGGCGATGTAGAGGGGGAGGAGCTGAGCCGAAGGGTCCCCGGTGAGCTGGACGAAGTAGATGCCCAGACCCACGGTGGCCAGGAGCATCACCAGGTTCAGGAAGTGTCGGGCAGGGAGGAGGAGGGGCCTGCCCGAGATGAGCCCGTGCAACTTCCCCGCGGCCACCACCGAGCCCGTGAAGGTGATGGACCCGATACACACACCCAGGAAGATCTCCCCGGAGAGGATCACGGCCGCGGCTCCCTCCCTGAGCGCCCCGTACTCCAGGAGGGTCGCGAACCCCACCAGGACCGCCGCGGCCCCCACGAAACTGTGGAGCACGGCTACCAGCTGCGGGAGCTCCGTCATCTTCACCTTCGTCGCCACCACCAGGCCGATGAGGGCGGCGGGAAGGAAGGCGGCGGCGAGCAGTCCGTACCCGGTGAAATCGTGGGCACCCGCGGTGGCCCCGAGGGCCAGGATCATCCCGAAGATCCCCAGGAAAACCCCCCACCGCGCGGTCTCGGGGCGGGAGAGGCCCGAAAGGCTCAGGATGAAGAGCCCCGCGGCGAAAATGTAGGCCATGGTGACGAGATTGTCGGGCATGGCGCCTACCTCCGGAACATCGCGAGCATGCGTCGCGTCACGAGGAATCCTCCGCAGATGTTGATGGCCGCGATCAGCACGGCCACGAAGGCCAGGAGGGTCGCGGGCTCCGACCAGCCGCCCGAGAGGTGGAGCATCCCGCCCAGGATGATGATGCCGCTGATGGCGTTGGTGATGCTGATGAGGGGCGTGTGAAGCGCGGGGGTGACGTTCCAGACCACCTGCCACCCCACGAAGCAGGCCAGGACGAAGACGGTGAGGTGGCCCAGGAAGCTCGCCGGTGCTCCCCATCCCACGGCCACGATGGCCGCCGCCGCAACGCCCAGCCACGCGAGCCCGGCCCCACTCTTCTTCTCCTCCTTCTCCTTCTTCGGGGGCACGGCGAAACCGGCCGCCTTGCTCTCGTTCCAGGGCTGGGGTGCGGACTCCTCCGGCGCCGGGGGTTTCGGCGGCGGAGGCCAGTGAACCCGCCCCTCATGGGTGACCAGCGACCCGGAGATGATCTCGTTTTCCGTGTCCACGGTGAACGCCTCGGCCCCTCCCATCTCCTCGATCATGTTCACGAGGGTGGAGCCGTACAGCCAGCTCGTCTGGATGGCCATCCGGCTGGGGAGGTCCGTGTAGCCGATGATCCGCACGCCGTGATGATGGACTACCTCGCCCGGCTTCGTGAGGGTGCAGTTGCCCCCCTGCTGGGCGGCGAGGTCGACGATGACGGAGCCCTCACGCATGCTCTCCACCATCCCGGCGGTGATGAGCTTCGGCGCATCCTTTCCGGGAATCAGCGCCGTGGTGATGATGATGTTCACCTCCATCGCCTGCTGGGCGAACATCTTCATCTCCGCCTTGATGAAGGCGTCGGACATGACCTTGGCGTAGCCTCCCTCCCCGGAGGCGTCCTCCTCGAATTCGAGCTCGAGGAATTCCGCCCCCATGCTTCGGACCTGCTCGCCCACCTCGGGTCGCGTGTCGAAGGCCCGCACGATGGCGCCGAGCCCACGCGCCGCTCCGATGGCCGCCAGCCCCGCGACCCCCGCACCGATAATCAGAACGGTGGCGGGTTTGATGGAGCCCGCCGCCGTGGTCTGGCCGGCCAGGAAGCGGGGGTAGTGGCTCGCTGCCTCGATCACCGCCCGGTATCCGGCGGCGTTCGCCATGGCGCTCAGCGCATCCACCTTCTGGGCCCGGGTGATTCGTGGAACCCGGTCCATGGCGATGGTGGAGACCCTCCGCTTGGCGAGGCGCTCGAGGAGGTCCTCGTTGTCCGCGGGCCAGATGAACCCGATGAGGCAGGCTCCCTCTCTGAGCAGGTCGGCCTCGTGGTGCTCCCGCTCCTCGTCGTACATCGGCGGGCGCACCTTGAGGACGATGTCGGACTCCCTCCAGAGGGCCTCGACGTCGTCCACCAGCTCGCCGCCGACCTCGGCGTACTCTGCGTCCGGGTGTTCGGCCTCCTCTCCCGCCCCCCGCTCGATCCGGACCTGGAACCCCGCCTGGGAAAGGCGCTTCACGGTCCGTGGAGTGCCGGCCACCCGGCGCTCGGTGGGGAAGATCTCTTTCGGGATGCCTATGCGCATGATCGAGGGGGTGGAAGGGTCGTTGTGGGCGAGGGCGAGGCTTTGTCGTCGCAAGAGTATCGCAGAGCGGAGCGAGGTGCCAGCGGCGCAGTCGTGCAATCGTGAGGGCTTGGCCAGGGCCGCCTGAGCCCAGTGGCTCTACGTAACATATACAAAGCCTTGACAGAAGATGGACATACGGCTACAATCGAGTCATGTCGAAGCTGCGGGAGTCGTCGGGACACTTTCCCACTCCCGCCATCCACCCGTTCAACCGGAGCCCATCATGACCAGACACCTCCCCACCGTTCTCCTCATGGGCGGCATCTTCGCCCTCGCCGCCTGTGACGCCGCCCCCACCGAGCCCCTCGCCGCCCCCGACGGCGCGCAGGAATCCAGCGCCCTCGCCCCAGGCGACGCATCCATCGTGGACATCGTCGTAGCCTCCAGCGAGGCCGATGATGCCGAGTTCACCCTCCTCCGGGCAGCCATCGAGTACATCGCGGCCACGAACGAGGGAAGCGCTCTCCTCGCTCGTCTGGCGGATCGTAGCCAGGTGACGGTCTTCGCACCCACGGACCAGGCGTTCGTGGACCTCGTCAACGCGGTGGCTCCCCTTGTGGACGGTGACATTCTCGCCAACGAAGGTCCCTTCGCGGCCATCGACGCCCTTCTGGGCGCCGGGACCATCGAGGCGGTGGTGAGCTACCATGTCACCGCGGGCCGTCGCGCCGCGCGGAGCGTGGTGCCCGCAGGCCGGTCGCCCCGGCCCCGGACCATCCAGACGCTCCTGGACGGCGCCAGCTTCCAGGTGACCAACGCGGGCCAGATCGTCGCGGTGGGGAACACGGCCAACATCGTGGCTGCGGACGTGTCGGCCTCGAATGGGATTGTCCACGTCATCGACGCGGTGATCCTCCCGGTGGACCTGGGACTCTGATCCGGGGGCGCTCAGGCGCCATCCACCAGTGATGAAAGAGGGGGTGGGGACCGAGGCCGGTCCCCACCCCCTCGTCGTCGTTCAGGCGCCGAGCATTGACGCAGGGGCCACGGGGCTGTCTGGTTTCAGGGATCGTGAATGCACTCCACTCGTGAGGAACAGCACCACTTGCTCCGAACCGCACGGCGCCTCTCGATCTTCACTCTCGTCTTCCTGGCCCTCAACGCGGCCGGGCTCTGGGTGGTGCATTCCCAGGTCGCGGGTCGTTCGGCCGGCCTCGACGGGAGGCTCCTCGATCCTTCGGTGGTAGCAGGATGCGTCCTGCTCCTTGTCGCGTACTTCCTGACGGACGGACTCCGCCTGCAGTACACGCTGCGCGCGCTGGGATTTCATCTGCCGTTCGGCTCCATCATCCGGCTCGTCTTCATCAACATCTTCGTCTCGAACGTGACCCCCCTTGCGACGGGCGGTGGGTTCGCGCAGGTGTGGTATCTGCGGCGCCGAGGGGTGTCGGTCGGAAGCGCGGCGGCGGCCACCACCATCCGAACGGTCCTGGCGATCCTCTTCATCTTCGCGAGCGCGCCGATGTTCCTGGCCGTGCTCGACCCATCCGCCGGGGGGCTCTCGTCCGGGCGACTCGCCCTCCTGCTCGCGATCTCGGTCGCGGTGTACGCGGGCTTCTTCGCGGTCGTGGTCCTCCGGGCCCGCTGGCTCGTGGTCCCCCTGGACGGGCTCGTGACGGGGCTCGCCCGGGTCGGCGTGTTGAGCCGCGATCGGGCCCGGCGCTGGCGCATGCGGATGAGGCGTGAACTGATCCGGTTCGCGAGGAGCTTCGGCCGGTACATCCGAGGACCCCGCCGGGATGTCGCGCTGTCGCTCGTCTTCACCGCATTGTTCCTGCTGAGTCTCTTCTCCTTCCCCGCCATCCTCCTGCACGGCCTCGGCTACGAAACCCCGTACGGGACCGTAGTGGGCCTCATGGTGCTCACCACATTCGTCATGTACTTCTCGCCGACTCCCGGGGCGTCGGGCATAGCGGAGGGTACGTTCGGCCTGCTATTCGCCGGGCGGGTGGCGCCGGAGGACCTGGTGCAGCTCACGCTCGCGTGGCGTGTGCTGACCATCTACGTGGGGATGGCTGCGGGCATCTTCGCCATGCAACGGGAGCTGGTCGGAGGCGGCTCGGATGATGTCCCGGCCGCGGCGGTCACCGATGCTTGAGTCGAGCGAGGTGGTGGGGCCGGGCTGCCGCGGCGGGGCGCGGCGATGGCTGCGTCCGCTCTACTGGGTGAGTGTCGCGATCGTGATCGTCGTGGTCGCCTACCGAGGTTACCTCGAGCTTTCCGAATCCGAACTCGCCTCCGCCCACGCAACCCAGGTGCGGGAGATCCAGGATCGGCTCGCCGGGCGGGAGTCCTTTCGGTTCGCCGTGGTCGGGAACGTGAACAACTCCATCGGCGTCTTCGAGCGCCAGATCATCCCACGGTTGAACGCCTCGGGCGTGGACTTCGTGGTGTCGGCGGGCAACGCGGTCACGGATGGCGGAGCCGACAAGTACCGGGCGCTCCGGGGGACCCTCGCACGCCTGGAGGTCCCCTACCTCCTCGCGTTCGGCGAACACGAGGCGAGCCGGTTCGGTTCCTCCCGCTTCTACCGGGAGTTCGGCCCCTTCTTCTTCGCGTTCTCCGCCGGCGACGCCCGGTTCATCTTCATGGACAGCTCCGGCGAGACATCGTACGCGTGGCAGCTCCAGTGGCTGGAAGAGGAACTGGAGGCCGGGAGCGCGACCCGAACGTTCATCGTGACGGGAAAGCCCGTCTTCCGTCCGGATCGGGAGCCCTTCTTCGTGGAGGAGGAGGACTACCTCGGACCTCCCTGGTTCCGGCAGGCCCTCCTGGGGCTTCTGGACCGGCACGACATCGATGCCGTGTTCGCCGCCCATCTCCCGGTGTTCGACCACCAGGTCCGGGGAGGGACCCACCACGTGACGACGGGGGGCGCCGGCGGGCTGGCGGTGCGGAATGAGGAGAGCTTCCACCACTTCGTGATGGTGGACGTGACCGCCGACGGAATCTCGCTCGAGGCCCGTCCCCTCGACGTGGGGCAGCCCGCGGCCCTCAGGACCCTCGAGAGCCTCTGGTTCTTCGTCCACTCGCTCTTCTTCGTCGGGTACCCGAACTTCCTCCTCATCGTGGCGCTTCTCGTCGCCCTGGCAGTGAAGCTTCACGGCCTGGTATTCGTGGATCGGGACTACTATCCCCGGTTCGATGTGGATGCGTCACCCTATCTGGACGCACCCCTGCGCGTGGCCATGTTCACGAACAACTATCTGCCGTTCCTCGGCGGAGTCCCGATCTCGATCGACCGGTTGCGGAGGGGGTTGGTGGCGCGCGGTCGCGAGGTGCTGGTCGTCGCGCCCGATTACGGCCGGGTGGATCGCGGGACCGGTGGCTCCGGCGAGCAGGGAGTGCTGCGCGTGCCGACCCTCCTCTCGTTCGCGCAGGGCACGTTCCAGTTGGCGAACCCGTTCCTGCCGCGGATAGCCCTGGCGGTCAAGCGATTCCGGCCGGACGTGATCCACCTCCATCACCCGTTCTGGATCGGTTCCCTCGGGTTGTGGCTGGCCCGGCGGCTGGACGTGCCGGCCATCTACACGTACCACACCCGGCTCGAGCACTACGCGCACTATGTGCCGCTCCCCGGGCGGCTTTTTCGGAACCTGATCTCCCACTTTCTGATCCGTCGGTTTGCGAACAAGTGCTTCGGGGTCGTCGTGCCCACCGTCGCCGCGCGCGAGTATCTCAGGACGATCGGGGTACGGAGCCGCATGCTCGTGCAGCCCACCGGCATCGACTTCACGCGGTTCCAGGAGGTGAACCGAGACGACGTCGCCGCGCTCAGGGAGCGACTTGGCCTCGGGGATGATCCCGTGCTCCTGAGTGTTTCCCGCATCAGCGCGGAGAAGAACATCGACTTCATCGTCGAGGCCGTAGCGGAGCTGGCGGAGCTCATGGACAGCCCTTTCCGCCTGGTCCTGGTCGGGGACGGCGACGGTCGTGCGTCCGCGTCGCAACTCGCGCATGCGCTCGGTATCGGAGACCGCCTGGTCATGCCGGGTGCCGTGGCCCCAGAGGACCTTCCGGTCTACTACGGCCTCGCCGACGTCTTCGTTTTCGCGTCCACGACCGAGACACAGGGAATGGTCGTCCTTGAGGCGATGGCGGCGGGGCTACCGGTCGTAGCGGTCCGCGCGAGCGGAATCGACGATTTCGTCCAGGACGGAATCACGGGGTACAAGACCCGGCCCGACCGGACGGAGTGGGCCCACCGGGTCCGATCCGTCCTTACGGACGGGGAACGTCGCGAGTCGATGGGCCGTGCCGCACGGGAGGTCGCCCGAGAGCACGACATCGATCGGTTCTCCGGGGAGATCGCCGCATTCCATGCCGAGGCGGTGGCGCACCATCGAGCGCCCCCCCGCCGCTCTCCTCAGCGCTCGCCCGCGTAGAGGAACGCTCCGACCCGTGGGATGAGGTCGAGCACCTGCGCGTAATAGCGATTCTCCCTCGATCACGACCCGATCCGGAGAGCCCGTGCCGGAGGTCTCCGCATGGGACACCTCCTCCGCTCGAGGGGGTGCGACGTGGTAGCTCCCGGGGACCGCCGCCCGCACGAGGTGGGTCGTCTCGAAGCTCCCGGCGGGAAGGAACGCGGTGTACGCGTCGATGCGCCCATCGGCCACCTCCCGGTGGGTGTGCCAGGGGAGGCCCGCCGCGATCCGGAGCCGGAAGACGCGCTCCGTCCAGTCCTCCGTGGGCGCGAGGAACCAGGGGAGGCGGTCGCCCGTCGGGACGGGTGCGGGCACGGCCATGCGGGCGTCGGGGGCGCCGTCCGGGTCGCGGGTCGTGCCCCGTTCAATCGCCTCGAATCCCCCGGGGAGAGGATCGCGCAGCTCCACGCGGTGCCGTCGAACGGGGGTGGTGAGGCTGAGCCGCACCCGTACGCGGGCCCCCGCCCGGATCCGCCACGACCCGTCCGTCTCCCGGACGACGTCGCCCGGGTCGTCCACCGGTTCGTAGCTGCGGGTCACGGAGAACCCGCGGTCGACGGGGTCGGGGTCGAGTGCGGGCTCCGTGTACCGCAACTCCACGCGCAGGTGGACCGTGCCCTCGCCCTCCGAACGGAGGTGCAGCTCCGTGGGCCCACCGACGGGCACGCGCCACCGGAGCGCGCCGTCGTGTCCCTCGCCCAGGCGGGTCTGCCCGATCGGGTCGTCGCCGAGCCGACCCGTGACGACGAGGTCCGGGGGGCCCGCTGCGCCCTCCCGCGCGAAGGCGCGGCCCAGCGCGAGCACGCCCCAGGCGGACTCGTACGCGGAGGCCCACCAGCTCCCTCCGTCCCGGTGGGCGAGAAGCGAGCGGAGGAGTTCGTCCGCCAGGTCCGGGGCGGGGTCGTCCGCGTCGGGGGCCCTCTCGAGGAGCGCCGCGAGAACGATGGCGTCCGTCGTGCGGTAGGAGGCGGTCCATCCCGCGTCCGTCACTTCGCCCTGGCGAAGCGTGGCGCCGGAGGTCGAGCGGATCGCCCGGTTCGCGAGGATCCGCAGGATCTCACTCTCCTCGTCCTCGCCGGCCAGCGGCCGCAGGAGCCAGGCCAGCGCCTCCGCGGAAAGATCATCGAGCAGGAGGGCGCGCACCCAGCGCCGCGCGACCTCCCCCGCAACGTCCTCCTCCCCGAGTTCGAGCGCCGCCGCGACGTGGAGTGCGTAGGCGAGGCGCGCGGCGGCCGGATCGCCCGGGCGGGGGAGCTCGTCCCCGAGCTCCTGGAGGTGCTCCTCGAGGTCCCGGCCCGCGCGGGCGAGCTCGAAGGGAGTCACGGCGACCCCGGCCGACTGGGCGAGATGCAGCGCGTGGATCGCCTGGATCGTGGTGAAGGGATCGAGCTCCCGGTCCGAGACTAGGGTCCTGAGAAGGATCTCCACGTCCACGGCGATCTGGCGGCGCAACTCGTCCGGGGTGGGGACTCCCGGCGGCTGGAGCGCCTCGACGACCTCGAGGCCGCCAGCGAGCGCGAGGAGCCGCGGGGCCGTGATCTCCGGCCACGGGAGCGGTTCGCGGCAGAGGACCAGGAGCGCGTCTGAGATCCCGTGGAGGAGCGAGGAAGAGGCGAGGATCTCGAGCTCCCCGCCGGTGCCGGACGGGAGATCGATGGGGAGGGAGATCGCGTCGGAGCCGACGAGACGGGCGTGTAGGGCTCCGACCCGCAGGGAGCCCTCGGGGGCTCGTACCGGCACGGAGACCGCGAGCGCGTCCGCCCCGCCGGCCCCGCCGCCGTTGTCCCGGGCCGTCGAGGCGGCGACGACCTCCACCTCGCCCTGTCCGGTCCCCCCCGCCCGCACGGGGACGCGTACCTCGCCCCGCTCCCCAGCGGCGAGTGCGAGGTGCCACCCGGCCGGCTCCTCGAGCGCGAGGCCACCGGTGCGTGCCGCGACCTCCACATCGACGGCCTGCTCCGAGGCGTTCTGCACGGTCACGGGGACGTCGGCCTGGTCGCCCGGGTGCAGGAACCGGGGTGGCGTGGCGCGAACCACGAGGTCGCGGCGTGCGGTGACGGTTCCCTCTCCGCGGCCGAACTGGTCGGTGCCTCGGGATACGAGGGCGAAGATCCGGTAACGGGTCATCGTGTCCGGCAGGCGGATCCGCGCCTCGGCGCGACCCTCCGCGTCGAGCTCTACTCCGGACACGAAGGCGGCGAGTGGCGCGAAGTCCCGGCGCACGGTGGGCAGGTCGTCCGCGGCGATCGCGAAGCCCAGGCCCCTCTCGCTGCGTGCAACCCCTGCCGCGGCCATCGAGGCCTCACCAAGGGCGGCGAACGAAGAATTGAACGAGACCCCGGCGCGGAGCGAGTCCAGGTGCACCTCTCCCGCCCCGAGCGGTGCCACGAGGAGCACCCCCAGGTCGAGCCCCTCCTCCCCGACGTCCACGCGCCGCTCGAGCATGGGCTCGCCGCGGACGAAGACCTCGAGGGTGTACGTGCCGGCGGGGACGTCCTCGACGCGCACCTCCCCATCCGGGTCGCTCGTCGCCTCGAGCTCGAGCTCGGGGATTCTCACCAGCGCCCGACCGAGGACCTCGCCGCTGCGGGCGTCCAGAAGTCGGGCGGTGATCGTGTGGGGGACGGGGCGCCGGGGTCGTTCGAGGTGCTCGTGCAGGCTCGTCCAGTGGGCGCTGTAGCCGCTCCATCGGAAGAACCCTGCGATCGGGTCGGGAAGCGTGTAGTCGGCGAGTCCGAGGACCGCCTCGTCCACCGCCCAGAGCGTAACCGTTGCACCCGCGGCGGGCCGACCGTCGGCGTCTGTGGCCCCGATCTCGACGGTGAGGGAGTCCCCGGGTTCGACGGTGCCGGGCTCGGCCCGCACATCGACGGCGAGTCGGTGCTCCTCCGCGGAGACCTCCAGTAGTTCGGTCCGGCGACGCACGGTCGGAGCTCCGGAGCCTGCCGACACCTCAACGCCGAGCCGGAACGTCCCCGCTTCCCCGGCTGGGAGGGGCACGGGGACGAGGGCGGCGCCGTCCCGGATCTCGAAGGGGATGCTCTGTCGAATGCCGAACCGCTGCAGCACGGCGAGTCCCCGGGCGTCCTGGATCGGGGTCTCCACGAGCACCTGCGCCGTGTCGCCCGGTGCGTAGCTGTCTCGATCGGGGCGGATCTCGAGGCCACCGCTCGAGAAGGGCGCCTGCGAGAGGATCCCGATCCGCGGGCCGGTGACGTGGATCTCCACCTCCGAGCGGCTTCGCGCCCCCGAGGCGTCCACGACCTCGGCGACCAGGCGATGGGGTCCGGGCTCGCGCGGCCGGAAGGTGCAGGCGGCGACCTCCACCGCCTCCCGGCCGTCGATCCGCCGCCGGTCGCGCTCGCAGGAGAGTGGCTCGAGCGGCTCGCCCTCCTCCGCGAGGGGCTCGGCCCACACCTCGGTCCGCAGTTCCGGAACGCTCACGTCGACGGCCCGACCGTCGAGGTCGGCGACGGCCACGAGGACCTCGAGCTCCTCCCCCGGCGCGAGCCACCGTCGGTCCGGCCGGAGCGCCGCCACGAGGCTCGCGGGATGGATCACTCGACGCGTAGAGGCGACGTCCACCTGCCGGTCGAGGTCCCGGACCTCGGCCTCGAGCTCGAGCTGCACGGGGAAGGGATGACGCGGTTCACCCGTTTCCGCACGCAGGGTGTGGACGCCGTCCGCCCCCGTGCGACCGTGCAAGGTCGATTCGCCCAGCTCGGTCCGCAGCTCCATCCGGGTGCGAAAATCGGGGCCCACGTGCCACCCCGACCAACCCGGGGGTTGCCAGCTCGCCAAGGACGTGCGGGCGCGCCAGTGGACCGGTGCCCCGGAGAGGGCTGGACCGTCGAAGTAGCGGGCCTCGACCCACGCCCGGAAGCGCGATCCGGCCACGTGCGGGCTCGGGTCCGCCTCCAGGAGTACCTCGTATTCAGGGCGGCGGAACTCCGCGATCTCGAGGAACGCTCGAGTTCCCCGGGAGTCCTCCGCTTCGCCCCCCTCGATCGGAGCGATCCCGACCCTGGCCCGGCCGGTGCGGGCATCCTCGGGGAGGAGGAAGCGGCCATGGAACCTCCCGTCGGGATCGATGTGGGCAGAGCGCTCCCCCAGGGCCTCCCCCCGCGAGGACTGGAGGGACAGGAGGAGGGAGTCCACGCCCTCCGGCGGCCGTAGCGCCACCTCGCCGGCGCGGGTGGCGGGCAGCCGCATCCAGCCGTGCACCCACATCTCCTCGCCCGGGCGATAGAGGCCCCGATCGGTGACCGCATACCAGAGGGGGAGCGGCTGCCGCTCATCCCGCGCCCACCCGCTCCAGGATCGCGGTCGGGGGTCGGGCGGGAGAATCGCCGTGTCCGGGCCTCGACGGGCGACGAGCAGGGAGTCGCCCGTCGAGAGCGGAAGGCGTACGAACCCCGCAGCGTCCGTCGTCGCCGCCACGCCACTCCCCGGCAGCTCCACCCGCACCCCTTCGAGGGAAGCGCCGTCGCCGGTCGCCCACGCCCGCCCCACCAGGGTGGTGTGATCCGACGCGGCGGTGAGCCCGAGTCCCGAGACCTGGATCCAGGCCGCCTCCTCGCCGATGGGCTCGCCGTCGCTCGTGACCGAACGCACCACGAGGATCGCGTGCCCGAGACCGTCCGCGAGCGCCGGGGTGAGATCCACGGGGGTACGCGCGTACCAGCCCTGCTCCGCGTCCAACCCGGCGCGCGGAGTAATCCGATCATGCAGGACGCGCTCGCCCGGCATGCGATCGGGGAGAGGCGGCCCCCGGTTCCCGGTTTGAAGAGCCATGACCCCGGCGAAGGCGGGCCAGTGCTCGATCCCCACCCGGTAGAGCTCGATCTCGAGCGTGTTGGCCCCGCGCGAGGGGACCTCGATCCGAGCGGGCGCGGCGGGGTCGAGCGCGAGGAAGGGCGCGCCGGGGAGGCGGACGAAGGGAGCCGCCGGTCCGACGTGGATCTCCATCGCCTCCGTGCGGCCCAGGCGCTGGCCGAAGTCGTCCGTAACCCCTGCGGGCAGCTCGAGCCGGTATGTGGTGAAGGGCTCGAAAACGCCCTGCAGACGCAGCTCGTCGCGGAAGATGAAGGGGCGGAAGCCGCGCACCGCGGGTTCGATCCGCAGACCCTCTTCCTCGGTTGCGGCCTCCGTGGCCTCGGCGTCGAGGGGGTTAGAGAATCGGATCGTCCATCCCCCGAATGCCTCGCACGGCTCCTCCGGAGTCCCGCAAGAGGTTTCCTCGACCCGCAGCCGGTGGCGGGTGCGGAAGCGAAGCTCTTGTGGGCGCGCTTGCGGGAGCGGACCCTCCTCGGAGCGCAGCCCGGCAGCCAGGACGAGGCGAGCCTCCGCTCCTGCCGGAAGCGCCTCGACCGGCTGGAGGGCGACCCAGCGACCCTCGCCGGCCTCTTCCGCTGCCGCGGCATACCGGGGCTGCGCGGAGAGTTCGGCGGTGGAGACGTGGGTGAGCTCGTGCGGGCCCGCCGGCGAGAGGAGGTGCGCGGCGGCGAGCACCGCGTCCGGGTCCACGCGCTGGTCGAAGGCGAGGAGGAGTATCGGCCGGAGCTCGCTCGGCTCGTCCGCGGGCCGGCCGCCCACCGCGCGCGGGCCCTCCGTGCGGAAGGAAGTCCGGAATTCATCACCCGACGTGTGGCCGGCGAGAGTACGGGTGCCGGAGGGGATGGTGACCGTGAACGAGGTGCCGCCGGGAAGCCTCCCCGCCTCGGGCCGGAACCGGAGCGTGCGCGCGTCGAGCCATCGCCACGTGCCCGGCGGGGACGGCTCGAGGTGGGCGGGCGGTGCCGCGGCCGTGGGCGCTCCGGCCGCTGCGGGTGCGACCATCGGCTCCCGGAAGACAATGGTGACGTGCGGCGCGATGTCCGTGGGGCCCTCGGGCACGACGGTGCGGACGAGCGGGTCCGTCGCGGGGCGGTCGGCGTGGGAGACGTCGACGGTCGGGGACGAGCCTGCGCCGGCGGCGTCCTCCACTGCGGCGTTCCGCGTGCCGTCGTGCTGCTCCGCGTCCTCTCCCGCGGGTTCTGGTGCCGGAAGGCGTCCGAGGAGGGCGCGGGTCCGTTCCAGGGAGAGGGGCGTGGGGGCTATCGGGGGTCCGGCGTCGACGGCCCCCGCCTCGCGCGCCGCCGACGGATCTTCCGAGAGGGCCACGGGGAGGAGCGGGGGCCCTGCGGGAGGGTCCTCCGCCTCCGTCTCCACCTCCGGGAGGAGGAGTGCAGGGATCGGGAGTGTCTCCGCCTCCGGCGCCGGTCCGGGGTTCGCCGGGGTGCCGCCGCAACCGGTCGCCATCCCGGCGAACAAGAGGGTGATGGCAAGGCGAAAGGGCCGGGGCGTCGGCCGTGTGGCGTGGGACATCGTCGTGCTCCGGATCCGCGAGGGGCTCCTCAACATGCGCGTCGCTGACGCAATTCGTCCAGTAGCCGTGTCCAATGGCGAAGGACGGCTCTGCCCTGAACGACGAGCGAGTCCGCAAACCTTGCACACCGGGCCCACAGGCAGGGTCGGGCTGACGTTCTTCGTAGGCTGCCATACGGAGTGGCGAGGTCGCACGCCGGAACGGAGCGAGGAATGGGTCCCCACGCATCTCAAGTGGATAGAAACAGAATTATGTTTCGGGTACGCGAAGTGGGCCGGTGGAACGCCCGGGGCGACCGAGACGCGCTCCGAGGGTCGAGCGCAGTCAATGGAGGGCGGCCACTGTGTAGACCCGGGAGGTGCGCCCCGGGAGGATGCCGTCGAATGAGCTCTCAGCGGGGCCGGGGCTGGGGCCCAGGATGACGGCCTCCAGCGCGCAGGTGAACTCGGGGCTGCCCCTCCTGGCAGCAGGCCTTACCGGGATGCACCGGATGGAGGGTTGTTTCCAGGGTTCCGGTCCTGCCCCTTCTGACGGCGGCCGGCCAGGAAGCCGATGATTCCGCCTACGGCGAACATGCTCCCCAGCAGGACGAACCGAGGCATCTCCACCGTCCAGAAGAACACCGTAGTCAGCACGGTCTCCGTGTTCTGGAGGATGAGCACCAGAAAAAGGGCGACCACGATGACGAGGAGGGCCGCGCGGAGCTGATTGTGGCTCATCGTTGGTTCGGGCTTCGGGGGAAAGGAGAAGGCCTGCGTTTCTGTTGGAGATCCTGTGGGCCACCGGACACGGGTCCTGCCCCCGCAAAGTGAACGGGCGGCACGCGCCGCACAAGCACGTACCGCGCGTTCCGGACAGAGGTTGCTCGACCCTGCTCCCGCCTTCCCCCAATGCCTACCGGGGGGTTCTCCGGATCAGAAGATCAGGCCGCCCCCGACCCGGAAGACGGTCTCGGCGCCGTCCTGGAAGATCCTGTAGAGCCCACCTCGGGCGTAGAGCGCACCGAGCTGCACGGTGGCCGCAGCGTCCAGGAAGAGGTTCGACTGGTTCCCCTCCCGCTGCCAGGAGAGGGGACCCGCCGAGGCGGATTCACCGAAGCGCTGGTGGATGAGCCCGGCGCGCGCGGAGGGGATCAGGACCAGACCTTCATTCGTTCCACCGACCCGCGAGCCCACCCCGAACGCCACCGGGAACGCCCAGCGGGTGTAGTCGAGATCCACCCCCGACTCCGTTCCGCTCCAGAAGTCGTACTCCAGCCCCACCACCGGACAGAGGCTGAGCGCCCCACGGGCCGGCAGCTCGTAGGCCACGTGTCCGCCGGCGGAGGTGATGTTGTCGTCCGCGTCCTCCAGGTCGATCACTCCGAGATACGCTCCCATCCCCACCGCTCCGGGCAGGTTGGAGCGCGACTCGACCCCGTAGGCGTTCCCTCCGTCCGCGAAGGCGCCGTAACCGCCCAGTGTGAACTGGCCGGGGACGTTGGCGTCTCCCATGCACACCTGCGCGACGAGGGCGGAGGGCAGGAGGAGGGCGGCCAGGAGGGCAACTGCGCCGCCCCCGACCTTACCGGAACGCCTGCCGATAGGCCGGTGGGAGAGGTCGGAGCGGGGAGCCGATCGATTCTGATGCGATACGTTCATCGTCAACCTCGTTCGAATGAGTTGATGGCACTGCACCAGGAGGGAGGTGCAACAGCGGGGCCAGCGGCCGGGCGGCGTGTCCTTCAGCCCCGACATAACCCTAGTAAAAGACGGTCTGACAATAGGTTGTACCGGTACTGGAAGGCCGCAGGGTTCGGCCTCCAACGCACCGGCTCCCCACTGAATCGGCAGATTCTTCCGACCGCGGTCGCTCGATCGACCCGATCGGGGCCTGGGAGCGGGTCCAGCACGACTTCCCAGCTTCCGCCGCGGACGCCGTCGTGTCGGAAATCCCTTGCCGGAACGCCTCCGCCGCCCTCAGTTGCGGCGATGACCGACCGGCCGCCCCCGTGCGGCCAATCCCCCAAGAACCGGAGCCCAGCTATGCTTCGCTGGATCCTCGAGCCTCGACGCCCCGACCCGCGAACCCGTGAGCCCCGCGCCCCGGGCCTCGCCCCGGCCGCATCCCCGGCGCTCGTGCTGTTTCTCACACTGAACCTTGCCGCCTGCGGGGCGGACAGCGACGCCCCCCCCACCGATGCCCCCCAGGGGCGGCTGGAGCTCACTGCCACCTCCGTCGAGGTCCCGACCGACGCCCTCCTCCAAGCCATCAGTCCGGTGAGCGAGGAGGTGGTCTGGATCAGCGGTCACCAGGGGACCTGGCTCCGCACGGAGAATGGAGGGGCGAGTTGGCAGACGGAGTCCGCGCCGGCCGGTGACACCCTGGAGTTCCGCGACGTGGCGGCCTTTGGGCCCCGAACGGCGTACCTGATGAGCGCCGGGTTGGGCGCGCGTTCGCGCATCTATAGGACCGACGACGGGGGCGAGAGTTGGACCCGGCAGTATATCGCGACCGACCCCTCGGAGTTCCTCTCCTGCATGGCGTTCTGGGACGAGGACACCGGGGTGGTCTACGGGGACGAATTCGACGGCTCCCTCTACCTTCTCAGGACGTCGGACGGCGGCGCCAACTGGGACCGCATTCCCCCGGAGTCGCTTCCCGCGTCCCAGGAGGGTGAGGGCGGGTTCGCGGCCAGCGGAACCTGCATCATCGCAGGGGAGAGCGGTCGGGGGTGGATCGCTACGGGGAACGCCGAACGGCCCCGGGTCCTGATGACGGAAGACCGAGGTCTGACTTGGAGTGCGGTGGATGCACCCGTGGTGGGAGGGACCATGGCCGGCCTGTTCACCGTGGATGTCCGGGGCGAGACCGGCGTGGCCCTGGGCGGGGCCGTGGGCGCGGACACCGCCCGGGGGCGCTATGTGGCGATCTCCTCCGACGGGGGCCGTAGCTGGGAGGAGGGGGGAGCGCTGGCGAAAACCGGCGCGGTCTACGGGGCCGTCCTCGCCCCCGGCCTCGACGCGCCCGTGGTGGTGGCGGTGGGCCCCGGCGGAATCGACTGGTCCACCGACGGCGGCCGGACCTGGGAGAGTGCGGACGACCGAACCCACTGGGCGGTGGCCTTCTCGGCACCAGGGGTCGGGTGGGCCACCGGGCCGGAGGGGAGGGTGACCCGCATCACCATCCAACGGGTTGCCGACGGCGAGGGTTGATCAGCCGCCCGGCGGGCCGCCCGGCCGGCAGGGGATGGCGGAAACCGGTCAGCTTCCCGCGGGGCGGTAGCGAGTCCGGAGCGTCACCCGACGTTCCCCTCCCTCCACCGCCCAGTTCTCCTGGTAGACGGTCCCGTCGTCCTGCCGGTGGTAGTCAATCCCCGATGTGACCCCTGGCGCGGAGGAGTACTGGACCCGGAACATTCCCGGTTCCGGAACGCTCCCCAGGTAGCGCAGAGGCGGACCGTCCGCCGGGAACACCCAGGCCTGGTAGCTTTCCGACTCCGGGTCCCAGCGCTGCATGACGTGGGCCTCCCAGATCCCGCCCCAGTCCCGCTCCCCGAAGAACTCCACCTGCATCCAGGCGCCCTCGAAGACCCAGCGGTACCGGAGGTTCCCCTCCGCTGTGCGCCCGTCGGGGAACTCGCTGGTGGTGCGCCACTCCCCGATGAGGAAGGCAATGGCCTCGTGCTCAGGAGGGAGCGCGTCTTGAGCGGCCAGGGCCCCGGGGGCGAGGAGCGCAGCGAGTCCCGCGCAAGCGATCCCCACGAAGCGGAGTGCTGTTGCGAGCCCACCTGCCGACGTGCGGCGGGCGGATGCGCGTTGGCGAAATGGGGCTGCCCCGGTGTGTCCGGAGCTCTCGAGGCCGAAGCTCGGCGCATCCATCATCGGTCGTCTCCTGAAGTGATCCAGTCCTGCAGCCTCTCCCGGGCCTCGGCGTAGCGGGCCTCGAGGCGGGGGATGTCGACACCTTCATACCCGGCCCGGAGCCGGGCTTCGGCCACTTCCAGCGCGGCGAGGAGCTCCCGGGCGGCGCGGTCGGCGGCCACCGGGTCGACGCTTCCCCGGGTCCCGATCCAGACCGCTCCGGAGTGCGCGAAGGGGTAGGAGTCCATGAGGGGCCATTCCACCTCACCCCCCCAGGCGCGGGCGGCGACCCAACCCCCCTCGGGGATCTCGATGCGGCCCTCGTACTCCCGGGCACCGGCCTGAGCAGGCCCCTCCTCGGTGTGGACCACCTCGCCGTTCACCAGGATCTCCACGCGCTCCACGGCGGTGGGGGAACGAAGATCAATGCGCCACTCCACAATCCGGCCCGCCGCGCCGGCCTGCCGGTCCCCCTCGTCTGGCCTGCTCTCTGCGCCCTCCCCACTCGCCGCGAGTGCCTCCCCGGGACGGACCACCCCTCCTCCCTCGCCCACCAGATGGAAGTCCAGGTATGGCCCCGTGGTGACGAAGCTCCGGCCTTCGCGGAGTCCGTTCAGGTACGTGGTCCAGCTCCGGTCCTCGCCCACCTGCACGAAGACCCGGGTGCTCCCGATGGCCATGGTTCGGTAGAAGTCGGTCATTACGTCCGACCCCGCCGTAGCTACCAGGGGGATGCCCAGGTTCAGCACCCGGTACCAGAGCTCGGCGGTTCCCAGCTCATCGCTCCAGAGGCAGACCACCTCCAGCGCATCCAGGTCGCCCAGGACGGCGTCGGGGATGAACCCGACGGGGATCATGCCGGCGTTCCCCTCCTCGAAGGGATCGCGCCCGGTCACCGGGTGGACGTAGCTACCGATTCCGTTCTGGCTCCGGCCGAACCGGAGCGCCTCCGCATTGGGCCGGTCATCCGTGCGGTACACCTGGTAACCCGGGCCCCAGATCCAGGGCCAGAAGAGGTCGTCGATCCCGATGAGGCCGAGGTGGCCCAGGAAGTGCGAACGGATCTCCTGCCCGAAAGCGATGAACGGGGGCGATGCCAGGGAGCTCCACCCCCAGAGCTCCCGCTCCCCGAACCGGTGGTGAAGGTTGGCCACGAGGGGGGTCGCCACATCCATCGCCTCCCCGGCCATCTGCACCCGCAGGTCGTCGGGCACGAGCTGGAAAGGGCCGCCGTAGTTCAGGTGGAAGTGGTGCTCGCCCGATAGCCATCCGCCCTCCTCAGCGTCCCAGAGGGGAGAGAGTTCCATCACGATATCCCGCGTCTCCCCCGGCTCCACCTCGACGAGCCGGTCCACGTTGGGGGTCGAGAGCCCCTGCACGGCCCGGATGTGGACGGGCCCGGCGGGAACTTCCAGCTCGACGAACCCCTCCGAATAGAAGAATACGTCCCCATTTTGCCCGTCGAAGCGGGGTTGGCCCTCGTCGGGGATCAGGGGGTGGCCGGTCGTCCTTTCCTCGCCGGGCACGTTGCGCACCGAGAGGCGCGCGGCGATGGGGACGCCGGGGGTGGCGTCGCGGAGGACCGTCTGGATCCTCAGCCGCCCCATGGGCTCCCCCCAGTCCCACTCCCGAACCTGGACCCGCTCGACCTCGCCCCCTGCGGACGCGATACGAAAGAGGCCCATGGACCCGGCGGGGGTTGCCTCCGAGAAGTAGACCCAACGGCCGTCCGGGCTCCAGGCGGGGGCGAGAGGGAGTCCGTCGCCACGGGTGAGGAAGACCGGGAACGCTGGGTCGGCCACATCCACCAGGTATAGCACCCACCCCTCGGCCACCGGCCAGTTCAGGGCGAGAGTGCGGCCGTCGGGGCTCAGGGCCGGGCTCGCCTGACTCGCGTTGGCCGTCTCCATCAGAGTCCGTTCTTCCCCGGTGGGGAGGTGGAGGAGGCGGACCTCGTCGCGTCCTCCTGCCTTCGAGAGGTAGACCACCTGCTGCCCGTCCGGGTGTGCTTGCGGGCGGCGTTGGACTCCCCGGTGCTCCGTGAGGCGCGCATCGTCGCCCGTTTCCAGGTCGAAGCGCCAGAGGTCCAAGGTGCCTTCTCGGGCCGAACTGTGCAGGAGGCTCCCCCCGTCGGGGGTGAACACCGGATCCAGCCCAATGGCCTCGCTTCGCACCGTGTGGAGGGTCTCCCCGGTCTCGGCGTCCACCACCACCGAGTAGATCTCGGAGCCCGTGTCCCGCACCAGGGCGATCCGGTCGCCGGAGGGAGACCAGGCCGGTCGGAAGTCCATGTGCTCCCCGCGGGTGAGGCGCCGAGCCGTTCCCTCCTCCAGGTCCAGGATCCAGATCCAGCCCCGGGAGGTGAAGGCGAGGTGGCGCCCGTCCGGAGCGGGAGCCGGGTCCATCACCCCCGTGGAGAGCGTCGGGAGCTCGTAGCCCTCCAGATAGATGTGGTGGCCGAAGCCCTGCACGCGGGGGTAGCGGTTCGTCCACTGACCGAGGAGGGCCTCGGGGAGGAGGATGACCCCGAGGAGGACGACGAGGGCGAGCGAGGCAATCCGGGGCATGAGCGTGCGGGTGGGTGTGGGTGGGGGGGAGCGGTGCGGCCTGGGTAGCAGCGCTCTACGTTGGGGAAGAGTACGCTCAGGCTGGAAGGGGCGTCAATCCGTCGGGAGATCCTTGCGCGCGGAGGCGATGGCCGGAGAGCTTCGGTGCTGAATAGCCGAGTGGGCTTCTCTCCGTCCAGCCTCGGGGAGGGCTGGTAACCCCCTGAAAACCAAGAAGAGGAGGGACGATGAGCTGGATCCAGGTGATCCCGGAGGAAGAGGCCAAAGGCGACCTTGCGGAGGCCTACAGGCAGGTGGTGGCCCAGAGGGGAAAGGTATCCCGGATCATGGCGATCCACAGCCTTGCCCCCAAAGCGATGGCCGCGCACCTGGACCTGTACATGAAGATCATGTTCGAGAAAGGTGGGTTGTCGCGGGCCGAGCGCGAGATGATCGCGGTGGCTGTCTCGGTCGAGAATGGGTGCCGATACTGTACGGTACACCACGCCGCCGCCCTCGCCGCGTGGTGGAAGGACGCGGAGCGGGTAGAGCGTCTGCGGAGGGCTCCGGACACGGCCGAGCTCTCCCCCCGTGAGAAGCGGATCACGGAATATGCGCTTCAGCTCACCCGAGCGCCCACGGAGGTCTCGGAGGAAGACGTGGCCCGTCTCCGGGAGGTGGGCCTCTCGGAGGCGGAGATCCTGCAAGCCAACCTCGTGACCTCGTACTTCAACTTCGTGAACCGGGTCGCAGAGGGGTTGGGCGTGGAGCCCACCGAGGAAGAGTCGGCGGGATACCGATACTGAGCCCACTCCACGGCCCCCCGGGTCTCCGCCGCCTTCCCGGCACCGAGTCGCGCGTCCGTCGACCCGCCTGCAATCCGCGACGGCGGCGGGCGCCGGGAACCCATCGAGCCTCGGTGGGATTGGAAGGGCACGGAGCCGTTCGATGCATGGCTTCCCCCTCGACCCGGAGAAAGACGTGACACAGCTGGTTCTCACAGACAATGGGCGCGAGTTGGCGCCCCGCACCCCCCTGCATATCCCAAGTCTCGACGTCTTCGAGCACGACGGGGTTCACTACGCCGTGGACGGCGAGGCGCCGAACTGGATCGCGGTGGATGCACCCGGCGCGACCCTGCTCGACGCTGTCGGACGCCGCCCGGGAATCGCGTTCGGGGACCTGGTCGCACGCTACGGCAGCGAGCGGGGCCTGGACCCTGCAAAGGCGTGGCTGCACGTCCACGACTTCCTGCGTCAACTCGGGCGTGCCGGCATCCTCTCGGACACGGCCTTCGACCGGCCCCGATACCCGGGGCGCGCAGCATCGATCGAACCCGACGGGCTCAAAGAGCTCTGGATCCAGGTCAACAACGCGTGCAACCTCTCCTGTGCCCACTGCCTCGTAGCATCCGGCCCGGGGATGGCGCCAGGCATTCCCCTGGAGCAGTTGGTCCAGATCGTGGACCGAGCCTGCGAACTCGGGCTCGAACGGCTGTACCTTACCGGTGGCGAGCCCTTTGTTCGCAGGGACCTCTTCGATCTATTGCGACACGCCACCCAGGAGCGGGGCCTCGAGACGGTGGTCCTCACGAATGGTACGGTGTTCAAGGGCCGGGTGCGGGAGGGTCTCGGTTCGCTCGACCCGGAGCGCGTTCGCTTCCAGGTGTCGGTGGACGGGGCGCGGGCGGAGACCAACGACGCAGTGCGGGGACCCGGCACGTTCGAGGCGGCACTGGAAGGTGCGGGGCGCCTGGCGGAGCTGGGCTTCCAGGTCTCCCTGACCACCGTGACCACGACCCACAATCTTTCGGAGCTTCCCGAGCTCCCCACGTTGGCAAGGACGGTGGGCGCCCGCAGCCAGCACCTCATGTGGCCCCACAAGCGCGGCAGAGCACTGTCGGGGGGAAATGGGTTTTTTCCACGCACACCGGACCTCGTCGCCCCGGTGATCGCCACGGCGGCCGCGGCCGAAACCGCGGGCATCGAGCTCGACAACCTCGAAGTGGTCAAGCGACGGGTGAACGGCGTGCCCGGCGTGAAATACGATCTGGGCAACGGCGGATGGGACTCCCTCTGCGTCTTCCATGACGGAAAGGTCTATCCCACCGCTGCGCTCGCAGGAGAGCCCTCCCTTTGCTGCGGAGATGCCACCCGGGAGGATCTGGGCGATGTCCTCGAAGGCTCGGAGGTGGTCCGCGGGCTGCGGGAGGCGAGCGTCGCCCGCAAACCATCGGTGCAGAGCGATCCACTCCGCTTTCTCACCGGCGGGGGCGACTGGGAGCACGCGTGGTGCTTCTCGGGTGGGGATCCTCTGGGAGCGGACCCGTACTATCCGGTTCAGGAGGCCCTCGTTCGCCACGTCATGGTCACGTTGGGACGGGAGAAGCGGGACCGTAGGAACCTGCGTTCTGGCTATGACGTCCCCCTCGTCCTCCATGCCATGGGCGAGGGTGCTGTGGCTTGCGACACGGCAGACGGCGCGCTGGCCGAGCGACCCGTGCTAACCCTCCACTCCAACTGCGTCCTTTCCTTCGACGTGGATCGTCCCCGCGCCAAGGTCCGGGAGTACTACGGCGCGGCGGCGGAGAAGCCCCAGCCCGAGCTCTGCTGTCCCACGCGGTACGACGACGACGCCGTGGACCACATTCCACAGGAGGTTCTGGACCGGTTCTACGGCTGCGGCTCCCCCATTGCCCGCGCCGGGATCCAACCCGGGGAGACGGTTGTGGATCTGGGGTCGGGTGCCGGCATCGATGTGTTCGTTGCCGCCCGCCTCGTGGGGCCCAAGGGGCGGGCCATCGGCATCGACATGACCGACGAGATGCTCTCGGTAGCGGAGGAAAGCCGCCCGAAGGTGGCCTCGGCGCTGGGATACGACGCGGCTGAGTTCCGAAAGGGTTTCCTGGAGGAGATCCCCGTGTCATCGAAGACGGTGGATCTCGTCACCTCCAACTGCGTGATCAACCTCTCGCCCGACAAGGCGCAGGTCTTCGAGGAGATGTGGCGGGTCCTGGGGGATCACGGCCGTTTCCTCGTCTCGGACATCGTGAGCGACAAGCCCGTGCCGCCGCACATTCAGGTGAACCCGGAGCTGTGGGGGGAGTGCCTCGCCGGTGCGCTGACCCAGGAGGCGTTCGTGGCCGGTCTGGAGCGGGCCGGATTCTACGGGATCACCATCCTCGAAAAGACCTACTGGAAGGAGGTCGAAGGGTACGACTTCTACTCCGTCACGGTACAGGGCTACAAGTTCGAGAAGACCGACGGATGCGTGTACCGGGGGCACCAGGCCGTATATCTCGGACCCGGCAAAGCGTTCGTGGACGAGGAAGGGCACCTCTTCCCTCGGAACGAACCCTACGAGGTGTGTACGGATACGGCCGAGAAGCTCTCTCTTCCACCTTACCAGGAGATGTTCGCTGTCCTCGAGTCCGGTGAGGAGAGGACTGGTTACGCATGCTGCGATCCGGCGGAGGCATGCTGTTGAGGCCCGCGGACGTCCCGGATCTCAGCGTTGTGATCCCCACTCCGGGACGTATGCCAGACGGTGACCAGGGTCTCGTGCTGCGGCGCGAGGCGGACCACCGTGTGGGAGGGTACCCCTCCGTGCCACTCATGGAGGATGTGATGATCGTGCGACGCCTGAGGCGGACCACCGGAATCCGGATCCCATCCGTCGCGGCGCAGGTTTCCGGGCGACGATGGCAGGCCAACGGCCCGCTGCGGCGAATGCTCGGAAACTGGCCGCTGATGGTCCGAGTCATCCTCGGTGAGACGCCTGCGAGTCTCGACGGGCAATATCCGCCTTCCGGGACGGTCCGGAAGCCTGGGCGGAACGGGAACCTTCGTGCGGCGTCATCGATTCGGTTCTGGACACCGCACACTACGACCCTCCGCCGGGAGGGCATTGCACGTCGACACTGAGGTGAGGAATGGACCGTACCTTCAACTACGAGCGAGCGTACACGATGGGGTGTACCTTCGACCCCTTCCTGGAGGCCGCCAAGGCTCACCGCGAACTCTGGCACGCCGTGGCCGCTCGTACCTCCCCGCCGCCCGAAGAGGTAGATCGGTTGCGGAAACTCCCGGGGCGATGGCGGCTCCTTGCGATCGCCGATGACTGGTGCGGGGACGCGGTGGACGTCCTTCCCGTGGCCGCGCGGCTCGCCGAGAGTTCGCATGGCGTGGAGTTCCGGATCGTAGGGCGGGAGGTCTGGCCGGAGCTCATGGATCGTCATTTGACCGGGGGGAGCCGATCCGTTCCCGTGATCATACTTCTGGACGAGGCGGGGCGGTGCCGGGGCTGGTGGGGACCCCGTCCTTCCGAGCTTCAGGCATGGTTCGAATCCGAAGGTCGCTCGCTCCCGAAGGAGGAGCGATTCCGGCTGACGCGTCGCTGGCACGCACGGAACCGGGGGGCGACCGTGGCGCGTGAGCTGGTCGATCTCGTGGCGTGCGCAGCCCTCCCCGGAGAGGTTGGGTGCGACGGGACACGGAGGCGGTGTGCGGAGGGCGTCGCTGCGTGACGACGGGCGCCTAATGCTCGGTCCGACACGCCCGCCATTGACTACCTGGAATGGAGAGGACGAACCGATGACGACGACTGATCACGCCACGCCTTCCCTGGACGATCTCCCCTGGAGCTTCAAGGGGCTTCGGGCCCTGTTCCTGAACTGCACTCTCAAGCGGAGTCCCGAGCTCTCCCACACCGAGGGGCTGATCCGGATCTCCAGGCAGATCATGGAGAAGGTCGGAGTCGAGGTGGATGTGCTCCGACCTGTGGACTACGACATCGCACGGGGCGTCCAACCGGACATGCGCGAGCAGGGGTGGGAGTCCGACGCCTGGCCGGAGCTCTACGAGAAGGTGAAGGCCGCGCACATCCTCGTCCTCGGCTCACCGATCTGGCTCGGGGACAAGTCGTCGGTGTGTACCCTCGTTGTCGAACGACTCTACTCCTCGTCCGGCGATCTGAACGAACAGGGACAGTACGCCTACTACGGACGCGTTGGGGGGTGCCTCATCACGGGGAACGAGGATGGGGCGAAACACTGCTCCATGAACATCCTCTACTCGCTCCAGCACCTGGGCTACGTCATCCCGCCCCAGGCCGATGCCGGCTGGGTCGGCGAGGCGGGACCCGGTCCGTCCTATCTGGACGAAGGATCCGGCGGCCCCGAAAACGAGTTCACAACCCGGAACACCACCTTCATGACCTGGAACCTCCTCCACCTGGCCCGCATGCTCCGGGACGAGGGGGGGATTCCCGCATTCGGCAACCAACGCTCGCTCTGGGATGCCGGAAGCCGCTTCGGTGCGCCCAACCCCGAATACCGCTGACGCGACGCCCCCGGAAGGAAGAGCCTGCGTGCGCCCGGACCGCGCCGGGCGTATGTTGCTCGGCACCACGGGGACGCGCACCCGTCGCTTCCGAGGAAGACCATGCAATCTCGATTCCAGCTTCCGGCCCAGCTCTTCTCGTTCTGCGTGCTGGCGTTGGCCGGCTGCGATCCGCCGGAGGCTGATCCCGCCAACGCTGGGGAGGTGGTGCCCCTCGATCGGGTGGATCAGCTCGTCGCCGAGGCGCGTGGGCGGCTCGAACCGACTGAGGGTGGCCGCCTCGTCCTGCGCGCCATCGAGGCTCACGGGGGACTCGAGGCGTGGTACCGAGCTCCCACGAGTTCGTACACCTGGGAGTATGCGAACGTCGGCGGGGATCTCCGCTTCAAGTCGTTTCTCGTGGCCGACAACCTGAGTCGGAGGATCTATCACGACCTCCTTACCACCGGCTCCTTCGATGATCCCGACGAGGTGGACGCACGCTTCGCCTGGGATGGCCGGGAGGCCTGGATCCACCCGGCGTCCGTGGAGCAGCCGAACCCTCGCTTCTGGGCCATCTCCGGGTATTACTTCCAGCAGATCCCATTCGTCCTGGCGGATCCGGGCCTCCACTACGAGCGGATCCCGGACGAGGAGCTGGACGGCGTCCGCTTCGAGATGGTTCGTGTGTTCTTCGAGCCGGGGGTAGGTGAATCTCCCGGAGACACGTACACCCTCTACGTGCATCCCGAGACGGGGCTCGTGCGAGCTCTGCGCTATACCGTCTCCTACGGCCGGGACGCCGCCCCGGGCGCCGACCTCCCCGAGACGCTCTTCTACTACGACGACCTGGTCACCGTCGACGGCCTGACCGTGGCAACGGCCTATCGGGGATACGCCTTTCGGGACGGGCAGGCCGGGGCGTTCCGCAACGAGGCCTTCGCCGACAGCATTTCGTTTCGCCGCCCCTTCGATCCGGCCCGCCTCGTGGCCCCGGAAGGGGCGCGGTTCGTGCCGCCTCCCCTGGAGGAGTAGAGCCCCCAGGAGTTCGGCGGCGTTCGGCGCCACGGCCTGAAGCCCGAGCAGGCGTCCGGGGCCGCTTCGGCCACCGCGCAAATCCAGCCTGCCTCCTCGAGCCGCGGAACCGTACCGGGTGTCTGCCGGATTCTCTTCCTGGAAGCCGTGCAGGAACCGGCGAACCGCCAGCCGCAGCAGACCCCGCCAGGTTCCGAGCCGGCAACCCGGTCGGCGCGCGCACGGACTCATGCACCTGTCCACCTACGAGCGGAACGAGACCCACGAAGATGATTGAACAGACAAGGCGTTTCCTCCATCGGCGCGGCCGTCCCAAGGCGACGGTGGTCCTCCTGGGGCTGGCCGTCCTGGCCTGGCCTGCGGCGGCGCTCGCCCAGGGGCCGCCGGATCACGCCCGCTTCACGCTCCTCCTCCAGGAGGTCGTGGTGGACTCCCTGGTCGACTACCAGGCGCTCCTGGAGCACGGCGGGCTTCTCGACGGGTACATCGCGGAGCTCAGCCGCACGAGGCCGGATCGGCTGGAGGCGGCTTCTCGGGACGATCAGCTTGCCTTCTGGCTGAACGCCTACAACGCCTGCATGCTCCTGCGTGTCCGCGACCACTACCCCATCGAGCCCGGCGGCACGGGCCTCTTCGGAGCGGTTCGGAACTGGGCGACGGACCGCCCCGCCAACTCCGTCTGGCAGATCAAGGACGTATTCACGGAGGCCTTCTGCCCGGTGGTCGGCCACCCGCGTTCGCTGGACGAGATCGAGCACGAGATCATCCGTCCTCGCTTCGGTGAGCCCCGGATCCACTTCGCCGTGAACTGCGCGGCCTTCAGTTGCCCGCGCCTGGCCGACGAAGCGTACATGGGTGAGAGGCTCGACGCCCAGCTCGACCGCCAGGTGCATGCCTTCATCCAGGACCGCCGCCACTTCCAGGTCGAGCAGGGCCCCCCCGTCGTGCTCCGGTTGAACCGGGTCCTCGACTGGTACTCGGAGGACTTCGGCGGCACCGCCGCGCTCCCCGATTTCTTCCTTCCCTACCTTGAGGGACGAAGGCAGGAGCTCCTGGCCCGCGACGACGTGCGCGTGCTGTTCTTCGACTACGACTGGACGCTGAACGATGTCCACGCGGAGCACGAGGGGGCGGACCGTTGAGAGCCGGGAAGCTCCTCGTCGGTGCGCTCATAGTCGCGGCCA
>JBBDRS010000010.1:0-9875 GCA_040905325.1 Gemmatimonadota bacterium
TTAGCTCGCCCTCTTTACGCGTGTCCACCTGGATCAGGAATCGGGGGGAAGACCAGTCACCCGGGCCGCTGGAGGTCGTGCGCCGTACCCAGACGTGACCACCGTCATCGATGAAGAAGGAACCGACAGGTGGCTTGTGCTCTGGTATACGCGAGTGGTCGATCCTTCCGCCCAACTCGACGAAACCCTGGAGGTTCTCCAGCGCCTCGTCCCGCTCCTCCGCCGAAACGCGCACCGGTTCGTAGGGCTTGGTCACGACGCGAAGAGTATCACCGCGCTCATCCAGCTCGAATAGGCGATATCGGTCTGTCACGAGGCCCCATATTCGGCCGTCGGGAGAGAGCCGCCACGCCAAAGCACCCTGGAACGGCACAGGTTCATCGTGCACCCGCCCGTCGATCGTGACTTCGAACTCTTCTCGCGCGACTGGACTCGAAGGGATGATCAGCGTGTCGACCGGTGCGAAACTCCTGTCGAACCGGCCCAGCATCACTTCATACTCAGGCTGGAATCGGAAGATGAGCGCATAGTAGAAGCCTCGCCGATCGAAGCCGCCTTGCCATGGGAGCACGCGGCTTGCGCTCGAGGATAGATGGGTGGTGCCGGCAGTTCTCCCAAAAGGAGAGAACATTGATGCAGCTCAGAACATTCGGCGCGTCCGTGATCGGAGGAGGAGCGATGCGGAAGCTGGCCCCGGAACAGAGCTGGCATTCTCCCGAGGGGCGGGACACTCTGGAATTTGCGAGACCCCAGCAGTTCCCACCCCAACAGGAGAACGCTCATGGACAGGTATATCGGGCTGGATGCGCAGGCGTCAAGCTGCACGCTGGGGGTCATGACGCCGAGGAAGATGGCGAGCACCCCGCTCGCGACCTCGGGGGTCTGGTGCAGGAAGGGCCGAAGCCGCTTCGGCACGGACAGCACCCACTGCCGGACGGGGAGGTGCGGGATCACCTCGTCGGTCAGGTGCGCCGCCACCTCCGCCATGCGTCGGGCGTTGCAGGAGGGGCACACGCCTCGACCCTTGCAGAAGAACGCCAGGAGTCGGTCCTGCCCGCAGTCCGTCGTGCTCCTGGTGGGCGCGGCGCTCTTCGGACGGTCGCTCCAGGAGGCGCTCCAGACCGATCTCGGGATCGATACCGAAGGCGTGGCCGCAGCTACCGTGCGTCTCCGCCCCCACGGCGTCACGATGGCCGAGGGGGTGGGCGTGGTCGACCGCATGCTCGATGCCGCGCGACGACATCCCACCGTGACCTCGGTGGCCTATGCCACGCACGGCCCCGTCGGAGCCCGCCAGGTCGCGCTTCCCTTCATCCCGGATGAGGACGAGGAGACCAGGGCGGGCGTCCCCATCAACGTCGTGACGCCGGAGTACTTCGAAAGCCTCGGAATCCCCCTTGTCCACGGACGGCGCTTCGATGAACGGGACGCCGCCGACGCTCCCCTGGTCATCATGGTCAACGAGGCGGCCGCCCGTCAGCTGTGGGGCGACGAGCGACCCGTTGGCCGCCTGGGCCGGATCACCTTCAACCGCGAGCCCGCCACCGTGATTGGCGTCGTGGGCCAGACGCTCTATCACGATCTGACCGAGCGGGACGAACCTCATGTCTGTTATCCCCTGACCCAGCTCCCCGGCCCGGCGCTCTCGAGCGGAAATCTGATTGCCCGCGCCATCTCCGACCAGCTCGACCGGGTTCTGGCCACTCAGCGCTTCGGCACCACCCTGCTCGGCCTCTTCAGCGCCCTCGCCCTTCTGATTGCCGGCGTTGGCATCTATGGAGTTGCTTCGTGGACCGTTGCCGCCGGGCGCCGGGAGATCGGGATCCGCATGGCGCTCGGGGCGAAGTCTCAGCGTGTTCTCACCGGGGTCCTGGGCCGTACCGCGTCCGCGACTGCCGCTGGCGCTCTGATCGGGCTCGCTGCTGCAGTCGTTCTCACGGACCTCCTTGAAGCCTTTCTGTACGGTGTCACACCCCTCGATCGGAACGCCTTTTTCGCGGCCCTGCTGGCGTTGGTGTTCGCTTCCGTCATTGCCACCTGGATCCCCGCCCGTCGGGCGATACGCATAGACCCGGCCGAGACGATGCGAACCGAGTAGCCCGGGTCCGTCAGGGGAGCGCGCGCCGATCCGGTGCATGCTCGGCCACCGTGGTGCGGGATCGGATGGCGAATCCCGGGGCGATCTCGTCGACCGCTCTCACTTCCGGCTTCACCCGGATTCACCGTCCTCCCTGGAGGCCTCGGCGGTTCCCAGTCCGGTGATTCGCTCCATGGCCTCATCCGAGAATCGGAAGTAGTTCCCACCCAGTTGCTCAGCGGCACGCTGGTAGCTGGTGAAGAAGGGCACGGGTCCGGTCAGAGCCTCAACCACGGCTTCACGACCGAACGCTTCCTCGATGGCCATGGCCATGTAGACACCGTTCAGGTGCCCGCCCCAGGGGCTGAGGCGGTTGACCACCGTCGCGGCTGCCTCGTACCCTTCCGCGGTTGGATCGAGGTTTGCGAGAGATTCGTCGATGTCGCGCAAGCGCTCGGGCGCACCAGCAACCAGTTCGAGGAAGACGGTTGGGAAGCCATGGGGCACGGCCCCGGTCCGGACATACCCCGCCTTGTCGATCATCGATGCGGTCCCCTCGTTCACGATCCGATCGAGGGCACTGACCAGAGGAGCTGCGATCGGGGTCGGGTTCAGTGTCGAAACCGCGTCTCGGTACGCGTGGTGAAACTCGTGTCCGAGGAACTCTGCGTTCTGGCGATCTCCCTGGATCATCATCAGGAATCCGTCCATAACCACGGCGTCGCTGCGTCCAAAGCCCTGAGCCTCGAAGAGGAGTACGTAGGCGCGCGGTGCCTGAACCGACTCCATGACGCCCTCCGGCAGATAGCGAGCTGCCGCCTGATTCCCCGCCCTGACCATATCCGATCCCTGGAGCTGGGCGATGTACTGCTCGACCTCACCGCGACGCTCCGCGATTGTGGCGAGGTGGTCACAGACCCGGCTGAGCAGGCTCAGCCGCCCTTCTCCTTCGGGCGGGTTCTCCTTGGCTTGAGACACGTCCCCGTCCGGTGAAAAGACCGCTACCATGCAGTGAGTGACGACTGAGCGCCGCTGTCCCGACGATTCGGTCACCGCATAACCCGGGTGAGAGAAGAAAGCGTCCCAGTCGGACTCGGTCAGCTCCTCTCCGGCCGCGAGGCGGTCCGCAGTGGCCCAGAAAAGATCGATGCCCGAGGTGTCGAAGTCCTCGGCCTCCGGAACCGCCGCAGCCTGAGGCGTAGCGATATCTTCTTCTACCAGTGTCGGCGGAAGCGGCTTGCGGGGGATGCGCTCCTCGCGCATGGCGGCATGGTAGAGGAAAGTGGCCAGGACCACGGACGACTGTCTCAGGTCGTCAAGGCGCAGATGGTCGTATGTATCGACCTGCGTGTGGTGAGTTTGTGTGAAATAGTCGAGTGGATCCTGAATGAAGTGAAAGCCCGGAATGCCCGCATAGTCAAAGACGACATGATCACTTCCCGAGGTGCCCACGATCGCCACTCCCTCGACCCCGAGGTCGCTGAGCGGCTCGATCCACCCTTCGAAGATGTCCGCGGCTGGCTGGTTGCCCTCGGCGTGAATGCCCCGGATCCGGCCCGGACCGCCGTCCACGTTGAAGTAGACCGAGATGGAGTCGTGCCGCGGTTGGGGCGCCACCGGCTCGCTCGTGAACCAGAAGAGTCCCGGAAGGCGCGCTTCGGTCGCATCGTCCGGGATCGGGCGGTCGAGGTAGTGTTGTCTCAGATGGTGCACCGATCCCTGTGCTGCCTGTTCATGACCGTTCCAGAGCGCGAACTGAATGGTCCGTCGGAATGGAACGTCGAGACTCGACAGGATGCGAGCCGCCTCCATGACCACTGCGACTCCAGCCGCGTTGTCCGCCGCGCCGTCCCCGAGATGCCAGCTGTCGATATGGGCACCTGCGATCACCACCTCGTGCGCGAGGTCGCCACCCGCGATCTCGGCGATGGTATTGTACGCCATGGAATCCGCATCGAAGTATGAGACATCGACGTCAATCTCGACCTCGACTCCGAGGCCCCGTTCGTGGAGTCTCAGTATCCGATCGTAGTCCTCGGAAGCGACGGTCAGAGCCGGGATCCCCGGGGTGTTGTCGTTGCGATGCGCGAAACCCTTGGCGTCGATGAGAGCGCCGTGCTTCCAACTCCGCCCCAGAGTCGCGATCGCACCCTCTTCGGTCAGGAAGGCGTATAGCTCCTCCGGGAAGGTGAATTGCTGGGCAAACCCTTCCAACGCTTGAGGAGCGGGTGCCCGGTACTCCCGGCTCATGATTCCCTCCAGCGCTTCCTCATCATGACGCAGGAAGAGGGTCCACTGGGCGTCTTGCTGTGCCCGAAGGCCATCCAGAAGTACGATCCTCCCCTGAAGCTCTCCTCGGTAACGCTCGAAATCGGCGGGGGAACGGATGTCGGCTCGAACCACCGGGGCACGAATCGGTCCGTCCGTACCTGGATGCCAGGCGATCGGTCTCGCAGTCATCACCGAGAGACGGGGGGAGTTCATGCGCAAGGAAGAGTGGCTGAAGCCCCAGCCCCGGCCGAAGGCGAAACCCTCCAGATCGGCGGCAAGTCCCAGCCCCCGGAACCAGTCTCGTGCCCAGAGACTCGCCTCCCTGGTCTCGGGAGATCCGGTGAGCCGGGCGCCGATGACATCGGCGAGATAGCCGACCGTCTCATGGACCCGGCTGTTCTCCAGACCTTCGGACCGAATCCGGGCGAGGACGTCGGGAATCGAATCCTGAGACAGGACAACCGGCGCGGTTTCATGCTGCAGGGCAGAGGATCCTCCGGACGGAAGCGGGATCCAGAGGACAAGGAGAAGGGAAAAGACAGACATTGCAGCCACCTCGTACAAGGAATGGAGATCGGGTCTCGCGACCCGATGACGTCACCATGTTCGAGGGGCCCTACGAGGGTTCACGCACCCGGGTTTCATTGACATGGGCCACTTTCCCGGTGAGCGCGAATGGTGATGGGTACGTGTGGCGGTCCGCGCTGACGGATTCACGCCCTCGTTGGAACGGAAAGCTGGCTCGCTACGGGACCCTCTTCATCATCGCGCTTCCATCTCCGTCGCCAATTGCAGCGCGATGTCCGCCACCGAACTGGACAGCCCGCCGATATCTGCGAAGCCGAGATTGCTCAGTATGACAATCGTCAAATCGAGATTCGGGTAGTACTCGAGCAAAGAGAGAAAGCCGTTGGTACCTCCCGAATGGGAGTACCTTGCGTGGCCATTTCGTTCGCCGACGATCCAGCCATCGGCGTAACGCTCGTGGACCGCCGGGTCGGGAGCAAGCATTTTTGCAATCAGCTCTTCCGGCAGCAGTCGGTTTCGGAATACGGCCCTCGCGAAGTGCGCAAGATCATCCGCCGTGCCGATGGCCCCTCCCGCACCCGGGATAGTATACATGAGGCTGTAAGCGGTACGGATCTCGGGCGGCGATCCATTGTAGCCCGCTGCCAGTCGATCGATCAGAACCGGGCCATTGTACCATCCGGTCACGGACCGATCAGGAGCTTGCTCCATCGTGGCGTCGATCATTCCAGCCGGTTGAAAGACTCGTGATGACATGATCGAGTGGATCGGCTGACCGAGGGCCGCCTCGAGCACGAGCGAGAGAAGCCCGTATCCCCCGTTCGAGTAACGGAACGTGGTCCCGGGTTCCGCTACCAATGAAAATTCACTCCGCCTGTCGAGCATTGCCTGGTAGGTCGACTCCAGGTCTCCTTGCCAACCCGAAAACCACAGAAAATCTGACAGACCCGAAGTCTCGCTCCACCCAGGCCGGCACACCCCAGCCCATGCAGTCGGCTTCCTGCGTCTCGGCAAGGAAAGTCTCACGATGAACGTCTATTTGTCCTCCTTCTTCCGCACGAACCACCCCGTGCTGAGTCAAATCCCCAACGCGGAGGTGAGCAATCCCAAGCCGCTACCCGTCGGGACGCGGTAACACAAGGCTGTCTTCAATCGCCTTCTAACGGTCAGATGCAGGAGACTTCGATGAGGAGCCTGCGCCAGCTCGGCACATCCCGGCCCGCCGATTTGATGACCCGTGCCTTCGCGCCGCCCCCGTCCAGCATCCACCGACCCAGCCAGGTCCCGATCTCCGACGGAAGGTGACCGAGTGGCTCCCCGGTTCGCAGGTGGACCCAGACGGCCGGCTGCTCCGGCCCCGGCGGATCGGGGACCAGGGTGAGAAGGTCCCCGGACCGGATCCCCTCCAGATGCAGCTCCCGCCCGGCGAACACGGTCCCATGGACGGTGGCCCGAAAGCGTCGGGGCCTCCCCGGCGGGAGCGTAAGTCCAATCCTTCCACCCATTCTTCCTCCTTCTGGATCGCGAGCACCCCCGGCGGTTCAGCACAGGGCACGAGTCGGCTAACTTATGGTCGCGATGTCCACTCCCCAAATCGGGGAAAGGTGGCGCCGGTCGGGACCCCCGCATGGAAGCGCAATGGTAAAGATGGCTCAGAAGCTGCTCGTGGCGATGTCGGGAGGAGTGGACTCCTCCCTGGCCGCCGTCCTCCTCCGCGAGGCCGGACACGAGGTCATCGGTGCCACCATGAAGACGTTCTGCTACACCGGTACTCCCTCCCACCCCCGAACTTGCTGCGGGATGGAAGGGATCATGGATGCCCGCGCGGTGGCGAAGCGGTTGGACATCCCCCACCACATCTTCGACGTGGAGGAGGACTTCACCCGCGACGTGATCGACGACTTCGTTTCGGAGTACGCTGAGGGGCGCACCCCGAACCCATGCGTGCGGTGCAATTCAAAGACGAAGTTCGGGGACCTCCTGCGGCGGGCCGGCGAGCTCGGCTGCGACGGGATTGCAACCGGACACTACGTCCGGAGCGGACGGGACCCGGAGGGTCGACACGCCCTCTTCCGGGGCCGAGATCGACGGAAGGATCAGGCGTACTTCCTCTGGGAGTTGCCGGCCGAAGCACTTCCCCTCCTCCACTTCCCCCTCGGCGACCTGGAGAAGGCGGAGGTCCGCTCCCGGGCACGGGATATCGAGCTGGCAACGGCCGACAAACCCGAGTCCCAGGAGATCTGCTTCGTTCCCACCGGGGATTACCGGGACCTCCTCAAGCGCCGCCTGACGCCCCGACACCCGGCTCTCGAACCCGGGCCCATCGTCGATCTGGACGGACGGATGCTCGGGGAACACGATGGGTACGCGGGATTCACCGTCGGCCAGAGAAAGGGGCTCGGCGGCGGGTTTTCCGAGCCGCACTTCGTGGTAGAGGTCCGTCCCGCGACCCGCGAGGTCGTGGTGGGTCCGCGGGCCGCCCTCTCCCGGGATCTCGTCGAACTCCACGACCTGAACTGGCTGAGCTCCGCCCCTTCCGTCGGCGAGGAGGTGGAGTTGCAAATCCGGCACGGAGCGCCACCCGCCCGGGCCCGAGTGGAGGGGCCCGGCACGTTTGCGGCCGACGCGTCGCGAGCCCTGAATTCCGGAGCTCCCCGCCCCACGACGCTCGCACTCCGATTCGACGACCCGCAGTTCGCCATCACGCCCGGGCAGTCGTGCGCCGTATTCGTGGGGGATCGCCTGCTGGGGGGAGGGAGAATCGTCCGGTCAGGGACCGCCGCGGAGGATAGGGGCGCCTGTGTTTCCGGGGGTTACCGCAGCGGCAGCGAGTCGGCCAGCAGCGCCTGAAGCTCCCCGGAGGATGCAACATGCGCTGTCTTCTCCGCCGCGGCGCGGCCGCCGTCCACGGCCGTGGTCCTCGGTCGCCTCTCGGGATCGGAAAGGCAACGGAAGACCAGTACCCCCTCCGATGGCCGCCCGGACCTACCCGGCCCGGCCCACACCTCCCACTCCACCAGCTCCCCATCCAGGATCGTCCTCACACCTCCACCTCCATATTCGGCATTCAGTGGGGGAGGCCGGCGGCGTCGGCGAAGGAGACGAACTGGTCCCGTTCCTCCTCTGAGAGGGAGGACGGGACCTCTACCCGTACCTCCACGTATTGATCGCCCGCCCGGTCACCCTTCGTCACTCCCTTGGCCGGAATGCGGAACCGGGTCCCGCTCTGGGTACCCGGAGGGATCCGGAGGAGCACCCTGGAGCCATCCACCGCCTTGACCCGGATCCTCGTGCCCAGAACTGCCTGAGCGAGATTGAGGGGCACGGTACAGTGGATGTCGAGCCCGTCCCGCCGAAAGAAATGATGGGGCTTCACCCGGAAAACCAGGAGGAGATCACCGGGCTTCCCCCCTCTTCCCCCGCTCTGCCCCTGACCGGCGACCCGGAGCCGTGACCCCGTGTCGACACCAGCAGGCACCTTGACCTGAAGCTTTCGGACCTGACGGACCACGCCCTGTCCCCGACAGGCGGCACAGGGCATGTCGGGAATCGCCCCTCGTCCCATGCAGGCCGGGCAGGGGCGCGTCACGGCGAAGCCTCCTTGTCCGAAGGAGACGGACCCCGACCCTCCGCACTCCTGGCAGCGCCGCACGGAGGTGCCGGGCTGGGCCCCTTCCCCTCCGCATACCGCGCAGCTCTCGGTAACGGGAACGGAGACTGTGACGCTCCCCCCCCGCACGGCCGTGGTAAAGGACACTTCGACCTCGGCTTCCACATGTTGGCCTTGTGACATGGAGGGTGCGCCCCGTCCCTCTGCCCGGCCACCCCGACCTCGATCGAAGATGGTGCTGAACAGATCACCGAGACCGCCCAGGTCTCCAAGGTCGTCGAAAGAGAACCCGCCGGGGGTGCCCGGGGCGCCTGCGGGCCCTCTGGTGCCACGGGCCCCCGGACGAAAGCCCGTGCCCCGGGGTCCGAACCCGAAGGCTTCCGCCTTCCGCATCTGGTCGTACTGCCGCCGCTTCTCCTCGTTCGAAAGCACGGCATATGCCTCGCCGAGCTCCTTGAATCGCTCGGCTTGGCTCTCGTCACCCGGATTCGCATCCGGATGAAATTCCTTTGCGAGCTTGCGGTAGGCCTTCCGGATTTCGTCCCGGTCGGCGGATTCGCCCACCCCGAGGACGTCGTAGTAATTCCTGGAAGCCGTGGTCATCAGGGCCGCCCTCCGATCCGAGTCCTCAACCGTCGTACTTCCGCACGCTCACCCGAGCCGGTCTGACCAGGTGACCCCGGAAACGGAAGCCCCTCTGGAGGACGCTCCCCACCGTATCCTCTTCCTCGGCACTTTCGGCCGGCTCCCGGATGATCGCCTCCATGGAGTTGGGATCGAAGGGCTCGCCTTCGGCCTCCACCTCCTCCAGACCGGCTCCCGCCAGGGCTTGGTCGAGCTTCCGGCGCACCAGGTTCACGCCCTCCAGAAGCGAGGTCACCGTGGCCTGTTCCGGACTGATGCCGGCAATCCGCTCGAAGTCGTCCACGACGTCCAGGATGCGTCCCACCAGTTCGGCTTGCGCTCGGGCCCCGGCTTCACCGAGCTGCGTATTCGACCGCCGCCGGTAGTTGTCGAACTCCGCGGCCAGGCGGAGGTGCCGATCGTTCAAGCCCTGGAGCTCCTCGCTCAGGCGAGCCACCTCGCCGTGGCCGGCCCCCTCCTCATCTCCGAGAGCCTCCCCATCAACTGCTTCGGCCTCGGCACCCTCGTGTCCGTCGGCGCCAGGCTCCTCCGTGGCCGCGCTCTTTCCACCCCCACTCCGCTTCTTGCTCATCAGCTCCTTCTCGGTCTCAGAAAAAGGTCGCACGGACTCCTGTCGTTGCGGTACCCTCACCCCTCCCGGGGGTTCGCCCCCTCGGGTGCCGCCACGCTAAAAGGCCGTTGAAGAAGTCGCGGGGCCACCGTTGGGAGCGCCAGGGACCCGAATCGTAGGCGGCTCGTCGACGG
>JBBDRS010000011.1:0-80337 GCA_040905325.1 Gemmatimonadota bacterium
GGAAGGGGAAAACCGGGGCCGGATCGCGTTAGGGGCCCCCGCCGACCTGGTGGTGTTGAACCCACCGCGTGCTGGAGTGCACGAGGAGGCCATTCGACTCCTCTCGGAGGCGAGGCCCGGGCGGATCGTCTACGTCAGCTGCGACCCCGCCACCCTGGCGCGGGACGTACGCAGACTCGGAACGACCTACCGTCTCACCCGACTGCAGCTTTTCGACCTCTTCCCGCAGACCGCCCACGTCGAGACACTCCTCACCCTCGACCTGGCAGGCTGAGCCGGTGCACTGGATAGACGGGAGCCCGCCCGAGAACCACCTCCGAACCCGGGGGTAGCCTCGACCATGGACTTCTTCGTACATGTGGACGGGAATCGCTACCGGGTCTCGGTGAACGACGGGAAGGTCCTCCTCGACGACCATCCCGTGCCGATCTCGCTGAGTTCGCCGAGCATGTCGCCCCTCCGCATGGCCAAGGACGCGGACCGCTCGCTGCGCGTTCTACCCAAAAGGGTCGGACGTGGAGAATGGCACATCGACGTCGAGGGCGTCCGCTACGAGGCCCGGGTCCTCGACCCCGGACAGGAGGCCACCCGGACCGCGCGCGAGGTATCCGGAGAGCGCCGGGGCCCATCCCCCCTCACCGCGGCAATGCCGGGGCTCGTGGTGAAGGTGCTGGTCCGGGAAGGGGATCACGTGGAACCGGGAGACGGACTCCTCGTCGTGGAGGCGATGAAGATGGAGAACGAGCTGCGTGCCGGGGAAGCGGGACGTGTGAGCCGCGTTCACGTTCAGGAGGGAAGCGTCGTGGAGAAGGACGCGCCGCTGATTACGTTCCAACTTCTCGAAGACGACCCATCCGGCGGGGTGCCCTCCGATCCGGAGGAAGTCGAATGAGCGAAGAACCGGACGGGGAGTTGGACCACGAGTCCAGCTGGGTCACGGACTCGGGGCTTCCGGTGCGAGCGGTCTACGGTCCAGGCAGCGTGGCGCTCGATCCCGATCGCGATCTGGGTGTCCCCGGAGCATTCCCCTTCACCCGGGGGATCCACGCCGACATGTACCGCGGACGCCTCTGGACCATGCGCCAGTATGCCGGGTTCGGAACGGCGTCCGAAACCAACGCTCGCTATCGGTACCTCCTGGAGCGGGGGCAGACGGGCCTCTCCGTGGCATTCGACCTGCCTACCCAGATGGGGTACGACTCCGACCACCCCCTCGCGGCCGGCGAGGTCGGGCGGGCCGGAGTGGCCATCGACTCCATCGAGGACATGCGTCTGCTCTTCCGCGGAATCCCGTTGGGGGAGGTCTCGACCTCGATGACCATCAACGCCACGGCGCCGATTCTCCTGGCGCTCTACATTGCAGTCGCCGAAGAGCAGGGAATCGATCCGGGGGACCTGACCGGCACGGTCCAGAACGACATCCTCAAGGAATACCTCGCGCGGGGAACCTACATCTACCCCGTCGAGCCCTCGCTCCGGCTCGTTACCGACCTGATGGCATATTGCGCAGAAGGGCTGCCACGCTGGAATCCCGTCTCAATCTCCGGGTACCACATTCGCGAGGCGGGTTCGACCGCACCCCAGGAGGTGGCCTTCACCCTCGCGAACGGGTTGGAGTACGTGGGGCGGGCTGTCGCTGCCGGCATCCCATTGGAGGAGTTCGCGCCGAGGATCTCGTTCTTCTTCGCTGCACACAGCGACTTCTTCGAGGAGGTCGCCAAGTTCCGGGCGGCACGTCGACTCTGGGCACGGCTCATGCGGGACCGCTGGGACGCCTCCGATGGAGCGTGCCGGCTCCGCTTTCATACCCAGACCGGCGGTTCAACCCTCACCGCCCAGCAACCGAGAAACAACGTGGTGCGGGTGACCACCCAGGCGCTCTCGGCCATCCTCGGAGGGACGCAGTCCCTCCACACCAACGGCTACGACGAGGCCCTCTCCCTCCCGAGCGAAGAGGCGGCCCGCCTTGCCCTCCGGACCCAGCAGGTATTGGCCCACGAGTCCGGGGTGGCCCGCACCGTGGACCCGCTCGCCGGCAGCTACTTCATCGAGGAACTCACGAATCGGGTGGAGGCCGCGGCCGAAGGGCACCTCGCCGAGATCGAAGAGAGGGGTGGAGCGGCCCGGGCCGTGGGCTATATGAAAGAGGCGATCGAGCGCTCGGCATATCGCTTCCAGCGCGAGCTGGAGTCAGGCGAGCGCACGGTCGTGGGAATCAACCGCTTTCACGACGAGGACGCCGCGGCGCCCCCACGGCCCGACGGATCCGACTATGCCGCACTTGAAACCCGGCAGACCGCTGCGCTTCGGGAGCGGAAGAAGAATCGCTCTCCCGATCGGGTGCGCGAGGCCCTGGAGCGGGTGGCCGCAACGGCGGCAGGGTCGGAGAACCTCATGGCCCCCATTCTCGAGGCGGTCCGGACCTCCGCCACGGTCGGAGAGATATCGGATGCCCTGCGAGGCGAATGGGGCACCCATGACGGGGGTTCACCATCGCCCCGGAGGGGTTAACTTTCCAGGCTGACGAGGCGCTCCGCGCAGCCGGCCCGCGACGCACCGACCACGCGCCCCGAGACCCCGAACCATCCACCGACATGCCCACGTACGAATACCGCTGCCCCGAGGGGCATGACTTCGAGCTCTTCCAACGGATGTCCGACGAGCCCGTCGCAGAATGTCCCACCTGCGGACAGCCTGCGAAGCGGCTTCTCTCCGCGGGTGCCGGGCTCCTCTTCAAGGGAGAGGGCTTCTATATCACCGACTCCCGCCCGGAATCGTACCGGAAGGAGGCCAAAGCCGATCGGAAGGGCGAGAGCCCGGGGGGATCGTCGGAAGCTGGCGGGGACACCGCGGGCAAGAAGCCGAATGCGGACGCCTCCTCCAGCTCCAAAAAGGCCGACTGAGGCTCCCCATGACCTCCGACGGCATCCGAGCCGCACTCCGCAGCGCCCTCGCCGACATGGGCGTCCAGGCCCCCGAGATCCACCTGGAGCGCCCCCGGGACCCCTCCCACGGGGACCTCGCCACCAACGTGGCTATGACGCTCTCCTCGACACTCCGACGCCCACCGCGTGCGATCGCGGAGGACATTGCCGCACGGATCCCGCGCGGGATGCACGGAATTGCCGCGGTGGAGGTCGCAGGCCCCGGCTTCCTCAACTTCCGCCTCTCCACCGGAGCCGTGACGGGCGCCGTCGCGGAGATCCTGGAAGGCGGAGAGCGCTACGGCCGGTCCGAAGCGGGAGGTGCCCAGCCGCTCATGGTGGAGTTCGTCTCCGCGAACCCGACGGGCCTCCTCCACCTGGGGCACGGGCGCCAGGCGGCCCTCGGCGATGCAATAGCCTCCCTCCTCGAGTGGACCGGCTGGAGGGTGCACCGGGAGTTCTACTACAACGACGCGGGGCGCCAGATCGACCGACTCACCGAGAGCGTGAGGGCGAGATACCTGGAGCGGCTGGGTCGGGAGGCATCGGTCCCCGAGGACGGCTACCACGGCGAGACGGTGGTGGAATTGGCCGACGAAATGCATGCGCTCGAGGGCGACCGCCTCCTGGACATGGCGGAGGACGAGGCAGACGAGAGGATTCGAGCCTTCGCGGTCGGGCGCCTACGGGAGGAGCAGGACCGGGACCTGACAGAGTTCCGGGTGCACTTCGATGAGTACTTCCTCGAGTCCAGCCTCTACTCGGAGGGGCGGGTCGAGCGAACCGTTCAGGCCTTGCGAGAGACCGGCCTCGTCTACGAGAAGGACGGGGCGGTCTGGCTTCGGACGTCCGAGCTGGGCGACCAGAAGGATCGGGTCATGATCAAGTCCGACGGGTCACCCACCTACTTCCTTCCCGACGTGGCCTATCACCTCACCAAATGGGAGAGGGGATTCCGGGCGGCGGTGAACGTCCAGGGATCCGACCATCACGGGACCGTCGCGCGGGTCCGCGCTGGGCTGAGGGCTCTGGGCCTGCCGGAAGGGTACCCGGAATACGTCCTGCACCAGATGGTCACGGTCGAGCAGGGCGGAGAGGAGGTGAAGTTCTCGAAACGTGCGGGAGGCTACCTCACGCTTCGCGATCTCGTCTCGGAGGTGGGAGTCGATGTGACCCGTTACTTCTTCCTGATGCGAAAACCGGAAGCGCACCTCGTCTTCGACCTGGATTGGGCGCGGGACCAATCCGACAAAAATCCCGTCTTCAAGGCGAAGTACGCGCACGCTCGCATGTGCTCGATCCTCCGCAAGGCGGGGGAGGTCGCGCTCGAGAAGGGGGAGGCGGCCAACCTCGAGCTCCTGGACCATCCGTCCGAGCGCGAACTCATACAGCAGCTCGCCGAGTTCCCCTCGCTCGTCGAGAGAGCGGCAGGAGCCCGTGCGCCGCACCTGGTCTGCGAGTATCTGGAGCAGACCGCCGGCCGGGTGAACGCGTGGTACCACGAGGGCAACCCCACACGCAATCCGGCCCTCGCCGTCCTCCACTCCGACGCGGACGTCCGCCGCGCCCGACTGGCGCTCACCGAGGCCGTGCGGATCGTCCTCGCCAATGCGCTCCAGGTCCTCGGAATCGAGGCGCCCGAGAGGATGGAGCGGGAGTCGGAGGATGCCTCGGCCGATCCCGCTCACCCAGCCACCGGGAGCTCGAATGCCTGAAATAGAAGCACGCGGAAGATCGTCGGGTATGTCCGCCAACCGGTCCCGCCCTCGCCGCATCCTGGCGGTGGGGAGCGTCGCCCTCGACACCGTGGAATCGCCCTTCGGGAAGGCCGAAGATGTGATCGGGGGTTCCGCGGTGCATTTTGCGGCCGCGGCCTCGCTCTTCGCGCCGGTCCAGATCGTGGGCGTCGTGGGCGACGACTATCCCCTCGGCGAACTCGAGTTCCTGACTCAGCGCGGTACGGACCTTTCGGGAATCCACCGTGCCGCGGGCGAGAGCTTCCGCTGGACCGGACGCTACAGTCATGACCTTTCAGCGCCGGAAACGCTCGAGACCCGCCTCGGGGTGTTCGCCGATTTCCACCCTGCCATCCCGGACGGATTCCGCGAACCGGATCTCCTCTTCCTCGGCAACATCGATCCGCAGCTGCAGGGGAGGGTGCTGGACCAGGTCGGAAGTCCGACCATGGTGGCGTGCGATACCATGAACTATTGGATCGAGGGAAGTCGGGAGGCCCTCCTTGCCCTCCTCGAGCGGGTCGACACCCTCATCGTGAACGAGGGGGAGATCCGACAGCTCGCCGAGGAGCCCAACCTTCTCCGGGCGGCCCGCTGGGTGCGGGACCGGGGCCCCTCCCGAGTGGTCGTCAAGAAGGGAGAGCACGGGGCATTGCTCCTCGACAAACACGGAATCTTCTTCGTCCCGGGCTACCCGCTCGAGCGGATTTTCGACCCCACGGGTGCGGGGGACGCCTTTGCGGGAGGATTCCTCGGAGCCCTGGCGGGGTGGGGTGACTTTTCCCCCGCCGGCATGCGCAGAGCAGTAGTCATGGGGTCGGTGACCGGCTCCCTCGCGGTGGAGTCTTTCAGCGTCGACAGACTCCGTGTGGCCGACCGCGGAGAAGTGGCTCGGCGGGCCCGGGAGTTCCGACGGATGACCTATTTCGACCTCGACGAGGACCTGGGCAATGGCTGAAGGCGCTAGGGGATCGGAGACAGGGAAGGGGATGGACTACCGCTCCGCCGGCGTCGACCTGGAGAAGGCCGAACGGGCCAAGGAGGGCATCCGGGAACTGTTGGAGGCTACACGCGACCGTTGGACCCTCTCCGAGCTCGGGGCGTTCGGGGGACTCTACCAGGTCCCGGACGATGTGCGGGAACCGGTTCTGGTATCCTCTGCGGACGGTGTGGGCACCAAGCTCAAGCTCGCGTTCCGGACGGGCGTCCACCACACCGTGGGCCAGGATCTGGTGAACCACTGCGTGAACGACATCCTTGTCCAGGGTGCACGCCCCCTCTTCTTTCTCGACTACCTTGCCACCGGCGAGCTCGACGAGGGAGTGGTGGAGGAAGTGGTTCGCGGGATCGCAGAGGGATGCCGCGACAACGGGTGTGCCCTCCTGGGGGGTGAGACCGCCCAGATGCCCGATTTCTATGGGGAGGGGGAGTACGACCTCGCCGGCTTCATCGTCGGGATCGTGCCTCGCGGGGAGATCCTGGACGGGAGCAGGGTCCAGGAGGGCGACGTCCTCATCGGGCTTCCCTCTTCGGGCCTCCACACGAACGGGTACACCCTGGCACGGCGCATCGTCTTCGAGGGGGCGGGGCTCGACGTGGATGACCCGATCCCCGGGCTCGGAGAGCCGGTGGGCACAGCACTGCTCCGTGTCCATCGGAGCTATCTGCCGGCACTCGCGCCGGAGCTCGAAAGGGGCGCGATCCGGGCGATGGCCCATATCACCGGGGGCGGACTCCCAGGTAACCTTCCCCGTGTCCTCCCCGCAGGCCTCTCGGCGCGGATCGATCGCGCCAGCTGGAGGGTCCCGGACCTCTTCACCGCGCTCCAGCAGATGGGTTCCGTGGAAGAGGAGGAGATGTTCCGCGTCTTCAACATGGGCGTGGGGATGGTTCTGGTCTTGGCGGCGGACGAGGCCCAGGCGATCCTCCAGCGTTTTCGAGACCGGGGAGAGGGCGCATGGCTGCTGGGCGAAGTGATCCCGGGAGAGGGGGTCGCCTTCCACGGGGAAGGCCCTTGAGAATGGTTCGCTCCGGCCTGCTGGCGGGCGCGCTGTCGCTCGCCCTTCTCCCGCTCCTCCCCGGAACAGGGGCCATCGCTGCGCAGAGCGGTGCACGGGCCCTCGCCACAGCATGCGCCCAGTCGGGAGGGGCGGGCGTCGCTGACGCTTGCGCCGACGGAGCTCTCGCGGCTCATGCCCTCATGGGAGGGCTGGGCCTGTTGTCCGCTGCAGGAGGCGCCATCCCGGTGAGTCCATCGACGGTGGGCCACCGCATCCAGGGCTCGCCTCGGTTCATCGTGGACGGGGGACTGGGGTTCGTTTCCTTCCGGCACCCCGACCTGAACGCCGCGCCCGGAAGCGGGCTCTTGGCCCGGCGCAGCAACCTGGCATCGGGGCGCCTCACGGCGACGGTGGGAATCTTCGACGGGTTCTCGCCCGCGGCCACGGTGGGCGGGGTGGGGAGTGTGGACGGCGTCGCATCCATCCGGATCCACCGGATCCCCTCCTCACCGGGACTCTCCTCCACCGCCACGGCACTCTCCGCGGGCGTGCGGCTCGGCATCTTCCGGGAATCCTTCTCACTCCCGGGAGTCACCCTGACGATGATGCACCACCGGCTGGGGCGTGTGCGCTACGGCGACATGGCGTCCTCCGGAGCCCGCGTGAACGTGGAACCCCGGGTCAACTCCCTCCGCCTCGAGGTGGGAAAGGACATGCTCGCCCTCGGGGTCACCGGCGGCGTCGCCTGGGATCGGATCTCCGGAGACGCCCGGGTATCCGCCAGCTGGGAGGGGGCTCAGGGCGAGTCCGGCACGCGCCGGATCCGGGAGGACCGGCGGTATCTTTTCGCGGGGCTCAACTACACCTGGCTGGTGACGCAAATCGCCGGCGAGGTCGCATGGGCCCCCGGAAGGACCCCCTCGAATCCGCTCCGCGGGTCGGGGAGCTTCGAGGCAGGAGGCGGGGGACTCCAGGGAGCGCTGACCTTCAGGATAATCCATTGAGCGGAGCAGAAGGCCGCACGGATCCTTCGCCGTCCCCGTTCGTGGAGCCAGGTGGATGGGCCCCTGTCGATGTCCCGGAGCTCGGGACGGGGGAACGGGCCCTCCTGGACCGCGCGCTCCACCTCGGCCGACGAGGCTGGGGGCGTGTCCACCCGAACCCGCTGGTCGGCTGCGTTCTGGAAAGGGACGGTCAAGTGATCGGGGAGGGATGGCACCGGGAGTTCGGGGGTGCCCATGCAGAGGTGGATGCCCTGGCGACCGCGACCGGGTCGACCGAGGGGGCCACGGCCTACGTAAGCCTCGAGCCCTGCGACCATTTCGGAAAGACGCCACCGTGCACCCGCGCGCTCCAGGAGGCCGGCATAGCTAGGGTGGTATACGGCGCACCCGATCCCGGAGAGGTGTCCGGTGGGGGAGGCCGGAAGCTGGCCGAAGCAGGCGTCCGCATCACGGGGCCGGTGCTCTCGCTCCCCGAGGCCAGGGCGGAGAACCCTACCCTCTTCCCCCGAGCGCCTGAGCGCCCATGGGTCGACCTGAAGCTCGCCATCTCCCTCGACGGAGGGATCGCAGAGGCGCCGGGGTCTCGCACCGCGATCTCTGGCGCAGAGGCCCTGGCCGAGGTGCATCGTTTCCGGGCAGGCTTCGACGCGATCGTGGTGGGCGCCCGGACGGCGCGGATCGACAATCCGCTCCTGACCGCCCGCGGGGAGGTCGTTCCACGCGTCCCTCCCATCCGGATCGTGGTGGACGGCCGCGGCACGCTCCCTCTCGACGCCAGGATGCTGGACGAGGGGGAGGGAGGCGTGCGCGTTCTGACCACCCTCGCCTCGCCTGGGGAATGGCGGGACGAACTGGCGAGCCGTGGGGCGACGGTAGAGGTGGTGGAAGGTGCGGAGGGCCGGGTGCATCTCGGCGCCGCACTGCAGGGGCTCCGGAAGGCTGGGATGCGTCGGATCCTCTGCGAAGGGGGAGGGGTCCTCGGGAGCGCGCTCCTGGACGCCGACCTCGTGGATCGGCTCCATCTACTGGTGGCCCCCCACTTCCTGGGCGCCGAGCTCGTGCCGGCCTTCCCGGGGATCCAGGCGCAAGAGGGCGGACGGTGGCGTCCGATCCGCGAGCCCGCCCGGTTGGGCTCCGACTTCTGGATATCGATGGACAGAGAGGACTGATGTTCACCGGAATCGTGGAAGAGGTCGGGACGGTGATGCACGTAGCCCCGCAGGAGGGGCTCCGCCGCATCCGGATCGAGGTGCCGGCCCCCTTTCTGAAGGGCGTTTGCCCCGGGGACTCCGTCAGCGTGGACGGGGCCTGCCTGACCCCCATCACCATCCATGGCGGTCACTTCGACGTGGAGCTCGTGACCTCCACCCTCTCCCGGACCGTCGCGGGAGGGTATGCCGAGGGCCTGAGGGTCAACCTCGAGAAGGCGCTGCGTCTGGGAGACCGGCTGGACGGCCACCTCGTGCAAGGGCATGTCGACGGGATCGGACGCGTGGTCCAGCTCCGTGACGAGGGAGAGACGAGGATCGCGCGAGTCCGCCTCCCGACCGAGGTCCACCGCTCCACCATCCCACGGGGTTCGATTACCCTGAACGGAGTGTCGCTCACGGTGAGCGAACTCCTGGACGATGATCTGATCGAGGTCACCTTGATTCCCCACACCCGGAGCCACACCAACCTCGGCAAGCTCGAGGTCGGTACGAGCGTGAATGTGGAGGGGGACCTGATCGGCAAGTACGTGGGTAGGCTCCTCCCCCGGGAGAAGGGGTCCCCAGAACGGGCAACAGGAGAATTGGATGCCCTTTGATCGTGTCGAAGACGCCCTGGAAGACATTCGGAACGGCCGCCTGGTCATCGTAGCCGACGACGAGGACCGTGAGAATGAGGGAGACCTGGTCTGTGCGGCGGACGGGATCACCCCAGAGACCGTGAACTTCATGACGAAGCACGGGCGGGGCTTGATCTGCGTGAGTCTGACGCCCGAGCGGGCCGACGCCCTTGACCTGCCCCCGATGACGGACCGGAACACCGATCCCCACGACACGGCGTTCACCATCTCGGTGGATGCGCACCGTCGTTTCGGGGTCACCACCGGCATCAGCGCACAGGATCGAGCCACCACGATCCAGGTCCTCGTGGACGAAGGATCGCGCCCCGGAGACCTGAGCCGCCCCGGACATATCTTCCCGCTGCGCGCCCAACCTGGAGGAGTCCTCCGCCGGGTCGGGCAGACGGAGGCGTCCGTGGACCTTGCCCGGATGGCGGGCTTGTCCCCTGTGGGGGTAATCTGCGAGATCCTGAACCCGGACGGGTCCATGGCCCGCCGGCCGGAGCTGGAAGAATTCGCCCACCAGCATGATCTCCGGTTCATCACCGTGGCCCAGCTGGTTGCCTTCCGCCTCAGCCGCGAGCGGCTGGTCCGTCGGGTTGCAACGGTCCATCTCCCGACCCCTCACGGAGAGTTTCGCCTCATCGGTTATGAGAACATGATCGACAAGCGCGAACACGTGGCCCTCGTGAAAGGCGAGCCGGAAGGAAAGGACGACGTACTCGTGCGCATGCACTCGGAGTGCCTGACCGGTGACGTCTTCGGCTCGCTCCGCTGCGACTGCGGCGAACAGCTCACTGCCGCCATGGAGCGCATCGAGAGCGAGGGTCTGGGAGCCGTGATCTACCTACGGCAGGAGGGGCGGGGAATGGGCCTGGGAAACAAGCTCCGTGCCTACGAGCTTCAGGAGCAGGGGCAGGACACCGTGGAGGCCAACCGGACTCTCGGGTTCAAGCCCGATCTCCGCGATTACGGGATCGGCGCGCAAATCCTCCTCGACCTGGGCCTGCGGCGCATCCGCCTCCTCACCAACAACCCCAAGAAGATCATCGGGCTGGAGGGCTACGGGCTCGAGATTTCGGGACGTGAGCCCCTGCATATCGCTCCGGGCACCCACAATGCCCACTATCTGGACACCAAGCGCCGTAAGCTGGGACACCTCCCCTGATTCCTCAACGAGGCTGACATGAAGGAGATTTCCGGAGGACTGGACGGAACCGGGATGCGCTTCGCGCTCGTGGTTTCCCGCTTCAACCACCTCGTCACGGACCAGCTTCTGGCCGGCGCCGTCGACTGTCTCGCCCGACACGGTGTCGAAGAGGATGCCATCGAGGTGGTGCGAGTCCCCGGCGCCTGGGAGCTGCCTGGCGCCGTGGCCCGACTCCTGGAGCGCGGGGACCTGGACGGGGTGGTGGCCCTGGGCTGTGTAATCCGCGGTGCAACCCCCCACTTCGACTACGTCGCGGGTGAAGCCGCCGGCGGCCTGGGGGCCCTCAATCGGAGTGCTTCGATCCCCATCGGATTCGGCGTTCTCACTACGGACACCCTCGAACAGGGTCTCGAGCGAGCCGGCTCGAAGGCGGGAAACAAGGGGTGGGACGCCGCCGTCGCGACCCTGGAGATGGCCGCCCTCTACCGGAAGCTCCGTTGACCCGTCCCGGTGAAACCTCGGTGCCGGAGGCCGCCCACCGGGTGGATCGGACCCGAGCCCGCTCCTGGGTCCTGCAGACGCTCTATCGGTGGGAGAGCCAGGGAGAGGTCGGGTCGGTCTCCGATACCTTCGACGAGGTGCGCCGAACCCGCAGGGTCCTGGCGCGACGCGTCCCCCTCATCGAGAGGCACGTTCGACGGCTCGATGAGCATCTCCAGCAGACCGACAAGGCGCTTCGCGCCGCCCTCGACAACTGGCGTCTGGAGCGCGTCTCCCGCGTGGACCGGTGCATCCTCCGGCTCGCCGCCTCGGAGATCCTCTTCGACCCGGAGGTGCCCCCTCGGGTCGCCCTCCACGAGGGGATACGCCTTGCAGGACAGTATGGCGGCCCCGACTCGACCCGCTTCGTGAACGGCGTCCTCGATGCCGTTCTGCGGCAGAGCTCGCGGGCCCCCTGAGGGGCCGAGACCTGGATCGCTCTGGCGTGCGCCTGCTCATCCTCAACTGGCTGGACCGCGACAACCCACAGGCCGGAGGAGCGGAGATCCATCTGCACGAGATCTTCGGGCGACTCGCCGCGGACGGAGCGGAAATCACCGTCATCTCCTGCGGCTGGGAGGGAGCGGCGACGCGCGCCGAGCTCGACGGAATGCAGATCGTGCGCGTAGGAAGCCGTAATACCTACCCGCTGCACGTCGCCGGCGCCGTCCGCAGTCTGGGAGGCTCCGGGCAGTTCGACCTCGTGGTGGAGGACCTGAACAAGGTGGCACTTCTGAGCCCTACCTGGAGCGCGGCCCCGGTCCTCCTCCTCGTCCACCACCTCTTCGGCCGCACCGTATTCGAGGAAGCTCCTTTCCATCTCGCTCTTCCGACCTACCTCATGGAACTTCCGATCCCGTACGTATACAGGACCGTGCCCATCGTAGCGGTTTCGGAGAGCACCCGGAGCGACCTGGTCCAACGCGGCCTCCCCGGCGAGCACATCGAGGTGATTCCGAACGGCGTCGAAATCGACGCCTTCTCCCCCGCCCCGGAGGGCCACCGCTTCGAGGAGCCAACGATCCTCTATCTGGGCCGGTTGAAGAGGTACAAGCGGGTGGACCTCGTGATCCGGGCGTTGGCCCTCCTTCGGTCCCGGGGTTCCCGCGCCAGGCTCATCATTGCGGGGAAGGGGGATCATGGCCGAGCGCTCGAGTCGGAGGCGCGGAAGCTGGGGCTGGACGGGTCCGCGGTGCGGTTTCTGGGATTCGTTTCCTCGGAGCAGAAGAGGGAGCTTCTTTCGCGTGCCTGGGTACACTGCTTGACGTCGGCGAAGGAAGGATGGGGTATCGCGAACCTCGAGGCGGCGGCCGCGGGAACCCCGACCGTGGCCAGCGATACGCCCGGATTGAGGGACTCTGTGGTGGACGGTGTTACTGGATACCTCGTGCCGCACGGAAACACGGAGGTGCTCGCGGACCGCATTGGTCGGATTCTGGCCGATCAGTCCCTCAGGGACCGACTCGGATCCGGGGGGCGCCACTTCGCGAAGTCCTACTCCTGGGCAGAGTCGGCGCGTCGAATGGAATCGGCCATCGGACGTGCGGTGGCCAGCGACCGCCGCCGAGGATAGTTTCCGCCCGACCCCTCACTCACCCTCGTCGATATCCACTCGAGAAGGGAGGTTCGATGCAAGTCCAGATTACGGCTCGTCACTGTGAGGTCTCCCCCCCTGTCCGTGAGCGCGCCCGGCTCCTGATCGAGAAGCTCCATCGATTGGAGGAGCGCATCTCCTTCGCGGAGGTGGTCTTCGGCCAGGAGAGGCACATCCGTAATGTAGAGGTGATCCTCAGGGTTCTGGGCGAGGAACCGGTGGTGGCGCACGCCGAAGCGGGTGATCATGGTGGCGCGGTGGACCAGGTCGGCGAGCGGCTCCGCAAGATTTTGCGACGCCGGGGCGGGAGCGGGAGGTGGCCTCGGGTCCCCCAACCCACCGCACCCGTGGAAGCCGACACGGTCCCACTCGAGGACTGACTCCCACTGTGGCCGCCGTGTCTTCCCTCGAGGAGCTTTTCCATGCAAAACGGGAGATCCTATCCCTCGAGCTCCTGACTCCTGAACTCAGCCTCGAGCGCGAGTTCCGGGACCCCGACATCTCCACCCCCGGACTTGCCCTCGCGGGCTACGTCGAGCGGTTTCCCGCCGCGCGAATGCAGGTCCTGGGGGAGACCGAGATGTCCTTCCTCGAGTCGCTCGATCCGAAGGCACGCAGCGATCGGCTGCGCACCTTCTTCGGGCTCGGCTTTCCTGCCGCCTTCATCACGAAGGGCCAGGAGGTCCCCGAAGATCTCCTGGATGCCGCCGAGGCCGCAGGAGTACCGGTCTTCCGAAGCTACCTGACGACCAAGGATTTCTTCGGGCGGATCAAGCCGTACCTCGAAATGGTACTGGCGCCCTCCACCAGCGTGCACGGGTCCCTCGCCGACGTCTACGGGGTGGGACTCCTGTTCATCGGGCGAAGCGGCATCGGCAAGAGCGAGTGCGTGCTCGATCTCATCGAGCGCGGGCACCGGCTGGTGGCCGACGACCTCGTCATCGCCTCCCGCCGCGGACACGACATCCTCATTGGGAAGGGTCACGAGCTCCAGCGCCACCACATGGAGATTCGAGGGATCGGCATCATCGACATTCCAGCGCTCTTCGGTGTCCAGGCTACACGTCGTCAGAAGCGGATCGAGGTGGTCGTGCAGCTCGAGGAGTGGGACGACTCCCACAGCTACGATCGCACCGGTCTGGACAGGCAGGAGGCGGAAATCCTCGGCGTCACCCTCCCGAAGGTGACCGTACCGCTGAACCCGGGAAAGAACATCACGGTGATTTCCGAAGTAGTGGCCATGAACCACCTCCTCCGATACGAAGGCAGGGATTCGGCGGCGGAGTTCAATGCGCATCTCCAGGGGGCGCTCCAGCAAGCGCCCGCTTATCTCGAAGAGGACTATGAATAGCGAGGGCCCGGACCGACCCCTGCTCGTCCGCGGGGTGGTCCTCACCCACGGGAGCATGTGCCACGGGATGGTGGATGCCGTCCGAAAGATCGCAGGCGTGGAGGACGACGCCCTCATTCCGGTGTCCAACGACGGCGCCGGCCCGGACGAGCTCTACGCCCGGGTTCTCGAGGCTGCGGGGACCGGGCCCGCCATCATCTTCACCGATCTCCAGACGGGGAGTTGTGCATTGGCAGCGCGATTCGCCTGCCGGGACCCGCAGAACCGCCAGATCGTCTTCGGTGCCAACCTCCCCATCCTCCTGGACTTCGTCTTTCACCGCGAGCTTCCGGTGCACGCCCTCGTGGCGCGGCTCCTCGAGAAGGGCCGTGCCGCCATCCGAGCCCTCGAACCCGTGGCAATGCCCGATGAGCCTGGCTCTTCTCCGGGTTGACGAGCGCCTGATCCATGGTCAGGTGACGGTCGGCTGGGGCCAGCGGCTCCAACCGGATCGCTACCTCGTCGTGGATGATCATCTGTCCGAGTCGGCCTGGGAACGGGACATCCTCGCCCTCGGCGCACCCTCGGGGGTCCCAACGGAGTTCCTGAATGTGGAGGAGACCCGCGCACGGGCGGCCGCACTGTTGGCGTCCGAGGAGGTCATCGTTCTCCTCACGAAGGACCTGGACCACATGCTCCGTCTCGCCCGGGAAGGACTCCTCGCCGGCACCGAGGTCAACCTCGGTGGCATCCACCATGCGGACGGACGCGAGGAGGTCCTGCCCTACCTCTTCCTGAACGAGGACGATCGGGAGCGGATCGCTCTTCTCGAGGAGGAGGGAGTACGGATCGTGGCCAGGGACCTCCCGAACTCGCCACGCCGGGGCGCGGAGGAACTGTTGCGCTGATGGAGCTCCTTCTTTGGGCCCTCCTCACCCTCCTGGGAGTCTGGGCCGCCCTCGACGCGACGTCGGTTGGACAGTTCATGATCTCCCGACCACTGGTCACGGGGACCCTTACGGGGCTTTGCCTGGGAGACCCCCTCACCGGCTTCCACCTCGGACTCGCTCTCGAACTCATCCACCTCGGGGCCGTCCCCGCCGGCGCCGCACGCGTCCCCGATCCCGGACCGGCTGCCATCGGTGGCGCCGTTCTGGCCGTCACCGTGGGAGGAGGAGGAGGGGTCGTCCTGGGAACGGCCCTCGGGATGATTCTCTCCGTCCTCGGGGGTGTCACGATCGTGTCCCAGCGACGTCTGAACGGCCGGCTCGTTCAAAGCCTGGAGGAGGGGGACTTCTCACCTGGAGCGCTGGAGCGCCGGGTGCGAGTCGCCATCGTGACCGACGGTCTGCGGGGAGGAATCCTCACCGTCATGGGGGTAGGCGTGGCGCTGGCCCTCTCCGCTCCTCTCGCCCGCTGGTGGCCCGTCGGGGATGGCAGTTCCTGGATGATCCTGGTCGTGTTGCTTGCAATGCCGCTGGGAATCGTCACCCGCGTGGTCTCTCCAAACGGGAAACCGCTCGCCCTCCTGGCCCTGGGCGGCCTCGGCGGGTTCGTTGCGGGGTGGTGGCTCCTGCCATGAAGGCTTTCCGGCTCACTCTCCGCCTCCTGCTCATTCAGGTGCTCTGGAACTATCGCACCCTCGTGGGTGCCGGACTGGCCTGGGTTCTCCTCCCCTCCCTGAAACACACAGAGACCGGCGACCCGGAGCGTCTTGAAAGGGAGATCCGGGAGACCGCAGGGATTTTCAACGCCCATCCATACCTTTGCGGATTCGCGGCAGGCGCCCTTATCCGGATGCGCGAAGACGGTTCGCCCAAGGAGGAGCGCACTCGATTCCGTGAGGCGATCCGGGGACCGCTGGGCAGCCTCGGAGATCGGCTCTTCTGGGCCGCGTGGCTACCCGCGTCTGTACTGGTCCTGGGAGTGGGAGGGCTCATGGGCCTCCCGCCGATCGCGGTGGTCCTGGGATTCCTCGTCCTGTTCAACACCCTTCACCTCGCGGTGAGATACCGGGGAACCCGCGCCGGACTCGAGCTCGGGCGGGACGTCGGCGATGCCCTGAGGACAATGCAGATCACCGTTTGGCAGGAACGTGTGGGGGCTGTAGGGGTGATCTCCGTGGGCGTGCTGCTCGGGTTCCTCGCGAGTCGCGGCTTTCGTCTCGGGGAACCGTGGGAACTTGGCGCCATGTTGACCACCGGTGGCCTGGCGCTCGCCCTCTTCGGAGCAGGGATCGTCGTGGCGCGGATCGAGTGGTGGGTGGCTGCTGCACTGACCCCCGGTGTCGCCCTGCTGCTCGTCCTCCTGGGGGCCGTGCACTGACCTTTCGACCTACCATGGCCCATCTGACGGCAAGGAACTCGAATGCAAGACGAACAGATGCAGGAACGAAGCGTCCGGATCACGAATCAGCTGGGTATGCACGCGCGCCCGGCCGCCGAGTTCGTGAAATTGGCGGACCGCTTCCAAGCAGAGATCCAGATTGCCAAGGATGGCCTCGAAGTGAATGGAAAGAGCATCATGGGCGTCCTGATGCTCGCTGCGGAAAAGGGATCTGAAGTCATTATTCGGGGAGTCGGAAACGATGCCGGCGAGGCGGTCGACGCCCTCGCCGACCTGGTTCACCGTGGATTCGGAGAGGGGTGAAGATGTCGGTCGTGCGTGACGGCATCGGCGTCGCCGAGGGAATTTCATTCGGTCCCATCCGCGTCCTGAACTGGGGAATGCCCGACGTTCCCCATCAGACCCTCGACCCATCAGCGGCCGAATTGGAGGTGACCCGCTTCGCCGAGGCACGGGAATGGGCCCGTGCTCGACTCCTGGACATCCAGGCGGGGACCGAAGAGATCCTCGGCCCCCTCGAATCCCGGATCTTCGAGCCGCAGCTGCTGATGCTGGAGGACCCGGAAGTGGTAGACGGCACCGTCCGTTACATCCGCGAAAACCACCTCACCGCGGCGCGGGCCTTCTACTGGAGGATGCTCGAACTCCAGGCCCAGTGGGTCCGGACCTCCAATCCGATGGTGCTGGACCGGCTGAGCGACCTGGAAGATCTGATGGTCCGCGTCCTCCATCACCTCCTCGACCTCAGGGAGCCGACGGATCTCACCGGGGACGAACCGAGCATCGTCGTGGCCCGCAACCTTACCCCCTCATTGACGGTCCAGATGGACCCGGAGCAGGTCCTGGGGATCGCGGCCGACGAGGGGACGAGGACCTCCCACTGGGCCATCCTCGCCCGATCGATGGGCATCCCTGCCGTGGCCGGCATGGTCGACCTTTCCCGCGTCGCCCACGACGGCCAGCAGGCGATCCTCGACGGCCGCTTCGGGCGCCTGATCCTCGACCCGGACGACCGGGACCACCGGGTCTACAGGGACCGAAAAGACCGGATCGAGGCGTGGGAAGAGGAGCTCGGCCAGCTCGCGCGCCTGGACGCGGTCACCGTCGACGGTCAACCGGTCGCCCTTCGGGCCAACATCGACGTGCCCGCCGAGTCGGGCCGTGCGGCGAGCCATGGCGCGGAGGGGGTCGGCCTGTTCCGGACCGAGTTCCTGGTCGTGGGGAGGAACGCGATGCCTCCCGAGGAGGAGCAGTACGAAGCCTATCGCCAGGTAGCCGCGGCCTTCCCGGGTCAGGCGGTGATCGTGCGGACCTTCGACCTGGGGGGCGACAAATTCCCCACATTTCTGCATATGCCGGCCGAGGAGAACCCCTTCCTCGGTTGGCGGGCCATCCGGGTGTGCCTCGACCGACTGGAGCTGTTTCGTCCCCAGATCCGAGCTCTGCTGCGGGCCACGGCCCATGGAGACGTCCGGATCATGCTCCCCCTCGTCAACGACGTGGAGGAGGTGATCAGGGTGCGGGAGCTCATCTCCGAGGAGGAGCAGGGCCTTCGGCGAGACGGCATCCCGTTCTCGTCTGCGTTCAAGCTGGGAGTCCTCATCGAGACGCCCGCCGCGGCGCTCGATGCCGCCGAGCTCGCACGGTATTCGGACTTCTTCTCCATCGGGACGAACGACCTCATCCAGTACACACTGGCCGTGGACCGGACCAACGCCCGCCTGGCCAGCCTCTACAATCCATTCCACCCCGCGGTGGTAAGGCAGATCCACCAGGTCTCCAGGGCGGCCAGGGCAGCGGGTATCGAGGTCAGTGTTTGCGGTGAGATGGCTGCCACCCCGCTCGGCGCATTCCTTCTCCTGGGGCTCGACATCACGACCCTTTCCGTGGCATGGCCCTCACTGCCCGAGGTGAAGAAGGTGATCCGTGCCTTTCGAATGGAGGACGCTCGCGCCGCAGCGAAACAGGCGCTCGGGGCGGCGACCTCGAAGGACGTGACCGAAGCCCTCGTGGCGGGGCTGGGAGGCGCGGTGGACCTGGAGGTGTTTTCGGGGCGCTGGAACCTGTCCCTGCCGGGGGGTTCCGATTAACCTTCTGTTCTGTTCGTCATACCCTTTTGTCGTCAGCATCGGCCATCCCAGGACTCCCTCGAATCGGAGTGTCTGGATCCCACCCGCAACACACTGCAGGAGCTGCGCGTGAGTCTCCGCCCGTTCTCATCGGAATCGGTCACCGAAGGACATCCTGACAAGGTCGCGGATCAGATCTCCGACGCGATCCTCGACGCCCTTCTCGCTGCGGATTCCCGGTCGCGAGTCGCCTGTGAGGTGCTCACTACGACCGGTCTGGTCGTCGTCGCAGGAGAGATCTCCTCGCGGGCACGGGTCGAGATCCCCGAGATCGTGAGAGAGACACTCGTGGAGATCGGGTATGACGACGCCGCCTTCGGAATTGACGGAAACACCTGTGGGGTGCTCACCACGCTGGACCAGCAATCCGGCGATATCGCCATGGGGGTGGACAACGGCGGAGCGGGCGACCAGGGGATGATGTTCGGCTATGCGTCCGATGAGACCAACGTCCTCATGCCCACCCCGATCGTGCTCGCCCATCGTCTGACGGAGGGTCTCTCGCAGCTCCGGAAGAAGAAGGTGGTTCCCTGGCTTCGACCCGACGGGAAGGCCCAGGTCTCCGTGGAATACGACGGCGCCACCCCGGTCCGGGTGACCGCGGTGGTCGTGAGTACCCAGCACGACCCCGACGTCTCCCAGGACACCATTCGCGAAGTGCTCCTGCAGGAACTCGTCATCCCCTCCTTGCCGGCGGAGTTGTACGACCCTTCCCAGGCCGTCATACACGTGAACCCGACCGGGCGCTTCGTCACCGGGGGCCCCCAGGGCGACGTGGGGCTCACGGGCCGCAAGGTCATCGTCGACACCTACGGAGGGATGGGACGCCACGGCGGAGGCGCCTTCTCCGGGAAGGACGCAACGAAGGTCGACCGGTCGGCCGCCTACGCCGCCCGCCGCGCCGCCAAGCACGTAGTGGCGTGCGGGGCGGCTCGACGTTGCGAGATCCAGCTCGCCTACGCCATCGGCGTGGCCGAGCCCGTCTCGGTCTGGGTCGACACCTTCGGAACCGGTGAGATGCCCGACGAAGAGATCGCCCGGGCCCTCCAGCAGGTTTTCGACTTCCGTCCCTCCGCAATCATCGAGTCGCTCGGCCTGCGGGCGCCGATCTTCCGACCCGCCGCCGTCCACGGGCACTTCGGCCGGACGCCGGAGACCGTTCGGCGATTCGATCAGGAAGTCCGACTCTTCCCGTGGGAGGATACCGACCGCGCCGACGAACTCAAGGCGGCCCTCGAATCGGCCTGAAGATAGTGCTCAACCCGAACGCAGCAGTCGCGCACGCGCCCCATGTCATCATGGACGATGGGGCTGACCTGGGGGGGGGCCGCGGCCGAGAGACACCCGGCTTCGGTGATGGACATGAGTTTCGCGAACCAGGCCCTCGCTTCGGAGTACCTTCTTACCAACCGTGCAGAGCTGGGAAACCAGGTATGCCGGCTGCCGGAGGCAGTGGAGCGGGCGTAGGGCCGGGCGTGCCGTCCCTCCCCTGGCGCCGGCAGGCTGCAGTCGCTATTCCGAGGAGGTTTCTTGCTGATCGAATTGAAGGTCCAGAGTCTGGGATTGGACCGGGCGTCGAACACCCCCGTCGTGATCCTGCAGGAGCTCGAGGGCGATAGGGTCCTCCCGATCTGGATCGGGCCTGGCGAAGCCAGTGCCATCGCCATGCAGCTTGCCGACATGACCTTCTCACGTCCTCTCACACATGACCTCCTCCTCTCCGCCGTGAAAGGGCTCGGAGCCAACCTGGATCGGGTGGTCATCACGCGGGTCTCGGACTCGACGTATTACGCGGAACTCGTCCTGGATCGCGGAGGGGAGACGGTGAAGGTTGATGCACGGCCATCCGACTCCATCGCGGTCGCCCTCCGGGCCGACGCCAGGATCTTCGCGAGCGACGCGCTCCTCGAACGGGCGTCCATCGAGATCACAGAAGACGAGGAGGTGGCGGAGAAAGGTGGGGTCCCGGAGTCGTCGAGCGAGGAACCACCGTTCACCAACGCCGAAGAGCTCAAGGAGTATCTCCGTCGCCTGAACCCCGAAGACTTCGGGCGTTTCATTCCCTGAGGACGGGAGGCCCCGAACGCATGCGCGCCCGCCTTCAGGGCGGATTTCCGCCTGCCCTCACCTTCTTGGCCCTCGCCCTCGCGGCCCCCGCAGTATTCACCGCCGAGACCGCCGTCCAGACGGCTACGCAAGAGGCCGATACCCTGGCTCCACCCTCTCGCCTCCGCGGCGCACTTCTGGTTGGTGGGACGCGCGCTGACTCCGGCACCGTCGTGCTCCACCGTGTCACTCCGGTCGAGTCCGGGCCCGTGGACTCCGTCCGCGTGGGACCGGAGGGCGGGTTCTCCATGGAATTCCCTGCGGTGCCCTCTCCGGGATCCGGAGTGGTCTACTTTGCGTCGGCCCACCGCGACGAGGTGCTCTATTTCGGCCCCCCGATCACCTCCCCCGAGGAGTTGGCGGAGGAGTACCGCATCGAGGCCTATGAGACCCGGGCGCCCCCGTCCGGAGGGATCGAGCTTCCGGTCGCCACCCGGAACTTATTCATCGATCCGGGGCCCATGGGTTGGCGGGTTACCGACGTCTTCGAGGTGCGAAGCGACTCGACGGTGACCTGGCTGTCGGAGGGAGGAGGTCCGCCGGTGTGGCGGTATCCGCTTCCGCCCGGGGTACAGAGCTTTCGGGCCGTTCAGGCGGATAGGGGTGAGGTCGGTATGAGCTATTCCGAGGGGACCCTCACAGTGCGCGGGCCGGTCCCACCGGGACACCGGCTGTTCGTTGTCGAATACGAGCTGGAGAGCATCGAGTTCACCCTTCCGCTCCCCGGCGTCACCGACACCCTCGAGGTCCTGGTCGCCAGTCCGGCCCCCAGGCTCGCCGTGGAAGGCCTCGCCCCAGCAGGGCGTGTCGACATCGAGCCAGGAAGGGCCTACGAGCGCTGGCGCGCCACTGACCTCTCCAACCGGGTGGTGAGGGTGCGCGAAGGCGCAGAACCGCAGGGTGGGTTTTTCCCGTGGGTCGTGGTGGGGTTGGCACTCCTCCTGTTCGGAGTCGGCACATGGTTCATCAAGCGCAGTGCGGGGGACACCTCCGATGACCGCGCGGCCATCCTCCTGGAGGTCGCTCGACTGGACGAGAGCTTCGGGACGGTCGGGGATCCCGCCGCGCTGGAGGAGTACCGCCGTCGCCGCCGGTCTCTACTCATGAAGCTCCGGAGGGATGACCCGAGCACCGGAGCGGAGTCGTGAGCCTCCTCACGGTGGAGGGCATCCTCCTCCGTTCCCACGCCTTCTCGGAATCCTCACGGATCCTTCGTTTCCTCACCCCTGGCGAGGGACTCCTCTCAGTGATGGCCCGGGGCGTTCGGAAGCGCAGCGGGAAGGGTGGGGGAGGCGTCGAAACCTTCGACCAGGCCTCGGTCGTTTGTTCGTACCGACCCGACCGCGACCTCCACTCGGCCCGCGATGTGCAGGTCACCCGCTCGCGCCGGGGGCTTGCCTCGCACATGACGCGATTCGCGGGCGCCTCTCTCGTCGCAGAGCTGGTCCTGGCGCACACCCTGCAGGAAGCCGATCCGCCGCTCTTCGAAGCAGTCGCGCGCGCCCTCGACGCCCTCGAGACCGCTCCTCTGGACGCTCTCGGAGGAATCCTCCTCTCCGCTGGGTGGGGCATCCTATCCCACGCGGGATTTCCTCCCTCCATCGACCGATGCGCGTCCTGCGGGGCGGTCATCCCCGAGCAGGGGCTCCTGGGCTTCTTCGAAGAGCGGGGGGGGATCCTCTGTGGCGCCTGCTCCGCCGCCGGGAGACAGGGCGAACCCTCCCGAACCCGCCTGGGGCCCGGAGCGCGGGCTGACCTGGCCCGGCTCGTGGAGGGCGATCCTCCGGTACCTCTCAGGGGCGCAGCTTCACATCTCGGACTTCTCGAGCGGTTCGCGCTTCACCACTTCGGTGCGACGCGACCCTTCCGCTCCGTCCCACTCCTCCGCCCCCTCCTGCAGGATCCCGAAACGACCCAATCCTGACGATCCGGGCTTGGCGCCCCCGGGGACAGATCCCTGGGGGCCGCATCGACAAAAGGTTGACCGTCACGAGCCCAGAGCGTATATCTCAAGATAAGGACGAATCCATCCGTCAGGGACGGAGCGGGCTCGTGAGTCGCCAATTCATCCTGGGAGGGCTATCGCCTTTCTGCTACGGCACAGAACAACTGTGCGGAGGCCTGAATGGGACGCTTGAGATGCGTCTTCTTCATCCTCCTTGCGCTCGTCGCCTTTCCCGTCGCCGCCACCGCTCAGCTGCAGGGAGGGCTGGAGCGCAGTGGGGATGCGGAGCAAGGTTTTCGACTTGGACAGAATTACCCGAATCCGTTTAACCCGGACACCCGGATACCGTTCGAGTTGTACGAGAACGCATTCCCGGATGGCCAGCCTGCGACGGTAACCATCCGGATCTACAATATCCTGCAACACTACATCGCCTCGCCGACGGCATTGAATCATGCGTCAGGGGAGGGGACCGAAGTAGTGAATCTGGAGTATGGCTTTCCAGGTCGCTACGAAGCCTACTGGGACGGCCGCAACCGAGCCGGCCAGCGTGCGCCGTCCGGCGTCTACGTTCTGGAGATGTCGGTCAACGGGCGACCCCAGATCTTGAGGATGTTCCTCTCGAACTGACGCCGCCAGGGGACCAGATGGGGCCCGCGTGAGCCCTGGTACGTGCGACGCCCGGAGCAGGGCCAGCTTCAGGACAGAATGTAGATGAAAGAGCCGCAGTTCTCACAGCTCTGGATATCCTCGCGCATCTCGCGATCGCCGACGGTCGCGGTAGGAATCGACACGAAGCACCCGTAGCAAACCCCCCGGATTACCGGAACCACGACCCTGTCGCGAACCGGGGCCACGCGGTCGTAGCGCGCGCGGACGCTGGGGCTCAGCTCCTCCTCCAGTTCGCCGATCTTGTCTCTCAGCTGCGAGCGGGCCTGAGCGATGTCGATGTGGAAGTGCTTGGCTTCCTGCTCGCCCAGGGCAGTGTCGCCGTCCGAAGCCAATTCCCGTTCCTGTGCCCGCAGGTCCTGGAGCTCCATGAGGAGCCGGAGCTGGGGGTTCATGGCGGTACCTTTTTGGCTCATGGCGCGCGCTCCGCTACCAGAGCGAGGAACTCCTCTGAAGAGGACATCCGCGCGAGCGCGTCGGGAATGTCGGGGTCCTTCGCGAACTGAGCGATCTTGCCCAGGATGGGCAGGTACTGGTTCGAGACCTCGAGGGGAGGGGCGACGATCAGGAAGAAATGGTGCACCGGATCACCGTCGATAGCCTGGAAGTCCATTCCACCCGGCTTCCGGCCGTACGCGAGTCGGAGTTCGTTGACCACCAGTGAGCGGCAGTGGGGAATCGCGATCCCCTTGCCGATGCCGGTGGAGCCGAGGTTCTCACGTCGTTTGAGAGTCTTGTAGAGGATGGTCTCGGACTTCTCGTCGATGTCGAGAAGCGAGATCAACTCCTTTAGGATATCGTCCTTGGAATCGGCTTCCAGCTCCAACGAAACCGACTCCGAGGTAAAAAGCTCCCGAAGCTTCATGCCATAGCCTCCGCGGGGCGACCCACGGCGGGTCCCCCGACCGAGTGACGAAGGGTGTCTCCACGGAACCGCGTCCAACTCTACCGGATGCGGTGCGGACTGTCAAAGCCCTCCCGCGGCGCCCTCCCCGCAGCCATGCGCCTTGGATCGGTCGGTATGGGGGATTAGCTTTCCAGGATGAATCGGACCATCCGGACCCTCCTTTCCCAGGGGAAGACACCTCTTTACCTCGCGCCCCAGGCGGGCGTGAGCGAATCTCCGTTCAGGCGCCTCTGTCGCGACTTCGGGGCGGACGTCGTAGTGAGCGAGTTCGTGTCGGCCGAGGCCATATGCCGAGGAAGCGCGCGCACGATGGAGTTTCTCCGGTTCGACGAGGAGGAGCGCCCCATCGGGGTCCAGATCTATGGAGCGGAGCCCGTCCGGATGGGAGAAGCGGCCGCCTTCGTCCACGAGACCTTCGCCCCGGACTTCATCGACATCAACTTCGGGTGCCCGGTCAAGAAGGTGGTGAAGCGCAATGGGGGCTCCGGATGCCTCCGGGACCTGGGCCTGGTGGCTCGGATCGTTCGAGCCGTGGATGACGCAACGCCCCTCCAGACCACCGTGAAAGTGAGGAGTGGCTTCGACGAGGCCACCCGCGACCCGGCTCGCATCGGGCGAACGTGCGAAGACGCAGGGGCCGCGGCGATCTGCCTCCACCCGCGCACCCGGGCTGAGATGTATTCCGGTGAGGCCCGGTGGTCGGAGATTCGAGAGCTGAAGGAAGCCGTCTCCATTCCGGTCATCGGAAACGGAGACATTCGCTCCGGGGAGGACGCCCAGCGGATGCGCGACGAGACCGGGTGCGACGCGATAATGATCGCGAGGGGGTCGCACGGAGCGCCCTGGCTCTTTCTGCAGGCCCGTGCCGCTCTGGACGGACGTGACGTGCCAGGCGAGCCCACGCCGGCGGACCGGTTCCGAATCTGTCTGGAGCATGCGCAGAAGGCGATCGCGTTCGGGGACGATGCGGAACGGACCGTGCTCGAGTTCCGAAAACACCTCGGCTGGTACACCAAGGGCCTCCCGGACGGGAGGCGGCTCCGCCAGGAGCTCTTCCAGGTCACCACGGTCGCCGAAGTGACCGCCCGTTTGCATGGATACCTTCGGGACCAGCAGGAGCTGCCCGCGTCGGCGGCCGAACTCAGCGCGCTTGAAGGGAAGGGAACCCGGGGGGAACATCCGCAGGCTGCGCTGGTATAGGAGAGCGCTGGCGCAATCCAGCGTGCATGACATCGGGGGCGTCCAGGCTTCGACGTGTCTGGTGAGATTGAAGCAGCGTGCCGAGGTTCCGGGTACCTCGTGAAACCACCGGAAAAACCTTAGACGCCAACAACAACATGGCTCTGGCTGCGTAAGTAACCCTTACTAGCCCGACTCCTGATCAGCCCGCCTGGGGCGGGTCAACGAGTCGTCAACAATCCAGGCTGGCCTTTCGGAGGTGCTATCCCGACGAAGGCGAGACACTCAGGTAGCTAGTCGCGGGCCGGCGGTGTCCTGGCCGTGCCCGTCGGCGAAATAAACAGGACTCTACGCACGTAGACGCTTTGGTTGACCCTTTCGCGGACGCGGGTTCGACTCCCGCCGCCTCCACTCGGGCGAAGTAAGCCCACCACAAGAAAATGGCTCAGTGATGCGGTTTTTCTCACTGGGCCGTTTTTTTGTGTGTGAACCGCCCCGGGTTCGCTGGAGAGCGTTTCAATAGATTGCGGCTCTACCCAGGGCCCTTGCCCCCGTGGAGAACCCTTCTAAGTTCGAAGTGTAACTAAGGTGACATTACCTGAGCAGGAGTTATCATGTCCATACTCTCAAGCACTACACGGAGCCAAGGGGCCTCAATCGTGACGACCCTCCCGGCAGAGGTCGTCCGGCGGCTAGGCATCCCCCCAGGGCAGAGGTTGGATTGGATCGAGGATGGACTCGGCGGATTTCGAGTGGTTCCGCACTCCGAGGACCTTGGAGCCGCCATGGAGGCCCATGAAGCGATCATGGCCGAGTACGACGGGGTGTTCCGCGAACTGGCGAAGTGAGCGGGAAAACAGGAAGGGAAGAACCTCGCTGGCTCACTGAGACCATGCTCCTGGTGATCCATGCCCAACAGGTAGAGCGGTACGGCGGAGCGCACGGCATTCTTGACCAGAATATGGTGCGCTCCGCGCTTGCACGGGCGCAGAACCGGTGGGCCTACGACGATGAGGCTGACCTTGCAGATCTCGCCGCTGCCTACATGGTGGGGTTCGCCCGCTCCCAGGGGTTCAATGACGGAAACAAAAGAGTTGGCCTTGCCTCAGCCCTCGTTTTTCTCCGGTTGAATGGCCATTCTCTTCATGTTCCAAGCAAGGAGCTATACGCTCTCATGATGCAGATCGCGACCAACAAGGCCGACGATGACATCGTTGCGGCATACCTGAGGTCGCGGATGAAAGCGGTGTAGCTGGGCTACGGGAATCCCAATACAAGACGGGCTCTCCTCACCCGATTTGATGGGTGCCGAATCGCTGGAGACAGCCGGATGTGGCCCCCCAGGGGGTCACACCAAAGGTCACACCTCAGTCAAAAATGGCTGATAAGTTTATATAAGTCTAGGCGTTACGCGTCCCATGACCTACGGCCGGAATCCTGTTCGACTCCCGCCGCCTCCACTGCCCCCTGCAGCCACTTCGATTGCAGGGGGCTTTTCGTATAGGGGGCAGTGGAGGTGGCGGGAGTCGGCAGTCGTGAGCGAAAGCAGGCGGGCTGCGCAGCCAAGGCCGACAGGGCGCGGTCATACCCGGGGCTCCGCCTGTGCTCGCCGAAGTAGCCGACACGAGCCTCCCCGGGGCTGATGGACTAAACCCCTGTCAGCACATGCTTGAGCATCGTCAGGAGGGTGGTGGCCGTGTAGGGCTTCGGCAGGAAATGCTTCACGCCCAGACTCGCAAGATCGCTCCCCGGAGCAAGCCCGCTGGCCGCGATGATGCGCACGTCCGGATCGATCTTTCGCAGGACCTGGATCGTCACCGTTCCATCCATCACCGGCATCATCATGTCCGTGATCACGGCGTCGATCTCCGAGTGCCGCTTGCCGAAGACGGCCACCGCCTCGGTGCCGTCACTCGCCAGCATGACACGGTACCCGAACGCTTCGAGCGTCTGCTTCGTGACCTCGCGCACTGCGGCTTCGTCGTCCACGACGAGGATCAACTCCCCGTTCCCCTTCGGAAGCTCGACAGGAGCGTCGGGCAGATCCTCGCCGCCCGCCTCGATGCTGGCCGGGAGGAAGACCCTGAACGTGGACCCCTTCCCCGGTTCACTGTAGACACGCATGAAGCCCCCGTGGCTATTCACGATCGCGAGGGACGTGGAAAGCCCGAGCCCTGTCCCCTGGCCGAGTTCCTTCGTCGTGAAGAACGGGTCGAAGATCTTCTCGATGATGTCGGGCGGGATCCCGACCCCGGTATCGTTCACCTGGAGCATCACGTAGCGCCCCGGATGGGCGCCGGGAAGAAGGCCCGCGTACTGCTCGTCCACCTCGGTGTTCTCTGCGGTGAGCTCAAGCGTTCCGCCGCCGGGCATGGCGTCGCGCCCGTTCACGCACAGGTTCATGATCACCTGGTGGAGCTGTGTCGGATCACCCAGCACCGTCCACAGGTCGCGCGGAATGCTCGCGCGGACCGTGATGCTCTTGAGGAAGGTCTCGTTCGCGATCTTCTCGACCTCCTTCAGGACGTGTCTGACCTGTACCTCCATGCGTCGGCCGTCGACCCCTCGTGCGAACGAAAGGACCTGCCGCACCATATCCGCCGCGCGCTGGGCGCTGGAGCGGACTGTGTCGAGCAGTTCCCGGCTCTCGCCATCGGGAAATTCCATCTCGAGAAGCTCGAGCGACATGATGATGGGGCCGAGCGCGTTGTTGAGGTCGTGCGCGATGCCGCCCGCCAGCGTGCCGATGCTCTCCATGCGCTGCGCCCGGTAGAACTGCTCTTCGAGCTGCTTCCGCTCAGTGAGGTCGACGTCGATGCAGAACAACTCCGGATCGCGCCCCGGCACGCGCACGCTGGCGTGGCTCGAATAGACCGTAACGGGGGAGCCGTCCTTGCGCTCTAGAGTGAGCTCCGACGCCGGGACCGGCACTCCGGTCTCGGCCATCTCGCGCATCGCCTGACGGACCCCGTCGTGCATCTCGGCCGGAATGATGAGGTCGAGGAGATTACGGCCAATGGCCTCCTCGGCCGTGTAGCCGTAGAGCTGCTCCGACGCACGGTTCCAGTACCGCGCGGTGCCGTCCATCGCATACCCCTGCACGGCCACGGTGGGCACGTCCTGAAGGAGACGGCGAAAACGTTCCTCGCTCTCCCTCAACGCGAGGTCGGCGCGTCTCCGCTCGGTGATGTCCAGGATCTGAGCGACCTGATACTGCACCCGCCCAAGCCCGTCCCGGACGACCGTGACGTTCAACAGCCCGGTGATCACGGACCCGTCCTTGTGCACGTACCGCTTCTCGATCTCGAGCGAAGGGATCTCGCCGGCCAGCAATCGCCCGACGACCCGCTTGTTGTTGTCCACGTCGTCCGGATGCGTGACGTCCAGGAAGGTCAGGTCGAGCAGCTCCGCCGCGGAGTATCCGACGAGCTCGCAGAGCTTCCGGTTCACCTTGAGAAAACGGCCGTCGGGGGCTACGAGCGCCATGCCCACCGGAGCATGCTCGAACGCTCCGGAGAACCGTTCTTCGCTGTCCCGCAGCGAGGCCTCGGCGCGTTTCCGGGCGGTGATGTCCCAACTCACGCCGACCATGCGGGAGGGCGAGCCGTCGGCCGCACGGCGCAGCAGCCCCCGCGTCTCGATGTGACGCGCCTCTCCATCGGGCAAGACCACGCGGTACTCGCTGTGGAAGCCGTCCCCTCCCGCCAGGGCCGCGGCGACTTGCGCGTCCGCTCGCTCTCGATCTTCCGGGACGATCGCGCTGCGCCAGATATCGATCGCACCCCGAGGGTCGTCTTCGCCGGCCCCGTAGAGCTCGAACATCCTGCGATCCCATAGCACCTCGTCCGAAACGACGTCCCAGTCCCAGATCCCGATGCGCGCGGACTCCGTCGCGAGCACGAGGCGCTCGCGGAGCTCCGCCTCCGCTCGCTCGGACTCCCTGCGTTGCGTGATGTCGTCGAACACGGTGACGAAGGACCCCGGGTCCGTGCGGTACGCGGCCACGGACAGCCATCGGTCCATGGCCTCGACATAGACATCACGCCGCTCGGGAACGCCCGTGAGGGTGACCCGCCCGAACATGTCGAACAGCTCCCGCCCGGACACGGTGAGATCGGGGATGACTTCGCTCACGTTCTTGCCGACGACGTCGCCGAGCCCCGTCAATCGATCGAACGCCTCGTTGACCTGGAGGTATTCGAAATCCTGCAGCTCGTCTCCTTCGAAGATCGCACGGCAATACGCATAGCCGTCCATCATGTGCTCGAACAACGAGTGGTAACGGGCTTCGCTCTCTTCCAGAGCCGCCTCGGTGCGTTCGCGTTCGACGACGTCCCGCTTCAGCAGTCTGTTCGCTTCCTCCAGCTCCCTCGTCCTCTTCTCGAGTTTCCGGACCAGGGTCGCGGTATACAGCTGCAGAACCTCCTCGTCGTCTTCTCCGTCCGGGACCGGAGGCACGGCCGATGGTTCTCCCCCAAGGCTCCCTTCAACCACCTTGTGGACCCGCGCCATGAAATCGTCCGGTTCGGCTGGCTTCACGATGAACGCATCGGCACCCAGGGTCTTGGCGAACTGCTCGTCCTCCGGATCCGTGTACGTCGCGGTATAGACGATGAACGGCGTGCTACGCAGCCGGTTGTCGCCCCTCCATTCACGGAGGAGGGCGAAGCCGTCCATGACCGGCATCAAGAGGTCGGAGACGATCAGGTCCGGTGGGGTCTCCCGCGCCTTCGCCAGCGCCTCCGCGCCGTCGCGGGCGGTATCCACGGCAAAGCCGTGCCCGGCCAGGAGGGCCTGCAGATAATACAGGTTCTCCTCCTTGTCATCGACGACGAGAACCCGTTTCACGGCGACCCGATCGGTCGGCCGCGCGGCGCATCGGGCGTCGCCGGGTCCGTCATGCCGATGTTCTCGGCCCCATGCGGTTCCTCTCCGCCACGGGCCACGAGATCGAACTCCCTCGGATACTCGGGCTCCGCAGCAGTGCACGCGGCGAGAGCCACGAGCGCAGGAAGGGGAATAGCTCTTTCGATCACACGCATTTCGGTCGGTCCCTCCGGTTGGTCAGGCCACACCCCGCACCGCGACGCCAAGTGCAAGTTAGGCCGGCCCTGCGGAGCGGCGCTACTGCGGCCCAAACAACAGGGTTCGACCTCGGACCCGCAACGACCTGGCGAATCGCGTAAAGGTGAACCGCCCCGGGTTTTCCCCAGACCTGTTTGCGCGAGTGCCTCCGCCCCTTCGTGGGGGGTGTGGTGGCTGTTGAACTGGTCCTCATATTCCACCGGAGGGACGTGTCCGCTCGAACCGAGGAGACGGTGATGGTTGAACCACCAGACCCACTCCAGAGTGGGCTCCTCGCTGTCCTGGAATGGGTAGCGCCCCCGGAGGGGTATCGCGAGAGGAGGCGCTTCCTGAGTAGGTTTGGGGGACGAGTGCTCTTCAAAACACCGACAGGCCACGGCCTGACGGCGACCGTGATGGGCGGGGTTCAGGTCGTCAACGTCGCATGGTTGCAGCCGCCCACATCATGGCTTTCGGGGAAGGTGCACCGTGAAGGTGGTTCCGTGTTCCTTGGATGACTCCAGATCGATCTGCCCACCATGGGCATGAACGATTCGTTCCGCGATGTAGAGTCCCAGGCCCAGGCTGCTGGGGTTGCACTCTGAGCTGCTTCGTCGATCCTGGAGGGACTTCCAGGGATCAAAGAGTCTCTCCAGGACACCGGTTCCGGGATCGAGCCCCCAGATGGTAGAGCACCTTCTCGCTCGCTACTGGCAGGCGGGGCGGAGCAGGGCGGCCGGCGCCGGCCTCGGCCTCACCATTGTCGAGGGGCGTTGCGGCTTCAGGCCGCCCGGACTTCGTGGGTCCCCGTCCAATCCGGGGCCTTCGGCATTGCGAGGCGATTCAGGGGGGTGAGCGTGGCTGGGTCCTCCCCGCGGCGTGAAACATGCATCTGAAACGGTCACGCCGAGCATGGCGGCTACCACCACACGCTACTGGAGAAAAGCAAAATGGCCGACAAGAAGAACGAGACCAAGCGGAAGGGCGCTGAACACGAGGGGAAGGGCGCCAGCAAGGAAATCAAGGGCAAGGTCGAGAAGAATGCGGGCGAGGCTACAGGTGACCGTTCGACGCAGGCAAAGGGCGCTGTGAAGGAAGCCGGGGGCAAGGTGCAGAAGAATGCCGGAAAGGCCGTGCGGAAGTCGTCGGACTGACTGGAATCTCGGCAGGACTCCCCGGCGGCCCTGCCGGGGGGCTTTTCCTCCGCACTGCTCGTATCGCGCGCGACCGTGCGAGATCCAGATGGCGGCGGCGGGACGTGGACACGGGTCGGCGTTCATAGGTCTGCGAACCAAGCGCTCTCCGAACGGCGCGCCGAATCGGTCGGCGACTGCCCGCCCGGGCGTGTACGGGGTACCGCGGGCTTTGTACCGGTTACATGGCCCCGGACCGTTCCGGGACCAGAGCATCTCATGACACTCAGGAAACAAGGAGGGAAGAATGGCTTCTTCTGCCAAGCAGCATCAGGAAGGACGCGTGGCCAAAGCGATCGAGGAGCAGACAGCGAAGCTTCCGTCGGATCTATTTCTATGGGGAGCCGCGGCGGCGATCACGGGTTCCCTGACGCTCCGCGTGCTGGACCGAGAGCGCGACTCCCAGTTCGTAGGTCAGTGGGTCCCCACCCTGCTCATCCTCGGACTGTACAACAAGATTGTGAAGGAACTCGGTCACGACGGCACGGACCGCAACTGAGCCTCGAAGGCGTGCCCAGGACCCGCCGGAACCAATCATGAGCGGATCTCGGACGCCGAAAGAAGTCGCGCGCTCCGCCGGCCTCGTGCATGTCTCCGACGAAGGCCCCGGCATCCGGAGAATTCGCCGCGGCCGGGGGTTCAGCTACCATACCCCTTCCGGCAAGCTGATCACGGACACCGGAGAGCGTGACCGCATCAACGCGCTGGCCATCCCACCGGCCTGGACCGAGGTCTGGATCAGCCCCGAATGCAAGGGCCATATCCAGGCCACGGGCCGGGACGCGGAGGGCCGCAAGCAATACCGCTACCACTCGCAGTGGATCGAGGAGGCGGCCCAGAGCAAGTTCCACCGGATGCGCAGTTTCGGAAGGACCCTGCCGCGCATCCGCCGGCGGGTCCGACGGGATCTGAGGCGGGAGGGTATCCCCCGGACGAAGGTGCTGGCCGTCCTGGTGCGCCTTCTGGACCTGACCGGCCTGCGGGTCGGATCCGAGGCCTCACGGCGCAACGCGGAGTCCTACGGCCTCACCACGCTCCGCAGGAAGCACGTGGCGTTCAAGAAGGGGGGAGCCCAGTTTCGTTTCCAGGGGAAGGGGGGCAAGGTCCACGAGGTGGGGCTGGCCGACACCCGGCTGGCCGGGGTCCTCCACGCCTGCTACGAGGTGCCCGGCTACGAGTTGTTCCAGTACCTGGACGAGAAGGGCGACCGGCACCCCATCGCCGCGGCGGACGTGAACGAGTACATCCGGGCCGCCGGCCGCGAGGACTTTACCGCACGGGACTTCAGGACCTGGGTGGGGACCATCCAGGCTCTGGAGGCGATGGAGCAGTTGCCGACCTCTGACGACGAGGACGACCGGGAGCGGAACTTGCGGCAGGTGCTGGAGGTCGTCTCCCAGACCCTCAACAACACCACCAGCGTCTGCAGGGAATTCTACATCCATCCTCTGCTGGTGGAGGCCTACCTGGATGGGCGCCTGTCCGCCTTGCTGGATCGAGTCGGCGCCCCAAAGGTGCGCGAGCTTCGGAGGGCAGAAGAGGTATTCCTGGCACTCCTTGAGGCGCCCGTGAGGAATCGGGATGCGTGACCCGGTCGCGGCGCCTTGGCGAGGCACGCCTTTTGCTCCTGCGTGGTTTGGACGGAGGCTCCAATCCGGCGTCGCGAGGTGCACATGGCAGTAACGACGAGGGACCAGACCCTGGCGTCGCAGCACTATTGGCTCAGTGGCAGCGAGATGTGCCCCTTTTGCCTCCAGGTGTACGTCCTGGAGATGGAATGGCGTTGTTGTGGCTGCGATGCTCCGCTCTGCCCTTGCTGCATGGGAGAGCGTCGCGAAGCCGGCGTCGAGACCTGTATCGGTTGCGGGGAAGAGGACGCCGATGAGGAATCTTGGGGACCGGAACGGAAGGTGGGAGGCGAAACCACCCGGAAGGATCCGCCATGACGGGCAGAGCGATCTGGAAGGGAACCCTCGGTTTCAAGGACGTGCGGGTCCCGGTCAAGCTCTTTGCCGCGGTGGAGAATCGGAACATCGGATTCCGACTCCTCCACGAACCGGATCGAATGCCCCTCAAGCAGCGCATGATCAACCCCGCCACGGAGGAGCCCGTAGAGTTCGACGAGACCTGGAGAGGTGTGGAGGTCGAGCCCGGCCACTACGTGATGCTGACGGAAGGGGAACTGGACGACCTCGAGCCTACGCCCTCCCGCGACATCGAGGTGACCCGCTTTGTGGACCCGGCGGAGATCAACCACCAGTGGTACGATCGCCCGTACTATCTGGGACCTGACGAGAGCGACGCCTCGTACTATGCTCTCGCCCGGGCCCTTCAGTCGCAGGCGAAGGAGGGAGTCGCCCGGTGGGTGATGAGGAAGAAGCGGTACCTCGGGGCTCTTCAGGCCCACGGCGGCCACCTCATGCTCATCACGCTCCGGCACGAGGGAGAGGTCGTTCCGGCGTCGGAGCTGGAGGGTCCTTCCGGGCGAGCGCTGGAGAAGAAGGAGCGCCAGATGGCAGAACGGTTCATCGCGGCGCTGGAAGAGGACTTCGAGCCGGAGCTGTATCGGGACGAATACCGGGAGAGGGTGGCGCGGCTCATCGAGATCAAGCAGAAGGGTGGGTCCGTGGAGCCCGAGGAGTACGAGGAAAAGGAGGCGTCCGATGACCTGCTCGAGCTACTCGAGGCCAGCCTCGAGGCGGTCTCGTAGGAATGTGTTCCCAGGGGTGAGGAGATCCCGTGGCCCGGAAGAAGGGGAAGGACAACGGGAAGAAGCCGTCCGCTAAGGACGACGGGAAGAAACCGTCCGGCAAGGGCGACGGGGCGAAGCCTGGGCGAAAGCGTACGATGGGGGCCTTCTGGGCCGGCACCATCACCTTCGGCCTGATCGCTGTTCCGGTCCAGCTCTTTCCCGCCAACCGCCGAAACCGCGTCTCGCTTCGCATGCTGGACGAGGATGGGACCCCCCTTCGTCGCCGCTACTTCTGCCCGAACCACGAACGCCTGGTCGAGAGCGACGAGATCGTCCGCGGATATGAGGTGGACGAGGGGGAGCACGTCCTCGTCAGCGACGAAGAACTGGAGGCGGTCTCTCCCGGCAAGTCCCGGGAGATCGATCTCCAGCGATTCGTCGACGCTTCCCACATCCCATCGCTCTTCTTCGAACGAGCGTACTTCCTTACACCCGTCGGGGACTCGAACAAGGCCTATCGGCTTCTGGCGGACGTGATGGAGCGCACCGGCCGGGCCGGAATCGCCACCTTCGTGATGCGGAACAAGGAGTACCTGGTGGCGATCCTGGCCGAGGATGGCATCCTGCGGGCGGAAACCCTTCGGTTCCAGGACGAGGTCAGGGGTCCCGAGAGCGCCGGATTGCACGAGGACCCCGAGGTGGATGAAGGGGAGGTAGCCCGGTTCGAAGAAGCAATCCGGAGCCACACCGCCGACGGATTGGACCCGGATGAAATGAAGGACGAATTCGCCGCGGCCCTGGGGAAGCTTGTCTCGACCAAGCGGAAGAAGGGCAGGGATGTCGTCGTGGTCGACGTGCCCTCTACCCCGGCGGATGAAGGCGACGCTCCCGCGGAGGGAGACGATGAAGAAGCCCTCGAGGAGGTGGATCTGTTGGAGACGATCCGGATCAGCCTCCGGAGTGGGAACGGCTCCCGGGAGACGGTGCCTGGCTAGACCGCTGACGAAGTAGAGGGGCCGCCTCCCGCATGCTCCGGGTCAGTACCTGCCGATTCTGAAAAAGGCCCTCCCAGGGATCGGACCCCAGGGCACCGAGCCGGGCCGGGATGTTCAATACGGTGTAGCGGTCCGGTCCGGGCAGCCTGGACAGCTCCTCCCACCGAAGAGGAGTCGCCACGGGGGCTCCCGGGCGAGCCCGGGTGGAATACGAGGCGATGGCGGTGGCGCCCCGACCATTCCGGAGGTAGTCCACGAAGATCTTACCCTTTCGTTTCGCCTTGCGCGCCGTACTCACGTACCGCTCGGGCTCTTCCCGCTCCATCGCCCGGGCGATGTCTCGTGCGAAGCCCTTCACATCGTCCCAGTCGGACCGGCGGGCGATGGGCACCATCAGGTGCAGCCCCTTGCCACCGGTGGTCCGCAGGTAGCTTTCCAGGCCCAGATCACCGAGGCGGCCCCGCAGGGAGTGGGCCGCCTCGGTGACCAGCCGCCACTGCACTCCCTCCCCGGGGTCCAGATCGAACACGATTCGGTCCGGTCGATCCAACCGATCTTCCCGGCTCCCCCAAGGGTGAAGCTCCATGACGCCGAACTGCACCAGGGTGACGAGGCCGGGCAGGTCGTCCACGGCCACGTATAGGCTTGGCTCGTCCTCGTCCCCGACCTCTATTCCCCGGACGGGCTCCGGCAAGCCCTCGGTCAGGTGCTTCTGGTAGAAGCACTTCTCTCCGCGGCCCCCGGGACACCGCACCAGGGACAGCGGCCGGTCCTCGAGATGCGGGAGGATCCACTCCTCCACCGTCTCGTAGTACCTCGCCAGATCCCGTTTGGTGACCCCCTGTTCGGGGTAGAGGACCCGGTCCGGATTGGAGAGGGCGACTCCGGCGATACGATTCATGGAACGGCTCCCGGATTGCGTCTGCTCCCGGCCCACCTTGGTAGGGGGCTTGTCCACGCGGAGTCCCTGGAACGAGGGGTGGCGGAGCCGGCCCCCCTCCGTCCAACCCCGAAAGGCTACCTCGGCCACAAGAGTGGGCGCCACCCAGTGGACTCCCCGCGCTGCGGCGCCCCTGGGCGGGGACTCGAATGCGGGCTCCCCGGTGCCGATATCCTCCAGCCGCTCCCGGATCTCTCCCAAGGAAGCTGCGGTGAATCCGGTGCCCACCCGGCCGGCAAACCTCAGATCCCCCCCCTCGTCGTACCACCCCAGCAGCAGGGCCCCGAAGCCCGTCCTGGACCCCGAGGGCTCGGTCCAGCCGCCGATGACGAACTCCTGCCGGTCGACGCACTTCACCTTCACCCAACTCCGTGTTCGGCCCTCATGGTAGCGGGCGAGCTTCTTCTTTGCGATCACGCCTTCGAGGGCATGGAGGCACGCCTGCCTCGCGACCTCATCCCCTCCGCCGATGATGTGACCGCTGTATCGCAGGACCGGGCCCTCCGATCGGAGCTCGAGGACCTTCTGGAGGAGCTCCTTTCGCTCCAGAAGGGGGACCTTGCGAAGGTCGTGGCCCCGGTAGAACGGCATATCGAAGAGGAAATACCGCACCGCCTCGGTCTGGTCCCGCTTCATCTGGTTCTGGAGCGCCTGGAAGTCGGTCGTGCCGTCCGACGCAAGCACGGCGACCTCTCCGTCCAGGATCGTCCCATCGACGGCCAGAGCGCGGATTGCGTCGGTCACGGTCGGGAAGCGTTCGGACCAGTCGTGCCCGCCCCGGGTCAGGAGGGTGACCCCTTCATTCTCGATACGAGCCATGATCCGGTAGCCGTCGAACTTCAGCTCGTGCAGCCAATCCTCCCCCGTCGGGGCTCGGTCCACGAGAGAGGGCAGCTGCGGCTTCGGTGCCGCCGGCAAAGTCGACTTCGACGCGCCCTCGGGCGGGTCGGGGAGGGTGCCGCCCGGGCTGGTCCGGTCGGTTCCTCCGGCCTCGCTCCCAGCCTCGATCTCCTCTATGGTCCTGCCGGTGAGCACACTCGTGTCGTGCGCCGCTGTAACAGGCGGGTCGTCCGCTCCGGCGGCCTCGTCGTCGCCAATCTTCCGAAGGAGCCAGTTTTTCCCCCCGTCTCCCGCCTTTCCGTTCATTCGGGCCAGGAGCCATCCTCCACGAAGACGCTCGCCGGCAAGCGTGAAATGGAGCCGCCCCCGATCCAGACCCTCCCGGGCCATCTCGTCTCGGGTCGGGCCCGCAGCTCCTGCTTTCATGGAACCGTTTCCCCGAGGGGCCGCGCCCTCTTTCGGCTTTCCGGGAAACCATTCGCCCCGGTCCCACACCATCACGGCCCCACCACCGTACTCACCCTTCGGGATAGTCCCTTCGAAGGACCCGTACGCCAGTGGGTGGTCCTCCACGTGGACGGCGAGAGCTCGAACGTCCGGATCCAGGCTCGGCCCCTTCGGGACCGCCCAACTCTTGAGCGTTCCGTCCACCTCCAGGCGGAGGTCGTAGTGGAGCCCTCGCGCCGCGTGCTTCTGCACCACGAACCGGAGAGAGGTGGGCGAGCGGTCCGCAGAAGACGGCTCGTCGCCGGCGGGCTCCGAAGTCTGCTGGAAATCCCGCTTCCGCCCGTACTCCTCGAGTCCCCCGGCTTTGCGCTCCATGTCCGTAGTCAGGTCAAGATCCATGCCTAGGACGGGTTCGGCGCGCCCATTCGCGGGAGGGGCTCCGGGGCCCGGCCGCCGCATGGACATGGTCCCCCCTTCTTCACCATCCTCTCTATGGGGGGCGCCGTCCTTGGAATCGGTAGGGAAGGCTTACACGGTGTCCTGTCGGAATCACATGGTCTGCGACCACGCCCCTTCAAAGGAAATCGCCTCCTGGTCCTGGCCCGGGGCCGGGCGCTGACCCTCCGGGAACGGGGCAAGATCGACGGAGGGGAGCTCTCCACCTGAGGTCGGACCACCAGGAGGACCGAGCGACCCTACTCCACCAGCGCCACGATTCGGATCGGGCCCCCCGTCCCCTCCTCCAGGAAAATAGGAAGGGCGATGATCACCCCCCCGATGGCCGGAAGCTCTTCCAGGTTCGTCACGTTCTCCACGGCGAAGATGTTTTCCTCAAAGAGGATCCGGTGACTCAGGAACTCGGTGGACGGACCGTGGTCGATACTGGGGGTGTCCAGCCCCACCGCCGAGATGGATCGGTTGTCCACCAGCCACTGGGCGGCGTCGGGGTGAAGTCCGGGAAACTCGAGCTCGGTTACTCCCGCCTCCCCTCGTTGGGCGGTCCCCATATAGGCTTCCGCGTCGTTCCAGTACCTGGAACGATCCGTGAAGAGGAGGAGGAAGGCTCCGTCCGGGATGGGCCCGTGGACCCCTTCCCAGGCCTGGAGGTCCTCCGCCGTCACCTGGTAGTTTGGATCCGCCGCCGCCCGCTCCGAAACGTCCACCACCGTCGCGGGTCCCAGGAGCCGGGAGAGGGGGATCTCGTCCGTGGTCCAACGTCCCTCTGCGAAGTGGATGGGGGCGTCCAGATGGGTGCCCCCGTGCTCCGGTCCTGCGAAGTTCCGAGCGCTATAGTAGTAGCCGCCGTCGGTCCACCCATGGGAGAGGATCTCGAATTCGAATGGGCCAGAGGTGGGCCAGACGATGGTCTCGTCGTTCAGGGAGTGGGTGAGCTCCACCAGGCGGGCCTGGGCCAGACGCTCGGCCAGGGGGCGCTCCGTGGCGGCCCGGTCCGCGGCTTCCTCAGGAACGCAGCTCGTGACCAGGAGGAGCATGGCCGCCACGAGGAAGGCGACGGTCAGGGCCCCCACCGGAGTCCGGAGCGGGAACGGGGAGGAGGGGACGAGCAACCTGGTCATGGGGGACCTCCTGGGTTGGGAGCCGTCGAATCGCGCTCGTGGGACCGCCGGGCTCGAACCCCGGAAGCCGAGACCGGCACCAAGTATCCCCATCTTATGCTGTCGGGGCTGGAGAACGAAGAGGTTCCGGGCCAGCGGGCTCGTCGCACCCCCGGCGACACCAGGAGTGTGCCGACAAAGGAGACGGCCGCGATCAGGAAAATCGGCTCCGCACCCGAGGCCGGGCTTTGCAGGGTCAGGCGCGGCGACCCATCTTAACGCCTCCGGCACCGGCCCATGGCTCCATCTGCCCGCGGCGGCTGCCCCCATTGAGCGGAAGGACCACACCTCGGCGACCGAGCAACTCTGATGGATCCCCAACGACTTATCCCGCGCCTTCAGGCCAGGGTTTCCGCACGGCCCGCGTCGCCGGTGGCCGAGTCCATTGTGGAGGAAGTCTGGCTGGCGGTGGTGGAAGGGGAGTTGGCCACCGGGGAGCGGCTGCCGACGGTGCGCAGCCTTTCCATCGAGCTGGGAGTGAGCCCTCGCACCGTGGAGCGAGCCGTGGACCGTCTCCAGACGCTGGGTGTGGTGGATCGCAGGGCAGGGGAGGGGGCGTTCGTGAGCCTGGCGCCCCCTTCGAACGAGGAGCGAGAACGGCATCAGCTCTTCCATGGTCTGTGTCGAGCCACGGTGGACACGGCGGAGCGCCTGGGGTTCGACCTGGATGACCTGCTGGACGCCCTGGCCGAATTCAGAACCCGGGACAAGGAGCGACTGTGACACGAAAACCACAACCCCGAACTTCTCTCACCGCGGTGAGCACACCGCCGGGTGGGGGACCTCCCAGCTCCCCGAACGACAGCCGCTATCCCGTTCCGGCCCTGGTGGCCGGACTGACCGGCGGGGTGGGGTTGGCCGGAGGTATCCTCCTCATCGGCCTGGCGCCGGTGGTTGCGGGGGTAGCCGGAGCAGCGGCAGCGCTCTTCCTGGGCTCCACCATCAAATTCGCCGACCAGTGGGAGAAAGCCGTGGTCCTCAGGTTGGGGCGCTACCGGGCGCTCGAGGGACCCGGCTTTTTCACCGTGATCCCCATCCTGGACAGGGTGGGCTACCACATCGACCAGCGGATCCGCACCACCGCCTTTGGTGCCGAGTCCTGCCTTACCCGGGACACGGTGCCTGTGGACGTAGACGCAATCGCGTTCTGGGTCGTGTACGACGCCGAGCGGGCGGCGCTGGAGGTCCAGGACTATCAGACGGCAGTGGTCCTGGCGGCACAGACCGCGCTCAGGGATGCCATTGGCAAGCACGACCTTGCCGAACTGATCCAATCTCGGAAGGAGCTGGGCCGAGGACTTCAGGAATCGCTGGACCGGAAGATGCATGACTGGGGGATCCAGGTCCAGTCGGTGGAGATCCGGGACGTGATCATCCCCGAGGCGCTGGAGGACGCCATGTCGCGGCAGGCTCAGGCCGAGCGGGAGCGGCAGGCGCGGATCATCCTGGGAACGGCCGAGACCGAGATCGCCGCCAAATTCGTGGAGGCAGCCGAGCGCTACAAGGGCAACCCCACGGCCATGAACCTGCGGGCCATGAACATGCTGTACGAGAGCATCGCGAAGCGGGGCTCCCTCATGGTCGTCCCATCGGGCCTCGCCGATTCCCTGAACCTTCCCGGCATCATGGGATTGGCCGGTGCAGCGGGAAGGGGAGGACCCGAGGCGGACGAGGGCCGGTCCGCTCCGATGGGGCCTCCTGGAGCCGGGGTCCTGGATCCCCTGAAGCTGGATCCAAAGGAGGGGACGGGTCCGACTCAGGCCGAGGAGTAGACCATCAGCGTATGCCGAATGCGCGCTCCCACGACCCACCTCCGCTTGCCCCCTCGTCCAGGCACGGAGCAGATTCATCGGTGACTGCTCCCCGCGCCGGGGAGGCTCTTACCCTCCGTCTGACCCCTGATACCACATGACCTCGGCTCTTTCGATCCTCCCCTCGCTCCTTCTGGCCCTGGCGCTGACGCCCCCCGGTCCTCCCCCCGCGGAACAGACCGCCATCCCCTGCGTGGAACCGGACGTTCGCACCGTCACGCAGCTTCGGGACGCACTGAGCAGACTGGAAGGGGAAGACGTCGCCTCGAGCCCGGACGTGGGAGCGCGCTGCGAGCTCGCCTTCCTCTATCTCCACACCGGGCGCCTCGCTGAGGCCGAGGCGCTCCTTCTCGGGGTCGTCGAGGAGGATCCGGATCTCGTAGACGCGCTCCTCGCCCTCGCACGGGTATTCGGCGAGGACGAGCGCGACGAAGAGGTGACGGCCCTTCTGGATCGCGCCAGGCGGGTCGCCCCCGACCACCTGGAGCTTCGCCTCCTCGAGGCGCACCACATCATGGAGCGGGTGGATCCGGAGGAAGCGCACCTCCTCTTCGCCTCCATCCTTCAGGACGACCCAACCGTCGTGCCGGCGCTGGCAGGACAGGCGGACGCCCGACTCCGGCTGGGTAGGGAGGAGGAGGCCAGGCCTCTCCTGGAGCGCGCGCTCGCCCTGGACTCTCTCTACGCTCCCGCCCATCGCCTCCTGGCCGACGTACATCGCCGAGCCCTGGATGAGGAGGCTCGCGCCCACGCTCTTCACCGGGCCCTGGCCCTCGATTCCCTGGACGTGGAGTCGCAGCGGGCGATGGCGACGATGCTTCGACAGAACGGAGATGTGGAGGCCGCATACGCGCGATTCATGACGGTCCTGGGGTTCAACCCGACGCAGGACGGCGTGCACCGCGATCTGGGCAACGGCGGCTCGCTGATCTCCTGGGGACGCTACCCTCCCTTCGAGGACGAGGCGGTCCCTCAGGAGCTCGCCCGACGGCTCGGCGAGGCGGACAGCCTACTCCTCCTCCGGGAAATGGATGCCGCCGACGCACGTCTGGAGGAGATCCTGGAGGACCACCCAGGGCAGGCGTCCGCGCTTCTGAAGGCGGCGAGCGTCCACTACTACCGGGGAAACTATCATGAGGCCCGCAACGCTTTCCTGAACCTGACCCGGACGCACCCGGGTCTCGGCCTCGCCCACTTCGGCGTCATCGAGTCCACGAAACGGCTGAGGGAGGCTCGCGACCCCCGAATCAGGGAGGCCTACGAGCGATTCCGCACCGCGCCGCGCCCACCCGAACCCCTCCGCCTCCGCGACGTCTTCGTGGACTACGACCGCCTGGACGAGGACCTCCAGAAGATCGTGCTCCTCTCTGTGGCGCCCCTCGGCCACTACATCCCCATCCTGGCCATCTCGGGGGGGACCCATCGCCTCCTCCCCTTCCACCACAGGCTCTGGCAGTTGCCGGACAACGTGGGAAGTCGTGGCCGTCGGACCTTCGATGGTCGACTCTGGGACGACGTGAAGGGACAGGGAGGCCGCCACGCGGTCTCCGGAGAAGAGTGGACGAGGGAGACATCGTTGGAGCGCTTCAACGTCCTGTCGCACGAGTTCATGCACCAGATCCACGCGCTTCTGACCCCGGAGCAGCGCGAACGGATCGAGGGCATGTACGAGTCGGCGCGGGAAGAGCGGCGAACCCTGGACTCCTATGCGGACAGCAACCCGCAGGAGTATCTGGCACAGGCCTACGAAGCCTTCATCAGCCCTGCGAAGGACCCGCGTCTCTCGGGCACCGCAGGGAACACCCGGGCGAGGGTGCGCGAGTTGGACCCCGAGGTCTCCGACTTCCTGGCGGAGATGAACGACCTCGACAGCTACCTCCCCCATGCCGTGCTCGCCCTGCGTCGCCGGCTTGCCCAGGCAGCCCGGAATGGACCCGAGGCGCTGGAGGAAGCGGAAGAGGAAGCCGCCTGGGTTCTGCGGCACTACGGGGAGGCTCCGGAGCTGCTCCTCCTCCACGCGTCGGTGGCGAGGTTGCAGGGAGACTACGACGCGGCCTTCGCGCGGCACGCGCGCCTCGCAGAGATACTCCCCGACGACCTGACCGCCCACATCCACCTCGCCGAGGACCGGGTCCTGGGCTGGCACGACCATGAGGGCGCGGCGACCATCCTCGAGTCATTTCTCCGTCGCCACCCGCAGGCGGCGCGTCCGTGGCTCCACCTCGCCTCGCACCGACTCGGGGCGGGGGACGCCGATGGTGCAGCGTCGGCGCTAGAGCGCTCCAGCGAGGCCCCGGACGCCGGGGAGATGGGGGCGGACGTTCTTCACCACCTCCTCGAGGCCGAGCTCTCGCGGCTTCAGGGCGACGGGGAGGGCGAGGCCGCTGCCTACCGTCGCGTCCTGGACGGCCAGGACCCCGAACATCCCGGTGCACGGGCCGGACTGGCCCGACTGGCGCTCGCCGTGGGAGATATGGGGGCGGCCCGCCGGTGGCTCGGACCCGTTCCCGAGGATGACCCCGAACCCGTGGGATTGGCAGAGGCCCGCGCCCTCCTCCTCCTCGCGGAAGGGCAGGGGGACGCGGCACTGGTCCTGCTGCACGGTCTACGGGAGCGCCAGCCCGCCAGGCTCGAGACCCTGACCGCGCTCCTCACCGTGGCCCGGGAGGTCGCGCCCGAGGACCTACCCCGCTTTGTCCAGGCCGGTCGCGCCCTCCTTGCGGCGCCGCCATCTGTCGAGACGGACTTCCAGGACGACCGGGCCGTGGGCACGGGCTCTCCCATCACGGCAGCGGCCCGTCGAGAGTTCGAGCGAGTCGCAGCGGAAGTCGTCCGCGAGACTGCCGCCCACGATGCTGACGGTCGCGCCGCCGCCACCCCGGCCCCTTCTCCGGTCGCACCCTCCAGCCCCTGACCCTTTCAACTCGTCGGGGGCCATCGGGACCAGCCATGCCGGGGCTTGGACCCCGGCTCCTCCTCTTGGCCGGCCCACCCTGTACACCCCTTGTGCAACACGTGACTTGTGTTACAATACCTCTACACAAGCTGTACATATCCTATGCACTCGACCGGGAACGGCCGAGCGCCGGACCTCACAAGGAGCGACCATCATGTTCCGACGGACCTTTGCGGTAGGCCTTCTTCCTGCCCTCCTGCTCATCGCCGCGTGTGATAACTCCACCACCGAACCCGAGCCCGCCAACGATCCAGACCCGGATATTGTGGATGTGGCGGTGGACGCGGACTTCTCCACCCTCGTCGCCGCCGTCCAGGCCGCGGGCCTCGAGTCCGTCCTGCGCGGGGACGGACCGTTCACCGTCTTCGCTCCAACGGACGAAGCCTTCGATGACCTCCCGGAAGGAGCCCTCGACGATCTCCTCGCCGACCCCGACGCCCTCGCCGAAGTTCTCACCTACCACGTGGTCGCGGGCCGTATCACCTCCGGCGACCTCGAGGACGGTCAGCTCGTCACCACCGTGCAGGGCGACGTCTTCCGCATCACCCTCGGGGACGGGGCCCAGGTGAACGGAGCGAATATCGTCACCGCGGATGTGGAAGCATCCAACGGCGTCATCCACGTCATCGACGCTGTCCTCCTTCCCCCGGCCGACCTGGTGGATACCGCCGTGGACGCCGGCTTCACTACCCTCGTCGCCGCGGTTCAGGCCGCTGGTCTCGTGGAGGTGCTGAAGGGAGACGGGCCATACACCGTCTTCGCCCCGACGGACGCGGCCTTCGACAACCTTCCGGAAGGGGCTCTCGACGCCCTCCTCGCAGATCCTGAAGCCCTTGCCAACGTACTCACCTACCACGTCGTCGAGGGTCGTGTGTTCTCCTCCGACCTCGCGGATGAGATGGAGGTCGCCACTGTTCAGGGTCAAACGCTCTCCATCGCCCTGAACAGCGGCGCTCAGGTAAACGGTGCCAATGTCGTCACCGCCAACATCCTCACGTCCAATGGCGTCATCCACGTCATCGACGCGGTCCTCCTGCCGTAAGCAGCCTCTCCATAGCACCGGGGCGGTCCGGTCCGAAGGTCGACCGGGCCGCCCGCGGCGCTCAGATTTCCGCCAGCTCCTGGCGAATCTCCCGCAGCATCGCGACGTGCTTGGGGTTCCACCCCGCGCTCCCGGCCTGACCTGGCGAACCCGCATCACCGCCCGCCTCGTCTCCCAGACCCCCTGTTCGAGCACGCCGCATCTGCTCCACGATCCGGTCCCGCATCTCCTGAGGGTTCTCGATCCCCGCGATGACCGCGGAGCTGGCCGTCGTTCCCCCCTGATTCCCCTCGGCTGCTCCGGCCGCCGCCGTTTCCACCGCGACGTCTCCAATGCCGAGCATCCGCTGGATGGGGCCCTGCCTCACACGCACGTTCTGAACGTTCTCGAAAGTGGCCGTCATCTCCTGGATGGTCCATATCCCGCTGCGGGTCCGAAGCGCCCGGTCGGTGAGGACGTACCAGGTGGTGTCGTATCGGAGGGCGATGGCCCAGTACCCGAGGAGCATCCACGCCATCTCCAGGAGAAGCACAAGAAAGACGGCCCCGAAAACGATGACGGCCGAATGTCCGTCGCCGTGCAGCCCAACGCCGGCAGCCACGAGAAAGACCGCCAGCGCACCGCCCACGAAGCCCCAGAGGAGGAGGTGGACCAGGCGCAGATAGCTCAGGTAGGCCGGGGCCGGCCGCAGGGTCGCCGTCTGTCCCGAGCTCCCGGGGGGAAGTGTCGGCGGCTCCCCAGGAACCCGGAGCCACCGCGCCAGGACGGTCCACCCGATGCGCGGCCCGGTCCGCCCAGGGACGCCGTCCGCGTCGTGGGAGCCCGTGCCCTGCGTCATCCTTCCGCTCCCCCGTGACGGGGCCCGCGAACGCGCCGAAGCTCGTCACGAATCTCGATGAGGAGTGCCAAAACTTCGTCCGGCGCCCCTCCTTGCGAGACCTCGGAGGCACCCGTCCGCGGCGAGAGCCCGGCAGGTCCCTCCGTCGAGCCCTCCTGCGAGTCGTCCGACGCGCCCCTCATGCGGTCGTAGAGGAAGTCCCGGAGCCGCTCGGGATGCCGGATCCCCTCGATGGTCATCTCCGCGCCTCCGCCCCCCGACGCCGTCTGAAGCTTCAGGCTCGCCAGACCGAGCCAACGCTGAATCAGGCCTCGCGCCATCTGGATGTCCTGGATCCTGCGGTAGGTCAGGTACGTTTCTCGGTGCCAGAAACGCCCCCAGGACATCGAGACGCCATCCTCGTCGAACCGATACCGAAGGGTCTGGTACTTGAAGAGGAGGGGTAGGTAGATGAATGGGAAGAAGACGAACCCGAAGAGGGAAACGATCAAGTAGTAGGTGTGGAGTGCGCCATCGGGACGGGTGACGGTGCGGGGGTCGACCCCGCGTTCGCCCAGAGCCTCCGTTGCAGCTTGGTGCATGGAATCAAGCGCTCGCTGTCAGACGTGTGTGTCCGCCGTCCTCCCAGGTTGCCGGCCGACTTCACGAGGCTGGACGGCCCGACGTCCAGGACGCTCCCGGACAGTTCCAGAATTCAACCGTCAAACCTGTCATCCGCAACCCCGGGCAATCCGAGCGGGAGTCGCCCTCATCACGCGTCGCGATTGACGGGACGGGCCGGACGCCCGTATTCATGCGGGGTTCGCCACTCGCATCCCAACCTCGAGAGCCTGTGCGCCCTTGCCCTCCCACGCCCCACGTCTCGTGACGGGCGCTGATACTCCCGAAACCCCGCTCGCCGGGCCGAGCCGGGTGGAGGCGGAGCTGAGGGAACGGGTCAAGGAACTCCGACTCCTGGTGCGTGCCACCGCGCTGGTGAACCGCCACGACCTCTCCCTCGACGAACGCCTCGACGAATTGGTGACGGAGATGCCCTCCGCGTGGTCCCACCCGGAGCGCACCCTGGCCCGGATTTCCCTCCTCGGACGAACTTATGCCTCGTCCGGGTTCCGGGAGACACAGTGGATGCAGTCCGCAGCGATTCCGGGTGACGACCCCGAGGCGCGAATCGATGTGGCACTCGTCGCCCATCCGGGCGAAGGAGAGGGACCGCCCTTTCTGGAAGAGGAAGAAACACTCCTCGAGAGTCTGGCTCGACTGCTTGGGGACGCCGTGGGCCGGGTCTCGCTCCAGCGGGTGTTGGAGCAGACCTTCGCCAGCGTACAGGAGGCCATCCTGGTGGTCGGGGGAGGGGGCACCCCACGGACGATCCGCTACGCCAACCCGGGGGCCGTGCGCATCTTCGGGTACCCCGCCGACGAGCTCGTGGGAGCCGAGACCCGTCACCTGCACCTGGATGAGGACCACTATTCGCGGTTCGGGAGGGAAAGCCAACGTTGCCTCAATGCCATCGGTACCTTCTCCGCCCAATTCCCCATGAGGCGAAAGGACGGCCGGGTGTTCGAGGCGGAACAGACGGTAAGTGTCCTGGATCCCGATCTGGGCCACGAGGGAGGCGTGGTGAGCGTGGTCCGCGATGTCTCGGAACGCGTTGAAGCCGAGAACCGTCTCCGCGAGAGCGAGGAACGCTTCCGCGAGATCGCCGAGCGGATCGAGGACGCCTTCTGGATCACGGACCCTGAGAAGCAGCGGATGGAGTACGTGAGCCCCGCCTACACCTCGATCTGGGGGCGTCCGGTGGAGGAGCTCCTGGCGTCCCCCGGGACCTGGCTCGATGCCATAGTACCGGCCGATCGCGAGCGGGTGATCCGGGCTGTGACCGGTCAGCCCGAGGGCCCCTACGAACAGGAGTACCGGATTCGACGCCCCGATGGCACGGAGCGCTGGATTCTCGACCGCTCCTTTCCGGTTCGGGACGAGGCCGGAGACGTCGTCAGGGTGGTCGGCGTCGCCAAGGACGTCACCGAGCACAAGCGACTGGAAGAGCGGTTCAGCATCCTCTCGCAGGAAATCACCGACGTGATCCTGGTCGTGTCGGAGAACGGCACCATCGGGACGGCGACCCCCTCGGTCTTCCATCTCACGGGGTGCCTTCGCGAGGAACTCGAGGGACATAGCGTGCTCGAGTGGATCCACCCCGAGGATCGGGCCTCCTTCGCTGCCACCCTCAAGCGAGCCATAGAGGAGGCAAGCGACGAAGCGATCCGGATCGAACATCGGATGGTCACGAAGGACGGCCGAGTGCGGCCCGTGGAATCGGTGGCGAGGAACCTCCTTGGAGACCCGGCCCTCGAGGGAATCCTGATCACCTCACGTGACGTCAGTGAACGCGTCGCACTCGAGCAGCGCGTCCGGCAGATGCAGAAGATGGACTCCGTCGGGCAACTCGCCGGAGGGATCGCGCACGACTTCAACAACATCCTCACCGCCATCCGTTCGCAGACGGACCTCCTCCTGATGGACCATGCCGGTGGGGAAACGGCGGACGGCCTGCGGCTGATCCAGGGAGCGGCGGACCGGGCCGCCACGCTCACCAGCCAGCTCCTCGCCTTCAGTCGAGATCAGATCCTGCGCCCTCGCGTGGTGGACATTTCCAGGGTGGCAAGGCAGGCCGGTGAGTTGATCGATCGGGTGATCGGAGAGGACATCGAGCTGTTGCTCGATCTACCCGAGGGGCTCCCTCCGGTGAGGATCGATCCGAACCAGCTGGAGCAGGTTATCCTGAATCTCGCCGTCAACGCACGGGACGCCATGCCGGAGGGCGGCACCCTTTCGATTGCGGCCCGGCCCGAGTCCCCCTCCGCCTCGCCCCGGTCCGACCGCGAGGGCGCCGGCCCGAAGAGTCCTACGGTGCCCCACGTGGTCCTCTCGGTGGCCGATACCGGAACTGGAATGACGGAGGACGTGGCACAGCGCATCTTTGACCCCTTCTTCACCACCAAGGCGAAGGGGAAGGGAACCGGGTTGGGCCTCGCCATGGTCTACGGCACGGTGCGCCAGAGCGGGGGCAGCGTCCGGCTGGACACCCGTCCCGGGCGGGGCACCACCTTCCACATCCGCCTCCCCCAGGCGGAGGGCGCTCCGGACCCTGAAGACCCAGACCTGGACATCGATGACGGAGCCGCCGGAGGGCCCCTCGAAGGGGCTATCCTCGTAGTGGAGGACGACTATGCGGTGAGGGAGGCGGTGGCGAAGGTGTTGCGACGGGTGGGGCTCACGGTCCATGAAGCGGAGAGCGCCGAGGCGGGACTCGCGCTCATGGACGGGGGTCTGACCGTAGACGCGGTTCTTTCGGACCTCATCCTCCCCGGCATGAGCGGGCTCAGGATGATCGAGAGACTGGACGAATCCCACCCGTCCGTGCCGGTGGTCCTCATGTCCGGCTATGCGGAGGCGGAGCGAGGAGGTAGGCAAAGCCTCCCCAGGGGTGTCGCCTTCATGCAGAAACCCTTTACGCCGGGCCGGATGCTGGGGGTGTTGCGCGGGATCCTGCGACACGACTGAGGAGTGAGCCGACCAGGACCACCGTTCCTGCTCCCACCACGTTGTACCAGAGCCAGGCGAGTTCCGTCGTGATGGAGACCGTGAAGACCGCCGACATCCCCACCAGGAGTCCAAAGAAGGCCCCGGTCCCGTTGGCGCGGGGGACGAGGAAGGCCAGGAGAAAGACCCCCAGCAGGGAACCGTAGAAGAACGACCCCACCTGGTTTACGGCCTCGATGAGCGATCCGAGGCGCCCCGCCTGGAGCGCCACCAGGCAGGCGAAAGCCCCCCAGACGAAGACGCTCACCCTCGACACCAGCAGGTAGTGGGCGTCCGAGGCGTCGGGACGGAGCCAACGTCGATAGAAGTCCACCACGGTGGCACTGGACAAGGCGGTGAGCTCGGAGTCCAGAGAGGACATGGCCGCAGCGAAGATCACCGCGATCATCAGCCCGAGCACGCCGGCGGGGATATACTCCACCAGGTAGGTGGGGAAGACATAGTTCACGTCGTTCGACGCCACCCCGCGCACCCCCGCCACCACCTCTTTCGCCTCTTCCCGAAGGGCTGCCAGCTCAGCGTCGAGCCGCTGGATCCGGGACCGGAGCTGTTCCAGGTCGGCCCCGGTGCCGCGAAGCTCCACCAGCTGCAGCGAGACCACTCGACGCTCTTCGTGGGCCTCCTCGAACGCCCGCTCCAACGCCTCGAACCCGGTGGCCTGCTCACTCTCCATCACCACGGCGACCTCGGCCGAGTTGAAGACGATGGGGGGCCGCTCGAAGTGATAGAAGACGAAGACCATCACGCCAATGGCCAGGATCAGGAACTGCATCGGGATCTTCACGAAACCGTTGAAGATCAGAGACAGGCGGCTATGGCGCAGGGAAGACGCCGTGAGGTAGCGCTGGACCTGACTCTGGTCCGTGCCGAAGTAGGCGAGCGCCAGGAAAAAACCACCTACGAGCCCTGACCAGAGGGTGTACGTTTCCGACGGGTCGAAGGAGAGGTCGATGCTCGTCCACATCTCCTGGACACCCCCAAGGTACACCGCGTCGGCAACCCCCACTTCCTCCGGGAGCCCGGAGACCAGCATGAAGACCGCGAAGGCGATCCCGGCGAACATCATCAACATCTGGACGACATCGGTCCAGATGACCGCCGTGATGCCTCCCAACAGGGTGTAGCCCACGGTGATCACGGCCATCACGAGGATCGTCACGCGCTCGTCCCACCCCATGATGACAGAGAGGACGATGGCCGGAGCGTACAGGACGATTCCCGCCGCCATCCCCCGCGAGAGCAAGAAGAGAAACGCTGTGAGCGATCGGGTCTTGGGATCGAAACGCTCCTCCAGGTACTGGTAGGCCGTGAAGACTCGGCTCCCATAGAAGAACGGAACGAAGACGAGGCAGATCACGATCATGGCCAGAGGCAGCCCGAGGTACATCTGGATGAACCCCATGCCATGATCGAAGGCCTGGCCCGTGGTCCCGATGAAGGTGATGGCGCTGGCCTGGGTAGCCATCACCGACAGTCCGATCGCTCCCCAGGGGAGGCGGCGGTTCCCCAGGAGGAACCCCTCCACTCCCTCGTTCCGGCGGCTCTGCCAGACCGCGAAGGCCACGACCCCGCCGAAATAGAGAGCGAAGACGGCCCAATCGAGGGGAGTCACGGCCCTCCCCGGTTCAGGAGGTGGGTCAACGTGAGGAGGACGAGCACCATCACCCCTGAGTACAGAAAGAGGGTGACGTAGAGAGAGCGCCAGCTCGCGAAGGGCCCGCCGGGACCTTCCTCCAGGGGCTTCCCGACGGGCGGCTCCGGCTCCCGGTCTCCGGGGCCGGCGCGCATTTCTCCGTCCTGTCCGTTCATCCGCTCATCCTCCCGTGCGTTCATGACGCGTCAACCTAATCCCGGCGTGCCGTCGCGCAACGCCCTCCCCCGGCTGCCGGCAGGACCGCAACGACGCCCGGCTACGATCCCCCAATGCCGACTTCGATACCACGCCATCTGCCCTGGCGGAACCGGGCCACGCTGAGGAGGCAACGCGCGATGTGCCCCAGGAGGATCGCCAGCCATATGTCCGCCGGCTGGAGACCCCGCCAGCTCTGGATGGCCCAACACATCCCGATGGGAATCACCACCTGCGAGACAATGGAGATGTAGAGGGGGCTCCGCGTGTCGCCGGTCCCCTGGAGCCCACCGGTGTAGGTGAGGGCAACCGTGATGAAGAGTCCGGACACCGAGAGGTAGCGCAGGAGCTGGACGCTGAGTGCGACGACCTCCGGCTCCTCCATCCCGAACACGCCCAGCAGGGTTTCCGGGAAGAAGAGGAACACCAAACCCACGAGCGCCGCCCCGGCCATCCCGAGCCGTGCCGCGACCCGGACCCCCTCGACGGTCCTTTCGGGCCGACCTGCCCCCAGATTCTGGCCGGCCACCGTGGCCGCCGCACTCATCAGTCCCACCGAGGTCCAGGTGATGAGGGAAAAAAGCTGGGTGTAGCTTACCGTGTATGCCGCCTGGGCCTCTGCGCTCAACTCGAGAGATCCGACGAAGCGGAGCAGGAGCACGCCACCCACGTTCATGGCGACACCCTGGATCCCGGCCGGCAACCCGAAATGGAAAAGCGCCCGGATGATGGCGGGATCCGGCCGCCACGACATGGCGTGCTCGAACCGGATCACCAGGCCGTCCCGGAAGAAGAGGCCGACCCCCAGGAGGCTGACGATAGCCCCGGCAATCACCGTCCCCATGCCGGCCCCTGCCGTGCCGAAGGCGGGGATGGGACCGAGCCCCCGGATGAGGACAACGTTCAGGACGAGGTTCAGGAGCGTCAGGAGGAACCCCAGATGCATCGGGGTCCGCGCGTCTCCGGCCGCACGGAGGGCCCCGCTCAACATGAAGAAGAGCATCAAGCCGAACCCGAATACGAACATGATGCGGAGATAGGGGAGAGCCTCCGCCTGCACCTCGGCGGTGGCATTCACGAGACCGAGGAGCATGGGACTCAACACATACCCGAGGGGGGCCACCACGCCCACCACCATGAACGCCGAGACGAGGAAGGCCTGGTAGACGGTACGATTGACCTTGTCCGAGTCGTCCGCTCCCGCAAAGCGAGCGACCAGGACGCCCATCCCGGTGAAGATGGAGGTGATGAACACGATCACCACCAGGAAGATCTGCCACGAGACCCCGATGGCCGCGTTGCCCACGTACCCGACGTAGTGTCCGACCATGGCGTGGTCCACGATCCCCTGGAGTCCGCTGATCACGTTCAGCAGCACAGTGGGCCACGCGAGCCGCCAGACTGCGCCCGGCACCGAACCATTCACGATGGACCGGTCGAAAGTCTTGCCCGATGGAGTCGGTTGCGCCATCCGCCGAACCTAACTCCCTCCGGGGCGAAAGGAGAGCACCCCGGAACGAAGTCGGGGGGACGGCGTCTGCCATCCCCCCGACTGCAACCTTCCGCTTCCGCCCTGGCGCCCCACTGGCTCCGGCGAAGGACGAACGCCTACTGAACCTCTTGCCCCGCCTGCTGGAAGAGGACCGGCTTCACGAGGACTCCATGGGCGGCGAAGGGGGGACCCGTGAAGACGAAGCCCCTCGATAGATCGAAGTCCACGAGTAGGATGTGGGTCTCCCCCTCCTCAACCTGGAACTCGGGGTTCAGGTTCACCCGGAGAGCGTCACTGGGAACCGTTGCCGCCTTGTCCTGCGAACCATCGGCGAAGATGTGCTCGTCCTTGAGCGTCACGTGAGCGCTGTCGACTACGAAGCGAAGCTGGCCGTATTCGCCATCCGGCACGGGAACCTCCTCGGTGAACTCGATGTCCACTCCAGCGGCGAGGTCCATCAGGTCGAAGTAGAGCAGGTCGTCCTCGTCCTCCGCAACGAAGAGATCCACCCGCCCATCGCCCCCACCCACCAGATAGACTTGTGAGATCCACACCTCGGCAGCGGCAACCCGGTCGCCCGTGGCGGGCGTCTCATCGTGGTTGCTCTCGGCCACATCCCCATCCGCAAGGGCCGCGGACGAACCAGAAGCGCCGGTGAGCATCACCTGGAACGTCGCATCGCCCGAGGCACCGGTGGGACCGTCGTCGTCGCAACCGGGCAGCGCGAAAAGGGAGGCGACGAGGGCGATGCCGAGGTAGCGCATCGTCGGGGTCCGGTGGAGTCGTAGATCGTACAGCATGGAGCGCTCCTCATGGTTGGGTATCGACTGGGCCCCTCCGCTTGGCGAGAGGGTGCACTGGTGTACGATCAATGCACGATACGTGCCGTGCTGCCGGACACAGCCGCCACATCACTAAAACTCGCGCCTGGGTTGGGAAAGGGACTACCAGCACTCTGGGAAAGAGATGCCCCATTCCGGAGCACAATATTCCGCGCTTGCACCGCAAAGGTGCACGGCCCGTTGCTGCCTCGCACCTCGGCAGCCGATCTCCGCCTCATGTCCCGGCTCGCGGCTCCACCTCGAATCGCACGGCATTCTGGAACGGGCCCGGTGGAAGCGTACCGAATCCCTGCAACCACGCACCGGTTCTCAGGTCCACCACGAGACGGACCCGGTCGCCTTCCTCCAGGTCGAGCTGCCTTTCGGCCTGGACCGTGACCGGTGCTGTCGAGAGGTCCACCCGAGCCGACCCCGACGCCGGCCCGCCCCCGGGTAGATCGGATACCTCCGCCTCGACCCGATGGAAGGTGGCGCGGAATCCGGTGTAACTTCCCGAGGGAACCCCGGTCACCGTCAGATCCACCCGGCTGCCCGAACCCAGGGTCCCTTCCACGGTCTGCACGCCCTCGGTGAGGCCAACCTCCTCGCCCGCTGCGTTCAGGAGGGAGACGGACACCTCGAGCTGGAAGGATCCATCCAGGCCCGCTGCCGGACCGATCCGCACTGGCCCGGACGCGAGAGAGGCGCGCACGCCCCGCAACTCCTCGGTTCCCCCTTCGTCGGAGGCAATGACGACCTCGACCTCCGCCACCCCGCCGGCGGTGAGATTCCCGCAAGCGACGAGTCCCCCAACCCCGAGCGGGAACAGGATCGCGAACCCCGTCAGAGCGGGTACGATGTTCCTGTGCCTCCGGCCTGTCTGTCTCATCCTCCCTCGAGCCTCCGCAGCAGTTCAGTGACACGTGCCCTTGCCGTCGCGAATCCCAGGTTCTCGAAGATCCCCATCGCCTCCTCCAGCCGGGCGATTCCGGTCTCCGTCTCACCTCGCGCATGATCCAGCTCACCGTAGGCCTCCTGGACGAGGGCCAGCTCGACCTGCGGAAGCGAGCGCTCCCGTATGATCTCCAGCGCGCGCTCGTGGAACACGAAGGCATCGGCGTGTCCCCTGGCCGCGGCGACTCGCCCGAGGACCCTGTAGACCTCCGGCAGGCGTCGCACCACCCCCGCTTCGAGAGCCTGAAGTTCGGCCTGCCGTGCGTATTTCCCGGCCTCCATCTCGGCACCCAGGGCCAGGAGGACCTCGGCCAGGTTCACGGCGATCGTGACGTGACCTTCTGGATCGTCCGTCGCCTCGAGAGCCCGCCGAAACGCGACCTCAGCCTCCTTCAGGCGGCCGCGTGCGCGGAGGAGCTGGCCCTCGGCATTGTCCAGGATGGCCTGACTCCCTCCGTGCTCCGCCCTCTCTGGGATCAGGCGCCGAGCGTTCGAGAGGAGGGCCTCACAGTCGTCGAGTCGCCCCTCCTCCCGGGCCACGATGGACCGGTTCAGAGCGATCTGCCAGCCATGGCCGTTCGCGGCGGCGGGGTCCACCCGCGACTCGGCCTCCTCATAGTGGCGGAGGGCGTCGGCCCAGAGCCCCCGGTCGACCGCGAGATTGCCGAGACCCACGTGCGCCGTCGCGGCCCCTGACCGGTTCCCGGTCTGCTCCGCGATCCGAGCGGCCGTCTCGTATCGAAGGCGAGCGGTGCGCCGGTCTCCCAGCAATCGAGCAGTCCGGGCCACCATGAGCTGCGCCGAGAACACCGTGGCCTGGTCGGGGAGCGAAGCGCCCACCCGGGCGGCCGCCTCCGCCAGAGCCTCTGCCCACCGCGGCCGGCCGGACCGCCACTCTCTTTCGCCGGCCTGAAGGAGGGCCGCTGCCGCCCCCGCGCGGTCTTCCTCGGCCATGGCCCGCAGCGCCGCTCCCACCGACCCATAGAGCGACTCGATCCGGCGGCGGTGTTCCGCCAGCGCCTCGTCCAGGACCTCCCCCAGCTTCTCCGAGTCGACAAAGCGACCCCCCACCGTTCCCAGCTCTCCGGAACCGGCCCAGTGCCTCTCCAGGTCGGGTTCGGAGACGAGGAGGACCTGATCCAGGAAGGGTCGCAACTCCTCCATGGCGGGCAGGACCCCGGAGATCTGGTCGATGGACAGTCGTTTCATTCCGCTTCCGAAGGGGGACGCGCGAGGACGTGTCGAGGGTCGCCATCCCGGCCAACTCCTGGAGCAGGAGGCGTGCCACCCGGAAGGCGAAGGTCCTTGCGGGGCAACCGGCCTGGACCGGGGACCCAGATGCGCAGAGCGGGGAACCAATGGTTGCCCGCCATGCACCGTTCGAGGGCATGTGCACCAGCGTGGTGCAAGGGAAGACGGGGTCGCTCCCCCGGGCGAATCACGCCCCGTCCTCCGTCGCGTCGAGGCCGTGGGCGGAAATCCGTCGCGAGAGTGTATTCCTGTGGATGCCGAGGATGGCTGCGGCCTCTCCCAGCGCGCCTCCGGTAAAGCCGAGCACCCGGGCGATGTGGTCCCGCTCCACTTCTTCCAGCGAGAGGGTCGGGGGATACCCGTTGCCGGGACCTCGCGGAACAGGTGACACCCCCGGGGCCTCCCCCTCCAGCCGGATATCGGGGTTCCGAACCCATCCGCCGGTGCACTCCCGCACGGCCCGGTCCACGACGTTCCGGAGTTCCCTGACGTTCCCCGGCCAGGGGTGCTCGCGGAGGCGGGGAAGGAGCGCCCGGTCGACGCCCTCGAGGGGCTTCTCGTACCTCTCCGAGAACTCGGCGGCGAAGTAGAGCACCAATTCCTGTAGATCGTCCAGTCTGGCGCGCAGGGGCGGGAGGTCGATGCGGGCCGCGGAGAGCCTGAAGTAGAGGTCTTCCCGGAACCCTCCCGTACGGACCAGCTCTTCCAGCGGCCGGTTGCTCGCGGCCACGATCCGGACGTCGACGTGGAGCGAACCCTCCGACCCGACCCGGTCCACGACACCCTCCTCGAGTGCACGCAGGATCTTCGCCTGGAGGGACACTCCCATGTCCCCGATCTCGTCGAGAAAGAGGGTTCCACCATCCGCGCGCTCGAACCTTCCCCTCTTGCGAGCCACCGCCCCGGTGAAGGCACCACGCTCATGCCCGAAGAACTCGGACTCCAGGAGGTGCTCGGGAACCGCCGCACAGTTGATGGCCACAAAGGGCTTGTCGGCACGCGGTCCGGAATCGTGTACGGCCCGGGCGACCAGCTCCTTTCCGGTGCCCGACTCTCCGGCGATGAGAAGGGGAGCGGTCGAAGCGGCAACTTCGGCGACCCTCCCCACCACCCCAGCCATGGCACGGCTCGACCCAACCAGGCGCGTCAGCCCTCCTGGACGCAGGTTGGGATCCAGCGGGATCGGTTCCGCGGCCGGCTCCCGTCGCTCCAACTCCTCCAGAAGTTCATCTCGGGAAAGGGGCTCCCGGAGCAGGCGTCCCGCTCCCAACCGCCGAGCGAGGAGGGCGCGCTCCAGAGACGCGCCGGGGGCGGAAAGAAGGAGGCGATCGGCGGTCCCTATGGCATCGACGATCCTCTGGAGGACCGTCTCTTCCACACCCTCGATGCCCAGTGAGACCAGGAAGAACCCATCCTCCTCGAGTCGGCAGCTGTGGAGGAAATCCGATAGGGTCCGGAAGGCTGTCCAGCGTAGCCCCTCGCCGGCCGCCCCCGGCGCCTCTCCCTCGCCTTCCTGGCCGATGAGCGACCAGAGCTTCATCCCAACTCCTCGTCCAGGACGGAACATGCACCCGAATGGTGCAAATCTACGACGATGCGCACCATTTCGCACAGTCGGTCGAGGCAGCGGCGATGAGAACGGTGTCGTGAATGGCCTGGTCGTCAGCACCGGCCTCCCGCGCGCGATGGATGTCGGCGGGTCCGACGCGGCCCGTCTCGGGATACCCTTCCAGGAGCCCGACGATGCCCGGAAGCCCTTCCGGAACGGGGACATGTGCCCATGGGAACCTCTCTCGAGGGAGGAAGGAGTCAGGCGGCGTTCGAACGCAATACCCTGTCTGGCGGTGGCGCGAGCCACCCTGCCGGGGTACACTTTCATAGGCTGCGGGCGAGTGTCCTGGCGCTGCCACGCTGCCACGGCCCCGAGCTCCTTTCCCACCCCTTGCCGAGTCCAACGCTTTCATTGCATCCAATGAAGGGGGACACGCCTGATGTCTCCTGACGAAACTGGCGGAACTACGCTTCGCCACTGGAGGTCGGAGGGGGCTCTCGTCCTCCACGACCCGGAACTCATGCCCGAGCCGTCCCTCCAATTCTTCCAGCCGGGCTTCTGGAAGACGACCGGACGGCTTCGCAGCACCGAGAAGGGACGGGGCACCACGTATCTCGTCTCCACCCCGCAGGGGGGGGACTGGGTCCTCCGACACCTCTGGCGTGGCGGGCTCCCGGCCATGTTCGTCCGAGACCGGTTCATCTGGACGGGCCCGGCGACCGCACGCCCCTTCCGGGAGCTGCAGATGCTCGCCCGGCTGCGAGAGCGTGGGTTGCCCGTGCCCAGACCGGTCGCGGGGATGGTGCGGCGTCAGGGTCCATTTTACCGCGCCGACATCCTCACCGGTAAGGTCCCTGGGCGCCCCCTCTCTCACACCCTTCGAGAAGGGGAGGCGGACACGTCGACCTGGCGTCGCCTCGGCGAGGTCTTGCGGGCCTTTCACGACCAGGGGGTCTACCATGCCGACCTCTCGGTGGGGAACATCCTCCTGGACCGAGGCGCGGTTCACCTCATCGACTTCGACCGAGGGCGGGTCCGCCCCCTCGGCCGATGGCAGGCCCGGAACCTGGCCCGCCTCCACCGATCTGCGAGCAAGCTCCTGGGAGAGAATGAGTGGCGTTCGAGGCCCTGGCGCGAATGCTGGGAGGCGCTGGAAGCCGGATACGCAAGCGGCGAGCCTTGAGTTCGGCCCGGTGAGGGTGGGCGGAGCGCCGTCACCCTCCGGGGGTCGAGTTTCCCGCGGCACCACCGGCCGCGCGCCCGGTGGCCCAGGCCCATGCAAAATTGTACCCTCCGATGGGGCCGAATGCGTCGAGGAGTTCGCCGCAGAGATAGAGCCCGGGGTGGAGGCGGCTCTCGAGCGTGCGCGGATCCACCTCGGCCAGCGCCACACCCCCGCCCGTGACCTCCGCCTTCCGGTACCCTTCGTCTCCCGTCCAGGGGAGGGGATAGCGGGTCAACAGCTCCACGAGGGCCGCCCGCTCATTCCGTCGGAGTCGAGCGACTGCTCTGTCCTCGGGCACCCCTGCCTCCTGGAGGAGCAGATCGGCCAGCCGCTGGGGGAGGTGGCGTCGGAGTGCGCCCGCCACCCGGCCCCCTTCCGCTTCGAGCAGGCGACGGTCCCACTGGTCGGTTCCCTCCCGGGTCCAATTCACGAGGATAGGCTGCTCCTCACCCCGAAGTCGGGCCCGGACCACGAAGTGGGAGACGTCCAGGATGGACGGCCCGGAATATCCGCGGTGGGTAAAGAGAAACCCCCCATCGACCTCCGGCCGGCCCTCACCTGGGCGGCCCCGGACCCCCTTCGCCGAGAGGGACACCTCGAGTGCGACCCCCGCGAGAGTGGCGTGCACGGCAGGGTCGGCCAGAAGGGGGGTGAGCGCCGGGTATAGAGGGTTGACAGTGTGCCCGAGCCGCTCGAGGAGCCTCAGGCCCGTCCCATCGCTCCCCGTGGCGGGAACCGAGAGGCCGCCGCTGGCGAGGATCACGGCGCGTGCGGCCGCCCGTTCCCCTCCGTCCAGGGTCAGTTTCCATCCGGCACCCCCACTCCCCACATCCAGATCCTCTACCGACCGCCCGAAGAGGATGCGTACACCCGCGTTGCGGGCTGCCTCCACGAGGCGGTCGCGGACGTCTCTTGCCCGGTTCGACACGGGGAAGAGCTTGCCCGTCTCGGCCTCCAGCGCCAGTGCGATCCCGAGATCCTGCTCGAAGAAAGCCCGCTGCAGGGAAAGGGGCCAGGAGAAGAGGATCTTCTTCAGGGTGTTCGGGGAGGAGTCGGTGACATAGCTACGCGGGTCCAGCTCCGACGGAAGCACGTTGCACCGCCCCCCGCCGCTGATCAGGATCTTCCTCCCTCCGTCCCTGCTTCGCTCCACCAGGACGACCTCGCCGGGGCCGGCGGCTCGGCCGGCGAAGATCGCCGCCATGAGCCCCGCCGCCCCGGCACCCACCACGACGATGGGAGCCATCTCCCGGGAAACCGGCGGTCCGACGGAACCGACCCGCCCGTCAGAGCTCGATTCCGGAGCCGTCAGGACCCGCCCGCCGCGTCGAGAAGGAGTTGCGCGACGTCCCGATCGAGGACCGGCCTCTCGGGGAGTCCTTGTTCCCGTTGGAAAGCCCGCAGGGCGCCGATGGTCTCCTCGTCGAACCAGCAGGGGCGTTGGCTCCCGGCCCCCGTCCCGTGGCCGGCGTCGGCCAGGAGGTCCTTCAGGACGCAGACGTGGGGCCCCGAGGGGGCCGCGACGGATTCGCTCCCCCGCGGGGCGTAATGATCGGCCGGGTGGAAGACCCGCATCCAGACACCGTAGACGCGCTCGAGCTCGAGGATGGGTTCCACGTGGTCCTCCACCCGCAAGTCGGCGTACCGGTCGTCGCCGCCGCCGTATCCGCCTCCCTCCCGAACCACGAGCAATCCCGCGCCCTGCCGGCCACGCACATCGCCCCCCGCGCCCTGTCCTGCCTTCAGGGCGGCGAGGATCCGCTCGCCGAAGGGAAGACGCTCGGCCGACGCCTGCTCGAAGGCTCTCGCCATATCTTCGACCACCTGTTCCCCAGCCAGGATGTTTCCCTGGATGCTGTACCCCGGTCCGGTGCGATGCCCTGACCAGTCGAGGGTGGATTCTCCCGTCCAGACGGCGGTGGAGCAGTCGGCTCCGATGATGGCGAACTGACGGTTCTGGCGACCCCCGTCCATCGCCAGCAAACTGTCGCGCACCGCCTCGGGCGAGAGGCCAGTACGGAGGAGTGCCAGTCCTTCCTCCTTGAACGCAACGTTCGCAGCCGCCTGCGAGGCGATGGCACCGACGCCCGCTTCAGCCGCCGGGACGATGGCGCCTGCACCCACGACGCGCGACTGAACCCCCACTCCCAGGAAGCCCTCTTCTGCATCACATGCCACGATGCTGAAGGTGGAAAGAGGCGGCTCCTGGCCCGCAGCCGCTGAAGCCAGGACGAGAAGCAGAAGGACGGCCGAAGCCGCCAGGGCTCGACGGAAGAACGGGGGACAAGGGAGAATCGGGAGCATGGTGACCGGGAGTGAGAGGTGGAAGAGGTGCCGGGGGGAGGGCCGGGCTGGAGGCACCGGCAGCACGCGAAGGATCGCCCCGCCCGCGACAGGAGCGAAGCTAGATTCCCCCGGGCGAGGGGACAAGCGGAGGTCGCTCTGTCCCGCGCACCCATAAAAAGCCGCCGATGCCCGTGTCCTTGCCGCACCCCACCGACGCCTCCCAGGTTGGACCGGGAGCGCGCCCTCCTTCCCCTGACCCCCTCTCCTGAGGCGTTCCCATGCGGCCATTCCGCGACAGCTCGGCCCTCATCCCACTCCTCGCGTCCCTCCTCCTGGGGGCCGCTGTCGTCGGGTTCCGGGAGACCCCACCGCCCGGAGCCGTGAACTCGCAGGATGGTCGATCTGCGGGCATGAGCCCGGTAACGGAGGAGTGGGAGGCCCTGGGGATCACCCTCGATGAGCTCGTCCTGGACAATGGGTTCCGCATCGTGATCGTGGAGGATCACCGTGTCCCCCGGGTGGCGGCATCGCTCTGGTACCGGGTGGGTGCTCTGCAGGAGGGACCGGGCGAGCACGGCGCGACCCACTTTCTGGAGCACGTCATTCACCAGGGCACCACCACCATCGGCGTCCGGGACCCGGAGCTCGACCGACGCCTCCTGGAGGAGATCCACGAATTGGAGGCGGAGTTCCTGGCAGAACGAAACATTGCCAGGAACCAGGTCCGCGAGCGCAGGATCTTCTTCGACGAGGAGGCGTGGCCCACCACCCCTCGAATGGACAGCCTCCAGGCCAGGATTCTCGAGCTGGAGGAAAGACAATCCGAAAATCGGCACTTCTGGCAGGAGTACAACTGGTATCGGGAAGCGGGCGGGATCATGCGACACACCGATCCCGTTCCGGCCAATACCGGGAACGAGCTCATGCGAATCGAGGTCGACCTCCCCCGGGAACGGCTGGAGCTCTTGTTCCGGATGGAGGCGGATCGGATGGTGAACGCGGTGCTCCGTGGCTTCGAGGCCCAGCGCACCATCGTCCTCGAGCAGTTCCTCAACATCAACCGGAGTGAGACCGGCCGCTTCAGCGAGGCCCTCAACGGAGCGAGCGGGATCGTGCACCCCATCTACCTCCATCCGGGCGGCCACATGCGCGACCACGCCTTCTGGAACCGCCCCTCCGTTATCCGGATGTACGAGGAGTACATGGTCCCGAACAATGCCATCCTGGCGCTCGTGGGGGCGGTCACGGCCGAGGAGATCCTGCCCCTCGCCCAGGAGTACTTCGGGCGGATCCCGGCGGCACCGGAGCCCTCTCCGGGGATGGATTGGGAGGCCGAGCCGCCTCCGGGGGGAGCCATCCGGCTGGACTGGCACGAGCCTCTCTCGCCCTCGCTCACCGTCCGCTACCGGACTCCCGGAGTCGGCCACCCGGACCGCCCCGCCTTCGACCTGGTGGCCCGGCTCCTGGGTGGATCGGACGGGATGCTCGCGGCGGCGGCGCGGGACCTGGGCATCCCCTCGCCGGGGTGGAGCGCGGGGGTGAGCCGCAACGGATCGCCCACCCGGCTCAGCATTCAGGCCCGCCCCCCCTCGGACGCGGGGCTGCCTGCGCTGGAACGGGTGGTGGAGGCGGCGGTGGAGCGGCTGCGCCGGGGGGAGGTTGATGAGGACGCCCTGACTCGCATTCACGAGGAACTCCGCTTCCAGTGGGACCGCCTTCGCACCCACCGGGGCGAACTGGCCTCCGATCTCGGCTACTTCCATGTGATGGACGAATGGAGGACCATGCGCACCTTCCTGGAGGCGCGAGAGGCCACGACGGTGGAGGAAATCCAGCGTGTGGCCGCACGCTACCTCGTGCCCTGGAACCGGATCGTGGGCACTACGCGGTCAGCGCCCGAACCGGCGGCGGAGAAGCACCTGACGGGTGGCCCGCTCCAGGCCGGACCGGCTGCTCCGGAGGCTTCGCGATGACGACCGGCCCCACCATCCGCACCGCGCAGGCGCGTGGACCCGGCATCCATCTCACCCTCCTTCTCGGCCTCGGAAGTCTGACCGGGATAGTCGGATGCAATCCCACCTCGGAAGGAAGCGCCTGGCAGGCCGGTGAGGCCATGCCGGGCCACAACCGTCCCGTGCTCGTGCACGACTGGCCCCATCCAACGGCACTGTCGCTTCCGGAGGTCGGTTTCATCCCACCCGATCCCACGACTGCAGAGTTCGAGACCGCCGGAGGGCTTCGCGCCTTCATCCTACCCGACCCGGAGGATCCGGTGGTGGCGATCACGGCAGCGGTTGCATCGACCCGGTCGCCGGAGTCGAGGGAGGAAGGGAACACGGGTGAGCGCCCTGCGCTGGTACGGAGCCTCCAGGAGTCGCTGGGGGAGCGCCTCGGCACGGTGGTCGGTCAGGTAGGGGTGGGGGAGGAGGGCGGGGTGGTCACCGTGCGCGTCGAGGTGCCGACGCGCCACTGGCGGATTGCCATCGAGAGCGTTCTGGCGGCACTTCGGGAGCCACACCCCCACGCAACGGAGGGCCCGACGCTGCCCCCGGAGCCGGCTGGGGGCGGGATGGGGAGGGCGGTGGCAGAGCTGGCCCGGACCCACGCCAGGGGCGTCTCGCCGGACACCCCCACTGGCCCCGCCCCGGCCACCGCTATGGGCGCCCTCACTCCCGCCGAGGTCGTGATTGGAATCGGGGGAGGGGTGGAACGCCGCGATGTGGAGTCGGCCCTGGAGACGTTCACCGAGGGGTGGGAAGGGTCCCCACCCGCCCCCTCGATGGCCGCGGCTCCCCCGGAGGCCGAGGGGTCCACCCCGGACCCCGAACTCCTGCGCCTTGTAGAGCACCCCGGATTCATGGCGTGGCTCGCATTGGGCCACCCCATGGACCCCGTGGCCCCCGTGGACGAGGCCGCCGTTGCGGTCATGGAGGAGGTCCTGAACATCCGGTTGAACATCGCCACCCGGGAGATGCGTGGGCTCACGAACCGGGCGCTTCTGGTGCTTCCAGACCGCTACGGGGGAGGAGGTCTGCTCCATGTGCGATCCAGCGGCCGGTTCGAGTCCGTCGGTCCGATCCTGCGCTATTCCTGGGAGGAGTTGACCCGAATGAGGGAGGAATCGGGAGCACCCACGGCGGAGGAAATGTCCCAGGCGCAAGGAGGCCTGGTGCTGAGTCGTTGGCAGGGTGTCCTCGACGGGCCGAGGGCGGCGGCGGAGACCTATGCCGTCGAACTGGCCCGCCATGATTCGCTGGACCGCCTCCTCGCGTGGCCCGAGGCGGTTCTGGCCGTGGACCCCTCCGACGTCACCGCCGTGGCGGCAGCCTACCTGCAGCCGGAACGGCTGACCGCGGTCGTGGTGGGTCCAATCGAGGAGGTGCGGGAGGCGCGTCACCCCCAATGGCCCTTCGCCCTGGACGAGGTGGCAGAACTGCTGGAGGGTGCGCGCGCAAGGCAGTGAGCGCCCCCCCTCCGCACATCGTTCAGGTCGCCTTCAGCCCTCCAGCCACCCGCGAGGGCGGTGAAAGAAGGTTCTCCTCCGGGGACTCGCGCAGCTCCCGCTCGATCTCCTCCTCGATGGTGGTGTCGGGAGAAAGATCGGCATCTTCGGACGGCTGCACGGATTTCGGGGCCTTTTCGGTCCGCGTCTCCTGCCCACCCTTGGACGAATCGGCCGCTTGGGCGGGATCATCGGACGAAGCGCCCAGAATTCGCACGCCGTACTCCGGGGGCGGCGTCTCGATACCGGCGGTTGCAAAGCCCTCCTTCACGAGCCGGAGCGCCCGCGAGTGCGCCTTCCCGAAGTCCGTCGCGCTCTGGTCCACCCAGCCGTGGAAGTGGAGCTCCACGGAAGACGCCCCGAGTTGGATAACCCTAGCCGCCACCGGCGGAGAATCGAGGACTTCAGGGAGTTCGCTGAGGATCTCCTTCCCGAGCGTCAGGGCGCGCGTGAGGTCCTCCGTGGGCGCCACGTCCACGTGCACGAGGAATCGACGTCGGGGGTTCCGGCTATAGTTCGTGAGGATCCCCTTGAACACGGTGGTGTTGGGAATCCGGACGTGGTTGCCATCCAGCGTCATGAGCACCGTCTCCCTCCCAGTGAGGCGCACCACGAGGCCCTCGTGACCCCCGATCTCGATATGATCCCGGGGCATGAAGGGCTGACGGAGGCTCAGAAGGATGCCGGCCAGGTAGTTCTCGGCGATGTCCCGGAAGGCGAATCCCAGCGCGAGCCCTGCCAGCCCCGCCGTGCCGAGGACGGCGCCGACGAGCGCGCCCGCGCCCATCAGGTCCAGAGCCAGGAGGGTCCCCACGAGAACGATCGCGAAACGCACCAGAAGCCGCAGGGTGTCCGCCGCGAAGGAGCTGGCGACCAGCCGGGTATACGGGAACGCGGGTCGCCCCGCCCAGTAGGCCACAAAAATGGTGAGCCCCAGGATCAGGAGCCCGACGACGAACACCGGAAGGAATCGGATGAACGCGAGACCCTTCTCCTCGAACCGCTCGATGGTCGGGTCCCAGCGCGCGGCGAGGGATTCCTCCACCCCGATGCGGTTGTCCACGTAGCGGATCCCGTCCACCTCCAGGGCAAGGGCGCCCGCCCGGTCCCGATCCTCTCGCGTGAGCGCGGTCCCCGTGAGCTCGAGGATTCCGCCGTCCAGATGCATCCGGACGTCCCGCAGACCGTCCATCCGCCGATAGATCGCGAGGAGCTCGAGAAGGGGAGCTCTGGCCTGAAGGGCGGCCTCCATTTCGGAGGCCTCCAAGGGTGCGGTTTCCTCGGGGTCGAGGATTGTATCGACGACCTGAGCAGAGGTGCCCGCTCCACCCAGGGAGTGGGAGACTGCCAGCCCCTGGGTCGGCAACCCGACGACCAGTAGCCAGACGGTAGCGGGGATAAGGAGCTCCGGACGCGGGACCTCACGAAGTAAGCCGATCCGGCCGGGCATCCCCGTAGGGAGCATTGATCCGGGCCGTTTGGGAAGTCTGAACATGCGTCAGATCTAAGAGGCCGCCGCGCCCGAGGAAAGGCCCGGTTCACCGAGCCGGCACACGGCCATCCCGAGCGGAGTGGTACGAAAGGCGAAGACACTTGCCCCCCTTCGGGCGCCCGCGCTAAGGTCCGGGGGCGCATTTTCTCCAGAGCACTCATCAGGAAGAGGTTCGGTGTCTATCGCCAGCACCCTGGTCTCCCGAGTTCCTTGGACGGTCCAGAGCCGCATGCGCCCATCCTCCCGCAGTCATCTCCTCGCGCTGGTCCTCGTCGCGGCTCTGGGCTGGAGCGGTTCCGCGTGCACGTCAGCTACAGGGCAACCTCCCCCAGCAATTCATGCCGGACCCAGCACCGGGGTGGAGGCGCCCGAGGACCCCGGGGCGCGCGCGGCCGTCCTCTACTCACCCGACGGCAGACGGACGAGCCTGGACGAGCTGGTGGCGGCAGCCTCCGAGGTGGACGTCGTCTTCGTGGGCGAACGGCACGGGGACGTGTCGGCCCACCGGCTGCAACTCGCCCTCCTCGAAGCTCTTCTGGAAGAGGGGACACACCCGGACCGTCAGATCATCCTCTCCCTGGAGATGTTCGAGACGGACGTGCAGCTCGTGGTCGACGAGTACCTGGCCGGATTCATCTCGGAGGATCATTTCCTGGCCGCTGTTCGGCCCTGGCCCAACTATCGGCGAGACTACCGACCCCTGGTCGAGCTGGCGGCTCACACCGGGATCAGGGTGGTGGCGGCCAACGCCCCCCGTCGCTATGTGAATCGCGTGGCCCGCCTTGGGCGCGAGGCGCTGGACGACCTTCCGGAGGGGTCCGCCGCGCTCCTGCCGCCCCTTCCATATGTGGGGCCGAGCGAGGCCTACAGGTCCGAGTGGAACCAGCGGATGCACGCCTTGGCCGAAGGACATGGACAGGCCCCCGTGGACGCCGCGCGGAACCAGGGTGCCCACGGACACGGAGGAGAGGCCACCATGCACGAACACGCCGGACGGGAGGACCCGGCACTCCAGGCGCAGGCACTCTGGGATGCCGCCATGGCCTACTCCATCCACCGCGCCCTCGACTGCTCCCGGTCGGACCGATCCGGGGAGGAGGGGCGCTCGGGATCGAGCTGCCCCGAGACCAGAGCTCCGCCCCTCGTGGTGCACCTCACCGGTTCCTTCCACGTGGAGAACCGGACGGGGACTCCCGAGGCGCTGAGGCACTTTCGACCGAACGTTCGGGACCTCATCGTCACGGTCCGCGCCGTCGAGGATCCTGCGAATTTCGATGAGGCCTTCGACGGGGCGGGGGCGGGTGAAGTGGCGGACTTCATCCTCCTGACCCCACTGTCGTCAGGTCACCCCTGAGCGGGATACCACGCTATACAGGCACCCTCCGAGCGGACCCGCTACCGCACCATCCCCTGCACGTAGGCCTTGAGGAACCGGTTTTCGGCTTCCACCTCGGTTCGCAGCTCGTTGACCACGTCCCCGATGGACACGAGTCCCACCAGGAGAGCACCCTCCATTACGGGCAGATGCCGCACCCGGTTCTCCGTCATGAGGTCCATGACGCGGTCGAGCCCCAGTTCTGGATGCGCCAGAATGGGCTCGGATACCATCGCCTCGGACACGGGCGTCCGGGAAAACCCCGCCGGGTCGCGATGCACGATGGACAGCACGTCCCGCTCAGTGATGATGCCGACGACGCGAGGTCCGGACAGGACCACGGCCGAGCCGACGCCGTGCGTCATCATGACCTCCAGTGCTTCCGCTACACTGGCTTCGGCCCCCACCGTGCTGACATAGCGACCCTTCCGGGCCAGGATGTGTCGGATCCGCATGGCATCAACCTCCTTTGGAGTCGCCGGATGGCGGTAGGTCGAGCCGGCGCGTCGGAGGCCCCTTTCGGGAGGGGACCTGGCGAGCGGCCGATTCTCCACCGCATGCTTCGAATATGCGGTCGGGGCGGAGTGGGCGAAAGCTCGATCTGCGCGGGCGAAGCGCTGAAAGGCTGTTGAAGAAGTGGGGGAACCACCACGAAGGGGTCTTGCGCGTCCTGGTCGAGGCGTAGCCACGGCCATGCGGTCGGCAAGCCACCTACGATTCGGTTCCCTGGCGCTTCCAACGGTGGTCCTCCACTTCTCCAACGGTCTTCTAACCCCGGAGCCGGGCCTCTACCACCTGGACACCGAGAGGAACCCATCGCTGGACAAGGGTGAGAGGAAGGGAAGCGAGCATGCCCACGACGAACCCGGGGAAGGACGATTCCACGGAGCCGGCGAGCGGGCGCCCATCTCGCACCTGCCGACCGAGCCACCAGAGGATCCAGGGGGATAGGGTTCCGTGCCGGTGGGCGCGCGCTACCGACCACCCACCCGCTTCGACCATAGCCTGGAGAGTCCGAGGGGTGTAGGCAGCAGTATGCCGAGGGGTGTGCAACCCTGCCCAGTCCTCCCCGTGGAGTCGGAAGGTGAGGGAATCCAGGTCGGGGACCTCGACGAGGAGCCGGGCACCGGGTGCGGCGATCGATGCGAGAAGTCGTAGGGTTTCGAGAGGGTGATGGTCGTGCTCGAGGGCGTGCCACATGGTGATGACATCGAAGCCGGGGGAGCCGTTGGCGTCCCCCGGGTCACGAGAGAGTTCACGGAGCCGCTCCAGGAGGGCCGCAGGGGTACCCTCCAGCAGGGTCAGCTCCTCCCAGCGTCCCGAATCGACTCCCTCCTCCCATCCGGCGGCACTTACGTCCAGGCCGACGCACCGCGCCCCCGTTCGGCGCCGAAGCTCCTCCAGGAAGGTCGGGCGCCCGCAGCCGACGTCGAGAACGCTGTGGTGGGGTCCGAGCCCGGTCCGGGCCAGGACACGGCGGACGCGCCTCCGGTCCAGCCTTCCCTCCGAGCGGCGGGCCATGCCGGCCCAACGCCCCCACGCTTCGGGGCCCCGATGGGGAAGGTAGTCGGGGGGATAGTACCGGGCCATCCCCGTTTCCGTCGGACGCGGAGAAAGGAACACCAGACCGCAGCCCCCGCATTGGACGAACCGGAAGCGCTCCCCGGTGGCCGGTGCCAACTGAACCGTGGAATCGATCCAGGGGGCGGCTCCGGCCTCCCCGCAGAGAAGGCACCCCTCCACCTCTTCCAGGGAAGGGGGAGCGCGCTTCATGCGCGCTTCCCGTGTTCCGCCCATTCGGGGTCGGTCAGGAGCCGTTCCAGGACCTTGGCGGACGATAGGACTCCCGGGACGCCCGCTCCCGGGTGCGTCCCGGCGCCCACGAAGTACAACCCGCCCACGTCCGGGGAGCGGTTGTGGTAGCGGAAGTAGGCCGACTGCCGGAGGAGGGGCTCGGGTCCGAAAGCGGATCCGTCCACCGACCGGAGGTCCCGCTCGAAATACCGGGGAGTCACGTGGAACTTCGTGACCAGGCGGTCCCGGAGGCCGGGGAGGAGCCGTTCCTCCAGCGATTCCAGAATCCGATCGAAGTACTCGTCTCCCCGCTCGGCCCAGTCCACACCGCTCCGGGTGTTCGGCACCGGAGAGAGGACATAGAAGGCCTCATGCCCCGGTGGCGCCATCGATGGGTCGGTCCGCGTGGGTGCGTGCAGGTACAGAGAGAAGTCCTTCGACAGGACCCTCCGCTGGAAGATGTCCTTCAGAAGGTCCCGGTACCGAGCCCCCAGGAGGATTGTGTGGTGGGCCAGCTCCGGATAGGTGCCCTTCGTGCCGAAGTAACCGACGAACAGTCCCATGGATGCACGACGCCGGCCGACGCGGGCGTCGGTGTTTCTACGCCGGTGACGCGGGTCGATGAGCTTGGTATAGACGTGGGAGGGGTCCGCGTTGGCGACGACCATGTCGCACTCCAGGTACTGCCCTCCAGCGGCATGCACCCCGCGCACCTTCCCCTCCCGCACCTCGATGGACTCCACCGGGGCGTTGCAGAGAACCTCGACGCCGGACTCCTCGAGAAGGCGAACCAACGCCTGTACGATGGCACCCGTTCCACCCATCGCGAAGTGCACACCCCACTTCCGCTCCAATGTGTGGATGAGAAGATAGATCGAGGTCGTCCGGAAGGGGTCTCCGCCCACCAGAAGCGGCTCGAATGAGAACACCTTCCGCAGCCTCTCATCGTGAAGGTACCGCGAGACCATCGAGTAGACGCTCCGATGATTCCCCAGGCGGATCATGGTGGGAATCAGCTTGAGCATGTCGAGGGGCCGATGGAAGGGCCGATCCGCGAGCTCCTCGTACCCGACCTTGAAGATCTGCTCGGCATGGCGGGCCAGCGCGCGATATCCCTCCACGTCCCGGGGATCGAAGGCCTCGATCTGTGCCAGGAGACGCTCCTCGTCTCCCACGAAGTCGAAGTGCTCCCCCCCCTGGAAGACGATGCGGTAGAAGGGGTCTACCGGAACGAGTTCGAAATACTCGGAGGGATCGCGCCCCATCAACTCGAAGAGTTCACGGATCAGGTAGGGAGCGGTGATCACGGTCGGACCCGCGTCGAAAGTGAAACCGTCCCTCCGGAAGACCCTCGCCCTCCCCCCGGGGTCGGGGAGCGCCTCCAGGACCGTCACCTGGTATCCCATGGCGCGGAGTCGCACCGCGGCGGCAAGACCCCCGAGCCCGGACCCGATCACGACGACATGCTTTCCCACGGTCAGACCCCTCCAGGGAAAGAGTTTCCGAACCCGGCGGGAGCGGGCGCCCCCCGGGTGAACCGGCCCTCGAGGAACCCCGCGAATTCCCGGTACGACCGCAAGAAAGTCAGGCCATCCACCCCGGACGCGGCAGCCCTCACCTGCGACGTCCCGCCCACGACCACCTCGACGTCCGACGGGAGAACCTTCTTGAGGGCCCGGAGACGACCCGCGAGGTCGGGCTCCAACGCAGGATGGAGAATGCTCAACGCCACGACGCGAGCTTCTGCCCTCGCTGCCAGCCGGGCGATCTCCTCGGAAGGAAGGTCAGGACCCGGATAGAGAGTACTCCACCCGGCTGCTGCCCCTGCCAGCGCCGCCAGGAGCGCACCGAACTCATGCCGCTGTCCCGAAGGAGTGGTGCAAAGAAGCACGGGCCCGGTAGATCCAGATGTTCGGAGAAGTCGTCCCCCCAGATCCCTCACCACCTGCGAGGCGAGATGCTCCTCGCCCACCCCGATCGTCCCCTCCTCCCACAACCCCCCGATTCTCCGGAGGAGGGGGGCCAGCAGTCCCTCCAGAAAGTCCAAGGAGGGGGTCAACATCGCTGATCGAGCGAGGAGGTCGTACAGGGCTCCCGGATCACGGTTCTCCACCGCGCGAAGCGCCTCCAGGATCTCTTCTTCGAACGACGGAGCTTCGGAGCGGAGCCCGCCGCCGGAACGATCCGCGAGAGCGAGCTCCCGGAGGTCGTCGGTGGAAAAGCTCGCGATGGAGCCGATGTTTCGTCCGCCGGCCACGAGGTCCCGGAGGAGGCGCAATCGGTCCAGATCTGCTTCGGTGTAGCGGCGCTGCCCGCCCTTGGTCCGGAACGGGCTCACTGCCCCGTAGCGTCGCTCCCATGCGCGGAGTCGATGCTCGGTGAGGCCCGTCCGCGAAACGATGGAACGAAGGGGGAGGCGAGGCCGTTCGGCGGTGCTCATGTAAAGAAACTTGTTCGATCCGGACGCCAAGTCAATGTCTGTATAGCTTTTTCCTTGACAACTCATACACAGGCGCTTTAGAATTGCTCATTCTGAGCGATCCAGGCTCGGTTCCGGGGGGGGCGTTCGGCCCGGTCCGCCGACCACCCCGAGCTCCCAGGGCATCCTCCCTCTCCTTCCAGCGCCTCGGCGCCCAACCGACGAGCGGCAGTGAACGTTCCTCCAAGCTCCGACACCGTGAATACGGCTTCGCGGCAGGTCGCCCAGGGCGGCCAACCCTTCGTCCCTTCACCGACTCCAGGAGGAACAGAAGGCCTGGGGATCCCCATCACCGCTGGTTCCCGGCTCACCGAGCGGGTGGCCCTATGGACGGTGGGGCTGTTCAGCGGCGCCGCGGTCCTCGGCTTCGGCACGTTCGGAGCGAATCCGGAACTCCTCGGGCGTTTCCCGTCCGCTGCCGGGTTCTTCGCGCTCTCCTTTCGCCTCTTTTCCATCGGACAGATCCTGATTTCGGCGGGGTGCCTCGTCCTGCTCCTCGTGCTCAGGACCAGACTGAAGTGGGTCGGGGCGTTCGTCGCCCTCTACCTGATCAGCCTGAGCAGCGAGCTGTCGGGTGTGGCCTTCGGGTTTCCCTTCGGATCCTATTATTACACGCCCATTCTCGGAGCCCGCTGGTTCGACCTGGTCCCCCTGGTGATCCCGCTCTCGTGGTTCATGATGGCAATTCCGTCCTACTACCTCGCCGCGGTTGCGGTGCCCAACGGAGGTGTAGCTTCCCGGATCGTACTGGGAGCCCTCATCCTCACCGCGTGGGACGTCGCCCTGGACCCGGCCATGAGCTATGCCACGGTCTACTGGCGCTGGGAAGTGGATGGTAGCTACTACGGGATGCCCTGGGTGAACCTCGCGGGATGGTTCTTCACCTCGGCCCTCCTCATGAGCGCCCTCGCTCTGCTGCGCACCGAGTCGTGGATCCGGGGGCTGCCCCGCCGGTGGATGGTGGCGTTCTACGGCATCAACCTGTTGCTACCCCTGGGAATGGCGGCTGCGGCCGGCCTCGGCTGGGCCGTGATGGCTACCGTGGTCACCTACCTGGCGCTGGCCGCATTCGCCTTCGCGTGGCGCCGGAAGACAATGACAGAGGCGCCGGCCGTATGAGCCTCCCTGCACGGCTGGAGACGTCTCCTCGCCACCGTCCGCTCGGAAGCGACGAGCTTCGGGACGGGCTGCTGGGGGCCTGGGCGCTGCTCGGGGACCTCGGCCCCGACCCTGGGCCGTTTGCCGGCTCGGTCCTGGGTGGCCAGCTTCTCCGCCCGCGCTTCACGGTCTCGGTGGCCGGGGCGGAGCGCGCTGCTCGACTCGGGGAATCCCTCTGGCTTGCGGCGCTCGCGGCTCAGTTGGCCCACGAGGCTTCCCTCCTGCATGACGACGTGATCGACGGGGCCACCCTGAGGCGGGGGCTCCCAACCCTGGTCGACCGAAAGGGGGTGGGTGCAGCCATCGTCGAGGGTGACCGGCTTCTGGGCAGAGCCTACCTCGCCGTCGCCCGAACCGGGCAGCCCGATCTGGCCCTCGCCTTCGCGCGGGCCATCGACCGGACGATCGCCGGCGAACTGGCCCAGGCCCGGGCGGTGGGGTCGCGCATCGAGGAGGAGGCGATGCGGGAGATCGCGGCTGGAAAATCCGGTGAACTCTTCGCTTTCGCCTTTGCCGCAGGCGCGATCATGGACGGTGATTCCGAGGCGGAGGTGATGCACCTGCTGGGTCGCGACGTGGGAACCCTCTACCAGCGGGTGGACGATTTGCTGGACTTCTGTCCGACGGCCCGGACCGGCAAGTCCCCTTTCGCCGACGCGTCCCGGGATCTCTGGACCTGGCCCCGGTCCTACCTGCCGGATGCCGCACCGCCGGAAGCGCTCTTTTCCCCCTTCGAGGGCTCCGTACCGGCGCGCAAGGCCCTCCGGGACCTGGAACTGGAGTGTTCCGGGATCCGGCAGCGACTGGGCCGCCACATCCCCTGGGCCCGCGACGTGGACGAGGCGGTCGCCATGTGGCTCGAGACGGCGCGCCGGGCAGTGGAGTCCGAGGGAGCGTCGAGGTCCACCCACCTCTCTCCTCTCCTGCCCCCTCGGGCCGGGATGAAGGCGGAAGCCGGAACCGACCGCGAGTCCCCCGCTTCACCCGGGGAGATCCTGGCCTACCATGGGCGCTCCTTCCACTTCGCGTCGCGCCTCATGCCACGGGATGCACGGGCCAACGTGACGCGCGTCTATGCGTTCTGTCGGCTGGTGGACGACGCAGTCGACACCGCGCCCTCGGCCGGGGCCGCCGAGAACGAGTTGAAGCGCCTTTTCGGGGAGGCGGCAAAGGCCTTTCACGGAGATGCTGGCACGGACGACTTCCTCGCCCGTACGATGAGGGATATGCGGAATGCGGAGGCCTCGTTTTCCCTCGTCGAGGAGCTGGTGGCGGGTGTTCGGATGGACCTTACGCCTCGACGGTACGCGAACCGGGAGGAACTCCGCGTATACACCCACCGAGTAGCCGGCGTGGTGGGCCTCTGGATCGCGGGGCTGGCCCGTGTGCGGGACCCATGGGCCCTCAGCATGGCGGACGAGCTCGGTCAGGCCATGCAGCTCACGAACATCGCACGGGACGTGGGCGCCGACCTGGCCCTGGGACGGCTCTACCTCCCCCTGGATCTGCTGGAACGGCATGGCCTGTCCGAAACCGACCTGGTGCGCGTGGTCCAGGAGGACGCTCCCGTTCCTCCCGGGTACGCAGCCGCGCTCGAGGAGCTGATGGGGTGGGCCGATGCGGGGTACGGTGCTTCCTTCCAGGCACTCCCCGAGCTCCCGCCCGGCTACCGGCGCGGTATGGCCGTGGCCTCCCGAGTGTATCAGGGCATCCACGACGCCATCCGGAGATCGGGCTACGACACCCTGCGGCACCGAGCGAGCACGGGCCCACTTCGGAAGGGAGCGCTGGCCCTCGGCGCGTTGCGGGACCTCTCGCGGTCGGCCAGAAGAAGGGTCCTCCGGGACGGGGACGGTTCTTGAGTCGCTTTTCCGTCCGGTGCGGCCCGGCCTGCCAGACTCTGCTTTTCGTCCTCGTCCTTGCCCATGGTCCGCTCTCCGCACAGGAGGGGGCATTGCCGGACGCAACTCAGCTCCGGAGCGCCCTCTCCCACCTGGCGGGAGAGTCCGACCCGGCCCACGGGCTCCGTGCCCTCTATCATCGCGCGGTTCACAATGAGGAGCTGATCCCCCAGGCCGATGAAGCCGCCCGGGACCTCCTCCTTCGAGACCCGGAGAACCACGTCGCCCGGGCTTACCTCGCTGCGCTGGACGCACTGCGAGCCCAGCACGGCCCCTGGCCCCCCTCTCGCCTGCGCCATCTGAGAAATGCCCGCGAAGGCCTGGACAGCCTGATCGAGGAAGCCCCCACCAAGGCAGAGCTCCGATATCTCCGCCTCGCCACGGAGGTCCACGTACCCCGGTTCCTGGGGCGGGAGGAGACGCTCCGGGAGGACCGGAGGGCGCTCGAGGGGCTGCTTGCGTCCGGTCGCCACTCGCTCTCTCGCGGGACCGAACTTCTGATCCGGGAGTTCCTGGGAAGTCTCTGAGCGTCCATGCAGGTCGGAGCACTCCGTGAACCGCGCCCCCCTTGTTCCTGGGACCCCGGTTCCACTAACGTCCGCCTCCTGATCGGGACCCTGCTCAGATGCTGGTTCGGGCTGGCCGGAATCCGTCCCGACGCGCTCCTCCGGTCGCGCCCCTGAACCTTCGAAGGCGAGGTATGGCGATGGGTCGCAGAAACCCGCACGATGGCCGCCAGATCAAGGGCTTCCGACCCGGCAAGGAGCCCCCGGAGCTCCGGAAAAGGCAGGCTCGCGAACGGCTCGGGCCCGACGCATCCTGGGCGCAGAAGCAGATGATCGACGTGATCGGTGAGCGCCGACCCGAGGAGGTGTCGGCGATGATGCGGAAGTGGACACTGGCCCTGGTGGCTCTCGGTGTGGTCCTGGTGGGCGGCGGAATCTTCCTCTACGGGTGGTCGACGGCCGCCGGTGTCGTGGTTCACGTCGTCGCGGCGGGCCTCCTCTTCCTGGCATTCCGGGTGAACCGGCAGGGGCGAACCTGGGTCGATGCCGCCGAATCATGGCATCAGCCCAGGAAGTCGCGCGGGAGAGGACGGAAGAAGAGGTCCTGACGCCGCCGCTTTCCTGCCGGTGCGGCATCGCGCGGGGCGTCCGAGGGTGGCCGCCGATGGGGCCCCCGCTCCCGGTCGCGCCGGAAAATTGTTAGTGTACCCGTTTACACTCTCCGGTCGTCCGGTGGGAGAGCATCCCCGGCAGACCGATGCATCGAGGATGGAGCCCCCCGTGTGGGCGCATGCCGAAAGAAGTGATGACACAGGTATCGATGGCGCAGGTGGCAGGACTCCTGGATGAAGCCCAGGCCCAACAGGTCGAGGCCCTCCTCGGCACCCTTTCTCCCGCACAGGCCCTCTGGCTGAGCGGATATCTGGCAGCGGTGGGGCAGGGAATGGCTGTCGCCCCCGGGGCGACCGCCATGGCCTCGCCGGGGGCCACGGCCAAGCCCAGCCTCACCGTGCTCTACGCCACGGAAACGGGGAACGCCGAGGGCGTGGCGCTCCAGCTCGCCGCCGCCGCCTCATCGAAGGGAATGGAGGCGAAAGCGGTGGACATGGCGGACTATCGCCCAAAGAACCTTCGAAAGGAGTCCATCCTGGCGGTGGTCGCGGCCACCCATGGTGAGGGCGACCCCCCCGATCCGGCAGCCGGATTCTTCGAGTACCTGCTTGGACGCAAGGCGCCGAAGCTGGTGGGCACAAAGTTCGCGGTCGTCTCCCTGGGGGACAGCAGCTATGTAGAATTCTGCAAGGCGGGACGGGACGTGGATGCCCGCCTGGAGGAACTCGGGGCTGAACGGATCCTCGACCGGGTAGACTGCGACGTCGACTACGATGAGCCGGCCGAGGCCTGGATCGAGGAGCTTCTGGCCGCACTGGAGGAACTCGCACCCGCCCCCGAGGCGTCGGCCCAGTCGGACGGGGTCGTCCCCGGGGCCGTCGGCCCGGCGACATTGCCGGCACTGGGAGCCGCTGCCGGTGCACCAGAGTACTCCAGGAAGAACCCCTACCGCGCTGAAATCCTCGACGCCGTGGTCCTGAGCGGTCGGGACTCGGACAAGGAAACCATCCATCTCGAGCTGTCGGTCGAGGAAGACGCGCTGGCCTTCGAACCCGGGGACAGCCTCGGGGTGATGCCCGAGAACGAGGACGCGGTAGCGGAGGCAGTGCTCGCGGCGCTGAACCTCTCCGGGTCCGAACCGGTGACCGTGCATGGGGACGAGCACCCCCTTGCCGACGCCCTCAAGCACGAGCTCGAGCTCACGCGCCTCACCCCCGCGTTCCTGGCGAAATACGCCGAGGCGGCAGCCGCCGAGGAGCTCCGTGCGCTCCTGTCGGCCGAGCGTCGCGACGACCTGAACGAGTTCATGGCCTGCAACCAGGTGTCCGACGTCCTTCGGGGCTATCCCCTGGAAGGCCTCGAGCCGCAGGCATTTGTCGACATGCTCCGAAAGCTTCAACCGCGGCTCTACTCCATCGCCTCGAGCCAGAAGTGGATGCCGGACCAGATCGATTTGACCATCGCGGTGACGCGGTTCACGCGCGACCGCAAGCCCAGGAACGGCGTGGCCAGCACCTACCTGGCGGAACGGAAGGAGCCCGGTGAGGTTGTAGAGGTCTACATCGACCGCAATAAGGCATTCAAGCTGCCTGAGGACCCCGCGGCCCCCGTGATCATGATCGGGGCGGGCACTGGCGTCGCTCCCTTCCGGGCGTTCCTTCAGGAGCGGGCGGAGACGGGGGCGACCGGCCGCAACTGGCTCTTCTTCGGGGAGCGCCGCTTTCGCGAGGACTTCCTCTATCAGACCGAGTGGCAGAGGTTCCTCCGCGACGGCGTGCTCACTCGCATGGACGTCGCTTTTTCCCGCGACCAGAGCCGTAAAGTCTACGTGCAGGATCGCGCCCGGGAGCGGAGAAAGGAGCTCTGGGAGTGGCTCGAGGAGGGGGCTTGCATCTACGTCTGCGGAGACGCAGACGGCATGGCGCCCGGTGTCGAGGCCGCGCTTCACGACGTGGTCGTCCAGGAGGGCGACTACTCTTCCGAGGATGCGGGCGAGTACCTGAGGCAGCTTCGGCACGACCGGCGATACCAGAAGGACGTGTACTGACTGCCTCCCCCCGAACACGCACCCCGAACCAAACAGCAACCCAGGCAGCCGATGTCAGAGTCGTCCCGCAAGCACGAGATCGATCGCAGTCAGGATCTCTCCCAACCCGTCGAGAAGCTCCACCCCAACGAGAAGATCAAAGCGGAGAGCGACTACCTTCGTGGCACGATCACGAAGAGCCTCGACGATCCCATCACTGGAGCGCTGGTTGGCAACGACCACGAGCTTACCAAGTTCCACGGGATCTACCAGCAGGACGACCGGGACCTCCGCGACGAGCGGCGCCGGAAGAAGCTGGAGCCGGCCTACGAATTCATGATCCGGGTGCGGCTGGCCGGAGGGGTATGCCAGCCCACCCAGTGGTCCAAGTTGGACGAGATCGCCCGAACACTGGCCAACGGGACCCTCAGGCTCACCACCCGCCAGACGTTCCAGTTCCACGGCATCCTGAAGCGGGACTTGAAGCCCACCATGCAGGGACTGCATGAGAGCCTCCTGGACACCATCGCGGCCTGCGGGGACGACAATCGCGGTGTCATGGCGACCTCCCTTCCTGAGCTGGATGCCGTCCACGAACAGCTTTTCCCCATTGCGAAGGCGGTCAGCGACCACCTTCTCCCCCGATCCCGGGCCTATCACGAAATCTGGCTCGACGGGGAGCCGATCCACAGGAGCGCGAAGCAGGGTGAGCCGGTGGACGAAGAGCCCATCTACGGACGCACCTACCTGCCCCGTAAGTTCAAGATCGGCTTCGCGGTCCCCCCGGTGAACGACGTGGACGTGTTCACCCAGGACATCGGGTTCATCGCCATTGCCGATGGCGATGAACTCGTGGGCTTCAACGTCGCGGTCGGGGGCGGAATGGGAAGGACCGACAACGAGGACGAGACCTACCCTCGCCTGGGCGACGTGATCGGATTCTGTGCCGCGGACCAGGCGGTCGAGGTGGCGGAGAAGATCGTCACCATCCAGCGCGACTTCGGGAACCGGGTCGATCGGAAGGTGGCGCGCATGAAGTACACCATCGACCGTCACGGCCTCCCCTGGTTCGTGGACGAGCTCCACGAGCGGCTCGGGTGGGAGTTGGGTCCAGCCCGCCCCTACCACTTCGAGACCAGCCAGGACCGCTTCGGATGGAGCCGCAACCAGGACGGCTCCTGGAACTACGCCCTCTTCGTGGAGAACGGGCGAGTGAAGGACACGGACCAGGCCACCCTCATGACCGGCCTCAAGGAGATCGCGGAGATCCATCACGGCGACTTCCGCGTCACCGCGAACCAGAACCTCATCGTGGCCAGGATCCCCGAAGAAGGGCCGGGCGGGAAGACCGACATCGAGGCCCTTCTGCGTTCCCACGGGATCGCCGCGGCCACGGACCGAAGTAACGTTCGGCGTCACTCGATGGCGTGCGTGGCCTTCCCCACCTGCCCCCTCGCCATGGCAGAAAGCGAACGGTACTTCCCCCACTTCATGACGAAGGTCGAGGAGCTGCTGGAGGAGACCGGCCTTCAGGACACCCCGATCGTCATGCGGATGACGGGGTGCAACAATGGCTGCGCCCGGCCCTACGTGGCCGAGGTGGGCTTTTCGGGCAGAGCACCCGGAAAGTACAACATGTATGTGGGAGGGGGCTTCCACGGGGAACGCCTCGCGACGCCGTACCTGGAGAACGTGGGAGAGGACACCATTCTCGAGCACCTCCGCCCCATGCTCGAGAAGTACGCCGCGGAGCGAGATGAGGGGGAGCGTTTCGGAGACTTCGCCATCCGGGCAGGGTACGTCGCCCCGGTTCTCGAAGGGAAGCAGTTCAACGACCACCGGCCTCGGTAGCGCACCCGGGTAGGCCAAACAGATGGATGCCCCCCGGCCCTACTCGTCGGGGACTGGCGTGCTCGTGCCTGGGCGTCCCACGCCATCTTCGTCATTGCGTCCCAACGCTCGGTGTAGTACCCTCTTCGGGTCCCTTCGGGAAGAGATGTTTCCGGATCACGTGCAGAACAAACCAAGGAGGCCAAGATGAAGCGATGGCTCGGATTACTCGCGGCGCTCACGTTCCTGTTTCCGCTGATTCCTGCGCAGGCTGAGGCGCAGGTGTCCTTCGGCCCCCAGGTCGTGCTCTGGGACTTCGAGGAACTCGGCGTCGGCGCACGGGTCGAGTTCGGTCTTGCCGACGCAATTGGGATCGAGGATGGGTTCTTTGAGAGCCTCTACGGATCGGTCAACACGAGCTATCTGTTCATCGACGGAGACGGAACGAATCTCGTCTTCAACGTCAACGGCAACGTGCCCATTGCCATGGACGGCGGCCTCCGCCCCTATGTCGGCGCCGGGCTGAACCACTTCCGGTCTTCGATCAGCGTGGGGGGAACCAGCTTCTCCTCGAGTGCCTCTGGCCTCAATCTTCTGGGAGGACTTCTTCTTGACCTCGGGGAGATCCCGGCATTCGGCGAGTTGCAATTCTCGACCACCGGTGATGGTTTCCTCTCCCTGACGGGCGGCGTCCTTTTCGGAGGCTGACCTCCTACGGGGGAGGGTACTGAACCCCAGGAACTCGACGAAGGGGGCCCCGCCACCCGGGGCGGCCGCACAGCGCCGGCGCCCGACAGCGCCCGTCGAG
>JBBDRS010000011.1:80347-164880 GCA_040905325.1 Gemmatimonadota bacterium
GGGGGCCGCTCCACGGGGAGGGGCCCCCTTTCCACTGCATGCAACCACCCGGGCGGTCAGCTCGCCTCGTCCTCCTCCGCCTTCCCCAGGATGAGCTTATGGGCCCGGAGCCGCAACGCGGTGATCCGGATGAACCCCCTGGCATCCTCCTGGTCGTAACCGCCCGCCGCATCCATTGACGAGAGGTCCTGGTCGTAGAGGGAGCTGGACGACTCCCGGCCCTTCGGGATCACATTCCCCTTGTAGAGTTCGAGCCGCACGCGACCGTCGATGAGGTGCTCGGACTTCCGGAAGGCCGCCTGGATGAAGTCCATCTCGGGGGAGAACCAGAACCCGTTGTAGATGATTTCCGAGAAGCTCGGGGAGAGCATATCTCGCAGCCGCAGGACCTCCCGGTCCATGGCGATCCCCTCGAGGTCGCGCAGCGCCTGGTGGAGGACCGTACCGCCGGGCGTCTCGTAGACCCCGCGGGACTTGATCCCGACGAAGCGATTTTCCACCATGTCCACCCGCCCCACCCCGTGCCGGCCACCTTCCTCATTCAGGTAGGTGAGGATCTCCACGGGATCGGTCACCACCCGTCCGTCCCCGGGATTCTCCACCCGAATCGGCATGGCGTCCTTGAAGTGGATCTCCAGCTCGGTGGGTGTGCCGGGAGCATCCTTCGGCGACCGGGTCAACTTGAACATGTCGGCGGGCGGGGAGGCGTCGGGGTCCTCCAGGACGCCGGCCTCGTAAGAACGGTGCATGAGGTTCTCATCGCTCGAGAAGGACTTCTCGAGAGTCGCCTCCACCGGGATGTCGTGCTCGGCCGCAAAGGCGAGGAGGTCGCTTCGACCCTGGAAGCGCTCCAGAAACTCACGATCCTTCCATGGAGCGATCACCTTCAGCTGGGGGGCGAGGGCAGCGAACGCCAGCTCGAACCGAACCTGGTCGTTGCCCTTGCCGGTAGCCCCGTGCGCGAGGTACTGCGCCTCTTCACGGAGAGCGATCTCGACATGTCGCTTGGCGATGACCGGCCGTGCCAGGGCGGTGCCCAGGAGATACCGATTCTCGTAGATGGCGTTGCCCGCGATGGCGGGGAAGATGAAGTCCGACACGAACTCTCGCCGCAAGTCCTCCACGAAGACTCTGGAGGCGCCGGTCCTCCGGGCACGATCGGCGATATCGTCGAAATCCTCCTGCTGGCCGACGTTCGCTACGTATGCGATGACGTCGTATCCCTGCTGGGTCAGGATCTTCAGAATGCAGGCGGTATCCAGTCCGCCGCTGTAGGCCAGCACGACCTTCTTCTGCTCGGGCAATGGAGTCTCCTGGATGTCGTTTCCGTTCGCTGAACCATCGGGCTCCGGGACACGGACGCCCGATGCGGTGTGCAACCTCTCATCCCCCTGGACGAAAGGGAAGCCCCGCCCCCCCTGGCGTAACCCGTGTCCGTCCCAGAGATTTCCGGATTCCGAAGCGGGAGGTTCCCATATGGAGGAATGCCAATGACGGGTCTCATCATTCTGGTCGTGGTCCTCGTACTGATCGGCCTCTTCTTCATGACGCGGTACAACCTCCTCGTGAAGTTGAGGGAACGATACAGGAACGCCTTCGCCCAGATCGACGTCCAGCTGAAGCGCCGCTACGACCTCATCCCGAACCTGGTCGAGGTGGCCAAGGGGTACATGAAGCACGAGAGGGAGACTCTCGAGGCGGTGATCCAGGCGCGGAACCAGGCGAGCCAGGCGGAGAAGCAGGTGGCGCAGGACCCCGGCGAACCCGGAGCCATGCGAACGCTTCTGGGGGCGGAGCAGGCGCTCACCGGAGCCATGGGCCGCTTCTTCGCGCTCTCCGAGTCCTACCCCGACCTGAAAGCGAACCAGAACATGCTCTCCCTGCAGGAGGAGCTCGCGTCCACGGAGAATCGCGTCGCCTTCAGCCGGCAGGCCTTCAACGACGCGGTGACGCAATACAACACCGCCCGCGAGACGGTCCCCACGAACATCGTGGCCAATGCCTTCAACTTCGGGCGAGCGGAGCTCTTCGAGATCGACATCGCGGAGGAGCGGGAGGCACCACGCCTCTCCTTCGACTGAGGGCTGCGGCCACCCGCCCAGGGGGCGAAGGCTGTCGAATGGACTTCTTCGAAGCTCAAGATCTCGCACGCCGGCGAACCCACGTCCTGGTCGCGCTCTTTACCGCGGCCGTCGTGGCGATCGTCTGCTCGGTGTATGTGGTCGTGGGAGTTGCCGGTTACGCCACCATGGGGATGCAGCCAGGATTCGACCCCATCCTCTTCGGGGTGGTGGCGGTCGGAACGGGGCTGCTCATCGGAGGGGGTAGCCTCTTCCGCACCGCGCAGTTGCGGCGTGGAGGCCCGGCCGTCGCGGAGCTCCTCGGCGGTCAGCCCGTTTCCCCGAACACCGGAGACCCGGGTGAGCGGCGCCTCCTCAATGTCGTGGAGGAGATGGCGGTGGCTTCGGGTACTCCCGTCCCCGCGGTCTACGTGCTGGACCGGGAACAGGGGATCAACGCATTCGCCGCCGGATACGGGCTCCACGATGCGGCAGTCGCGGTAACCCGCGGCACCCTCGAGGAGCTGGACCGCGATGAGCTTCAGGGCGTGGTCGCGCACGAGTTCAGTCACATCCTGAACGGGGACATGCGCCTCAACATCCGGCTCATGGGGCTCCTGTTCGGAATCCTGCTCCTCGCGGTGATCGGGAGGGGCGTCCTCCGTGGCAGCATGATGAGCCGACGCCGCCGCGACGGACGGGCAGCCCTCCTTGGGGCGGCCCTCCTGGTACTCGGATACCTGGGGGTCTTTTTCGGCAAGCTCATCAAGGCCGCGGTCTCGCGGCAGAGGGAGTTCCTGGCTGATGCCGCCGCGGTCCAATTCACGCGGAATCCCGAGGGCATCGCGGGCGCGCTGAGGCGGATTGGTGCCGGCGCCGACGGTTCCCGCATCCAGGACCACCATGCGGAGGAGCTCAGCCACCTCTTCTTCGCGAACGGTGTCGGCCGCGCCCTCTCCGGTCTCACCTCGACCCACCCCCCCCTCGATGCGCGCATCCGCCGGATCATCCCCTCCTGGGACGGTGATTTCACCCAGCCGCTCGGTGGGAGCGCGGTCCAGAGGGCGGGGCTGCCGGAGGCGAGCGATGCGGACGTCGCCCGCGGGGGCCGGCCCGATCTCCTCACCACCGAAGGTCAGGGCCTCCTCCTAGGAGCAGCGGCGGTCATGGCGGGCATAGGGGCACCTGGCCCGGCCCACGTGAAGCATGCACGCCGAATCCTGGGGGAGATCCCGAAGGAGTTGATGAGCGCGGCGCACGAGCCCGTGGGCGCCCGGGCGCTCCTCCTCTTGCTGCTCGGCGGGGAAGGGGAGGCAGTGGAGGCAGCGCGGGGGGAGGTGGCACGTACTCTCGACTCGTCAGTCGGAGGGGCTGAGAAGGGCGACGGCGTCCCTTCTGACGGACCGACCGGAGCCGTGTCTCGACGGCTCGGGGAGCTGCGCCCCCTGGTACGTGGGCTTCCCGCAGAGGCGCGGCTGCCACTGGTGGACATTGCCCTTCCGGTACTCCGACGGCTGGAGGAAGCGGAGGCCGTCGCGCTCCGGTCCGCCGTTGACCGCGTCGTGAGGGCAGACGGCGAGGTCCACGGCTTCGACTTCGCCCTCACCCACATCCTCTGGCGGCACCTCCCGGGCGGTCGACGGACGCCCCCCAGGGGAACGGTGCACCTCGCGCGGGTGACCGATGCCCTGTCCACGGTGCTCTCGGCTCTTGCACACTCGGGCAGCGGCGATTCCGCCGAGGTGGAAGCTGCCTTCCTCCGGGGCCGAGCGCTCGTGGGAGGGAGCGACCAGATCCGGCTCCTCAAGGAGACCCAGGTGGACCTGGCCAGCGTGGACCGCGCCCTCGAGCAGCTCGAGGCCCTGTCTCTCGAAGACCGACGAACGCTCCTGCACGCCTGCGCCACCGTGGTCGTCTTGGACCAGCGGGTCGACCTCCGCGAGGCGGAGCTCCTCCGCGCCTTTGCCGAGTGCCTGGATCTTCCGCTTCCCCCCCTGGTGCCCGGGGTGGCGCTCGGCTGAGATCTCGTCGAGATTTGGGTCCTCCGGCCCGAAGGCTGGTCCGGGGTTCGGCAGGAGCACTTCCTGAGCACTCACCACTCGAAGGTCCGTTGCCGGTGAACATTGCACGACAACATATCTGGGCCGGTGTCCTCGCAGTCGTGGTCATCACCCTCGACCTCGTCACCAAGTCATGGGCGCTTCGCGCGCTTCCCGGCGCAGATCGCGAGCTCCTGGGCGGGCTGGTCCCGCTGCACCTCACCTTCAACATGGGCGCGGCCTTCGGGCTTTCGATCGGTGATGACCCGAGGTGGATCTTCGTCCCCATCTCATTCATAGCCGTGGGCTTCCTCGTCTACCTGATCGCGACGGCCGGACCAGGCGACCAGCTCAGAACTGTCGCTTCGGCGTTGGTGCTGGGCGGGGCACTGGGCAACCTTTACGATCGGATCCGGTGGGAGCACGGAGTAGTGGACTTCCTCGGACCGATCGATCTCGGGTTCATGCACTGGCCCGTATTCAACGTGGCCGACATGGCGATCACGGTAGGGGCAGTGCTCCTCGCCATCGCGTTCTGGCGGGAGGACCGCCGTGCGTCCCAAGCCGCAGCCATGACCTCAACCCAGGGCCCATCCCGGGTCCGTGGGGACTCGTGAGCGACCGGAAGTCCGACCCTTGCCGGCACTCCTGAACATCCGTACGCCTTTCCCTCCCCTACTACCGGGAGCATGACTTTTTTCCAGGAAGCGAACGAGGTTGAGACCTCCCTGGTTCCGAGCGAGCTCATCACCCTCCCCGAGCACCTGGCATTCCTGGGTTACGAGGTCCTGGGAAGCTCCCTCCTCAACTGGCTCGTGGCGGCGCTCGTCCTGGCGATGGCCCACCCCGCCCTGCGGCTCCTCGTCCACCTTGTAATTCGGCGCGTCCGCACGCTCGCAGCGAAGAGCCCGCAGCAATCCCACGAAGTCCTCGTAACCCTACTCACCAAGGTACGTGGGTGGGTCATCTTCGTGCTGGCGCTCTGGCTCGCCTCGCTGACGCTGGGACCGGATCTATCGGCCCGGACTGCCCGCCTTGCCCAGATTGCCGTCCTCCTCCAGATCGGTCTCTGGAGCGCAGACATCCTGGGTTGGTTCCTCAAGCGTTACCGGAGCCAGAAGCTGGAGGAGGATCCCGGCGCGGCAACGGCCCTCGGCGCCATCGCCTTTCTGGGGCGAGTGGTGGTCTGGACCATCATCGTTCTCATGGGATTCTCCCTCCTGGGCTACGAGATCGGGCCAGCGCTGGCAGGACTCGGGGTGGGGGGCATCGCCATCGCGCTCGCGGTACAGAACATCCTGGGGGACCTCTTCGCCTCGCTTTCCATCATCTTCGATCGCCCCTTCGTGATCGGGGACTTCATCATCGTGGGCGAGCAGAAGGGGACCGTAGAACACGTGGGCCTCAAGACCACCCGGGTGCGGGCCCTTTCGGGTGAACAGCTCGTCTTCTCCAATTCGGATCTCCTCAATTCGAGGATCCAGAATTTCAAGCAGATGGACGAGCGGAGGATCCTGTTCACTTTCGGTGTCCAGTTCGATACTGGTTACGAAAAGCTGAAGCAGATTCCGGGAATCGTGAAGGATGTCATCGAAGGGGTAGAAAACACACGGTTCGACCGCGCCCACTTCGCCACATTTGCAGACTCGTCGCTTGATTTCGAGGTGGTCTACTTCATGACCGTCCCCGACTTCGCCCAGTACCGGGACGCTCAGCAGACCATCAATCTCGAGATCTATCGCCGGATCCAGGAGCTGGGCGCTACCTTCGCGTTCCCGACTCGTACCCTCCACGTCCAACTGGACGGTGCCGACGCCGAGCTGCGAACCAGGCTATTGAGAGACGCGGAACCGGTTCAGGTGGGCTCCGATGGGAAGGACGCGTCGCCCATTTCCAGCTCTTCGGCGTAGGACTCGTCAGAGGCGCCGGCCCCCGGCTCCGGCGCTGTGGCGGGCCGATAGCGGAGGTACTCGATCCGGCGTCCTTGCATCTTGACGACCAGGATCATCCCCTTGCCGAGCTCGACCACATCGCCGACTCGCGGCACCCGATTGAGGTAGCCGAAGACGAACCCGCCGATGGTGTCGTGCTGGTCCTCGGGCAACTCCAGACCCAACCTCTCGTTCACATCTCGAAGTGTTGCCCCTCCCCAGATGCGGACGGTGCCGTTCTCGAGCTCATGGAAATCGACGGGCTCATCATCCTCGTGCTCGTCCTGGATTTCCCCCACGATCTCCTCGATGAGATCCTCGAGGGTCGCCAACCCGGCGGTCCCTCCGAACTCGTCCACCACGATCACCATCTTGGTGCGCTGCCGGCGCATCTCAACGAGAAGGTCCTGAACCGCCTTCCCCGAGGGAGCGAAGTAGGCAGGCCTCAGGATGGAGTGGATCTCCGTGGCCCCCTCGCGGTCTGCCTGCCAGAGCTCCCGAGCCAGAAGAATGCCGACGATCCGGTCGACGGAACCGTCGAAGACGGGGAGGCGCAGGTGACCCTCGTCCAGCATCACGCCCTTCGCGCTCTCCACGCTCGAGTCCAGAGGGATGGCGACCATGTCGGTCCGGGGCGTCATGACCTCCCCCAGCGTCACAAGGTTCAGGTTCATGACGTTGGTCACCACACGCCATTCCTCCTCGGCCAGCGTACCCTCCCGGCGTCCAATCTCCGCCAGGACCTCCAGTTCCGCCCGGCTCACCGTGGACTGCTGGGCCCTCTCCCTGGCGATCAGGCTCGAGAACACCGAGAGGGGAACCAGTACCGGCTTCATGATCCAGATGAGGAACTGCAGGGTGTACGCCGTCGGGGAGGCGAGACTCTTCCAGTGGGTGGCACCCAGAGTCTTGGGGATGATCTCCGAGAAGAGGAGAATTACAAAGGTCAACGCCGCGGAGAAGGCGGCCACCCATTCCTCGCCGAAGACCTGCAGCGCGAGCCCGCCGCCCACGGCCGCACCCATGGTGTGGGCAATGGTGTTGAGGGTGAGGATCGCCGAGATCGGCTCGTCGATCCGCTTCTGCATGCGGTGAAGGAGCTCGCCCGCGCGGCGTCCCTCGTCGCGGAGGAGCGCCACGAATGCGTGGTTGATCGAAAGAAGAACCGCCTCGAGGATCGAGCAGAGGAATGAAACCCCGAGCGCGACCGCGAGAACCCAAACAAGCGTAGTCATGATCCCCGATTATCGGGGAGGTGGGGAGTCGGTACAAGGGTGCCGAACCCGGAGCGGGCGGGGAGAGGCGCCCTCCCCCCCCCGCGATCACCGCCCCCAAATCAGGTGCGACCGAGGCTCGCGTCAACCGTGATCTCGATGGCCCCCAGGGCCTTCGACACGGGGCAACCCACTCTTGCGGCCTCCACCTGTTCCTGGAAAGCCGCCTCTCCGATCCCGGGCACGTCGGCCTCGCAAGAGAGGTGGCTGCCCGAAATTCGAAAGCCACCCTCCACCTTGTCCAGCGAGATCGTACCCTCGACGGTCACGCGCTCCGGCTCATGGCCAGCCTTCGTGAGATTCCCGGAAAGGGCCATCGCAAAACACGCTGAATGGGCCGCTGCGATCAGCTCCTCGGGGTTCGTCCCGTCGCCCTCCTCGAAGCGGCTCGCAAAGGTATATGCCCCGCCGATGGCCCCGGTCTCCGACTCGAACTTTCCCGAACCCCCGGCCAGACTTCCCGTCCAAACCGCTTTCGCTTTGCGTTTCGGCATCTTCGACTCCTCCTCATATTTCACTGTGACATGTGCGTGGACATAGCGGCTACCCGCCTTCCTGGCCGTCGGTCCTTCCCCCCATGCAAAGCCCGGTTGGGGTAGCGAAGGTCCCTGCAGACGCCGTATGTTCCGCCGCGGTTGGCCTACGAGATTTCGAATCACCCTACCGAAAACACGCGCATGATGGAGTGGCCCTTCAGACCCCTGGTGGTGGCGACGATCGCCCTGACTGTTGGCTGCGGTGCATGCAGCTCGCTTCCGGAAGGGGCCACACCCGCTCCGCCGGAGGCGACCTACTGGGTCTACGTGGGAGCGGAGTCCGAGGACCTGGTCCACCGCCTGCGTTTCGGGCCAGGAGGGTTCGAGGTGGAACACACGACCCACATCGGGAGGCTGCCGGGGGAGACCGAAGGACCGCATGGACTCGCCGTTTCACCGGATGGACGCCACCTCTTCATGACCACCGGTCACGGTGTTCCCGATGGGCACTTCTGGAAGCTGGAGATCGGTCCGGACGCCCCGTCCGCGGAGCCGATTCTCCTGGGGCGCTTTCCGGCAACGCTGGACATCACTCCCGACGGCCTTTACGCCTTCGTTGTGAACTTCGACCTGCACGGCGCGATGGTCCCGTCCACGATGTCGGTGGTCTACACCCCGCGGGTGGTGGAGGTGGAACAGATCGAGCTCTGTGTGATGCCGCACGGGGTACGGATGCACCCATCCGGCCTCCATGCCTACACGGTCTGCATGATGGACGACCAGCTCGTGGAAGTCGACACCCGAACCTTCGAGGTCTCGCGCCGGTTCTCGGTCGCACAGGGAAGGGAAGGCCCGCTCGTCACCGACCTCGCAGGCGATCGCCACACCGGTGAGCCCGGCCACGCAGGCCAGGAGCCCGCCCCGATGGAGGGGTCCCACAGCGCCACGTGTTCTCCCACCTGGGCCGTCCCCCACCCCGACGGTTCCCGGATCTATGTCGCCTGCAACGTTTCGGACGAGATCCTGGAGGTGTCGACGGACGGTTGGGAACTGGTCCGACGCCTTCCTTCGGGGAGGGGGCCGTACAACCTCGCCGTAACGGGGGACGGCCGCCTCCTCGTGGCCACGCTAAAGCAGGGGGATGCGGTAGAGTTTTTCGCTCTTGGTTCGGGGGAGAGCCTCGGGCGAAACCCCACCTCCACCCGGGTGGTGCACGGCGTGACCATTTCCCCCGACGACCGGTACGCTTTCGTCACCGTGGAAGGCATCGGGACGGAGCCAGGCAAGGTGGACGTTTTCGACCTCGCCACATTGGAGCGGGTCGCCTCGGCGGAGGTGGGACAGCAAGCCTCCGGAATCGACTTCCACCGGATGGAGGCGGAGGCGGGCCGCTGAAGGCGCCCCGTCCGAATCCCGTCCAGACTCGATGATGCGCAGACGAACAGAACTCGAAGAGGCCTTGATCCCGGACCCCCGCGACGGGCACGTGCGGGCCCTGGATGTCAGGGCGGGGGAGATGATCCCCTCGATTTTGATTGGCCTGGCCCTCGCCTCGGCGTGCCTTGCGCTGGCGCAGAGCGCGCTTCCCGGGCAGCCGGACGACCCCGGCCTCCTGCTGGTCAAGATAAGCGCCAGCGTCCTGTTCCTGATCGGACGGTTCGTGCTGGAACGCTGGCCGATTCCGGAAGGCAGGGCCCACCTCACCGGTACGGTGATCGCATCCGTCGCCCTCGCCGTCCTCCTCCACCAGCTTCAGGTGACGGGAGAAGCACGTGAAACCACCTTCCTTCTCCTCCTGATCCTTGGCGCCGGCCTGTCCTACCTGGATCTGGCCTGGTTCGCCGTCCTGGTCTCGCTGACGCTGGGGGGGTGGGTGCTCGCGGCAGGATCGGGGTTGGCCGACCCGGAATGGACGTACTTCGGCGTGGCGCTCCTGATGGCAACCATCCTGGCCTCCATCGTGGTGGTGGTGCGAGTGCGCGGCACCAACCGGGTCGATGCCTTCCAGCGCCAGGAAGGAGTGCAGAAACTCGAACTCGAGACGGCCCTTCAGCAAACCGAGCGGGCTCGGCAAGGTGAGGAGGCCGCACGAAAGGCGATGGAACGCGCCCTGGTCCAGGTGAAGGAGAGCGAGGAACGCTTCCGGAGGCTGGCCGACGCCTCCTTCGAAGGTGTCGTGATCTTCCGAGAGGGCCGGATCGGGGACGCCAACGCGCGGGCGGCTGAGCTCTTCAACGTGGTGCCGGCCCAGCTGATCGGGGACCCGGTGGCCAACCTCATCGCGCCCCCCGACCGGGAAGGGGGCGAACGGTTCCTTCTCGAAGCGGGGACGAGGGGATTCGTAGAGTCTCTGGAGGTGGAGGGCAGGCGGTACGACGGAACCCGCTTCCCCATGGAGCTCTCGGTCGTGGACTCCATGCTGGGGGGACGGCCAGCCCGGGTACTCGTGATCAGGGACGTCACCGCCCAGAAGAGAGTGGAGGGGGTTCTGCGTCGAGCCCTGGAGGAGGCCGAGGCGAATTCCCGAGCGAAGAGCACCTTCCTCGCCAATATGAGCCACGAGTTGCGCACCCCCCTCAACTCGGTGATCGGATTTGCGAACATTCTCGCCAAGAAGCAATCCGGCAGAGTGCCGGACCGCGAAATTGACTACCTGAAGCGGATCGTCGGGAATGGGGAGCATCTCCTGGCCCTCATCGAGGACATCCTGGACCTCTCGAAAATCGACGCCCAGCGCCTGGAAGTGAACCAGGAAACGGTGGACGTGGTCGAAGTCGTGGAGGAAGTGGTCCGGATGCTGGAAATCCAGGCGAAGAAGAAGGGGCTCGCGCTCGAGGCGGAGCTTCCCGCCGAGGCCGAACCGATCCAGGCGGACCGCCGCCGTCTGAAGCAGGTCCTCCTGAACCTCGCCGGAAACGGGATCAAGTTCACCCAGGATGGCACCGTCACGATCAAAGTGGGAACCGATCACGACGGGCACCCCACGCGCATCGAGGTGATCGACTCCGGGATCGGAATCCCGGAGGACCAGATCGAGGAGATCTTCTCGCCCTTCCATCAGGTGGATGCATCGAGGACACGGGCCTTCGGCGGCTCCGGTCTGGGCCTTGCGATTTCCCGCTCCCTCACGCGCCTCATGGGCTTCGATCTCGCGGTCGAGAGCGAGCATGGGCACGGCTCCGTTTTCCGTCTCGACCTGGCGGCGGACCGATCAGTTCCGGCTGAAGCGCTGGGTGGCGAGCGCCGCAAATCCGTGGAGGGTTGAGGGCCGGGGCGCGAGTGGCCTGGGGCGAAGGTTTCCACGGCTTGCGCAACATCCTCTGATTGTAGAGACTTTCGCGGTCGTCACTCGGTCGCGGGGCTCCGGTTGCCGTGCCCGTCCGCCTCCTCTCGCCCGTACCCTGCAACGTGGCTCCCCCTTCTCCGTCCAGCCCGCACTTCGGACCTGTCGCCAGGCCGCTAGGTGCTCTGGGTCGGACCGGACGCAGCGTTGCGGAGCACGCGGGCGAAATGGGACTCCTCCTCGCGCGCTCCGCGCTGGCCGTCGTACGGATGCAGGTCTCCATGGCAGACGTGTCCCGGCAGATCTACATCATGGGGGTCCAGAGCATCCCGATCGTCCTCGTAACGGCGGTACTCGCGGGGATCGTTACGAGCCAGCAGGGTGGGTATCAATTTCAGGGTGCGATCCCACTCTATATCCTGGGAAGCGTCGTGACGGCCTCCGTCATCCTGGAGCTGGGTCCCGTCCTCACGGCCATCGTTCTGGTGGGACGAGTCGGGGCGCGAATCACCGCCGAACTCGGCACGATGAAGGTCTCGGAGCAGATCGACGCCTTCCACGCCGTGGGGCGCGACCCGGTGGCGGTCCTGGCTGCTCCACGGATCGTTGCTGGAATCATCATCATGCCGGTTCTGGTGATCCTGGCAAACGCCGTCGGTGTCCTCGCCGGGATGGTCGCGGCACGAGCTACCCTCGGGCTCGGCTACGAAGGCTTTCTCTATGGCGCACGCCTGTTCTGGCACAACTGGGACCTCTTCTATTCTCTCTGCAAGGCAGTGACCTTCGGGTTCGCCATCCCCCTCATCTCGATTCACATGGGACTGAGGACCTCGGGCGGAGCAGCGGGGGTCGGGCGGACCACCACCGCGTCCGTAATGTTCATGACCCTGACGATCCTGATTCTGGACGCCCTCTTCCCGCCCCTGCTCCTCCAGTGATGATCGAGTACAAGGGCCTCTGGAAGGCCTTCGACCAGCCGGTGCTGGAGGATCTGACGATGGGAGTCGAGGCCGGCGAGATGTTCGGCGTCTTCGGACCGTCAGGCACGGGAAAGAGCGTGCTTTTGAAGACGACCATCGGACTCATCGATCTGGACCGGGGGGACGTGGAGGTCGACGGGGAATCGGTGTATCGGGGGGGATCCGCAGCCCTCCGCCGCATCCGGTACAAGGTGGGGTACGTATTCCAGAATGCGGCCCTTTTCGACTCCCTCACCGTCTACGAGAACGTGGAAACGGGGATCCCGGAGGAGGAAGTCCGTCGCCTCCGCCGGCTCGAGGGAACGAGGCGCATCTGGTCCGCGCTGGAGCAGGTGAACCTCGACCCGGACGAGGTCCTCACGAAGCTCCCCGCCGAGCTTTCGGGAGGGATGCGAAAGCGCGTCGGGATCGCGCGAGCCATCGTGGGCCGCCCGCGGATCCTTCTCTGGGACGAGCCGACGACAGGTCTCGACCCGGTGAATACGGCGGCGGTGGAGCGCCTCATCATCCGGCTTTCAGAAGAGCTCAGCGTGACCTCCGTGATCGTCACGCACGATGTCGAGGGGGGGCTCGAGATGTGCGACCGGGTTGCGATGCTCTCCGGTGGGAAGCTCCGTTTCATCGGTCCCTCAGATGACTTTCGGACGAGCGAGGACCCGCTCGTGAGGGCCTTCGTGGACCGGGCCGCCGCCATCGCGGCTCTGGCTGAGAATAATGCGTCGTAGAGAACCTCGGAGGTAGATACCGAATGAGTCGGGTAGACCAGGACGACCGCCGGCAGGAAGACGGACCCGGAGAAGAGCGTCTCGAACGTGCGACCCCGCGGGTGAGCGGGGGCAGAGAAGTGCGAGTGGGAATCTTCATCCTTCTCGGGCTTCTCGGGGGGCTCATCCTCCTCTTCCTGCTCACGGACCCCGCCACCTTTCGAGGACGCTACATGCTTCTGACGGAGGTCGAGGACGCAGGTGGGGTGAGGAGGGGCGATCCGGTCCAGATGCGGGGAGTGAACATCGGACGGGTACATGCCTTTCGGATGAGCACCGACGGGGTCGCCATCACCCTCGAAATCGAAGGAGAATGGGCAATCCCGTCGGACTCCCACACTCAGATCACGGGCCTCGGGCTCCTCGACGGCCGGACCATCGAGGTCGTTCCCGGGCAATCCGACGAAGTCCTTTCACCCGGTTCTCTCCTCCCTGGAACGTCCGGAGGAGGCCTTCTCGATACGGCAGGTGCGCTCGGTGCGGACGCCACCGCCATCGCCGCAAGCGTCCGGAATCTACTGGACGACACCACGATCGGGCACATCCAGGGTTCCGCCTCCGAGATGGAGTCGCTGCTCGCTCTCCTGAGCGCGACGGTCGAGGAACAGCGCAGGGAGCTGAGCGAGTTGTCGCGAACGCTCCAATCCTCCGCTGCACGAGTGGACGACGCTGTGGCCGACGTGGACGTGAACGCAACGCTGGAGCGAGTCGACTCGACGCTGGCGAGGCTCGAGGAGGCCGGGGGTTCGCTGGACCGCGCCAGCCGGTCGCTCGAACTCATCCTGGCCCGGGTCGAGGATGGCGAGGGGACCCTCGGCCAGCTCTCCGCCAACGACGAACTCTACCGGAACCTGAACGGCGCCGCCGAGGCGATCCTCCTGCTCGCCGAGGACGTCCGGGAAAACCCTTCTCGCTACATCCGCCTCAGGATCTTCTGAGACGGGCCCCCGGGAAACGCGCGGACGCTACCAGCCCGGCTGAAGCTGAAAGCCCCAGTGGTACCCCTTGTTGGGACGATGCCAGGGCCGGACGTAGTGCATTTCGATGATCAGCATCCCCATCACGTTCACACGGGCCCCGATGCCGCTGCTGGCCACTGGGATCCTCTCGGAGGACTGACGGTCCCACGCCAGTTGAGGGGGGTTGCGCCCATCCCAGGCGAGACCGAAATCGGCGAAGGCGAACAGCTCCGTCGGAAGGAAGGAGAAGTCCAGCAGCCCCAACCGTTCCGTGCCGATCACCGGGACCCGGACTTCGACGTTGGCCACGGCCAGCCGGTGGCCGAACAGCCGATCGTACTCCGGGCACTGACCCAGGCCGGTCGCCTCGGAACACTCCCGCGCCGGGTCGAAGGAATAGGCCGAGTAGCCCCGTACCAGCGACTCCCACCCCAGGAAGTAGGGCTGGACGACGCTGGGCTGTTCGATGGTCCCGTAGAGGTTCTCGTCAGATCCGTATCTCCCCCGGTGCAGCCCCCGGAAGGCGACCGTCACGTTCCGGTGGGGACTCAGGTAGCGGCGATAGTCAAGGGAGAGATTGTTGAAAGCGGACGACCCGGCGGTCGCACCAACCTCCATGCGGTAGCGATGCCCTCGCACGGGCGAGGTGAACCCGAAGTAGGAGTCGTCACCTACGAGGGCAACCGACCCCTGCACCAGGTTGAGGGGGTCGAATGGGACGTCCCCGGTCTCGAAGCCACGCTGCAGGAGGCGGTGATCGGGAGAGAAGATGAGCACCTCACGTTCCACGTCGAAGGAGTACCGCGTCACCCCCCCGGTGAAGTCGACCCGACGCGTCGTGGAGAACGGATAGGACGCCAGGCCCAGAGCCTGGGTTTCGAAAATCCGGAAAAACTCCTGATTGATCTGGTAGGTGCCGTTCGGATTGAACTGCTGGTACCCCCTCACCGACATGTAGGGGATCCGCTGAGCAGCGACCCCCCAGTTCCAGCGGCTCTCCATGTTCTGGTAGACCAGCTGCCCGCCAATGTCCTTGAACGTCCCCTGGGCGTAGAGACCTACCCCGAGATTGCGATTCCCCAGCATGTCGGAGAAGTAGGCTGCCACCGAGCCGCCCACGTATCCACCGAAGCGATCCTGCCCGACGCCCAGCGAAGGCTGCCCGAGCCAATCCAGCGTCAACCCCCTGTTGAGGGGGGTGGGTTCTGCGTCCGCGTATTCGTCCGTGCTGGGAAGGGCGGTGTCGTAGTCCCCGAGATAGTCGGCGACCCGCGAGGGGACGCGGGGCTCGCGGGGAGGCAGGAACCGCCCCACCGGATCCAGATCCAGGGTGCTGGCGATCGCGGTACCCTGATCGACCTCCTGCGAATCCATGGAGTAGACGTGAAACTCGAAGTCATCGAAAACCGAGAACACCACGGTCCCGGTCTCTCGCGCCACGCTGATCGCAGGGGCCTTGGCGGTGATCCCACTCACCGCAGTAGCCACGTTCGTTACCCGGCGGATCTCTCCGGTCTCCAACTCCACCCGGAAGATGTCGCTGAACCCATCCGGGTCCGAGAGAAAGTAGAGTCCCCTGCCGTCCGGTGTGAACTGAGGATTGCTGTGACGGACGTTCCCGAAGCCGTCGAGCACCCTCACTTCACCGGACTCCATATCGTAAAGGGAGATCCGGAGCTCGGAGTAGCGGAGACGATCGAAGTCCGTCTCCGGGCCCCGATCGGACGCAAAGGCCACGGTCCGCCCATCGGGGGAAAACGTGGGGTGGATGGCAGCGTGCCGATCCCGAGTCAGCCGGCTGGTTTCACCGCTCTCGAGCTCGATCTTGAAGAGATCCGTAATACCGCCCGCCTGCCCGGAGAAGACGATCGTCTGCCCGTCCGGTGACCACGCCGGCCCGGACATCTCTCCGACCTCCTCGGCCACCTCGAGGCGCCGTTCGATCGTTCCGGTCTCGGCATCAGCGATCACGAGCTGGTTCGCGCCCCCGGCGAAGACCACGAACGCGAGGCGTTCCCCGTCCGGCGACCAGGCGCCCGCGGAATCCATGAACCGGAGTGCATCCCAGTGCGGATCGGCCGCTGCGCTGGACAGCGTCTGGATGATTTCTCCCGTCCGGGCGTCGGCAAGGTAGAGATCGAAGCTGAACAGGTCCTTCTCCGACATGAACACCATGCGGGCGCCGTCCGGACTTATGGACGCGCTCACGTTCTGGCGTCCTGACCCGGTTTCCGGGCTCAGGAGGAGCGTGCCCACCTCCCCCGGCGAGGTTCGATTGGCCATCAGCGGGCCATAGTGGTCGCGGGCCGCCTCCTCCCATCGCGCGGAGATGGAATCGGCGCTGATGCCCAGCACCGCATCGATTGCCGGCTCCCATCCCATGCGCAGACTCGTCCGATAGAGCCGGATCACCGCCTCATCCCCGTAAGTGCTGCCCACGTATGTCCAGAACGCTTGCCCCCAGCGGTAAGGGAAATATCGCTGGCTGCGCGTCATGTCCTCGAGGGTGGGGAAGTCGTCGCGGAGGATGGCATCCCGGATCCACATCCCGCTGTGGGCATCCTCCCGCCCCACCGACAGGTATTCAGCCATCCCTTCGATGAGCCATAGGGGAAGCCGGCCCATCGCCTGCATCCCTCCGCCCCGCCTGGACTGCGCAATATCGTACTGAAAGGCATGAACCAGCTCGTGGCCGAGGACGTGGTCCGTGTCCGCATAACTTCCTGCGAGGGGCAAAATCACACGGTTCTTCAGGGATTCCGCAACACCACCAGTCCCCTCCCCGATCATGGCACCGACCGTGTTGGTCTGCTGGAAATCGGGGTGGTCCGCATAGAAGATCAGCGGCTTCCGCTCTGCAAACTCGTGCTGGAAAATTCTGGCCAGACGCTCGTACCACCGCTCCGACATGCGGCTCACGTCCTCGATCGCCTCCCGCTTCGCCGGGTAGTAGTGGATATCGAAGTGCGGCGTGGCGAGGACGCGGAAGTCGAAGTCGTCGTACTGGACTTTATTCCGGCCGAAGTACTGGGCGTCCGCGGGAACCGGCAACGCGAAGAAGAGGGCCAGTAGAGCTGGGAAAGCCCCTCTCGACACGACACGGCAGGTTCGGAGACCGGGGCGGCTGGCGGGCATGGAGGACCTCGTCGAACGGGGGTGAGGCACACCGGGCCGCCGGGAGCTCGCTTTCGGCGGGCAGATGCACGAGCGAATCACAGCGGTAATACACACCGCCAGGACCATAGATCCAGCATCCTCCCGCACCGGGCATTTCCCCTTGGGCGCCATCGCGGGAAACCAGTGCAGCCACCAGTTCTCGGGCATTGCGCACCTTCCTCGCGGCAAGCAGGTTTGGAGCGTCCCTTCCCAGCCACCATCGCATGGTGTCGGGACGGGGAAGATGAGCGGGAGGAGTCGGTCCGCTCTCTCGCACACTACCGCCGGATCGGTCTGGCCACCAGCCCGGGTTCGGCAGGACACGGGGACCCGGCATGCTCCGAACTCCTTCATCGAGCACCGAGCACCATCCACCATCCGAGCTACCGTCGTTCGAGACCCCCGCGGGTCTCGTGGACCTGCATCGGGTCAGGTCCAATACGACCAAGGTGGTGACCTATCTGCAACAACACGACCTCTCCTGGCGCCCCCACGTCAAAACGCACAAGAGCCGGGCGATCGCGGAGATCCAGCTGGCGGAGGGCGCGAAAGGGCTTACAGTCGCGACCCTCCAGGAAGCCGAGGCCATGGCTCCCCTCGGTGCGGACCTCCTCCTTGCGCATCCCCCGGTCGGCTACGCAAAGGGACGGCGGCTCCGATCGTTTCTCGAACGTCACCCCCTCGGGATCGCGCTCGACTCGTCCGAGTCCCTTGAGACGGTGGGCGAGGCCGCTCGTTTGGTCGGTCGCAAGGTGGAAGTGCTCATCGAAGTGGATGTGGGGATGATGCGGGTGGGCGTGGGTGGACCCACGGCCGTCGTCGCGCTCGCCGAGCTCGCCGAATCCCACCCATGTCTGGAATTCGGGGGGATTCTCTTCTACCCGGGCCATATCCGGAGCACCGGCCCCGGAGCGGTCGAAGCCCTCGAGGAGGTGTCCAACCGTATCGATCCGATCCTCGGGGCACTCGAGGAGGCGGGCCTGCCGGCTGGCGTGGTGAGCGGCGGGTCCACCCCCACCCTCTGGCAGAGTCACCGGATACGGGGAATGACGGAAGTCCGTGCCGGCACGTGCGCCTTCCATGACCGGGACACCCTTGGTCTCGAGATATGCGAGGAGGGAGACATCGCCTATTCCGTGCTCACGACGGTGGTGAGCACCGCGGTCCCGGGGCAGGCGGTGGTGGATGCCGGATCGAAGGCGTTGTCGCGTGAGGAGCTCCGTTCTGGCGGGGCGGGGTTCGGCCTCGTCGTGGAGCACCCCGAGGTCGTCGTCGCCCGGGTCTCGGAGGAACACGGGATCCTCGACCTCTCCGGCAGCTCCTGGCGCCCCAGGGTAGGGGAGCGAATCCGTATCGTGCCCAATCATGTCTGCGTGTCCGTAAACCTGCAGGACCGGCTCCTGGCCCCGGGCGCCGGCGGCGTTCGGGAGATCCCGCTCGAGGGACGGGGCCGCGTCCGGTGACGGGACCGTCTGATGCGGGGAATCGTACGGCCGCTCCGGAGGGACGCACACCGGATCGCGCCCGGACCGCGAAGATCCTGGCGGACCTGAGTCAGCGGTCGGTTCTGGTCGTCGGCGATCTTATCCTGGACGAGTACCTCCACGGGCGGGTAGACCGGATTTCGCCGGAGGCACCCGTACCGGTGCTCCTCGTCGAGAAGGCGGACGAGAGACCCGGAGGAGCCGCCAACGTCGCCGCGAATCTTGCCGCGCTCGGTGCCGTCCCGGTGCTCGTGGGATGCGTAGGCCGGGACCGTGCAGCAACACGGCTGCGGGACCGCCTCGCCCTCGCCGGGATCGGGGTGGGCGGGGTCGTGGGCCTCGAGGACCGGTGTACGACCACGAAGTCGAGGCTCGTCTCGCGGTCGCAGCAGCTCGCCCGCTTCGATCGCGAGACGGAAGCACCGGTCTCCCCCGAGGTCGAGACGGTGATCCTGGATCTTGCTGTCGCCGCCATGGGCCGGGTCCAAACCGTCGTCCTCGAAGACTACGACAAGGGCGTGCTGACCTTGACCGTGATTCGAGGAATCATCGAGGAAGCGGCGAATCGGTCGATCCCGGTAGTGGTTGACCCCAAGCATCGCAACTTCTTCTCGTACGAGGGAGCAACCGTTTTCAAGCCGAACGTCCGGGAGGCACGGACCGCGCTCGGTGAGTCCGCCCCGGGGCTGGACGCCGGTTGGCTCCGCCGCCTCCGCACCCGGGTCGGGTCCAGAAACCTGCTCCTTACCATGGGCGCGGAGGGGATGGTCCTCGTGGGCGAGGACGAGGTGCCGACCCGCCTTGTTGCCACGGCGAGGTCCGTCTTCGACGTTTCGGGTGCGGGGGACACGGTCACCGCCGTGCTGGCTGCGACGTTGGCGGCAGGGGGAACGGTTCTCGAAGGCGCCCACCTTGCCAACCACGCGGCAGGGGTTTGCGTGGGCCGAATGGGGGTGACCGCCGTGTCGGGCGACGACATCCTCTCCGTGCTCGAGTGAGCCCCGACCGGTCCCGCCGACCCAAGCAGCAGAACTCCATGACCGTCCAGGAGGCCCGCGACGTCGGGCTTGAACCTTCACCAACGGAGCATGTCATCACATGGACCAAATCCAAATCGTAGCCACCGAGGACGCCCCCGCCGCGATCGGCCCCTACTCCCAGGCGGTGGTCGCCGGAGGAGTCGTCTACGCCTCCGGGCAGATTCCCCTCGATCCTCGGACCGGCGAGGTGGAGAGGGGAGATGTTGGGGCCCAGACCCATCTGGTGTTCCGGAACCTCCGGGCGGTCCTTCAGGCGGCGGGGAGCGACCTGAACCACGTCTTGCGCTGCACCGTGTACCTCGCGGACATGGATGATTTTGGGACGGTGAACGGGATTTATGCCGAATACTTCGGAAATCACCGGCCCGCACGAGCCACAGTCGAGGCAGGCGGTCTTCCAAAGGGTGTGGGCGTAGAGATCGATGCCATCGCGCTCCAGGCCCGCTGAAGCCCTATCGAAATCCCGGGCCGGTCACCGGCTCCCCTCGGCCTCTTTGGCACGCCGAGGGAGGAAGGGCACGGAATCGCCAGGGGCGAGGATCCACCCGTCGAACCACTGCGCCCTCCGGATCGTCGTGGTCTCCCTCAGGGTCCTCCAGGCCATGCTCTCCAACGGAAGGAGGGGAGGAGGGGAGCCTTCGGGGGCGGGGAACAGCGCCCATCCGCCGGCGTTCTCGACAGGAGGGTCGGTTCGGAAGCTCCAGTCCGCCCGTCGGATGAGCGTGTCGGCAGTGAGCTCGATCCGTCCGTCGATGTGCGGTCGGTCCCGGTCCTGGGCGCAGAACCGCACGAGCCAGCCATCCTCTCGGGCCGAGATCATCTGGAAGTAGTGCATTTCGCCGAACTGCGGAGCTCCGAAGTGCGACGCCAGATCGGACTCGAGCGGAGCATAGCTCCAGGACGCATATGATCCCTCCCGGTCGGTCCGTCGAACCGGGAACGCATACCCTTGCCGGTCGATCCTTCGGCCCCACCCGAGGCGCAGGATGGGAGCCGAACCTCGCTGGCCGGCTTCCGGTCGTCCCACCCCCTCCTCCGCTGTCGCGCCGTCCGGCGACCGCACCGGGGCGCGCGCCTCGCCGTCGACGGTGTCTGTGAGAGAGGACATGTAGCTTGCGATCCCGAGGGTGTCGACCCCTCCAGGATGCCGAGAGGCAGCTGCCTCCCAAAGGAGTCGTGCCAGGCCGTCAGCATCGTCTCCTTCACAGCGGGTCGGGCCGCCATCCACTCGCATCCCGGGGAGGGGAAGGGGGGCGGGTCGGAGCACGAGGAGGACCTCCCCCGGGTCGGGCAGTTCCACCGACTGCACCGCCGCATGGTACCCCAGGCGCTGTGCCCGGACCTCCCCCGAAGTGGGAGACCCCAATGCCCTGAGAACGTCTGCCGAGAAAAGGATCTGGAACCGTCCGTCGGCCTCGGTGGTGGCCGAGCCCACAAGGCGTTCCCGGATCACGAGCTCGACCCGGACGCCGAGTACCGGTTCCCCCACTTCATCCACGACCGATCCACGCACTTCGCCCCGGTCCTCACCCGTCCATGCGTGCGTCGCGTGCGGCGAGGGCGCGGCTCCGACCCCCAGCCAACCACCGGTGATGAGGCCGAGGGTGATGAGGACGCTCAGGGACAGGAGGAGTCGAATCGGTACGAGCACGTCGAGCCCGGTGCGGAATGAAGTGGACGCCGGTCCCGCACTTCTCCAGCGGGAGGCGCGACGTCGAACCCGGAGAGGCCCCGGCGTCCGACATCATCGTCAGGTTTAGACGTCAGAACGGGCTCCGAGGTTCCCACAGGGCCCCAGACGACTACGCCGACGCTCACGGCCAGAGGAGGAGGATCGCCAGGATCCCAACCCCACCCATCGCGTAGTACGGCAAGATTCTGCGAACGAGGTGCCGTCCTCCCAGAAAACCGCACAAGGCGAGCTTGAAGACCAGATTTGCCAGAGAGGCGACCATGACCACCCTCCAGAGCATGTGGGAAGTCACCCGCCCCTGTCTGGTGAGCTGCGCGGTGGAGAGCGTGACTGCATCCATGTCGGTGAGTCCGGAAACTGCGGCGATGGCATACAACCCTTCGCTCCCCAACCACTGCTGCCCCGCAGCGACCGCAAGTAGAATCCCGCCGTAGAGCGCTCCGAAGACCAGGGCGGGCCGGAGCTCGGTCGGGTTCTCCTGCTCGGGCATGGGACCCGCCTCGCTGGGTCGCCGCCACCAGGCGAAGAATGAGATACCCGCGAAAAGGGCGAGGGTGAGGACAATCGGGGGCGCGACCACCGGAAGGGCCCCGGGAGCTATCACCGCGACCTCGACCAGGACCCGCACGAACACCACGGTCGATGCGATCATGATCACGATCGCCGACGACGGGGCGCGGCGGGCGTCCCGACCCCGGCGCGAGTAGCTGACCGTGGTGGCCGTGCTCGAGATGCTGCCCCCCAGGAGCCCCGAGAGGGCACTTCCGCCCCGCTCGCCGAAGACGCGGTAGGCCAGGTACCCTCCGAGACCGATCCCCACGATGAGCACCACCATCAGCCAGATCTCGCGAGGGTTCAGGACGTCGAGGGGGCCATACGTCTGGTTCGGCAGTACCGGGAGGATGACAAGGGTGATCAGGGCGAACCGCATCACCGCCTCGACGTCCCGATCCCCCAGCCACTCGACGAGGCGCTTCCCCCGGCCCTTGAACTGCAGGAGCACCGCGAGCGCCCCACCCGCCACGATCCCTACCTCGATCCGCCCCACCATGAGGTAGCCGCCCAGCACGAAGGTCAGGAGCAAGGCGACCTCCGTCGTGAGGCCGGGATCCTGGATCCCGGCCCGGAGCTTGATGAGGTTTCCCGTAACCACGAAGGCCCCTACCACCACGATCGCAGCCGCGATGATCCAGCCGCCGAAGGCGATGGCGAGGAGGGCGCTCAGGGCCCCTGTCATCGCGGTGAGCGCGAAGGTACGGAGGCCCGCGATTGCGCTCTGTGCCCGCTCCCGCTGTAGTCCGACGAGCAGACCCAACCCGACCGCGATACCGAGTCGACCCAGCACGGAAGAGACTTCCATCTCCATCTTGATCCCCGGAGAATCCTGGCGATTGGCGTCTGGAGCCGAGCTCAAACGAACCACTCGACTCCCGAAGCTGCGAGCCCAACGTAAACCAGACGTCCGTCCTGCGGGAAGGAGGTACCCCGGGGTCGGAGTGCCGGACTCCCGTTGCCCCCGGAGCCCGGCTCGGCCATCTTAGCCGCCGACCACAGGACGAACCCACCGACACCCCCGAGACGAGCGACCGAGGGCCCTCCCAGCTTGAACGAAGCCACGCGGATCATCGCCAATCCCAACGCCGCAGGGGGTCGGGCCGCACGCGTGCTCCCGATCCTGGAACGCGCACTCGAGTCCGCCGGAATCCCATACACCCTCCAGCGGAGTGAGAGACCGGGCCATGCCCGGGATCTGGCTCAACACGCGGCGACCCAGGGGGCATCCCAGATCGTGGTCGTCGGGGGCGACGGAACCGTCCACGAGGTCGTCAATGGGCTCCTCGCCACCGATGGATACTCCCAGGAGCTCGCGCTCTGCCCGGTCGGCACCGGAAACGACTTCCACCGGATGGTGAGAGCACCCCGTGAACCACAAGGCATTCCCTCTCTCCTGCGCTCGGGAACACCACGCGCGTTCGAGGTCGGAAGGGTCGGGTGGGAGGGGGGCTCGGCCTACTTCGTAAACCTCCTGGGGGTGGGGGTCGATGTGGAGGTCCTTCGACGTCGCTCCCGGTTCCAGCGGCTCCCCGGGATCCTCCAGTACGGGGCTGCTCTGCTTTCGGCCGCGTCCGGGTTCCAGCACCTTCCACTTCGCATCGAGCTGGAGTCGGAACACGGTTCCCGGAAATTGGATGCACGGGCACTGGCTGCCCTGGTCACGGTGGGACCGTCGGTTGCGGGGGGGCTGATCCTGTCGCCCGAGGCCCGACCGGACGACGGGGCCCTCGATTTCCTGTTGATCGAGGACCTCGCACTCCTCGGGGTGATGCGGCACCTTCCCAAGGTCTTTCGGGGTACGCACGGCTCGGTTCCGCAGATCACCATGAGCCAGATCCGACGCGTGCGAATCGAATCGGGCTCCAATACTCCCCTCCATTTTGAACTCGATGGCGAGCTGATGAGCGAAACCTCACCCTGGCTGGAAGTGGAGGTCCTGCCCGATCGTATCCAGGTGCTTGAATCCCCTGGCACCGGACCGGGAGAAGCGTCACGATGAACTCCGTTCGTCGTTTCGCTCCAGAGGCCAATGTGCAGGGTCTCGCGATGCTAGTTCTCCTCGGGACGCTCCTCGGGGTTCAGCCCCGCCCCATTTCGGCCCAGGAGGGAGCAACGTTGGGCCGGTCCGCCCTGGGTTCGGTCGACATTCAGGTCGACACCCTCACGGACACGGCCCGGGAAGAGGACGGCGAGATCACCCCGGGAGGAGCGTTCCTCAGGTCTCTGGTACTCCCGGGGTGGGGACACGTCATTGCGGGAGCGCCCGCCAGGGGGGCCTTCTATTTCACCGCGCAAGCGGGTGCGGCGTGGATGCTCGGGAAGTCGATCCAGGGTCGTAGGGAGGCGCAGCGGTTCCGCGACGAGGAAGCGCGGATCGTCCGTGCGAGGCACGAGGCCGCTGGAGTCAGCTCGCTCGACTCGCTGGCCGCCTTCGTGCGGGCCGATGGGGAGGTTGCGGCATGGGACAGCCTCATCGACTCGCGTGCGCAGCAGGTCGAGGACTGGATCGCCCTGGGGATCTTTGTCATGCTCCTCAGTGCGACCGACGCCTTCGTCGCAGGACACCTCATGGACCGCCCCGAGCCCCTGACCCTCGACGTCGCCCCACATCCGGAGGGCGGTTGGCAGTTCAGCGTGTCACTGAACCCACCCGGACTCCGGTGACCTCGCTCCCGTCTTCCCATCGGGCAAGGTAGGGAGCCTCTCCGCTGGGGAGCACCACGTAGGAGTTGTGGTGCAACCAGTCGCCGGAATTGAGGTAGTGGCGTCCCGGAGCCACCTCCACACAGGTGGGAACGTGGGTATGCCCCAGCAGGACCACGTCTGGGGCGTCCTTCCCCAACAGGACACCACGGGCCCAGCGTTCGAGCTCGGCCGCGCGGGTGGATTCGGCGTTTGGAGGTCCGGCCGTGCGTGGCTTCGTGCGAGAAACGCGACGGGCCACGGCCGCCCCGATGTCGGGGTGGATCCACCGGAAGCCCCACCGCGCTGTCCGGGACCTCAGAACTCCTCTCAGGAAGCGGTACCGGAGGTCACCGGATCCGAGCCCGTCCCCGTGGGCGATCAGGCACCGATGCCCGGCCAACTCCAGACGCACCGGTTCGGCATGGAACTGCACACCGATTTCGTCCGTGAGGTACGAACCGCCCCACCAGTCGTGGTTTCCTCCCAGGAAGTGGACCGGCACGCCTGCGTCCACCACCCGGGCCAACATCCCGAGGGTCCGAGTGTATCCCCGTGGAATGACGGAGGCGTACTCGAACCAGAAGTCGAAGAGATCTCCGTTGATCACGATCGAACTCGCGCGTCCACCCGCCCAGGCGAGCCACTCGCAGAAGGCTTCGGCTCGCGATGGAGAGGTGGCGCCGAGGTGGGCGTCGCTTGCAACGTAGGCGGGGGAGAGATCCATGGACAGGAAGGTACGTCCCGTCCCGCGAGCAGGGAACCGCGGACCGCGGGGGCACCAGTGGTCCGGAGCCGGACGTTGGTTATCTTCCCTGAATGCCACGGCCCGGACTTGATCGAAGACGGACCCCCGGCCCCCTGTCAGGGGTCTGAACTACGCGCACGCAACGCTCCCCCAGCAGAATCGCCCGGAGATCCATCGAATGCTCCGCCCCTCCAGTGCCCGTCGAGGAAATAGGCTCCTTAGAGCCTCGCGTGACTGGCTCCTCCATGCGGCAGGGATGCTCGTCCTGGCTGGCTGCGCGACGGCGGAGCCCGTCGCCGAGGAGGTCCGTCCAATCGATGCGGGCCAGCTCGCCGCGTCGGCTGAACGCGCCTCGGCGCTCGATGCTCCCTACCGGGTCGTATTCACATGGTCCCTGAACGAGCCCGGAATGAGGCTGCACGGCCAGGGCGTGGCGCGAGTCGAGCCCCCCTACCGGGCGCGACTGGACCTGTTCAATGGGAACGGAGAGAGGATCACCGCAGCGGCTCTGGTCGACGGAGATGTGCGGATACCGGCCGACCTCCCCTCCATTCTCCCGGAGTCGACCCTCGTTTGGGCGACGCTCGGGGTCTTCCGGCCAGCCCGAGGGATGGGCCTGGCCGGGGGAAGTTGGCAAGAGGACGGCGCCGCGGAGCTTCGCTACCTCCCCGACGGAGGGTCCGAACTCCTGGTCCGACTGGAGAGTTCCCGCATCCGCGACATCGAGGTGAGGTCCGGGGGGCGGGCGGTCGAGGACCTTCGCCTCACCCTTGGGAACGGGGAGCGATTCCCCCGTCAGGCCACCTACCGCGACCTTCGGAACACTCGCGAGCTCAGGATGACCATCGAGAGCGTCGAGCATGTGGAATCCTATCCGACGCACATCTGGGATCCGGGCCGCTGAGGCTCGGAGGAGGGCACGGATGAGCAACCGCTTCAGCTGGGCAGCCGCCAAGCTCGTCCTATGCCTCTTCGTGGCGGGCTGCAACTACACCTTCCAGGCCGGGGCCGGATTTCCGCCCCACGTCAGCACCATCGCCGTTTCGCCCTTCGAAAATGACACCGGGCGTTTCGAGCTCTCACAGGAGGTGTACGACATTTTTCTCGAGGAGCTTCCCTCGGCTTTTGGACTCCGGGTCGTCTCCGAGGAGTACGCGGACGCGATCGTCCGGGGCTCCATCCGAAGCTACTCCGTGGACGCTCCCTCCTACCGGCCGGCCTCGGGAGGACAGCGAGCAGAGGTCGTTGAGCGCCGCGTGACGATGACCGTCCACGTGCAGGTCATCGACCGGGCCAACAACCTGATTCTCTGGGACAACACGAGCCTGTCCGCGCGAGGGGAGTACGCAGAGGCGACCGAACTGGAGGAGGACGGGAGGAGAACCGCCCTGGACCGCCTGGCCCAGGCGGTCATCGACGGGATCCAATCGAACTGGTGAGGTCGATGCGACGGTTGCGACTCGGCACGCGGGGATCGCTCCTCGCCCGGACTCAGAGCGCTGCCGTGGCAAGTGCACTGGAGCGCGCAAGCGGGAGACCGGTGGAGCTCGTCGAGATCCGAACCCGGGGGGACCGAATTCAGAACCGGCCCCTGGTCGAGATCGGAGGCATGGGTCTCTTTACCCGAGAGGTGGATGAAGCCCTGCTCGACGGCGAGGTGGATTTCGCGGTGCACTCGCTCAAGGACCTCCCCACCGTGCTCCCGGAGGGCATCATGCTCGGTGCAGTGCCGGAGCGCGAGGATCCGCGCGACGTCCTCGTCCTGCCTGCAGGCGCGGAGGGGGGACTCGACGACCTTCCGGGGGGAGCGAGGGTCGGGACGGGGTCGCAGCGCCGAAGGGCCCTCGCCCTGGCTCACCGGCCCGATCTCGAGGTACGTGGCATCCGCGGGAACCTGGACACACGGATCGGGAAGGTGGACGCCGGGGAGTATGCCGCGATCCTCCTAGCCGCCGCCGGGCTCCGGCGGATGGGATGGACCCGGCGCGCCTCCCAGCATCTGGATGCCGCGAGTTGGCTCCCGGCCCCCGGGCAGGGGGCGCTGGCCGTCGTAGCTCGTCGGTCGGACGAAGCGACCCTCGCCCTCCTTCGCCTTCTGGACCACCCACCCTCCCGTTCTGCCACCGAGGCGGAACGAACGATCCTGCACGCCCTGGGGGCGGGTTGCCAATTGCCCGTCGGAGCTCTCGGGCTCCCCTTTGGCGGCGGTATGCGGTTGAGGGCCATGGTGGCGTCGCCGGATGGCCGCAGGATGATCCGAGCCTCCGCTACCGGCGCTCAAGATGACGCCCGCGCCCTCGGAGAGCGGGTGGCCGCCGAGCTGATCTCGATGGGGGCAGAATCCATCCTGGCTGGGGGTCCCGCGCCGAAGGCCGCTCGACCCATAGCGAGTGACGTGTGACGGGGCGCGCGCCGCGGGACCCGCGGACCAGGATTCTCGACCGGAGAGAGGTCGTCGAGCGGATGGGACGCCCCCGGTCGGGACGCCTCGTGTTCAGCAACGGGTGTTTCGACATTCTCCACCGGGGTCACGTGGCCCTCCTCACCGAAGCTCGCGGACTGGGGGACGAGCTACTCGTCGCCGTCAACTCGGACCGGTCCGTGCGAGCGTTGAAGGGCCCTCGCCGCCCCTGGAACCCGGAGTGGGACCGAGCATTCGTCCTGGCGGCCCTCGAGGCGGTGGACCACGTCACGATATTCGACGAGGACACTCCCCTCTCCCTCATCAGGGAGATCTTGCCCGACGTGCTCGTGAAGGGGGCGGATTACGCCGAGCACGAAATCGTCGGCAGGGAAGAGGTTCTGCAGGCGGGAGGAGAGGTTGTTACCATCCCTCTCGTCGAGGGGGCCTCCACCAGCAGATTCATCGAGCGAATCCAGAAGGAGTCTTGAATTGGGTAGAGTCGATCGGGCGAAGGACGAGCTGCGGGACCTGACGCTGGAAACCTCGGTCATCCGTCACGCCGAGGGTTCTTGCCTCATAAGCACCGGCGGGACCAGGGTGCTCTGCGTCGCCTCCATCGAGGAGGCGGTGCCCGACTGGAGAGCCGGCCGGGAGCTCGGGTGGGTAACGGCCGAATACGCCATGCTTCCCCGTTCCACCCACTCCCGGCGGGGCCGGGAACGGAGGGGCGCTGGAGGCCGGACCCTCGAGATCCAGCGGCTCATCGGCCGTTCCCTACGTGCGGTCACGGACTTCTCCGCGCTCGGCGAGCGAACCATCGTGGTGGACTGCGACGTGATCGAGGCAGACGGGGGGACCCGCACGGCCGCAGTCACCGGGGGCTGGGTCGCCCTGGCGCTTGCCTGCCGGCACCTCCTCTCCACCGGATTGATCCAGCGCGACCCGTTGCGGGGATCGGTCGCCGCAGTGAGTGTCGGAGTAGTGGACGGAGAGCCGGTCCTGGACCTCGATTACCCGGAAGATCGGGACGCCGCAGTCGACATGAACGTGGTGGCGACCGGAGAGGGGCGTCTCGTGGAGGTCCAGGGGACCGCTGAGGGAGACCCGTTCGGGCGGAGCGAACTCGACCGGCTCCTGGACCTCGCCCTTGCTGGGATCCGAACCCTCACCCTCGGCCAGGCCAACGCGCTGGACGAGGCGTCATCCGGATGAAGCTCCTTCTGGCGACCCGTAGTGCGGACAAGCTTCGTGAGGCGAGGGAAATCCTCTCCGGGGTGGAGGGCCTGCAGCTCGTCGGGCTCGATGAGGCCGGAATCCCGGAACGAGCGGAGGAGGCGTCCATCGAGGCATTCGATACCTTCGAAGAGAACGCAGCTGCCAAAGCGCGGTATTTCTTGCGGCGGTCCGGAATGCTCACCGTAGCCGATGATTCCGGGATTGCCGTGGATGCGCTGGACGGTCGGCCCGGCGTCCACTCCAAGCGCTTCGCCCCCGAGACCCGCTTGTCAGACGGCTCGTCGAGGGACCTCGCGAACAATGAATACCTCCTTGAGCTCCTTCAGGATGTCCCCGAACCGAATCGAACCGCACGCTACGTCTGCGTGCTGGCACTGGTCGAGGGCGAAGGTCCGGTCTCGTTCTTCCGGGGCGAGGTGGAGGGCTCCATCCTCGGAGAACCGAGGGGATCCGGGGGATTCGGATACGACCCCCTCTTCTACCACCACGAACTCGGCCGGACATTTGGAGAGGTGGGCAGGGAAGTGAAGGGCGAGCTGAGCCATCGGGGAGTCGCGTTCCGGCACCTGCATGATCACCTTGGCACCCTTGAGGAAGGCTCCCGATGAAGTACCTTCCGGCGGAGGTGGGCCCCAACGATGATGGATCGGCCCTTCGCATCGTGTGGCAGGACGAGCACATATCCGAATATCCACCCCGTCAACTCCGCCTCGCATGTCCGTGCGCCGGGTGCGTCGACGAGATGACGGGCCGGAAGCTCCTCAGCCCGGAGAGCGTGGATCCGTCGGTCCATCCCCTTGAAATCAACTACGTCGGACGGTACGCGCTCAGCTTCCGGTGGAGCGACGGTCACGACACAGGGATCTTCCCGTTCCAATACCTGCGGGAGCTCTGCCCCTGCGCCGCATGCAACTAGAAGGCTGTTGAAGAAGTGGGGGGACCACCGCGAAGGGGTCTTGCGCGTCCTGGTCGAGGCGGAGCCCCGACAGCGATGCGGTAGCATCGGTGAGGGGCACCAACGACGATCCGGGGCCGCAACCCCCCTTCGCCCTACGGGTTGGGACGGCAGGGACCCGCCTCGGTCGTTGGCTCGCCTCGACGTAGCCACGGCTATGCCGTCGGCAAGCCGCCTACGATCCGGGTCCCTGGCGCTCCCAACGGTGGTCCCCCCACTTCTTCAACAGCCTTCTAGGTGCGCAGCCTACTCCTCACCAACAATCCGACATCCATGCCGAACATCGGTCCCTGGCTCGCGGCCAACCAGTCGCATCTGATCACCGCCGTCATCCTGCTCGTCGTGGGCATGCTGCTCGCGTTCCTGCTGCGGGCCGTGACGGTCCGGGTCATCTCGACCATCGAGCGCGCCGCTCCGGGGCGCTCGTTCCGCACCTCCTTCGGAGGGCTCGCGGAGGAGCGGGCCGTCTCCCACATCGTGGGGGCGGTGGTGTTCTGGACCGTCCTGCTCTTCTTCGTAGCGACCGCGGCGAACGCGCTCGGTCTCGCGCTCCTGACGGCCGTCGTCGACAGTCTGTCGGTGTTCGTGCCACGCGTGCTTGCCGCGGTGTTGATCCTCGTGGCGGGGCTGGTGATGGGAAACATCGCCCGCAGCGCCGTGACCGCCACCGCGATGGGCGCCGGCACGACGTTCGGCCCCGGTCTCGGCCAGATCGTTCGCGTCGCGATCATCACCGCCGCGATACTGATCGCGGTGGCCGGGTTGGGCGTGGATATCGCCCTCCTGACCGCGATCTTCACCGTCTCTCTCGCGGCGCTCTTCGGCGGTTTCGCCCTCGCCTTCGGTCTCGGGGCGCGCACCGCGATCAGCAACATCATCGGCTCGCACTACCTGCGACAGATGTTCGAGGTCGGGCAGTCGGTGCGCATCGGGGGCGTCGAGGGAACGATCGTGGAGTTCACCGGCAACGCCGTGGTCCTGGAGGCGTCTGAGGGCCGGGTGATCGTGCCCGCGAAGCAGTTCGCCGAGATGACCTCGACCTTGCTGATGACGAGGGACGCACCGTGATCGGGGTCGACGTCCTCGCCCGCGCGTTCCTGGAGGCCCACCCCCGTCGGGCCGCCCGGAAGCTGGAGCAGATGACGGCTGACACGGCCGCCACGGTATTGCGTGCCATTCCGCCGCAGTCGGCTGCCGCAGTGCTGCGTGAAATGACCGTGCCGAACGCATCCGACTGCCTCGAGCACCTCGCCGTCCCCGAAGGAGCCGCCATCGTCGCAGGGCTGACCGCGGACGAAGCGGGCGCGATCGTGCGCGGCCTCGGCCCCGCGCAGCGCGACCCCCTGTTGGCTGCCCTTCCGGCGGACGTGCGCGACCCGATCACGCGCGTGCTTTCGTACCTCGAGGGCACGGCCGGCGCCGTGATGGACCCGTCCATCTTCCACCTCCCTCACGACGTGCTCGTGGCGGATGCTCGCGCCCGTCTCGGCCGGGCCGCCCGGGATCTGCTCTACTACCTCTACGTGGTCGACCGCGAACACCGCCTCGTTGGGGTGCTCGACATTCCCGAGTTGATGCTGGCGCGGGCCCGAGATCCGGTCAGCGTCGTCATGCACCACGATGTCGATCGCCTCAGCGTAGGGCTACCGGTCGCGATCGTGCGGGAGCACCCCGGCTGGCAGATCTACCACGCCATGCCGGTCGTCGACGAAAAAGATCGGCTGGTCGGCGCCATCCGTTATCAGATGTTGCGCAAGCTCGAAAGGGACGCGCCCGACCGGGGCGCGGATCCCGGGAGGCTCACGGCGCGGGCGCTCGCGGAAGTCTTCCAGCTCGGCACTACCGGAGTCGTCTCCGCCATCGCAGGAGCGGTCTCGGTCGGCCGCGAGATCGACGGCCCAATGGAATCAGAGGACGAGGTGTCGCATGCGGGATGAGCTGCCTGCGGGATTCGCAGGGCTGGCGCGGACCTTCATTCGCGAGTTCCCCTCCGAGGCGTCGCGCCACCTCGACGACCTCCCTGCACGAGAGATCGCGCGCGTCCTGAGTACCGAGCCGGCGCGACACGCCGTTCCCGTGATGGAGCGCCTGCCTCCCGACCTCGCTGTGCAGATCCTCGCCGCCCTGTCCGCAAACTCCCAGCGTGATATCGTGACCGCGATGGACCCCGTCCGAGCCGTCGCGCTGCTCGGTTGGATGGACGAGGCGACGCGGGCCGCTTTGTTCGACCTGCTCGCGCCCTCGCTCACCCGCGAGCTGCGGATGATGACCGAGTATCCGCCTGAAACGGCGGGCCGGCTCATGGACCCACGCGCCACCGGGTTCGCGCCGGGAACCACGGTGCAACAGGCGCTCGACCGCGTGCGCACCGTGCAACAACGCCGAATCGCCGACGTGTTCCTGACCGATTCGGAGCAGCGCCTGACGGGAACCATGTCGCTACAGGCACTGGCCGTGGCTCCCTCCGACGCGCTCATCGAGACGCTCGCCCAGCCGGTTGTCGCGGTCAAGGCGATCGATCCCCAGGGGGAGGTGGTCGAGCACTTCAGCAAGAGGCGGCTCTCGAGCTTGCCGGTGGTGGATTACGAGGGGCGGCTGCTCGGCGTCATCCGTTCGGATACCCTCGCCTTGACGGCCCAGGAGGACGTCGCCGCGGACATGCAGTCGATGGTGGGCGCGAGCCGAGAGGAGCGCGCGCTGTCACCCGTATTGTTCGCGGTCAGATCACGCCTGCCGTGGCTCGAGATCAACCTCGTGACAGCGTTCCTGGCGGCATCCGTGGTCGGACTCTTCGAGGATACGATCGCGCGCTTCACCGCGCTGGCCGTGCTGCTGCCGGTCGTGGCGGGGCAGTCCGGAAATACGGGCGCGCAGGCCCTGATGGTTACGATGCGCGGGCTGGCAATGCGAGAGATCCGCATCGGCCAGTGGCCCCGGGTCGTGCGCAAGGAGGCGATGGTCGGACTGGTGAATGGAGTAGCGGTGTCGCTCACCACCGCCGCCGGTGTCTACTTCTGGAGCCGCTCGGCGGGGCTCGCGCTGGTGATCGGCGTCTCCATGGTGATGTCGATGGTGGCCGCAGGGATCGCGGGAGTGCTCGTCCCCACGGGGCTGACCATGCTCGGGCGAGACCCGGCGCAGTCGTCCTCGATCATACTGACTACCGTCACCGACATCGCCGGATTCGCGAGCTTCCTCGGGATCGCCACGCTGCTCGCCAGCATGCTGTAGCAGGGCGAGCCTTGCTGAGCCCGCCGGGGCCACCTACCGTGAACTTCGGCGCCGGGGGGCCGCGGGATCTTCCAGCGAGCTTCCACGGTGTCCGACCTTCTCAGGGAGGGCTCATGGAGCGACGTACTTTCCTCCGCTCGGTGGCCGCCGCTGCCGCTGCCGTCTCGACCCCCCGAGTGGGAACCCTGGCCGGGATGCTCACGCCCCCAGGCTACCGCGCCGCTGTCCACGTCGGCCAGGTGCCGCCGGACGTTCTGGCAGTCACGGGCGACGGCCGGGAGGTGGTGATTCGCGGGCGCGACATCGCCGAACTGGCGCGATCGCTCCGGGGTCGGGTCCTTCTCGCAGGCAGCGAGGGCTACGAGACAGCCCGGCTCGTGCTCAATCCCTCCTTCGACCGGCATCCTGCGCTGATCGCGCAGGTAACTGGGGCCGCCGACGTGCGGCGCGCGGTGGACTTCGCCCGAGGCAACCACGGACTGCTCCTCGCGGTGAAGTGCGGGGGTCACAGCTTCTCGGGGGCTTCGACCTGTGACCGCGGGATGATGATCGACCTCTCCCCGTTCCGCGCCGTGCAGGTGGACCCGACGGCGCGTCGGGCGTGGGTCACGGGCGGGAGCCTACTCGGGGCGGTGGACCACGAGGCCATGGATCACGGGCTCGCCACGCCGCTCGGGACGGTGTCGCACACGGGCGTGGGCGGCTTGGTCACGGGGGGCGGGTTCGGCCGGCTGGCCCGCCGGTTCGGGCTCAGCATCGACAACCTGGAGTCGGTGCAGGTGGTCACAGCCGATGGGCGGCTTCTACGAGCGAGCGCCGGGGAGAACGAAGATCTCTTCTGGGGGGTGCGCGGCGGCGGGGGCAATTTCGGCGTCGTGACGGCCTTCGAGTTCCGGCTCCACCCGCTGGAGCGGCGCGTGATCGCAGGCCGGATCCGCTTCCCTCGCTCGAGGGCGAGGGAGTCGCTGGAGCTCTACGCCGAGTACGCGCCCACGGCGCCCGACGAGATCCAGCTGGACTGGGGGATCGCGCTGCCTCCCCGCGGCGAGGAGGCGGTGGTGGGCTTCGACATCTGCTTCTCCGGCCGGGCGAGTGACCTGGAGCGGGCGCTGGGCCCGATCCGCCGGCTCGGGACCCCGATGGAGGACACGCTCGAGGAGAAGGATTACGTGGAGGTCCAGCGCGCCGGCGATATTACCGACCCGCGGGCGCAGGCGGGGTACCTCAAGAACGGGTTCGTGACCCGGATCACTCCGGGGCTGGTCACGCCGATCGTGGAGGCGCTCGAGGGGCACCCCGAACGCGGGACCGGGGTGAACTTCGTGCAGTCGGGCGGCGCGATCGGGCGTGTGGCGCCGGAGGCGACCGCGTTCCCGCAGCGCGATGCCGAGTTCATGATGCTCGGCGGCACGGGGTGGGCGCACGGTGGCGACGCGGACCCGCAGGAGCACATCGGCTACATGCGGTCGTTCTGGGGCGAGCACTTGGAGCCGCACACGCATGGCTTCTACACGAATGACATGCCGCTCGAGGCGGTCGACGCCGACGTGGCGCGCAACTATCGGGACAACCTGACGCGCCTCGTGGCTGTCAAGAATCGCTACGATCCGCAGAACCTCTTCCGGCTCAACGCGAACGTGCAGCCGTCGGGGTGACGACGACCGCGAGGGCAGGGCACCACGAGACTTCCAGCGGCGTCCTGAGGTGGAGGTCGAAAGCACCCAGGAGGTGGCTCTGGCTTCGGCACCTTCGTCCGAGAAGTGGCACGGAGCGAGGGCGGCGAGATGCTTTCCATCTGGACGGGGCTGGTGAACGAGCCCGGCCATGTCTGGACCCTGACGGACTACCCCGACTATGCCTCCCTGGCAATGGCCGGAGGCACCGATCGATGGTGGGTGGTGGACCTCCGCGAGGTGCGGCCCTACGTGGCCTCGGGAGCCGTGGGTGACGTGAACGATGAAATGCGGAAGGTCATCTTCGGGTTCGACCTGGCGCTCCTCATCGGGAGTGGCGACCGAGCTACGGTGGGACGATTGGGTGCTCTGTAGATCGGGGGGGTGCCGATGGTTGCAACCTCCGAAGGCCCGTCCTACCTTGCCTCTCGCTCCAGAAGGGCCTTCGCAATTCCTATCCTCCGCCACCCGCGCCGGCGCCTCATCCTCCGGCCCGTTTCCCGCCGACTCCGGAAAAAGGGATCGACCGTGCGCGTACTCCGACTGCTCTCCCTTCCCCTCCTCCTCGGCGCCTCAGCTCGCCGGCTTGCTCGCGAGCCCCAAGATGCAGGAGCTTGCCCGCGATCGCGGCATCGACACGGCCGAAGTCGGGATCGGGGCGTGACCACCGCCCAACCATGGGGAGTCGCGTCCCGTTGAGCGAGCAGAACGCCGAAGTTCGACGGGAGGGCGAGGTCCTGGTCGTCGGCATCTCCGGCGACTGGAGCCTGGGCCATTCGATCCCGCGGTTCAGCGACCTGGCCGAGAGCGACGCCGATCCCCCGGGGGCCATCGAGTTCGATGCCTCTGGGCTCGGGAGCTGGGACTCGAGCCTCCTCGTCTTTCTCCGGGAGACCGGAGCATGGGCACGCGAGCACGACACCGAGTTCAGGGAGGAGAGTCTTCCGGAGGAGATTTCCAACCTCCTCGAACTGGCGCGCACCGACCCCGACCGGGAAGCCGGAGAGGACGACGAGGAAGGGGACTCCCTCGTAACCCGGGTCGGCACGAAGGGAATGGGCGTATGGGAAGGTTTTGGAGAAGGGATCACTTTCATCGGCGAGGTGGCCGTCGCCATGGCCGGGCTCGCAACCCGGCGTGTCCGACTGCGCTGGCGCGATTTCTTTGCAGTCGTGCACGCGAACAGCGCGGCGGCCCTCCCGATCGTGACGCTGATCGCGCTCCTCGTGGGCATGATCATCGCGTTCCTGGGCGCGGTCGTGCTACGACGCTTCGGAGCCGGCTACTACGTATCGTACCTGGTGGGCTACGGGATGCTCAGGGAGATGGCGGCACTCATGACCGGGATCATCATGGCGGGGCGGACGGGGGCGGCGTTTGCCGCCGAGATCGGGAGCATGAAGATCTCCGAGGAGATCGACGCCCTGAAGACACTCGGGATCTCTCCAGTCGAGCACCTCGTCCTACCCCGCGTTCTGGGCCTCTTCGTGATGATGCCGCTCCTCACCATCTACGCCTTTTTCATCGGCATCTTCGGCGGACTCGTCGTTTCCATTTCGATTCTGGACCTGACGTCCGCCCAATTCATCGGGGGCATGCTGTACGTGGTCACACTTCCCGACGCCCTCCTCGGCCTCTTCAAGGGCACGGTGTTTGGACTGATCATCGGGATGACCGGCTGCTTGAAGGGGATGCAGACCGGTGGCGATGCGAGTGCGGTCGGACGCGCCGCCACGTCCGCCGTGGTCGTCGGAATCACCCTGATCGTGCTGACGAATGCCATCATCGACTGGATGGCCGTCCTCCTGAACATCTGATGTGATGAATGAACTTGCGCAGGCCCCCGCGGAGGACGTGTCACCCATCGAGGTCACGGATCTCTCCATGAGCTACGGTTCCCTTCTGGTCATGAAGGACCTCGACTTCCGTGTCCGGCGCGGAGAGATCTTCGTCATCATGGGCGGGAGTGGCAGTGGGAAGAGCACTCTTCTCAAACACCTGGTCGGTCTGCAGCGGCCTGAAGAGGGCTCGATCCTCTTCGATGGCGAGGACTTCGGCGGCGCGGAGCTGGAAGACCGGAAAAGGATGCTGAAGCGCATGGGCGTACTCTTCCAGAACGGCGCCCTCTGGAGCGGCCTCACTCTGGGCGAGAACGTAGCTCTCCCACTGGAGGTCCATACCGAGCTCGACGCGGAGGCCATCGGAGAGGTCGTATCTCTCAAGCTCGCGCTGGTGGGTCTCCGGGGACTCGAGTCCCTGTACCCCTCGGCGATCAGCGGCGGGATGCGGAAGCGCGCTGCCCTGGCGAGGGCCACAGCCCTCGATCCCGAGGTGCTGTTCTTCGATGAGCCGTCGTCCGGTCTGGACCCGATCACCGCGAGCCGCCTGGACGATCTGATCCTCCAGATCCGGGAGAGCTTCGGCACCACGATCGTGATCGTCAGCCACGACCTGGCAAGCATTTTCAAGATCGCCGACCGGGCTCTCTTTCTCGACATCGAGGAGAAGACGATGACTGCCCTGGGACCCCCAGAGGAACTGAGGGACGATCCTCCGAGCGATGAAGTCCACCGCTTCCTGACCCGCAGCAGCGATTCAGGAGATTCGAGGCCTTCGACGAGGCAAACCACATGAAGAACAAGGGCAACCCCACGATTGTCGGGCTCTTCCTGATCGGCGCCGTGGTGCTCACGGTGATCGGCGTGGCGGCCCTCGCATCCAGCGCGTGGTTCGAGGATCGCACGACCTTCGTGAGTTATTTTGCGGAGTCGGTGAACGGACTCGAGCGAGGGGCGCCGGTCAAGTTCCAGGGGGTGACCGTCGGATCCGTCAGCGAGCTGATGATCCAGATCGACCCCAACGACCGGACCACCACGGTCCCGGTGCGCTACGAGGTCGACCTGCAGAGACTCACCACCGGGCGAGGGACCTACATTGCGCTGAACGACCCCGAGGTGCTCGAACAGCAGATCCAAACCGGCCTCCGAGCCCAGCTGCAACTCGAGAGTGTCGTGACGGGGCAACTCTACATCGGGCTTTCCTACCGGTCCGATCCGGATCCCCCCACCGGGGTGGTACGGATCGACGACCATCCCGAGATTCCCGCCACCCCATCGCTCTTCGCCGCATTCGGAAGCGAAGGGGGAAGCCTCGTGGCACAGGTGCTCGACATCCTCGGGGAGGTGAACGACATGCTGGCGGAGGTCGACATGGCCGAAATCAACGAGTCGGTGGTGGCCTCTGCCCGGGCGGTGGAGGAGCTGGCAACCTCGGAGGAGCTGGAGGGAGCCATCAGCGAGATCCCGGAACTGGCCGCCTCCATCGGGAGAACCATGGAGAAGACCGAAGCCGTTGTCGAGCGTCTTGGTGAGGCCATCGACCCCCTCCAGCTCCAGGCCGAAGGCACCCTCGAAGAGCTGACCCTGACGCTCCAGTCCACCAGGATGACCTTGGAAGAAAGCCGTGGCCTGATCAGCTCCGATACCGGAGTCGGGTACCGGCTCGAGCGGGCGCTCACCAACCTGGCCGAGGCGGCCGAGGCCCTCCGGGTGCTGGCCGTCACGCTGGAACGGAACCCCGACATGCTCATCCGGGGCACGCCCTCGCCCAGGAGATAATCCGATGCATATTCTCTTGCCCTCTTTGCGACCCGAACACTCCCGCCTGGGCCGACGCCGTTCGGACCGCCAGCCCGATCGACTCCTGGCGGGATTCGCCGCGAGCGCGCTGGTGCCGGCCATCCTTCTCCTTTCCGGCTGCTTCAGTCTGTCGCGCGACGCACCCCCGCAGCAGCATTACGTGCTGGGCGCGGGTGCGACCGACGCCCCGGAACTGGTGGTCGGTACCGACGAGACAGCGCTCCCCACGCTCGTCGGGCTCCGCCCTCCCCTCATCGCCGACTACCTCGCCACCCCGTACCTCGTGGTCCGGCACGGGTCCCACCGCGTCGAGTTTTCCGAGTTCCACCGATGGGGCGAGGATCTCGGCCGCGGAATCAACCGGACCGTTGCGCTCCTCCTTACCCAGGCAGCCCCCGAACTCCGAGGGGTGGCTGCGCCCTGGTCCACCGGGGCCATGCCGGCGTACCTCGTCCAGCTTCAGGTCCTCCGTTTCGAGGGCGCAGTACCCGAGGAGGCGGTCGCAACGGGAGCCGATCCCCCCCCGGGTAGCGGGTCGTCACACCTGGAGGTTGCCTGGGAAATCATCCAACCCCGGGACGGCGCGACGGTGGCGCGGGGGAGCACCGAGGTCATCGAGCCCGGCTGGACCGTCGGAGATCACGCGGCACTCGTCCAGCGCCTCGACAGTGCCCTTGGCATCCTCGCCGGAGAACTCGCCGAAGCGTTCGACCGGGTGCTTGCGCCGACGGAATAGGCGGCGGCGGAATTACGCAGAGCCGTCGCCCTCGACGCGGCGACCACACCCCTCCCTTTCCCGAGCTTTCGGAGGATGCCATGACACCCGCGAGAGGCCGTGCCGGACCGTTTTGCGCACCCTTCCCTCCTCCGTTCAGCCGCTCGCTCGGAGCACCCCTCCTCCTCCTCCCGTTCTGGGTTGCCCTGGGGTCGGAGGGTGCGGTTGCCCAGCTTCCCCCCGTCTCTGAGTGCGGACCCCTCATCCACCAGGGAGAAGCGAGCGGGTCGGTCCCCTTCCCCCAGGGGGACCTCTTCTGCCCTTTGCTGGCCGACCCCAAGGAGCCCCACACCTTCGCTTCCTTCCTCAAGGGTAGCTCTCCGGCTGAGAACGGGGAGATGGGAGCGCTCGGTGCCCTGGACACCGATGTGGGCTCCATCGGGATCGGGGACAGCTTCGGCCTCTTCCGATGGGCCGGGCCGGCTCCAGGCGACGGTATCCAGATCGGCGTCGCCGCCGGTGTCTTCGCCCAGTTCGACCTGGCCTCGTCATCCTTCGATATGCTGAACGCCGACTACGTGGTGGGGCTCCCCGTCTCCTTCCGGCGGGGAGCCTCTTCCGCCCGGGTCCGGCTGTACCACCAGAGTTCCCACCTGGGGGACGAGTTCCTCATCCGTGAGCAGCCGGAGCGGGTCAACCTGGCATTCGAGTCGCTGGAGGTCATCCTTTCCAGGGCCATGGGGCCCCTTCGCCTCTACGGGGGCGGCGAGTTTCTCTTCAACCGGGAGCCCGATGACCTGGAGGAGTGGCTGGGCCGGCTGGGGGCCGAGGCGCGGACCCGCCGGGTCGGTGGCACGAGTCTCCTCCTGGCGGTGGACGTGAAGTCCAGCGAGGAGCAGGACTGGACACCGGCCTGGAGCCTGCGCGGGGGCGTTGAAGCGGGATGGGGGAGAGATCCTGCTCACCCGCCGAGGAGGTGGAGTTTCCTCATCGAGTACTACGACGGCCCCTCGCCCTACGGTCAGTTCTACCGAGAAGACGTCCGGTTCTTCGGGGCGGGAATCCATGTCTCCCTCTGAGAAGGTGTGTACAAAGTCATTCAGGGCCCCGCTCAGGCTGCGGTGATCCCCTGACCCGGGAATCCGATGGGCTGGAATGGACAGAGCGCCCAGCGCATGCCCATCTTGGGGGACGCGAGTTCGCGGAGATCCTTCGCCCTCTGGGTGACCCTCCAGACTCGTCTGGATCCCACGTCGAAAGGGGCCGACCACCTCCACCCGAGTAACCCCCATGCTCACTCCGCTCATTTCTCTGGTGCTCTCGACCTCGCTGTGTGCAACTCCCCCGGCGATCGTCCCGGCCGCCGCCCCGCCCGGTCCCGCACTGGCCAAATTCGCGCCGGCAGGTGCTCACGAGGACTCCCTCCGTGAGGTCTACGAGACCGCCCTGAGTTGGGAGGCATTCTTCGAAATGGCGGATGCCCGTCGGGCAATGTGGATCGAACACCGAGACAACGCGACGCCCCACCCGGACCTGGTGGAGCGGGCTGTGGCGGCTGGTGGGCCATGGCGGATCCTGGCGATCACGGTGCCCGGCTGCTCCGACTCGGTGGGAACGCTCCCCTACCTTGCCGGTCTCGTCGATGCCGTGCCGCTTCTGGACTTCCGGATCGCAAGCCCCGATGTGGGCCAGCCCTGGATGGACGCCTTCCCAGCCCGCGACGGGCGGGCCGCCACGCCCACCATCCTCCTCCTCGACGAGGACTACGAGATTCGAGGGTGCTGGACCGAGATGCCCGCGTCGGTATGGGCGTTCTGGCAGCCCGCGCTGGAGCGGGGCGAGGCAAGGCGGATGTTGGACCGCAAGATGGCCTGGTACCTGGCGGATCAGGGTCGGGAAGCCCTCACCGACCTGATCGAGATCCTGGAGGCGGCTGAGCGAGGTGAGGTGATCTGCCCGGGGTCGGCTCCGGCTCTCCAGGCCCAGGAACGTCCCTTCGGCACTCTCAGGGAGCAGGCCGAGGTCGAAACGGAGTGGCTCCGCCTGCGGCTCGAGCGGGTCCTTCCCCGCCTCATGCGGGAGCACGGCGTGGACATGTGGATCATCCCGTCCCGGGAGTACAACGAGGACCCCGTGTTCACAGCTCTCGAGGGGCCCACGACCTTCGCGGCCCGGCGTCGGACCATCTACGTGTTCTGCGACCGGGGGCCCGAGCTCGGCGTGCGGCGCATGTCCATCGGGGGTCGGGACGCCGCCGGACTCTACGAGGTGATCCGGGAGCCCGACGCCGCGGTGGGTGCCCGCGGGCGTGCCCAGGAGCCCTATGGGTTCCACCAGTGGCGGCTTCTGACGCCGTTGGTGGAGGAGTGTGATCCGCAGACGATTCAGGCGAACATCTCCTACAACTTCGCCTTCTCAGACGGCCTGAACGCGGGGGAATGGGAGCAGATGAAGGTCGCGCTGGGCCCCGTCTACCGGCACCGGGTGGTCCACGAGGAGCTCCTCCCCCTGCAGTACATCGAGGAGCGGTTGCCCGAGATGCTGCCCGTCTACCGGGAGATGATGGAGTGGGTGCATGAGACCATCGCCACGGCGTTCTCCAACGAGGTCATCACGCCCGGCGAGACCCGCACCCAGGACGTGGTGTGGTGGATGCGGCAGCGGGTGAACGATGCCGGACTGGGAAGCTGGTTCCAGCCGTCCGTGAGCGTTCAGCGCATGGGCGGCGTGGAGGAGTCCGATCCCATCATTCAGCGAGGCGACGTCCTCCACACCGACTTCGGAATCACGGCCCTGGGGCTGGCCACGGACACCCAGCACATGGGGTACGTGCTCAGGGAAGGAGAGACGGACGTACCGGAGGGCCTCGAGGTCGCCCTGCGCAACTCGAACCGCTTTCAGGACATCCTCTTGGAGGAGATGGTTCCGGGCCGGAGCGGAAACGAGGTCCTGGAGGCCTCTCTGGAGGGGATGCACGAGGAGGGGCTCGATGGCACCATGTACACGCATCCCATCGGAGATCACGGCCATGGGGCGGGCCCCCTCATCGGCCTGTGGGATCGGCAGGAGGGCGTGCAGGGCATGGACATGGTGCCCATTCGTCCCAACACCTGGTTTTCCACCGAGCTGCAGGTGACCACGCCGGTGCCCGAGTGGGACGGACAGCCCGTTCGGAGTGCTCAGGAGGAGGAGGCGTACCTGGATGAGGAGGGGAATCGCCACTGGGTCATCGGCCGCCAGGCGGAGTACCATATCGTCCACTGAGGTGAAGGCGCCGACGGGGCGCGCCGACGAACGCCGGCAGGGCCGCGGAAGCCGGGGGTCTCGGGCGTCATGGCCTCCCACCCTCCACGCCCCTGCCTTGCACACCTTCGAAGCCCCGTCTTAGGTTGCCTCTCTTGCTGAGAGGCCCTCCCGATGTTCCTGGCCTTCCCCTCCACCCGAACCCAATCCCCATGCGCCCTCTTCACTTTCTGCGCGTCGCTCTGCTCGTCATGCTCGTTGCCGGTCCGGCGGCGGCGCAGACCGGCTACACCGATTCGTATCCCCGGAACCCCGACATCGACATCGTCGGCTATGTGTTCGAGCTGACGCTCTCCGACGACACGGACGTGATCAGAGGCCGAACGACCGTCGACGCGCGCTTCACCGGGCCGGATCAGGACAGGCTTCGCCTCGATTTGCTGGACATGACCGTCACGGATGTTCACAGGAACGGGAGCAGTCTTTCCTGGACACATGAAGACGGCGTCATCCGGATCGACCTGGGGGAAGAGGTGCCCGCCGGGGACCGCCGCCGTGTCGTCGTGGAGTACGAGGGAACCCCGACCGCCGGCCTGACGATCGGCCCGAACAGGTACGGTGATCGAACCTTTTTCAGCGATAATTGGTCGTCGCGGGTGCGTCACTGGCTGCCCACGGTGGATCATCCCTACGACAAAGCCACGTCCGAGATGATCATCACCGCGCCCGACCACTACCAGGCGGGGTCGAACGGTACGCTCACGGAGATCAGTGATCTGGAGGACGGTATACGGAGAACGCACTGGGTGAATCCGGTGCCGACGGCCACGTGGCTGTACTTTCTCGGCGTGGCCGAATTCGCCGTCGACCATGTCACGACATGGAACGGAGTCAGCATCGAGACCTGGGTGTATCGTCAGGATCGGGATGCCGGATTCCACGACTTCCGGGAGCCGACCGAGGCCGTGCTGGCTTTCTACTCCGACCTGATCGGACCCTATGTGAACCAGCGCCTGGCGAACGTCGTCTCGACGGCCACCGGCGGAGGCATGGAAGCCGCCTCCACGCCGGCCTATTCGGACCGGTCGGTGAGTGGCGAGCGCGATCGTCGCTGGCAGCACGTGATCATCCACGAAATCGCCCATCAGTGGTTCGGGAACGCCGTGACCCAGGCCGAATGGAACGATGTCTGGCTCAGCGAGGGGTTCGCGACCTACTACACGCTCCTCTTCCGTGAGCACGCCTACGGTCACGACGATTTCATCGCCGGCCTGGAGGATGCCCGCCGCCGGGTTGTGGAGTTCTATCGTGAGACGCCCGACTTCCAACTCGTTCGTCCGCACGTCGAAGATCTGAACGACGTGTCCGGCCTGATGATGTACCAGAAGGGCGCCTGGATCCTGCACATGCTCCGGGAATCGCTTGGCCACGATGTCTATGACGAGGCCATTCGCGCGTACTACGCCGAGTTCATGAACCGCAACGCCCGGACGGCGGATCTGCGCGGACACCTGGAAGCCGCGAGTGGCACAGACCTTCGCTGGTATTTCGACCAGTGGCTCTTCCAGGGCGGTATTCCGGTCCTCGAGGGATCGTGGCGGACCGAGGCCGGCGTCGTCGAGATCGACCTTCGCCAGATCCAGGACGACGCGTACCGTTTCCGGCTTCCGATCGAGGTCGCCGTGCGAATGCAGGACGGATCGGAGAGCGTGCACGTGTTCGAGATGCCGGAGAGTGGCGTTGCGAGTCAGTCGATACCCGTGGACGGCGACGTCGCCGAGGTCGTGATCGATCCGAACACGCGATTGCTCGCAGAGTGGACGTTCGAGCGGCGGGAGTAGCGTGGAACTCTGGGGTATGAATGTCGTAGCCTCCAAGTGTTCATGGGTCTACGGCGGCCTGCCGGTCCAGGTGGCACGCCATATACGAAGCCACCGCAGGATCCCGGTCGTTCGCAGCTCGGCTCGCAGGAATTCCTGACCACATCAGGGGCTACGTCATGCGTGAAGCTTCGAGAGCACCGGACACCGGATTGTTCATCCTCCGAGCGGTCATGGGGGTGATCCTCCTCACCCACGGTTGGCCCAAGCTGATGAATGGTGCCGCGGGGACAGCCGAGTTCTTCGGAATGCTCGGGGTCCCCTTGCCGATGATAACAGCGTGGCTGATCACGCTTCTTGAGGTCTTCGGTGGACTGGCGCTCATCGTTGGCCTCGCGGTTCCGCTCGTGTCTCTCCTGTTCATTGTCCATATGGCCGCGGGCATCTTCCTCGTGCATATGTCCGAGGGGTGGTTCGTGGTGGGTCCCGGGACGGGAGGAGCCGAGTTCAACGTGCTGCTGATCGCCGGTTTCTTTGCGTTGATTCTGGCGGGGTCGGGAAAGCCTGCCCTGGACGCACTATTCGCCCGGAAATCCGAGCCGGACCAAACGTCGAGGGAAAAGACCGAGGAATCCTCCGCCGGTTGAGGCCGACGATCGGAGGCGTACCTCGCCGCAAGTCCGCCCCATGCCCGTAAGCCCTTCCCTTCTCCGCCCGGCTGCTCGCGCGGGGGCATTGAGGCGGGATGGGGGAGAGATCCCGCTCACCCCCACCCCGAAGGTGGAGTCTCCTCGTGGAGTATTACGACGGCCCCTCGCCCTACGGTCAATTCTACCGGGAGGATGTCCGGTTTTTCGGGGCGGGAATCCATGTCTCCCTCTGATCCGTCGCTCGGGCTCGTGCTGCGTGCCACTCTCACGAGCCCGGCGAGTACAAGACGTGATGATCGGAGGCATTCCTGAGGGAGGGAGGCAATGGCGGCGGCCGCCGAACGCAGGTTGGTCCGGCCCGGATCGAAGGCGCTGAGCCGCTCATGAGCGGCTCCACCCGGGCACCGGACGTCGATGGACGGAGCGCCGGAGACGAGCCTTCGGTGCGCCCGAGCCTCGACGAGCGGCTCCTTGCCGAGGCCGTCCGCGCTCTGGAGCGGGACGGCGGGGAGCCCCTCGTGGAGCGGAACGCGAACCAGGCGGCCGTCCAGAGTCGCGCCGACTTCGAGTCGCGGATCACGATTCGGGCCCGACACCTCTCCAGCGCACCCGAGCTCGAGCGGGGGTTGGAACGCCTGCGCTCCGGGACGGCCTGGACCGTCGCCTTCGTGCTCGTCCTGGCCTTCGTTCTGGGGGCCGGGGCGGCCCGGGCCGCTTCGGTGCCGGTGGACGGATCCCGGGTCAACTTCTACTGGGTTCTCGGGGGGGTGCTCGGGGTACAGACGCTCCTTCTCCTCTCCTGGACGGCCGGCGCCGTGCTGTGGGGGATCCGCAGACGGGAAGAGGGGGGCGGATCTCCCATGCTCGTCTCTCTCGGGGGGCTCGTCGTGACCGTGAGCCGGTGGGTCACCCAGAAGGCAGGTGCCGGGGGCCCCAACCGCGCAGTAGCCGAGGCAGCCGGCCGCGTGCTCGGGACCGGGCGGATCGGCTTCTGGACGTTCAGCTCCGTCACCCACGCGGTCTGGCTCGTCTTCAACCTGGGCGCGCTCGCTCTCATCCTCCTCCTCCTCTCGGCACGGCAGTACGACTTCGTGTGGGAAACCACGATCCTGGACGAGCGGCACTACGTGGTCATGACGGAGGCGCTGAGCGCGCCCGTTGGAATGGTGGGCTTCGCGGTGCCGACGGCGGCGGACATCGCCGAGAGTCAGTGGACCGGAGCGTCGGTGCCGACGCGGGCCCCCGCAGGGAATGAACCGACCGAGGGCCGCTCGCAGCGCTGGGCGAGCCTCCTGGTCGCGTCCATCCTCCTCTATGGAGCGGGTCCGCGCCTCCTTCTTCTGGGGGCCTCGCTGGCCATGCGCCGTCGGGCCTGCCGCACCTTCCGGCTCGACACCACGCTCCCGGAGTACGAGCGTCTCCGCGCCGACCTCATGCCCGCCAGCCGCCCTCTGGGGGTGGTGGACCCGGACGAGGGGGACGTGGCGCCCGCGGGCCAGGTGAGCACGGTCGGGACCCCACGGTCCACGGGCCCCCCCGCCATCGTGGGGCTCGAAATCGCTCGACCTGGCTCGGGCTGGCCGCCTGCCCTGGACGGGGCCGGTCTTCAGAACCTGGGCATCATCGAGTCGCGAGAGGACCGCGCTCGTGTCCTCCATGCGCTCGGCTCGGCCGAGACGGAGCCCGGGCCGCTCGTGATCGTCTGCGAGCTCAGCACCACCCCGGATCGGGGGATCGCCCGGACCCTCGAGGCGCTTCGGGGGACCGTCACCACGTCGCCGCTCCTCCTCCTCACAGCGGGCCAAGCGCTCCGCGAGCGGGGATACGAGGCCGGCCAGGTGGAGCGGCGCCTCGAGAGCTGGCGAGAGGTCGCGGTGCAAGCGGGGGTGGACGGTGCCTCCATCCTGGCCGTGGACCTGGATCACCTCACGGACGCCGCGGCGGCACGGCTGGCCGAGCGGCTCGAAGAGGGCACGAATGCGGGCGAAGTGAGCGGCCGGGACCTCGAGGCGGCCTTCGCCGTCATCGAGCGACATGCCGCGAAGTGGGAGGCTCGGGACGGCCCGCTCGCCGAGCGGCGCACGGAGAGCAACCAACTGGCCTTGCACCGGGACATTGCTTCCCTGTACCGGACGAAGGCAAGGCCCGCCAACCCGCTCTTCCTCCTGGCGCCGAAGGGCTCCCGACCCGCGCTCGCGGATGTGAAATCAGGAGTCGATCGCTTCATGGGGCTCCTTCCACCTCGACTCCGCGCCAAGCCGAGGTGGCTCGCGGCAGGCGCCGTGGCCGGGGCCGTCGGCTGCCTGGCCACTTCCGCACTCCTGAGTCCCGTGGCGTTGGCTGCCCTTCCCACCTGGGCCGGCATCGGCGCGGTGCTGGCGGCCGCGCTTCAGCGGCCCGACGTCGAAGCGGATCCTTCCACCGTTCTCGGCGGATCGGGAGACCTGGCCGACATGGTGCGGCCCGCCGCTCTCTTTGCCGTCGTGCTGGAGCTCCAAGGGCGCGACGAGGCGAGCATCACACGGGTGCTCGATGGCACGTTCGCGGAGGGGGTCCCGGACCTGGAAGCGTCCATGCCGGATGCCCGCGCGGTCGCCAACTGGCTCGACCACGTGCGCCACCGCTTCGATCTGGCCCTCATCCGGGAGGAGCGCGCATGAGCCCGCCTCGCCTGACCGTGGCCGTCGTGGGCCACACGAACACCGGCAAGACCTCACTGCTCCGGACGCTCCTCCGGGACGCGTCGTTCGGGGAGGTATCGGACCAGCCTGCCACCACGCGAGACGTACGCGGCACGGTGCTCCTCGTGGACGGCCAGCCGCTCGTGGAGCTGTATGACACACCGGGACTGGAAGATTCGATCGGCCTGCTCGAGCACCTGGAGTCACTGAGGATCACCCAGCGCGAGGACCCCGTCCAGATCGTGGAGCGCTTCCTCGCCTCTCCCGAGGCCGGGAGCCGTGGGCGGTTCGCCCAGGAGGCGAAGGCCGTGAGGCAGCTTCTGAGGAGCGACGTCGGCCTCTACGTGATCGACGCCCGCGATCGGCCCCTTCCGAAGCACCGCGACGAGCTGGCCGTCCTGAGCATGTGCGCCCGCCCCATCGTCCCGGTCCTCAACTTCATCGCCAAGCCGGGCGCGAACACCTCCAGCTGGCGCGAGCAGCTCTCGCGGCTCAACCTCCACGCCACAGCGGAATTCGATACCGTCGTGGTGGATGAGCATAGTGAGCAGCGGCTCTTCGAGAAGATGCAGACGCTGCTGGACGATTTCCGCCCGACGCTGGACGCGCTCATCGCCGACCGAAGGATCCAGCGGGAGCGCCTCATCGCCTCCTCTGCTCGCCTCATCGGGGACCTCCTGATCGATGCGGCAGCAGCCACCCTGACCGTGCCAACCGATGACGAGCGGCAGGCGCGGGAAGCGATGGAGAGGCTGCGCAGCCTGATCCGTCGACGGGAACAGCAATGCGTCGAGGCGCTTCTCGAGCTCCACCGCTTCCACCCGGAGGATTGCGATCCGGACGCCCTTCCGCTCGAGGACGGGTCGTGGGGGCTCGACCTCTTCAGCCCGGACGCGATGATGAAATTCGGAGTCCGGACGAGCTCGGGCGCCGCGGCCGGCGCGACGGTCGGGGCCATCGTCGATCTCTCGTTGCTCGGAGCTTCCCTCGGGGCCGGCACCGCCACCGGGGCCGCGATCGGAGCGGCCCTGAGCGCGGGACATTCCCATGGGCGCCGACTGCTGGATCGCCTCCGGGGCCAGACCGAGCTCCGCTGCGACACCGCGACCCTGACCCTCCTCGAAGCCCGGCAGATCGATCTCGTTCGGGCCCTCCTGACACGCGGCCATGCCGCGCAGGAGCCCCTGCGGCTGGACGGGACCGCGGAGACCGGGTCGTCCTCCCGGCATGGCACCCTCGGTCTTTCCGGGTCCCTGGCCAGGGCCCGCGCCCAGCCTAACTGGTCGTCCGTGACGCGCGAGGCCTCCCTTGCTACGGGGAGCGGTACCCCTGGACTCTCGCCGTTTGCGCTCTCCGGCCGGGAGGCCGCCCTGGACGCCCTGGTCGAGGTCATCCGACCCCGTATCCAGGAACCGCACACCGCTTCGGCCCATCGGCGTCGGAGCTGACGGCACATCGGGTCTGCAACCCACGGTTCCCCGTTCAGGGGTCGCCCCCCTCCCGGCGATCCACGCCCCACCAGTCTCAGTCGCGACCCGGCGGACGCGAGACCACCGCACGGCCCGTCTCCATCTCCGGGGTGTGCAGGAGCGGAACGAGACACTCACCCCCCACGACGGGATCCACCTCGAGTCCCGCCAGTTCGGCCAGCGTCCGGTAGCTGTCCATCACATCCACAGGCTGGTCCGAGCGCGCGCCCACCTGGGCCAGCCCCGGGGCCACCATGATGAACGGGACGCGGGTGGATTCCTCCCAGAGGGTGAACTTCTCCCACGTCTCCTTCTCCCCGAGGTGGAACCCGTGATCACTCCAGAGCACGATGATGGTGTTGTCCGCATGGGGGCTCGCCGCTCATCCCCCCGCGCTCCAGCTCCCTTCCTTCGGTGGGTTCCTCATCTCTCTTCTCCATCGCCCGGCGGACGCACCGCGGGCCGCATCTCCGAGGGTAGCCACTCGGCCAACTCGTCCATCACCTCCCGATGGGCCGGGTCGTCCGCGAGATTGCGGTGCTCTCCCGGATCCGCCTCGTGGTCGTAGAGGATCTCCGAGCCGTCGGTGAAGCGGATGTAGCGCCACCGGGTCGAGCGCACGCTCTGTCCGTCTCCTCCGTCGATCGTCGAGACCACTGCGCGCCCGGTCTCCATCTGCGGCTCCCGGAGGAGGGGAACGAGGCTCTCCCCTTCCACGATCGGATCCACCTCCAGGCCGGCCAGGTCGGCGAGCGTCCGATAGATGTCGAGGAGATCCACCGGCTGGTGCGAACGCTCCCCCGCGGGCGTCACCCCGGGCGCGACGATGATGAAGGGAACGCGGGTGGATTCCTCCCAGAGGGTGAACTTCTCCCACGTCTCCTTCTCCCCGAGGTGAAACCCGTGGTCGCTCCAGAGGACGATAACCGTGTTGTCGGCGTGCGGGCTCGCCTCGAGCGCATCGAGGAGCCGCCCCACCTGGGCGTCGGCGAAGGTGACGCTCGCCAGATAGGCCTGCACGGCCTCCTCCCACAGGTCGTTCTCCGCCACCCAGTGATGCCAGGGACGCCGGCCGGATCCCATCGCCTCTCCCGACTCCGGGAGCCCGGCGAGGGGGTCTTCCGGCACTTCCGGGATGATCACCTCCTCCAGGGGGTACATCTCGAAGTAGTCACGCGGAACGAACCAGGGGATGTGCGGCCGGTAGATCCCGACGGCGAGGAAGAACGGCTCGGTCGCCTCCCGCTCCAGCTCCCCGATCGCCCAGTCCACCACCTGGTGGTCCGACATCTCCGCGTCGGGAATGTCCAGCGGCCCCCAGTCGAAGAACCAGGGAGGTACCCGCTCCCCCTCCCCCTGAGCGGCGGGCTCCCAGACCCGGGCCCCGCTCTCCGTCGTGTCGGCGGGAGAGGGCCAGACCTCGTCCGGCATCGGCTTTTCAAGAGAGGGGAAGTAGTCGTCCCACGACGCCGGGTCGTTCTGGTTCTGCCCGTATGAGCGGTCGATCCAGGAGAGGGCGTGGAACATCTTTCCCCCACCCACCGTGCGATACCCATTCTCCCGGAAGAACTGCGGGAGGGTCACCACGTCCCGCAGGTGGGGGACGTCGCGCCAGTAGAAGTCCACATTTCCGTAGATCCCGGTGTTCGCGGGACTGATCCCGGTGAGAATGCTCATGCGGGAGGGGGTGCATGAGACGGCCGGCACGTGGGCGTTGGTGAAGGCCACGCCCTGGTCCGCCAGCCGGTCGATGTGGGGCGCGTATGCATCGGGATGTCCGCCGAGGTGGCCCACCCAGTCGTTCAGGTCGTCGACGGAGATGAAGAGGATGTTCGGGGGTGGCGCCTCCTCCGGCTCGCACGCCGCCAGGACCAGAACGAGGAGGCCGGCCAGGAGGAGGAGGGGAGTCCCTCGCTTCCAGGCTGCCACTTCGACTGAGCCGGGCCTCCGCGCGACGACCGGTCCGAGCCGACACCCTCCCGTACGCCTCCTCATTGGTCGGGGAGCATCGGGAGGACGTTCGCCCGCTCCGCCCACTGCTGCCACCGCTCGGCCATCTCCCGCACCCGCTCGGGGTATTCCGCCGCGAGGTCACGCGTCTCCATCCGGTCGTTCTCCATGTCATAGAGTTCCCAGCGGCCGTCAGCACCCGCCTCGGTAGTGACCAGCTTCCACCGTTCGTCGCGCACCGCCCGACGCCCGAGGTGCTCGAAATAGAGGTAATCATCCCGCTCGAGCGCCTCGCCCCGGAACGAGGGCAGGAGCGAGACTCCCTCGTAGGGCTCGATCTGGTGGCCGGCATGCTCCTCGGGGTAGACGGCCCCGGTCACCTCGAGCACCGTCGGCATCACGTCGATGATGTGGCCGATCTGTTCCCGCCACTCGCCCCTGGCCTCGATGCCGGCCGGCCAGTGTGCGATGAAGGGGGTGGCCGCGCCTCCTTCGTGGTTGAAGGTCTTCCAGAGCCGGAAGGGGGCGTTGCTCACGTGCGCCCAGGCCACCCCGATGCTCGCGTAGGACTGTGGCTCTCCCGTGCGCACCTCCATCTGCTCCATCCGGGGCCAGCCGAAGCCGTACGTCCCCCACTCCGCCGCGGCTCCATTGTCGGAGAGGAACAGGATCAGGGTGTTCTCGAACCGGCCGGTCTCCCGCAGGGCGTCGATGATCTCTCCGATCCCCCGGTCCATCCGCTCCACCATGGCGGCGTGGATGGCCATGCGGAGCGCCATCTCCTCCCGGATGTCGAGGTCCAGCGCCTCCACGGCGCTGCGCACCTCGTCGGGGAGGTCGGCCATGGTGAGGTCGGCCCAGGCGGGGAGGGCGTCGGGGCGGTCGGGGAGAGGCCACTGCGGATCCACCACCCCCAGCTCGATCATCCGCTCGTGACGCGCGCGCCTCACCTCGTCCCACCCCTCACGATAGGCGTCCAGGTAGGGAGCGTAGTCCTCCTCGTAGGCGTGCAGGGGCCAGTGCGGGGCCACCTGCGCCACATAGAGGAAGAAGGGGGCGTCGGGGTGCTCCTGCTGGTGCTCCCGGATGAAGCCGGCGCCCGTCTCGTTGATGGCATCGGTGTAATAGAAGTCGCCATCGTCCTTCACGGGGACGGGGGCGTCGGGCGGCGGGGCCCATGGCACCCCCGGGAAGGTCCGCCCCTCATCAATGTTCTCGTTCCCCCGGGTGAGCGTGTGGGGTCCGAAGAAGCTGCCGGACCCCGTGATCGTGCCGTAGAAGCGGTCGAAGCCCCGCTGAAGGGGCCAGTTGTAGCGGTCCTCCTCCGGCTCGTCCGGGGCGTCGTGGCCGGTGACGTGCCACTTCCCGGCGAGGTAGCTCCGGTACCCGCTCCCCTCGAGCGCCTCCGCCAGCGTCACCGAGGTGTGGTTGATGTTGCCGCGATACCCGGGGAGCCCCCGGTCCGACTGCATCTCTCCAAGCCCGGTCTGGTGCGGGTAGCGTCCGGTGAGGAGCGCCGCCCGGGTCGGCATGCAGCGAGCCTGATTGTAGAAGTTGTGGTAGCGGAGGCCGTTCGCGGCGAGCTCGTCCAGGTTCGGGGTCCGGATTTCCGACCCGTACGAGCCGACGTCGCTGTAGCCCATGTCATCGGCCATGATGATCACGATGTTCGGGCGCTCTGCGGCACGGGTGTCCCGGGCCGGCTCCTCCCCATCCGGTTCGGCGCAGGCGGTTGTGAGGAAGAGGCCGAGGGCAAGAGCGAGCGATCCCGAACCACGCCGTTTCACCCCCATCGTTCTCGAAGCCATACGGCTGGATCCTCTTTCCAAGGAGTGTGTTTGGACACCTGCGAAGGGGCCAACATAGTGTGGTTAGTCAGAGATTCGCCAGCATTCGTGACCCGGCGCATCCACGGTGGCTGCGTTGCTCCGGATCGCGACCTCACCGGGGAAGCGAGCGTGCCGCCTCGAGGAGTCGGAGGCCTTCGGGATCCTCGGGATCCAGCTCCAGGAGCGCCTCCACCCCGGCCAGGGCGGCCGCCCGATCGTCGGTGTCGAGGTGGATCCCGACGAGGCCCAGGAGCACCTCCCGGTTCCCCGGCCGCTCCTCGAGGAAGGCTTCGAGCCACTCCACCGCAGCCGCGGTGTCCCCCTCCGAATGGAGGGCGACGGCGTAGACGTACGCGAACCTGGCGTCCCGCGGGGCGAGCTCCGAAGCTTCCCGCAGGAGGGGCACGGCCTCGGGTGTCCGGCCCAGCCGAACGAGGGTGAGGGCCAGCGCGTGCCGAAGCTCGGACGAGCCGGGAATTCGCTCGAGCCCGGAGCGCAGCAGGTCTTCGGCCTCGGTGTCCCTTCCCTGCATCCGGAGGAGGTCCGCGAGGTTCACGTACCCACCGGTGAAGTCGGATTGGAGGCGGAGCGCGGCCCGGTACTCCCGCTCGGCAGCCACGGCGTCGCCCTCCCGCAGCGCGAGCCACCCCAGGTTCTGCCGGGCCTCCGGCCGGTCCAGGTTGACCCGCTGCGTCTCCCGGTACTCCTTGAGTGCGTCCTCGAACACGCCCTGGATGGTCGGAGGAAGCTGCGCGGGATCGACCGAGGCCAGAACCCGAGCCGTCTCGACCCGGATCGCCAGGAGGGAATCCGCAAGCAGCCCCTGCCCCAGCGGCACGGAGAACTGCGGCGGATAGCCCTCGAGCCCCCGCGCAGCTCCGAGACGGATCACCGGGTCGGCGTGCCCGACCGCGTCCTCGATCGCGCGCAAGCCCTCCGGGCGGGGATCACGGCCCAGGAGGGAGAGCGCCGTAGCCCGCACGATTGGCGCGACGAGGGAGTCCGCCGCCACCTCCGCCAGAGCGCGAGCCGAGCCGGCCTTCCCGGCCCAGGCCGCAGCCAGTGCGCGAGCTGCCCGGGCGGGCTCCGGGCGAGGAACGGGGAAAGAGTGGTCCCTTCGCGGGTCGACCACCATGTAGGTTCGCTCCGGCATATGGCAGGAGACGCACGCCGCCCCCGAGGTCCCGGGAGGCTGCAGGTGGTGTTCCTCGGTGTCGAAGCGCGCCGGGGCGTGGCACTGGGTGCAGAGCGTGTTCCCGGAGGCCCGCAGCTCCAGGGAGTGGGGGTCGTGGCAGTCGCTGCACGTGACCCCTGCACGGTACATGGCACTCTGCCGGAAGGAGCCCCATTCGAAGACCTCATCGCGGATCTGCCCATCCGCGAAATAGAGCCCCTCCTCGAGGAGGGACGGGCGCTGGGTGTCGAAGAGGGGCTGTCCTGGGAAGTAGTCGTCCACCAGCGGGGCCCTGTGGGCGTGGCAGAAGCCACAGCTGTCGAGCTGGCCACCGGGGTCGGGGCCCTCCCGGGGCACTGGACTCCCCGTGTTCGGGTCGAGCGTCCACGCGCCGGGGCGGTGGCGAGCGAGCGAGGCGGGAAGGCCGGGATCCTCCCCCCGCGAGGTCCCCTCCGCCCGGGCCGCCTGCCAGTCAACATGCTCGGATCCCGCACCGTGACACGCTTCGCATGCCACGTTGATCTCGCTCCAACCCGTGTCGTACCGGTCTTCCAAGGGGTCGTACCTCTTTCGCAGACCCGTCGAGTGACAGTCGGCGCACATGAAGTTCCAGGTCTGATCCGCTCCGGTCCAGTGTCGCGAGTCGCCTTGCCGAATCGGCTCCGCATGGACCTCGGCCAGGTCGAACCACCGCTGGCCGCCCTCCTCGGTCGGCCGCGCGTCCCACGCGAGGGTGAGGGCCTGGAGCCGACCGCCGGAGAGCTGGATCAGGTATTGCTGGAGGGGATCCACACCGAAGGTGTACAGGACGGGGAAGTCCGCGGGGTCACCCCCCGGCCCCATGGCCCTCACGAAGTACGCCTCTCCCCTCCGGAACGGGAGGTACGTTTCGCCGCCCAGTTGAAGGGTGTCGCCGTGGAAGTCACCGAGCACCGTGGCCTCCGAGGCTTCCTGCATGGCGAGCGCATGGTGCGAGCCCCGCCATCGTTCGCCCTCCTCCACGTGGCAGCCGATGCAGCTCTCGGCCCCGACGAAGACCGCCGCGGGGGAAGCCGGGTCCGAGCACCCGGGGAGCAACGCGCCCAGAACCGGGAGGGCGCACATGATCCGGCGGGAGGCAGTCACGGCCTCACCGCCTCCGGTGCGACGGCGACGCCGTCCGCCCAATCGCTCGGACCTCCCCCCATAGAACCCGCCATGCTCCGGGGTGGACTCCGAGACGGACTCCGAGGTCGGCGATGAAGTGGGCGGTAAGATGGACATGGCAGAAAGTACATCAACAGATGTTGATATCTCAACGGGAGGACGGAAGTGTCGGGAATCGGGACCCCGCCCCCCTCGCGTATGCATCTGCGGCTGCGCCGCTATTGCGTGTGGCCAGGGGCCCGTCCCATCTTGCCGTCGGTATCCCTGGGGCCGTTGGTCTGACCGGCTCCGGGTCCCGACACCTTCGAGCCCAACCACCTGGACCGGGCGAAGCAGGAGTGGGCCGCCCGGTCGAGCACCATCGAACCGTGACCCCCGGAGAGTTCCCCGATGCAGAGCGACCCTCCTCGTCCATCCGATGCCGGCTCCGGTCACGGCGACCCGGGTCATCCCGCACCCGATGCCCCCGGCGCCCCCGACCCCCGAGTCAATCCGGATCCACGAGTCGATCCCAACCCCGGGCCGTCTCGTTCGTCAACGGAGTCGCCGCACGAAGCCCCCTCCACGGGGCCCGCACCTGCAGGCAAGAAGGGCATGTCCGGCGGGATGAAGCTCCTCTTCGGCTGCCTGGGCCTGAGCGCGGTGGCCTTGATCCTGGGGGGGATCGCACTCGTGGTCCTCTTCCAGGTGGGCGGATCCATCCTCGAGGACCGCGTGGGGAACCTCGCAGGAGGAATCGGGCGCCAGGCGGAGGCCCAGCGCACGCTGGAGCGGCTCCAGGAAGAGCATGCATTCGAGCAGCCGGACGGTGGGATCGTGGATGACTCCGATGCCCGCATGGTGTTCGCCGTGACCGACGATATGTGGGCCGTGATGCGGCCATGGGCCGACGAGCTCTCGGAGCTCGCCCTCCGGGTCGAACAGCGAGACGCCGCCTCCATCACGGATCTGGCGGCGGGGTTCCGGGGCCTCAGCCGGTTCGCGGAGGGCCGGGCAGTGTTCGCCGAGACCCTGGACGCTCACGGCGTGTCGGCGGAGGAGTACATCTGGACCGGGCTCGCGATGATCCGGGCGCACGAGGAGCTGGAGCGGCCCGCAGAAAGTCGGGTGGCTCCGGAGGCGAACATGGCGCTGGCCCGGCGCTACGACGAGGAGTTGACGCTCCTTCGCGAGACGGGCGAGGGAAGCCGTCCGGAGAAGGGCGCGGTGTTTCACCTGGCCGCGCTCTGGGGCATGGCGGATGGCAGCTCGTGGCGAGCCATGGGGCTGGACACGTTGAGCGTCCCGAACCGATGACCGAAGCGCACGATGAATGGAGGTCACGACCGAGCATGACTTCGCGCCGCGACACGCGATCGGCACGGAGGTGCTGGGGGTCCTGACCGACGAGATGGGCGTGGAGCGCGTGGCCAGGTTTTCCCTCCGCCCGGTCGATCAGGGGGGCCCCCCGGGCGGGCAGGACATCCCCGGAGGCGGAGGGGAATCGCTTCCGCCGCACGTCCCCCACTGCATGGCGCACTCCATCGTACACCGCGACAACATCTGCATTTCCGGGGGAGGAGGAGGGGGCGTCCGGCCCGCACCGGCCGCGGCCTCAACTTCCACCTCGTAGGCCTCGATCGCGGCCATCAGGGCCTGGAAACCCCCGCAGGTGCAATCGCACACCGCGACGACCTCGCCACCACCGCCTCCCCCCCCGGAACCGGCCGGCTCCGGAACCACTGATTCGCCCGGACTTGGGTTCTCGTATCGCCTCCATACGGTGACCGTTCCGGGAAGCATCTCGGCGAGCACCTTGCTGAGGTGTTCCCGGTATTCCTGCATGCCGGGGGTGTCGATGCTGTGGAATGTACTCGCGGGGCCATATGCCCATCCGAAGGGCTTGAGCACCTCGGTCTCGAAGGTTTTCCGCTCTCGACAGAGAAGTCCCGACAACCCCTGCCCCGCACAGTAGAACCCCGAAGCCCTGAGGTGCACCGCGGTGTCGTCGAAGCGCATGATCGTGACGGTCCCCGCCCCGATGCTCGCCCCTCTCTCGCAGTTCGCATCGGGACAGGCGGAGACCATCGCCTCGAACGTTCCCGTGGCACCGAACGGGATCGGTTCCTCGAAGGAGACGCCGACCGAATTCGTGGTGGCGAGCTCGTATCCACCGTACCCGTCCGGCCGCTCCTCCTTCTGATCGATCATGATGAGGCAGATACCGGGGCAGGGTCCCCCATCCATCCCGGGCAGGATGGTCCCCATCGGCTGGTTCTGGAGAAAGAGTCCGCGCGACATGGCCTCCGGATCGGTGGCGCTCTCCATGGCGGAAGTGATCATGTTCGCCAGATCGAACGGCCCGTCCCCGCCGGCATCGCCGCCCCGCATCGGTACGAGCCCAAGCCCCGCGCTCCCGTTGATGGAGGCCGTCGCAAGCGAACCGGCGCGGCGGACGGGGCTCTCGGCGGGGGCATCCTCGCGGGGGGGATGCGCGGACCCCGGCCCGGGCGCCTCGTCCCCGGTCCAAGCCCCGGTGCGTTCGGCTCCTCGGTTGGACCCCGGGGGATTCTGTGCCGACTCGGAGCCCGCGATTACGAGTTCGCTGCGTTCGAGCCCGACCTGCAGCCGGACCGTCTGCGTCCCTGGGTTCTCTTCGACATCATGCTGAGCATCCCTCGGCTCGACCGGGGCATGGACGACGAGGTAGGTGTTCTCGATGAGCCCCTCGCCCCCCGTCACCTGCTCCACGCCGAGCCAGGCCTTGACGAACCGGCCTCCGGACTCGGTCACCGCACCCGAAGACGCTCCCCCCTGTGCACCGGTGAACGGTTTGTGCAAGCAGAGAAACGAAGGCCCGCTCCTCTGAGCCTCGTCGTAGCAGTCAAAGGAGCGCCCCCCAACGGTGCTCTCCATTCGGCTGGCTGTAAGGTGAAGATTGTCGAGCCGGTCCGTGTCCGTGCCGTAGGCCATCAACTGCACCGAGACGGCCTGGTTCGCCGGCACGTTCCCGACGATCACCTTCAGGCAGTGCGCGGAAAAGGGTTCGAGTTCGAGGTTGATGATCGCCGTCGGCTCCGTCGGCGAAACGGTCGCGGTATAGCACCCTCCGAAGGCCTCGGCCATCCATGCCTCCTCGCCGATGTGCGGATACTTCTTTTCTCCCCAGGAGGCATAGGAGGCGAGAAAGTCCGGGAACACCAGATAGAAGGGTTGGTCGATGCCCCCCGTGTCATACCTCAGAAGGTCGTCAGCCCACTGGAGCCAGTCGTTCGGATCTCCCATTGGATTCGGGGGAATGTTGAACCAGTCGACGAGATAGTGGAGGCTTCCCCCGAAGTACCGGTCCGCCAGGTGGGCGAAGAATGAACTCGCGGTGTAGTGGGTGATCAGTACGTTCCCGTGTTCATCCCGATCGTTCGCGCCCGACACCCAGGTCAACGCCCGATTGTACGGGCGCAACCCGTAGACGGATCGACTCCCGCGTACCGAGAGGGGAGGCTCCACACCGTATCCCCTCTGGCGCATGAGGTCGGCGGCGAGCGCATCGGCGGTGCCCTCCCCGACCCAGAGAGACGGGGTCCCATCGATTCCCTCTGCCGTCCGGATCGGCTGGGCGGCCGTAATCACGTGGACGAGCTCGTGCGCGATGGTTCGGTAACGGCTCCAGGCGGGCTGGGTCCGCATGTGCTCGACACCGAACCGGACGTGAGCGACGCTCCACGGCTCGATCCCCTGCTGTCCAGGTTTCGTCTGGAAGTTAGTGCTCCCGATGCCGGTCACCTGCGGATCGACGTAGATCCTCGCGACCCGGTCGCCCGCCGCGTTCAGGAACACGGGCCCGAGCCGCTCGGGAGAGGGGTCCTCGAACTGGATTCCCTCCTGGGAGCCCAGCGCCTTCAGACCCAGAAGGGCATGGTGGGCCATATCCTCCATCTCTCTGAGGCGATCGTCTTCGAGGCATCCGGGAGCGGCGTCGTCGAGCTCCCTGCCCAGGTTCTCCAGGTAGGTCCGGTAGTCCTTGGCATGCCTGCTCTCGACCCACCCCTCGTTGCGAAGTACGTTCAGCCAGACCTGACTCGTCGTGAACGCGTAAGGGGATCCGCAAAAGAACTGGAAGCGATCCGGCTGCCACTGCGCGGTGGCCGGATTCGGCCACAGGGCCAGGGCAAGAGCGGCGAGGAGCGCGGCTGGAGCGATCCGGTGAGACCGGCTCCCGGGGGAAGCACCCGAGCGGCCCGGGCGGGAGGGGACGCTGCAACGGGTGCTTTCGTCAAACGGGTTCACACCGCACCTCCTGTCGAATGAAGATTCGGACCCCATCCACCCTCCACCTCAGCCAACGTACTCATGTCGGCCGCCGCAGGCCACTCTCGCGGCCTCCCTGACGAGGGGAAGGGAACCTCGGGCACCTCCCGGCCCGGCCGCCTCACCTGTCCGAGAGACCGCGGACGGCATATTCTCGTTCGGTCCGCACCCGATCGAACGCTCCACCCGCCCATCCCCGGAGGACCCATGGCACTCCGCTCCGCCCTACTCAGGGCGAGTCTCGTTTTCGCCCTGCTCCTGCTGCCATCGCTCGCGTGGGCTCAGGGACCGACACCGGATGACTACGCCCGGGCAGCCGCGGTGCAGCGGTCTCTGCCGGACCTCATCACGCACCTCGTCAATGGTGTCACCGCGATCGACGGCACGCATCGGTTCACCTACCGCAGGTCGGTGAGCGGCGGGCATGAGTTCATGCTCGTGGATGGCGACACCCAGGCAAAGCGGCCCGCGTTCGACCACGCCCGCCTCGCGACGGCTCTCTCCGAGATCACCGGCGACACGTACGGGGCGCTGACGCTGCCGATGAATACCATCGATTTCGTGGATGAGGAGCGCGCGATCGAGTTCACGGCGAACTCCATGCGGTACCGCTGCGACGTCGAGGCCTACACGTGCGACGAGGGGGAGCCGGTCCCTCCGGGCAACCCGAGCGCGGGCCTGCCGGCTCTGTCTGCACCGCGGCCCGAGCCCTCGACCGAGCCGAAGCCGTCGCCCGACGGCAGGTGGGAAGCGTTCATCCAGAACTTCAACGTCGCGATCCGTCCCCGTGGAGAGGACGATGCCGCTCGGGGAGGCACCGGTGGTTCGAGCGCGGAGGACACGACGACGATGCTGAGCCTCGACGGTGCGCCGGGCAATTTCTACGAGCTCTCCTCGATCACATGGTCACCGGACTCGCGGAAGATCGTTGCCTATCGCGTGCGTCCGGGGCTACATCGCGATATCCAGTACATCGAATCGTCGCCGACCGAGCAGCTTCAGCCGAGGTACTGGACTCGCGAGTACCCGAAGCCCGGCGATCCGGTGGACATCGAGCAGCCGGTGCTCTTCGATATCGAGACGGGGCAGCAGATCGAGGTCGACAACACGCTGTTTTCGAACCCCTATTCCATGTCGGACCCCGAGTGGCGCGAGGACAGCCGGTCGTTCACCTTCGAATACAATCAGCGGGGTCACACGGAGTTCCGCGTCATCGATGTCGACGGCGCGACGGGCACGCCGCGCGCGCTGATCGACGAGAACCCCTCGACGTTCTTCAACTACCGGAGGGCCACCGCCGTGCTGGCCTCGGCCGGCAAGCGATACCGATACGATGTCGCGGATGGTGCCGAGATCATCTGGATGTCGGAGCGCGACAACTGGAGTCACCTGTACCGGTACGACGGTGAGACGGGACGCCTGATCAACCAGATCACGAGCGGGGACTGGCTCGTGCGCGAGGTGATCGAGGTGAACGAGGCCGCGGAGCAGATCTGGTTCGTCGCGGGCGGGATGTATGCGGATCAGGATCCGTATTTTGCCCACTACTATCGCATCGACTTCGACGGTACCAACCTGACTCCGCTGACGACCGCGCCGGCCGATCACAGCGTCGTCTTCTCGTCGGACATGCAGTACTACATCGATACCTATTCGACGGTGCAGATGCCGCCGGTCGTCGAACTTCGCAAGGTCGGCGAGCCCGAGCCGCTCGCGATCCTCGAGGAGGCCGACATCTCGGAGCTGCTCGAGGCCGGCTGGACGCCGCCCGAGATCCACGTGTCGAAGGGGCGCGATGGCGAAACCGACATCTGGGGCATCGTCGTGCGTCCGATGGACTACGATCCCAGCCGGAAGTATCCGGTCATCGAGTTCATCTACGCCGGCCCCCAGGGATCCTTCGTTCCCAAGGCGTTCACCGGTGGCGGTCCCGGCGCGGGCAATATCTGGTCGATGCAGGCGCTCGCCGAGATGGGCTTCATCGTGTCGCAGGTCGATGGGATGGGGACGGCCAACCGCTCCAAGGCGTTTCACGATGTCGCGTGGAAGGACCTCGGCGACGCCGGGTTCCCCGATCGCATTCTCTGGCACGAGTCGATCAACGCGGAGGATCCGTCTTACGACATCTCGCGCGTCGGGATCTACGGCGGCTCGGCGGGCGGTCAGAGCTCCACCGGTGCCCTGCTCTTCCACCCGGAGTTCTACAAGGTTGCGGTCTCATCCAACGGATGTCACGACAACCGCATGGACAAGATCTCGTGGAATGAACAGTGGATGAGCTGGCCGATCGCTCCGCATTACTCCGCCTCGTCGAATGTCGACAATGCGCACCGCCTCGAGGGCCATCTCCTGCTCATGGTGGGCGAACTGGACACGAATGTGGACCCGACCTCGACTCTGCAGGTCATGAACGCGCTGATCAAGGCGGGCAAGCACGCCGATCTCTACTTCGTGCCCGGCGCGGGCCACGGCATCGGCGGGGACGTGGCGAGTCGCAAACGCATCGATTTCTTCGTCCGCCATCTCCAGGGGCTGGACACCCCGAACTGGAACGCGATCGACGCCGTGGCGGCTTCCGAGTCGCCGGCCGGTGACTGATCCGGCGGCGGCATGGCTCCCCGACCCGGCGATGCGGGGAGCCCTCAGCGCTTCCTCAGGGGAGGGACCGCGCGCGGGGCCGCGCGCCTGAGGTGGGACACGGGGTTCGCTCCTATATCAGAAGAATGCGAACCCCAGAACCCCGGCCACGCCGAAGGTGAACCCGAAGGCGATCAGAAGCGCCACGCCGTCGCGGGTCACCAGGGCGAGCCCGAACCCCGACAGGGCGGCACCCGCGACGTTCGCGCTGAACGGCACCACCTCCATGAACGGCATGGCGACCGCGATCATGAGGCAGGCGGCCGCCACCATGCGAATCATCCGCCCTGCGGTAAGCCAGGCGAGCCGACGCCGCAGAAACCGATCGAGGAACTGAGCGGGCCGGCGCATCCATCCGACGGCCCGGCGCATCTTGTCGGCCGCCACGGATCGGCGCAGGAGGACGCCCGGGAGCCAGAAGGTCTCCCGGCCCACGAGCAGTTGCACCGAGATGAGGAAGACGATGACCCCGATGATCGTGGGCACGCCCGGGATATCTCCCACCAATGGGGCGAGCGTCACGAGCCCGGCGACCAGCAGGAACGGCCCGAACGAACGCGGCCCGAGAACCTCCAGGATATCACCGACGCTGATCTGGTCCGGCTCGGAGTCCGCGGGATCAATTCGGTCGAGCACCCCGTCCAGGGTGGACGGTTCGGAGGATTCGTTCACAGCTCCCCGGGCTGGAGAATGACGGAAATCGGATCGGGTGGGCGACCGACCCCAACCCCTGTCGCGACGGCTGGTTCCGGGCAAGGGCCGCGCAGGGTCGTGGCGCACCAGACCCCCGTCCCCGACCGGCCCTCAGTGCAGAGGGTGGCCGGGCATGTGTCCCAGGAGTCGGGAGCGGTGCTCGTGCACCCAGGCACGGAATTCGTGGCGTGCGTCGGGTGGGAGCGCGGATTCGATCCGCCGATGAGCTTCCTGCGCCGCGGCATGCAAGGAATCCGGGTTCCGCTGCACGACCGCCATCATCTCCCCATGCAGGCTGTCCAGGAGCGCCCGCACCTCGGTTTCCTGCCCGGCCTCGAGGTCGAGGCGGGACAGCATCGCCTCCGCCGTGAGCGGGTCCGCTTCGGCCTCTCGAGGAAGCAGTAGGAACCGATCCGCCATCACGCCCAGTACGAGACCGGCCACGAGCAGGAGGGCGGCAGCCGCGAAGGTGCTCCATCGAGGACGATCGGTGTGGGGACTCATCTCTGCTCCTCCGCTCCGGATGTGGCGGCCGCGCCGTTCCCGCCGGGGCCGGCCTGTGTCCCCTGTAGTGCGATGAACGCTAGAACGAGATCGCCCCCTTCGCCCGCCGCGCCCCAGAGCGCGGGTGGGTCGCCCCCGATCACCACCAGGTCCAGCGGGAATGAACCCGTGGAGCCGGTCCCTGCAGGTTCCGGCGGGTCGGCCGCAAAGAGGAGGGCCATCGCGGCCGTAGCCAGAGCGGCCGCCGGCTTCCAGAGGCTGCCGATGTCGCGCCAGCCTCCGCCGGCGCGGCGGCGACCGCGGCTGTCGAGCCCCTGCAGTGTCGGCTCGGCCGCGGCCAGGATACGCGCGACCGTCCCGTCCCACTCCGCCGCACTCTCGGTCGGCTGGGCATCGGGCAGCCACCTGCCGGGGATCGGGGGCGACTCGCCGCTCTCCGGGTGGACTTTCATCGGTGGATTCTCCCTGGAATATCCGCCCCGTCGAGGCGTCGACGGAGGCTCGCACGGAGCGAGCGTCGTGCGTAGTGGATGTGCGAGCGCACGGTTTCAGGCGTGAGGCCCATGATCCCGGCGATCTCGTCGCTTCGGTAGCCCTCGATGTCCGACAGGCGGAAGGCGACCCTCTGCTGCTCGGGGAGGAGTGCCACCGCCTCGGCCACGAGTCGTCGGGTCTCGGCGCTCTCCAACTCCGCGTCCGGGCCGGGCCGTTCCGATTCGCGGCCCGGGTCGTCGGTGAGTTCCTCGGACTTCCATCGCGACCGGCTGTCGACCCGGTTGCGCGCCACGTTTCTCGCAATCTGGTAGAGCCAGGGGGCGAACGGGCGCTTCGCGTCGAACCGGCCGAGCGCCGCCAGCGCCCGCAGGAAGGCCTCCTGCGCTGCGTCCTCCACGTCGGCAGGCTCCGAGAGCCAGGAGGCGACCACCGCGTGCACGGCGCGCACGTATCGCCGAACCAGCATCTCGGTGGCGCCTCGGTCCCCCTGCTGGGCTCGCCGGGCCAGCTCTTCGTCCGTTGGGCCGTCGAGCCCCTCCGCGGATTCGCCCCCCGGGCCCTTCCTCGAGAACATCGACGCTCCTCCGGAGAGCGGGTGAAGCGGTACCTGGACCTCTCGCGTCAGGGAACGAGCGGTCCTTCATGGTCGTGCCCCTGGTCGTGGTCGCCATCGTGGGCGTGCCCGTGCTCGGTGCCACCCGCCCGGTGGTCGTCCCGCTGAAAGGCCAGAAACTCGTGGATGGCTTGGAGCGCTTCCGGGTCCCGCGTGACGATCCGCACCTCACCGCCTCGTGGCAGATCTCGATACATATACTGGATCCTGTCCTTCCGCTCGGCCATCACGTCAGTCCCGGGCACCTCCTGGTCGTGCACGACCGACGATGCGCTGAAATCGCCGGACGTGAAGGCGTCGGTCACCTCCCTGAGATGCGTCCGGATCACTTCGATGTCTGCGGCATCGGCCTCGTCGCGTTGGAGCTCGATGCGCCCACCGTCCTCGAGGGCGTCGAAGCGGTGCGTAGAGGTGTGCTGATCCACTCCCATCACCGCTGCGCCCCGCTCCTGCATGGCCGAGAATTCGGCATCCTCGGATCCCGTCGTCGCACATCCGGCCAGTAGCACGAGTAGCGCGACGGATCCCACGACCGCGCGTGGCCCTTCGAAACCGTGAGCCAGCATGGTCCCTCCTGTCCTGAATTGTGATCGGTCTCCCGCCGACCGGGGAAGGGCGGTCGGCATGCCGTCTCGCCCCCTGCTTGCATACTCTACAGGCCGACACCCCGGCGCGTTGAACCGACCCGAGTGACCGATACCCAACCCCTCATCGCATCAACGACCCCTCCGCCCCCGACATCGCCTCCCGGATCATCCAGTCGTCACCGGTCAGCTCCCAGTGGAGGAGCGAGACGGGAATCAGGCCGACGGCATTCAGCTCGTCGAAGAACCGGCGCATGGTGAACTCGTCCCCGAGCTGCCGCGCCCGTTCGCGCATGGTCTGTTCGAGTAGACGACCGCCCGTCACGTAGCTCGGGCCGTACCCCGGCTGGCGGAGGTAGAGGTGCTGCTCGAATCCGAGCAGGTCGAGGTCGCGCCGCATCCATTCGCGGGGCGTGTGGTTCACGTGGAGGTCGCCGGCCTCCTCCATGGTCAACTCGTTCGAATGCGCGAAGAGCGAGGCGTATCCGCGCGCCGCGCGTGCCGCCAGCATGACCCAGACGATCTCACGAGCTCGCGCGCGATCGTCGTATAGTCCGGCGTGCATCATCCACTCCTCGAAGACCGTGGCGAGCCCTTCCGCCCGGCTCATCCAGACATTGTAGAGGAGCGGCCCGCTTCGGATCGGGCTCGCGTGTGGGTCCTCCCGCATCCAACGGTGATCCCACCAGTGGTACATGTGCGTCCAGAGGAGCATGGGGTCCCGGTGCGTCGCCTGGGCGAAGAAGTTGCGGGTCTCCGGCGGCGAATAGGACGGGACGCGCTCACGGAGGGCCACCTCCATCCAGGGCTCGGGCGAGATGATCCCCTCCTCCTGGATGAAGCGAACGTACTCCGGGATGGCGCGGTCCTGCATTCTGGCAAACTCTTCCGCGCTCCCGACGGGCTCGAGGGGTGGAAGGTCACGGTTCCGATGCTCCTCCAGCCGGAGGGAGGCGTGCGCACGCCCCAGTTCCTGCCGGGTGGTGATCACTTCGTCCTCCCAGGAGAGCGGGAGCAGCAGCACGTTCCTGAGGAACCATGTGTAATCCTCCGCCCCGAGGCCGGAGGGGCCGGTTCGGGAGGAGGCCTCGGCCCGGAGCCACTCGGCGAACGCAATGGTGGCCTCCCGCGCTTGGCCGATTGCGGCCATGAGATCGCTTCCGCCGTCGTGCTCCTCCGCACGCTCCCGGAGTCGTTCGAGCGCTCCCGCCTGGTCGTCGAACACCCGGATGCCTCCGTTCCAGAGGTCGCTCGCGTCGCTCTCCGCGAGGTTGGTGCGCGCCTGCTCCAGGAGCGGCGGCACAGTCCGAAGTTGCGCGGTCAGGCGTTCCTCCTCGTCGGGCGCCAGGGGGGCCGGCTCGTCCAGCGCCGTCCGGGGCCAGAGGGAATACTCCCACAGCCGGATGGGACGATGGATGGTCGGGCCCTCCTCGGAAGGCGTATCGCTCTCGTAGGTGCGAACCGAAGCGTAGAATGCCGGGTCGCGGGCGAAAGGCCGGAGCACGTCCAGGTGGAAACGCATCCCGTTCATCTCGGCGCGCACGAGGTGATGGTCCACCTGTTGGGGAATGGGCCATCCGGAGGGATCGATGCCACGGAGCCGGTCCTGGAACTCGCCCAGGCGCTCCCGCGTTGTTTCGTTGGTCGCCGCCGTGTAGTCCGGAGCACCTTCCCGCAGCGGAGGAGGCTCGAACTCCCGCCACTCCTCGAAGAGCGCGAGGAGGTCCTGGTAGTCGCCTTCGACGGTCGGCGTCTCCCCTTCGGTCTCATCCGGGGGAGCGGCCGGCGAGCAGGCCGCGAGGAGGAGGAACGCACAGGCGAGGACGAGCCGGCTGGCCAGGAGGTGGAGATCAGGGCGGCGCTTGAACGGTCCCCTGGAGTGTCGGGCCTGACGAGGCGGGCGCAGATCGGGCAGTACGGAGAGGAGACGCATTGGCGGATGACCTATCAGCTGGAGACGTTCGCGGGGTGGACCGGGGAAGGATAGGGAGGCGGGGGCATGTCCGGAAAGTTTTCCCGAGGGCGACTTGCTCGCGAAGAAGGCGGAACGTGGGGTGAACACCTGGAACCATCGCGTTGGCCGACCGTGTCCCTGCGTCGGCGCTCGATTGCCAGGGCCCCGGGAGCGCCGGCCGCGCCGTTTCCTCGGATTCGGAAACGCCAAGAACTTTTCGCCCGTAAGGGGTCCTTGGGTACCATGAAGAGTGCGTATGAGACACCCAGAAGCACCGACGAGAGTGGGGAGGACTGATGTTGGATGGTTGCGCAGGAGAACGCACGAGGTCGGGAAGGACGGTCCCCGTCGCCCTCGCCTTTCTGCCCTTGCTCGGGATCGTGGGGGCATGTGACGGCGACCCTTCCGGCCCCGACAATCCGGGAGCGGAGATGGTCTTCGACCTGGATTTCCGCGATCCGGCTACGGGGTCCCGAGGGTGGGACGCCGGCTTCTCCGACTATCCGGTGGAGGAGGAAGGGAGCATGGAGTTGGCCTCGGGCCACGAGCCCCTCCCCGCGGAGCTGGATGAGGAGGGGCACGGCCTCTTCATCGGGGCCACCAACCGCTCCGACGACGTGTTCATGTTCTGGAAGGGACAGGTGAGCGGGCTGGAGCCGGAGGCGACCTACCGGGTCCACTTCCGGGTCGAGTTCGCCACGAATTCCCCCCTGGGGTGCGCAGGCGTCGGCGGCCCCCCCGGGGAATCGGTCTGGCTCAAGACCGGCAGTACCCTGGTGGAACCGGAGCCGGTACCCGAAGAGGTGGGCTCCACCGACTGGTGGCGGATGAACATCGACAAGGGCAATCAGTCCCAGCCCGGTGCCGACGTCCTCCTCCTGGGGAACGTGGGAATTGAGGAGAGCGACTGCTTGGACCGCTCATGGGGGATGAAAACGCTGGAGAGCCAGGAGCCCCTGAGCTTCAGCACCGACGCCTCCGGCGCCGCATGGCTCGTGGTGGGGACCGAATCGGGATTCGAGAGCCGAACGGAGCTCTACTACACCAGGGTGCGGGCGGTCTTCGAGGTCGGGTGAGCCCCTGGTTGACCGAGGTGTGCTCAGCGACGCGGAGAGCGCCGAGCTCAGAAGTAGGTCGCGACCGAGAAGAGGACGCCCGCCTGGTGAGCTTGATTCCGAGTCCCCGGAAATCTCTTGTCGCGAGTTGGAGTCCGCTTCCTCGTCTCTGCCCAGCCCGGCCCCGCTTGTCCCTCCAAGATGTTCCGCCATATCTTGCCCTCTCGTGCCGGAGGACGTTTGAATTGCCCATCCATCCCATCACAGATCGATCAGATGCTCAAACAGGCCCGCAACCAGGGGCGCGAAGTGGATCCCGGGGATGTCCTGTGGGCCAGTGATGAGGCGCCCCTCGGCGCCTCCATCGTCGCGCTGAAACTGGCCGGCCTCGAGGAGCCCCGATCCGTATCCATCCCGAAGGACGAGTGGTGGCGGGAACACCGGTGAGGCCGACGTGTCGCTTCCGCCTGACCGGCCGCCGCATGGCCGGAGCTTCGGCCGCCGTATGGATCGTGCTGGCGGGCGCGTTCGCTTCGGGTCTCGCCATGCCCTGCCCGGTCCACGCCGCGCAGGACGGCGACGCGGACCAGGCGTCCGACACCATCCCGCGGTACCAGCTTCCGCGGATCATCGTCGCGCCGCGACGTGTCACACTGTCTTCGGGTGGCGCGTCGGTCGTGACCCTTCCGCTCCAGACCGGACGGGTGTCTCCCTCCCCGAATCTCGCCGATGTCCTGCGCGATGCTCCGCTCGTGCAGATCCGCACGAACTCGCGGGGCGAGGAGCAACCGTCGCTCCGAGGTGCCGGGAGCCGTCAGGTGGCTGTGCTCTTCGACGGCGTCCCGCTCACGCTGGGATGGGATCACCGGACCGACCTCTCCGTCGTCCCTCTTCAGGGCGCGGCCTCGCTCACGATTCATCGGGGGCTCTCCTCCCTTCTCCACGGCCCCAACATCTTGGGTGGCGTCGTGGAGGTGACCATGGCGGAATCACTCCGCGGGGGCTCGGACGAGGCATCTCCGGAGAGACCGCGCCCGGGGCCTTCCACCCGGATGGGAGGTACCCTGGAGCACGGCGGGGCCTGGCGACTCGACGCCAACGGGCGCGCCGGTTTCCGGCGGGGACGTGTGGATTGGACGATCCGCGGGGGACTCGGCGCGCGCCGAAGCTCCGGCGAGCTTCTGCCTCCGGATGTCCGGGAAGCGCCGGGACTGGTGGACAGCTACGTCGCCGATGCCGACGGCCTGAGGCTGAACAGCGACGTGGAACGCGTGCAGGGCTTTCTCTCGCTCCGGGCCGACGGGGCCGATGGGGTGTGGGGGGCGGTGAACGTTTCGGGCCACGACACCCAGCGCGGGGTCCCGCCCGAGGCTCATACCGCCGAGCCCCGGTTCTGGCGCTATCCCGATCAGAACGAAGTCATCCTCTCCCTCTCCGGTGGGCGGGAGTGGGAAGAGCAGTCCGCACGACCGGCGGCCATCTCCGCGACTCTCGGGCTCCAGCTCGGCGACACCGAGCTCGACGCTTTCGAGAACGAGGCCTACCGCACCACCGTCGAGCGCCAGCGCGACGAGGACGCGACTACGACGCTCCGGGTGTCGGGGCGACTGGGCGATCCGGCGGCGACGGTCGTTCGTGGCGCGTTCACATTCGCCGACGTGTTCCATCGCGAGGGCGAGCCCGGCGGCCCGGCCGAGGCGTTTGGGCAGAGGCTGTGGAGCCTGGGGAGCGAGATCGAAACACCGCTTCCCTCGGTCGGCCCGCTCGTGACACCCCGTGTCGGTGGTGGGCTGGTGTGGGATGGAGCGAGCACTCCGCTCGCCGGCCCCTGGGATCCAGAGGGTGATCTCCACGCCTTGGGGGCCCGGGCAGGTGTCTCCTTCCTGCTTGGCGGGAGCGGAGATTTCACGGCGCACGGGGCCCTCAGCCGCCGCGCCCGCATCCCGTCGCTGAGGGAGATGTACTCCGGCGCACTGGGGCGATTCCTTCCCAATCCGGATCTGGGCCCCGAGGTGCAGATCGCGGCCGAGGCCGGCCTCACTGCCCGTCTGGGGGCAGCGGAGCTCCAGGGTCTGACCTTCTTCCAGGAGGTCGAGGACGGGATCGTCCGGGTCTCCGTCGAGCACGAGGGACGCCAGGTCCTGCAGAGGATGAACCGGGACCGGGTGCAGGCTCGTGGATTCGAGTTCCTCGCCAGCCTCCCGACCGATCGCATCGAGTTCGAGGCGGACCTGACACTCCAGAGGGTGCGGCTCCGAGCAGGGCCGGGGGTGCAGGAAGAGCGTGCCGAATACGAGCCCGGAATCAGTGGATCCGTTTCGGCTGCGACGTCGCTGGCGCGCATCCGCGGGTCCGATGCCGCCGTCGGTGGGCCCGCAGCCTCCGGGGTCCCGCTCGGGGACCCGCGGTTCACTGCGGAATACCGGTACGTCGGCACCCAGCACTGCCTTGACCCCGCTCTGGGGGAGATGGAACGAATCGATGCGTCCGGCCGCCTGGACCTCCGTACAGAGCTGCCTCTGGAGTTTCGGTCCCGGCACTTCCGGAGCCTCGTCGTCGTCGCCCGCGCGAGAAATGTCACGAATGCGCTCTCCTTCGACCAATGCGGGCTTCCGCGACCGGGCCGCACGTTCGAACTCTCGGTCCAGATTCCGTGATGGTTCGGCGAAGCAGGCAGGGTTCCCTGCGCCTGTTGCCCGGGCCGGGCCCTGGCCCGACCGATCCGTCCCCACCCCCGCCGGGTGGGACTGGCCAAGCCACGCGATGCGCCCTATTCTGCCGGAAACTCGAGTCACGACACGGGATTCCGCACCCAGGAGTCCCCCACATCAGCGAGGTGTGAAGCATGTCACGTTCCCGACCCCGGCCGCTCAGCCGGATCTTCCTCCACGCAGCCACCGTCGGTGCCACGGTCTTCGTTCTGGCCGGCGTTGGAGCCCCCCTGTCCGCTCAGCAGTCACTCCTCTTCGCCGACTCGATCGTGGGAGTGGATTTCCGCGAGGTCGGCCCGTCGTTCCGGAGCGGGCGCGTGGGCGACATCGCGATGGATCCCCGCAGTCGAGGGACCTGGTACGTCGCCTCCGCCTCCGGCGGACTCTGGAAGACCACGAACGGCGGGGTCGACTGGACGCCTATCTTCGACGACCAGGGGTCGTACTCGATCGGGACGGTCGTCCTCGACCCGGAGAACCCGGACGTCGTCTGGGTCGGGACCGGCGAGAACAACTCGCAGCGCAGCGTCAGTTTCGGCGACGGGGTCTACAAGTCGACGGACGGCGGCGAGACCTGGCGCAACACCGGCCTCGGGGCGTCCGAGCACATCGGGAAGATCGTGATCGACCCCCGGGACTCGGACATCGTCTACGTGGCGGCGCAGGGGCCGCTCTGGCGTGACGGCGGCGACCGGGGACTCTACCGGACCACCGACGGTGGCGAAACGTGGGAACGCATCCTGCACGTGAGCGAGATGACGGGGATCAGCGACGTGGTCCAGGACCCTGACGAGCCCGACGTTCTCTATGCGGCCTCGTACCAACGGCGACGGCACACCGGTGTCCTGATCGCGGGGGGCCCCGAGGGCACCATCTTCAAGAGCGAGGACGGGGGCGACACCTGGCGCGAGATCGATCAAGGCCTCCCCGGCGTCGACCGGGGCCGCATCGGGCTCGCGCTCTCTCCCCAGCGCCCCGACGTGGTCTACGCCGTGGTCGCTGCCGCCAACGACTCCAGCGGCTTCTACCGCTCGGAGGACCGGGGCGAGTCGTGGATGCGGGTGAACGACTGGGCGCCCAACGACCCGCAGTACTACCAGGAGCTCTTCCCCAACCCGCATCGCGAAGGAGAGGTGTGGGGGGTCGAGGTCCAGCTCATGCGCACGACGGACCACGGTGACACCTGGGAGCCATGGCCCACCCAGGGCGTGCACGTCGACCACCACGCGATGGCGTTCAACCCGAACGACCCGGAGCACATCCTCCTGGGCAACGACGGTGGGCTCTATGAGAGTCAGGACGCGGGCCGCACGTGGCGGTACTTCGACAACCTCCCCCTGATGCAGTTCTACCGGGTCGGCGCCGACGAGTCGCGCCCATTCTACCGCATCGGAGGGGGGACCCAGGACAACGGCACCGTGATCGGTCTACAGCAGACGCGGAACCAAGCGGGCGTGCTGAACCCGCACTGGGGCCCGGTGACCGGCGGCGACGGATTCGACGTGGAGTTCGACCACTTCGACCCGGACATCGTGTACACGGAGTCGCAGAACGGGGCCGTTCGTCGCACCAACTACCGTACCGACGAGCAGGTGGGCATCCGGCCGGACGATCCGGAGGGCGTGGACTCCCGCTGGTACTGGGATACCCCGATCGTGGCGAGCCGGCACGTGCCAGGGCGCTTCTACATGGCCTCCGAGCGGGTGTGGCGTTCCCACGACCGGGGCGACACGTGGTCTGCTATCAGCGAGGATCTCACCAAGCAGATCGACCGCGACACCTTGGAAGTGATGGGGCGGGTGTGGCCCGACGACGCGGTCTGGAAGCACGTCTACACCGCAGATCTGGGCACCATCGTCTCCCTCGACGAGTCGCGGATCGATCCGAACCTGCTGGTGGCGGGCACCGACGATGGTCTCGTCCAGATCACCGACGACGGGGGCCGCACCTGGCGTCGCATCGACCGGGTGGACGGCGTGCCGGAGACGGGGTACGTCGCCGACGTCGTCGCATCCCGCCATCACCCGGACCGCATCTACGCGGTGTTCAACAACCACAAGCGCGGCGATTTCCTTCCCTATCTGGCGCGGAGTGACGACCGGGGCGCCACCTGGCGCGTAATCACCGACGGGATGGACGAGTGGGGTCCCCTATGGTCGCTCGCGGAGGACGACACGGATCCGGAGCTCCTCTTTGTCGGCGCCGAATTCGGGGTCTACGTCTCCGGCGACGGAGGCGCCCGCTGGACCCGGCTCGACGGAGGCCTTCCGGTCATCCAGGTGCGGGAGTTGATGCTTCAGGACCGGGAGGACGACCTCCTGCTCGGCACCTTCGGCCGCGGATTCTGGATCATGGACGACATCTCGTTCCTCCGCGAGGCCGGTGAGGTTACGGCGTCCACCACGGCGCACCTCTTCCAGCCACCCAACGGTGAGTCCTACGAGTTCGACATCGGCGTGTACCGCTCCTACGCAAGGCAGGATTGGAGCGCGTCGAACCCTCCCTACGGTGTGCCGCTCACGTTCTGGTTGGCCGAAGACGAGGTCGGGGAGGACCTGGCCGTCCTCGTTCGGGAAGCCGGAAGCGGCGAGGAGGTCCACCGGATCGATCTGGAGGACGCGGCCGCCGGGCTCAGGCGGGTGACGTGGGGCCTGACGCGCACGGAAGAGGTCCCGGAGCAGGGGGGCGGGGGAGGCGGAGGCGGTGACGACGACACCCGCGAGGTCCCGGTCCAGCAGGGATCGTTCGAAGCGGCCGTGGTGCGAGTCACGGGAGACGGGGCCGCGTCGGCCCTCAGCGAGTGGCGCTCGTTTTCAGTGAGTCCGCTTCCGGAGGCCGGGGGATGACCAAGAGTGCGCACAGGTTCTTCGCGGGTGGGCCTGGCGCGGGTGGGCCTGGCGCCGGGCGAAGAACGTGGCCGCATCCTGCCTTGCGTTCACATGGTGAGTGCGTTCGAATTGCCTATCCGTGTTTACGTTCCCGTGTCGAACCGCCATTGTGGGCTCGACCATGGCCGGGCCCGGCAGGGTCCGGCCATGGCCCATGCCAGGAGGAAGTATGCAGCGTCCGATCATCCCTGTCCTCGCCTTCGCGATCCTGCTCCTCCTTCCACTCGGTCAGGCGAACGCGCTGGCCGCTCAGGCGCAGGAGGAGGACATCCAGCCGGCCCGCTGGGCGAGCGAACACTCCATGTCCCTGAACGGGGAGACGGTGGATTACGAGGCCGTCGTGGGAAGCGTCATCCTCCGCGACGATGACGACCAGCCCATCGGAGAACTGTACTACACCGCCTACTTCCGGACGAACGGGGAGGACGCGGCAGCGCGCCCGATCGTCTTCGCCTACAACGGCGGGCCGGGCTCCGCTTCGTTCTGGCTGCACATGGGGATCATGGGCCCCCGCCGGATCCAGACGCCCACCGTGGGGCCCCAGGGCGCCCCTCCCTATCCGCTCGTGGACAACCAGCACACGGTGCTGGACATCGCCGACATCGTCATGGTGGACCCGATCGGGACGGGATTCAGCAAGCCCCTCGGCGACACCCCTGGCAGCGTGTTCTGGGGGATCGACGAGGACGCTCGTTCTCTGACCCAGTTCGTCCGGCGCTTTCTGAGCGAGCACGGGCGCTGGAACTCACCGCGCTACCTGCTGGGGGAGAGCTACGGAACCACGCGCTCGGCCGTCCTGGCCAGGCACCTCCAGGGAGCCAACATCGATCTGAACGGGATCGTCCTGGTTTCCTCGGTGCTCGACTTCCAGACCATCCAGTTCGCACCGCAGACCATCGTGGCGTACGTGACCAACGTGCCCGCCTACGCGCTTGTGGCGGCCTATCACGATGCGCTCCCCGGTGAAGCCCCCACGGACCTGGATGCGTTCCTCGCCGAGGTGGAGGAATGGGCCATCACGGACTACGCCAGCGCATTGCTCGCCGGGAGCACCATGAGTCCCGACGAGCGCTCGCGGGTCATCGACCAGATGCACCGCTACACGGGTCTTTCGCAGGAGTACCTGGAACGGGCCGACCTCCGGGTGACCGCGCCCGAGTTCCGGCAGGAGCTGCTCCGCGACGGTGGGCTGCAAGTGGGTCGGCTGGATGCGCGCTTCACGGGTCCCATCGGCGAGCCACTCGACCGGACGCCCACCCACGACGTGCAATCCTCCGCCATCAGCTCGGCCTACACCACAGCGTTCAACGCCTACCTGCGCGACGAACTGGGTTATGACGGGGATATGGAGTACCGGCCGAGCGGCGGCACCCCCGGATGGAACTGGCAGCGGGGCGGCGGCGGACGCGGGGACACGCCGAACGTAGCATCCGACCTGGCGGAAGCGATGCTGCGCAACCCGGATCTGGAGGTGCTGCTGATCAACGGCACATACGACCTGGCCACCCCGTACTTCGCCGCAGTCTGGACGATGGACCAGCTGGGTCTCCCTCCCGAGCTACGCGCCCAGATTGAACGCTCCGACTTTCCCGCGGGCCACATGATGTATGTGGACGAGAGCCTGCTCGATCAGTGGCGCGACGTTCTGGCGGGGTTCATCCAGCGCACACGATAGGAGGGGCATGAGGCGGCGTAGGCGCGTTGCCATCTGGGTGGGCATCGCGGTTCCCGTGCTCGGCGCCTCGCTCGGGCCGTGAGGCGAGCGCGGCCTTCTTTCTGGACATGGTGGACCGCCGCATCTGCCGGATTTCGCCGCCCGGGATCGTGAGGCCCATCTGAGCGGACCCAACGGCGATCCACTGGGGTCGAACCACCCGGCGCGACCATGATGCCATGGATGGCGCACGGTGCTTGCGGGAGGCCCGGCATGTGGGAGGAGTGATGGACCCCATCGAACGGATCACCGAGATCTCCGCGGTGGCTGCGGCGGCGGGCATCAACCCGTGGCTGGCCGCCCTGACGCTGGTGGGCCTGTCCGCGCTCGACATGGTCGACATGGGGACGCTCCCCTTCCTCGAATCGGAGCTGGCCGACCCGGCGATCCTGACCGCCCTCGTCGCCGCGTTCCTTCTCGAGCAGGTCGCCGACAAGATCCCCGGCGTGGACCACGTATCCGACCTCGTGCACCTGCCCATCAAGCCGGCGGCGGCGGTCGGACTCGCGATGATGGTCGCGGGACCGGACGATCCAGCGCGGCTCGCGGACTACTGGATCCCGCTCGCGGTCGCTGCGGCCGCGGTGGCGCTGATTACCCATCTGGGCAAGGCGGGGCTTCGCAGCGGGAGCACCCTGGCGACGGGCGGCATGGGAAACCCGGTGCTGAGCGCGCTCGAGGACGTGGGTGTGGTGGGCCTGATCGTGCTCGCCGTGCTGCTCCCGATCGTGTCCCTCGCGTTGGTCGCCTTGGTCCTGTGGCTCAGCGTGCGCGGAATCGCGAAGCTGCTTCGACGCTTACCGGTGCCCCTCAGCACCACCTGACCCGTACGCGGTACCGGACCGTCGTCTCGCCGTTCGCGGGCACTTCGGGCTCGAAGCTGAACGTCCAGGCGTCCATCCGCTCTGAGGGGTGGCTGGCCGAGATGAGCTCCCAGTCGCCGCCCACCGGCTCCACCAGCATCACGCGGACGTCCTCGTCCTTATGGTTCCGGAGAGAGACCTCCCACGCGCTCTCCGTAACACAGCTTGAGATTACGCCGTAGTCCAACTGCCGGCGGTCGCCCACCACGTCGAACGCCTCGCCCATCTTGATGCGGAGCGTTTCATCACGGGGCGTGTGATCGATCAGATCCTCCCCGATGAACTGCTGCGCGCCGCTGTCGTCCCGCTTGTACACGCGCACGGTGCCCTTGGGGAGCGGCATGCCCAGCCCGTTCGCCTCGCTGTTCTCGAAGTCCAGGAAGACGCCCACCTTCTGGTCGGCGGTCACCTGGCCGTACTGGCCGCGATAGTAATGGGTCGCTCCGTGGAAGATGAGCTTCTTCTCCACGCCGAACGCATCGGCCTCCAGCAGCGTCACCTGCTTCTGTTCGTTGTTCACGACATCCGCCGGCCGTCCCAGCGTATAGAGGTGGTATTCGAAGAAGCCCTGCTCGGAGAAGCCGGCCGATTCCATGGCCACGGCGTCGGCCATCATCGCCTGGCGGGCCTCCGGCCGTACGCCTCCGCTGACCCGTTGCACGTCCCCGGCCACGAGCTGGAGCCGGGCGCCGTCGTAGGTGGCGCCACTCTGGTTCGTGAGCGTGACCCAGCCGGTCAGGGACGCTCGTGCATCGTCTTCGTCCAGCACCATCACGTAGTCCGACTTCCAGTTCAGGTTGTTGGTCAGGTAGGTGACCTCGACCTGCTGTTCGCCCCCGGGCGCGTTCAACTGCCACAGCAGCGTGGGTTTGGCGATCAGGTTCTCCGGCACCTCGGGAAAGCCGAAGCGACCGGGATAGTTGAACGTGATCTCGTCCCCGATCCGGAGGATGGGCCCGCCGTTCACCGAGAGGACCTCCGCAGAGACGGGCTCCTCGACCCCGGTGACAGGGTTGGTCCGGTACACCGTTACCGTCCGGCCGACGTACTTCTCGAGCAGCTTCTGGGGGTTCAGCAGATCGTACTGGTAGTTCTGCTCCAGCACCTGGAGCAGCGTCTGGTTCAGGGGACGGATGTGGACCGTCTCGGGCTGGATCCCGGCCGCCACGTCACCGAACTCCAGGAGCAAACGACCTGAGCTCAGGTCGAGAGTCCGGGTCTCCCGGACGAGCCCGAAGTTCTGGTTGTATACCGTGATTGAGACCCCGTCGCGCTCGCCCGAGCTGGAACGGATCCGGGGGATCTCCTGGCCGGCCGTGCCCGCCGCCGACATTCCCATGGCCGTCAGGATCGCGGCCATTATGAGAGTCCTGCGCATCGGAACCTCCTCTTCTCGACATAGGTGGTCATTTGCCGTCCCGGCCGGCACTATTCCGGCCTCCATGACCATCTTGACGTTCCAGCCGCAGAATCTTGCACATCTGGTCGCTCCTCCACGGTCAATTCACGGAGGCACCGGCAGGCGGTATGCGGGTAAGGGGTCGAACACCATCATGGGATCCATCGGGTTGGGCGACTGGGAGTGGGCGGTTACGCTCTTCACCGACGAGCCGACTGGTTGATCTCCGCCCGGTCGATCGACGTTCATCCCCAACAACAGAGGAAGCACATTGTGACGAGACTCCGTTACGCACTGATCGCAGCTCCGTTCGCCCTCGCGCTCTTCGCCGCGCCCGTCGCGGCCCAGCAGGCGGCCGCGGTGGCCCCGGACGGCTGGGAACAGACCGTTCCCGACCTGTCCTCGCTCGTGGAGTTCGACGATGAGGTGAGCAACTTCAGCGTGGCCGTCGTCCGCTATGACGCGGACCGCCGCGCCGTGGACCGCCGGTACGGGATTCCGTACTCCTACATCTACCACGACCGGCTGCGCACCTTCCTGACGGACTGGCTGGACCGCATGGGAGACGTGGACTTCGGCCGGCTGAACCGTGAAGGGCAGGTCGACTACATCCTCCTCCGCAACCGGGTCGAGTTCGAGCTCGCCATGCTGGACGAGGACGAGGCGGCCGTGCCGGAGATGGCGCCCCTGGTGCCGTTCGCCCGCACGATCATCGACCTGCAGGAGACCCGCCACCAGGGCGCGCGGCCGGAGGGCCGCCCCTCCGCGGAGGCCCTGGACGACATCGCCGACGAGGCCGAGGCGCTCATGGAGCGGATCCGGGCCGGCGACGTGCCGGGCGGCGAGATCCATCCCGTCGCGGCCAGACGGGCGGCCGCCTGGGTGCGCGCGTTGGAGGACACGCTCGAGAACTGGTACAGCCACTACATGGGGTACGACCCCATCTTCACGTGGTGGACGGAGGTGCCGTCGGAACATGCCAGCGAGGTGCTGCTCGCCTATGCCGACGCCATCGAAGCGGAACTCGGAGGCGGCGAGTCTGAGATCGTCAACGGGATGCCCATCGGCGCCGCTGGGCTCGAGGCCCACCTGCGACATGAGATGATCCCGTATACGCCGGAGGAGCTCATCGCAATCGCGGAGCAGGAGTTCGCGTGGATGGAGGAGGCGCTCGTCGACGCGGCCCGGGAGATGGGCTACGACGACTGGCGCGACGCCCAGGAGGCTGTAAAGGAGATGGCCGTGGACCCGGGTGAGAAGCCGGGGCTCATCTACGACCTGGAGCGGCAGTCCATCGACTTCCTCGAGCAGAATGCGGAGATCACGCTCCCGCCGCTGGCCAGCGAGATCTGGCGGGCGCAGATGATGTCGCCCGAGCGCCAGCGCATCAACGCGTTCTTCCTCGGGGGCGAGACGATCACGATCTCGTACCCGACGAACACCATGGAGCACGACTTCAAGCTCATGAGCATGCGGGGCAACAACCCGCACTTCAACCGGGCAACGGTACACCACGAGTTGATCCCGGGGCATCACCTGCAGGGCTTCATGACCAGTCGCTTCAACCCCCACCGTGGCATGTTCTCGACCCCCTTCTGGGGCGAGGGCTGGGCGCTCTACTGGGAGATCGTGCTGTGGGACCGGGGTTTCCCGCGGGGTCCCGAGGACGAGATCGGCATGCTGTTCTGGCGCATGCACCGCGCCGCGCGGATCATGTTCTCGCTGAACTACCACCTGGAGAACTGGACACCCGAGGAGGCCGTGGACTTCCTGGTCGACCGCGTGGGGCACGAGCGTTCGAACGCGGAGGCCGAGGTGCGGCGCTCCTTCCAGGGCAACTATTCGCCGCTCTATCAGGTGGCCTACATGATTGGCGGTATGCAGTTCGACGCGCTGTACGACGAGCTGGTCGAGGCCGGTCACATGACCGAGCGGGAGTACCACGACGCGGTGCTGCAGGGCGGGCGGATTCCCGTCGCGATGGTGCGTGCACGGCTGACGGACTCCATCGACCTTTCGCCCGGCTACCGGCCGGAATGGCGGTGGGCCGGCGATCCCTTGAACTGAGGGGGCGCCGAAGGACCGCCCGGACTCGCGTGGGGCGGTCGGCATGAACGGACGGGGGCGGAGGCGCTGGGTGCCTTCGCCCCCGTCGTACGTCGGGGTACGGCGGGGACGGAGGGGGGGGTGTGCGCCTCTGGTGGAACGGAACCGGCGAGAGCCTGGAGCTCCTTCAACGCCTGGCTCGGTTCGTCCCTCCTCCCCGCATGCATCGGCACCGATGCCATGGGGTCTTGGGTGGCGTCGCGCCTGGCAGGGGACCGGCGAGTTGACTCACCCGCAGCTCGCGAGCCTTTCGCCCTGTGGCTGCCCCAGCCTGCGGCGGCGAAATGAGGATCATCTCGTTCATCACCGTCCCCGCCACCATCCAGCGGATCCTCGTCCATCCATACCTCGTGCATCGACCTCCCGACGTCTCCCCCGCGCCGGACCCTAACCAGGTCGCATTCGACCTCGGCCAGTCGCACTTTTCGATCTCGCAGCTCCCGAGCCCATCCCGCTGCTTGCTCGACCAGAAGTCCCGTCCTACCTTGGCCTTCCCCTCCCTGGAGGGCGTCTGGATTTCCTGCCCCTCCACAGGAGCACCGCATCATGTCCAACACCGATGAGACTCTGGCCCTGGTCACCCGCTTCGAAAGCGGATTCAACGCCCGCGACTGGGATGCGACCATGGCCGACATGACCGCGGACTGCGTCTTCGAACATGTCGCTCCCGCAGAGGTCAGCTTCGGGCGCCACGAGGGCGCGGAAGCGGTGCGGGCCGTCTGGGAGTCCATGGACGAACACTTCCCCGGCTTCACACAGGAGATCGTCGAAGTCTTCGCTGCTGGGGAACGGGCCTGCTGCCGCTTCGTCCTGCGCTGGAAGGACGCAGACGGGCGCGATGCGGAGCTGCGCGGCGTGGACGTGATCACCGTGCGAGGTGGGAAGGTCGCCGAGAAGCTGACCTATGGCACGCTGTAGATGCCCCGACGCCGGCGCGTTGCGGAACCCCCCATCCACCAACCCAACGAGAAACCTCAAATGGCCACACTCATCGCGTTCCACGAAGTCGAGGACGGGGATCACTGGGTCAGGGCCTGGCATGGCGGGGCCGGAAGTCGACAGGAGATGTTCGGCCGGATCGGGGTCACCGCCCGCATCTTCCGGGACCCGGAACATCCCAACCTGACGGGGCTCATCTTCCAGGTCCCGGACATGGACCGGTTCCAGTCCTTCATGGCCTCCGACGAAGCCGCGCGCGCCATGAAGGAAGACAGGCTGAAGGTTCAGACCATCCGCGTGCTCGGTGAGATCACACCGTAGCGGGCTGGGGCTCCGGCCCGCTCCCGTTCTACCGCTCCATACCCACCCGAGAGGCTCCCTGAACCGCCTACTCCTGCTCTCTATCCTGATCCTCGTCCTGGCACCGCTCGCCCAGACGCGGCAGATCCCCGTCGGCACGACCTCCGATGTCGCACGCGTCCAGTACGTCCGTGGCGTCCACGCGGCCGCCCACCTCGAAGCCATGAGGATGACGGCGTTCACCACGCTGGCCCCCTCCTTCAAGGTGCGCTACGTAGGTCATCTCCGGGCAGCGGAGTGACGGACACCCCACCATTGGCAGAGCCGAGCTTTCTCGCCGAGGTGCGGCGACGCAGGGTGATCCCGACGGCCCTCTTCTACGCCGCCTTCGCGTGGATCGCCATCCAGGTGGTCACCACGCTGCTCCCCGTCTTTGGCGGCCGGGATGTCTTGGTGCGCATCCTGGTGGTGGTAATCCTGGCGGGACTGCCTGTGGCGATCGCGGTCTCGTGGATCTTCGACCTTACGCCCGCCGGCGTCCGGCGAGCGGACCGGGGCGAGGACGGCAGCATCCGGGATGACGGTTCGCCGACGCGCTCCGGAGCCGGCACGGCCCCGGGACCGCCGTCGACGCGGTGGTCTTCCAGGGGGAGACGCACGGGTCGGTGGTGCCGGCCATGGTCGCGCGGACGCTTCGCGTGCTTTACGCTCCCAGGGTGATGCCTCCGTCGAACCACGACCTGCAGGAGTTCGCCCTTCGTTACACCGCTGCGTGGAGCAGCCAGGACCCGGGTCGCGTAGCCGCGTTCTACGCCGAACAAGGGTCCCTGGCGATCAACGGGGGTGAGCCGTCGGTGGGGCGAGAGGCCGTCGCCGAGGCGGCGCGAGGGTTCATGACGGCCTTCCCGGACATGGAAGTCACCATGGATTCCCTGCTCGTGGAGGGAGCCGCCCCCGAGTACGACTGGACGCTGACCGGGACAAACACGGGACCCAGGGGCACCGGCCGCGCCGTGCGGATCAGCGGGTACGAAGTGTGGACCATGGGGAACGACGGGCTGATTACAGAATCCAGGGGCCACTTCGACGAAGCCGAATACCAGCGGCAGCTCGCCCATGGGCCCGGAGGAGGCGCGCGCCCTTGATGCTCCGCCGGATCACCCGGCACGTCCGGGAGCAGAACTGGGCGGCCATCGGAATCGACTTCGTGATCGTGGTAGTCGGGGTCTTCATCGGCCTGCAGGCTCAGCAGTGGAACGAGTCCCGGGCCGAGCGGGCCCGCGAGCGCCTTCTTTTGGGCGAGCTCCGCGCGGAAGTCGCTGGATCGATCGAACAGCTGACCATCAAGCGGAACGCGTACGCCCAGGTCGGCAGGTCGGGCGAGCGGTCGATCGCCTTTCTGGATGCAGGCGAAGGATGCGGCGATCAGTGCTGGAACGTCATCGTCGATTTCTTCCACGCCTCCCAGTGGCAGCAGATCGCGGTACCCCGCTCGACCTATGACGAGATGCGTCGGAACGGGTGGCCGCGCAACCGCGAAATCGTCGACGCGCTCGAGGCGTACCACCGCCAGGCCGACCAGATCGCGCAGGCAATGGCAGAGGTGCCCGCCTACCGCGCACTGGTTCCTGAGCTTGGGGCCATTGTCAGTGACGATCGTGGCGGACAGTCCCGGTTCCGCTCGCAGCCGCTCGGGCACGTCGATGACCCCGGCGGCCGGGATCGAGCGTGAGACGACGGGGGCCGTGAAGGGGATCATGCGAATCGGCGCGAGCGCAGGAGGGGCGCGATCCGAGGCGCTGACTCTCTGGAGTAGCAGGAAGAACACCGTGCGCTCGGGACACACGAAACCCCGCCCCGGCGAGATGCCCTGGATCATCAAGTTCGACGGAGTGACCAGCGAGTCGGGGATCACCGGCATGTGGCAAGCGGAGATCCCGGACCTGGCATTACCTCGAGGGGCACGACGGCGAGCCCCGCCGGGCGCCATGGTGCGACGCCACCCTCTGGCTCATTGCCTTGCCCTACCGGGGAAACAGCAGTGCCAAGGATGGGAACCGGCCGCTGAATGTACGGGCACACTCCCCTCGTGGCACCACTACGCCCCCGCCGCCTACCCCGGGACTCGATATCGACTCCCCCCTCCCTCGGGAAAGTTGATCGAACGCCCACCGGACCATACACTGGCTCGGGTTGCCCTCGTCCGAGTCGGCCAACCCACTGCACCGCATTCAGCAACCGGAGGTGTCGAGATGCTGCGGAACGGGTTGTCGACCTTTGTCGTCGTTCTTGCGGTTGGAGCCATCCTCTCTCCTGCGGAGGGCGCGGCGCAGTTGGGAGGGCTCGGGGACCGCCTGAGGGGTACGGTGGAACGGGAGGTGGCGGACCAGATCAACGATCTGGTGCGAGATGCCGTGCGCTGTGCGATGGACGACACCCGCTGCGCCGAGGAGGCCCGAGCCAACGGCCAGACTCCGGTTTTCGAGGACGAGGACGGCGACATCGTGTTGGACGCCGATGGGAAGCCGATCACCGACGCCGAAGCCGCACGACAGTCGGTGGAAGCACCGGGGGAAGGGTTCTGGAGGAACTACGACTTCGTTCCGGGTAGCGAAGTGCTCTACGTCCTGGACCTCACCGATGAGCCCGTGGGGCGGCTCCCCGTCCGACAGATCGAGTTCGTGTCGGGAAATATGGAGATCGTGGAACGCGATGGGGACAAGGTCCTCGAGTTCTCCTCGGCGAGCACGTTTCGCGTGCCCCTCCCCCGCGAGCTGCCGGACGACTTCACCCTGGAGTTCGAATTCCAGGCCGCCTTCCCCAACATGGGGATGACGGTCCTGACCCGGACCCACGACAGCTCGAACCTCGGCAACTATCCGTACCACTATCTCGATCTCTATCGCAGCTCTGGGATCGCCCGTGCGAGAGCACAGGTGTCGAACCTGGACCCGATCCGTGGTATCGACGAGCGGTTGGTTCCCTTCAAACTCCAGGTGGACGGCGAACCCGGAGTTCCTGATTACGCGATTCTCTATGCAGGTACGGACCGAGCCGCGCAGATTCCGAACGCACAGTTCGGTCGGGCTGACCACATCGAGTTCCGGGTGAACGCCAACAACGACCGCCGGGCGTATCTGAGGAACATCGTCGTCGCGGTTCACGGCGATCCGCTCCATGACGCTCTCATGGCGACCGGGGAATACACGACGCGGGGGATCCTCTTCGACGTCAACAGCGATCGGCTTCGTCCGGAATCCACGCCCACCCTCGAGGAGTTGGCCTCGATGTTGGAGCGGAACCCGGAACTCGCCGTGGAGATCGAGGGGCACACCGACTCGGATGGAGAAGAAGCGGCCAACCTCGCCCTTTCCCAGCGGAGAGCCGAAGCCGTCACTTCCTACCTCACCAATCGAGGCATCTCCGACGCGCGCCTCACCGCGATCGGAAAGGGCGAGGCCGAGCCGGTGGCGGACAACGGCACAGGAGTGGGCAAACAGCAGAACCGCCGATCGGTGATTCGGGTGCGGGAGGGATAGCGCGCAGCTGCGAGAGTTTCATGCTTCGCCGTGCCCGGCGTCGCCTGGCTTCTCGCAAGAGATTGGCAGGGGCCGATCTCGCTTGACCGCATTCTCCGCCATCTCGACCTCCCACGTCGGCCGCCCCGCGTGACCCCCGCTCGGGACCCTCCTCAGGCCGAACTCGACCTCGATCAGTCCCCGGCCTTCGACCTCGCGGCTCCCGAAGCCATCCCGGAGTACACTTCGATCAGTCCCTTCCCCACGACTGGGACGCCTGAGGCGCGCGGCGGCGTCTACCGTTGGAGCAGGCCGTGGAGCGTGGTGAGCAGCGT
>JBBDRS010000012.1:0-164496 GCA_040905325.1 Gemmatimonadota bacterium
GTGAAGGTGGACGGACCGTCGGCGCCGGTGTCGTCACCGAGGTTCTCGACTGACCCGGCGGAATTGATACAGACGGCGCGGCCCTGCCCTGTGAGGTCGGGGGCGCGCCGAGAGGAGACCCGTCCCGATCGGGGGGACCCCTTCGGGGCGGGATCACACGCTTTTTGAGACGACGTGGGCGGGGCTCGACCCCCGTGACCGAGAGGATGAAATGGCCGGTAGGATTCGCATCAGACTGAAGGCATTCGATCACTGGGTGGTCGACCAGACCGCATCGGACATCGTGCGCACCGCTGAGAAGACGGGCGCCACGGTCAAGGGTCCAATTCCCCTCCCGACGCGTCGGGAGCGCTGGACGGTGCTCCGCTCCCCCCACATCGACAAGAAGAGCAGGGAGCAGTTCGAGCTTCGGACGCACAAGCGGCTCATCGATATCGTGGACAGCCGGCCGGCGACGGTCGACGCGCTCACGAAACTCGATCTGCCCGCGGGTGTGGACGTCGAAATCAAGGTCGACTGAACCGCGCTGACGGGGCCCGACTCATGAGGAGTCGGGCTACCCGAAGGGCGTAATCGAAGGGATGCCGACGATGGCGGGACTGATAGGAAAGAAGGTCGGGATGACCCGACTGTTCGACGAGGACGGAGCGATCGTGCCCGTGACCGTCGTAGAAGCTGGGCCCTGCCCGGTCTTGCAGGTGAAGACCGAGGAGCGGGACGGCTACAGCGCCGTCCAACTCGGGTTCGGGCGCCGCAAGGATGGGCGGGCCACGAAGCCCGAGCTGGGCCATGCGGCCCGGGTCGGAATCGAATACGCACCCACCGTGGTGCGGGAGTTCCGCCTTGCGGCCGAGGAGGGATTGGAGGAGGGACAGGAGCTCACCGTGGAGGTCTTCGAGCCAGGAGACCGCGTGAAGGTCACCGGTGCGTCGAAGGGGCGGGGTTTCCAGGGTGTCGTGAAGCGGCATGGGTTCGCGGGCCGCCCGGGATCCCACGGGCACCCCATGTCTCGCACCCCGGGCTCCATCGGTCCGGGAACCGACCCCTCTCGGGTCATCAAGGGCAAGAAGCTTCCGGGGCGGATGGGCGGTACCAGGACGACGGTGAGGAATCTCGAGGTGGTGCGCATCGATGTCGAGCGGAACCTCCTCTTCGTGAAGGGCGGCCTCCCCGGCGCTCGCAATAGCTACGTATTCATCGCGAAGTGACGGACATGGCAAAGGCACGCTACTACAAAGCCGACGGCAAGAAGGGCCGGGCCCGGGAGCTCCCCGGGGTCCTCTTCGACGGCGTCGTGAACGAATCAGCCCTCCATCGGGTCGTGAAAGCCCACCTGGCCAATCAGCGGCAGGGAACCGGGGCCGCCAAGAATCGGGCTGCAGTCCGTGGCGGTGGTCGGAAGCCCTGGCGGCAGAAGGGCACCGGGCGTGCTCGACAGGGCACCATCCGTGCTCCCCAGTGGGCGGGCGGCGGTGTGGCCTTCCCGCCCCAGCCGCACAGTTGGCGGCAGCGCGTTCCGAAAAAGCTCCGGGGCCTCGCCAGGCGCTCCGCCTACAACGCGCGGGCCCAGGACGACAGGATCGTGATCATCGATGCTCTCGACTTCGAGAAGCCGTCGACCCGCCAGCTCGTCAGGTACCTCGAATCGGTCGAGGTCACGGGAAGGGTCCTGATCCTGACGGACGGGATCAGGGAGAATCTGGTGCTCTCGGCGCGGAATGAGCCCGGGCTCCACGTCATGACGTTCGGCACCGAGTCGGTCTATGACCTGCTCCTGGCCGGGACGATTCTCATCGAGCGCTCCGCATTGGAGGCGCTCGAGCAGGACGCGAGCGAGCACGAGCCGGCCGCGCCTGCCGACGTGGGCGTGGCTGAATCCGAGGAGGAGGTGGGGGATGCGTGACGTCTACGACGTGATTCTCGGGCCGGTGGTGACCGAGAAGGCTGCACGTGAACAGGAGGTGGAGAACGTCTACACCTTCATCGTGCACCCGAAGGCCAACAAGGCACAGATCCTGGAGGCGGTCGAGACCGCCTGGGACGTGGTGGTGGAGGATGTCCGCACCGCTCGCTACGAAGGGAAGGCCCGGCGCTCCCTGATGGGGCAGATGAACCGGACCCAGCACGTGGGGCGGCGCCCCGCCTTCAAGAAGGCCATGGTCCGCCTGGCCCCCGACGACCACATCGAGTTCTACGAACTGGGCTGATATCATGGCGCTCAAGAAGTTCAAGCCGATCACCGCAGGCACCCGCTTCCGTTCTATCATGGACGGGAGTGAGATCACCCGCAGGGGTCCCGAAGAGAGCCTGGTGGAGCCGCTCCACAAGTCGGGAGGGCGGAACCACCACGGGCGCATCACCCTTCGTCGGAGGGGCGGCGGCCACAAGCGTCGCTATCGCCGGGTCGACTTCCGTCGCGACAAGACGGGGATCGTCGGCCGCGTCGCGGAGATCGAATACGATCCGAATCGCACCGCGAATCTGGCGCTCGTCCATTACGCTGACGGGGAAAAGCGCTACATTCTTCAGCCCCGGGGTCTTCAGGTGGGAGACCAGGTGGAGTCGGGCCCGGATGCGGACATCAAGGTGGGCAACGCGACGGCCCTCGCCCGGGTTCCTCTTGGCACGACCGTTCACAACGTCGAGATGAAGCCGGGGAAGGGTGGACAGATGGCGCGCTCCGCCGGGGCTGGGGTTCAGGTGGTGGCCAAGGAGGGCGACTTCGTCTCCCTGAGACTTCCTTCCAGCGAAGTGCGCCGGATCCGCCGGGACTGCCTCGCGACGATCGGGCAGGTGGGGAACGCGGACCACGAGCTCACCTCCCTCGGGAAGGCAGGGGCGGCACGCTGGCGTGGCCGCCGACCCAAGGTGCGGGGCGTCGCGATGAACCCGGTCGACCATCCCCTCGGTGGGGGAGAGGGGAGGACCTCCGGGGGACGCCCTCCAGTGTCGCCGTGGGGAAAGCGCGAGGGCATCAAGACCCGCAAGGCGAAGAAGAAATCGAACAAGGACATCGTCCGTGGACGCCGGCGGGGCCGGGGGACCAAGTGAGTCCGGTCCAACTGACGTCCTCAGGTACAACCCAGTGGGGAGGCGGCCATGCCGCGTAGCGTAAAGAAGGGCCCCTATATCCAGGAGTCACTCCTCCGGAAGGTGGAGATCATGAACTCCCGCGGAGAGAAGAAGGTGGTCAAGACCTGGTCTCGATCCTCGACCATATCTCCGGAATTCGTGGGCCACACCATCGCGGTGCACAACGGCAACAAGTTCGTGCCCGTCTACATCACGGAGAACATGGTCGGCCACAAGCTGGGTGAGTTTTCCCCCACGCGCCTCTTCCGGGGCCACGGAGGGAAGCTGGCAGACAAGCGCGCTCGACCGAAATAGGGACCAACGCAATAGGATCGACGAAGTCGGACTCCCACCCTTCGGGAGGCGTCCGGCCGCGGCGAACAAGAGGAGCCATGAAAGCGAAGGCCGTAGCCAGATTCATTCGCATGAGTCCCCGCAAGGTGCGACTCGTGATCGACCAGATTCGTGGACGTTCCGTCAACGACGCGTATGCCCTTCTTCAGTTTTCGAAGAAGGCCGCCGCCGAGCCGGTGGAGAAGACTCTCCGGTCCGCGGTCGCGAACGCCCAGTACCGGGGTGAAGACGCCGGCGAGTTGGTCGACGTGGACGAGCTCGTGATCCGGGAGGCCTTCGTGGACGAGGGCCCGACTCTGCGGCGTTGGAAGGCTGCCGCGATGGGCCGCGCAGCGCCGCTCCGGAAGCGCATGAGCCATATCACTGTCGTAGTCGACACAAGGGAGTAGAGCTGGATGGGACAGAAAACGCACCCGACCGGGTTTCGACTCGGCATCCTCAAGGATTGGAAGTCCCGGTGGTATGCCGAGAAGGATTTCCCCCGGCTCCTCCAGGAAGACGAGACCATCCGCAAATATCTGGACCGGAGGCTTGCGCATGCCGCGCTCTCATCCATCGAGATCGAGCGGAAACCCTCCAAGATCGTCGTGACCATTCATACCGCCCGTCCGGGCGTTGTGATCGGGAAGCGAGGTTCCGAGGTGGATAAGCTCCGGGACGAGCTGGGCGTCCTCACCAACGCCGAAGTGTCGGTGAACGTGGAGGAAGTGAAGCGGCCGGAAATGGACGCCAAACTCGTGGCCGACAACGTGGCTCATCAGTTGCGGCAGCGCATTTCCTTTCGACGCGCGATGAAGCGGGCGGTCCAGTCGGCTCAGCGGGCCGGAGCCGAGGGGATCCGGATCCAGTGCGCGGGCCGGCTCGGCGGCGCAGAGATTGCCCGGACTGAGGGCTACAATGAGGGTCGCGTACCCCTCCACACGCTGCGCGCGGACATCGACTACGCCAATGTCGAGGCGCACACGACCTTCGGCGTGATCGGTGTGAAGTGCTGGATTTTCCTTGGTGAGGTGGTCGAGGACCGGCGAGGCCGGACCTACTCCACCGACATCTGATAAAACGGACTCACGACGATGCTCTCCCCAAAGCGAGTTAAGCACAGAAAGACCCACCGGGGTCGGATGCGAGGAAAGGCGCACCGCGGCAACCAGGTCTCCTTCGGAGAATTCGGGCTACAGGCGCTGGAACCGGCCTGGATTTCGAACCGACAGATCGAGGCCGCGCGTATTGCGATGACGCGGCACATCAAGCGAGGCGGCAAGGTGTGGATTCGTATTTTCCCCGACAAGCCGATCACGCAGAAGCCCGCGGAGACCCGCATGGGGAAGGGAAAGGGAAATCCCGAGGCGTGGGTCGCCGTGGTGAAGCCGGGTCGAATCCTCTTTGAGATGGAAGGGGTGAGTCCGGAGATCGCCGAACGTGCCATGCAGCTGGCCTCTGCCAAGCTCCCGATCCGGACGCGATTCATCGTCCGCGAACAGCAACTGGGAGGGTGACGTCATGCTTACGGCCGAAGATATCCGAGAGATGACGGACGAGCAGATCCTCGAGCGAATGGGCGAGCTCCGGGAGGAGCTTTTCCGCCTCCGCTTCAGGGGATCGATGATGCAGCTCGAGAACCCGCAGTTGCCCAAGCAGATCCGCCGGGAAATTGCCCGGATGAAGACAATTATCCGGGAGCGAGAGCTCCAGGTCGATGAAGAGTGAGTGAATCCGAGATGACTGAAAGCGTAGAGACGCGCACGAACGAGTCCGGACGCAATTTCCGGAAGGTCCGTCAGGGTATCGTCGTCAGCGACCGCCCCGATAAAACCGTCGTTGTCAGCGTCGAGCGACGCTTCGCCCACCCCCTTTACGGGAAGTCGGTGAAGGCCTCGAAGAAGTACCACGCCCACGACGAGTCGAACGAGTACCGCGTGGGTGACATCGTGCGCATCCAGGAAACGCGACCGCTTTCGAAGTTGAAGCGGTGGCGGGTGATCGAACTCATGGAGCGGCCTGAGCGGGTTTGACGTCTTCGGACCCTCGTCCCGCCACCGATATAGGGAGATAGATCGATGATTCAGCAGGAATCGGTCCTCAAGATTGCGGACAATACGGGCGCGAAGCGCGCCCTCTGCATCCGCGTCCTGGGGGGGTCCGGCCGCCGGTACGCACGGGTGGGTGACCTGATCATGGTGACCGTGAAGAACGCCATCCCGAACGCGGGCGTGAAGAAGGGTGAGGTGGCCAGGGCGGTGATCGTTCGTACTGCCAAGGAGATGCGTCGCAAGGACGGCTCCTACATCAGGTTCGACGAAAACGCGGCAGTCCTGGTCGGCCCGAACGGCGAGCCGCGCGGGACGCGTATCTTCGGCCCCGTTGGCCGCGAGCTCCGCGAAAAGGGCTATATGAAGATCGTTTCGCTGGCACCGGAGGTGCTGTGATGGCGACCCAAAAACAGGTCAAACAGGCCCGCAGGGCCAAGCAAAAGACCCATATCGTCAAGGGTGACCGCGTTCGGGTCATCCGAGGAAACTTCAGGGAAATGGAGGGGAACGTCCTTCGCATTGAGCCCGCGAAAGGCCGCGTGGTCGTCGAGGGCGTCAACATGCGCAAGCGGCACGAGCGTCCCACCCAGGACAACCCGGAGGGAGGAATTATCTCCTTTGAGGCGCCCGTCGACATCTCCAATGTGATGTTGATCGAACCGTCTTCCGGGGAGGCCTCGCGTGTGAGGGTCCGCATCGAGGCGGACGGCACCAAGGAGCGCATCGCCGTGAAGACGGGCAATCCCATTCCCCGGCCATAACGCGAGCCACCGGAAGAGGCGGACGAGAGAACGATGGAATCCAGACTGGAAGCACACTACAACGACCGGGTACGCCCCCGACTCCGCGAGGAGTTCGGGTACGCGAACATCCATGAGATCCCGCGGATCGAGAAGGTGGTGATCAACGTGGGTGTGGGCGAGGCATCCCGGAACCAGAAGCTCCTCGACTCCGTCCTGGAAGAGGTGGGTCGGATTGCTGGGCAGAAGCCGATGATCACTCGCTCCCGGAAGTCCATCGCGGGCTTCTCGCTGCGAGAGGGGATGCCGGTGGGCGTGTCCGTCACACTTCGACGGGCCAGGATGTACGATTTTCTGGACCGGCTCATCAGTGCGGCGATACCACGAATCCGGGACTTCCGGGGAGTGCCTACCCGGTCCTTCGACGGCCGGGGAAATTTCACCCTGGGGGTGAAGGAGCAAATTATCTTCCCGGAGATCGAATTCGACGACGTCGAGCGGGTGCATGGGATGGATATCACGATCGTGACATCCACCGACCGGGACGATGAGGCCCACGCCTTGCTGCGAGAGATGGGTTTCCCCTTCCGCGGCGAGATTCCGGTGCAGATTGGGGCCGGTGCCGCGTGAAAAGCATTGAAGTTGGAATTGAACTGGTGCGCGATGCCGCCGATGGCTTGTCGGCCGCACGTGCCCACGTACACGTATTCGGGGGATAGATGGCGAGGAAAGCGCTGGTCGAGAAGGCGAATCGAAAGTCCAAGTACGGCGTGCGCGGGTACAACCGATGCAATCGATGCGGGCGGGCCCGCGCTTACATGCGAAAGTTCGGCCTTTGTCGGATCTGCTTCCGTCAGAAGGCTCTCCGGGGCGAAATCCCCGGGGTCCGGAAGGCCAGCTGGTAAAGGGAAGAGAAACTGACATGATGACCGATCCTATCGCGGACCTGCTTACGCGCATCCGCAACGCCGGCCAGGCCGGCCACCGCTGGGCTGACATGCCGATCTCCAAGGTGAAGATCGAGATCGCCCGTGTATTGAAGGAGAACCATTTCGTCTACGACTACAAGGTCCTGGACGATGGGCACCACGGCGTGCTCCGGATCTACCTGAAGTACCACGAGGGCCAGCCCATCATTCGCCATCTGGAGCGCGTCTCCAAGCCTGGGCGGCGCCAATACGTCGGGGCTGCTGAGGTCCCTCGGGTCCGCAACGGGCTCGGGATGGCCATCGTCTCAACCTCGACCGGCCTCGTGTCGGATCGTGTGGCGCGCGAACAGGGCGTCGGCGGCGAGCTGATGGCCCTGGTCTGGTGACCACTCGGTCGTAACCCACGGAATCTGAGAGTACGATGTCAAGAATCGGGAAGAAGCCGGTGGAGATCCCGGGCGGAGTTACGCCTCGGCTGCAGGAAGGTGTCCTCCACGTGAAGGGCCCCAGGGGTGCACTCACACTCGACGTGCACCCGGAGATGGCAGTCGCTATCGAAGATGATCTGCTGACGGTCGCAAGACCCTCCGAGGCCCCCAGACACAGGGCATTGCATGGCCTCACCCGTTCGCTCATCGCGAACATGGTGGAAGGGGTCACGAACGGGTTCAGCAAGCGTCTGGAGATCGTCGGTGTGGGCTACCGGGCCGAAAAGACCGGCAAGGGGATCAATCTCCACCTCGGCTTCTCACACGTCGTGGAGTACACGGCGCCGGAGGGGATCGAGTTGGAGGTGCCCAAGCAGACCGAGGTCGTGATCAGCGGCGCTGACAAGCAGCTGGTGGGTCAGGTCGCCGCGGAAATCCGCGGGTTCCGCCCGCCTGAGCCGTACAAGGGGAAGGGCGTGCGATATGCGGGCGAGCAGGTCCGGCGGAAGGCCGGGAAGACTGCGGGCGCCTGAGGCAACACGGGGGCTCGCGGTCAGGGATAGCCGTCGGCCGGCATCCCCGAATGGGTCCGTCACAGAGGCAGGGGCAAGGAGACATCGGTGAAAGAGCTGAAATATTCACAGATCAGGAACAGTCGGCGGCTTCAGCGGGAGCGCCGCCACCGCCGCGTGCGGAACAAGGTCATCGGGACCACCGACCGGCCTCGGCTGGTGGTGTATCGGTCGCTAAAGCACCTCGAGGGCCAGCTTGTCGATGACGATACAGGCATGACCCTGGTGGGCGCTTCGACCCGTGCCGCCACGGTAGAGGAGGCCGAACTGGAGGGTTCCCGCCGCAAGGTGGCGCAGGCGTTTGCCGCTGGTAAGCTCCTGGCCGAGCGGGCTCGTGCGCAGGACATCGAGGCCGTCGTGTTCGACCGCGGTGGCTACAAGTATCACGGTCGGGTCAAGGCCTTCGCCGAAGGGGCCCGCGAGGGAGGACTGAAGTTCTGATGTCAAAGAGAAAGCAGAGCCGAGGACGCCCACAGAGCGATCTGGTGGAGAACGTCATCCACATCAACCGCGTCGCGAAGGTCGTGAAGGGAGGACGTCGGTTCTCCTTCACCGCTCTCGTCGCCGTGGGAGATCAGAAGGGTCGGGTAGGCGTGGCACACGCGAAGGCGAATGAGGTGGCCGAGGCGATCCGCAAGGGGATGGAGCACGCCCGGCGGGATCTCATGGAGGTCCCCATCGTGAACGGCACTATTCCCCACGATATCGTGGGCGAGTGGGGGGCCGGACGGGTGCTGCTTCGACCCGCGGCTCCCGGAACGGGGGTCATCGCGGGCGGGCCCGTCCGGGCGATCCTGGAGGCTGCCGGTATCACCGACATCCTCACGAAGAGCCTTGGCACGAACAACCCGATCAACGTCGTGCGCGCAACCCTCAACGGTCTCGAGAATCTCGTGACCCCGGAGCAGGTTGCCCGCGAGCGCGGGATTCCGGTGGAAGCACTGGGAGGCCCCCGTGGCTGACAAGGACAAAAAGCTCGCGATTACCCAGATACGGTCGCTCAGCGGGCGGCCTGAGAAGCACCGTCGCACGATGCGTGCGCTCGGTTTCACCAAGCATCAGCAGACTCGCGTCCACCAGGATACGCCGGCGATTCGGGGCATGCTCGAGCAGGTTTCACACCTGGTCGATGTCCGGGATGCCGAGGAGAAATAGACGACCATGACCGAGCTTCATGACCTCAAGCCCAGCCCAGGCTCCCGACGCAACCGAAAGCGCCTGGGCCGCGGCCCGGGTTCCGGAACGGGAAAGACCAGCGGGCGCGGCCACAAGGGCCAGAAGGCCCGGTCGGGCGGGACGGTGCGGGCCGGCTTCGAGGGCGGGCAGATGCCGCTTCACCGTCGGATCCCCAAGCGGGGCTTTACGCCCCTCGACCGTGTCGAGTATCAGGTGGTCAACTTGGGCGCCCTCGGCATTGTCGAGGGTGACGAGGTGACGCCTGAGACGCTCGTCCGGCACGGCTTGATCGGCTCGGCCAGCGCTCCTCTGAAAATCCTCGGAGATGGCGAGGTCGAGCGCGCCCTCACGGTGCGTGCCCACGCCTTCAGCGGCAGTGCCCGCGAAAAGATTGAAGGTGCCGGCGGAACCGTGACCGTGATCGACCGCTGACGCCTCGATCATACCTTAGACGACGCACGAGCTGACGGGACTCCAGGATGGCCAACCCCATTCCCAATCTCTTCCGATTCCCGGAACTCAAGGATCGGATCCTCTTCACCCTGATGGTCCTCCTGATCTACCGGGTCGGAGCCCACATCACCGCACCGGGGATCAACCTCTCGGTCCTGCGGGAGCAGTTCGGGGCCTTGGAGGGCACCCTCTTCGGCGTGTACGACATGTTCGTGGGCGGGGGGCTCTCGCGGGCCACCATCTTCGCTCTCGGGATCATGCCGTATATCTCGGCGGCCATCATGTTCCAGCTTCTCGCGGCGGTCTTCCCGACCATTGAGAAGCTGCAGAAGGAGGGTGAAGAGGGTCGGAAGAAGATCACCCAGTGGACCCGCTACACGACCGTGGCGCTCTGTATTGCCCAGGCCTACGGATACTCCGTCTTCGTGGGCTCCATCGAAGGGGCGGTCATAAACCCCGGGTTCCTCTTCACCTTCACCACCGTACTCACGTTGACTGTGGGTGGTGTCTTCGTGATGTGGCTCGGCGAGCAGATCACGGAGAACGGGGTGGGGAACGGCATGTCGCTCATGATCTTCTTCTCAATCATCGAAGGCTTTCCTGGCGCCGTGGTCCGGACCTGGGAGGCCTTTATGGTTGGCGAGATCGGGCTGATGGCTTCGGCCGCACTCCTCGCAGTGGTGCTCGGGGTGACCGCAGGTGTCGTCTCCATGACGATGGGGGCGCGGCAGATTCCTGTGCAGATCCCGCGGAAGGTCGTGGGGCGTGGTCGGATCCAGGAAGGCCAGAAGAGTTTCGTTCCGATCCGGGTGAATGCGGCTGGGGTGATGCCCATCATCTTCGCACAATCCTTCATCATCGTACCGGGTACTCTTGCCGCTTTCACCAGCAGCGGCTTCCTCGCCGAGCTCGCGGAGATGTTCCAGCCGGGCAGCTGGCTCTACTATGTAAGCTACGGGATCCTGACCATCTTCTTCACCTATTTCTACACCGCCATCATCTTCAATCCGGTGGACCTGGCGGAGAATCTGAAGAAGCAAGGGGCCTTCGTCCCCGGTGTGAAGCCCGGCGCCAGGACGGCCGAATACATCGACCGTGTGCTGACCAGGGTGACCCTTCCGGGATCGATCTACCTCGCCCTGATCGCGCTTCTGCCCTTCTGGATTTTCGACATCTTCGATATTCAGACGTTCTTCTTCGGGGGGACGGGGCTTCTGATTGTCGTGGGTGTGGGACTGGATACCGTCCAGCGGGCTCAGCAGCACCTCCTCCTCAGGCACTACGACGGGTTCATGAAGAAGGGACGAGTCAAGGTCCGCGGTCGCCAGCGTTACATGTGATGGTCGTGATTCTGTTGGGCCCTCCGGGGGTCGGGAAGGGGACGCAGGGGGCGATCCTGGCGAAGGACACTGGCTGGGAGCGAATCGCCACAGGGGACCTCCTGCGGGCGGCCCGCCGTCAGGGTACGGAGCTGGGCACGCAGGCCAGGGGATACATGGATGCCGGGGAACTGGTGCCCGACGACCTGATCGTGGCACTGGTGAAGGAGCGCCTCGAGGCGCTCGACCCGAACCGGGGTGTCATCCTGGATGGTTTCCCGCGCACCGTGCCTCAGGCCGAGGCTCTGGATCGAGTGCTTCCGGAGGTGTCTCGCCGTGTGGATGGGGTCGTCCTCCTGCAGGCACCCGCGGACGTCCTGGTCAAGCGGGTAGCCGGTCGCCGGACCTGCCCCGACTGTGGACGTGTCTACAATGTGCATTTCGAGCCGCCGGCGCGCGAGGGGGTCTGCGACGCGTGCGGATCGGAGCTGACACACCGCTCCGACGACCAGGAGGAAACGGTTGCCCGTCGCCTGGAGGTCTACGAGGAGCTGACGGAACCACTGGTCGAACACTACCGGGGAACGTCGGCCGAAGTACTGGCAATAGATGGGGACCGACCTGTGGACGAGGTCCAGGAGCGGATACGCACCGGACTACGGACCCAGCTCGGCGCCGAGGTGTGAGCCTGTGGTGGAGCTGAAGACTGCAGCCGAGATGGACCGGATGGCCCGGAGTGGTTCCATCATCCACGAGCTCTACCAGGAGATGGGTTCGCGGATCGTGCCGGGGGTCTCGACGGGGGAGTTGGATGTTTTCGCCGAGACCTTCATCCGGGATCACGAAGGCGCCGTCCCGGCGTTCAAGGGTCTGTATGGGTTCCCGGCATCGATCTGCGCATCCCTCAACGACGAGGTGGTGCACGGGATCCCGAGTGACGAACGCATACTGGAAGAGGGAGACATTGTCTCTCTCGACACCGGCGTCCTGCTGGATGGATGGTGTTCGGACTCCGCGTGGACCTTTCCCGTGGGGGAGGTATCGGAAGGGAAGGCGGCACTCCTGGCGGTGACGCAAAGCGCTCTGGATGCCGCCATCTCAGCCTCCGTCGTGGGCAACCATGTCGGCGACCTCGGCCATGCGGTCGAGGCGGTGGTTCGGGGAACCGGATTCGAGATCGTGCGCGACCTGGTGGGCCACGGCATCGGCCGGAAGGTCCACGAGGAGCCACAAGTACCGAACCGGGGCACGCCCGGCCAGGGGCCGGCACTCCGTGCCGGTATGACGCTCGCCATCGAGCCGATGATCTCGGCTGGTACCTGGCGGATACGCACCCTGCCGGATCGTTGGACCATGAGTACCGCGGACGGTGCCGCGTCGGCACATTTCGAGCATACAGTCGGGGTAACGCACGAGGGGCCACGCGTCCTGACGGGCGCTCCCGTGTCCCTTGAGGGGCGTCTCTGAGAGGGTTATACTTTCTAGCTCTGCAACGAACGGATGACGAGAGTCGAATGAAAGTCAGGAGCAGCATCAAGCCGATCTGTGAGCACTGCAAGGTGGTTCGCCGCCGCGGTGTGGTCCGGATCATCTGCAAGCGAAACCCCCGCCACAAGCAGCGCCAGGGTTGACGCGCGGCATAGCCTCGATCGAGTTGAGGGAATCAGATGGCACGTATCGCAGGAGTTGATCTTCCGAGAAACAAGCGCGTGGTCGTCGCGTTGACCTACATCTATGGGGTCGGTGACACGCGGGCTCGCCAGATTCTCGAGAAGTCGGGGGTCGACCAGCACATCCGGACGCAAGATCTGACGGAGGAGGACGTAAATCGCCTCCGCCGCACCATCGAGTCCGACTACAAGGTAGAAGGGGCCCTCCGCACTGAGCGTTCCATGAACATAAAAAGGCTCATGGACATCGGATGCTACAGGGGCCTGCGGCATCGCCGTGGCCTCCCCGTCAGAGGTCAGCGCACGCATACCAATGCGCGGACGCACAAGGGGAAGAAGCGGGCGATTGCAGGTAAGAAGGCTCCGCCCCGGAAGTGATTCGCCCGGGAGCCCCGGCTCCTGACCGGGAATAAACGCTTCCCGGCCTGGAGCTCGCGCTCCCGACCATCGCACAGGAAGGAAGGCATCCTTGTCCCAGAAGAAGCAGACCCGCGGCAAGCGCGGCAAGAAGACCGTCGAGTCCGAAGGAGTGGCCCACATCAAGGCTACCTTCAACAATACGATCATCACACTTGCGGACAGCAAGGGTGACGTGGTGGCCTGGGCGAGCGCCGGCAAGGCCGGGTTCAAGGGCTCCAAGAAGTCGACCCCCTTCGCTGCGACGATGGCGGCTGAGCAGGCGGGGCGGGAGGCTTACGCGATGGGGCTGCGGAAGGTGGACGTGAGGGTGCAGGGCCCTGGCTCGGGACGCGAGTCTGCGATATCGGCGCTCGCTGCCGCGGGTCTCACGGTCAAGTCCATCCAGGACGTGACCCCGCTCCCGCACAACGGATGCCGCCCGCCGAAGAAGCGGCGCGTCTGAGTCGAAAGGGAGGCGGGACCTCCCCTGGCTGATATGAGACGGTTAGACGCAGAGGTCACGGAGGGATTCATCGGATCCCTTCGGCCTCGATATTTACGGGAACTACTGGATACACAGGGTTTTTGATGGCTCGTTACACCGGTCCGGTCTGCAAGCTCTGTCGCCGAGAGGGACAGAAGCTCTTCTTGAAGGGGCAGAAGTGCTACACGGAGAAGTGCCCCGTGGATCGCCGCAGTTATCCGCCCGGCCAGCACGGTCCGGCACAGGCGCGGCGCCGCAAGCAGTCCGAATACGCGCTTCAGCTCCGCGAGAAGCAGAAGGTGAAGCGGATCTATGGCCTGCACGAGACCCAGTTCCGGAACCTCTTTGAGAAGGCCTCGAGGGAGTCCGGGGTCACGGGTGAGAACCTCCTGATCGGGCTCGAAACGCGGCTGGACAACGTGATCTTTCGCCTCGGTCTTGCGGCGAGCCGCAACCAGGCCAGGCAGCTCGTTCGGCATCGGCACGTCGAGGTGAACGGGCGCACGGTGGACGTTCCTTCCTACCAGGTGCGCTCGGGGGATGATATCGCCGTGCGTGCCGGATCGCGGGAACTCGACGTCGTCGAGGCCAGCCTGAAGGCGAGGACCCGGCCCGGTCTCGTCGAGTGGCTCACTCTGGACGAGAAGAAGCGGGTGGCGCGCGTTGTGCGTGAGCCTACGCGGGACGATATCCCGATGGACGTCCAGGAACAGCTCATCGTCGAGCTCTACTCGAAGTAATCCCCCCGGGATCCCGACAGGCGGGTATTTTGCCCGCAAGGAGCCGGCGCATCACGATGACGAGCCCAATGCAGGAGGATAAGGTGGAGATTGATCTGACCGGACTGGTTCTCCCTGAGAAGGTCGAGACCGCATACGCTTCCGAGGACGGGCGGGTTGCCCGCTTCGTGGTCGAGCCCCTCGAGCGCGGATTCGGGCATACGCTCGGCAATTCGGTGCGACGTGTGCTCCTTTCGTCCCTTCGGGGGTCGGCGGTCTGGGCCTTCCGGGTGGATGGGGTGGTGCACGAGCATCAGACCATTTCCGGAGTCGTCGAGGACGTCCATCAGGTCATCCAGAATCTGAAGGCTCTGGTCCTCACCCTCGACGAGGAGACCCCTGAGGTCACCCTGGAGGTGAACGCCGATACGGCGGGTCCCGTCACGGCTGGTCACATCCGTGACAAGGCCGGGGTCACCGTTCTGGATCCGGACCACCACATCCTCACCTTGCAGGAGGACGGGCCGTTCCGCATGGAGCTGCGGGTCAGGAAAGGTCGCGGCTTCGTTCTCGCCGATCAGCATTCCGTCGAGAAGGGAGCGCCCGTTGACCTGGTCCGCATCGACGCGATTTACAATCCGGTCCGGCGAGCCAACTTCGAGGTGAGCGAGACCCGTGTGGGACAGCGGACGGACTTCGACCAGCTTTCCCTTCATGTAGAGACGGACGGGTCGGTGTCCCCGGAGGACGCCGTGGCCGTCGCGGCAGAGCTGGTCCGGAAGCACCTGAGCTACCTCCTCTATTTCGGAAAGGAGGGGCTGCCGCAGGAAACGCCGGCGGGCGCCACACCCCTGCCCGAGGAGATGGCGGACCTCCTGGAGAAGACGATCGAGGAGGTGGGGGAGTTGAGCGTCCGGTCGCGGAACTCGCTCCAGAAGGAAAGCATCTTTACTCTCGGTGAACTCGTCAGGAGGACCGAGAGCGAGATGCTGAAGATCGAGAACTTCGGAAAGAAGTCTCTGCAGGAAATCGAGGATTTCCTGGCCACGCACAACCTCCGGTTCGGCATGCAGATCCAATCCGGGGACGGTGGCCAGTTGTTCCTCATGGACGAGGAAGGGGCCGGACAGGCCGCCGCTTCCGACGAAGATTGACGGTACGGTACGGAACACAGGTGGACAACAGGGTCCGCTCGCCTTATATCGGTTAGCCAAGCTCAGGATCAACAGCCATGCGGCATCGTAACAAGGGTCGAAACCTCTCGCGCACGAGTGCGCACAAGAAGGCCACCATGCGAAACATGGCGACCTCTCTCTTCCGCCATGAGAGGATCGAGACGACCACAGCCAAGGCCAAGGAGCTCCGCCCCTACGCGGAACGTCTGATCACCCTGGCTCGCCGGGGAGATCTGCATGCCCGCCGCCTCGCGGCCAGAAGGATCCAAGACCGAGAGGTGCTCGGAAAGCTCTTCGACGACATCGCCCCGAGATTCGAGGGTCGTCCCGGGGGATACACCCGCGTGCTGAAGCTCGGGCATCGGAAGGGGGATGCCGCCGAGATGGCGCTGATCGAGCTCGTGGAACGAGTAGACGCCTAAATCACCTCCAGGACCGGACAGAACATGCCCCAATCAAAGAAGAGCGGCGCCTTCAGCCTCCCCCTGATGATCGTGGCTTTCCTGGCGATCGCCGGGTTCCTGTATTGGCTGAGCATCACATCGGAGCCCACCGAGTTCGCCGTCGCCGAGGAGACCCTGGACGACCAGTTCGGACCGGCGCTCGATCTGACGCTCGAGCAGTTCGGGGAGAACGTAGACGGGTACGTCGACAGCCGAATCAGGATTTCAGACGTGCAGGTTCGGAACCTGGTCGGGGCGGATGCCTTCTGGTTTTCCTTCCCCCAGGAGGACGTGAACGACTACCTGGTGCGCGTCGATCGCAGCCGCGTGGCCTCCGACTTCCAGATCCTCCCGGACGACCGACTCACCGTGTCCGGAACCGTGCATGCGATGACCGACAGTGTCATTGATGCGTGGGAGCAGGCGGGGGTCTTCCAGGACGAGGGTCAGCGACCTGCCGTCCTGGTGTTGGAGAGCTTCCTCCAGGCAGACTCGATCGGGATCCACGCTGACGCAGGCGGGGCTGCGGGCGAAGAAGACGGAGAGGAAGCGGAAGACGGCAACTGAGTCCGGGGGAGGTTCTCCGGACGCACCAATCCCTACGAAATCGGAATCAGGAAGATGGCACGAGTCTGCTACGTCTGCGGCAAGTCCCCGCGGACCGGAAACAACGTGAGCCACGCGAACAACAAAACGCGTCGTCGTTGGCTACCCAACCTCCAGTCGGCGAGAATCATTGACATGGAAGGGGAGCGGCGACGGGTACGGGTGTGCACTTCGTGCATCTCCGCGGGCAAGATCCAAAAGGCCCCTGCCGTGAAGCGCTCCGAGGGGGCCTGAGTCCCCGACCATGTCCAGCTCCGATCCGGGCCGGGCGGAAGTACAACAAGGCCAAGGCCCCCGAAGCCCCCGAGCGGCTCCGGGGGCTTCGCCGTTTCGGGTGGCGGTGACTCGCCCTCAGGAGCGGGAGGAGAGGGAGGGGGGGCGACTCAGCGTCATGCTCACAGCTGCCGGGGCGGAACCTCTTCGGCGTCCGGTTCTGAGGGTGGTCTACCCCGCCTCGAACGGTGAGCTCACCCGGTCACTACGCCGCCTGTTGGCGCCGGGAGGAGTCGAGAGGAGCGACCAACGGGCGTCGGGCGGTTCGCCATGGCTCTTCGTCACTTCACCGCGAGCCGTGCGTCCGGTGGTTGACGCTCTGGCCGGCGGTGGGTACGGATGGGATGGACTACGAGAGAAGGGAGTGCGGGTCGCGGCTGTCGGCCACAGCACCGCAGGCGCCCTCCAGCGGGCCGGGGCACATGTCGATCTGGTCCCAGGCAGGCATTCGGGCGGGGATCTGCTGAAGGAATTCGCCGCAGCCTTCGGCTCCTCCAACCGGACTCCTCTTCATGGGCTCCGGATCCTGCTCCCACGAGCGGGGGAAGCGAGTGAGGAGCTCCCCCGGGGACTCCGGGCCCTCGGGGCGTCCCTCGATGTTGTGACGGTCTACTCCCTCGCGCCGGACGAGAGGGTGGCGGACTCCCTGGCCCAGGAGGTTGGCACAGGGGATGTGGACGTGGTGACGCTCACCTCGGGATCGGCGGCACAGGCGGTGGCACGGGGAATGCAGAGGAGTGGCTTCACGACAGGGGAGTTGGAGAGGCACACGAGAGTGGTGGTGCTGGGCCCAGTGACGGCTTCGGCGGCCCACGAGCTCGGCGTACGGGTCGACGCCGTTGCTCCCGTGGCCACCTTCCAATCTCTGGTCGAGACAGTCATGGCCTTCCGATGAACCCAGGGGGCGATGAGCTTGAAGCGCGAGAGCCCCTGGTCGAGAGGCTCTTCCTGACCGAGCGAGGACAAGGCGAAAAATGAGCGAACACTTGGAGAAATTTCGGGGTCCCGACATGGTCTTGGGGGTGGTGGGGCTCGGCTACGTCGGACTTCCCCTGGCCGTGGAGGTCGGGTTGGCAGGTATCCGGACCATCGGATTGGATGTCAAACCGGACCTCATCGAAGGGGTGAACGCCGGGCAGAGCCACATCCAGGATGTCCCGTCGGAGTCGGTGCGCCGGCTGCGGGACGCGGGCTTGCTCGAGGCCACCGCGGATCCAGGGCGCCTGGGGGAGTGCGATGTCGTCTCCATTTGTGTCCCTACTCCTCTGGGGAAGACCAGGGACCCGGATATTTCCTACGTGCTGGAGGCGGGACGGGTCATCGCTCGCACGCTTCGCCCGGGGCAGCTCATCGTGCTGGAGTCGACGACCTACCCTGGGACGACGAGGGACGTGCTGCTTCCGCTCTTCGAGGCGCGGGGGATGGAGGTCGGAAAGGATTTCTTCCTGTGCTTCTCACCCGAGCGTGTGGACCCGGGCAACGAGGTGTGGAAGACCCGTAACACCCCCAAGGTCATCGGGGGGATCACCGAGCGCTGTCGGGAGGCCGGGGTGCTGGCCTACGAACGGTTCATCGACACCATGGTCTCGGTCTCGTCCCCCGAGGCTGCCGAGATGGTAAAGCTGCTTGAGAATACCTTTCGCGCTGTGAACATCGCTCTCGTGAACGAGACGGCGCAGATCGCCGATCGGCTACAGGTCGACATCTGGGAGGTGATTGAGGCGGCGGCGACAAAACCTTTCGGGTTCATGAAGTTCACTCCTGGCCCCGGACTCGGGGGGCATTGCATCCCCATCGATCCCCACTATCTGTCCTGGAAGATGCGCACGATGGACTATCGCACCCGGTTCATCGAACTGGCCAGCGAGGTGAACGCGGAGATGCCACGCTTCGTGGTAGGGAAGGTGCAGGAGGCGCTCAATCGGGTCCGACGATCGGTGAATGGGTCCCGGGTCCTGGTCCTCGGGGCGGCCTACAAGGCAAACATCGACGACGTCCGAGAATCGCCGGCGATCGAGATCATCGAGGAGCTGGAGCGGCTGGGTGCCGAGGTTCGCTACCACGACCCGTACATCGCTCGGATTGAGGAGGACGGTCGGTCGTGGCAGAGCGTCGAGCTGACAGACGAGGAGCTGGAGGAGGCCGACTGCGTAGTTCTCGTCACCGACCACGATGTCTTCGACCTCGAGCGGATCTTCGAGAAGGCACAGGTGCTCGTGGATTCCCGGAATGCGACCGGAGCCATCGCGGCCCGGCGGAAGTCGGGGCAGGTGCAGCGCTGGATTGTGAAGGCCGGACCTTCGGATGGGTAGCGGCGACACGCTTCACTTGTGGGCCGACGTCAGGGACTGACGGGCGCCCGCGGTGACCCGGTGAGTTCCCCCCCCAGTCGCAGAACGGCGTCGACGAGGGCATCGAGATCGGCCTGGCGAGTGCGGTGGTTGCAGATGCAGACCCGAAGCCCCAGGTGGCCCTCCCTCCGTATGGGGGACGGTACTGCAATGCCCTCGGTGTGCAGACGCAGGAGCAGCCGGTGGTTCAACCGATCCAGCGCCGCCGGTTCGACGGCGGACCTTCCCCTTGCCCGCGGCCTGAACCGGAAGTTCACGATGTTGAGGGCGGAGGGTCCGAGGAGTTCCAGGTCCGTCTCCCGGCCAATTCGGGCGGCAAGGAGTCGCGCCTGTTCGCAGTTCTTTTCCACCGCCCTTCCTATGGCGTCGCTCCCGAGCGCCTGAAGGGTAAACCAGATCTTGAACGCCCGGAAACCTCGGCTCATTTCGGGCCCCAGGTCACACGGCCAGACGTCTCCAGCGCCCGGGCCCGCCTCGAGGGACTGGAGGTAGTCCTGCCGCCCGCCAAAGGTCTGGAGGTGGGCATCGGAGTCACGGATCAGAACGCACCCTGCGTCATATGGGACATGGAACCACTTGTGGAAATCGAAGGCGAGGGAGTCAGCCTCGTCGATGCCCGCTACCCGGGGCGCGAGGGCAGGCGCAAGGCGTAGCGAAGCTCCGAACGCGCCGTCGACGTGCATCCAGAGCCCCTCTCGTCGGGTGAGCTTGCGAACCCCCGGCAGATCGTCGATCGCGCCGCATGTGACCGTCCCCGCAGTGGCGATGACGGCGAAGGGCTTCAAGCCGCGGGATCGATCTTCGGCGACCGCGTCCGCCAAGCGTGCGAGGTCCATCGATCCATCTGGGAGCGTCGGAATGGCCCGCAACGCCTCCTCCCCCAACCCCAGCATGTTGAAGGCACCCCGGATCGACTGGTGTCCATCGGCCGAAGTGTATCCGACCAGCCGTGGCCCTGCCTGGATACCCGCCATACGGTCTCGGCCATCGAGCGCCTGGTGGCGGGCGACGGTAAGGCCGATCAGGGTGGCCATGGAGGTGCCGCTCACCAGAAGCCCACTGGATCCCTGCGGGAAGCCGAGGAGTTCGCGAGCCCAGGAGAGGACCTGGCTCTCGACGAGCATCGGGGCGTGGAAGCGCCCTCCCATATTGGCATTCATCGATCCTGCGAGGAACTCCGCCAGGGCGCCGGCAGGAGTACCCGCTCCCAGAACCCAGCCGAAGAAACGCGGATGGGTGTTCCCCAGTAAATAGGGGAAGAGGGAGTCCCTGACGTCCGTCAATACCTCCTCGAGCGGGCGGGCGTCGGCGGGCATACTGGAACTGAAGAGACCTCGGACCGCGTCCGGGATCTCCTGCCATGCGGGACCGTCACCCGTTTCCTTGAAGTGGGTGGTCACGTCGGTGACGGCCTGGTGACAGACGCGCTCGAAGGCTTCCCAGTCAGCGGGGTCGAGTGACGGCTCCGCTGGAAGAGGCTCTACTCCATCGGCGAGAACGCCTCGGGCCTGCAGGTCGGGTGCATGTGACATCGCTTTGTCGGGCGGGTCGCCCTTTCCAGTTGGGCTGTCTTGATGCGAGAGGATCTGGCTGATCGGGTCGGGCCTTGCGTTCGGCCAGGGATAACATCGTCCAACCGGGGCCCGCAGGGAACCGTATTCCCACCGATCGGCCCCGGCGCACTGGCCAAACGGCGCGAAAAACGAGACCTTGGTAGGTCGGCCCGGGCTGGCCCGGGATGGCCTTGCAGCTACATCGAACCCGAACTCCTTTCCCCGATGCGCATCGTTCTGACCGGCGCGGCCGGATTCCTGGGCTCCCACCTTTCGCGACGTCTGCTCCAGGAGGGGCATGAGGTCGTCGGTGTCGACAACCTGATCACGGGCTCTCCTGACAATCTGGCGTGGCTCCAGGGATTTGACGGGTTCACCTTTCGGCACCACGACGTCTCGATCCCGATCTTCATCGAAGGGGAGGTCGACGGGGTACTTCACTTCGCCTCCCCGGCCAGTCCGGTGGACTACCTGGAGCTTCCGATCCAGACGTTGAAGGTCGGCAGTCTGGGTACCCACAACATGCTTGGACTATCGAAGGAGAAGGACGCCCGGTTTCTCCTGGCCTCGACATCGGAGGTATACGGCGATCCCCAGATCCACCCGCAGACGGAAGACTACTGGGGTCATGTGAATCCGGTGGGTCCCCGGGGCGTCTATGACGAGGCCAAACGCTTCGCAGAAGCCATGACGATGGCCTACCGACGCCACCACGGCCTCGACACCCGGATCGCGCGCATCTTCAACACCTATGGTCCGCGCATGCGCCCGGCGGATGGCCGGGTGGTTTCAAACTTCGTGGTCCAGGCGCTTCGGGGAGAGCCCATCACCGTCTACGGTACGGGAGCACAGACCCGTTCGTTCTGCTTCGTCGAGGACCTCGTGGAGGGCCTCTTCCGGCTCTTCACCTCGGACGTACCCGACCCGGTGAATCTGGGCAACCCGAACGAGTTCACGGTGCTGGAGCTCGCCGAAGCAGTTCTGGCGAAGGTCGGCGGGAGCTCGGCGGTCGAGTTCCGCGACCTACCCGAGGACGACCCGAAGGTCCGTCAGCCGGACATCACCCGGGCAAGGAAGCTCCTGGGGTGGGAGCCGAAGGTCCCGTTGACCGAGGGCCTGGAGCGCACCATCCCCTATTTCCGTGGGCTCATCGACAGCCGCGATGCTCAGGCTCGCCCTCTCCCGTAGGCCCCACGCGCGGCCATTCCCGGGAGTTGGACGACCCTTTCGTCGGTCCCCGGGTTATATTTCGGCATGACGAGACGTGACTCGAAACGGCACCGGCGGGACGGCTTCACGGCACTCTGGCTACTGATGGTCCTCCTCCTTGCGGCCTGCACCGCTGCCGGGTCTGATGGACAAGCTCTCCAACGTGGAGATGAGGCCTTCGCTCGTGGGGATTACACCGAGGCGCTAGCGGAATACCGTCTGGCGCTCCGGCGGGACGGGGAGGATGCCCGCGTCCTCACGAGAGCGGCGCATGCCTATGCTCAGGTGGGTCGGGTAGAAGAGGCACGGGATCACTACCGACAGGCCATCGCAGTGGACTCCTCCGTCGCGGATCTTGCCGCGGCCGACCTTCTGCGGGTCGCGCGCACCGCAACGGAGCGGCGACGCGACGGCTTCCTGGCTGCGGCCGCCGTCGAGGCGGCGCTGGAGCTCCGCCCCGGGGTCAACCTCACCGGACTCGCCCGCCCGCTCGCCGAGCACTTCGCCGGCCAGGGTCAGTTTGGTCGGGCGCTGCCGTATTTCCAGAAGGCCATCGGAGAGGGGATCGAGGACCCCCTACTGGTCCTGGAGATGGCGAGGGCGTATGAGGAGCTCGGGGACTGCGAACTCGCCCTCATCCATCTGGACGAGATACGGGACGACGTTCCCGCGGGAAGAAGGTCGGAGGTGGAGTGGCGCGTCGGCAACTGCTCGTTCGAGATGGGCCGCCTCGCCTTGGAGGAGGAGCGCCTCGAGGACGCCCTCGAGTTCTTCCAGGCGACGATCGATGTCGGCGAGCCCCGCAGTCGAGTCGCAGAGGCCTGGTTCGAGTCCGGGGAGATCCTCGTGTCACTTGGACGCTGTTCAGAGGCCATCGAGGCGTTCCGGCGCGCACAGGCCGCCGCGTTGCCCGGAGGCTTCCTCATCGAGCGTGCCCGGGACCGGATCGACGATCTCCGCTTTGGTCCATCCGGCGATGGGGAACCCTGCTGATCAGAGTGCCGGCGGCCCATCGTGGCCGCTTCGAGCCTGCCGTTTTCATCTCACCGTGGGGCCGACCTTCCAGACATGCATGTTCCACTCCTGGACCTCAAGCCGCAGTACGAATCTCTCAAGTCCGAGCTCGACAGAGCGATCGCACGCGTGGTGTCCTCCCAGCAATTCGTCATGGGCCCGGAGGTGGAAGGGCTGGAGGCCGAGATCGCGAGTTATGTCGGGACCGATCACGCGGTCGGGTGCGCGTCGGGCACGGACGCCCTCCTCCTCCCCCTGAAGGCCCTCGAGCCCGAGCCGGGTGACGAGGTCATCCTCCCCGCTTTTACCTTCTTCGCTACGGCCGGGGCGGTGTGGAACGCGGGATTCACCCCGGTATTCTGCGACATCGATCCGGTCACATTCAACGTGGACGCGGAAGCGCTGGCTTCGGTGTGGACCGATCGCACCCGAGCGGTGATCCCTGTCCATCTCTTCGGCCAGATGGCTCCCATGGAGGAGATCTGCGCCCTGGCCTCCGAGCGTGGTGCCGTGGTCATCGAGGATGCGGCGCAGGCCATTGGAGCGAGCCGGAGGCGGCCCTCACCGGGTGGGGACGGACGTATGGTGATGGCAGGTGCCTGGGGTGAGGTCGGAGCCCTCTCCTTCTTCCCCACCAAGAACCTGGGCGGCTTCGGGGATGGCGGGATGATCGTCGCCCGGGACGCAGAGCTGGCCGGAAAAGTGGCGAAGCTTCGCGTCCACGGGGGACGCCAGATGTATCACCATGAGATGGTGGGAACGAACTCCCGCCTCGACGCGCTCCAGGCTGCGGTCCTGAGAGTGAAGCTCGGGGCGCTCGAAGGCTGGACCGAAGCCCGTCGGTCGAATGCGGAGCTCTACCTCGACGGGCTCGCGGCGGTCCCTGGAATCGCGCCGCCCGCGACGCTCGAGGGGAACCGGCACGTCTACAATCAGTTCACCGTTCGGGCCGAGCGCCGCGACGAGTTGCGTGAATACCTGGGAGGGAAGGGAATCGGCTCTGGTGTGTACTATCCCGTCCCCCTCCACCTCCAGGAGTGCTTCGTTTCGCTCGGAGGGGAGGCAGGCGATTTGCCCGAATGCGAGTCGGCGTGCCGGGAAGTACTATCCCTGCCGATCTTCCCCGAGCTCGGGTCGGAACGTGTGGAGATCGTGATCGACGCTGTGCGGGCCTTCTACCGGGCGTGAGACGGGCGGCGTTGGCGGAGGGACCGCCCGTTGCGTCGGGACGGGTGATTGGCGAGCGTTCCTGGCTGTCAGGGTGCGATGTGCAACAGTTTCCGAAGGACCGGATGCAGGGGAGAGGACACGGAATGACCCTTGAAGGGCGCAGGAGAATCACATCGATGGGTATGAGGGCTGTATTCGGCCTCCTTCTGGCCTGCGTCATCGTCGCCTGCTCCTCGTCTCCGCCCTACGCGGGCGTGAGCGACGACGAAATCGTGGAGCATGGGCTTGCGGCCTACGAGGCGGAGGACTGGGACGAGGTTGTGGAGTCGCTCGGGCGGGTGGTCCTGGCGGTACCGAACCACCCCAGGGGGGCCGAGGTGCGGCTCGCCCTGGCGGAAGCGTACTTCGAAAGGGAGGAATACCTTTCCGCCGCAGCGGAGTTCGAGATGTTCCTCGCGCGCTATCCTTCCGACGGGCGGGCGCCGAATGCATCCATCGGGATCTGCCGCAGCTATGCCGAGCTCTCCCCGCATCCGCAGCGCGATGCCGAGTACACCCGCCGAGCCCGGGACACATGTCGGAACACCGTTCTCGACTTCCAGGGCACGAACATCGCAGAGGAGGCGGAGCGGATCCGGGTGGAGATGGTCGAGAAGCTCGCCCAGAAGGAGTACGAGGAGGGGCGCTTCTACGAGCGTCGCGATCTCTACGACTCGGCGATCCTCTACTATCAGGACCTCGTGGAGCAGTACCCCGGGACGTCCTGGGCGCCGAGGGGGTGGGCCGCGCTCTATCGGACCTACCAGATCATCGGCTGGACGGAGGAGGCCGAGGAGGCGCGTTCCACCCTACTCTCCCTCTATCCCAATTCGCCGGAGGCAGCGGAGCTGCGAGCGGAAGACGATGGCTGAGTCAGGCGGGAGCGCGGCATTCCCGTCGGCGGGCGGGGTGAGGTGACCGAGGAGGCGGGCGGAGCCCGTCGGCGGATCGGGATCTTCGGCGGTACCTTCGACCCCTTCCACTGTGGGCACCTCGTGGCAGCGCAGGATGCGCTCGAGGAGCTGGGTCTGGAGCGAGTGTGGTTCATCCCGGCAGGAGACCCGCCACACAAGGGGCGGGAAGACACCTCGGATTCCTCGGTCCGGCTAGAGATGACACGCGAGGGAACTTGGGACGATGCTCGTTTCGAGGTGCTGGATCTCGAGGTGGGAAGGCCTGGGCCGTCCTACACGGTCGACACCTTGCGAGCGCTCAGGAAGTCGCAGCCCGAAGGGGACTTCTTCCTCCTCCTCGGCGCGGATCAGTGGCGAACCTTCGGAAGTTGGCGTGACCCTCGGGAGATCGCACGGCTCGCCACGCTCGCGGTCATGACGCGTGAGGGGGAGCAGCCCGGCAAGTCGATGCGGGGGCACGAACCACTCCTTCCTGCCGACTTCCGTCAGGTTGCGGTTACACGCTTCGACGTATCATCAACTCAACTCCGGGAACGGGTCCGGTCGGGTCGTTCCATCCGGTACCTGGTTCCCGATCGCGTCCGCCGGATCATAGAGGCGGCCGGATTGTACATCTGAGGACCATGAAGAATTTTCTCAAGAAGTTGCTCGGCGATCGACACGACCGTGAGGTCCGGAAGCTCCAGCCCCTGGTGGACGAGATCAATGCGATCTTCGAGGATCTCGCCTCCCTCTCGGAAGAGGAGCTCAAGGGGAAGACCGCTGAGTTCCGTGAGTATATCGCCGAGGAGACCCGCTCTATCGAGGAGGGGATCGAGGAGTTGCGGAAGACCCGGGCCCGCGAGGTCGATCCGGACGAGCGAGAGCGCCTCACGGCCCGCATCCAGGACCTGGACGAAGAGCTCTCTGAGGCGATCGAGGAGGCGCTCGAGGACCTGCTCCCCGAAGTCTTCGCGGTAGTGAAAGAGACATGCCGGCGCCTCGTCGGTACCGAGGTCACGGTGAGCGGCCAGGCGCTGCCGTGGGACATGATTCCCTACGACGTGCAGCTCGTGGGGGCCATCGCGCTGCACCGCGGAAGTGCCACGGAGATGGCGACCGGTGAGGGGAAGACCCTCTCCGCGACGATGCCCCTGTATCTCAACGCCCTGACCGGGCGTGGAGCCCATCTGGTGACGGTCAACACCTACCTGGCCCAGCGCGATGCGGAGTGGATGGGGGCCATCTACAACTATCTCGGGATGGAGGTCGGGGTCATCGACCTCCACGACCCTGGCACCGAGGAACGACGGACCGCCTACGGCGCGGACATCACCTACGGTACCAACAACGAATTCGGGTTCGACTACCTCCGGGACAACATGGTGCACTCCCTGGACCGGCGGGTGCAGCGCGGACACTTCTACGCCATCATCGACGAGGTCGATTCGATCCTCATCGACGAGGCACGGACCCCCCTCATCATCAGTGGCCCGGTCGCTCGAGACACGCAGACCGCCTACAAGAAGTTCAATCCCCTCGTCGACTCCCTCTACCGGAAGCAGCTCAAGATCGCGTCCGAGCTCCTCGCGGAAGCCGAGGAGGCACTCGAGAACGGCGAGGAGTGGGAGGCGGCCCACCGGCTCCTGGCGGTACGGCGGGGTACGCCGAAGAATCGAAAGCTCCTCAAGCTCTTTGCGGACGATCCCTCGGTGCAGAATATGGTGCAGAAGGCCGAGGCCGATCTCATGCGCCAGAAGAATCTGCACGAGCTGGACGAGCTCCTCCTTTTCGCCATGGACGAGAAAGGGCACAACGTGCACCTCTCGGACCGCGGGATCGACGAGCTCTCCCCCGGCGAGCCGGATGCATTCCTCATACCGGACCTCTCGGAAGTCATCGGGGAGCTGGAGGACGACGAGGACCTCGCTGAAGAGGAGCGGCAGGAGAGGATCGCCGAGCTGGAGGCCGAGTACGCTCGGAAGAGCGAGCGGATGCATGTGATCCACCAGCTCCTCAAGGCCTACGCGCTCTTCCAGCGAGACGAGCAGTACATCATCGGGGAGGACGGGGCCGTCGTCATCGTGGACGAGTTCACGGGACGACAGATGGCGGGCCGGCGCTGGAGCGATGGGCTCCACCAGGCCGTGGAGGCCAAAGAGGGTGTGGAGGTGAAGGGCGAGACGCAGACCCTCGCTACCGTCACCATCCAGAACTACTTCCGGATGTACGACAAGCTCGCCGGGATGACGGGGACCGCGGAGACCGAAGAGAACGAGTTCCACCAGATCTACGGGCTCGACGTGCTGGTGATCCCCACGAACCGGCCCATCGTCCGGGCGGATCGCAATGACCTGATTTTCAAGACCAAGCGCGAAAAATACAATGCGCTCATGGACGAGATCGAGCGTTATCACCGGATGGAGCTCCCCGTCCTCCTGGGCACCACCAACGTGGACGTCTCCGAGACCCTTTCTCGGATGCTGAAACGGCGGGGGATTCCCCACAATGTCCTGAACGCGAAGCAGCACGCGCGGGAAGCGGACATCGTCGCGGCGGCCGGACGCCCGGGAGCCGTCACCATCGCCACGAACATGGCGGGGCGGGGCACCGACATCAAACTCGGAGCGGGCGTCACGGACGCTCGAACCGTGGCCTGGGCCCGGGAGAAGGGCCTGGATGTCACGGAGCTGGGGCCTGTGGACCCCAACGCCTGGGTGGACCTCGAGGCGCAGCCCGACGACTACGTGATCGAGTGCGGCGGACTCCACATCCTGGGTTCGGAGCGCCACGAGTCCCGGCGCATCGACCGACAGCTCCGGGGTCGGGCAGGGCGACAGGGCGATCCGGGGGCGTCGCAGTTCTTTCTCTCCCTGGAGGACGACCTGATGCGCCTCTTCGGGTCGGAGCGGATCGCGAACGCCATGGAGAAGTGGGGGGCCGAGGAGGGGGAGGTCATCACCCACGGCCTCGTCAACAAGTCCATCGAGCGGGCACAGAAGCGCGTGGAGGGCAACAACTTCGAGGCACGGAAGAAGCTCCTGGACTACGATGACGTCATGAACCAGCAGCGGGAGGTCATCTACGATCTCCGGCTTTTCGCGCTGGAGGGCGGAGAGGAGTTGAAGGGCGAGATCTGGACGATGATGCGCGCCGCCGTCGAGGATCTGATCGTCGAGTTCACGCCCGAGGAGGTCCACTTCGATCTCTGGGAGTTGCACGTCCTGAAGCGGCGACTTCTGATGGATCTGTTTCTGCATGTGGATGCGCTTCCGGAGTCCGAGGAGGCCGAGGTGGATCTCGTAGACCGTGAGGAGGTTCTGGACGCGGTGATCGAGGCTGCACGGGCGCAGTTCGAGAGGAAGCTCGAGGGGTTCGGCGAGCATGCCGAACGGCTCCAGAGCTGGATCATGCTCTCCGTGATCGACGACAAGTGGAAGGATCACCTTTACGATCTAGACTCGCTGAAGGCGTCCATCTCCTTCCGGGGTTGGGGGCAGAAGGACCCCCTCATCGAGTACAAGAAGGAGGCCTACGACATGTTCGTGGACCTCATAACCGATATCCGGAAGACGGTCACGAGTCTCTTCTTCCGTGCGCAGATCGGCCAGCCTCAGCCGGGCGGCCCCAGGCAGCCGCAGCGTCTCTCCTATTCCGGACCCGCAGACGGGAGCGAGACGGGAGCCGGAGCTGCGGCGGCGCGTCAGTCCCAGGGCCGACCCCAGCGCGGGGGTGCGCGCCTGGATCCCGTCGGCGTTGCGGCGGCTGCCAGGGCAGACGGCGGTGCAGCGGCCTCGGGAGTCGATCCGTCCCAGCTTCGGACCAACAGACCGCAGGAAAGTGGGCCGCAACAGCCCATCACGGTGGAGGACGAACCGGGCCGGAATGACCCGTGCCCCTGTGGAAGCGGGAAGAAGTACAAAAAGTGTTGCGGCCGGACCGCCTGATTCGTTGAGGTAGGTCCTTCAGCGAGGGACGTCGGCGATTTCCCGGAGGGTCCGGATCCCGCGAGAGAGGTCCAGGGCGAGTCGTCCGGACCCGGGCGCGGGCATCACCACCTCGCCCGCCCGAGCGAGACTCAGGATCCGGCCGGAGGTGCCGTCGCGGATGACCGCCAGCGGGTAGGCCTCTGCATTCCAACGCACACGGATCCAGGAGTCGGCCGGGACGCCGGTGCCGCTCGTCCCCGGAGTTGACGGGGGCAATACGCTTTCGACCTGGAGATTCGAGGCTGCGGGCGAACCGGCGGGACCGTCCCCCTGCTCTGGCACCTCCATCGATGTCGAATCCACTGGCGTTGCGAGCTCGACACGGTGGAGAAGCGCCCGATCTGCCTCGGTGAGAGGGACGTGGTGCGCGAAGTGCCGAAGTGAGGCGTCCTCACCATGATCCAGGGAGAGACCACGCACTGGTGTGTCGAACAGGACCGTCCCTCCCGCGTCGTACCCCACCAGGCGGGCGGCGCCTGGCCCTGGTCCGGGGGAGGAGGCCCGCCCTGCCATTGGAATCGCTGGGAGCAGCAGCGGACCTCGCACGTCGCTCCACTCTCCCCAGAAGAGGAGGCCCCCCTCGACCGGCTGGGACGAGGAAATCGTGCCCTGCGGCGCCCCGACCGGCCGAGCCTCTCGCATTGCGAGCACCGCCGCGTAGGTGTAGTCGCTGGCCCAGGCCGGGGTGCAGTAGGACATGACGTCGCGGTAGAAACCATCACTGGGAATCACGGCACCACTCTCGCGGGAGTACCCCGTGGAACCGAGGGTGGCCTCGGCGCGAGGGAAGTCGAGATCGATGTCTCCTCCGGGCACCCCGCAGGGGGTATGGCGGCGACCGAAGGTGTGTCCGAATTCGTGCGCCACCACCCAGGACCTGCTCGTCGGCTCGTCGTGCGAGACGGCGGCCAGGATCGAGTCTTCCGGGTGTTCGGCAACATAGGCCATCCCGACGATGCCGGTACCCCCTCCCCGCCGCAGGATTCCGTGGTAGTAGCGTAGACTCGCGTCGGGGTCTTCCGCGCGGTCAGCAAGGCGCAGGATGTAGATCTCACGTACCAGATCTTCCCATCCCCGCGACTGGCCCGAGCCCGTGAGTGGTGAAGCGGTCGTGGTGTACGTCTCCGGCCGGACGAGTGCGTTGTACTCCGCGATGGGGTAGAGGTCGAGGGTCATCCGGAGGTAGTCCCCGAGGTTCGCGTCCGAGAGATCGGCTGTCGTGCTCAGGGATGTGGAATGCAGGCGGATGAAAGTCGAACGAAAAGGGGGTGTGGTGCGTACCTCCGGGCGATGGGGTTGCCCGGTCCGGGGCCAATCGAGGAGCGTCCGGTCCAGCACGGGCATATCCTCCTCCTCGTCGACGCGTACCCTGATTCCGAGCCCGGGCACCACGAGCTCCGAGGGAAGCTCGATGTCCCACGAACGGTTCGAAAGGTCCGGGTCCACCGTCAGGGGGATTCCGGTGGACGGAGAGGGTATGAGTTCGGAGAACACGACGGCGCCGCCGTGATCGATCTCCACCCGGACGTTCGGGGTTTCGCCGTTCAAGTCGTTGGCTTGCAGGAATACCCGCAGGAGTCCGGGTCGTCCTTCCACGAGGGGCATGCTGGCAGGGTAGGTCTGGCTTCCCTGGTTCAAGTGCACCTCGTTCACCATGACCTGCAGGCCGGCAAGCCCCTGGGCCGAGAACCCCACCGGAACGGCCCCCGAAGCCGAAGCTCGCACGCGATTCCATCCCGGACTCGAACCCAGACGCCACTCCCCGAGGCGAGCGGTCCCGTCGCCCCCCGTGGTGACCTCGGCTGGCGAGACGGTTCCTCCACCCTCCACCACCTCGAACGTCACGGTGGCCCCTTCCACCGGGGTCCCTTCACTATCGCGAAGTCGCACGGCGGGGGATGGGCTGATGGGCGTTCCAGCGGGAGCGGAGTGGGTCTCACCTCCCTCAACGATATCCAGGGACCGGGACGCGGCTGCCGCGGTGGCCCGGATCTCCACCGGCTGGAGGGAGCCATGGCGGGCCAGGAGGCTCTGGGGGAGGTTTTCCACTCCCATGATCCACCCTGCGAGGCGTGCGATCCCGTCCTCGCCGGTGAGGGCGGGGGAGCCTGAGATCCGCCCCATGCCCGAGATCACCTCGAAGTCCACGAGTTCGCCGGCGAGCGGATTTCTCTGGCCGTCGGTGAGGCGCACGGCCGGGGGCTCCGGGACGGGCGATCCTCCCGGCGCCATCTGGCCCTCTCCCTCCACCACGACGAGGATCGCCGGGGGACCGGCGGCGGCCTCCACCTCGAGGGTTATCGTCTGCGTTGCCGGCGGTGCGATCATCTCTAGACGTTGCGGGCCGCGGCGAGCCCCCAGGATCCACCACGCCTCCACCCGCCCATCGGTGCCGGTCCTGGGTTCTTCGGGATGGAGCGCCCCTCCTCCCGCAGGCGACCACCACTGCAAGGTGGTCTCCTGGACGGGATTTCCGAAGCGGTCCCTGACCTCCAGGAGGATCGGGCCCACGGTGTCGCCCACGGTCCCGCCCTGGACGGAGAAGTCGAGAAGACGGAGGGAGTCCGCAGCACTCGGGCTCGCCATGAGCTGGAATCGAGCCGGGGGGAGGGACTCTACCCTGGCTTCGATGGCCTGCAGCCCCGCAGTAGGCCCGAGGACCCAGTTGGCCGGACGGGCCCGGCCGTCCTTGTCGCTCACGACGTCACCCCCTTCCACCGATCCGTCACCCTCCACGAGGACGAAGCGCACTGGTATCCCGGGGACCGGGTTCCCGAACCGATCGCGGATCGTGACACCCGGAAGGATGTTCACGGGGAAGCCCACCGTTCCTATAGCTCCCTGGCCCGCGAAGATGGTCAGGGTGTCCGGTTCCCCAGGGCCGGCCGAAGCCCGGAACTCCAGGGGGTCGGCGCCGGGGATGATCGCCTCCAGTCGGTGATCGCCGGCTCCGGGGCCCAGCGACCAGGTCCCGGGGCTCGCAATTCCCCGCTCGTCCGCGAGAACCGACGAGTGGGAGACGGATCCGCCCCCGCTCCTGACTTCGAACCGAACCCGCGCTCCGGCCGCTGGATTTCCCCTCGTATCAAGAGCGCGCACCCGGGGCGTGTCTTGCGCCGCCGCCCCCACTGTTCCCGACTGCTCCGTACCGGAGAGGGGCGCCAGATCCACCGCCCGTTCGAACAGGGTCGGCTCGCCATCGCCGCACCCGCCGAGGGCGAGAAGGAGGACCAGTGGCGCCGGCAGGAGTCTCATCGGATTCCCCCGTACGAATAGCCGATCCCGAGCCCAGGTCGGGCAGTGCGCACCGGCGCGGCCTCTGTGAAGTCCGGCCCATCGAACGTTCCTGCGAAGCCGGAAAGATGCAGTCCGAGGGACCAGCGGCCCACGGCCCGGTAAAGATAAACCGCTCCTCCCGCCCCTACTACGGAGCGCTGCATTCCCGTTTCCAACCTTTCGGCGTAGTGCGCAGGGCCGAACCAGGCGTGCACGCGAACCTCCGAGAGGACCGCACCCTGCAGGGCGAGTCCGCCCCCCACCATCGTCGAGCGGTATCCCCTCCCGTACCCCGCCTGGAGCCCCCCGCCTATCCCGAGCCGTGTGGGGAGCCAGAGTGCCTCCAATCCGCTGAATACGTGGGCGTTCCTCCCGACGCCATTCGAGCCCACGAGGAGCGAGCCGTGCCATCGGGCCGTCTCCTCCGTGGTTTCCCCTTCGGCGCCGCCTTGCGCGTGGAGGTGGGAGGGGAGGGTGGAGGCGAGGAGAAGTAGCCAGGCTGCGAGATGGATCGGCATGAACGGATGCTGTTTGGAGTCGAGTCGTGTGGTCAAGTGACTCGTCCATGACCGAATCCTGATCGAGGCATCGCGAGCGTGGAGCATGAACCGAATTCAAAAGGGAGAGGCGGGGCCGGGCAGCCACCCCTCCCACCCGTCGGTGAGGGAGATTCCAGCGCGACAGCGACCGCGAGAGCGGCTGGCGCGTGAAGGAGCCCGCGCGCTATCAGTAAGAGAACTCCTTGCCCTGGTGATTGGTTCCGGTAGCGGAGGTGGCTCGGTTCTGGCCCTGGCTGACCGCATCCTTTCCTCCACGTCGGGGAGTCTCCGTCCCCTGACAGGGGCCATCCCGGGCGAGTTGGAGGCGATCCCTGGGGTCGGGCGAGCGACCGCCTGCCGTATCGTGGCGGCACTCGAGCTGGGGCTCCGGGCGGCGGAGGAGGAGGGGCCGGACCGTCCCCGGATTCGGGGTCCCGGCGACGTGCATCGGCTCATGGCTCCGCGGCTGCGCGACCTCCCGCACGAGGAATTCCACGTCCTCTTGTTGAACACTCAGCATCGGGTGCTCCGGGAAGTTCTTGTGACCCGGGGAATCCTGGACGCTTCGCTCATCCATCCCAGAGAGGTGTTCCGGCCGGCGATCCTCACCAACGCCGCCGCGGTGATCCTCGTCCACAACCATCCCTCCGGGGATCCCTCGCCATCGGCGGAGGATCGAGCCGTGAGTCGTCAACTCACCGAGGCGGGCCGCACCGTGGGGATCCGGGTGCTGGACCACATCGTGGTGGCCACCGAGGGGTGGGCGTCGGCGGCGGCGTGACACCTTCATCAGGGAGCGGGTCGGAACCGTGCCCGGGAGGTCGGGGATAGCAGGGGACGACACCGCCGACTGCCAAGGGGATCCCTGCGAATGCCGCACAACAGACGAGGAGACGCCACCGTGCCCTCCTGCCTCCTCCATCCGAAGGACGAGAGTGGTCCTCCTCGCTCGGCGTCCGTCCTACGCGCAGTGATCGTGGTGGCGGTGTTGCTCCTGGCGCTCCCGGGTTGCGCCGCCCTCCAGTCGTTCATGTCGCTCACCCGGGTCGATTTCGAGCTCGACCGCGTCTCCGGCGTCCGACTCGCGGGTGTGTCCCTGGACGAGGTGGCCGGGTACCAGTCCCTCTCCCTGGTGGATGTGATGCGCATCGGTACGGCGCTTTCGGGCGGGACCCTGCCCCTGGACCTGAACCTTCATCTCGTCGCCGACAACCCGGCCGACAACCCCGAGGCCCGACTCGTCGGAATGGACTGGACCCTGTTCCTGCACGACCGTGAGACGGTCGGCGGCCGTCTCGAGCGAGAGGTTCGCCTACCCCCGGATAGCCGGACCGACGTAGCGTTCCTCATCGAGCTCGATCTCCTCGAGTTTTTCGACGGCCCGGCCCAGGACATGGTGGAGCTGGCGGCGTCGATCACGGGTCTGGGAGGTGAACCGACCGCGGTCAGAGTCGAAATCCTGCCGACCATTGAAAGCCCTCTCGGACCGATCCGGTATCCACAGCCCATCGTTTTGGGGGGCTCGTCTGTAGGGGCCGCCGCTTCCGGGAACCCCGCACGCGGACCTGGTAGGTAATGGTGATGCGGAGCACCTCTCCAGTGCGGGGGTAGGATGGCGATCATGCCGACACCCACCGACACCCCCGCGCCGACAACGACGATCTCCGGTCTCCCCGAGGCGCTCGCGTGCGAGCTCGAGCCCTACGCCGACCGTCTGGACCTGGAGCGAGTCCGAGCCGCGTACGATCTGGCCGAAGAGGCCCATCGCGGACAGCGCAGGGCCAGCGGCGAGGGGTTCGTCTCCCACGCGGTAGAGGTGGCGATCATCCTGGCCCAACTCAAGATGGACACCGCCTCCCTCGTTTCCGGGCTCATCCACGACGTGGTGGAGGACACCCAGTTCTCCCTCACAGACCTGGAGGAACGGTTTGGCGACGAGGTGTCACGGATCGTGGATGGGGTGACCAAGATCGGGAAGGTGGAATTCCGGTCCCATACCGAGCGACAGGCGGAGAACTACCGGAAACTCCTCCTTTCGATGGCGGAGGACGCCCGGGTCATCCTCATCAAGCTGGCCGACCGGCTCCACAACATGCGGACTCTGGAGTACCTGCCACCGGAGAAGCAACAGCGGATCGCCCTGGAGACCAGGGAAATCTACGCACCGCTCGCCCACCGCCTCGGGATGGCCCAGATCAAATGGGAGCTCGAGGACCTCTGCTTCAAATTCCTGGAGCCGGAGGAGTACGAGGAGCTGCGAAGCCTCATTCAGCAGCGGCGGAAGGAACGGGAGCAGCAGATCCAGGAGATGCAACGTCCCATCGGGGAGCTCCTCTCCGAGTCGGGCATCCCATCCCAGGTTACGGGACGCCCGAAGCACCTGTGGTCCATCCACAAGAAGATCACCCGCAGAGGCAAGCCTTACGAGGAGATCTACGACCTGATGGCCATGCGGGTGATCACGGACTCGGTGCAGAACTGCTATGCGGCGCTCGGACTGATCCACTCGCGCTTCACTCCCATCCAGGAGCGCTTTCACGACTACATCGCGACGCCCAAGTCGAATATGTACCGATCCCTCCATACCACCGTGTTCGGTCCGGACGGGCGACGGTATGAGGTCCAGATCCGAACCGAGGAGATGCACCGCACGGCGGAGTACGGGATCGCTGCGCACTGGCGCTACAAGGAAGGGGGTGGCAAGTCGGACGAGGTGGACGAGGCCCTCTCCTGGTTCCGACAGGTACTCGAGTGGCAGCAGGAGACTTCGGAGCCGGAGGAGTTCATGGAATTTCTCCGGATGGACCTCTTCCTCGGGGAGATCTTCGTTTTCACCCCGAAGGGAGAGGTTATGCAGCTTCCCACCGGGGCCACTCCCATCGACTTCGCATTCGCGGTGCACACCGAGATCGGGCTGCACTGTGCCGGAGCCAGGGTGAACGGGCGAATCGCTCCGCTCTCCCGGGAGCTCCGTAACGGAGACACCGTCGAGATCCTCACGTCCACCCGGCAGAGCCCGTCGCGGGACTGGTTGGCCTTCGTGAAGACGTCTCGGGCCCGCCAGCGCATCCGGCAGTGGGTCCGCCAGCAGGAGCACGAGGAATCGGTGAAGCTCGGCAAGGAGTTCCTGGAGCGGGAGTTGAAGAAGCTCAGGGTTCGCATCCCAGACGACTCCGCCCTCGCGAAGGCCGCAGACGCCCTGGATCAGCCGGATTTCGAGGGGGTGCTCGCCTCCCTCGGACGGGGCGACCTCGGTGCCTCGGCGGTCCTCAAGGCGGTCCTCCCGGAAGAGGAGGTGGCCGATGCACGAAAGCGTGCCGCCTCGCCCCTTCAGAGGATCGCCAGGAAGATCCGCCGACCGGAGAAGGGGGTCCGGATCCAGGGCGTGGACAACCTGATGGTGCGCTACTCCCAGTGTTGCCAACCAGTCCCCGGGGATGAGGTGATCGGCTACGTCACGGCTGGCCGAGGGGTGTCGATCCACCGTCAGGATTGCCCGAACGTCCTGAATCTCTCCGAGGACCCGGAGCGGCGGGTCGAGATCGAATGGCTCGCCGAGCAGGGGGACCGTTTCTTCGTGAAGCTGAATACCCGGGGGACCGATCGCAGGGGCCTTCTCTCCGATATCGCGAAGGCCATCTCCGAGACGGAGACGAACATCCAGCACGCCGACATCCGGGCCGTGGACGGCGGCATGCTCGGAGAGTTCGTGGTCGAGGTCCAGGATCTCCCGCACCTGAGCCGCATCATCAAGCGGATCAGACAGATCAAGGGAGTGCTCTCGGTGGAGCGCCGCGAGTCCTTTGGAGACACCGACCTGACGAACACCTGACCGGACGATCCCGCCGCCGATGCCAGACTTTCGAATCAGGGCCCCGTACGAACCCAGGGGCGATCAGCCCCGGGCCATCGCCGAGCTGACGGAGGGCCTCCGGCGTGGAGACCGGTTCCAGACCCTTCTCGGCGCAACGGGCACCGGTAAGACCCTCACCATGGCCCACGTCATCGCCGAGCATGGCAGGCCCGCATTGGTGATGTCCCACAACAAGACGCTCGCTGCCCAGCTCTACGGCGAGATGAAGCAGCTCCTTCCCGAGAACGCGGTGGAGTATTTCGTCTCCTACTACGACTACTACCAGCCCGAAGCCTACATCCCCGCCACGGACACCTACATCGAGAAGGACTCGGCGATCAACGAAGACATCGACCGACTGCGTCTTCGGTCGACGTCTTCCCTCTTCGAGCGGGAGGATGTGGTCGTGGTGGCCTCCGTGTCGTGCATCTACGGGCTCGGGAACCCGGACGACTACCGGTCCCTCATGTTCGAGGCGAACGTGGGGGAGGAGATGGGGCGGGACGACCTGCTCCGCGCGTTGGTCGACATTCAGTACCGCCGGAACGACATGGTCTTCGAGCGGGGCACCTTCCGGGTCAGGGGAGACACCGTGGAGGTTCTGCCCGCGTACGAGGAGCAGGCGATCCGGGTCGAGTTCTGGGGCGACGAGGTCGAGCGGATCACCCGTTTCGATCCCCTCACGGGGGAACTCATCACATCGCTCGAGAGGACCGCGATCTATCCGGCCTCGCACTACGTTACGCACCAGCGGACGATCGAGGAGGCGGTGCCCCACATCCGGGCCGAAATGGAGGAGCGAGTCAAGCACTTCCAGCGGGAGGGCCGGTTGCTGGAGGCCCAGCGGATGGAATCGAGGACGAACTTCGATATCGACATGATGCTACAGGTCGGCACCTGTCCGGGAATCGAGAACTATTCGCGTTTTATGGCGGGCCGGGAGGCCGGGGATCGGCCCGCTTGCCTCCTCGACTACTTTCCCGACGACTTCCTCATGATCGTCGACGAGTCCCACCAGTCGCTGCCACAGATCGGCGGGATGTACAAGGGGGACCGCGCTCGCAAAATGACGCTGATCGAGCACGGATTCCGACTCCCGTCCGCCCTCGACAACCGACCTCTGAAGTACGAGGAGTGGGAGGAGATGCTGCATCAGGCCGTCTTCGTCTCGGCGACCCCGGCCGACCGGGAGCTCGAGCTTTCCCTTGGCGTCGTGGTCGAGCAGATCATCCGCCCCACCGGCCTCGTGGATCCCGAGGTCGAGGTGCGTCCGGTGGCGGGCCAGGTCGACGACCTCCTCCGGGAGATCCGGGAACGGGAGGACTGCGGCGAGCGCGTTCTCGTGACGACGCTGACGAAGCGGATGGCCGAGGACCTTTCCGATTACCTGCAGTCCGTGGGGGTCCGGGTGCGCTATATGCATTCGGAGATCGACACCATCGAGCGGATGGAGATCCTGCGAGGCCTGCGTCTCGGACGGTTCGACGTGCTGGTGGGCATCAACCTGCTGCGGGAAGGGCTGGACTTGCCAGAGGTCTCGCTCGTAGCGATCCTCGACGCGGACAAGGAGGGCTTCCTCCGGAACGCGCGCTCCCTGATCCAGACCATCGGGCGTGCGGCTCGAAACCAGAACGGTCGGGCGATCCTATACGCGGACCGGATGACGGACGGGATGCGGCAGTGCATCGAGGAGACGGAGCGCCGCCGCCAGATCCAGGTCGCGCACAACGAGGAGCACGGGATCACTCCGACCACGATCCGCAAGAGCATCGAGCAGATCGAATTCTCGACGCGCGTCGCGGACGCCCGGGAGGCGCCGATCCCCCGAGTGGCCGAGATGCTTGCTTCCTACCAGGACGAAATGAACCTGGAGGAGGTGATCAAGACCCTCGAGGCCGAGATGAAGGAGGCCGCGGGCGACCTGGATTTCGAGCGGGCGGCCCTCCTCCGGGACGAGGTTTTCGAGCTGAAGACCCGCCTGGAGTCAGGGACGGTAGGTTCCCACGGAGCGAGGAAGGGCAAGTGAGGTCGACCAGGAGCTCGGGGTGAGGCTTTCGGAAGAGGAGTTGAACCGCTGGGGGGAGCGGATCGGGAGGGAGATTGCAGTTCCCATCTTCGTGGGCCTGAGCGGCCAGCTTGGAGCGGGCAAGTCGGTACTGGCTCGAGCGATCGCACGGGGGGCCGGGGTCGATGGCGCGATACCCTCGCCCACCTTCAACCTGCTCTTCCGCTATCCTGCCCGCGATGAAGCCTTGGTCGTACACATGGATCTGTACCGGCTCCGGGACCCGGATGAGCTCTGGGAGCTCGGGTGGGAGGAGCTCGGGGCTTCCAACGAGATTGTCCTGGTTGAGTGGCCCGAACGCGCCGGCGAGCATCTTCCCGAGGACCGTTGGGAAATCCATCTCCTCCTCCCCGAGCCAGGGAGCTCCGTCCGGGAGGTTCAGGTCCGTCGGACCGGCGAGCCCCCACACCTTCCGGGGTTTCCGGTGACGCTGGAGCCCGCCCGATGAGCGCCGGAGAGAGTAAGGGGACGCGGGAAGACCTGCTCCTGGCTTTCGACGCTTCGTGGGGCGTCGCTTCGGTGGCTGTGGGGTTCGGGGATACGGTCCTTGCTTCCCGTCTCCTCACGGCGCGGGGAGAGCATGCCCGCCGGCTCGTACCGGCTATCGACGAGGTGCTGGCGGAGGCCGGGGTCAACCGGAGCGGGATCGGAGGGATCGTGGTGGGGCGGGGGCCCGGGTCGTTCACCGGGGTGAGGGTCGCGGCGGCCACGGCCCGGGCGCTCGCAGTCGGACTCCAGGTTCCGCTCTGGACGCATTCCTCCCTCGCCGCGGGCGCGGCCTCCAAGCGGACGGAACTGCCCGCCGACCCGGAGGTCGGGGGCACAGGGGACTTTCCGGGGCTTCCGGAGGAGGCCGGGGAGTGGCCACGCTTCGTCCTGCTGGATGCCCGCGGACGCCGGATCTATGCGGGGTGCTACCGGATACTCGACGATGCGGTCGAGACCCTCGTTCGTCCGCATGCGACAACGGTCGACGAGCTCGTGCTCCAGCAGCTTCCGCAAAGAGTGCTCTTCTGCGGGGACGGGGCTATGAATCATGCCGGCTTCCTGGAGGATCGTGGCCACATCTTTCTTCCCCCGCCGGTTGGTTTCCCCACCGCGGAGGGCCTGCTCCGATGGCATCGACGGCAGAGGGACGAGCCGCCCCTCGAGCCCGGGAGCTCGTGGGAGCCGGAGTATCTCAGGGGAACTTGGAGCCGACCGGCGGACGTACGTTCCCATGTCCCTCAGGGCTGACCCTGGGTCGCGGGAGGGAGGTGCTTTCGCGACGCCGAGCATCCGCCGCGCAGAGGAGCGTGACCTCGAGGCGGTGCTCGAGGTGGAACGGGCAAGCTTCACGCTTCCCTGGGGAGAGGAGTCCTTCCGGTCCCTCATGGGTCTGGCCCGGGCGACCTTCCTGGTGGCCGACGTGGGAGGGGAAATCGTGGGGCACGCTGTGGCGTGGTGGGCCGGGGGGGAGGGAGAGGTGGCGAATCTGGCGGTTCGGCCCGCGTTCCGGTTGCAGGGGGTCGCCACTCTCCTTCTGGACCACGTTCTCGAGCGGGCCCGGCGGGAGGCCCTCGATGCAGTGTTTCTCGAGGTCCGTACGTCGAACATCACGGCCTTCGAACTATATCGGAGCAGGGGCTTCGAGGAGGTCGGGCTGAGACGGGCGTACTACCGAAATCCGACGGAGGACGCCCGGGTCCTGCGGCTCGATCTGGAGGTCACCGGGACGCCGGGAAAGGATCCGCCCTCCCCTCCACCTCTCGACGAGACCGGCAGGACGAACACTCACCTCTGACTTTATGGACATGAGCTTGCCAGACTTCCACCGCGGACGACGGCTCCGGCGGAGCCCAGCCATCCGAGCGCTCGTACGGGAAACCCGCCTCACTCCCGATCGGCTCCTCCTTCCGCTCTTCGTGACAGAGGGGGACGGGGTCCGCGAACCGGTGGCGTCGATGCCCGGAGTCGCCCGTACTTCCATCGACGGGTTGGTTGCCGACGTGCTGGAGGCGCGGGAGCTGGGCATCGGCGGTGTACTTCTCTTCGGCGTGCCCTCCCCCACGAATAAGGACGAGCGGGGGAGCGGAGCCTGGGTCGACGACGGGATCATCCAGCGTGCGGTAGCCACGGTGAAGGACCGTGCCCCGGACTTTCTGGTCGCCACGGACGTGTGCCTTTGCGAATACACTTCCCATGGACATTGCGGGTTGATCGACGGCACGGGGAGGGTGGAGAACGACGCGACGCTCGAGCTCCTCGCGGGGACTGCCGTGAGCCACGCCCGGGCCGGTGCGGATCTCGTCGCGCCCTCCGACATGATGGACGGACGCGTGGGGGCGATCCGGGAGGCGCTCGACGGGGAGGGATTCGGCGATCTGCCCATCATGAGCTATGCCGCCAAGTATTCTTCCGCCTTCTACGGCCCCTTTCGAGAGGCCGCCGGTTCGGCGCCTTCCTTCGGCGACCGGAGGAGCTATCAGATGGATCCCGCGAACGGTGGGGAGGCACTTCGGGAGGTCTTCGCCGACCTGGATGAAGGCGCGGATATCGTCATGGTGAAGCCCGCACTTCCCTACCTGGACGTCATCCGGCGGGTGGCCGATGAGTCGGGCGCCCCCGTGGCCGCCTACCAGGTCTCCGGCGAGTACGCCGCGATCCTGGCAGGTGCACGGGCAGGCCATCTCGACGGCGACGCCGCGATGATGGAGGCGCTGACTTCGATCCACCGGGCCGGCGCGGGAATCGTCATCACCTATTGGGCCCGTGAGTTTGCAAGGGAAGTGGGAAACATCTGAAGTCCGTCGCGTTGACCCTCCCCAGTCGGGCCGGTATCTTCGGAGAGTTTCGTAAGGGTGGCGGGGAAGTCCTCCTCTCCTCCCAAGGGTGGGTGGGCGTCCTTCGCTGGGATCCCCCCTCCGCCCGTGCGACCCGCTGTGAAGGAGTCGTCATGCACCTCCGAACTGTCCTCGCGTTGGCGCTGATCCTGGTTTTCGCTCCGTCCCTGGCGGCGCAGGACCGGATCGCCACCGCCGGCGACCAACAGAGCGTGTACATCGTGCAGCCTGGAGAGACGCTGGGGGGAATTGCCCGCAACCTCCTGGGGTCCTATGGCGAATGGCGGCGGATCTTCGAGGCGAACGCCGATGTCCTCTCCGATCCCGATCTCATCCGACCCGGGATGGAGCTGCGGATTCCGGGCGTGGGCAGGACCGCCGTGGAGGTCGTAGGTGATGCGGCTGGAGTGGAGGTGATCCGGGGGCGACCGGACACCCTGGCGGAGGTCACGGGCGTCGTGCTCGACGGGGAGATCCCGGTAGCCGTAGGGGCGTTGCCCCAGGTAGTCGACCCGGATGACCGTCGGGCCCTCCTGCGGGTCCGCCCCTTCGCGCCCGAGCCGGCTCCTGACTACGGGGGGGCTCGAACGGTCTTTCATGGCGCGCCCGTGGTCGCAGAGCGGGTCGCGGAGCGACCCGGCGTGATGCTGGTGCCCGCCGAGGAGCGCCTCGCCGTGCCGCGTTCCACCGTGGACGCAGCTTCGTGGCTGACGGCTCGGGGGGAATCAGTGGAAGTCCTGGGGCAGGTCGACCGCGTAGCGGGCGATGGGAGCGCGCGCTCCCCCCGCACGACGCTCCAGCCCTTCGATCAGGTGGAAGTGACGCTTTCCGACGACGTTGGGACGGCGGTGGGTGACCTGCTCCTGGCCTACTTCGAGGTTCGACGGTTCGAGGGATGGCACGTGTTCGCTCCCTCGGGTGTGATCGAGGTTTCGGAGGTCCGGGAGGGAGGCGCCCTCGGACGGGTGGTCGCAGAGTTCGACCGGATGGAACTGGGACATCGCGTGACGCGGATGCAGCCGTTCGCGTTGCAGGAGGGTGTTCACCCCGTCGCCGCCGAGCGCGAACTCGGGGGCTCCCTGATCGCCTTCCGCGACCGCCAGGAGGTGTATCTTCCGGGCGACGAGGGATTCGTGGACCTGGGCGACGAGGACGGGGTCTCGATCGGGGACGAGTTCCTTGCCATGGTCGGCGGGCCGGATGGGGGGTTCGACCGGGTGGTGGGTCGCCTTCAGGTGATCCGGGTCGGGGATGGCTGGTCGACCGTCAGGCTGGTCTCCACGGATTCGCCAGGTGCGATGCGGCCTGGAATCCGTCTGGTCCTCGACAGGTCGATGCCGTAGCCTGCGGTTTTCCGCCCTCCGGGGGCCCACCGTGACCCACCTCCTCCCGTTCCTCCTCTACGTCTGTGCCTTCGGCCTCTGGGTCCGATGCCTCCTCACCGGGAGGCGTGGTCGGGCCGTGAGAGTGGCGATGATCGTCACGGTCCTTGCCGTGGCCTCCCATGCGTTCGCGCTGGCGGCGTTCTGGATTTGCTACGACGAGCTCCCTCTCGTGGGGCCGGGGCCCGCACTGTCCTCCCTGGCCTTCGTGGGCGGTCTGGCGACAGTCATTATCCAGGGGGGCCGGGAGGCTTCGCGGGTGGCGCTGACTCTCCTTCCCTTCATCCTCATCGTCCAGGGAGTCGCTCTGGCGATAGGGATCGGTCCGTCCCCGATGGTGCTCGACTTCCAGGGAACCGGCTTCATCGTCCACGTGACCTTCGCCTTCCTCGGATATCAGGGCCTGGCGGTTGCCTTCGCCGCGGGCGTCCTCTACCTGGTTCAGCACCATGAGCTGAAGGAAAAGCGCATGGGACGCTTCTTCGAGTTCATCCCTCCCCTGGCGATCCTGGATCGACTCGGGCGGGTGGGGCTGTGGGCGGGCTTCGGTTGCCTGACCGTGGCGCTGGCCTTCGGCTGGTGGTGGACGGTCGAGAACCGCGGGTCGCTACAGATGGCCGATCCCAAGGTCCTCTGGGCCCTCCTGAGCTGGCTCGTCTTCGTGGGCATCCTCCTCGTTCGCCTGGCGCCCGGCCGGAACGACTATCGTGGGGCCCTTGCCGCCGTGGTCGGGTTTTGCGTCGTCATCGGAAGCTACGTCATCCTCCGGCTCACCCTGGGTGGGTCGGGACTCTTTCTCTGACCGGTGGACGGAGCGTCCAAGCTGAAGATGTCGCTGGCAGTCCTGGGGGTCAGCCACCACACCGCTCCCGTCGGCGTGCGTGAGCGGATGGCGTTTAGTCCGGAGGAAGCGGACGGCGCCCTGCTCAGGCTGCGGGACGAGGGCGGTGTCGGGGAGGCCGTCCTCCTCTCGACCTGCAATCGAACGGAGGTCTACCTCTTCCCGGATCACGGGGAGGGACCGGTCCTGGGCGCGCGCCGGCTCCTCGAACGCAAGGCCGGGGCGCTGGGGCGCGATATCGATCGATACCTGTTCGAGCAGCGGGGAGAGGAGGTCGTTCGCCATCTCTTCCAGGTCTGCTCGGGGCTGGACTCCCTCGTGGTCGGCGAAGCGGAGATCCAGGGGCAGGTGCGCGACGCGTATGAGCGAGCCCGGTCGCTTTCGGCCGAGCCCCCCCTCACCGGACCGGTGTTGAATCGGCTCTTCCAGATGGCGCTCTCGGTGGGTGGACGGGTGCGTTCCGAGACCGAGATCGGGCAGGGCTCGGCGTCGGTTGCATCCGTCGCAGTCCAGCTCGCCCGGAAGATCTTCGGCTCGCTCGAGGGGAAGCGGGTACTGGTTCTGGGCGCCGGCCAGACAGGAGAGCTCATTCTCCAGGCTCTTTCCCGGGACGGGGCCCGGAGAGTCATGGTGGCGAACCGCACCTACCAGAGGGCGGAAGAGCTCGCGCGCCAGTTCAGCGGGCAGCCTCTCCCCCTCGGGGAGTTGGCGAGGGGGATCAGGGACGCCGACATCGTGCTCGCCTCCACGGCAGCGCCCACACCGATCGTCACGCGGCGCCTCTTCCAGGAGGCTTTTCCCGGCGGGCTCGGAAGGCCTCTCCTCATGATCGACGTGGCGGTTCCCCGGGATGTGGCGCCCGAGCTGGATTCGGAGCCGGAGGTCTTCCTCTACAATGTGGACGACCTGCGCAAGATCGTGGAGGAACGGGTGCAGCTGCGTCGAGGTGCGTTGCCCGCCGCGGAGGAACTCGTTCGACACCACCGGCGAGAGTTCCAGGAGTGGTATGCCTCCCGGGAGGTCGTTCCCACCCTCCGGGAGATCCGAGGTCAAGCGGAGGGGTTTCGGGCTGCGGAGCTGGAGCGCCTCCTCCAGGGCTGGGAGCACCTTCCCGCCGAGGACCGCGTGCGGCTCGAGGAGTTCTCCCGGCGCCTCACGAACAAACTCCTCCATACGCCCACGGTACAGCTCCGTCGAGGGGGGGATTCGGTGGGCAGCCCGGACCTTGTCGGGGTCCTGAGGTTTCTATACGGATTGGATGACGAGAGAGGGAAGGGCCGGGAGGACGACCGGTCGACTGAAATAGACGCGGAGCATGGCGAGGAGCCAGCCCGCGAGATCGAACACAGAGCCGCCACGGAGAGCGGCTCCAGCGAGGGCGGATGATGAAGGATCCTGAAATGGACGGAGAGGAACCGCGGGACCGACCGCGGCGCGTGCTGGTCACCGGAGGCGCCGGCTTCATCGGCAGCCATGTCGCGGAGGGGTATCTCGCCCGGGGAGACGAGGTCTGGGTGCTGGACGACCTTTCTTCCGGGAAGGAATCGAACGTGCCGGACGGCGCGAACTTCGTCCGGATGGAGATCCAGGACCCCGAGGTGCGTGAGCTCTTCGAAGAGCACCACTTCGACCTCGTCAATCATCACGCGGCCCAGATCGATGTAAGGGTCTCGGTGGACGACCCCCAGCGGGATGCCCGAACGAACGTGATGGGCCTACTGAACCTCCTGGAATCTGCGCGACGCACCCAGGTCGGCCGTTTCGTCTACATCTCCTCAGGGGGAGTCGTGTACGGGGAGCCGGAGCAGATCCCGACGCCGGAGACCAGCCCCAAGCTTCCGCTCTCCCCCTACGGAGTCTCGAAGCTGACGGGGGAACAGTACCTCTACTACTACAGGCAGGTGCACGGGCTGGAGTACGTCGCGCTCCGCTACGGAAACGTCTACGGGCCGCGTCAGGATCCGCACGGGGAGGCCGGCGTAGTGGCGATCTTCTCCAGCCGCCTCCTCGATCAGGAGGAAATCACGATCTTCGGAGACGGCGAGCAGACGCGCGACTACGTGTACGTCGGGGACGTGGCGCGCGCGAACATGCGGGCCTCCTCCATGGAGCTCGCCGAGGGTCCCGGTCTGGACGTCCGGGGGTTCAACGTAGCCACCGGGGTCGCGACCAGCGTGAATCGCCTGGCGGACCTGCTGGAGGAGGTGTCCGGCGTCAGGACCAGCCGCAGTTTCGGATCGCCCCGAAAGGGAGAGCTCCGCCACAGCGCCCTCGACGTGAGCCGATTCGCGACGAAGGGGTGGGCGCCGGCCCACTCCCTCCGGGATGGCCTTCGAGAAACCTTCGAATGGATTGCTGGGCAGAGTGCCCGGAGGGGTGTGTGATGCTGACGTTGCTCTTACAAGTCGGAAGGCAGGTTCCCGAGTCGGCGTGGGACCTCATTTGGGGGGGGACGCTCCCCACCAAGCTGGTGCTCCTGGTCCTGGCTGTCTTCTCGGTGGCCAGCTGGGTGATCATCTTCTGGAAGTGGCGGGACTTCCGCGCGGTCCGTAGAGAAGGAGACCGCTTCCTGGAGGCGATGGAGAGGGCGCAGAGGCTGGAGGATGCCTATCGGGTGATCCTCTCCCTCCCGGACTCTCCATACGGCAGGGTCTTCCGCCAGGGGGTGAACTTTTTCTCGGAGCTCCGCCCCGGAGCCCTGCGGGAGGGGGCACCGGCGACCGAGGGGCTCACCCTGACTCAGCTCGAAGCACTCCGCATGACGTTGGAGAAGGAGGAGGCTGAGGAGCGCGAGGAGCTCTCCGGAGGGTTGATCGGCCTTGCGGTGATCGGCTCCATCTCGCCGCTTCTGGGGCTGCTTGGCACCGTCATCGGGGTGATGAACGCCTTTCTCGGCATCGTGGCCACGGGATCCACGAATATCGGGGCGGTCGCGCCTGGCGTCGCGGAGGCGCTCGTCACGACCGTGGTGGGGCTCGCCGTCGCAATTCCCGCGGTGATCGGGTACAACTACTTCGTCTCGAGGTTGAACATCGTCTCGGGTGAGCTGGAGGGCTTCTCCAGCGAATTCATCGGCACGCTGGCGCGGGAGAAGCGGGTGTGACGAACGCAAGCCGGCGGCGACGCCGCTCCCGCGATGATCTGCCTCCGAACGCGGAAATCAACGTTACCTCGTTGATCGATGTCGCCTTCACCCTGCTGGTCATCTTCATCATCACGGCTCCCATGCTTCAGGGCGGGCTGGAGGTAAACCTTCCTCAGGCGCAGGTTCAGCCCCTGACGGCCCAGGACGAGCCATTCATCGTATCGGTGGATGCGGACGGAATCGTGTACGTGGGCGAGACGGCGCTGACCAGGGACGAGTTCGAGAGCTCCTTTCCACAGCTCCTGCGGGCGGCGAACCCGGGCGCGGTCTACATCCGCGGGGACGAAGCCGCGAGCTACGGGGAGGTATTCTGGGTGCAGGCCATCGTCTACCGGGAAGCCCAGGCGGAGGGCCTCCGCGTCAACATCCTCGGCGAGCCGGAGCCGCGACGGTGATTTCGGCCGCCACGGCCGGTGACACATGGGCGCGCGACCCCCTCCGGCTCTCCGGTGTAGTACGGTACCAACCATGACGAACTCGAGCCACAACTCCCATCGACCCGGAAGGGGTGCCATCACGGCCTCCCTGGTTCTCCACGTGGTCTTTCTCGTGGTTGCGTGGTTGGCACACCGTGCGGCGGACCAACCCATCGAGTACATGCAGTACGAAATTCAGCTCGTGTCGATGGCGGACCTCGAGGTACAGGAGGACGTGGCCCTCACACAACCCGAGGAGCTGGTGGTGGAGGAGCCCGACGAACCCGAGATCCCCGAGGTGGTGGAAGAGGAGTCGGATCCGATCCCAGACCCGATCCCGATCCCGGAGGTCGAGCAGGAGGAGGTCCAGGAGGAGGAGGAAGAGGTGGTGGAGGAAGAGGTCCGCGAGGAAGTGACGGAGCAGCAGCAGGAAGAGATCGCGGAAACGACGGAGGAGGCGGTCTCGGAGGAGTTGACCTCGCCGGACATCGCCGTCCGCATGGAGGGGCTTCAGAGGGACTACCCGGAGTACTACAGGGAAATCCTCGCGCAGATCCGGGCTTGCTTCCGCTGGCAGGGCGACGAGAACTGGACGACGGTGCTCCGCTTCGTGATCAGTTCCGACGGCCGGATCCCCGGCGGCTCGATCCAGCGTCACCGGGGGTCGGGGCACCTGGCGTTCGACCTGGCGGCGGTGGGTGCGGTGGAATGCGCGGGGGCCGGACGGATTTCACCCCTCCCGGCGGACCTCCCCTTCGATGAGCTCCCGATCCAGTTCACGTTCAGCCCACAGGGCGGAGGCGGGCCCTGACGGACCGCCGACCAGACGAGATGACCAGAACCCGGAGTAGGACGATGGCGCGATTCGTACGCAGGTGGTGCGTCACCTTCATGGGAGTCGGGGCGGCTGCGCTCCTTGCGGTTTCCGGAGTCGGGGCCCAGGACGTGGAAGAGCGGTTCCCGGGCGTGAGCCTCGGGCTCCTCTACGAGGGCCGCAGCCAGCCCACCCTGGCGATCCAACCCTTCCTGGGCCGGATGGGAGGTGAGAGCGCCGCTTCTCGGGCCGAGAACATCGTCGCGCGGGATCTGAGGTATTCCAATCGCTTCATGGTGATGGATTCTCTGCCCGACGGCTTCGTTCGGGACGAAGTCGACTATGCGCTCTGGGACCAGCTCGGAGCGACGTGGTTGGTCACGGGGCGGATCGAGGGAGCCGGGAGCGGTTCGGTTCTCATCCTCGACGTGCACGACGTCATCTACCGCGAGGTCCGCCAGAGTGGGCGGTTTTCGCTCCCCGACCCCAACTCCCCCGAGTTTCGGATGGCAGTGCACACTGCCTCGGACGCGGCCGTGGAGTGGATCACCGGGGAGCCGGGCATCGCCGCGTCCCGGATCCTCTTCGTGCGCCGCATGGAGGACGGGTCGCAGGACCTCTGGATGGTGGATTCGGATGGAGAGAACCTGCATCGCGTGACGCGGGAGCGAGCTGAGGACGAAGGGTATGGGCTGATCCTCTCGCCCGCCTGGTCTCCGGATGGCGGGCGCGTCTCCTACGGCTCCTATCGCACGGGGATGCCGCGGATCTACGAGATGAACCTCGTGACCGGCGCGGAACGGACCGTGCCCACCGAGCGGACCGGCGACTACATCACCCCGACCTACCACCCCGACGGCGATCGCCTGGTATTCGCGGTCGTGGGAGGGGGCAGCTCGGGTCTCTTCAGCTACAACATCGCCCAGGAGTGCTGTTTCGAACGGCTGACGGAGGGGCGATGGGAGGATTTCTCTCCCTCCTTCTCCCCCGATGGGAACCGTTATGTGTTCAACTCCAACCGCCTCGGGATGGGCACGCCGCAAATCTACTTGTCGGGCTCCGGGAGCGACCGTCCCTCGATTGTTTCTCCCTACGTGTACAACCGCCCCGGGTACTACACTTCCCCCGAGTGGTCGCCCAGGGGGAACCGGGTCGCGTACCACGGCAGGATCGAACAGCGCGGCCAGCACCAGATCATCGTCTCGGAGGTCGACCAGCGGGGCCGGGTGGCCCGGCTGACAAGGGAGGGGAACAACGAGGATCCCAGCTGGGCGCCCGATGGGCGGCACCTCGTGTACGTGGGGGAACGGGCCTGGGGGCGGGGGCTGTTCATCGTGGACGTGGAAACGGGAACGACGCGCACACTGGTTTCGGGAATGTACGTCCGGATGCCGGCCTGGTCGCCCTCCCTCGCTCCTCGGCTGGCCGAGAACGAGAACTGAAGAACTCTGCCGGGTGCAGGTGCCCGCAGAGGCGACCCCGGCTGTCCCCGGGGGCGGGCCCTCTCGCCCTCTTGCTGGGCAACGGCGCCGGCGCAGCCCCGAGACGGGAATCCGCCCCCAGCGGCCCATCCCTCCGACTTTGGCGCAGGATGGCGGATCATGGCCGGATGAACCCCTAAGCACCGGGAAGAAAATGAATGACGGTCATTGCGCGCGGTGTCGAATTCCCCTATATGCTTTGGGTGTATTTACCAGTGGTCATCGGTCTCGTCCGCCCGCATGGCGGACGAGCCGGCTCAGTCCCTCGCGGCCTGTTGGCATCTCCCTACTCAGAGGTTCATCGGGAGCGGTGCCGCGACTTCACGCATCCGGTTCCCGGGAGTTCGCGTCGCACACAGTGTGTCCGGGTGCCGTAGACGATGAACCTCTTTTTCACCAGGAGTGAGTCCGATGTACCGTCGACACCTCGTCGTCGCTGTCCTTCTCATCGCGGTTGTCGTGGGCGCTTGTCGCCGTGAGTCCCCGGAGCCGCCCGCCCCCCCGGCGACCGAAGAACAGGATCCCGGTCCCGATCTGGATTCCCTTCAGGCAATAGAGGACTCGATTGCGGCAGCACGTGCCGCCGCCGAGGCCGAGGCGGCCCGGATCGAGGCGGCGATCGCCTCTGCCCGTGCCATCCTCGAGGCCCGGGTGCACTTCGACTATGACGAGTCGGCGATCCGTTCCGACGCCGAACAGATCCTGCGGCAGAAGGTTCAGGTCCTCCAGGCCAATCCCGACGTCCGGATTCGGATCGAGGGTCACACGGACGAGCGCGGGTCCGCAGAGTACAATCAGGCTCTCGGGTCCCGAAGGGCACAGTCCGTCCTGGAGTTCCTCCAGCAGCACGGAATCTCGGCCACGCGATTCGAGACGACCTCGTTCGGTGAGGAGCGTCCGCTCGTGAACAGGGAGGACGAACAGGCCTGGGCCCAGAATCGTCGCGCGGAATTCATCATCACGGCGGGTGCAAACCAGATTTCACCGGTCGGAAACTGAGAACCGGTTCGCGCCGGGTCGTGATGCCGGCCGAACCGATCAGGAGCATGGTGTGAGATGACGTCCAAGACCCCTCTCCCTTCGTGTAACCGAAGCCAAATCGATTCCGGTCGGAGTGTAGGCTCTCTCTTCCCCGAGGGGAGAGGGGTATGGCGTCTTCTTATTTTGGGACTCCTCCTCCTGCCGATGGCGGGGTGCGCCACCAAGGCCGACGTCCGCGATCTGCAGACCGAGATCCGCGAACTCAACGCGCGCCAGGAGGCCCTGCTGCGCGAGGTCCAGTCGGAGCAGCAGGTGCAGAGGGACTCCATCCGTCGGCTCGCAATGCAGTTCGGGGAGCACCGCACACAGCTCGCGATGACGCTCCGGGCCCTCGAAGACCATGTCATTCGGGTACAGGAGCTGGCTGGGCTCTCTCAGCAGGAAATCTCGGCTCTTCGGGACCAGTGGGAGCGGAGACCACTTCCGGGCCCCACCTCTTCGCAGCAGGCGGTGGGGGCTGGCGGGGACGCGCAGGAGATCTACGATCAGGCGATAGTGCAGTACGGGCGTGGGCAACTCGTGGCGGCCCAGTGGGGCTTTGAGGATCTGGTGCAGCGCCATGGAGCACACGAACTCGCTCCCTCTGCCCGCTACTACCTCGCGGACATTCTTGTCCAACAGGGGGAGCTGGAAGCTGCGGTCGAGGCCTTCTCCCAGATCGGCGAGTATCATCCCGGTTCGGATCGGGTCCCCGAGTCCCTATACCGCATCGGGATGATCTACAAGGATCAGGGCGACAGCGTCGAGGCACGCCGCTATTTCGAGAGGGTGGTGAATACCTGGCCGGACGGCGCAGCTGCCCGGCTCGCCGAGCAGGAACTGCAGGACCTCTGACGCGGCCGTCCCACCCCCGACGCTCCGGCCGGTAGGGGAGCGTGACTGCAACACCCCCCAAATCACAGGCGGAAGATGCGGTGTCCCGCTTGCGACTCCACTGAGAACCGGGTCGTCGACACCAGAACCAGCCGAGGCGGTCGCGCGGTCCGGCGGAGACGGGAGTGCACGGACTGCGGTGGTCGCTTCACGACCTATGAGTATGTCGAGGAACGTCCGATCCAGGTTCTCAAACGAAGCGGAGCGTCGGAGGATTTCGACCGGACGAAGCTGGTCCGCGCCATAAAGCTGGCTTGCGCGAAACGTCCCGTCTCCCATGTGGCGGTAGAGGAGATTGCGGATAGGGTGGAGGACGCGGTCTCCCGGGAAGCCGGGGTGGAGGTGCCCAGCGCTCTGATCGGCCGTATGGTGATGGAGGCGCTGAAGCCGCTCGACCGCGTGGCCTACGTACGGTTCGCGTCCGTCTACCGGAATTTCCAGGACGCCGACGAGTTCCAGGCCCTCGTAGACGAGATGAACGAACGCGGCCGACAGGAGGCGCAGCAGCGTCACCAGGCCGAGCTCCCCCTCGGCTGAGGCGTCCGGCTCTCGACGCCGACCCGGTTCCATCCTTACGCCCCAACCCCCGAATGCCGCCACGTCGCCCTCCGCACCCACTCGGTGAGATGCCCTTTCTGGACCACCTCGAGGAGCTTCGCTGGCGGCTCCTCTGGTCGCTCGCGGCCCTCCTGGTTGGCACGATCATCGGCTTCGTGGTGGTCCACTACCTGGGAGTCATGGAACTCCTGATCCGTCCGATCCGCCCGCTTCTCGCCGATGGCCAGCTCGCCTACTTCAACCCCGCCACACCTTTCTTCGTCACTCTCAAGCTTTCTCTGATCGCCGGGATCATTCTCGCCTTTCCAGTAGTAGTGTATCAGATCTGGGCCTTCTTCTCGCCGGCGCTCAAGAAGGAAGAGAAGAAGGTGATCGTGCCGAGTCTCTACTTTGGGCTCGTGCTCTTCTGCGCCGGTGTGGCGATGGCATACTTCTGGGTGCTTCCGCTCGCGTTGCGGTTCCTGGCGGGATTTCAGGAGGCGTACCTGGTCGCCACCATCGAGGTCGGGGAGTACCTCGGCTTCGTGGTGCGGCTCCTGCTCGCGTTCGGAGTGGTCTTCGAGCTCCCGATCGTAATTGTCATTCTGTCTGCAATGGGACTCGTGACGCCCGAGCTCCTCCGCGAGAAGCGACGGCACGCCATCGTCGGGATCACCATTCTTGCGAGCGCTCTGACTCCGGGAGACCTCGCTTCGACCTTTCTCATGATGGGTCCCATGATCCTTCTCTACGAATTGAGCATCATCCTGTCCCGGGCGATCCATCGACGAAAGGCCGCCGAGGATCCCCTGCGTCCCTCGCCCGACCCACCACGCGGATCGGTGGGAACGGCCGAGTGACAGGTGTGACACACGCAGTGCACCGGGTGGAAATGCTCCTCGCAGGCGGGGTCGTCGCGATGACCCTGGCGTTTGCCGTACCCCAAGGGGCCGCGGGGATGGAAGGTGTCGGGTCGTACGCCCCCCCCTTCGCGTTGCAGGATGCGGACACCGTGGTGGTTACCCGCGCCGACTCGGCGCGTCTCCGGGTGCTGGATCGGGTGCGTGGCGGAACGGTGGAGAGGGAGGATGAAGAGGAGGATGACGACGAGAATGTGGCGGATGTCGGTGCTGAGCGTATCACGCCACCGGTCGGGTCGGCCCGTGCTCGGATTCCCGTCCGTCTCCCCAGCGGAGCCGATTCCATCATGCGTGCCCTCGCGGCGCTACCCGGGTATCAGGTGGCTACCTTCGAGGGGCAAAGCGCGGATTACGAAGCGCAGGAGCGCCGGCTTTTCCTCCAGGGGACCCCCGAGAACCGGGCGCTCTTTTCCGGGCGCGGTACCCAGGTGGAAGCGGATTCGTCCATCCACTTCGATGACGTCGCGGGCCGGGTGCGGACCACGGGGTCCAGCACGTTGACGGGTGAGGATGGGGAGCCCGTGGAGAGTCGCTCCATGATCTACGATCTAGGCCAGGAACGAGGGCAGGCCCTGGGTGCCCGGACGACCTACATGGAATGGTACGTGCTGGGAGATCTGGACTCCGTGGAACAGGGGCGGATTTTCGGGAGCGGCAGTTTCACGTCTTGTGACCTCGACCCGCCGCACTCCCATTTCGCGGCCTCGGAATTCAAGATCGCCGCCAGCCAGGTGCTCGTGGCCCGGAACGTCCGGATGTACGTCGAGGATGTCCCGGTCCTATGGCTCCCCTTCATCGCGCAGAATCTGGGATCGGGGAGAGCGTCCGGTCTCCTTACGCCCCGCTTCTCGATGAACGACATCGTGCGGACCTCCGATGGCTACAATCGGAGGATCTCCAACATTGGGTACTACTGGGCGATGAGTGAGTACTCGGACCTCACTCTCACGCTGGACTGGTTCTCGAACAACTACACGTCCCTCTCGACCGGGGCCCGTTACAACTGGCGGCGACAGTTCCTGAACGGGCACCTGAACCTCCGACAGTACTGGCGGGACGCGGGCGGGAGCGAGGTCGCTCTGGACACGAGGCATTCCTGGGAGGCGTCGGAGCGCACGCGTGCCGACATCTCCGGTCGGTTCGTCACGAGCTCGGCCTTCGTGGCCGACAACTCGTTCGATCCTCGGGAGGTGACCCAGACCATCGATTCGAATGCCGGCCTCTCCCATCGGTTCGACTGGGGCAGCCTGAACATCACTTCGAATCGGAGGCAGTACCTCACGGATGACCGGGTCGATATGACCCTTCCCGCGATGACGCTATCCCTCACGACCATGACGCTCTTTGCGGCGCCCCCGGCGTCGGCGCAGTGGTACAACAACCTCTCCCTGGGCGGAGGTATGCGGTTCACTCGCGACGCCTTCGGCCGAGCCGAGCAGCCGTTCGACTCTACCTTCGCGTTGATTCGGGCCGACGAGGTCCGTACCCAGGCATCGGCGAACGCATCCCTCGGGCTCAGGGACCTGACCGTGGCAGGACAGGTGCGGTACTCAGAGAACGCCTTCCCCAGCGTTCCCGGTTCCCTTTTTCCCTCGGGAGTCGATCCGGCTACGGTAGAAAGAATGGGGGGGTTCACCGCGGGGGACGGGCTTCCGGCTTCGCTCGACCCGTTCCTCCAGGCGGGTCCGCTGGACGATTTCAACGGGCTCCATGACTTCTCGCGCGCGACGCTGAGCTGGAACACGAACCTGAGCTACCGCCAGAATCTCATCGGCTCGACTACTCTCACTCCGAGTGTGAGCATCTCGAGCGAGGCGAGGAGGAGCGACTCGATCCCCGAAGCGTCAAAATTTGTGCCCGGCCCTCAGCGGATCGGCATGGGGCTCCGGCTACAGACCGATCTCTACGGGTTCTATCCAGGTCTCGGAGGGTTCGACGCAATCCGCCACAAGATCACGCCCTCGATCAGCTACGACTTCTCTCCGGCAGTGCGTCCCACGCCGCTTCAGCGTGACGTGTTCGGAGCACGTGAGGCGCATCCCCGCAAGATCCTGACCATCGGATTCAACCAGACGTGGGAGGCCCGACGTCCTGAAGGGACCGAGCCGCTGCCGGATGAAGGTCTCGAGCCCGAGGATGACCCGTTCGAATTGTTCGATGAGGACCAGGTCCTGGATGATTTCGGGCTTCCGGACGACGATCCGGAGGCCGGGGACGATCTTGCGGCAGAGCCGTCCAGCCTCCCCTCGGTGATCGGCGATGAGGGCCTCGAACGGGCGCCTCGTGCGAGTGTCGTGAACATCCTCGCCCTCAGTACGAACGCCGTGACGTACGACATGGTCCAGGCCGATTCCACCGGACAGTTCCTTCGGGGCTTCCAGACGACCCGAATCAGCAGCACCGTCCGCTCGGACTATCTGAGGAACCTGGATCTCTCCTTCGAGCATGATCTCTTCGAGGATCCGCCGATCAGGGGAATGAATGGGGAGGGGGGGGAGCGCCGCAGGTTCGCACCGCACCTGAGTCGTCTCTCCTTCGGGTTCCAGTTGAACGATCAGTCGGGTCCCGTGCGGGCGGTCAGGCGGCTCCTCGGGATCGAGGACGACGCCCCCGCGGACCCGGATCCTGAAGAAGGGGAGGAAGCCGACCTCCTGGGGGAGGATCCCGAGGGATTCGACCAGAACCAGATCGTGCCAGGCGGCGCGTCCGAGCGGTCCGAGGTCCGTCGGGAGGGATGGAGCGCTCGGTTCTCCTATTCCCTGCGGCGCCCCCGGGATGAGACGGGACCCTCCACGGCAAGAAGGGCACAAATGCTCCAGTGGACCTTCTCCTTTGCTCCGACCGCCAATTGGGGAGCCAACTGGAGATCGTCCTACGATCTGGAGGCAAACCGCTTCAACGATCACATGGTCACTCTGCGGAGGGATTTGCACGAGTGGGAAGCCTCCTTCGGTTTTCGGCAGACGACGACCGGAAACTGGTCTTTCCAGTTCGAGGTCTCGCTCCGCGCGAACCGGGATCTCCGTTTCGACCACGAGCAGCGCAGCACCACCGGAGGGGGAGGGTCCTTTCCCTCGAGACCGGGCTTTTGAAGTTCGCCCGACGGCGTGGCCGGAGGGTCCGTCACCGCCGGTGTCCATCATTCATCAACGAGAGGGACGCAATGTCGCAATCGAGGCTCTGGCTCCGATCCAGGAGGCGAGAAATACCAACGATCCTTCTGGCGCTGCTAATCGTGGCGGCTTGCGAGCCCACTGACAGGACGATGGGCCCGGTGGGCCCCCCTGCGCCCCGGAATCTGGACGTTTATTACTTCGAGAAGGCGGTTCATCTCACCTGGGAGCTCGATCCCGGCTGGGATGGGGAGACCTTTCGGGTATATGGGAAGCGGGAAAGTGACGCGGAGTATTTCCTCGTCGCGGAGGTCACCAGTTGTGCGGGCGGGCTCTGTTCATACGTGGATCCCAATGTGGTGGCGGGGACTACCTACGATTACTATGTCGCTGCCGTGGATCCCCTGAACGGGGCCGAGACGGCCACCGACGTGGCCATCGAGGTCCTCGTACCGCAGCCGATCCCCCCGCCCGTGCCCGACGAATTGGCTGCCATCGCGCTGGATGGCGCGGTGTTCCTGGCGTGGGGCCAGCAGAGCAGGGCGGCCGAGGACTTCGCCTTTTATCGCGTGTACCTTGAGGCGTCCGACGGTTCCACCTTCCTCCTGGGCGAGACCGATTCAGAGGGATTCCTGGACCTTCTCGCGGAGAATGGCGCGACCTACGGATACTTTGTGACGGCGGTGGACGGGCAGGGCCACGAGAGTGAGGAGTCCCAGCTCGCATTTTCGACCCCGCGGCCCGATTTTCACGGCGAGTTGCTGTTCGCCTTCTCCGACGTGCCGGAGCTTTCGGGTTTCCGGTTCCAGGAGACGGAGGCTGACAATCCGATCCTATCCGGTGACGACGACGCCAGAGACTTTCGCCTCGAGACCGACGAGGATGGGTGGTGGCTTGTTCCGGGACCCGGCGTTCAGACCCACCAGGACAGGGTATTCACCACCGCCCTACGCTGTGGCCCTGCAGCGGATCTCGGGTGCCTGGACATGCGAATGGCACCAGCGACTGGCTACACGGCCGAGCGAATTCGATTGGTACCCGAATACAGCTACGTGCTCAGGGTGCCCGCAGGGGGAGGGGAATGGCTCTACGGGGTCGTGAGAGTGTCCCACCTGGGGGTCTTCGAGGGGAGCGCCATCGCCATCTTCGACTGGGCCTTCCAGTTGCAGGTTGGGAATCGGGCGTTGATCCCCGGAGGATCCTGACTCCGCCGATGGATTTCGATTGGCGTGGGTCAAGCTACCCATCGGCGGGAGAGCGGCGCTCGAGGCGCCCCGCAGGAGGGGCGCTCTCTCGGCGGGGAGGGTGCGCGGGGAAGGGCAGTGGACGCCCCCTGGAGGAGCTGACGAGTCGCGGTGGCCCGGAACGCAAATCGTTTACAGTCAAGGTCCTGAAGCATTACGACAAGATCCTGTACAGGTGCCCGGCGGGATCCGTTTTTGGGGTCCGGGCCCTTGCCTCCGAAGCCGTTGTGGCCGACCGTGACCGCCTGGATCCTGCCGGAGTTCTGGACCCGCACCCCTCCCGTGTTCTATCCTCCCGTGTTCCGGTGTCCGGCCGAACCCTCAGGGGGTCCTACGTTCCCGACGAGCGAGCATGAAGATCGAAGAGTTGAAGGAGCAGGCGAGGAGGCATGAGCAGAAGGAGGAGTGGAGCCAGGCGATGCGGCTCTACTCCCGGGCGCTCGAGCAGGGGTCGGAGCAGGAGGATTCCGACATCGCACTCCACAATCGTCTCGGAGATCTCAAGGTCAGGGTCGGCGATCTGGCGGGTGCCGTCGAGGCATACGAGAGGGCGATCGAACTGTACCTCGAGGCCGATCTGGCGAACAATGCCATGGCTGTCTGCCGCAAGCTGGAGCGGAGCGCCCCGGACCAGCCGACCGTCCTTCTCCGCATGGGCGAAATCCGGGTCCAGCAGGGATTCGTGGTGGACGCCCGCCAGGACTTCCTGAGCTACGCAGAGATGCAGCTGGCTGCGGGCGACGAGGCCGAGGCGGTGCGAGCGCTCGAGCACTTCGCCGGCCTCGCCCCGAAGGATGTCGAGACCAGGCTGTTCCTGGCCCAGCACCTCCAACACGCCGAGCGGGAAGGGGACGCCCTCCGCTACCTGCGCGAGGCCCATCGGATCCTGAAGGACGCCGGTGAAGGCGAGCGCGCCGATGCGATCCACGCGCAGGCGGCCGAGTTGGATCCGGCGGTTGATCTGGATGAGGGAGGAGAGGCGACCGCCACCTCGCCCCCGGAGGGCCTCGATCTGGATTCGGGACTCGCCGGCTTCGAGTCCACTTCCCTTTCCGCGGCGGAGGGGGATGGTTCTTCGACCGATCTCTCCGCAGAGGTCCCGCCAGAGGCAGAGCCAGGGGCAGACACATCGCCAAAGCCGGAGCTGGAGGCCCCTGGCCTTGAAGGCTTGCAGTTCTCGGGCATGGAGTTCGAGGAATTTGGCGACGATGGGGCAGAGGAGTTCGCCGGACCGTCAGAGGCCGGCCCGGGCGAGGAGAGCACGGAAGCCGCTCCCTCGGCCGACGAGGAGGCCGACCCCTTCGATCGTGCCTTCGACGATGCCTTCGAGCTGGAGGAGGTCGACGAAGAGGAAGCGGAGGAGGACTATGGTCCCGATGGCGGAATGGAGGAGCTTCCCCTTCTCGACGCCGGCGATCCGCCGGGTCGCTCGGAGGAGGCTGTGCAGGAGGATCCCCTCCCGATGCTGCCTGGTCCGGAGGTGACGCCCGCCCTCGGGGGATCCGATAGATCCGTGGACGATCTCAGGCGTGCCGTTCGGTCCGACCCTTCCGATGCGGACGCCTGGCGACTTCTAGGGGTGGCCCTCTTCGACGAGGATCGTGACGAGGAGGCTCGCGAGGCCCTGGCGTCCGCCCATGAGGCCTATGGAGAGCAAGACGACCCCGAGCGGGCGATGCGGGTCATGCGTGAGCTCATCTTCCATGAGCCCGAGGAGATCGACCACTACAAGCGCCTCGTGGAGTATGCGCACCGCACAGGTGACCGTGCGCTGCTCGTTCCTGCGTTTCTCGAGATGGCGGAGGCACTCGAGAGAACGGGCGCGGCCCGGAAGGCCGAGGCAGTCTATGGCCAGGTAATCGCCCTCGACCCGAGAAACCCACGTGCCCGGCGTGCCCTCGCCATGGATGGAGAGGAAGGACTTCGGGCAGGTCGCCAGCCCCGCCAGAGAGGCGACTTCGTAGACCTCGGCGGGATGGTTCTCGACGAGCCGGCGGAACCCTCATTCCGCTGGACGGTGTCGGACGCTGACGCGGATCCGTCCGGGGACGAGGAGGCGGATTTTGCCCGCATGCTCTCCCGCTTCAAGGAAAAGGTCGCGACCAATCTGCCTTCGGACGACGCGACCGCCCACTACGACCTGGGCGCCGCATACAAGGACATGGGTCTCATGGATGAGGCGGTGAGCCAGTTCCAGAGCGCACTGAGGGCACACCCGGGGCACCTCGCGGCCTATGAGATGGTCGGACAGTGCTTTCTGGAGAAGGGCGAGCCCGAATTCGCAGTCAGGAGTCTGCGACGGGCGCTCGAGGTGGACTACGGCGTGGAGGACGAACTCCTTGGAATCTATTACTATCTTGGAAGCGCCTACGAGGGGATAGGGGACCAGAAGCTCGCGCGCGAGTTCTATGAGCGGGTCTTCTCGTTGGACATCAACTTCAAGGACGTCACCGATCGTCTCCGGAGCCTCCGGTGAGACCCGTCCTGTCGAACCGCGCCTGGCCCCGGACGGCCGTCGCGTGGAGCCAGAACGAGGGGTCATGAGCAACAGCCATATCGCCACCACCCCGTCGCCGTCCTGGCTGTCCCGCATCCAGGCGCCGGTGGAGCATCGCCTCGATGGGGTCGTGGAGCAGATGCGTCGGATCCTTCTGAGCGACTTCGAGATGCACGAGGAGGTGAACGATTACCTGCTCAAGATGCGCGGGAAGCTCTTCCGGCCCACGCTCCTTCTCCTGACGAACGAGGTGGCCGGCACCCCGCACCCGGACGCCATGTCTCTCGCTGCCGTCGTCGAGATGGTCCATCTGGCGACGCTCGTCCACGACGATGCGGTCGATCACTCCGTGCTGCGGAGAGGGATGCCGACCGTAAACCATATCTGGACGCATCAGGTGGCGATCATCACCGGTGACTATCTCTACGCCCGATCGGTGGCGGAGCTGGCCCGAGTGGGGCGCCTGGAGGCCATCGCCGCGCTCGCCGAGGCTTCCAGTGAGATGAGCGTGGGGGAGCTCCGTCAGCTCACTTCCTACGACGCGCTGGACTTCACGGAGGTCGATTATGAGCGCCTTATCTCGTGCAAGACGGCCTCACTGATGGCGGCCGCTTGTGAGATCGGTGCGCTCGTGGGGTGCGAGCCCCACCGAGCCGCCTTCCGTCGCTTCGGCCATGCCCTCGGAATGGCCTTCCAGATCGCCGACGATCTCCTGGACTACACGGGGAGTGAGGAAGTCACCGGGAAACCCACCGGGCACGACCTCCGGGAGCGAAAGGTCACACTTCCCCTTCTCGAGGCGCTCCGACAGGTAGGGAAGCCCGACGGTGATCGCATCCGGGAGTTCTTTACTCTCCTGGATCCGTCGGACTCCGAGATCGGGGAGATCGTGGAGATCGTTGTCGAGCACGGGGGGCTCGAATATGCGAGAGAGAGGGCACGCCACTTCGCGGAGTTGGCGGTAGGCGCACTCTCCGAGGTGGACGAGGAGGGGGACGCCATGGACGCCCTGCACGCCGCTATCAGCTACTCCATAGAGCGCACACGATGAGACGTTCAGTCGCACCCGATCCCGATTCGTCCCCGGGACGGACATCCGTTAAGTTGACGCAGCAGGGGGAACGGGACATGGGAGAGGGGTGGTCAGGGGAGCGCGGATGAACGATCTTCTGGATGGGCGTCGACGGTCTGGCACCCGGGTCTTCTGGACCCTCGTCTTCGGGTTGTTCCTCGGGGCGTTATTGACGCTCCTGAGCGAGACGTTCCTACCCGATAGCGCAGCGCGGGACTTCCTCACCACCTCGGTGGACGCCTCGCTTGGCCCCCTGCATGTGGACATCGTGGCGATTGCCCTGACGCTGGGTCCTTTCACCCTCACCCTGAACGTCCTGACTCTGGTCGGGGTTGGAATCGTGGCTTTCATCAGTCGGTCCTGGATCTGACCCCTCAGGGTTCCAAGGAGGTATTACATCATGTTCGGTGGATTCGGAATGTGGGAGATCGTTCTGATCTTCCTCGTCATTCTGCTCCTCTTCGGTGCAAAGCGGCTGCCGGAGATCGGGTCGTCGCTGGGCAAGGGAATCCGGGAGTTCAAGGGATCACTTCGAGAGATCGAAGGGGAGCTGAAACTCTCCGATGAGAACGATCGCTCGAGACCGAAGCCGACGGTGAAGCGGGATGAGGAGGGGGAAGATGACAACAATGGTGAGGCGAGGAAGGTCTCTACCAGTTGATGGACGGTTGTCCGAAATGGAAACAGGGCCGCCCCTCGGGAAAGGGGGCGGCCCTGTTTTCGTTGCACTCGGGAGGTGAGCCCTCTGGTCAGAAGGCCATGGGAATCTGCGGCACGTCCGCTGCCTCTTCCGCCTGGCGGAAGAACTCCGCTCGCTGATCCCGGATCCTCGTAGTCTCGCGCAGTCCGTCAAGCCACCTCGCCAGTCGTGCCTGGCGGATTTCCGTGGTCAGCTGCATGCGCTGGATTTCCTTCTGTGCCTCCCAGGCCGCCCGGTCGGCCTCCTCGAACTGGTCGACTCGCAAGATGACCACACGGCCGTCCGCCCGCGCAGGCGAGGCCACTTCCCCTTCCGGCACCGAAAATGCAGAGCCGATGACTGCGTTGCGGGTTCCGAGCCCGGGGACGGGGTCCCTTCTGTTGAAGGGGCCGGCCGTGGAGATGGTCAGGCCCTCACGCTCTGCGAGGGCCTCGAGCGTCATACCATCACGCACCTCCTCCACGTATCCGGCTGCGATCTCCATGGTCCGGTCCAGCTTCTTCTCGTGCCGCAGCAGTGCCTCGATCTGCTCTGAAACCTCGTCGAGATTCAGGTGGCGTGCCGGGGCCTGCGCGGTCACCTCCAACATGTAGAATGCCAGTGGGCTCTCGAAGACGGGGCTGATCTGGTCGACTCCCTCCTCCCGCTCCTCGAAGATCCAGGTCTGGGCCTCCTCGGCGATTCCAACGCCCGCGAGGATGGCGTAGTCCTCGGTGATCTGCCCGCTCCGAACCGGTCGCCCGAGCTCGCTGGCAGCCTCGTCCAGGGTGAGGTTCCGTCCGAGGGTCTCGAGGGAATCGGCCAAGGTGAGGAGCCGAATCTCGGAGTCTGCGGTCCTCTCCAGCTCGAGGAGGATCTGTCGGACCTCCGCTTCGTCCTCGTCGCGCGAGAGCACCTCGATGATGTGAAGGCCAAACTCGGTCTCGAAGGGCTCGCTGATATCACCGACGGGAAGGGAGAAGGCCACTTCCTCGAAGGCAGGGGGCATCTCGCCCCTGGTGATGGTGCCGAGGCTGCCCCCGTCTGCCGCCGTGGCGTCGTCCGCACTCTCGATGGCCGCCACGTCCGCGAAGTCCTCCTCTTCCGCGACGAGGCGCGCACGGATCTCTTCGGCACGGTCACGGGCTGCGGTCGAGTCCGCAGCCGTAGGGCTCGCGGAGAGGTACGTGTACCGCACCTGGGCGCGGGCCGGGACCTGGTAGTCGTCCCGATGCTCCTCGTAGTACGCGTCGATCTCGGCGGGGGAAACCTCGACCTCCGAGTCCGGGACGAGGACGTCCGGGCGAAGGTCGACGAAGGTCACCTCCACCGTCTCGTTCCGGTCTCGCCAATCCTGCCACAGCTCCCGGTCGGAGACCCAGACCCCCGACGTTACCTGTCGCATCAGCTTGCTCCGTGGGATCACGTCGCGGTAGTACTGCTCGAGCTGCATCAGGAACTGGGGGTCCTGCCCGGCCTGCTGGAGAAACTGCTGGTAGCGCTGCGGGTCGAATTGGCCATCTGTCTGGAAGTTGGGGTCAGAGCGGAACTCCGCGGGAGGGGAAGTGCGCACCGCCTGCCGGATTTCCTCGTCGCTGACCCCGATGCCACGGCGGTCCAGCTCACTTTCAATCAGGAGCTGGTTCACGACCTCGTTCCATGCCATGTCCTCGACCTCGCGGTTCTGCGCCGACGAAATGGGGCGCTCCTGCGAGCGCTGGACCTGGTCATACAGGTTCCGGTAGACGTTCTGGTAGTGCTGGACAGAGACATTCGTGCTGCCGACCTCGCCCAAGCTCCCGCCGCCACCGGACTGGCCGCTCGCATCCATCCCCCATTCGAAGACCATGAGCGCCACGAAGGCCGCTGCAGTGATCAGCATGATCCACTTGGTGTTCTCCCGCATCTGCCGCATCATGGGCAAGCCCCTCCTCTCCGGGTGCTGCTGTGCCGCGCGGCCCCGGGCTCGTCCCGGAGTCCTTTGCGACCGCGATTCCGTCCTGACAAAGGTCGAGTCCATCCCGGTCGGGGGAGGCCTCAACCATTACTGATACAGATGGACCGCCCGAACGGATCCGTCGACTTGCGCCAGTCCCTGATTCTCAGACGCACGCGAAGAAAGGCCGCGATTCGAGGGCGCGAAAAGCTAACGGAAGCGGCGGGGCCCCTCAACCGAAGCGCCCTTCCGCGCGACACGCGCGCGTCGGGCGACGACCACCTCCTTCATTGACACTTTTCGTCCGGCCTCCGTAACTTCTCCGCGCCGGACGTGCGTCGCGTCGCCGCCGGCCGCTAGAAACGATTTCATCGGAGGGACACCAGTTGTCTCAACTCCTCGATCAGGAAATCCGGACGCTCCGGGAGCACTTCTGGTCCGCGCGTGATCCTGAAGGCCACGCGTTCGCCCCCCTGGCCGACGCCTATCGCCGGAAGCACGACCTCGACGAAGCGGCCTCCCTCGTGACCGATGGACTGGCGCGCCTCCCGGAGTTCACCCCCGGTTACCTCGTGGCCAGTCGCATCTTTCGGGCTCGGGGTGAGTTGGGTAAGGCGCGAGCTGCCCTGGATCGCCTCCTCGAGCTGGACGGGGAAAACGTTCTAGCGCTCCTGGAATGGGCTGAATTGTCGCGTGATACGGGTGATCATGCGGATGCGATCTCGGGACTCCGCCGCCTTCTGGTGCTGGACCCCGCGCACCTTGGGGCCCGGTCGATGCTGGATCGTCTGGATGAGACGGTGCCTCCGACGGAGGAAAGGGAGGCGGAGGCCGGCGCGGGCGAGGTCCCCGATTCGACGGGCGAGGCGGAGCTGGACCCTGGACCGCTCCCGGCATTGGAGCCGGGTCTTTCCCTGGATTCCGGGGACGACCCGTCGGAGGTCCTCGATCCGTCCGTGCACGGGGACGACGATGAGATGTTCCCGGACCTGGAGCCAGAACCGATCCTGGATGCTTCCGCAGAGCTGGGGGAGCCATTCGTGGAGACCGCCGCCGGCGAGGACGCGACGGAGCTCTCGACGCGGACGATGGCAGAGCTCTTCGTCCGTCAGGGGCTCGTGGACCGCGCGGTGAGGATCTACGAGCGGTTGGCGGCGGCGGACCCGATGAACGACGATCTGGCTCGAAGACTCGCCGAGCTCCGGGAGGGCGGGAGTGCAGGGGACTCGGACGAGGCACCGGCAGAGCTCGCGACCGAAGCCGTTCCGGGGGACGAAGTCGCTCTGGAACTCGAGACCACGCTTGACCTGGAGCTCGAGTCCACCGAGGACTCGGACGGCGTCGAGGACCGCTCGCCCCGGACCATCCGGGACTTCATGGATGACCTCCTCTCCTGGCGGAGCGGCGCGGTTCCGGTTTCCGTGCTCTCGCCCGAGGCCCCGGATGAGGTTGCGCCGGAGGGGTCGAGGCTCGCGATCCGGGTGGCGGGAGCGGTCCCCGTGGAGGACCTTGCTCCGGGGGCGCCACTCCGAACCGCTCCCGCCGGTTCTCCCGCAGCGCTTCGGGGGGCCCCCACCGAGCCGGATCCTGAGCCCGACCGGACGGTGTCGGCCGACGATCCGCCTCAGCCGAGGGAGGAGGACGACGACATGGACGAGTTCCGAGACTGGCTGGAAGGGTTTCGCACGTGAGGATCGGGATCATCCACGGCCCCAACCTGCGCCTCCTCGGGCAGAGGGAGCCCGATGTGTACGGTGCGTCCACTCTGGCGGAGGTGGATGATGCACTTCGTGCGCTCGCGGACGAGTTGGGCGTGGAGGTGGAGATCTCCCAGTCGAACCACGAAGGGGAGATCCTGGACTACGTCGAGGATGCCGCTACCCGGGTCGCGGGGTTCGTCGTGAACGCCGGAGGGTTGACCCACACCTCGGTGGCCCTGCGTGATGCCCTGGCGGGAGTGGCACTTCCCTTCGTCGAGGTTCACCTTTCCAATACCGCGGCACGTGAGGACTTCAGAGGACATTCCTATCTTTCCCCCGTCGCAGCCGGGGTGGTTTATGGATTCGGGGTGCAGAGCTATCTTCTTGGGCTGCGGGGTCTCGTCGAGAGCCTGCCCTCCGATTGATTGAAGGGTGTCGTCGAGGCTCTGGCCTCGCGCACCAACTGCGAACAGCCTCGCGGACACGTTTTTCTTTATGGCGTCAACTTCAGATTTCAGAAATGGGATGGTCCTCGACCTGGACGGCGATCTCTGGTCCATCACCTATTTCCAACACGTAAAGCCCGGCAAGGGCGGGGCGTTCGTGAGGACGAAGCTCAAGAACGTTCTCACTGGCCAGGTGGTGGACAAGACCTTCCGGTCCGGAGAGAAGGTGACGGACGTTCGTCTCGAACGAAGACCCGTGAACTACAGCTACACGGATGGCCAGCTCTTCTATTTCATGGACAGCCAGACCTTCGAGATGATCCCCCTTTCGGGAGACCTCATCGGGGATGACCAGCTGGAGTACTTGAAGGAGAACATGGAGTGCGAGGGGCTGGTGCACGGGGACAAAGTGATCTCGGTCGATCTTCCGGCGTTTGTGGAGCTCGAGGTCGTGGAGACGGATCCCGGGCTGAAGGGGGACACGGCACAAGGGGGGAGCAAGCCTGCCAAGCTCGAGACAGGGGCGGTGATCCAGGTGCCTCTCTTCGTGGAGCAGGGCGATGTGCTGCGGGTCGACAGGCGGGAGGGCAAGTACCTCGAGCGGGTGAACTGATGATGGACTTCGATTTCGTACAACAGCTGATTCGAGCGGTCGACGCCAGCTCCATCGACAACGTCGAGGTGGAACGGGGTGGAACCCGCATCCGGATCTCCAAGACCCCGTCGGGGACGGCCCTGCACTCTGGATCCATGACTGCACCGCCGCCGGTCGGGCACGGTGCGTTCGCCGCTGCACCGGAGGGATCGAACCCGCACGCCGCGGTGGACCCCGCCGGCCAGCCCACCGGCGATGACTCGACCCATGTCCCCGACCCCGTCGACGACTGGGAAGAAGTGACCTCCCCCATGGTCGGAACCTTCTACCGGTCTCCCTCGCCGGAGGCCGATCCGTTCGCCGAGGTCGGAACCCGGGTCTCCGCCGGCGACACCCTCTGCATCATCGAAGCGATGAAGCTGATGAACGAGCTGGAGGCGGAGCTCGACGGCACGATCCGAGAGATCTGCGTTGAGGACGGCGATCCCGTCGAGTACGGCCAGGTGCTCTTCCGGATGGAGCCCGCCTGACGGCCGGTTCCGTCGCTTCCCGACACCGCTTCTCGACCACCCTCCCCCGGCGCGTACCGCCGGGGGGACACTGCCGACCGGGGGTATGCCGTTGTTCACGAAGGTGCTCATCGCCAATCGGGGGGAAATCGCCCTCCGGATCATCCGCGCCTGCCAGGAGCTGGGGATCCGCACCGTCGCGGTCTACTCCGAGGCGGACCGCGAGAGCCTGCACGTGCGCTTCGCCGATGAGGAGGTGTGCATCGGCCCGGCCTCCTCGGCCGAATCGTACCTCAACATTCCGCGTATCATTGCGGCCGCGGAGATCACGGGAGCGGAGGCGATTCATCCCGGGTACGGCTTCCTCGCCGAGAATGCCGAGTTCTCCGAGATCTGTGGACGGTCGGACATCATCTTCATCGGCCCGACTCCCGATCAGATCCGGGCCATGGGAGACAAGGCCACGGCTCGCGAGACCATGGTCCGCGCCGGGGTCCCCACCGTCCCCGGTTCGGACGGGGTCATGAACGACCTCGAGGAGGCTGTCGGCCTCGCTCCCAAGATCGGATTTCCGATCATGATCAAGGCTTCCGCGGGAGGGGGAGGGAAGGGGATGCGGATCGCCCACGACGCAGCGGGCTTTCCCAGGCTCTTCGAAGGTGCTCGGAACGAAGCACGTGCTGCGTTCGGCGATTCGCGGGTCTACCTCGAAAAGTGCATCCTCAAGCCGCGTCACGTGGAGTTTCAGGTCTTCGGCGACCAGCACGGCCGGATTGTCCACCTGGGGGAGAGGGACTGCTCGATCCAGCGGCGCCACCAGAAGCTGGTGGAGGAGGCGCCCTCTCCGGCGCTGAACGCGAAGCTCAGGGAGCGAATGGGGCGCGACGCCGTGAAGGCAGCGGAGGCGATCGACTACGTCGGAGCCGGCACCATCGAATTCCTCCTCGACGAGGACGGCTCGTACTACTTCATCGAGATGAATACGCGCATCCAGGTGGAGCACCCGGTCACCGAGGTCACCTCCGGATTCGATCTGGTGAAGGAGCAGATCCTCGTCGCCAGCGGGAAGCCCCTCTCCTTCCCGAAGGAGGAGGTGGTCCTCCGCGGACACGCCATCGAATTCCGGATCAACGCAGAAGATCCGAACCGAAACTTTCAGCCCTCGCCGGGACGGATCACCACCTTCCACCCGCCGGGCGGACCGGGCGTCAGGCTCGACACCCACGTCTACTCCGGATACACGGTCCCCCCGTATTACGATTCCCTTCTCGGGAAGCTCATCGTGAGCGGGAAGACCCGGGACGAGGCGCTCGTCCGCGCCCGGTACGCGCTGAACTCCTTCGTCATCGAAGGGGTTTCGACGACGATCCCGTTCCTCTCCGAGATCGTCGAATCGGAGGCCTTTCAGAGCGGGGATGTGGACACCTCCTTCGTAGAGCGATTCATGCTGGAGCGGACGGAGGGCGGCCGATGAGGGTTCTTACCTACTTCAGTGCGCTGGAGGCGGAAGGCGACGAGGTGACGGCGGACACCGCCGTGGTTATCGACGTGATCCGTGCGACGTCCAGCATCGTGGAAGCGCTCGCCAACGGAGCCCGCGCGATCTACCCCACGGTTTCCAGCGAAGACGCCATCAAGCTTGCCAACACCCTCGGACGTGAGGACACCCTCCTCTGTGGAGAGCGTAAGGGGCTCAAAATCGAGGGTTTCGACCTCGGAAATTCGCCCCGGGAATACGCCCGGGAGACGGTGGGGGGGAAGCGTCTGGTGATGAGCACCACCAACGGAACCCGCGCCTTCGCGGCGACCCACGGGGCAAAGCGGATCATCGTGCTCTCCTTCCTCAACCTCGGTGCCGTGGCCAGCGAGCTGGCGAAGACGGAGGGGGAGGTCGCTCTGGTTTGCGCGGGGAAGGACGGTCGCTTCTCCCTCGACGACGCCCTCTGCGCGGGGCTCCTCCTCCGGATGCTGGCGCAGGTCCGGGGCGGGAATGGTCTGGATCTTGACGACGCCTCGCGTACGGCGCTTTCCATTGCGGACGTATATCCCCTGGACGCGGATTTCCTGCGCTCCACGGCAGCCGGTGCGGCCCTGGTGGAGATCGGTCTGGCGGAGGATCTCCTGGTGTGCGCCGAGCGGGACCGGCACGGATTCGTGCCCGAGTTGATCGATCGCATGATCCGGATTCCGGAGGCGGCGGACTGAGGCGCGGGACGTTGGGGATCGACTCGCCGATGGTCGAGGATCGAGGGGGGCGCACATGGTGAAGCCGGAGTACCGCAGGGAACTGGCCGGGGTCGGACTTCTTGCTCTGGCCTTCCTCATGCTCCTCACCCTCGTCCCTGTGGGTCTTCCGGGCGTTCCGAGCGACCAGTGGTTCCCCTCGGGCAACCTCCTGGGACCGGCAGGTGACTACTTCCGAACCTTGGGACTGGGGATGTTCGGGGCAGGGGTGCTCGCGCTTCCCCTCCTGGTGGCAATGGGCGGGGTCTGGGCAGGCGGATGGATATCCGACGAGTGGGTCCTCCGCCTCCTGGCGCTGGGTATCGGCATCCTGGTCATCCTCCCCACCCTTGCCGCGATCCTGCCGGTGGATCCCATGGCCGCTGGCCGTCTCGGGCGTTTCCTCGCCCGGCCCCTGGTGGGAGCGTTCGGAGGCTTCGGGGCCGCAATGCTCCTCGTTGTTTTCGCGGTGCTCCTCGGGGTCGCGACTTTCGGGGGCGGTCCCCTCCGGGCGGCGGGAGGGGCTGCAGCGTCCACCGTCGCTCGAGGATGGAGTCGGCTCGTGGGCTGGCTGGAGGGCCGGGACCGCACGGAGGAGTCCCCACGTCAGGAGACGCCTTCCTCCCCGGAGGAAGTCAGCGCTCCCGAACGTGAGGGCCGCCCCGAAAAGCAGACGTCGTCGGAGTCCTCTTCCGGGAAGGCTGCGTCCCCCCCCGCCACCGCGAGTAAGCGCGGGCTGCGTGGTCGAAAGGAGGAGCTTCCGGATCCGCTGGATCCCCGGGAACTGGACCGCGGAGAGCTTCCCCCGATGGATCTCCTCACCGCCGGGAGCAACCGTCACCGCGGGACCATGGAGCGGGAGTTGGACCAGCTGGGAGCGGTCCTGGTGGAGAAGCTGCGCACCTTCAATGTCGAGAGCACCCTGGGAGGCCGCACCACTGGACCAGTCGTCACGCAGTTCGAGGTCGTCCCCGCTCCGGGAGTGAAGGTGAACCGGATTGCGAACCTGGATGCGGATCTGGCCCTGGCGATGCGGGCGCGGACCATCCGGATCGTGGCGCCCATCCCCGGAAAGGGTGCCGTGGGGGTGGAGATACCGAATCCCTCCCCGGAAGTGGTGCAGCTCAGGGAGATCCTGGAGAGCCAGGAGTTCGGAAGGGCGAGAGGCGAGCTTCCCCTGGCACTGGGGAAGGACCTGCAAGGTCAGTCGTACGTGGCAGACCTCGCGAAGATGCCCCACGCCCTCATCGCCGGCGCCACCGGATCCGGGAAATCGGTCTGCTTGAACACGGTGATCACCTCGCTCGTCTATCGGCACACCCCCGAGACCCTCCGTCTTCTCCTCATCGATCCCAAGATGGTGGAGCTCTCCACCTATGCCGAGCTGCCCCATCTCCGGCATCCGGTGGTGACCGACCCGAAGGACGCCGCAGGGGTGTTGAAGTGGGCTGTGATCGAGATGGAGCGTCGCTACGAACTCCTCTCGCAGAACGGCGTCCGGTCCATCGGGGAGTTCAACCGCCGACTCCGCAAGGGGGTCGTCATGCGAAGGGCCGAGGCCGACGGGGAGGAAGGGGACCCCGACCGCTGGCGCTACACCGACGGAGTGCTTCCGAACATCGTGCTCATCGTCGACGAGCTGGCGGACCTCATGATGGCCGTGCAGGGCGAGATCGAAAAGCCGCTCACCCTCCTGGCCCAGAAGGCCCGGGCCATCGGGATCCACCTGATCGTGGCGACCCAGCGTCCCTCGGTGAACGTGATCACGGGGCTGATCAAGGCAAACTTTCCTTGCCGCATCGCATTCCGGGTCGCTTCCAAGACGGATTCCCGCACCATCCTGGACCAGAACGGCGCCGATGCGCTCCTCGGGAACGGGGACATGCTATTCCTCCCGCCCGGACACGGGACCCCCGTACGGATGCAGGGCGCCTACATCTCCACCGAGGACACCGAGCAGCTCATGAGCTGGTTCCGGGAGCGGCGCGCTGCGCACCTGGAGGAGGGGGCGGCGCCAGAGACGACCTCGGAGGAGGAGGACATCCTGGCGCTCGTGCGGGCTCGTGAGGCCGAGGAGTCCCCGGGCGGTGACGACGACGCCATCTTCGGGGACTGGGACGAGCATTTCCGCGAGGCGGCCGAAATCTGCATCACCAACGATCAGGGCTCGACGTCGCTCCTCCAGAGAAAGCTGCGGGTCGGTTACGGCAGGGCAGCCCGGATCGTGGACCAGCTCCACGACGCGGGGGTGCTTGGCCCCCCGGACGGATCCAAGCCGCGCGAGGTCCTGATGAGCCTGGACCAGCTCGAACGGATGTTGTCGGGGGAATCGTGATTCGGCGATCGCTTCCTGGTCGGTGCGGGTCCGGGCGCACGGAGCCGGTCGAGGGTGCGCGGGAAGAGGTTCAGTGATCCCCTATTCGGAGGCACTTTCCCTCCTCCTGTCCGCGGCTCGGCCCGATGCCCCGGAGTCGGTTTCCGTGGGACAGGCGACGGGCCGTATATCGGCGCAGGAGATCCTGAGCCCGGATGTCCTGCCCCGGTTCGACAACTCGGGGATGGACGGCTTCGCCGTGCGGTGTGGGGGCGAGACCTTGCAGGGGGACACGGAGCTGGACGTGGGGGGCGCGGTGATGGCAGGTGACGCTCCCAGCGACGGGTTCTCCGGGGCCCTGGCAATCGAGATCGCGACGGGGGCACCGGTCCCCCCTGGCTTCGACGCGGTAGTGCCCATCGAGAAGGTGGAGGTCCTGGCGCGTTCAGGCGGCCGTCCCGCTCGTATCCGCCTTACTGGCGCGGTCTCGCCGGGCGACAACGTGAGGGACGCTGGATCGGACATCGCAAGGGGGGATCTCCTGGTTCCGCGCGGCTGCCGCCTTGGGCCCTCGCAACTGATGGGGCTGGCGGCGATGGGGGTGGACGAGGTGGAGGTCGTGCCGAGACCCCGGGCCGGGATCATTGCGACCGGGACCGAGCTCGTCGAAGGAAGGGCGCCCGACCCGGGGGAGGTTCGCAATTCGAATGGACCGTTTCTCGACGCTGTTCTGCGTGCCGAGGGGGTAGACGTCGTGGGTCGAGTCCACGTGGAGGACGACCCGCAGCGCTTCCTGGACGAGGTGGGCCGGAGCCTCGAGGAGGGAGCCGATTTGGTGCTCTCGACCGGTGCTGTGTCCGTGGGCCGGCACGATTTCGTCCCCGCGTCCCTCGCCCGTATGGGCGCCCGGACCCTCTTTCACCGCGTGGCAACCCGACCGGCCCATCCGACGTTCGCCGCCGAGCTCCCGGGCGGGGGCCTCTTCCTGGGACTCCCCGGCAACCCCATGTCCACGGCGGCCGGATGGCGGTTCTTCGCGCTCCCCTTCCTGCGCGAGCTGCGCGGGATGCCACCCGAGGTTCCCCTGCGCCTCCCCTTACAGGAGGAAGTGCGCACGCCCGGGTCCCTTCGGGCCTTCCTCCGGGGGGAACTGGTCGCCGCCCCGGAGGACGCGGGCACTGCGGAGGATGCCGACGCGCAGCGGGCATTCGCCTCGGTGCGGGTCCCTACGCGCCAGGAGTCGTTTCGGATCGCCCCCTTCCTGGCCGCCGATGTCTGGGTGGTGGTGCCTGAGGGAGTCACCACCCTGGCGCCGGGTCACCTGGTGGATGTCCACGGCCTCACTGCCCCGCTGGTGTAGTGTACTGAGCCCGGGCGAACGTTTCCCCTGCGGCCCGTGTAGGACGCAGTGAAGTGGGGGCTTCCCCACGGACCGACCCTCTGGCACATTTGCAGGATGATCCGAAACCCCGTACTCGCATTGGCTGCGGTCCTCACAATGGCCCTCGTCTGCCCGCCGGCAGCGAGCGGACAGGCGGCCCTCGAGATCCTCGAGCGCGCCGCGGACCGCTACGTGGCGCTCGATGGCTTCTGCGCGGACTTCCGCCAGGTCGTCGACAATGAGATCCTGGGCCGGATTATCCGGAGCGAGGGGGAGCTGTGCCAGGCGCGCCCGGACCGCTTCGAGATGCGCTTCACGGATCCCGCCGGCGATCGCGTCGTGGCCGACGGCGAACATCTGTGGGTGTATCTTCCCAGCACGGACGCTGGTCAGGTCTTCCAGGGGGGCGTCAGCGAGGCCGGCGGGCGCTTCGATCTCCACGCGGAGTTCCTGAGCGATCCCGGAGAACGCTACGAGCCCACGCTGGAGGGTCGCGAAGAGTTGGGGGGACGCTCCACCTGGGTGCTCCGATTGCAGCCGATCGGCATCGCCCACTTCCTGCGGGCCCGCCTCTGGATCGACGAGGATCACCTCATTCGCAGGGCGGAGATCGTAGAGGACGAAGGGCTCGTACGCACCCTTCACCTCGATGGGATCCGGCTGAACCCAACCATCCCTGCCGCTTGGTTCGAGTTCGAGCCGCCCGCGGGCGCACAGGTCGTGCGCAGGTGACCGGTTCGGGTCCGGCATGAAGAAACCGCTCCGAACGAGGGCGCTCCCGGTCTTCCCGGTCACCTGGGAGCCCGTGCGCCCTGACGTGCCACGTTCCGCCGACGCGGTCGATCACGTCTTTCCCGCCATCGGCCCGGAGGAAGGTCCACGAATCGGCCTGGTGACCCTCGGATGCGACAAGAACACCGTAGATTCCGAGCGAATGATGGCCGCTCTGGTCGGCCACGGTGCGCGGGTGGCTCCCGGTGTGGAGGGCGCCGAGGTCGTCATCGTGAACACGTGCGGATTCATCGACCAGGCCAGGGAGGAGTCCGTCGATACCATCCTCGAGGCGTGTGCTCTGAAGGAGCGGGGCGATGTGAAGGCGGTGGTGGCGGTTGGGTGCCTGGTCCAACGCTACGGCGAGGAGCTTTCGGCCGAGATCCCCGAGGTGGACCTCTTCATGGGCCTCACCGAGATGCAGGGGCTCGTGCCCGAGCTTCGCCGCAGGGGGCTTCTGCCCGAGGCCGGTCCGGCCCTCCCCACCATGGAGCGCCCTCTTCGTATCCTCTCCACCGACACGCCGCACACCTCCCACCTCAAGATTTCCGAGGGGTGCGACCACACCTGCGCATTCTGCGCGATCCCCCACATGCGGGGGCTCCATCGCTCGGCGTCCGTTCAGGAACTGGTCCGGGAGGCCCGGGAACTGGAGGCGCGCGGGGTCAAAGAGCTGAACATCATCTCGCAGGACACCACCTGGTACGGTCGGGATCTCCGCCGTGCAGCGGTCCAGGCCGCGGGTGCAGGAGGGGCGCCCGAATCGACGCCTCTCCTCCCTGATCTGCTCCGCGCGCTCCTCTCGGAGACGGAGGTGCCCTGGTATCGGCTCTTCTACATGTATCCCTCCGGGATCACTCCCGAGCTGGTGGAACTCCTTGCCGGGGAGCCCAGGCTCCTCCCCTATCTGGACATGCCGATCCAGCATGGGAGCGACGCCGTCCTCAGGCGGATGCGGCGGCCCGAGCGGCAGGAGACCATCCGCGAGAGGATCGGCTGGCTCCGGGCGGCCCTCCCTGGACTGGTGCTACGCACGACGGTGATCGTGGGGTTCCCAGGAGAGACGGACGACGAGTTCCGCGAGCTCCTCGAGCTACTGGAGGAGATCCGGTTCGACCGTGTGGGAGCCTTTCCCTACTCCCCGGAGGAGGGGACCCCTGCCGCCGAGATGGACGACCAGCTCTCCGCGGGGGAGAAGCGGGACCGCCTCGAGACGCTCATGGATCTGCAGCGCGAGATTTCCTTTGAGAGGAACGCCGACCTGGTGGGCCGGCGCGAGGAGCTCCTGGTCGACCGGGTGGGCTCGGAGGATCCGGATTTCGTCGCCGAGGGGCGGACCCGGGGCCAGGCCGTGGACGTGGACGGAATCACCCGCGTCGTTGGTCCGGCGGATCTCTCGGCAGGTCAGTTTGTCGAAGTGGAGATCGTGGATCACCTGGATTACGATTTGTTGGCCCGCGTCGTGGAGTAGCCCGGAATGCCTGAAGACTTCGAATCCCTCTGGCGCAGGTCGCGGGAGCTGATGCCCGGCGGGGTGAACTCGCCGGTCCGCTCCTTTCGGTCGGTCGGGGGCGAGCCCTTCTTCGTCGATCGAGGCGAGGGCCCGTACCTCTTCGACACCGCGGGTCGACGTTATATCGACTACGTCCTCTCCTGGGGTCCCCTAATTCTAGGCCACGCACACCCGGTGCTCGTCGAGGCCATCCAGAGGCAGCTTCCCCGGGGTACGAGCTACGGAGCCCCAACCATCGCCGAGATCGAGCTGGCGGAGCGCCTGGTGCGCCTGGTGCCGGGAATCGAGATGGTGCGGCTCGTGAACTCGGGGACGGAGGCCACCATGAGTGCCCTGCGGGTGGCACGCGGCTTCACGGGGCGCGACGGTGTGGTCAAGTTCACCGGCTGCTACCACGGCCACGCCGATCCATTCCTCGTTGCTGCGGGTTCGGGGGTTGCCACCCTGGGGCTTCCCGACTCTCCCGGCGTTCCCCGAGGAGCCGTGGAAGATACCGCCGTTCTCCCCTTCAACGATCTGGATGGGGTCCGCGACCTCCTTGCCGAACATCCGGATCGCTTTGCGGCAGTCATTCTGGAGCCGGTCATGGGGAACGCGGGCCTCATTCCCCCGAAGCCCGGGTTCCTGGAGGGGCTCCGTGAGATCACGGCGACCCACGGCGCGCTTCTCGTCTTCGACGAAGTGATGACCGGTTTCCGGGTCGGGCTGGGAGGGGCGCAGGAACGCTTCGGCGTAACTCCAGACCTGACGACGCTCGGCAAGGTGATCGGGGGAGGACTCCCGGTAGGCGCCTTCGGCGGGCGAGTCGACGTGATGTCCCGGGTCGCACCGGAGGGACCGATCTACCAAGCCGGAACCCTCTCCGGTAACCCCCTGGCGACGGCGGCGGGGAATGCCCAGCTCGCCTGGCTTGAGGAGCACGATCCATTCGCCGAGCTGGAGGCCCGGGCCGGGGATCTCGTCGACGGGCTCCTGGGGGTGCTGAAGGGGGCGGGCATCCCCGCTTCGGGACGCGTGGTGGGTTCCATGTGGGGGCTCTTCCTCCACCCAGGGCCAGTGGATTCGTTCGAGGTGGCACGGGAGGCGGAGGTCGAGGGCTTCGGTCGCTTCCACCGGGCGATGCTGGACCGGGGCGTCTTTCTCGCTCCCTCACCCTTCGAGGCGGGCTTCCTGTCGGTCGTGCACGGACAAGAACAGATCAACGCAACCCTGGACGCCGCCCGCGAGGCGGTAGAGGTGCTGGCGAATGGCCGCGATGCTTGATTCCGACAGGCGCAGGAAACGGGGGTTGGAAGGGGACGATGGAGGTGTTGGGCACCGCGGGCGGCCGAACGTGGCGGCTCTCGTGGGGGGAGCCGTCGTACTGCTCGCCGTGTTCTTCGTGATCCTGATGCTCCTGGGGGCCAGGCCCCTCGCGGCACAGGGGCTCGCGGACTTCGATTACGAGAATCTCTCCTTCCGGGGAGTGTCCGCCGACGTGGGACTCGTGGTTCCTTCGGCCCGGATCGAGGGGACGCAGTCCTTCGGCGGAAGAGTCGACCTCGGATTCCTCGGGCCCGGCGTGCGGGTCACCGCCGGGTTCAACCGATGGTCGTCGTATCTCACCCGTGAGGAGGTGGGCGCGCTGGAAGCTCAGCTCGAGCGCCTCATCGACGAGCAGGCCCAACCCGGGAGCCCGTCGGCCTCTGTGGATCTGGGCCGAATCAGTTGGGCGGACTTTGCGATCAACACCGATGCACACATGATGTGGTCGCTTCCGGGCGGTCTCACGAGCTACGCGGGGATGGGTGCTACGGCGCATATCATGCAAGGGGGAGGCGCAGTCATCGAGGACACCTTCGTGGAGGATCTCCTCAGCTCCATCCGAGCCGGCGTGAATGCCCACGCGGGAGTGGAGGTCCCCGTCCATCGCCGGCTGCGCCTCGTGGGCGAGGCCAGGTACGAGATCCTCGAGGATCTGAACTACCTGCAGCTCCGCGTCGGGGGGCAGGTCATGTTCGGGGCCTGGGCGGGTGGGGCAGCGCGCTGATCGGGGATTCTTCTCCCTCCGGATCCGTCCCCGCGCTCCGGAGGATCCCAGGGGATGCCGAGGTCGTCCTGCCGGTCGCGTCGGCCCTCCTCCTTACGTTCAGCCTGCCTCCCAACCCACTTCCCATTCTCGCTCCATTCGCACTGGCGCCACTCGGGTACTTGGTCACAGCGCTCCCCGGAGACAGTGCGGGGTCCCGGTCGGCCGCCCGGGCCGGACTGATCCATGGCGGGGTGCACGCCGCACTCCTGCTCCATTGGGTCCCCGCCGCGGCCGGGCCGCTCCTTGGACTGGCAGGTGCGGTTGCCGCAGCGGCGGCAATATGGGGCGGGTACGCCGTGCTGGGCGGGATCGCTCTCCTCGTCGCCCATTGGGCGGCACATCGATGCCCTCTTCCCGTCGTCATGGCTCTCCCGGTCGCCATGGGCGCGGTGTGGATTCTACTCGGAGCGGTGCCCGCCGCTCTCCCCGGTTTCGGCTTCCCCTGGCTCGGACCGGAAGCTGCCCTCGTCGATGTCCCCTGGCTGTTGGGCGCCGCCGACCTCGTGGGAGGGGTCGGGGTCGCCGGCATGCTGGCATTCAGTGGAGGGGCGATGGGGGCGCTCCTCGTGCCCTTGCGAAGGGGGAGGCACCGTTGGTGGAGTGCGTCCGCGGCGCTTCTCCTGCTCGGATCCGCAAGCGGGTATGGTGCTTACGTGCACTCTCGTGATGCCGGGGCAACGCCCGACGGGACTCTCGAGGTGCTCGTCATCGGGCTTCCCGCCGACCCGGATCTCCTGGGGGACGCGGATCGGAGGCGCGCCGCATTCCGACGGGGACTCACCGAGTCGATGGCGTTTCGACCGGACGGGGGGCTGGATTTCGTCCTCTGGCCGGAATCACCCACAGGGTCGATCGGACCGCCGGCACCCGAGGTGGAGCTGGCCAGTGCCGCTGCCGAGGCCTTCCGCGCACCGGTACTCTTCGGTGCGATGGGCAACGCCCCCGGGACAACGGGAGGGGCCCGGTCCAATCGCTTCCTTCTCGCCTCGCCGGGGGGAGGGGTGGAGGTGGTCCACGAGAAGCGCCGACTGATCCCCGGGGTCGAATGGCGTCTTCCGGGCACACCCGGGAGAGTCGTGCCGGGGACGGCAAGGGATGCGTTCGGGGTCCCGACTCCGGAGGGAGTGGGGATGGGAGTGCTCATCTGTTTCGAGTCCCTCTTCCCGTCTGAGGCACGCCGGCTTCGGGGCTCCGGCGCCCAGGTCCTCCTCCTCGGCGTGAACGAGGGGTGGCTGGCAGGGTCCTCTGGTGGCCTCGCCGACGCGGCCCGCTCACAGCACCGCGCTGCGGCTGTGCTGCTCGCGGTCGAGTCGAGGGTCCCCGTGCTCCGGAGCGCAGTGGGAGGTTCTCCAGAGGCCTGGGATCAGCGGGGGGGCGCCCTCCCGATCCGGGCTCGTTGGGAGGGGAAACATGCCTCCGGGCTTCTCGTGGACGTCGCGCCTGTCGCCGTATCGCCGATACCCCTCGCGGTTCGGGGCGGGGCAGCCTCCACGGTGGCGGGAGCGGCCGCGCTCCTCCTCCTCCTCGTTCTGACGGGCGGAACGTCGTCGCCCACAGGAGGGTTTCATTGCCCGGAGTCGAGGCCTCCCTCGCGGCTCCGCCGATTCGACGACCTGCGTCAATTTCGCTCAACGCCCTGGAGGAATTAGATGGCTACTACGATGGACGAACTCATCGACGACCTGAATTCAGACCTGGCCGCCGAGTTCCAGGCGGTGATCACCTACCGGCTCTTCGCGAGCCTCTGCTCGGGCCCCTACCGCCAGGAGATCCGAAGCTTCTTCGAAAGGGAGATCCCGGACGAGTTGGAGCATGCCAGGTTCCTCGCCGATAAGATCGTGGCTCTCGGGGGTACCCCTACCACAGAGCCACTTCCCGTCCGGATCACACGGGACAACAAGGAGATGTTCGAGCTTGCCCTCAAGGCCGAGACCGACACCATCGAGCGCTACGAGCGGAGGGTCGCGCAGGCCGCGGAACTCGGGCTCACCGCGTTGAAGGTCAGCCTCGAGGATCTGATCGTGGATGAGACCGGGCACAAGGAGGACATGGAAATGCAACTCCTGAACTGGAAGGGTTGACCTCCATGCCGAGTCTTTCCTCGCGGGAGCGAGCCGCTCTCCGATCCAGTGCACATTCCCTGAAGCCCGTTCTTCAGCTCGGGTCGGAGGGGGTGACACCCGCCTTCCTCCAGGCCCTGTCGGAGGCGTTCCACACCCGGGATCTGCTCAAGATCCGAGTTCTCGAGACCAGCGATCTTTCGACGCGGGAGGCAGCCCAGGAGATTGCGGCCCGGGTGCCCGAAGTGGAAATCGTCCAGGAGATCGGCCGGGTGGTAGCTTTCTACCGCCCACTCCCCGACGACTCGGGTTGAGCCGGAATGACCTCCTTCGTTCGAGCCGGGGTGGCGATGGTCCTCGTGCGATCACGGAGTCGGGGCACGATCTCGCGGGCACGCCCCGCACGGGAGGCGACGCGGGTGGCGCGGCCCATACCTGTTGAAACGCCGAGCCGAGTAACCTATATTTCCAAGTCTATACCCGGGGATTCAATCGAGCCCCGGGCGGGTCTGACCGGCCCGTTTTCTTTCGGCGCTGGAGATGCATAGATGAAGGCGGACATTCACCCCCAGTATGGCCCTGCTCGAATCGTCTGTTCCTGTGGGAACGTGATCGAGACCCGTTCAACGCAGGAAACACTCAGTGTGGAGATTTGCGGGGTCTGCCACCCGTTCTACACCGGGAAGCAGAGGCTCGTGGACACTGCCGGTCGAGTGGAGCGCTTCAACCGCAAATACCGGGATCCGGCCTCGACCGACTCCTCCTCCTCCTGATCCGGGCCATCGGCCCGGCACACAAGGGTTCGAGGCCTCGCCACCCTCCTCGATGGGGATAGGCGAGGTGGTCCCCCGCGTCTCGAGCCGATCGGCACTGAATCCGTGACCGAGGAATCTTCGGAGGAGAGGCTTTCGAGCCGGCTGACCGAGGCCGAGGAGCGCCTCCGAGCCATCGACGTCCAGCTCTCGGACCCGGCGACCGCAAGCGATCCGGAGCGGCTGCGCACGCTGGGAAGGGCGCGTTCCGAGCTCGAGGAGGTCGTGGCGGTCGCGGGAGATGTCAGGGCGCTCGAACGTGAGCTCGCGGGAGCCAGGGAGGTCGCCGCATCATCAGACGATGCTGAAATGACCTCGCTTGCCCACCTCGAAATTACCGAGCTGAACGCCCGGCTCGATGATCTGAGGGAGAGGGCGCACCGGCTTCTGGTGCCCCGCGACCCCCTCGACAACCGGGCCGCGGTTCTCGAGGTCCGGGCCGGAACCGGAGGCGACGAGGCGGGACTCTTCGCGGCGGACCTTCTCCGAATGTATCGACGCTTCGCGGAGCGGGAGGGGTGGAGCGTCGAGCTCATCGACCTCAATGAGGGGATCCCCGGGGCGATCCGCGAGGCCGTCGTCGTTGTGCGTGGGCCCCTCGCCTATGGTACGCTGCGATGGGAATCGGGCGTGCATCGCGTTCAGCGCGTTCCTGAGACCGAGTCCGGCGGAAGGATCCATACCTCGGCGGCCACCGTCGCCGTGCTTCCCGAGGCAGAGGAGGTGGACGTCACTATCGGCTCTTCCGACTTGCGCATTGACGTCTTCCGGTCCTCCGGTCCCGGCGGGCAGTCGGTCAACACGACGGACTCCGCTGTCCGGATCACGCACCTTCCCACGGGGCTGGTGGTGATCTGTCAGGACGAGAAGTCGCAGCACAAGAACAAGGCGAAGGCCATGAAGGTGCTCCGGAGCCGACTCCTGGATCGGGAGATCGCGGAACGGGAGGCCGAGCGGGCCCGCGATCGACGGGCCCAGGTGGGAACGGGAGATCGTTCGGCCAAGATCCGGACCTACAACTTCCCCCAGAACCGCGTCACGGATCACCGCGTCGGGATGACCCTGCACCGGCTGGAGGCGATCCTGGACGGAGATCTGTCGGAGTTGCTGGAGGGGCTCCGCTTGGCGGCAGAGTCCGAGCGCCTCGAGGAGGAAGAGTGACCACCCCGGCCTCGTCCGATGCCATCCGACCCCCACCTCCCGGCACCCCCTGGACCGTCCTCCACCTTCTGCGGTGGAGCACGGAGTACCTGGAAGAGAAGGGCGTCCCCCAGCCGCGTCTCGATTCCGAGCTCCTTCTGGCACACGCACTGGAGATGGGCCGGCTCGACCTGTACCTTCACTTCGACCGTCCCCTGACACCGGACGAACTGGCCAGCTTCAAGCCTCTACTGGTGCGACGGGCCGGACGGACGCCGCTTCAGTACGTGACGGGGTGGACAGCGTTTCGGGATCTGGAGCTCCGTGTGGACGAGCGTGCGCTCATCCCACGTCCCGAAACGGAGGAACTGGTGGAGGCGATTCTCTCGCGGGTGCGGGAATGGGGACGCGAGGAGTTGGCGGCTCTCGACGTGGGGACTGGGAGTGGGGCCATCGCCCTCTCCCTCGTAAGGGAAGGGCCGTTCGCCAGGGTGGTCGCTACCGACCTGTCGGAGGAAGCTCTGGCTCTGGCCCGGACCAACGCGGAGGCGCTCGTTCCCGGGATGGTGGGGTTGGAGTTCAGGCGGGGTGACCTGCTGGATGCAGTGGGCGAGGGAGAGCGGTTCGACGTAGTGGTGTCCAACCTGCCCTACGTGAGCGAAACCGATTACCGCGGGCTCGAGCCGGAGGTGCGGGACCACGAGCCCCGGACGGCCCTCGTGGCTCAGGACGAGGGGCTGGCGCTCCTGCGAAGACTGGTGCAGGATGCGCCGTCGGTCCTCACTCCTGGGGGGCTGCTGGCGCTCGAGGTCGGGACGGGGCAGTCCGACACGGTAAGCGGATGGATGCGTGGCGTGCCCGGGCTGGAGTCACCGGTGGTCCTCCGCGACCTCGCGGGTCGGGACCGGATCATCCTCGTCACGAGATCCGGCGCCGCTGCCGAACCAGAACCGCGGGACCGCCCCGTGGCAGGGATTTCTCGAACGAAGGGAGAAGGGTAGAGGCATGACGAAGATCACGGAGATGGCGCAGGAGCTGGGCCAGGCCCTCGGCCGCACCGATGAGTACAAGGCGCTCAAGCGGGCGGCGAGCGGCGTGGAGGAGGACCGCACGCTCGTAGAGCTGCGCAACGACCTCGAACGCCTCGAAGCCGAGATGGTCACCGCGCTCCGGAGCGGGAAGGAGCCCGAGGACGAGCAGAAAGAGCGCTACGAGGAGCTCGCCCGGAATCTCCAGGCCCGCCCGGAGTACCAGCGCCTGGTGGCCGCCCAGTCGAACTTCGATAAAATCCTCCAGAAGGTGAATGAGACGATCTCACAGGGCATCCAGGAGGGTGCGGAGAGCCGGATCATCCTCCCCTCCTGACCGGACGCGCCTCAGATGCCCTCGCTGAAGGTCTTCCGCGATCCGGTCTACCGCATCATCGATCCGGTCACCCGGGCCCTGGTTCGGTGGCACGTTCACCCCAACACCATCTCCACCTTCGGATTCGTGGTGACGCTCGGGGCCGGCTATCTCTATCACCTCGACCACGTGCGGTGGGCCGGGCTCTGCGTCCTCATCGGTGGGGTGGTGGACATCTTCGATGGGCGCGTTGCCCGGGAAAGCGGGCTGGCCTCGAAGTTCGGGTCCTTCTACGACTCGACGCTGGACCGCATCAGCGAAATCGTGGTCTTCCTCGGCCTCCTCTCCCTCTACAACCAGTACGGGCGAGAGCTCGCCGACGTCTGGATGGTCTACGTGATCTTCCTCGCGATGGGCGGAGGGCTCATGGTCAGCTACACGCGCGCCCGAGCCGAGGCGCTCGGATTGGACTGCAGCGTGGGTTTCATGCAGCGTGCGGAACGAGTGGTACTGCTCGGAGCCGGGTCGCTCCTCTTCGGTCTGTTGTGGGACGGGATGGTGCTGATGGGGATCCTGGTGGTGCTCGCCGTCACCTCGATCATCACGGCGATCCAGAGAATGGTGTGGGTCTATCAACACGCGGCCGGGGTGCCCCTCGAAGAGGAGGCCCCCGCCGCCGTTCATGAAAAACCAACGGAGAAGCTCAAGTGAGCGATCGATCAGAGATCAGGCCGGCGGAGGGTTCCCTCGGGGTGCTCCTTCCCGGATTCGGTGCGGTGGCCACCACCTTCGTGGCGGGAGTGGAGGCTGCGCGGCAGGGAATCGCGGAGCCCATCGGTTCCCTCACGCAGCTCAACACCATCCGGCTCGGGAAGCGGACGGAGGACCGGACGCCCCTCATCAAGGATTTCCTTCCCCTGGCTGCCCTGGACGACCTGGTCTTCGGCGCGTGGGATCCCATTCCCGACGATGGATATGAGAGCGCGGTAAAGGCGGGCGTCCTGGAAGCGAAACACCTGGACGCCATGGAGGACTTTCTCCGGTCGGTGAAGCCCATGCGGGCGGTCTTCGACAGAGACTACGTGCGACGGCTGGACGGAGAAAACGTAAAGACGGGTGGGAACAAGTTCGAGCTCGCCCAGCAACTCCGCGAGGACATCCGGCGCTTCCGGGACGAGCACGGGTGCGAGCGTCTGGTGATGATCTGGTGCGGGTCCACCGAAGTGTTCCTCCGTCCCGGACCGGTCCACGCCACCCTCGAATCCTTCGAGGCCGCGATGAAGGAAGACGACCCGGCGATCGCGCCGAGCATGATCTACGCCTATGCCGCGATCATGGAGGGGGTACCCTACGCCAACGGCGCCCCGAACCTCTCGGCCGACGTGCCCGCTCTCGAGGCTGCCGCCGTCGAGCGGAAGGTGCCCATCGCCGGAAAGGATTTCAAGACGGGGCAGACCCTGATGAAGACCATTCTGGCTCCCGGATTCAAGGCCCGGATGCTCAAGATCGACGGATGGTTCTCCACCAACATCCTCGGGAATCGAGACGGGGCCGTCCTGGACGACCCGGACTCCTTCAAGACGAAGGAGGAGTCGAAGTTGAGCGTCCTGGAACATATCCTCCAGCCCGACCTCTACCCCCAGCTCTACGGGGACCTGTATCACAAGGTGAGAATCAACTACTACCCGCCGCGGGGGGACAACAAGGAGGGGTGGGATAACATCGACATCACCGGCTGGATGGGCTATCCAATGCAGATCAAGGTGGACTTTCTCTGCCGCGACTCCATCCTCGCCGCGCCCCTGGTGCTGGACCTGGCTCTCCTCCTGGACCTGGCCTCACGCGCGGGTCTTGGGGGCATCCAGGAGTGGCTCTCCTTCTACTTCAAGAGCCCTCAGACCGCGCCGGGCCTCTACCCCGAACACGACCTCTTCATCCAGCACCGGAAGCTGAAGAACACCCTCCGGCACCTGGGTGGTGAGGAGCCGCTGACCCACCTCGGACTCGACTACTACCACGACGGGGACTGATTCTTGACCCTCTCGGCCACCACGCCCTTCCCCTCCAGGGGTCTCTTCCTCGTCCTCGAGGGGGGGGAGGGTGCCGGGAAGTCCACCCAGGCCCGGTTCCTGGCGGAGTGGTTGGAGGAGCGTGGGATCCGGTGCCGCCTGAGCCGGGAGCCCGGAGGCACGCCGGTGGGGGAGGAAATCCGTCGGGTGCTCCTGGAGCACCGGGAGTTGGCGATCCCTTCCGAGACCGAGTTGCTCCTCATGCTGGCGGCCCGCGCCGCCTTCGTGCGCAACGTGGTGACGCCGGCGCTGGAATCGGGCATGGTCATGATCGCGGATCGCTTCGAGTACTCCACCTTCGTGTACCAGGGAGTGGCTCGCGGTCTGGGCGTGGAGGCGGTGCGGAAGTTGAACTCCTTCGCAACCGGGGGAGTGTCTCCGGACCTCACCGTGGTGCTGGACGTATCGTCCTCGGTCGGGACGGAGAGACAGCGACGGGAAGGGAAGGAGCGGGACCGGATCGAGGTGGAGGGAGGCGGATTCCTCGAACGAGTCCGCATGGGCTACCGTGCGCTCGCCGAGGACGACCCACGGGCCGAGGTCGTGGAGGGAGGTGGGAAGCCGGAGGAGGTGTTCGAGACGATCATCCGAATACTCCAGGCGCGCTTCCCGGAACTCTTCACGCCGACGACGGGTTGAAACCTCCACTGGTTCGTTCGGCTCGGTCGGATCGAGACCCCCACCCCGCCCTCACCCGGAACCGCATTCGGACATGACTCCCAGATCCCCAGCCTTCGGTCCGGGCCTGGTCCTTCTCCTGGCGCTCGTGGCCGGAGGATGGCTGCTGCAGCGTGGCGTCGAGCAGGATCAGAACGTCTATGTCCAGGCGCGCCTCCTCCAGGAGGTAGTGGACCACATCGCCGAACAGTTCGTGGAGCCTGTCGAGCGTGGGTCTCTGTACGACTCCGCCATCGACGGGATGATCCGTGGGTTGGGCGATCCCAACTCCTCCCTCCTGGTGGCGGAGGACTACGAGAACTTCCGGATCCAGACGGAAGGAGATTACGGAGGGGTCGGGCTCGAGATCGTGGACCGCGACGATCACATCACCGTGGTGAGTCCGCTCCCTGGCACCCCCGGCTTCCGGGCTGGGATCCGTGCCGGCGACCAGATCGTGGAGGTGGAGGGCCAGTCTACGCGTGGCTGGACTTCGCAGCAGGCGGTGCAGATTCTGCGAGGGCGCCCGGGAAGCGAGGCCCGGGTGAAGATCCTCCGGCCCGGGATGGAGGAACCCACCGAGTTGACTCTCGTCCGCGAGCGCGTCCAGCTCCGGTCCGTTCCTTTCGCTGTCCTCCTCGAAGGAGAGATTGGATACGTGCCGCTCGACCTCTTCAGCGAGACCTCCACCGAGGAGGTCCGTGCCGCAGTGGACTCGCTGAGGTCGGAAGGCGCCCGCTCCCTCATCCTCGACCTCAGGGGCAATCCGGGCGGGATCCTGGACCAGGGCATCGGGATCGCGGATCTCTTTCTGGATCGGGGAGCCGCGGTGGCCGAAACCCGCGGACAGGACGATGTGCAGGAAGGCCGCTTTCGCGCCAGGGGGGACGACCAGATGGAGGGCCTCCCGCTCGTGGTGCTGCTGGACCAGGGGAGCGCGTCGGCTTCGGAGATCGTGGCGGGCGCACTCCAGGACCACGATCGGGCTGTCGTCCTCGGCACGCCCAGCTTCGGAAAGGGGTCGGTACAGACCCTTTTCCAGCTCACCGGCGGGAACGTTCTCAAGCTGACTACCGCCCGATGGTACACGCCGCGGGGCCGGTCCATCGAGGGTGGACATTCCGTCGGGGAAGACGCAAATGGTGATGTGCCTCGTGCCCTCACGGTCTCGGGTCAGTATGTCCGCATCCCGGAAATGGATGGACGCCCGTCCGTCACATCGTATGCCGGGCGAGACCTTCTTGGCGGCGGCGGGATCGTTCCAGATCTGATCGTACTCCCGGATACCCTCTCCGCCGAAGAGCGTAGGGCCGTCCAGGACCTGTACGGCGACCTGGGTTTGATCGGCTCGGAGGTCTTCAACTTCGCCGTTCGGTACCTCCAGGAGCGAGAGGCCTCGCCCGGCTTCGCCCTGACCGACGGGGAACTCGCGGCGTTCTTTTCGGGCCTCGATCCCGATGTGGACCGTGGGGCCCTCCTGGGGGCGGACCGCTACCTGCGGCGACAACTCGAGTCGACGATTCTCGTCCAGTCCGGAGGTGAGCGGGCAGCCTTCCTGCACGAGGTAACCTCGGACGTGCCCCTGCGGAGGGCGCTGGAGCTCCTGAACGGCGTGGAGGGGCGTGAGGAGCTCTTCGTCCGCGCGGGATCCCCCATCCCCGACGGCGCGCTCGCAGCGGCACTCGACGGGCCCGAGCCCAACGCGCCCTCTTCGGACTCGAGGGCGGACCGCTGAGCCTTCTCGCTCTCCTGTTCGCAATCGCGGTCGGGGGGGGGGTTGGCGCGGTCTCCGGGCTCCTGGGGATCGGGGGGGGGGTCCTGATCGTTCCCTTCCTCTATCTCCTCATGGCGGCGCCGGGGTGGAGCGGGCTCGAGGTGGCCCCTCCCCACCAGGCGGCTCTCGCCCATGCGACCTCGCTGGCTCTCATCGTCCCCACCGCGATCTCCGGCGTGGTCAGCTACCACCGGCGGGGGCTCGTCGTATGGTCCTCCGTGCTGACGCTCGGCGTGGCGTCGGGGGTGGCGGCGTTCGTGGGGGCCCGGGTTGCGGTCCTCCTCCCATCCGAGCTCCTGAAGGTGGCCTTCGGTGCATTCCTCCTTGCGGTGGGCGTCCACCTCGCCAGGGGGCGACATGACGGAGTTCCAGAGCCCGAGGGGAAACGTGTCCCGGCCGGCACCCTACGGCCGGGTCTGGCGGTGGGAGGGGGCGCGATGGTCGGTTTTCTTTCCGCTGTGCTCGGGGTGGGTGGGGGGATCGTGGCGATCCCTATCCTGCTACACTGGGCCCACATGGACATGCACCGGGTCACGGCGGCCTCGCTGGGCGTGATTACCTTCGCGGCGGTGGCGGGCACGGCGAGCTACGCGCTTGCCGGTCAGGGGGTCGAGGGGTTGCCTCCGAGGTCGTTCGGCTACGTGCACCTGACGGCTCTCGCCGCGATGCTCCCCGGGGCGGTGCTTTGCGCTCCGCTCGGGGCTCGCTTGAACCGGAGCCTTCCCACCCGGACGCTGGAAAAGCTCTTCGCCGCGCTCCTTCTGGTGATGGGTGTACGCCTCCTGTGGACCAATCTTCCTGCCCTGTCGGGGGTCATTTGGTGAGGGGTGACCATTTCTCCCATGGAGGAGCCCGCGGTGGGAGGTGAGGTTGGAACTGGCCCCGTTCGGAAGGGCGCCCTCGAAGTCGAGGATGGCGCAGGGAGATTGTCGCCGCGATCATCCATACGGCGCGCCGCGCGGGCGTCGGGACCAGGCCATGAACCTGGGAAAGAGAAGAAAGAGGAGTCGCAGGAATGTTCATCGATCAGGTCAAGATACAGGTGGAGGCGGGCGTCGGCGGATCGGGCGCAGAGGCGTTCCGACGCGAGTCGGGTGTTCCGCGGGGAGGGCCGTCGGGGGGGGACGGGGGCCACGGTGGCTCCGTCATCCTCGAGGCGGACCCCCAGCTCTCGACGCTCAGTGATTTCCGGTACGCTGCGCAGTACCGGGCCGAGCGAGGCCAGCACGGTGAGGGCAGCAACCGCACCGGAAGGAGCGGGGAGGATCTCGTCCTGAGGGTCCCTCCCGGGACCGTGATCAAAGACCTCGACTCCGGGGAGATTCTGGGCGAACTCGTGGAGGAGGGATCGCGGATGGTGATCGCCCAGGGTGGGCGCGGGGGACGGGGAAACGCCCGCTTCGCCACCTCCACCCGGCAGGCGCCGCGGCGGTGGGAGGTGGGGGAGGAGGGAGAGTCACGCCACATCGAACTGACGCTGAAACTCCTCGCCGACGTCGGCCTCGTGGGAGAGCCCAACGCGGGGAAGTCGACGCTCCTCGCAACCGTGTCGGCGGCCCGACCGAGGATTGCGGACTACCCCTTCACGACGCTGACCCCGAACCTGGGAGTCGCGCAACTGTCCGGGTACCGGTCGTGCGTGATCGCCGACATCCCCGGGATCATCGAGGGAGCCCACGAGGGACGGGGGCTCGGCGACCGGTTCCTGCGCCACATTGAGCGCACCCGGGCGTTGGCACTCCTGATTCCCCTCGACGATCCCGATCCTCAGGGAACCTACGACGGGCTCCGCGAGGAGCTCTCCCGCTACAACAGTGAGCTCGCCACGCGGCCCCATTGCCTGGTCTTCAGCAAGGCCGACCTCATTCCGGCGGACGAGGCGTCTCCGGAGGTGGAGGCACCTGAGGCCTGGGCACGGTACAGGATCTCGGCGGTGTCCCGGGAGGGCCTGGAGGAATTCCTCGAGGGAGTCTGGCGGCGGAGTCGTCCCGGCTCCGGGGATGGGGAGGGGGCAGGCTCTGCAAAAGACCCCGAGGAGTCGGCCGGAGCCGGTGCGGAGTCGGCCGGGGCCGAGGGGGAGGAGGATTGGTGGGATCGGGCCGACCGCGACCTCTGACCGTCGGCGAAGAGGTCCGGGAGCTCGAGGCCTTGCTCCACCTGCGGCTTCTGCCGCGCGTGGGAGATCGCACGACGGCACGGTTGCTCGATCGATTCGGTACGGCACGGGCCGCGCTGACCTCTTCCCCAGCCGATTTCCAGGACGTTGCGGGCCCAACGGCCTCGCGGCTCCGGGACGCCACCGGGTCCGAGACCCGTCGTGCCGCGCGGGGGGCCATCGTCGTCGCCCGAAAAAAGGGTATGGGATTACTCGGTCGAGGGCTCCCGGGGTACCCAGAGTGCCTCCTGCACCTGGCGGACCCTCCGCCCGTGATCTTCACCCTGGGGAGTCTTGAGCTCCTGGAGCGGCCGGCCGTGGCCGTGGTGGGCACTCGACGGGCGACCGGCTCCGGAAGGCGCTTCGCCGAGCGGCTCGGAGAGGTTCTCGCGGCGCACGATGTTCCCGTAGTGAGCGGTCTCGCGCTGGGAATCGATGGTGCGGCGCATCGGGGGGCGCTGCGCGGCGGTGGCTCGACAATCGCGGTGCTCGGCACCGGAGTTGACGGGTGTCACCCCCCTTCCCACCGGTCGCTTCAGCGACGGATCAGCGAGACCGGACTCCTCGTGAGCGAATTTCCGCCAGGGGAGGAGGTCCGGCCCCACCACTTCCCCCGCCGGAATCGAATCATCGCGGCGCTGGCCACGGCCGTGGTGGTGGTCGAGGCCGGTAGACGAAGCGGGGCCCTCATCACCGTGGATCACGCCCTGGACGTCGGGCGGGAGGTGTACGCCGTGCCCGGGGATGTCGAAACGGAAGGGGCGCAGGGGGTAAACGCCCTCCTTCGGGATGGAGCGAGGCCGCTTGTAGACCCGCACGACCTGCTCGACGACTTGAGAGTGGCCGGCCGTCTGCTCCGGGAACCCATGGAACGGGGCGGCGGAATCGGGAGCTCCAGATCCATGGAAGGCCAGCCGATCCAGGGTGCCGGGCCACTCCTGGAGCTTCTTGGAGCCGGGCCGGTATCCACGGACGACCTGACCCAGCGATCCAGGATTGCGCCGGCACGGGTGATGCAACTCCTCTCGGAGCTGGAGCTGGAGGGGCGCGTGATCCGAGACTACGCCGGGTGGCGGCGGGTGCCGGGGAGTCCCAGGTGAACACCGAAGTGGGGAGCAAAGCGCAGGAGGTGGCCGCTTCGCCAGAACATCTCTACGTCTCCCTCGCCGCTCCGGAATGGGGGCGGCCGGGGACCGCAGCCCCATGGTTGGACCGGTGGGTCGGCGCCCTGCGACGAGAGGTGGAGCTTCGTAGGACCGGGGGAAGCTGCGCCTTCAACCGGGCTCGCACCATCCATGTGGGTGGGGGCTCGGGGAAACGGCCCGGAGAGACCTTTGCGACCCGGTTGAGGCGGGAGGTCCTGGGGAAACCAAAGGGGCTCGAGGAGTTCGCAATCGAGTCCGAGCCGGCCGACCTCGATCCGCGTACCCTGGAGGCGTGGCTCGAGGCGGGGGTCACCAGGATCGCACTAGCGCCCGCATCCCGGGAGGTGCTGGCGTCGGCCGCTTCCGCGTTCTCCACCGTAGGGCTCTCCAACTGGGGAGTGGACGTGGAGTTCGGCGGGACCTGTGACCTGGAGGGGAGGACCCAGCGGCACGTAGGAACGCAGGACCGCATCGCGTCGATCCTCGACCTGGCGCCGTCCTCCATCTCGTTGGTGGAGTGCGACGCAGCCGGGGATTCCGATGCGGCGGTGGACGAATTCCTCGAAATCACGGAGCTTTTGCGGGAGGCCGGGTACGAGCAGTGGGAATTGACCTCCTTCGCCAGGGGTGGGGGGCGCTCCCAGCACTTCGAGGCGGTCTGGAAAGGAGAGTGCTACCTGGGGGTCGGTCCGGGCGCGCACAGCTTCGACGGAACCCGTAGATTCTGGAACCTGGAGGACGCCGAAGCATACTTCTCCACAGTCGAGGCGGGTCGAGATCCCGTGCAGGGGGAGGAACGGCTCACGAGGGGGCAGCGGGTGCTGGAGCGCCTCTGGTCGGGCCTGAGGCTCGCCGAAGGCCTCCCCCTTACGGATTTGCCCTCCGGAAGCCGGAACGTTCTGGCCCGCTGGGTCGACGCGGGGCTGGCCCATCCCGATGCGGAGCGGCTCCGACTCACCCCGAAGGGGTGGCTCCTGCTTGACGGACTGGCGGTAGAGCTCGCCGCGATCAGCTCCGCGGATCATCCATTCCCCGCGGTTCCATCTTCGGACACCACATGACCGACGAGATTCGACACAGCCCATCGGAAGGAGCGGACGGAACCGAGCTGACCGCGCGTGAGCGACGCGTTCTCGAGGCCGTGGTTCGCACCTACGTGGAGACTGCTGAGCCGGCCGGGAGCAGGAACGTGGTGCGTCGCTTCGAGTTGGGCGTGTCGCCCGCCACGGTGCGCAACACCATGAGCGACCTGGAGGAAAGGGGATACCTTTTCCACCCGCATGCATCGGCGGGGCGGGTGCCCACTGACCTCGCCTATCGCACGTTCGTGAACCACCTTATGGAACCTGCGGCGCTTTCGATCGCCGAAAAGGAGCGGATCGAGGCGGAGCTGGGTGACGTCGGGGCCTCCGCGGTGGAGCGGCTGGTTCGCCAGGCAACGAGGGCGCTCGGCCTCCTCTCCCAGGAGCTCGGCGTCGCCGCCGCGCCCCGGCTGACCGAAGCGGTCCTCGAGCGCCTCGATCTCGTGCGGGTGTCGAGTACGAAGGTCCTCCTGGTCGCCCAGATCCGCAGCGGCGTCGTGCGGACGGTCTACGTGGATCTCCCCTGCGAGGTCCCGGACGATACCTTGATCGCCCTGGCGCTCCTCCTGAACGAGCGCCTCGCGGGGTTGACGCTTCAGGAGATCCGGGAGAGCGTGTCGGAGCGAATGCGCGATGTCAAGCTCGGAATCGATCCTAGCACCGACGAGATTCTGAACATCTTCGTGCAGTCCGGTTCCGACATCTTCGATTGGCCGGAGATGCAGGCCACGGAGATTCACCTCGGAAGTGCGAGCGTGCTCGCCTCGCAGCCCGAGTTCACCTCGGGTGAGCGCCTGAAAGGCCTCCTGGAGCTCACAGAACGTCGGGAGTTGCTGGCCCACGTGCTGGGAGAGCGGCCACACACGGCCGGCTTGCAAATCACGATTGGAGGCGAGAACGCGCCCCAGGAACTCGCGGAGTTCACCATCGTCACCGGCGAGTACCATGTCGGAGGCCTGCGGGGCGTGATCGGAGTCATTGGGCCCACGCGGATGCCGTACGAGAAAGTGATCGCGATCGTGGACTACACTTCCACGCTGATGAACCACATCCTGAAATAAATCCCTGGAAGGAACGCGATCTCGCTCCGCATCCGACGGTTCGGGCGTGCTCCACCCAGGATTCTGGACCTATATATGGCTGATTACTACGAGATCCTCGGCGTGCCGAGGGATGCCGACGACGAGGGCATCAAGAAGGCGTATCGCAAGCTCGCGATGCAGTATCACCCCGACCGAAACAAGGGATCGTCGGAGGCTGAAGCGAAGTTCAAGGAGCTTTCTGAGGCCTACGAGGCCCTGAAGGATCCGCAGCGGCGGGCCGCCTACGATCGCTTCGGAAAGGACGGGTTGAAGGGCGCGGCTGGAGGTGGTCCCTACCAGGGCTTCGATCTACACGACGCCATCGAAATCTTCATGCGGGACTTCGGAGGTGGAGGTGGGTTCGAAGACCTCTTCGGGGGGCATTCCCGCCGGAGGAGTAGAAGCGGGAGACAGAAGGGCGAGCCCGTCCGCGTGCGGCTCCCTCTCACGCTCTCCGAGGTGGTGCACGGCGCCGATCGGTCCGTCCGGGTTTCGCTCCTCGAGGAATGTGATTCGTGTGGCGGGAATGGCGCGGCGCCGGGCACCGAGCCCACGACGTGCGCAAACTGCGGCGGTGCCGGCCAGGAGCGGGTCGCCCAGCGCACCGTCTTCGGCCAATTCGTGTCGGTGGCTCCCTGCCGCAGCTGTGGGGGAGAGGGCCGTACCATCGCCACCCCCTGCTCGGGCTGCCACGGGGAGGGTCGAGTGCGAAGGCAGGTAGAACTCGAGGTGGAGGTGCCCGCAGGGGTCAGCGCCGAAAACTTCATCACGCTTCGGGGGAAGGGGAATGCCGGGGTTCGGGGCGGGCCCAGGGGGGACGTGACGGTCCTTCTGGAGGTGGAGGAGGATCCGACCTTCCGCCGGGAGGGGACTGACCTTCTCACGGAGGTTCCCGTCACCTTCAGTCAGGCGGCGCTGGGCGACGAGATCACCGTGCGAACCGTGGATGGGATTGCCCGTGTGACGCTCCCGTCCGGCACGCAGAGCGGGGAGATCCTGCGCTTGAAGGAGCAGGGAGTTCCGGAGCTGGGAGGGCGCGGGAGAGGAGACCTGCTCGTCCGCGTCCACGTCTGGACGCCGACCCACCTTTCCGGGGAACAGGAGGAGGTATTGGAGCGCCTTCGCGAAGTCGAGGATAGCGCGCCGGAGCGGGTGGACAGGGCCGGGGAGCGGCGCGGCTTCTGGTCACGGGTGAAGGAGGCATTCTCCGCCGGATGAACGCCCCCGGCGAGGCCTTTCGGGGGCCCGAACCGTCCCCCCGGGACGTGTCGGTGCCCGAACGCTGGCTGGTCCTGACCGTCGCCCGCCCGCACGACACGGAGCTCGCGGGGATGATGGTGGAGGAGCTCCTCGCGATCCCCGCTCGGGGTGTGGAGGAGACAGCACAAGACCTCGTGGTCTATCTGCCCGAACCTCCCGGGGAAGGGGTGGAGGAGTTCATTCTCCGACTTCGAACTCGCCTCGAGCGGCTGCTCGGGATCCGTCCTTCCATCTCCCACCGATGGCAGCCCCACGAGGAGTGGCGGGAGACCTGGCGCCGGGGCCTCGGCGCTCGCCGCGTCACGGACCGCGTGGTGGTCAGCCCCTCCTGGGTGGATCCCAAGCTCGGACCGGGCGAGCTCCTGGTCACGGTCGACCCAGGAATGGCGTTCGGCACTGCGGAGCACCCGACCACCCGTGGCGCGATCCGGCTTCTCGACACCCTGGTCGAGCCGGGGGAACGGATTGCGGACGTCGGCGCCGGGTCGGGGATCCTCTCCATCGCGGCGGTGCGCCTCGGCGCCGCGGACGTCGTCGCGTGGGAGATGGACGGCTGGGCATGTGAGGCGGCCCGTAAGAACCTGGCGATGAACGGGGTCGAGGGTGCAGTGGACGTGGTCCACGAGACCGTCACTCCTGCCACCTTCGATGGCCGACCACCTTTCGACGGGATGGTCGCGAATATCGAGAGCCAGGTGCTCCTCCCCCTCCTCCCCACCTTCCGTGGAGCGCTCCTTCAAAGGGGGTGGCTCATCCTGTCCGGGATCTTGGAGATGGAGGCGCCGGAGGTCGAACGACGTGCCGAGTCCGCCGGCTTCGAGCTCGTGGATATGGATCTCACGGACGGGTGGTGGACGGGGGCATTCCGGCTTCTGGCGGTGGCTGGAGAAGCCCTTCCGGAAGGACACAGCGTCTGACGCGTTCCTCCTCCCGCAGAAGGCGGGCCCACCGGGCCAGGGCGAGGTTCGAGCCGGGCTCGATGGTCTCGCCGATCACCCGGACGCTCTCCCGAACACGCCGCACGAGGCCGGGCATATGTGCATCGGGATCCACGCCACGACCGGAGCCCTCTACGTCCGAGAGGCTCGCGCGGGGACCGAGCACCCAGAGAGTCGGGGACACGGATGCCAGCTTGTCACCGCTTCCCTCGATGAGCCGAAGACGGCCCGGGTCCGACCTGAGCGCCCCCAGGAGGATCTCGGGAGGGGGAGGGTGCGAGCCCGTCTCCTTTCCGATCAGCAGGCAAAGGTCGTGCAGGGGGATCGCCGGAGCGGGGTGGCGGTCCAGGATACCCTCGGCGAGACGGGACAGCTGCTTCATGGTAGGCCTCCGTGCTCGGTTGGATCGTTGCGGTCCCGACGTCCCAGGGAGCGGGCCGGGGCTCCCCGACCCCCACCGGGAGGTCGCTCCCCTCCCTCCGGCTGTCCGGGGCCTATACCTTACCAGGCAGGGGCGGGCCGGGGGATGGCTCTAACGGCCGCCCTTCGAATCCCACCCAGCCTGAGGAGTCGATCATGTCCGGATCCGGGTGCATCTTCTGCAGGATCAGCGAGGGGGAACTCCCCGCTGAAATGGTCCACGAGGACGCCGAACTGGTGGCCTTCCGGGACCTCAATCCGCAAGCACCGGTGCACGTGCTGGTGGTGCCCCGACGGCACGTGTCCTCGCTGGATGGCCTGGACGATGCGGACGAATCGCTGGCGGGAAGGCTCCTTCTGGCCGTCCGTTCCATCGCCCGATCCGAGGGATTGGCGGACGATGGTTTCCGCGTCGTAGTGAACTCCGGGGAGTGGGCGGGCCAGACCGTCGATCACCTCCACTTCCACCTTTTGGGCGGACGTCGGTTGACCTGGCCGCCGGGCTGAAGTCCGGCCTCCCGACCGACCCCCCCCGTACCACGGTGGCCCCTCGTTGACCCCGCTCCGGCCCTCAGTGTAGCTTCAATTTTCAATCCGTCGAGAGTGTATGGCGGTGGAACAGCCTTTCTACCCTTCCGTCAGGTGGAGCCGTGTCGGAATCCCTCAAGTCCCGATTGGAAAACGAGTTGAACACTGCGCGCAAGGCGCGTGACCGACATCGGACCACGGTCCTTTCCAGTACCCTGGCGGAGCTGAAGAACAAGGAGATCGAAACTCGCCGTCCCGCCGACGACAAGATGGTGCAGGAGGTCATCGCGAGGGCGGTCAAGCAGCGAAACGAGGCCGCCACCCAGATGCGGGAAGGGGGCCGCCCGGAGCTCGCCGCCAAGGAAGAGGACGAGGCCGCTCTCCTGGGGGAGTTCCTTCCCCCGCCCCTCACCGAGGCCGAGGTGCGTGGAATGGTCCGCGAACTGAGCGAAGGGGGGGCTGCAGAGATGGGGGCGGTCATGGGCGCTCTCATGCCCCGAATCAGGGGGCGCTTCGACGGAAAGGAGGCGAGCCGGATCGTCCGGGAGGAGCTGAAGCCTTGAGGTGGAACGGGCGTCGGCCGAAAGTCGAATGAACGCCCAGGCTCGTGCGGTGCTCGAGTTCGAGACGACGCTCGAACGAGTTGCGGCTCGGGCGAGCAGCGCTCTCGGAAGGGAGGCGGTACTCCGGCTCCGTCCCGGGCGCGACCTCTGTTCGGCGCGACGCGAGCTGGATCGGGTCGGCGAGGTGATGTTCTACCTGGCCACGCACTCCGATTGGGCACCACCCGTGGTCCCCGAGGCCGGCCCTCCGCTTCGTACGCTCGAGGTGGAGGGAGGGGTTCCTGCAGCGGCCGGGTTCGTTCTTCTCGCAGCGCTCATCGAGAGTGCCGGACTCCTGTCGCGCGCCCTGGAGGACCGCGAGCTCGAGCGCCCGCCCGCCGAGGAAGAAGACGCTCACGGCGGCACTTCCCCGGCTCGGGGGGCGGCCGATTTCCCTCATCTGCGGGAGCTGAAGGAGCGCCTCGTCCGTCGACCCGACCTCCTGGAGCGGATCCGGAAGGTCGTGGACCCCGAGGGTGAGGTCAGGGAGGATGCCAGTCCGGCACTCCGTTCTCTGCGGCGAAGGCTACGAGGCGCCCGCTCCCGGGTCGTGGCGCGTCTGGAGAGTCACATGGCCTCCCTCCCCGAGCGGATCCGGGTCGCCGACGCCTCGGTCTCCGTGCGGGACGGGCGCTACGTGATCCCCGTCCGCCGCGAGGGAATGCGGGACGTGGGCGGGATCGTCCACGGAGAATCCGCGAGCGGCGCGACCCTATTCGTGGAACCGCCGCTCGCTATCCGACTCATGAACGAGATCCACGAGTTGGAGCGCGAGGCGGACCGCGAGATCCAGCGTCTCCTCCGTCAGCTCTCGGGAGAGATCCGGCCCGCCAGGGAGGAGCTGTCGATCTCCTTGGAAACGCTCGTGGGATTCGACAGTCTCCACGCTCGTGCCCGCACGGCCCGGATCTGGGAGGGGACGATCCCCGAGCTCGTTTCGTCCGAAGAGGGCACCCTCCGGATCGCCGAGGGTCGCCACCCCCTCCTCCTCGAACAGGACCCGGAAGGGGTCGTTCCCTTCGACCTCGAGCTGGAGCCGGGAGAACGTGCGCTCGTCGTGTCCGGCCCCAACACGGGGGGGAAGACCGTACTCCTCAAGTCGATCGGCCTCTTCCACCTCCTCGCGCAGGCCGGAATCGTACCCCCCGTGGGTCCCGGGACCCGCCTTCCACTCGTTCGCGACGTCTTCGCCGACATCGGCGATGGGCAGTCCATTTCCGAGTCGCTTTCCACGTTCTCTTCCCACCTCGCCCGCATGCAGGAGCTTCTGGACGAGGCAGGCCCGGGCTCCCTCGTACTCATCGACGAGATGGGGACGGGAACCGACCCCGCTGAGGGGGCCGCGCTGGCGAGGGCCATTTTGGAGACACTGGTGGAGCGGGGCGTTCGCGCCGTCGTGACCTCGCACCTGGGTGCACTCAAGCGTCTCGACACGACCGGGAGCGGGATCGTCAACGCGTCGCTCCTTTTCGACGCGGAGCGAATCCAGCCCACCTACCGATTCCGTAAGGGTCGGCCTGGCCGGAGCTATGGTCTGGCCATCGCGGCGAGGTCGGGGCTGCCCGATTCCGTGGTCGAGCTCGCCCGGGGGTATGTGGATTCCGGCGAGCTCGAGGTCGAGGATCTCCTCGCCGACCTGGAAGGGAAGGAGCGAAGGCTCGCTGAGGCACTCCAGGCGGCGGAGGCGGCGGAGGAGCGGGCCCGCAGGCTCGAGGAGGAGGCAGAGGCGCGAGAGCGAGAGGTGAGGGAGCGCGAGCGGACGCAGGAGTCCCGCGCTCGGGAGGAGGCGCGCAGCCTTCTCCTGGAAGCGAGGGAGGAGGTGGAGGAAGCCATCCGGACCGTCCGGTCCGCAGATTCCGGAGAGCGACCCGAGGCCGAGCGGGATGCACGGCGGAGGGTGGAGGCGGCGGCACGCCGCCAGCGGCCTTCTCCTGCTCCGGAAACCCGTTCCGGGTCGTCGACGACGTTTGAAGCGGGAGAGGCGGTTCGAGTCGTGGGGACGGGCGCCCGTGGCACGGTCCGCGAGGTGCGGAACCAGCGGGCGCTGGTCGACGTCGGAGGGATGCGGCTCGAGATCCCGCTCTCGGAGCTGGAACCCGGGGGAGGGGGGAAGGTCGGCGGCGCAGCGGACAAGGGATCCGCCTCCGGGGCGACCGGTTCCTCACCCGCACCGGTCGGTTCCACCTCCGTTCCAGACGTCATCCCGCGCTTCGAGGCGGACCTGCGGGGTCTCCGGGTGGACGAGGTAGAGCTGGAACTGGGCCGGGCCGTCGATGCGGCGGTTCTGGGCGGTCTGACCGAGCTCCGGATCATTCACGGGAAGGGGACCGGTGCCGTGAAGGCACGGGTGCTGGAGCTCCTCCCGCGGGATCCCCGGGTGCAGGAGTTCCGTCCGGGGGGGCCCGGGGAGGGTGGGGGTGGGGTGACGGTGGCGGCGCTCCGATGACGAGAGGGCATCGGCTCCCGGATCGGATCCGGGGTGCGAGGGAGGGCACCCCGTGATTGCGGACCGAACGGTGGACGAGGTCCGTGACCGCGCCGATCTCGTGGAGATCGTCGGCGAGGAGGTGGAGCTCCGAAAGTCCGGCAGGGAGTGGAAGGGGCGCTGTCCCTTCCACGATGACAGGACGCCCTCCTTCTACGTGGTGCCGGACAAAGGCTTTTACAAATGCTTCGGGTGCGGCGAATCGGGGGATGCCTTCGCCTGGGTCATGAGGCGCCATGGGATGGATTTCACTGATGCGATCCGGCATCTGGCCGGGCGGTACGGTATCGAGGTGGTCGAGATCGGAGGAGACGCCGAGGGCGACGCCGACCCGCTTCGACCCTACTACGAGGCCAATGCCTTTGCTCGCGACTGGTTCCGGTCCCGGCTCCAGGACGAAGCCGTGGGAGCGCCCGCCCGGTCATATCTCGAAGGGCGGGGGATCGGCCCCGACACGGCAGAGCGCTTCGGACTGGGCTTTGCGCCCGAGGGATGGCGAGGCTTCAGAGAGCACGCGGAGAGCCACGAATGGTCCGAGGAACTCCTCCTGGAGGTAGGGCTGCTGACCACCTCTCCGAAGGCGAACGAACCCTACGATCGCTTCCGGGGTCGCCTGATCTTCCCCATCGAGTCGATCAGGGGGAAGGTGGTGGCCTTCGGGGGTCGAGTGATCGGTCCAGAGGCGAAAGGAGTGCCCAAGTACCTGAACTCCCCGGAGTCCCCGGTCTACCACAAGGGACAGACCCTCTATGCCCTGGGCTGGAACCGGAATTCGATCCGTCGCGAGGAGGCCGCGCTCGTGGTGGAAGGGTACATGGACGTGGTGTCGCTGGCGGCGGCAGGGGTCGAGAACGCCGTGGCCACCCTCGGCACCGCCATGACCGGGGAGCAGGCCGCGCTCCTCCGTCGTTACGCCCGCCGCGTCCTCCTTCTCTTCGACTCGGACGAAGCGGGGATGAGAGCGACCTTTCGGGCGGGCGACGCGCTCCTCGCGGCGGGGGTGCACCCCTCGGTGGTCTCCTTTCCCCCTGGAGAGGATCCGGACAGTGTCGTACGGGTCGAGGGTGCCGCGGCGCTGCGCCGCCACCTCGGGGAGGCGGTGGACGTCCTGGACCGAAAGATTCAGCTTCTGGAAGAACGGGGGTTCTTCGAGTCCGTGGATGGGGTGCGGCGTGCCCTGGACAAGCTCCTCCCCACCGTCCGGCACGCGGCCGACCCGGCGCTCCGGGACCTCTACGTGGCCAAGGTGGCGGAGCGGACCGGTGTCCGTCGCGAGACGATCGAGGCAGAGATCGCCCAGGCCGGAAGGGACGCGAGCCCCGGTCGCCGGGTACCGGGGGACACTCGATCCCCCGGCGGCGCCGGCACTGTGGGACCGCGCTCGGGGGCCGGAAGTGCTCGCGGTCGCCTTCCTCGGGGGGTCCCCATGGGCCTCGGTCCGGAGCGCCAACTGCTCCTCGTGCTGCTCCACGCCAGGGACTGGGTGGAGCGGGCCGCGGAGCACGTGGGGCCGGGAGACTTCACGGATGGCGTCTACAGGGAGATCTTCGAGAGACTCCTCGCCGATCCTGAGTTGAGCCTCACGACCGAGGGAATCTCGCCCGATGTGAGGAAGCGGCTGGAGGAACTCCTGGGGAGCGGCGAGGAACTGGAGCATACGGGGCGGGTCTTCGAGGCTGCCGTGGCGATGCTCCGGGACCGCGCCATGGAAGGCAGGAAAGAGGAGCTGGAGCGCTCCCTCCGGAACGCGGGATCCCCGGAGGAGGAGCGGAGGATCCTCGGAGAGCTGGGCCGACTCCGGCGGGAACGGCCCGGACGCTGGAACGTGGTTCGCGGGGATCGACCCGGCGAACAACACCAAGAACTGGATGGGATGGACCAATGACCAGGACAAGCATGGGCTCCCTGCGGGAGCTGCAGAGGACGGACGAGCGGATCTCCTCGTTGAGGAAGCAGATCGAATCCTTCGACCCCAAGCTTGCCGAGATCGAGGATCCGGCGCTCCGGTTGGAGGCAGAGCTCGCGAAGGTAGAGGGGCGGCTCGCCGAGATGGAGGCTGATGCACGCCGCCTGGAGCGGTCGGTGAATGACAAGCGAGATCGGGAGAAGAAGCTCCAGGAGCGCCTGCAGGGTGTCCAGAACGTGCGCGAGGAGACCGCAGTCCGCACCGAGCTCGACCTCACCCAGCGGGCCAAGGAGAATGACGAGCACGAGGTGTTGCAGCTCATGGATCGGATTGGCCGGGCCGAGACGGCACGAGACGAGCTGACCGAGGGGCTCGCCGAAGCGCGTGAGGAGGTGGCGACCCAGCAGGAGGACCTCCTCGCCGAACGGAGCGCGCTCCGGGCGGAGCTGGATGAGCTGGAGTCCTCCCGCGCCGACACCCTCGATGGAGTCACCGGGAGCGAGAGGAAGGTCTACGAGGCCTTTCACGCATCCGGCCGATCGGTGGTGGTGGCGACCCTCCTAGAGGATGGGGCGTGCGGATATTGCTTCGGCGTGGTGCCGCTCCAGGTCCAGAATGAGATCCGACACTCCGAGACGCTCATCCGGTGCGAGTCCTGTGGGGTGATCCTGAGTCCCGAGCCGGCACCCGACCCGGCAGGGGAGGGGGGAGTGGAGGAGGAGTGACCTCCCGCTCCGACAACGAGCGGCTTCCCCTGCCACCACCACCCCGTTGGGAGGTGGCAGCGCCTCCGGCGAACGGTCGGGTGGATGAACTGGTCCGTGCTCTCTCCCTCCCCCGGGCCCTTTGCGGTGTCCTGGTGGCGCGAGGCATTGGAGACCCGGATGGGGCGCGGGCCTTCCTTCGACCCCGCCTGACGCACCTCCATCCCCCCGAGCTGCTTACCGACTCGCGGAGGGCGGCCGAGCGGATCCTCCGCGCCATCGACAGTGGAGAGCCGATCCTGGTCCATGGCGACTACGATGTCGACGGACTCTGCTCCACGGCGCTCCTCACCCTCTGGCTGCGTCGTCTGGGGGGCCGGGTCACGCCCTTCGTGCCGCACCGGACCCGGGACGGTTACGACCTGGGGCCGGCGGGGGTGGAGGCGGCGCGGAGGGCCGGAGCGGGCCTCATCGTGACCTGCGACTCGGGGATCTCTGCCCACGATGCGGTGCGGAGCGCAGGCATGTCGGGAATCGACGTGGTGGTCACGGACCACCACACCCCGGGTTCGGAACTCCCTCCTGCGGTGGCCGTCGTGAACCCGTCGCGGTCCGACTGCGACTACCCGGACGCGTCGCTGGCGGGGGCGGGCGTCGCGTTCAAGCTCTGCCAACTCCTCGCCGGAATGAGAGGACTGCCCGAGGAGGAGCTCCTCCCCTACCTGGATCTCGTCGCACTCGCCACCGTTGCCGACCTGGTGCCCCTCCGGGGCGAGAACCGTGTGCTGGTCCGATACGGCCTGAGAGCCCTCTCGGAGACGCGACGCCCTGGCCTGCTCGCCCTCATGGAGGTCACCGGGAAGACGCCCGCCTCGATGGATGCGGGGAGCGTCGGGTTCGTCCTCGGCCCGCGCCTCAATGCGGCCGGCCGCATCGGCGACCCCATGGATGCCCTCCGCCTACTGATCACGGACGATCGTGTCGAGGCGCAGGCGCTGGCCCGCGTCCTCGAGGAGGCGAACCGGGAACGGCGCGAGGAGGACAGCCGGACCCTGGAGGAGGCGCTCGGCCGGCTCCGCACCACCTACGATCCCGCCCGGGATCTTGGTGTGGTCGTGGAGGGTCAGGGCTGGCATCCGGGGGTAGTGGGGATCGTGGCTTCGCGGGTCGTGGAGCGGCTCCATCGACCTGCAGTCCTCATTGCCGTGGACGGGGAGTCCGCACGGGGGAGCGCCCGGTCCGTTCCCGGTGTGAACCTGTATGATGCGGTTCGGGAGTGTGCTCCGCACCTCACGAGGTTCGGAGGGCACCGCCAGGCGGCGGGGATGGACCTCGCGACCGGCGACATCCCTGCATTCCGGGTCGCCTTCAACAAGGCCGTGACCTCCCAGCTCGGGGGGGAAGTGCCCGGACCGGTTCTCCGCGTCGACGGTCCGCTCCCCCTCGAGGAAGCCACGGAGGACCTCCGGCACTTCCTGGAGTACCTGGGACCATTCGGGATCGGAAATCCCCGACCCACTTTCGTGGCTCGGGGGGCACGGGTCTCGGGCGGGGTCCGGATCGTGGGCGGACGGCACCTCAAGCTCCGCGTCGCCGCTGCGGGAGGGGAACTGGACGCCATCGGGTTCGGCCTCGCTGACCGGATCTCCCCCAAAGAGCTGGGTACGGGACCGGTGGACCTCCTTTTCCATCTGCGGGAGAACGAATACCGCGGAGTCCGCTCTCTTCAGGCTCGTCTGGTCGATCTACGTCCGGCAGGGGGAGAGGTCGCGTGAGGATCATCGCCGGAGAGTGGGGCGGTCGCCGAATCCGGGCACCCGGGGGTCGAGGGACGCGTCCCACCGCGGACCGGATCCGGGAAGCCTGGATGTCGGCCATGGGGCCGTCCATCCCCGGAGCGAGCGTCCTGGACCTCTTCGCCGGCTCGGGGGCCCTGGGCCTCGAATGCCTCTCGCGGGGTGCAACCTCCGCGGTGTTCGTGGAGCGTGCGCGGGGGGCGCTGCGCGAGCTCCGCCGGAACGTCGAGGAACTCGATGCCGGCGACCGGGTCCGGATCATCGCCGGTGATGCCCTTGCCTGGGCCGAGAGTCTGGAGGCCGGCGCCTTCGAGCTCGCCATGGCCGACCCTCCCTACGATGGAGGATATGCGGAGCGGCTCCTGCGGCACTTCATCGCCGTCCCCTTTGCCCGCGAGCTCTGGATCGAGCACCGTACCTCCGCGGTCCTCCCCCAGCTCGCAGGCATGCGAAGCCGGTGGTACGGAGACACCACCCTCACCATCGTGGAGGCACCGGAATGCCCCTGAACCGTCCCGTCGTCGGAGTCTATCCGGGCTCCTTCGACCCCGTGACCCTCGGCCACGAGGACATCGCCCGCCGGGTGCTCCGGGTGGCCGATCGACTCATCGTGGCGGTGGCCCACTCGGCCAGCCAGGAGAAGCGCCATCTCTTCTCGATCGAGGAGCGCCTGGACATGCTTCGAGAGGTCTTCGGGGAGGAGGAGCGGATCGAGTGCGTCGCCTTCGAAGGCCTCCTGGTGGAATTCGTTCAGCGCACGGGAGCGCGCTTCGTGGTCCGGGGGCTGCGTGCGGTCTCCGATTTCGAGTATGAGCTCCAGATGGCCCAGATGAATCGGGAAATGAACCCCGACGTGGAGTCGATCTTCCTCACACCCGATGCCCACCTGTCCTTCCTATCAGCGTCCCTCGTCCGGGAAGTGGCCCGACTCGGCGGCGATGTGTCGCCCTTCGTCTCGCCCCCGGTCCTGGGGCGCCTCCGTCAGCGCTTCGGGACGGGCTGATCGGATGGATTTCCTCGAGGGGATCCGTCGGAGGGCACGGGAACGGAGGCGAAGGATCGTCTTCCCGGAAGGCGACGAACCTCGAACCGTGCAGGCGACGGTGCGGATACAAGAGGAGGGGCTTCTCGATCCGGTCCTCCTCGGCGATCCGGGACGGGTGGGCAACCTGGTGGAGGAGGCCGGGGGCGACCCGGGGGCGCTCGAGATCGTCGACCCGAAGCAGGGGGTGGGGGCGGGGCGCTACGTGGAGGAGCTCCACGACCTGCGACGTGCCCGGGGGATGGATCGGGCGGGGGCGCGGCAGGCCGTACTGGATCCGCTGGTCTTCGGGGCGCTCATGGTCCGCTTCGGGGAGGTGGACGGTTCCGTGGCGGGTGCAGCGAACAGCACGAGGGACGTGCTCAGGGCCGCCCTCTGGTGTATCGGTCCCGACGACGGGATCCGGACCGTGTCTTCCGCCTTCTACATGGTGGTGGCCCCCTTCCGGTCCACGGAGGCCGAGGTGCTCACCTTCACGGATGGCGCGGTGGTGCCCGATCCGGACGCCTCTCAACTCGCACAGATTGCAGCGGCGGCGGCGCGGGCCCGACGTCGGATCGTCGGAGACGCACCTACCGTGGCGTTTCTGTCGTATTCGACCAAGGGGAGCGCGGGCGGCCCCTCCACCGAGAAGGTCCGGGAGGCCCTCGACCTGTTCCGCTCCATCGAGCCCGGGGTCCCTTCCGACGGCGAGCTCCAGGCGGATACGGCCCTCGTGGAGGCGGTGGCACGCAGGAAGGCTCCGCATTCCGCCGTCGGTGGCGCGGCGAACGTCCTCGTCTTTCCCGACCTGGATGCCGGGAACATCGCCTACAAGCTCGTTCAGCGGCTCGCCGGCGCCGCGGCCGTGGGTCCCATCCTCCAGGGGCTCCGGAAACCCTGCAACGACCTTTCGCGAGGCGCGACCGTCGACGACATCGTGAACGTCGCCTGCATCACGAGCCTGATGTCCTGAGTTCCCGCACATCTCCCGGAATGTGTCACGTCTTGCCCTTTCAGGCGCTTTCGAGATACTTTTCCTTACTGGAACAGCCTCGATCACCCCGTCCTCCAAGGATGGGAACACCTGTGTCGACCGGCGTCGCACGTCGGCTCGAAATCCCCGGAGAGAAAATGGCGTTTCAGGTATCGCGGGATGGTGACGTGACCGTCGTGGACGTAGACGGCCAGCTCATCGTCGGCAACCGGCAGGAGTTGAAACAGAAGGTGCTGACGGAGCTCGAACAGGGGGAAAGGAAGTTCCTCGTCGACTTCACCAACACGGGGTACATCGACTCTTCCGGGCTCGGGGTCCTCGTGAGTCTCTCGAAGAAGATCCAGGAGCAGGAGGGCGAACTCCGCCTCGCCAGCCTCAACGAGGATCTTCGGACCCTGTTCGAGTTGACGAAGCTGGACACGCTCTTCCGGATCGCCGACACGAGGGAGGCGGGGCTCGAAGGGTTCTGAAGCCCACAGCTTACTTCGCGGTTCACATTTCGCCCCCACCCCCACCTGGCAGGTTCTGCATGGAGAGAGAACTCGTCTTCGAGCTCCCCAACGATGTGCAGTGCATCGAGGAAGCCGTGGAGTTCGTGGCGCGGCGCTGCTGTGACTGTCAGGCGGTCGCACGGAGGCTTCGGCTGAACTTCCGGGTCGGACTCACCGAGGCTCTTTCCAACGCGATGATCTATGGGAACGGGCGCGACCCGTCCAAACGTGTGCGGGTGGAGGTCCTCCTCCGCTCGGACTGCCTTACCGCCCGGGTGACGGACCAGGGACCCGGATTCGACCCCAACTGCGTGCCGGATCCGACGACGCCTCCCCACCTGCATCGGGTCGGGGGACGGGGGCTCTTCCTCATGCGAGAGCTCATGGACGAGGTGCGATTCAACGAGCAGGGCAATTCCGTCACCCTGATTCTGAACCTCCTGGACCGGAGAGTCTTGCGGGGCGAAGCCTCGGCATGAATCCCAGCCACACCGGCCGGGCACTCCTCCCGGACGCGGTGGTCAAGGTCCTCGAGGAGTTCGGGCGGGAGTTCGAGCTCGATCTCCATTTCTGGGCTCCCTCCGACGATGCCGGCTTCCGGCACCTCTTTCCCCCGGGTACTCCTCCCGGTGAAGCTGCGCCTCGATCCGACTCTGTCGTTCTCGAGGTGCCGTCCCGGCACGGGCAGGATCTCGTCCTCGAGGTCCGCCGGCCCTTCGAGGGGAACGCCCACGGGGCCGCGAACGTGCTCAGGACGACCCTCGAACAGCTCCTGGAGTACGCGGAGGAGGTCCGATACTTCACCTACGAGGTCTCGGAACGGTACGAGGAGATCAATCTTCTCTACTCGATTTCCGAGATCCTCGGTTCCGTGCTGGAGCTGGAGCCCGCCGCCCGGGTCATCCTCGGAGAGGTTTGTGACGTCCTCGGCGCGCGGAGGGGCTCACTCTGGACCCTGAGGGACGACCAACTGCACCTGATTGCCTCGTTCGGGGACGAAGGACTGAAGGGCCCGCTGAAGGCGGACGACGGGGTCGCGGTAACCTCGCGCGTGCATCGGGACGGCCGGTCACTCATCCTCACTTCCGACGGATTCGAGCCTGATTCCGAGGTCGCCACCCGGCATGACGAATCGGTGCTCTCGGTTCCGATCCGATATACCCCCCCTGCCGGGGATCCGCGCGGCGTCGGCGTCATCAATCTGATCGGCCGCAGAGGTGGAGGGCGCTTCAGCGCCGCGGACGAGAAGCTCCTGGCCGCCATCGCGTCGCAGGTCGGGGCCGCGTTGGAGAATCATCGACTCCTTCGCGAGAGCGTCGAACGGGAGCGCGTGACACGCGAGATGGAACTCGCCCACGACCTGCAAATGAAGCTCCTCCCCACAGGAGACGCCTTCGATCCGGATATGGTGGCGGCTCGGGTGGAGCCGGCGGAGGTGGTGGGAGGCGACTTCTACCACTTTCTGCGCCTCTCGGGGGGGCGCTACGGGATGATGATCGGAGACGTCTCGAGTCACGGCTTCCCTGCCGCCCTCATCATGGCGCTCTCCATGAGCGCTGCGACCATCTACGCCTCCGAGTTACAAGCGCCGGCCCAGGTCTTGAGCGAGATGAGCCGTGCGCTCCGCGGCGAGCTGGAGACCACCGAGATGTACCTCACCCTCTTTTATGCGGTGGTCGATCCGAGCGGTGGGAAGCTCACGTATGCGAACGCCGGACACCCGCACGCCTTCGTGATCCGGGAGGACGGGGAGGCGACCCGGCTCGGGGCACTCGACGCACCCATCGGGATCGCGGCGTCGGACCGATTCCGGGAAGAAGAGGTCCCGTGGGAGCAGGGGAAGGATCTCCTCCTTCTATTCACCGACGGGCTGTCCGAGAACCAGCTTCCGGGCACACGGTCGGGGGGCGAGGCGCGAGTCGTCCAGGAGGCCGTGCGCGTGAGAGGTGAGGCGCCCGAGGCTATCGTGGAGGCCCTCTTCGGCCTGGAACCGAAGGGGGGAGAGGACGAGGTCGAGCCGGACGACCGGACCGCCATCGTCCTGAAGGTCTGAGGGTGGCCGGGCACACCCGACCGAAGCGCTCGCTCGGTCAGAACTTCCTGGTGGATCCGAACATTCGTCGCCGGATCGTAGAGGAAGTTCGAGCGGAACCGCACCACCAGGTGCTCGAGATCGGTCCCGGGAAGGGGGCGCTCACCGAGGGGCTCGCAGCCCGTCCCGGTCCCCTGATCCTCGTGGAGCTGGATCGCGAGCTGGCAGCGTCGCTGCGGGAACGCTTCGCCGGGGCCGACAATGTGACGGTGGTGGAAGGGGACATCCTCCACCTTCCACTGGCCGATCTCGTCGATGACCCCGGGGGCCTGCATGTCGTGGGGAACATCCCCTACAACGTCACCACGCCGATCCTCTTCCACCTCCTGAAACCGCCCCGCCCACTCGAGATCGTTCTGATGGTTCAGCGGGAGGTGGCGGACCGGATTCTGGCCGAGGTGAGTACTCGTCAGTACGGCGCGCTCTCGGTCGGTGTGAGGGCGGTGGCCGAAGTGGAGCGGCTCCTGCAGGTGCCATCGGGGGCATTCCGGCCGAGGCCTCGCGTCGAGTCGACCGTGATCCGCATCCGGCCGATCGACCCGTCTCCCCTCGGACCGCACGAGGAGGAATCGCTTCGCCGGCTGACGCGGGCCCTCTTTCAATGGCGTCGAAAGCAGCTGGGGAAGATTCTCCGGGACCATCCGGAGCTGCGGCTCGACCCGGCGGAGGTCGAGACGCTCCTCGACGCTGCGAAGGTCGAGGTGCGGGATCGGCCCGAGACCATCTCACCCCGAGGATTCCGGGCGATGGCCAGGATCCTCCGGTAGAGGCTGTTGAAGAAGCGGGGCGCGCGCCATCCGGCGGTCGGGTGATTGACGATCGAACGGAAGAGCCGATACTTTCCGAGGCACTTGTGACGATTTTCACAAACCCCCTGTTCCGGGGATGGATCTCGCCCTAACCCGCCTCCTGTCCCACTTGAGCAGCCCGTCCCGTAGGATTTCCGATTCCGCCATTCGTCGCCTCTCCCGCTACGTCCGGGAGCTCGAGGCGATGGAGGCCGCCGGAGAGGGAACGGTACCCAGCCGTGTCCTCGCGGCGCGGGCGGGGACCACGGCGGCCCAGGTTCGGAAAGACTTCTCGTCGTTCGGCTCCTTCGGGAAGCGGGGGATGGGGTATGCGGTGTCGCCTCTCAGGGAGCGACTCTCGACCATCCTCGGCGTGGATCGCCGGTGGCCGGTCCTCCTCGTGGGTGCGGGGCGTGTCGGATCGGCACTCTTCGAATATCCGCGCTTTCGGAGCAGGGGGTTCGACTTCGTCGCGGTCCTCGATCACAGCCCGGAAAAGGTGGGGCGGGAGTGGAAGGGGATGCGGATCGAGCACGTTCGGGACGTGGCGCGGATCGTCCCTGAACGGGGGATCAGAATCGCGATCCTCGCCGTTCCCGGTCCCGAGGCGCAGAAGGTGGCGGAGGACCTGGTCTCGGCTGGCGTCAGGGGAATCCTGAACTTCGCTCCGACCAAGCTCAGGATGCCGCCCGGGGTTGCCGTCAACGACGTGGATCTCGTGATGGAGCTGGAAGCTCTCTCTTTTCTGCTGTCGAGTGGAGGGAAGATGGCGGAGGGGCCGGAGTGACCGGTTCCGGCGGGCAAGGCCTGGCGTCGGCCGCCCTGCGTCTGCTCGCCGAGGGACCGTGTCCTTCCGGCGAGATCGCCCGGCGGGTCATGAAGCTGCGAGGTGATCCCGGCGCCGCCGCTGCCGCGGTATTCGCGCTATTGGGGAGAGATTCGCGATTCCGGGTGGATGGCAGCGGGGTGTGGAGCCTTGCCCCGGATGCCCTGGGACGGCCGGATGCGCCCCTCTCCCGCACCCGCTTCGCAGTGGTCGACGTGGAAACCACCGGTGGGGCCTGGTCCCGGGGCCACCGGGTCACGGAGGTTGCCGTCGTGCCTGTCGAATCGGGGCGGGTGCGTGAGGGGTTCGAAACGCTCGTGAATCCCCTCCGGCCCATTCCCCCGCGGATCCAGGGCCTGACCGGCATCACCGACCCGATGGTCGCCCGGGCCCCTTCCTTCCCGGGGATCGCGCCGGCGGTTCGGGACCGGCTCGAGGGGTGCGTCTTCGTCGCGCACAACGTTCACTTCGATTGGGGCTTCATCCGGGAGGAGCTCCTCGCGGCCCTCGGGGAAACGCCCGACCCGACCCTCCTCTGCACCGTGCGCATGGGGAGGGCACTCGTACCCGGTCTCCGGAGCTACGGCCTCGACTCCCTGACCCGGCACTTTGGGATCCACGTGCACGACCGACATCGTGCCTACGGAGATGCCCTGGCGACGGCCCGCCTCCTCGTCCACCTTCTCATGGAGGCCGAGGCGCAGGGCATCGGTGAGCTCGCGGCGCTCGAGGAGTGCCTCGCCCCCCGGGGGAGGAGGAGGACGCGGGCGAGGTGATCCACCTCCCCCTCGGCCATGCCGGTGGGTTGACGCGCCGGTGACCGGCGGCACGGCTTTCCCTATCTTCCGAAGGCGGTCCGCCGATGCAGGTGCGTACCGCGTCCTCGCTTGAACCAACCCGCTTCCGAGGAGCTCCCGCATGAACGAAGCGCTCGACACCCCTGTCATCGTGAGTGCCGCCCGCACCCCGGTCGGGCGGTACCTGGGGGGCCTCAGCCCGATGGGAGCTACCCGGTTGGGAGCGGTCGCCGTGAGGAGTGCCCTCGAACGTTCCGGCATCCCCGCTGGAGAGCTCGACGAGGTGATCCTGGGCCACGTCCTGCAGGGGGGGACCGGGCAGGCCCCCGCCCGTCAGGCGGCGATGGGGGCGGGGGTCGACCCATCCGTCCCCGCGCTGACCGTCAACAAGGTCTGCGGGTCCGGGCTCAAGGCCGTCATGCTCGCCGCTCAAGCCATCCGGGCCGGGGACGCACGCGCCATCGTAGCGGGAGGCTTCGAGTCCATGTCGAACGCTCCCCATTACCTCCATGGGCTGAGGTCCGGGGTGAAGTTCGGGGACAGCACGCTCGAGGATGGACTCATCCACGACGGGCTCTGGTGCAGCTTCGGGAACTGCCACATGGGGGGGCATGCCGAGTACACGGCGCACCGAGCAGGGATTTCGCGCGCGGAGGCTGACGCATTCGCACTGGAGTCCCACCGGCGAGCCGTCGCCGCCATGGACGAGGGTCGCTTCGAACGGGAGATCGTTCCGGTCACCATCGAAGGGCGGCGGGGCTCGACCACGGTCGAGATGGACGAAGGCCCTCGCCGGGATACCGACCTGGAATCGCTGGGTCGCCTCCGGCCGGCTTTTGCCGATCAGGCGCCCGCCGACGTGGAGGAGCCGATCGTGACCGCCGGGAACTCACCTGGGCTGAATGATGGGGCCGCAGCGCTGGTCGTCACATCCCGACGCTTCGCCAAAGCGCACGGCCTCTCCGTGATGGCCGAGATCACCGGCTACGCGTCCGGGGGGACCGCGCCGCGGGACCTCTTCTTCGCGCCCATCGAGGCGGTCGGGCGCCTCATGGAGCGGACCGGCGCCTCGATCGATGACTACGATCTGGTGGAGCTGAACGAGGCCTTCGCGGTCCAGGCAATCGCCGATATCCGCGGCCTCGGGCTCGATCCCGATCGCGTAAACGTGAACGGTGGGGCCGTGGCACTGGGGCATCCCATCGGATGCTCGGGGGCGCGCGTCCTCGTCACCCTCCTCCACGCGATGGAGTTTCGTGGCGCGGAGACGGGTCTGGCCACCCTCTGTCTGGGCGGAGGGAACGCGGTGGCCCTCTCCGTGCGACGCGCCTGAGGCGGCCGCGTGGGATGGAAGGGTGCGCTCATCGGGGCGCCGGTGCTGGGGACGCTTGGAACCGGCGGCCTCGTCGTCCTCGGCCCCCGCGCGGGTCTCGCTCCACTCACCGCCCTCGAGCTCTGGCTCCTCGTGACCTTTACACTTGGGGTGCTGGCGCTCCTCTTCGGGCTCTCCCTGGCGGTCGGAGGGCGGCTTCTCGGCCTGGCCGGTCGGATGCGGAGGGGCGAAAGACCGGAGTCCGCCATAGGGGAGCCCGATCCCCGGAAAGAGGAGGAGTGGCCGGCGCTTCTGCGCTTCGCGGCAGTCCTGCTCCTCCTGTACACGTCGACCTGGATCGTGGCCGGTTGATACCGGCCACGCCTTGAAACCGGAGGGAGGAGGAAAGCGATGCCGATCAAGCGCGTGGTGGTTGTCGGAGGGGGGACGATGGGGCACGGGATCGCACTGGTGTGCGCTCGCGCCGAACTGGAGGTATCCCTCGTCGAGGTTTCGAACCAGGCGTCCGAGGCCGCCCTCGGGGCTGTGAAAGGCAAGCTCGATCGGGATGTGTCGAAGGGACGGATCACGGAAGAGGAGCGGGAAGCCTCCCTTGCCCGCCTCTCCGGGGAGTTGGATGCCGGTCGGGCCGCCGGGGGGGCGGACATCGTGATCGAGGCAATCCCGGAGCAGCCGGAGGCCAAGCTCGACCTCTTCCGCCGCCTGGACCGGGAGGCACCCGCTCACGCGATTCTCGCCTCCAACACCTCCTCCATCTCCATCACCTCGCTGGCGGGTGCCACCACGCGCCCGGAGCGGGTCATCGGGATGCACTTCATGAACCCCGTCCCCCGGATGGAGCTCGTGGAAGTGGTGAGGGGGATGGGAACCGACGACGCCACCGTGAAGGCCGTCAGCGAACTCTCGGTCCGCCTCGGAAAGACTCCGGTGGTGGTGAACGATTCCCCGGGGTTCGTGGCCAACCGGGTTCTCATGCCCATGATCAACGAGGCGATCTTCGCTCTCATGGAGGGGGTGGCCGACGCGGACGCCATCGATCAGATCATGCAGCTGGGGGCCAACCACCCCATGGGCCCCCTGCGTCTGGCGGATCTCATCGGCCTAGACACCTGCCTTCTCATCCTGGAGGTCCTCCACCGGGATCTTGGAGATGATCGCTACCGACCCTGTCCCCTCCTGCGACGCCACGTTGCTGCCGGCTGGCTGGGGAGGAAATCGGGTCGGGGGTTCCACTCCTACGGCGCCTGATCCGTATGCTCACCGACGAGCAGGCCGATCTCCAGCGGCTGGCGCGCGAATTCGCCGCTGCGGAGCTCCGTCCCCGGGCCGCGGCATGGGACTCGGTGGGCGAGTTTCCGGAGGGCCTTTTCGAGGAGCTCGCCGCCCTTGGCTTCCTGTCGATGCGTGTGCCCCCGGAGGAGGGAGGGCTCGGCCTGGACCCCGTCTCTTCCATTCTGGTCCTGACCGAGCTGTCCTGGGGGGACGCCTCGGCGGGCCTCGCCGTGGCGCAGCACAATTGCGCCGTGGCGGAAGCGTTGGCCCGGTTCGGGACGGAGGCGCAGCGTGGTCAGTGGTTCCCGGAGCTGGTGTCTGGCGCCCGCCCGGGGGTGATCGTCTCGGGGGAGGAGGATTCCGGCCCGGCTGGCGTCGACCCGACCGCGCTTCGGGCGCGGCGGGCTGGAGAGGAGTGGATCCTGGAGGGAGAGGTGCGGGGGGCGGTGCTCGGGGACCGGGCCGGTCTCTTCCTCGTGTTCGCCGCCATGGATTCGCCGGGCGGGAAGCCGGCCCCGGTCGGGTCTCCCGACCGATCCGCGTTTCTCGTGCCGCGGGAGGCTCGCGGGCTGACGGTGGCCCGGACCGGCCGATCGCTCGGCCTCTGTGCAGCGGGTCAGGCAAGGGTCAATCTGGACGCGGTCCGACTTCCCCCCGACGCGCTTCTGGGGAGTGTCGGCGAGGGCGGGTCGGTCCGAGCGGAGGTGCTCGCCATGGCACGCCTGGGGCTGGCGGCACTGTCCCTCGGGATCGCTCAGGCCGCGCTCGGGCACGCGGCCCGGTACGCCGGCGAGCGCGAGCAGTTCGGGAGGGTCATCGCAGAGTTCGGGGGAATCAGGGAAAAGCTGGGAGGGATGGTGCTCAGGACCGACCTGGTCCGGGAGTTCCTCCTGGCGGAGGGACGGCGCTGGGCCGGAATCGACCGGGGGGAAGGCGGGAGGGCGACCCCACTGGCCGGGGAGCGGCACGAGGGGGCTGCCCTCGCCAAGGTCTCTGCCAGTGAGGCGGCCATGTGGTGCGCCGACGAGGCGGTGCAGATCTTCGGAGGATACGGCTACATGCGGGATTACCCGGTGGAGAAGTTGATGCGAGACGCGAAGGGGATGGAAATTCTCTTCGGACCCAACGACCTTCTTCGCGGGACGTTGGCCGAGGCCGCGCTCCGGCGGGCCGAGTGAAGGCCCCGGGATCGGAGCGGCCCGAGCTTGGATCCGCATGGACGCGGACCGCAACATCACATGCATATGGGGGCCCGCAGGGATGAACGTATTCGAGGAACTCTCCGAGTACGGCCATGAACAGGTGTCGTTCTGGTCCGAACCGGAGTTGGGGTACCGGGGCATCATTGCCATCCACGACACCACGCTCGGCCCGGCTCTGGGCGGGACGAGGTTCTGGAACTATGACAACGTGGACGACGCCATCGTGGACGTGCTGCGGTTGGCCCGGGGGATGACGTACAAGGCCGCCATTGCCGGGGTGAATCTGGGCGGTGGGAAGTCCGTCATCATCGGAGACAATCGGACGCGGGACCGCGAGATGATCTTCCGGGCCCACGGCCGCGCCGTCGAGGCCCTGGGCGGCCGCTACATCACCGCCGAGGACGTGGGTACCAGCGTGGACGACATGGAGTTCGTTCGGATGGAAACCGATGCGGTGGTCGGACTCCACGGCGGCTCCGGGGACCCCTCACCCGTGACCGCCTACGGCACGTACCACGGGATCCGGGCGTGCGCCGAGCGGCTCTACGGCGACCCCTCGCTCGGGGGCCGGCACGTCACGGTCCAGGGCGTCGGCCACGTGGGGTATCACCTGTGCGCTCTTCTGGCCGAGGAGGGTGCTCGGTTGACCGTCGCCGACATCGATCCCCTGCGGACCGACCGCGCGAAGAAGGAGTTCGGTGCTCGGATTGTCGAAGCAGACGAAATCTACAGCGTGAAGGCCGATGTCTTCGCGCCGTGTGCCCTCGGTGCCGTACTCAACGACGAAACCCTGCCCGTCCTGGAGGTGGACATCGTGGCCGGAGCCGCCAACAACCAGCTCGCGCTCCCGCGCCACGGCGAGGCCCTACACGAGCGGGAGATCCTCTACGCCCCGGACTACGTGATCAATGCGGGGGGACTCATCAACTGCTACGGGGAGCTCCACGACTGGGGTTCGGATCGAAGCAAGCGGAAGGCGGCGGAAATCTATGGCACCCTGATCAAGATCTTCGAGCTGGCGGACCGTGAATCGGTGCCGGCGGGTCAAGCCGCGGATCGGCTCGCCGAGGAACGGATCCGAAAGACACGACACCTCCACCGGAGCTGGGTCTGACTCCTCCCACGGCCGACCAACCCACGATGTCGCACTCACCACCCGGGCGCACCAGATGAACGACTGCCACCAGAACCTCCGAGCTTCCGATCCCGAGGTCCTGTCCGCCATTGATTCCGAGCTGCAGCGTCAGGCGAACGGGCTCGAGTTGATCGCCTCCGAGAACTTCGTCTCCCGGGCCGTGCTCGAGGCGGTGGGAACCGTGCTCACCAACAAGTACGCGGAGGGGCTGCCCGGGAAGCGCTACTACGGCGGATGTGAGTTCGTGGACGTGGTGGAGAATCTGGCCCGGGAGCGTGCCATGGCCCTTTTCGGGGCGGACCACGTGAACGTGCAGCCTCACTCCGGCGCGCAGGCGAACATGGCGGTCTACCTGGCTTTTTTGAAGCCGGGCGACCGGGTCCTCGGGATGGACCTCTCGCACGGAGGGCACCTTACGCACGGTTCCCGGGTGAATGCGTCGGGAATCCTCTACGACGTCTCCCAGTACGGGGTAAACGAGGAGACCGGACTCCTGGACTACGATCTTCTCCGCGAGAAGGCCCTCGAGGTCAGGCCGAAGATGATCATCGGCGGGGCGAGCGCCTATCCCCGGACGATCGACTTCGAGCGTTTCGGGGAGATCGCCCGCGAGGTTGGAGCCGTCCTCATGGTGGACATGGCCCACATTGCGGGGTTGGTGGCGAGCGGGGTCCATCCGTCACCGGTGCCGCATGCGGACGTGGTGACCACCACCACCCACAAGACGCTCCGGGGACCACGAGGCGGCATGATCCTGGCCCGCGAAGCTCATGCGAAGGCGGTCGACAAGGCCGTCTTCCCGGGAATGCAGGGCGGCCCCCTCATGCACGTCATCGCTGCGAAGGCTGTCGCCTTCCGTGAGGCGCTCCAGCCCTCCTTCGGCGACTACAGCCGGCAGGTCGTCGCCAATGCACGGGCGCTCGGGGAGCGACTCGCAGACCGGGGATTCCGACTCGTTTCCGGGGGCACGGATACCCACCTCCTCCTGGTGGACCTGCGCGAGCGCGGCGAGCTCACCGGCAAGGACGCGGAGCACGCGCTCGAAGCCGCCGGGATCACCGTGAACAAGAACACGGTGCCGGGCGAACCGCGCTCCCCCTTCGTCACCTCGGGGTTGCGTATCGGTACGCCGGCGGTGACGAGTCGGGGAGTGGCGGAGGGCGAGATGACGCTCATCGGGGACTGGATCGCCGACATCCTGGAGGCCCCTGGAGACGAAGGGGTGCAGACCCGGGTCCGTGGAGAGGTCCGTGACCTATGCCGTTCCCACCCACTCTATCCGGAGCTCCTGCAGCCGGTTTGACCTTGCGAAAGAGTCTGCCGGACGGCGCCGGTCCGCGGAGGTCTCCTCCGGGGCCCCCCTGGCGTCCGGCAGGGAGATCGATCAGAATTCCGCCCATGACCGAAGTCGAGTTTGCAGACGAGATCCTGGATCGCCTGACGGAGCGCGACCCGCGTTTCCACCCGCGAGCCTACCTCTTCCTGCTCTCCGCACTGCACGATGTGCTGGAGCAGGTGGACCACCGACGCCATATCTCGGGTGCCGAGCTGGCGGAGGGGGTCCGCCTGCGTGCGCTGCGCGAGTTCGGGTTGATGGCGCGCACGGTCCTGGAGCACTGGGGCATCCATTCGACCGGGGATCTGGGTGAGATCGTCTTCGCCCTCATCGAGGCGGGTGTTCTCGTGAAGGAAGAGGACGACCGGCCCCAGGACTTCGAGAACCTCTTCGACTTCGAGGAGGCCTTTGAGCGGAACTATCCCTGGCACGCCCGGGGGTTAGACCGGGGAGGGTGATATGGAGGAGGAGAAGGGATTTCCGAGGTGCCAGAAGTGTGACGCCGGGCTTCTGATTCCTCTGTCTGATTACGGACGGGAGGGGTCCTCCATCCGATACAAGGCCTGGGTCTGCACTAGCCCCGAATGCGGTTTCAACATCCGGATCGACAACGGGGAAATCACCTTCGGCCGGGCCATCGGGCAGAGCTACAAGTAGGGGAGGGGACCGGGTGACCATGGCAGCTCCACCTGCGGGGCCGGGACCTCCATCCCTCCTCTTCGGTCGGGCGCGAGTGGCGCTCCCGACGGGGTCCGAGGCGGCCGCCTTCGACCGCCGTGCCATCGACCATGTCGGCGCTCCAGGCTCCGTTCTCATGGAGAACGCGGGACGGAGCGCGGCCCAGCTCCTGGCGAAGATCTTCCCCCGGGGTCGGGTCGTCGTCGTCGCCGGGGGCGGAAACAATGGAGGAGATGGAGTCGTCCTGGCACGGTCTCTCGCTTCATGGGGTCGGGACGTGGAGCTTCTCCGGGCCGAGCGGAGCGACGGCGCTGATCCTCTCCTGCACGGATGGCGCCTTTCGACAACTCCTCTGGATCCAGAGGCGGCGGACCTCCCCCGACGTCTGGCAGCCGCAGACGTGGTGGTCGACGCCCTCCTGGGAACCGGCATCCAAGGAGCTCCGAGGGCCCGGGAGGCGTCCCTCATCCGGGCGATGAACGCTGCCGGGCGCCCCATCGTAGCGCTCGATCTCCCCTCCGGTGTGAGCGCCGACGACGGAGCAGTGGCCGGCGAGGCCGTGCACGCCCAGATCACCATCGCGTTCGGCGCTCCCAAGCGGGGCTGCCTCCTGCATCCCGGCCGTCGTCACGCAGGTCGCCTCCTCGCCGTAGAGATCGGCTTCCCTCCCTGGTCCGATACGGACTCCTCGGCCTTCCTCCTCACGCCCGGCTGGGCCGAGCGCCACTGGGTACCGCGCGACGCCGAGGCTCACAAGAATCGGGCGGGTCGACTCCTCCTCATGGCTGGCTCCCGCCGCTTCGGTGGGGCCGCTCTCCTGGCTGGGCTGGGAGCCCTCCGCGCCGGGGTCGGATTCCTCCGCCTGGCGGCCCCGCCCGAACTCAGGGAAATGGTGCAAGGCCGCCTCCCGGAGGCGGTCTTCGTGGACGCCTCGGATGGGGACGCCCTGGAATCCGCCGTCGCTGAGAGCGATGCACTCGCCGTGGGGCCCGGAATGGGAACGGACCCGGATGTCGCCGATCGACTCGGCGCCGCGTTGCGGGCGAGTGGTGGCAGGCCATCCCTTCTGGATGCCGACGCCCTCAATCTCCTGGCCGCCGGCGGGCTCTCCGGATGGCGGGCGAGCCAGGGGACACTCCTCACGCCACACCCCGGAGAGGCGGCGAGGCTCCTGGGACTGAGTCCTTCCGACGTCACCTCCGACCCGGAGGGCGCCGCCCGGAGCCTGGCCGACCGCTACCGGAGTACGGTGCTCCTGAAGGGAGTCCCCTCGATGCTCGCTCCCGTGGCGACGGAGTCCCCACTCCTGGTGGCGGCCGACGGGTCCTCCGACCTTGCACGGGCTGGGATGGGGGACGTTCTCACCGGTGTGGCGGGGGCTCTTCTGGCCAGGGGGCAGCCCCCCTTGCAGGCGGGAGGGCTCGCACTCTGCCTGACCGCGGCGGCGGCCTCCCGGGTCGGTGCCGGCGAGGGACTCCTTCCCGGTGACGTCGCGAATGAGGTGGCCTTCGTGCTCCCCCGGTCAGCGCCGTCAGGTCGGGATGACGCTGGGAGTTCGGATCCACCCTTCCTGCTCCTCGACCTCCCCCCGGCGCATTGAGTCCCGACGGCACCAGCCTGGGTTCCGGGGAGGAGTTCGACCGGATCCGCGAGTTCCTGGCGGGAGCACCTGCCCTCCACCCCGGGGTTCTACTCGGGCCGGGGGACGACGCTGCGATCATCGCTCCGGATCTGGTCATCTCCACCGATCTTTCGGTCGAGGGGATCCACTTCCGTCTCGATTGGCTCTCCCCGCGGGAGGCCGGGGCGCGGGCCACGGAGGCCGCTCTCAGCGACCTGGCCGCCATGGGGGCGGAGCCGATCGGTGTGCTCGTCTCCGTCGGAGCGGCGAGCCGGGAGCCGGCCACGGAGGCAATGGAGGGAGTGAAGGCCGCTGTGACATCGCACGAGGCCTGCCTCCTGGGCGGTGACCTGACCCGGTCTCCGGGGCCCCTCTTCCTGGACGTGGTGGCGGTGGGTCGGGCGTCGACGCCGCTGCTCCGGAGCGGGGCTCGCGTGGGCGACGAACTCTGGGTGACCGGCGTGCTGGGCGGCGCCGCCGGGGCCGTGGCCTCGTGGAGCGCCGGGGTCGAGCCTTCCCACGCCCTGCGGGTCGCCTTCACGGAACCACGAGCCAGGATCACCGAAGCGCGGTGGCTCCTCGACCGCTTCCCGGTACGGGCCGGCCTCGACCTGTCGGACGGGCTGGCCGGCGACACCGGACACCTCGCCGCGGCCTCGGGGGTCGGGGTTCTCCTCGACGAGGGCGCGATTCCCCTCCACCCGGAGCTGGCTCCCGGGCACCCCCGTTCCGGACCCACCTCCCTGGAGCTGGCACTTCACGGGGGCGAAGACTACGAGCTCCTTCTGGTTATCCAGCCGGGGGGAGTCGGGCCGGAAGGGGTGGAGGAATTTCGCGAAAGCTTTGATCTTCCCTTCTCCCGGATCGGCAGGGTGACCGGGGGAGCGGGGGTGCACCTGGCACCCGCCCACGGGGGGGACGTCGTGAGACTCCGCCGGGGCGGATTCGATCATTTCGGGGAGAGAAAGGGGCCTTGATCAGGACCGTCTGCGTGTTGCTGGGAGGGGCCGTCCTGACCCTGGTACTCGCCACAGGGGTTGTGATCTCCTCCTGGACTGAACGCGGCCGCGAGAAACCGGTGTGTGACCGGCTGGCGAGGCTGTGGGCCCGAACCATCATGAGGTGGGCCGGGGCCCGCGTGGAGATGGAGGGCGTCGACCGCGTCGAATGGGACCGACCCCACGTCGTGATTGCCAACCACCAGTCCTGGTTCGACGTCTTCCTCCTCATGGGATGTCTGCCCGGAAAGGCGCGGTTCGTCGGGAAGGAAGAGCTCGCGAGGATCCCGATCTTCGGGAGGGCCTGGAGGACCTGCGGTCATGTGGCGGTGGACCGAAGCAATCGGAAACGGGCCATCTCCTCGCTGGACGCGGCCGGCCGCAGGGTCCGGGACGAGGGGCTCAACATGGTGCTCTTCCCGGAGGGCACCCGCTCCGAGGACGGCTCTCTTGGTCCGTTCAAGAAGGGAGCCTTCGTTCTCGCCATCAAGACGGGGGTGCCGATCCTTCCGGTGGCGATCTCCGGCACCCGTGAGGTCATGCCCAAGGGGTCCTTCCGGATTCGTCCGGGCCGCGTGCGGTTCCGAGTCGGGACTCCCATCGCCACCGAGGGCCTCTCTGGGGCCGATCGCAACGAACTCCTCAAGACCAGCCGCGCGGCGCTCCTCGCGCTGAGGGAGGAAGCGGAATGAGCAAATCGAAGGTCAGGTCCGTACGAGGGCGGGAGATCCTGGATTCGCGGGGGAATCCCACCGTGGAGGCCGAGGTCGAGCTGGAGGGAGGGGCGCGCGGGATGGCGTCCGTTCCGTCGGGGGCCTCCACGGGCGAGCACGAGGCGGTAGAGCTGCGGGACGGTGACCCTGACCGCTACCTGGGACGGGGCGTCCGCGATGCGGTCGGCAATCTGAACGGAGAAATTGCGAGGGCGATCCGGGGCCTCGACGCGCACGATCAGGCGGCCGTCGACCGCGCGCTCATCCAGGCCGATGGCACTCCCAACAAGGCACGGCTGGGTGCAAATGCGATCCTCGCGGCCTCCCTGGCCGTCGCACGTGCCTCCGCCAGTGCTCGGGGGATCACCCTCGTGGAGGCGCTATCCACTTCGCGGGGTGGTGTCCTGCCCGTCCCGCAGATGAACATCCTGAACGGGGGTTCCCATGCCCCGAACAACGTCGACATCCAGGAGTTCATGGTCATGCCCGTGGGAGCCGAGCGCTTCTCCGAGGCGCTCCGGATGGGGGTAGAGATCTTTCACCACCTCAAGGCCATTCTGGGGGACGCGGGAAAGAGCACCGCAGTAGGCGACGAGGGTGGTTTCGCACCTGACCTGGGGTCCAATGAGGAGGCGGTCGAGGCGGTCCTGCGCGCGATCGAGCGAGCCGGCTACCGCCCGGGCGAGGATGTGGTTCTGGCCCTGGACGCGGCGGCCTCCGAGTTCTACGAGGAGGGCGAATACCGCTTCCGCTGGTCCTCCGGCGAGCGGCGGGACCGCCGCGGCATGGTGGATTTCTGGCAGGATTGGCTTGCCAGGTATCCCATCGCTTCGGTGGAGGATCCCCTATCGGAGAACGACTGGGAGGGGTGGAAGGCGCTCACCGACGCATTGGGGGACCGGGTGCAGATCGTAGGCGACGATCTCTTCGTGACGAACGTCTCCTTCCTGGACCGGGGGATCCGGGAGGGTGTCGCCAACGCCATTCTCATCAAGCTCAATCAGATCGGCACGCTGACGGAGACCCTGGATGCCATCCGTGTCGCCGATGCCGCGGGGTACCGGTCCATCATCTCTCATCGCTCGGGGGAGACCGAGGACGTCTTCATCGCGGATCTGGCGGTCGCGACCGGGGTCGGCCAGATTAAGACCGGCAGTGCCTCCCGGACCGACCGGGTGGCCAAGTACAACCAGCTCCTCCGCATCGAGGAGCGGCTCGGGGATGCTGCGTGCTTCCCCGGGCGGGACCTCTGGGGGTAGATGGTGTTGAGACGATTGGTGCTCCCCGCCTTCCTCCTCGTTGCGCTCTACTACGCGGCGTTCGGCGGGGAATACACGGCCTTCGACTCGCGCGCGATCCAGCAGGAGATTGCGTCGTCCCAGGAGGTGCTTGCCGAGCTTCAGGCCGCTGCGGACTCCGTGGCCGTCCGTGCGAACGCGCTGGAGCACGACGATCACACCCTCGAGAAGATCGCGCGCGAACGGTTCGGAATGGTGCGCGAGGGGGAGGTGCTCTACCGCTTCGCCGAGCCCGCTCCGGAGGGCGAAGAGGACCGTTGAGTTCGCCCCGATAGGAGGCTTGACACCCGGGGCGCCCCCGGGTAGCCTTCGGATCTTCGCCGGAGTAGCTCAGTTGGTTAGAGCAGCGGAATCATAATCCGCGAGTCGGGGGTTCGAGTCCCTCCTCCGGCACTGTTGCAGGACAATGACTTACGGCCTCTCGGAGCGATCCGGGGGGCCGTTTTCGTGCCCATTTGTTGCCATTTTGTTGCCTCGCGTCCGAGCGAGACAACAGAGACGCCCACGGAGCCCCCTCCCTGGCCCGCTGACTGCGCTGGGTCGAGGGCCGCGATGGGAGGGAGGGCGCGAGGTGGGGAGCCGCCTGGGCGGTCACCCCGCGCGTCGCCGTCGGGCGTGCGCTCGCTTCCGGCATCGAGCCGAGCAATAGCACCCCTGGCCGCGCTTCGGTGCTCGTTCCCTTGAGTGGAGGCGACCGCATCCGTCGCAAGACGCGAAGCCCTCCATCCCCCCGACCTCGATGGCGAGCTCCACGAATACGCGGCCGAGCACGCCAGCGGGTTGGAGGTGAAGCCGGATGCCGCTCCCGGTGGCTCGGGTTTCGATGCGGGATGGGAAGGCGGCGAGCGCGTGGCCCACCGTCCGGTCGATTGCCGTCCAAGCATCGGCGGGGGTGGCCGGGTCGGACGTGTCCCCCTCCAACCGATCCCGCGCGACGGCCGCCACGGCCCATAGATCGTCGGGGCCCCCGGGGCGCTTGTCTCGCTCGATGGCCCGCCAGCCGATGTTGGGATCCCAGCCCCGTGCCCGGTCGTGGGCCTCGAACGCATCCGGGAGGTCGATGCCTTCCCTTTCGGCCGTCCTGGCCGCCTCAACGATTCGCAGGATGCGCCGCACGTTCATGGCCCGGCCTGCCCACTCCATCAGCGGCTCCGGTCGCAAGGCGGGCTTGCATAGCCCCCCGGTGGCGAGCCCGTGGCCCGCCCAGGGGAGCCGATGGTCGGTGCAGAGCCGTAGGGGGCCGTGGCGTTCGACGAAGCCCACGACGGCCGGGGCAAACGATGCCTGCGCCACAAGTCGGGCGCGTTCGTCCACGTGCTCTGTGAGGGCGACGAAATCCGGTAGGACGGCCCCTTCCGGGGCAGCACGGTGGTCGTCGCTCCACTCTACCGCAGGGTCACCGTCCGAGCCGTCCACGATCCATGCATCCACCGGCGCGGTTCCCGCTTCCCCGATTCCGAACACGACCCCTCCCTCGATTCATGTAGACGATAAGTAGACGATAACACGACAGAAAACGGCGGGCTACCGGGGGTAGATTCCGAGCACGGAGACAGACACCAGCCCCAGGAGGAGGACGATGGCGGACACGACCGCAGCACCATTGCCGAGACTACTCACCGCCCGTGAGGTGGCCGACCAGACCGGCCTGCCGCTTCAGCGCGTCTACGAGATGGCTCGCACCGGCGAGCTCCCCGCGCTGAGATTCGGGCGCGCGATGCGATTCAACGCTTCCGAGCTCCGGGAGCGCCTGACGGCTGGTGCGGGCGCGTGAGTCCCGCGGCTTCGACCGTCTCCCCGGCCCTGGACCGGATGCTCCGAGCCCGCCGCCACTACACGGACGCGCTCGGGTTCGGCCTGACCCTCTTGGATGGGAAACGGCCCATCCGCCCCGCATGGCAGGAGGACCCCCTCGATCCGGAGACCGTGGACCGGGGGATCCGCCAGGGGAACGGCCTCGGATGCGTCCACCGCCAGAGCGGGACAGCCGCCCTGGACCTGGATCGTCCCCTGGAGGAGGTGGCCGTCGCGTTGGCCGCCGTGGGAGTGGACCTCCCCGCTCTCCTGGAAGCGCCCGGCCCGAAGACTGTCGGCAACCCCGACAACCCTTGGAAGCCCTGGTATCAGGTGCCCGAAGGCTATGACCTGGGACGCCGCGCGCTCCGTTGGCCGGATCCGGAGGACCCGACCCAACGGGTGGTTGTTCTGGAGCTCCGGGCCGGTTCCGTCCAGGATGTGCTCCCCCCGACGTCCCACCCGGACACCGGAAAACCCTACGAGTGGGAGCCCACCCCGCCGCTCTGCCGGGAGGACCTGCCCCTGGTTCCCGGCCTACTCCTGGGAATCTGGCTGGCCTGGGACCTCCTCCTGCCCCGCATGGAAGCCGCGTGTCCCTGGGTGGCGGAGGAGCCGACCCCGACGCGGGAGACGGCTAGGACTCAGGGACGGTCCTCGAGCGAGTACGACGGCCCGGACGTTATTCAGGCATGGAACGAGCGGGTCCCGGTGGGGACCATGCTCGAACGGAACGGCTACAAAAAAGCCGGGTCCCGGAGGTGGATCGCACCCTCTTCAAAAACCGGGATGCCCGGGGTTTTTCTGTGCGATACCGGGAGGATCTACAGCTACCACGAAAGCGATGCCTTGGCGAGCCCTCACGCGCACGACTCCTTCGGGCTCTTGACGGAGTTGGAACACGGCGGTGACGCGAAGGAGGCGGCACGGGCCGCCGCCCTGGAGTTGGGGATGGACGTGGAGCCGGCTCGAAGCGGAGCCGTTACCGTCCTCGGGGGTGCCCGATGAGCGCCGAGGCCCTGGAGTTCCTGCACAAGGCCGGGACCTGGACGTGGGCGAACGGGGACCACGAAGTGGAGGCAACCGACGCCCGGATGCCCGGCGGCGAGGTGCGGGCCGTGGTGACGGTACGCCGGGCCGGAGCCCTGGTCCACCGCTCGGGCCTCAAACTCACCTCGGACCGAGAGCGGGAGCGGTTCCTGGGGAAGGTGGAGAACGCCGGCGGGGAGCTCCCGGGTCCGATCCTCCTGGCGCTGGAGGAGCAGATCCGGCGCAACCCGCCCCACGCCGATGCGGTAGAGAGCTCGGGCGCTGGCTCCCGGATTGCTCTGGAGGACCCCGAGCCCTGGCCCGAGCCGGTGAGCGGTGCGGACCTCCTAGACGGCCTTTTGGGGACATTCTGTCGGTTCCTCGGGCTTCCGGAGTGGGCTCCGGTGGCCCTGGCGCTCTGGACCCTGCACGCACACGCTCACGACGCTTCCGACGTGTCGCCTCTCCTGGCTCTGGTCTCCCCGGAAAAGCGGTGCGGAAAGACGACGGCTCTCCATGTGCTATGGGCCCTCGTTCCCCGCCCGCTGCCCGCGTCGAACGTCACCGCCGCCGCCCTTTTCCGGGCCGTGGAGCGGTTCCGTCCCACCCTCCTGGTGGATGAAGCGGACACCTTCCTCCGGGACCGGGAGGAGCTCCGGGGCGTTCTGAACAGTGGACACGCCCGAGCGTCCGCCGTTGTGGTTCGGACGGTGGGGGATGACCACGAAGCCCGGGCGTTCTCCACTTGGGCCCCGAAGGCCGTGGCGCTGATCGGGGACCTCCCGGACACGCTGGCGGACCGCTCCATCATCATACCGATGAGACGCCGGCACCCTGACGAGGACGTGGAACGCCTCCGGCTGGATCGCCTCGCCGAGCTGGAGCCCCTCCGGCGTCGGGCGTGGACGTGGGCGAAGGACCACGCCGACGCGCTCCGTTCGGCCGATCCCGAGGTGCCCGGCGACCTGCACGACCGGGCGGCCGACAACTGGCGTCCTCTCCTGGCCCTGGCGGACCACGCCGGTGGGGGGTGGCCGGAGCGGGCCCGACAAGCCGCCCGTGGACTCGCCGGGCTGGACGATGGAGACGATGGCTCCGTGCGGACCCTCCTTCTCCGCGACCTCCGGGACCTATTCGATGACCGGAACGTGGACCGGCTCCCGTCCCAGGAGATCGCGGACCAATTGGAGACGATGGAGGGACGCCCCTGGGGGGAGTGGGGACGGAGCCGGAAGCCTATCACCCCACACGCCCTGGCCCGGCTCCTGAAGCCGTTCGGCGTCCGGCCGAAGGTGGTGAAGATGCCGGACGGCTCGACCCCCCGGGGTTACCTCCGGGAGGAGCTGGTGGAGCCCTGGGGACGTTACCTCCCCCGGGAGGGGGGTGACAGAGTGCAACCCCTGCAACCCTCCAGTAACGACGGGGAAACCCCCGATTGGCACGACCGCAACCCGCAGGGGTCGGTTGCACTTCCCGAATCCACCGGAAACCCGCATGAATCAAAGAAGGTTGCGGGGGTTGCGTTTCCGGACCCCCCGCCGGAAGGGGAGGAGCCTCCCGCCGACCTCTGGCACGGGACCCCCGACCTGGAGCCGGGGGAGATCCCGGCTCCGACGTCCACCGACGCCCACCCCGACGACGACCGTGAGGAGGTTCCGCTATGACGGCCGACACTCAAGAGCTGGTCGCCGGACTGATCGCCCAGGGGGTCCGCTTCCGGCTCCGGGATGGGGAGCTCCGCGCCGACGCGCCGAAGGGCGTCCTGACGCCGGAGCTGATCGCCCGCCTTCGCCAGGCCAAGCCGGAGATCCTAGCATCGGCACGCCCCCAGACCCGGACCCTCGCCTGCATCGGCTGCGGAGAGTTTCACTTCGTGGAGCCGACATTGTGCTACTGGTGCCGGCGACGAAGGGACGGACGCCCGCTCGGGCCGCCTTGCGCCGGGTGCGGGGAAGCCTGCGAGCAATGCCTGGGGCACGAGCACGACGAAGGGGCGAGGCCGTGAGCGCCCCCACCCCGCAGCCCCGCGCCCTGCACGAGGCCAGGGCCGAACTTGGGGCGGGCCGGTTGCCTTCGGGTTCGGCTGATCCGGGATCCGGACGGCACCCCGGCCGTGCTCTGGATCTCGGAGGGCTGGCACGACGGGGGCGAGGGTCGCCGGCGGACGCTGCGCCCCTCCCAGGCTCGGCCCTCCAAGAGTTCCGGAAGGCGCTGATCGCTCTTGAGGAGCTGATGGTGGAACGACCATCACCCGAGCGTTCTCCAAAACATTGAAGTGCCAGCGTAAGAATCTGATCGCCCTCCGGTTTCGGGCCGAAGGGGCCCCAGCTTTTCGCTCTTCTCGCCGGGAGTTTTTGGACGCTTCACGCGCGCGCGAGAGGCGGAGGTTTTTGAAGCCACCACGCGCGGGAGTACCGGGGTTTCTGGAGTCCATAAAAAAGGCCGGGCTTCACACTTTGAGCACCCACGCGCGCGCACGCGATCGCGAGGAGATCTCATGGAGAATCATGACCACGCCCTTTACGCTGGGTATTCTCGGAACAGTACGCCTGCACGCGAGGGGCTCATGGAGTGCGACCGGCAACCCCCTCTGATTCGTCGAGATGCCATCGGTCGCCCGGCGGGACAGGCAATGCCCCGCGAGTAAGCCCTGGGGGTAGCCTCGTTGGCCAGGTTCCCCCGCGGGGTGTCGGACTCATGCCGTATCGTTGTATCGTGATCAATCCTGCTTCTCGGTGGCCAGGTCCCGGGCCGGCCCATCGCGCTTTCAACCCAGGGGAATCGCGTGACGAAGGTTTCTGAACACAAGAAGGACAGAGAGAACGGGGCCAACGTCGGATACGAGGCCGAGCTCTGGCGAATGGCTGACGCTCTACGGGGCTCGATGGACGCGGCGGAATACAAGCACGTGGTCCTCGGCCTCATCTTCCTCAAGTACATTTCCGACGCTTTCGAAGAGGTCCACGCACGCCTCGAAGCTGAGCGTGATCAGGGCGCTGACCCGGAGGATCCCGACGAATACCGCGCCCAGGACATCTTCTGGGTGCCGCCGGAGGCGCGGTGGACGCACCTGAAGCACCAGGCCAAGCAGTCCACCATCGGCCAGATGGTGGACGAGGCTATGACCGCCATCGAGCGCGATAACCCGCAGCTCAAGGGCGTCCTTCCCAAGGACTACGCGCGTCCGGCCCTGGACAAAACCCGGCTGGGGCAGCTCATCGACCTCATGAGCAACATCGCGGTCGGGAGCGAGGAAGCACGGTCCAAGGATGTGCTGGGTCGCGTCTACGAGTACTTCCTATCGCAATTCGCCAGCGCCGAGGGGAAGAAGGGTGGTGAGTTTTACACGCCCCGCTGCGTGGTCGCCCTGCTTGTGGAGATGCTGGAGCCGTTTCAAGGCCGAGTTTACGACCCGTGCTGCGGCTCTTCAGGAATGTTTGTCCAGTCGGTGGAGTTCATCCGCGCCCACCAGAATGGAAATGGGAACGGTGGCAGGGCCAAGGCCGACATTTCCATCTACGGCCAGGAGTCGAACTACACCACCTGGCGGCTCGCGAAGATGAACCTGGCCATCCGCGGCATCGAAGGCCAGATCGCCCACGGCGACACCTTTCACAACGACCGTCACCCCGACCTGAAAGCGGACTATATCCTCGCCAACCCACCGTTCAACGTGAGCGACTGGGGCGGCGACCGGCTCAGGGATGACAAGCGCTGGAAGTACGGCACCCCTCCCACGGGGAACGCGAACTTCGCCTGGGTGCAGCACATCGTACATCACCTCGCCCCCGCGGGCACGGCGGGCTTCGTCCTGGCCAACGGGTCCATGAGCTCGCAGCAGTCCGGTGAGGGAGAGATCCGTAAGAATCTGGTGGAGGCGGACCTGGTGGACTGCATGGTCGCGCTGCCCGGTCAGCTCTTCTACTCGACGCAGATTCCAGCCTGCCTGTGGTTCCTAGCCCGGGACCGGAAGAATGGCAAGTTCCGGGACCGTCGCGGAAAGGTGCTGTTCATCGACGTCCGAACGATGGGTCGCATGGTGGACCGCACGCACCGTGAACTGACGGGCGAGGATATCACGAAGATCGCGGACACGTACCATGCCTGGCGGGGTGAGGAGGGGGCGGGCGAGTACGAAGATGTGCCGGGCTTCGTAAAGAGCGCGTCTCTCGAGGAGATACGGCAGCACAATCATGTGCTGACCCCGGGCAGGTACGTGGGGGCGGAGGCTCGGGAAGAGGACGACGAGCCGTTCGAAGAGAAGATGGAGCGGCTGACGCAAGAGTGGCGGGAGCAGTTGGTGGAGGCGGCGGAGTCGAACGCGGCGATTGCCGACAATCTGGAGGCGCTTGGATATGGCGAGTGAGTGGCGTCAGGCCAACGTCGGTGAAATCGCGGCCACGGCGCGGAACGCGCTCGTGGGTGGACCATTCGGATCAAACCTTGTATCCCGCGATTACAGCGATGTCGGAGTCCCGGTAATTCGAGGTCAGAACATGGGGGGTCGATGGGTCCGCGGCGAATGGGCCTTTGTGACAGAGGAGAAGGCTGACTCACTTCGGGCAAACCTTGCTTATCCCGGAGACATCGTGTTCACTCAACGAGGCACCCTTGGTCAAGTCAGCATGGTGCCTCCCGACGGCTACGAAAGGTATGTGATCTCTCAGAGTCAGATGAAGCTGACTGTCGAGCCGACCGTTGCCGATCCTCTATTCATCTACTATGTGTTCTCCGGTTCTGAACATCAACAGTACATCCGACAGAACGCGATTCAGACCGGCGTTCCGCACATCAATCTCGGAATCTTACGAGAGACACCGCTCTCACTCCCTCCTCCTTACCAACAACGCGCCATCGCCCACATCCTCGGCACCCTCGACGACAAGATCGAGCTGAACCGGCGGATGAACGAAACCCTAGAAGGCAAGGCCCGGGCGCTCTTCAAGTCATGGTTCGTGGACTTCGATCCAGTGCGCGCTAAGATGGACGGGCGTTGGCAGCGTGGAGAGTCCCTCCCGGGGCTCCCCGCGGATCTGTACGATCTATTTCCGGATCGGCTGGTGGAGTCGGAGCTGGGGGAGATGCCGGAGGGGTGGGGGCTCTCGGAGTTGGGTGCGCTGGCCCGCCAGAAGCGGGAAACCGCAAAGCCTGACGAGATCGACGGCGGTACCCCGTACATTGGGCTTGGGCACATGCCTCAGAGATCGATAGCCTTAGGCGATTGGGATATCGGGGACGGAGTGGGCAGTAACAAATACCGGTTCGCTCGGGGCGACATCCTGTTCGGGAAGCTCCGACCCTATTTCCACAAGGTCGGAGTCGCCCCGATCGGGGGGGTATGTTCGACTGACATCGTCGTGATTGAGCCCGGGGAAGCCAATGTGCGGCATTTCGTCCTGTCGTGGGTCTCGAGTGACCTGTTCGTTGCGTACACGAACGCTGGGTCTACCGGTACACGAATGCCCCGCACGAGTTGGAAGTACATGGCTGAACACCGGAGAGCACTTCCAACAGACCCGAGGCCTCTGGCGGGCCGTTTTGGAGATGTGGTGAGTCCCGCTGTCGAGCGAATCGTCTCGGGAATTCATGAGATCCGATCGCTCGCTGAACTCCGCGACACCCTTCTCCCCAAGCTCATCTCCGGCGAATTGCGCCTCCCGGACGCCGAGCAGATCGTGGAGCAAGCCACCTGATGCCGGAAGCCGGTTCCGTCCCTCTGGTGATGTACGGCGCTCGGGCCGCCCTGGCCGCGGGACTCGTGCACATCGAAGAACAGGTGGATGGGATCGAACGGGCAGTCGCTGAGAATCCCGGGCTCGCGTTCGACCTCGCGAAGACGCTGATCGAGAGCGCCTGCAAGGCGATCCTAACTGAACGCGGGGTTGGGTACACCGCCACGGACGATCTCCCAAAGCTGTTTAAGGAGGCGTCTCGGGTTCTGCCGTTTTTGCCAGCCGAGGCGAGCGACGCCTCCAAGACCCGCAAGAGCCTTGCACAGACCCTAAACGGCCTCAGCACCGCCGTCCAGGGAGTGTGTGAGCTCCGAAACGCGTGCGGATTTGCGTCCCACGGTTCCGATGGACCGAGGCCCGTTATGGAGGAGGTTCAGGCGGCGCTCGCTGCCGCGACAGCGGACGCGATTGTCGGCTTCCTGCATCGGGTTCATACACAGGACCGCACGCCGCCTTCGGACCCAGCCGTGGACTTCGATGCGAACGCGGTGTTCAACGACCACGTGGACGGGGCACACGACGAGATCCGGATCTTTGAATCCCTCTTCAGACCGAGTGAGGTGCTCTTCCGCATGGAGCCTGAAACCTACCGGATCTACCTCGCGGAGTTTGTGCCCGAGGAGGATCAAGACGCGACGGAGGCGGCTTCGTGAGCAGATTCGGAGAATCCGTGATCGAACAGGCCGCCCTCGCATGGCTCGAAAGCGTGGGCTGGAACGTCGCACATGGACCGGACATCGCCCCGGGTACCCCCGGAGCGGAACGTTCAGACTACCGCGAGGTCATCCTCGTCCAGCGGCTTCGCGATGCCTTGAACCGGCTCAACCCAACGCTTCCGCACGAAGCGCTGGAGGATGCATTCCGGAAGCTCACGCGGCCCGAGGGCCCGTCCCTGGTCACGCAGAATCGCGCCTTCCATCGGCTCCTCGTCGATGGGGTCCCGGTTGAATACCGGGATGACGCCGGCTCAATCCGTGGAGCTCAGGCCGCCGTCGTCAACTTCCACGACGTGGCGAGCAACGACTGGTTCGCCGTCAGCCAGTTCACCGTCACGGAGGACAAGAACACCCGTCGGCCGGACGTCGTCCTCTTCCTGAACGGACTTCCGCTCAGCGTCATCGAACTTAAGAACGCGGCCAATGAGGACGCCACCATCTGGTCGGCGTTTCAGCAGCTCCAGACCTACAAATCCGAGTTGCCGTCGCTCTTCGCGCTGAACGAGCTGCTGGTGATCTCCGATGGCACCGAGGCAAGGGTCGGGGCCCTGACCTCCGGTAGGGAGTGGTTCAAGCCGTGGCGCACCATTTCGGGTGAGGTGCTGGCCGATCCTCACATGCCCGAGCTTCAGGTCGTGATCGAGGGGCTCCTGGCCCCTGCGCGGGTCTTGGCCATGGTCCGGGACTTCATCGTCTTCGAGGATGATGGTAGCGGGCGTGTGGTGAAGAAGATGGCGGGGTACCACCAGTTCCACGCGGTACAGGTCGCCGTGGCCGAGACGCTCCGGGCGACCGAGGCCCGACTGGAGCCGGCCGTGGCGGAGCCCGGACGGTACGAGGCAGCTCCTCAGCCTGGTGGCAAGCCGGGCGATCGTCGGGTCGGGGTGGTGTGGCACACGCAGGGCTCCGGAAAGAGCCTCACCATGGCGTTCTACGCGGGGCGGATCGTTCGAGAGCCCGGGATGGAGAACCCCACGTTGGTCGTGATCACTGATCGAAACGACCTCGACGATCAGCTCTTCGGCACGTTCTCGCGTTGCCAGGAACTGCTCCGACAGCCACCTGTTCAGGCCGAGGACCGTGATGACCTGAAGAAGAAGCTGTCGGTGGCCGCGGGCGGAGTGGTTTTCACAACGATCCACAAATTCTTCCCTCAGGATTCCGGGTATCGCTATCCCACCCTGTCGGAGCGCAGAAACATCATCGTGATCGCGGACGAGGCGCACCGGAGCCAGTACGATTTCATCGATGGGTTCGCCCGGCACATGCGGGATGCCCTCCCGCACGCCTCCTTCATCGGGTTCACGGGCACGCCCATCGAGAAGACCGACGCGAACACCCGGGCGGTGTTCGGCGAGTACATCAGCGTCTACGACATCCAACGGGCCGTGGAGGACGGAGCCACCGTCCCTATCTACTACGAGAGCCGGCTGGCGCAGTTGGAGCTGGACCAAGCCGAGCGCCCAACTATCGATCCGGAGTTCGAGGAGGCGACCGAGGGCGAGGAGCTGGAACGAAAGGAGAAGCTCAAGACGAAGTGGGCGCAGCTTGAGGCGATCGTAGGTTCCGACCGGCGTTTGGAGCTTCTTGCGCGGGACATCGTCGAACATTTCGAGACGCGCTTGGAGGCCCTGGAGGGGAAGGCCATGGTGGTGTGTATGAGCCGACGAATCTGCGTGGAGCTCTACCAGCGGATCGTCGCCCTCCGGCCCGACTGGCACTCTGAGGATGACGAACGCGCGGTCATGAAGGTGGTAATGACCGGGTCCGCGTCAGATCCCCTCGACTGGCAGCCTCACGTCCGGAACAAGTCTAGGCGGGAGGCGCTGGCGAACCGGTTCCGTGACCCGGCCGATCAACTGAAACTAGTTCTGGTCCGTGACATGTGGCTCACCGGGTTTGACGCACCTTCGCTCCACACGATGTACCTGGACAAGCCCATGCGGGGGCACGGGCTCATGCAGGCGATCGCGCGCGTGAATCGGGTCTTCCGGGACAAGCCCGGCGGCTTGGTGGTGGACTACATCGGGCTGGCGCAGGAGCTCAAGGCTGCGCTTGTGACGTACACGGAGAGCGGCGGGGTGGGCCGGACCGCTATCGATCAGAATGAGGCCGTCGCCGTGATGCTTGAGAAGTACGAGATCTGCTGCGGCCTCTTCCACGGATTTGATTGGATATCGTGGGTGGAGGGTTCGCCGGAGGCACGCGTGAGCCTCCTTCCGGCCGCGCAGGAGCACATCCTGGCCCAGGAAAACGGAAAGGACCGACTCGTAGCGGCGGCCCGGGAGCTGTCACAGGCATTCGCGCTCTCAGTTCCCCACGAGGAGGCGCTGCGAATCCGGGATGACGTGGCCTTCTTCCAGGCGGTGCAGGCTGTCCTTGCAAAGCGGACGCCGACTGATACGCGTACGGATGAGGAGTTGGACCATGCCGTGCGGCAGATCATCTCCAGGGCAGTCACTCCGGACGGGGTGATCGACATCTTCGCCGCCGCCGGGCTGGAGAAGCCCGATATCTCAATCCTCTCCGACGAGTTCCTCGCGGAGATGCGGGGTATGCCACAACGGAACCTCGCCGTAGAACTCCTTCAGAAGCTCCTCAAGGGCGAACTGAAGAGCCGGCGCAAGAAAAATGTGGTTCAGGCCCGGTCCTTTGCGGAGATGCTGGAACAGTCCCTGCGGCGGTATCAGAACCGAGCGATCGAAGCGGCCCAGGTCCTTGAGGAGTTGATCGAGCTTGCCAGGCAGATGCGAGAGGCCGATCGCCGTGGTGAAGATTTGGGACTTACGGAAGACGAGCTTGCCTTCTACGATGCGCTCGAGACGAACGACAGCGCAGTTGCGGTGCTGGGGGACGATACGCTCCGGGGCATTGCGCGTGAATTGCTCGACGCCGTCCGAAGTAACGTGACCATCGACTGGACGGTTCGCGAAAACGTTCGAGCCCAGATGCGTGTGATCGTGAAGAGAATCCTGCGTCGGCACGGCTATCCGCCGGATAAGCAGGAGAAGGCCACGGAGACGGTGCTGGAACAAGCGGAGCTGCTATCCGAGTCATGGTCGGCCTAGTTCCGACCGAGAGGTACTCCACGCACGGGCCTGGTGGGATGCTCGGACGGGTGGGTAGGTCGCCTCCATCCGTCTCTGGATGGCCGGGGTTGCAGCGGGTGATTTCGTGCCGCCGGACACGTAAAGGACGGGTATCCTTCGCCGATACCTGACGGAACGTCCCGGCGGAATGGGACCCAAAAAAGGCGGAATCATGGCACGACACGATGAGGAAACCAGGGCTCAGGTGATGGCGGCCCTACTCCAGGGGCAAAGCATCGACCAAGCGGCGGAAGCATACTCGGTCCCGCGCTCTACCGTGGCCCGGTGGAGGAAGCGGGCCCGGGGGCTCCTCGGGGAGTTGGACGCCGGTGGGACCGACGTGGAGGAGATCGGAGGCGCCCTCCTGGCGTACCTTCGGGCCGGACTGGAGTCCGTGCGGAAGCAACAAGAGGTGTTTTCGGACCCGACGTGGCTCCGGGAGCAGTCGGCTTCGGAGCTGGCGGTGTTGCACGGCGTCCAACTGGACAAGCTCGTTCGGCTCCTGGAGGCCCTGGAGGGCTCGGGAGTCCAGCCGGCCACCTCCTCGGGCAACGGCCACCCCCGTAACCGAGTGAGGGGCCACGTCTGATTTCAGGCGTTTGACCGGACCGCTGGACATGGGGCCGTTCACGTTCTCTGACCGTGGCCTGCCCCTCACCATGGACGAGCGGATCGCGCGGATGACGGACCACGAGCTTCAGGAGCGATCCCGGCAGCTCTCCCTTCGCCTCCAGGAATCGTGGCGGGCCGGGAAGCGGAACGCTCACGCTGTCCTCCTTCTGGCCCGAGCGGCGAAGCATCCACCCGTTGCCGAGCGACTGACGGAGCAGGAACGGCGCGAGCTGGCGGTGGACCGATGATCCTTTCACGATGGACCGGCCTCCTCGATACTGGCGCGTTTCGCTTCAAGCCCGACGCCCCCCGGGGCCCGGACTTGTCGGGCTACTCGCTCGACGAGTTGCGAATGGTCAAACAGCCTCGCCAGCTTGCCCACTGGCGGGCCGGACGGCTCGGGGCCCACGAATTCAACATCTTCGGGATCTCCGTCCGGGAGCGCCGTTTCCCGGAGGTGGTGGGGCAACTGACGGCCGCCGAGCGGGCCGAGCTCCGCCTGGATGGGCCGGAGAACCCCGCCATGCTCCGGTACCGGGCTGAAAGAAGGGACCGGCCATGACGTTCGGACGCTGGCTTCCCGATCCGCCCGACCTGGGGCCGTTCCGCTTCCGACCCGGCGGGGGTGCCCCTGGAGGCGCTGCACACGACCCGAGCCGGAGGGGACACGTGGCATTTCTCGCCCCTGGGACGCCGCTTCCGCACGGGTGGAGGCGGGGACCCTCGCCGCCGATGGACGGGGAAACCTGGAGCCGGTGGGCTCGGGACAACTATCGGGAGTAGAACGGGTGGCGGAGGGGCGCCTTCGGCTCCGGCGGGCCGACTTTCACCGTGCTCGTGGGTGACGGAGGCCGTCCGGGTCCGGGTGGTGCAGTGCAGGGGTCGGGGACGACGGCCTGAGCTGCCCCTTGGAACAGGGAAGTACGAAATGGTGAAGAATGGAGTTGCGAGGGAGTTGCCAGCCTCGTTAGCTTCTCTCCCCCCCCAAGCTAGAACGGTGACGGTAAGGTCATGGCTGAAGAAAAATCCACGCCGCGAGCCGCCTCGGACAACGACGAAATCAGCCTCAAGGCATCTTGGGTTGGATTTGAGGAGACCACCGTCGTTTCTGCGAACCAATTTGTGAGCCAGTTCATGGAGGATGGGCTCTTCATCCTCTCATTTGGTATGGTCACGCCGCCCTTCCTCCTGGGCTCGGCAGAGGAACAGAAGCAGCAGGCATTGGAGATGGGATTTGTCCCAGTGGAGACGCTCTCTCGCCTTGCGATCACACCCGCCCGCATTAGGGAATTGATTCAGGTATTAGAGCAGAACCTAGCGAAGTTCGAGCAACGCTCCGAAAGGAAGCCATCAGAGTGAGGGTCACATGAGTAGCTTGCTCATCAATACCGGCGCAGTCCACTCAGGCGCTGAATCGTACCGAGTCCGCCTTGATGCGACAGCTTCGAGTTTATCGGATCCGGATACCAGTAGGCAGGTGCCAGCTTGGATCCCGGCCTCTCAGCGATATTACTGGACATCGCGGTGGCAGCGCGATGAGCTTGAGTCCCTAAGGGAGTTGGAGCGTGGTGAGGGACGTCGCTTCGGCAATCCGCTTGACGCAATTAGGTGGCTTCTTTCGGATGACGACGGGTAGGCGTGCCCGAGCTGAAGATCCCTCCCAGTTTTAAGAAGCGCCTTAGCAAGAAGGGGAAGAAGGCGCCGCGTCTTGTCGCCGCGATCTTAGAGTGCATCAAGAGGCTTGGCGAAGACCCGCACCACCCTGGACTCCGCTCGAAGGGTGTCTCAGGCAAGCGGGGGGTCTTTGAATCCTACGTCGATGACGCCAACAGGATAACCTGGCACTGGGGCGACGATTGCATAGAGCTTCGAAATCACTGCAACCATGACATCGTGGGTCGTCGCCCTTAAAGGGGAATCCCTTTAAGGCGCTCCTGGCGGCCTTCTCCGGCAACATGTCCGCAACAGGCCCCCCGAGGACCGTTCTCCCCACTGGATCCTGAGCCGTATGTCGGAACCCTAATCCGCTTGTCGCCCCCGTTCCGTAGCGTTACGTTCCGTCTGTGGGCGTTTGTGGGAGTTGCCCCGTTCACCCCGGACCGGAGGGAGCGACATGGCCGTGTTGAAGCTGGTCGAGAAGGACGGAAGGCGGATTGAGGTTCGGAAGGAAAAACACGGGAAGCCAGACCCGGACTATGAGCTCCCCGCTGTTGGCTGGCGAGTTCGGGTCTACATCGGCCAGGACCCGGACACGGGGAAGCGGAAGTACGTCACCAAGACCCGCACCCGGAAGAAGGACGCGGACAAGGAAGCCCGACGCCTGGAGGACCTGAAGGAGATGGGGGCCGCGACGGCGATTTCAAAGGAGCCCCTTTCCAAGTACCTTCGGCGCTGGCTCGAACAGGTGAAAAAGGGAAGCCTCCGGGCCCGGACGTGGGAGGACTATTCCGGGGTTCTCCGCCGCTATATCGAGGAGCCGGCCGACGATGCACCCCCCATCGGCAAGATCCGCCTCGACCGCCTCACCCCCCACGCCGTCCAGGAGCTCTACCACTACATGCAGGAGGAGGAGGGCCTATCCCCCCGAACCGTGCGGTCCCTTCACGCCGTGGTACGCCAGGGGCTCGCCCACGCCGCCCGTACCGGGGCCGCCGCCCGGAACGTGGCCGACCTGGTGGAGCTCCCGAAGCAGGACCGGAGGGAGGTGAAGGCCATGAGCCCGGAGGAGGCGAACCGCTTCCTCGAAGCGGCCCGGGCGGATCGCTACTACCCGCTTTGGTGCGTCCTCCTGACGGGGGGGCTCCGGCCCGGCGAGGCGCTGGCCCTCCGGTGGGCCGACCTGGACCTGGACGCCGCGAAGATCCATGTACAGCGGACCCTCACCCGCCGGGGAGCCGCGAAGGTCTGCGAGTGCGGACACGACCGCGAGAAGCACAAGAGGGACGGTTACGGGGTTTGCGAGGTTCCCGGATGCGACGGATGCGAAACGTACACTTCCGCGAAGGGCTGGAAGCTGGCCGAGCCGAAAACCTCCCGGGCCCGCCGGGTGGTGGTCCTCCCGACCTTCGCCGTGGAGGCCCTGCGGGAATGGAAGCCCGTTCAAGCCCGGGAACGGCTCCAGCTCGGGGCCGAGTATCAAGATCATGGGTTCGTGTTCGCTACGGAGTTCGGGCGACCGCTTGACGGTGCGAACCTGTACGCCCGAAACTTCAACCGGATCATGGCGGCGGCCGAGCTGGGGGAGTGGGAGGAGGAGGAACCGAAGCCCGAAGGCCAACCCGGCCCGACCAAGGCCCGGACGTTCCGGCCCGCCTTCCGCATGTATGACCTTCGCCACACGGCCGCCACGCTCCTCCTCCGGCAAGGCGTGAACCCGAAGGTAGTAAGCGAACGGCTCGGCCATGCGTCGGTGGCGTTCACGATGGACGTATACGCCGCGAGCCTCCCGGATCTACAACACGAGGCCGCCGCCGGGCTGGAAACGATGCTTGGTAGCGGATAGGGGGGCGAACATTGAAACAGGGGTTGCGGTGCCGTGCGCCCGAAAGCCAGTATCACAGGGCTGGGCTGATGCCGTCATGACGGGTACTGATCGTCCCGAGTCCGGGGTGATCTCTTCACGGGGGGATCGATGCTGTGGGAAGCCGCGAACGAGGACCGGAAGCCGGACCGTACGGGGGACCCAGGGACCAGGAAAGGGCCCGATCCGACTCCAAGGACCCCCACCGAGCCGCCGAAGCGACAGACGAAAGACAGGGCCTAACCAACGCTGGAGCATGGGAAACCGTAGCGGCCTACACGGAGACCCTAAGCGACAGCGGAAGAAAACTCGGCTTTGCGGGGGTTGCGATCACTTGGATTCTACGCGACCCCGTGGACCTCACGTTCCCCGTTTGGATACGCGCTGGACTCGCCCTCCTAGTGGCGTACTTCCTTCTCGACATCCTACACTACTTCGTTGGGGCGTGGGTGAACCGCTGTTGGATTCAGCACCGGGAGCGGGTGAATCAGAAGGAAAGGTGCTCCCTCGAAGGCGATTACACCCGCCCCGTCTGGCTCGGTCGGCCCGCTTGGTTTTTTTTCAACCTCAAGATCCTGGCGCTCCTGGCGGGATTCGGGGCGATCGCATGGCACGTTGCAACAACGATCTAATGTGCTTCTCCGTGTTGCATGTTTGTTGCCGCACCCGCCAGAACAGGCCGAAACAGGGAAAACACGACCCCCGACAGAACGGATCTAAGCCCTTGCGGGACATACGGTAACAGAACAGGAGCAAGCAGCGGAGAACGTGCCGTTTCGCTATCATAATCCGCGAGTCGGGGGTTCGAGTCCCTCCTCCGGCACTGTTGCAGGACAATGACTTACGGCCTCTCGGAGCGATCCGGGGGGCCGTTTTTCTATCCCGCGGCCTCCAGGCCATTCCCGGATCTGAGGCTGGTCAACACCCGCTTCACGATCGCTGCACTCGGCACCGCCAGAAACGCTCCCAGCACTCCCAGGACGATCCCCCCGAGCGTGACGGAAAGGATGATCACGAGGGGGTGGAGGTCCACGGCCCTGCTCAGGATCACCGGGGCGAGGAGGTTGCTCTCGATCTGCTGCACCGCCACGACCAGGAGGGCGACCATGAGGCCGAGAACGAGACCTCCGTGCGCGAGTGCAACGAGTATCGCCAGGGCTCCGGCCGCCACGGCACCGACGATGGGAAAGAGTCCGCCGACGAAGGTGAGTGCGGCCAGCGGGATGACCATCGGGACACTCAGCAGGAACAGCCCGATCCCGATGAGGACGGCATCGAAGAGCGCCACCAGCATCTGGCCCTTGAAGTAACCCCCCAGCGTGTCCCAGGCCTCCTCGGCCAGAGGAAGGATACGTTCGCGGGATCCGGGGGCGATGAACTCCAGGGTTCCCACCGCGAGCTCGCGGCCACTCCGGATGTAGAAGAAGAGGAACACGAAGAGGAGGATCGTACCGGCGAGGACCTCGACGGCTCCGAGGGTCACGCTCAGGACTCCCGAGGCCAGGGCCCCGCCCTGGTCGCCTCCCTCGCCGAGCGCTCGCTCGAGGCGGTCCGTGACCATCTCGATGGCGGCGTCCACCCCGGGGAGCTGGAATTCCGGCACGAAACGCTGGACCGCCTCCTCCACGGCGTCCACACCACCCCGTGCGGAGTCGACGAGCTCCGGAAGCTCCTGCACGACGAGCGTGACCCCTCCTGCCACCGCAGCGAAAAAGATGATGGCCGACCCGAGGAGGGTGAGGATCGCGGCGGGGGTAGGACCCAGCTTCCAGCCTTCCAGGGTGCGCGAAAACGGGACGAGGAGGGTCGCGGGAAGGAGGGCGAGGAGGCCGGGGATCACGATCATGGCGAGCTCCCCGAGCACGAACCCGGCCACGACCACGAGGCCCAGGACGCCGAGGAGCGCCCAGGCCGTGCGACCGGCTCGTCGCAGGGGGGCACCCTTCATCGGCGGCCCACCCGTTCGCCCAACCGTCGGTACCCACTCTGCCTCATCCTCTCCTCCCAATCCCGATCTGGGTCCACTCTCTCCCCGCCGTCCGGCCGGCGGAAGCCTACCATCCGGGGGCGGCCCCCGCCAGCCCCGGCCCTTCCAGGAAGGAGGGATCCGCCTTGCCCGTGGACCGCCGCAGGATATCTTCCCCATCCGGCTCCTGCCACCCGACGGGGGTCGGCACCCTTCGCCGGAGCAGGCGGTGAGGCCTGCGACGATCACGACCTCGCACATGCGACGCCCAAAAATGTCATCCACCAGCCCCGCGGACACGCCCGCCGACCTCATCTCCCGCCGCCGGACCGCGCTCCGCGAGACCGTAGGTCGTCCACTCCAGACGCCCACCGCCGACGGGTCACCCTTCCCCGGGGAGCGACGGCAATATCTCCTGGAGGAGGCTCAGGAGCTCTACTGGAACGACCTGGAGTGGGAGAACGTCACGGGGGAGGAGGAGCTGGAGGGCGGCCGCCTGATCGAGCTGACCTTTCCGGGCGTCCTGGCCTTCGTCCGGGGGCTCCTCCTCACCGAGGTGCCGGCGGACGCGCTGAGCGGTCCGGCGCCGCGGCCACAGGTGGTGGAGGACCTCCTGGCTTTTCTGGCCGAGCGGATCATCGAGTTCCGGAGGGACCGGGAGAACGGCTCCAGCGAGGATCCCGACGGGGCCGCCCGCGACCTGCGGATGACCTCGGAGTTGCTGGACCAGGTACTCCTCGTGTACCACGGCGTCTCCCCAGAGGACGTGGGGCCGGAACAGCCCGACCCCGGCGGTTCTCTCGACTGATGGGATCCCGCCCGGGTCGGCCCTACATGGCCGGCGCCCCTCTCCTCTTCGCACACCGGGGAGGCGCGGGACTCGCTCCCGAGAACACGCTGGAGGCGTTCGAGGGAGCCGTGCACAGATGGCGCGCCGACGTCCTCGAGATGGACGTCCGGATGACGCGGGACGGTGAACTCGTGGTGATCCACGACGCTACGGTGGATCGAACGACCGAGGCGACCGGGCCCGTACGGGGGCTTCCGCTCGCCGATCTCCAGCAACTCGACGCCGGATTCCGGTTCACGGACCTCGAGGGCGGATCCACCTTCCGCGGCCGCGGGGTGAGGATCCCGACCTTCGAGGAGGTCCTCGTGACTCTCCCCCACACCCGACTGAACGTGGATGCGAAGGATGCCGATGCGGCGCCCCTTCTCATCCGAATGGTGGAACGTCACGGTGCCCGGGATCGGGTCCTGCTGGCTTCGGCTGAAGAAGCAGGACGGGCCGACAGGCTGGGTTACCGGGGTCCGGTGTCCGCGACCGAACGGCAGATTCGGCTCTTTTTCCTGACCCATCGCCTCCCGATGGGCGGTCCCTACACTCCAGTCACGGATGCGCTCCAGGTCCCGTACCACTGGAACGGGCGACAGGTCACCACCCCCCGCCTCATTCACGAGGCGCACCGCCGTAACCTTCCGGTGCACGTGTGGACGGTGAACGATCCCGACACCATGCGCCTCCTGCTCGGCTGGGGGGTGGACGGGATCCAGACGGATCGCCCGGACGTCCTGGCACGGGTTCTCGCCGAGGAGGCCGGCCGTGCTCCGGCGCTGGGCCTGGAGCCGTGAAGCTACGGGTGAGGAACTCTGTCCGGGCCGGTCCGGTGGGGAGGGTGGTCGCGGAGGTCGCCGCTCGATGGAAGGAAGCCGACCGGATCCCGCCGGAGGCCACGGTCGTGGTCGCCGTCTCGGGCGGGCTCGACTCGTTGGTTCTCCTCCACCTTCTCCGGTTTCCCCTCGGAAGGCCGGGGGTTCGGGTGGTCGGCGCACACTTCGACCACGCGATGCGGCCGACGAGCGGTGCGGACGCCGACTGGGTGCGGGGTCTCGCGCGGGCCTGGGACACGCCTGTCAGGATCCAGCGGGCGGAAGTGCCCCCCCGGAGTGAGGCGGAGGCGCGGGAGCTCCGGTACGCTTTTCTGTGGGGGGTGCGGGAGGAGGTGGGGGCAGCGGCGGTCGTCACGGCGCACCATCTGGACGATCAGGTGGAGACCATCCTCTTCCGGGTGGCCCGCGGCTCCGGGATCGCTGGGCTGGGGGGCATGCGCATATGGCGGGCGCCCGGGCTCTTCCGTCCCCTGCTCGGACTTGGCCGAAGCGAGCTCGAGGCCTACGCTGCCGAGGTCGGTCTTCGTGCCCGGGTCGATCCCACGAACCTGGATCCCGGTCCCTCGAGGAACCGGATTCGACACGAAGTGCTCCCGCTGCTGGAGTCAGCCCATCCCGGGGCCCGCCAGGCGATCCTGCGGCTGGGGAGGAACGCACGCCGCACCACCGAGGCCCTGGATGAACTCCTGGTCCCCGTGATCGAGCACGTGGTCCTCGATCGGGCGGACGGACGGATCACTCTGGCTCGAGCCGCCGTCGGAGCGCTTTCCCGGCCCGTCCGGAACGCCGTGGTGCGAGCGCTTGCCGTCGAGGCCGGCCTACGCCTGGACGAGGCAGGAACCGACCGTCTGGAGGAGTTTATCACCGAGGCCCCCAGCGGTCGACGGATCCAGCTCCCGGGGGGGGCGCGGCTCACCTCCGATTTCCACCGGGTCCACCTCGATCCGTCGGGCCGTAAGGCGGGTGAGCCGCTTCGCGATGAGGCGGAGTGGGATGAGGTTCTCTCCGTCGAGTCGCCCTGGCCGGGCGGATGGGCTACGGCCACCATCGCCGGGCGGCGTGTCGAGGTCCAGTGGGGGGAGGATCCTGGAGAGGGGTGGAGCGGCGATGTGGCCCGGCTGGACCCGGGCGGCGTGGCGTTCCCCCTCACCGTGCGCAGAGCGAAGGCGGGAGATCGTGTCCGATGGAGGGAGGGGTCGCGGAAATTGAAAAGGGTCTTCAGGGAACTCCGGGTGCCGGTCGAGGAGCGGGGTCGCACCATCGTGGTGATCGACGGTTCGGGCCTCGTCCTATGGCTGCCCTGCCGGCAGGATCCCATCGTGGACGACCGGACGGAGAGCGGACATGGGTGGCCGTTTGCCGTGCGTATCACGACGGAGACCGAGACGTGAGCGGCTCGGGCGAGGGAGCGGCGACTGCCGCGATGCGGAGGGGATGCGAGCGGGTCGTCTACTCGGAGGAGGTGATCCGACGGCGCGTTGTGACCCTGGGTCGCAGGATCACGGAGCATTACTCCGGGCGGGGTACCGAAGAGTTGTTGGTGTTGGGACTTCTGAAGGGGTCCTTTATATTCCTGGCAGATCTCGTGCGTGCCATTCACCTCCCTCTGCAGGTCGACTTCCTGATCGCGTCCAGCTACGGCTCGGGGAAACAGTCCTCCGGTGAGGTTTCCATGCTCTACGATCCGTCGACCGAACTCACCGGGCGTGACGTCCTCCTGGTGGAGGACATCGTGGACAGCGGCACCACGCTGGAGTCCGTGGGCCCACTGCTCAGGGCGCGGGGCCCCGCATCGCTCGAGGTGTGCGCCCTGCTGCACAAGCGGGCGGTGAGGTTGACCGAGGAGCCACGATGGGTGGGGTTCGAGGCCCCCGCCGAGTTTCTCGTAGGGTACGGCCTCGACCATGCTGAAGATTTTCGGAACCTCCCGTTCATCGGGAGTCTGAGTGCCCGTTCGGCGGGCTCCCACGAACCGACCCATACCGATGGCTGACCGCGAGCCCAAGCGAAAGGACTCCTCCAGGAACGGCTGGTCCCGGATCTCCCGGGCCGCGTCGTTCTGGATTTTGCTCGTCCTCCTTCCCCTCCTCATGCTCAGCTTCCTCCGGGGAGAGGAGGAGCCGCGGTATGAATTCACCTTCACCGAGTTCCTCGCCCAGCTCGCCGAGGAAAACGTCCATTCGGTCAACGTCATCGAGGAGGTCCGGATCGAGGGGGAGTTCCGCGAGGCGGTGCTCCGGGACGGGGAGGAATACACCCACTTCGAGACGAACCTTCTCGGATCTATCAGCGACGGGCTCATCGAGGAGCTGCAGGAAAGCGGGGTGGTCCTGCGCGGCGAACCGGAACAGACCCCGTGGTGGACCTTCCTCGTCTCGGCCCTCCCCTGGATCATCCTCATCCTCTTCTGGTTCTGGATCATCCGGACGATGCAGGGAGGAGGAAACAAGGCCTTTCAGTTCGGACGCTCGAAGGCCAAGCTCATTTCGCCCGACACCCCGAAGGTGACCTTCGAGGACGTGGCGGGTGCGGACGAGGCGAAGCACGAGCTCGAAGAGATCATCGAGTTCCTGAAGGACCCCCTGAAGTTCGGCCGTCTGGGCGGACGTCTTCCCAAGGGCGTCCTCCTCGTCGGGCCGCCGGGGACCGGCAAGACGCTCCTCGCCAAGGCGGTGGCGGGGGAGGCGGGACGACCCTTCTTCCAGATGTCCGGCTCCGACTTCGTGGAGATGTTCGTGGGAGTCGGCGCCTCGCGGGTCCGTGACCTCTTCGAGCAGGGGAAGGCCCACGCGCCCTGCATCATCTTCATCGACGAGATCGATGCCGTGGGACGCCACCGGGGCGCCGGTCTGGGCGGGGGGCACGACGAGCGCGAGCAGACGCTGAACCAGCTCCTGGTGGAGATGGACGGGTTCGAAGCGAACGAGGGCGTCATTCTTTTGGCCGCCACGAACCGGCCCGACGTCCTGGACCCCGCGCTCCTCCGCCCGGGCCGCTTCGATCGACAGGTGGTGGTGGACTCTCCGGACGTGAGGGGGAGGGAGCAGATTCTGAAGGTGCACGCCCGGAAGCTGCCTCTGGAGGGGGACGTCGATCTTTCCGTGATCGCGAAGGGCACCCCCGGGCTCTCGGGAGCCGACCTCGCCAACATCTGCAACGAGGCAGCCCTCCTCGCCGCCCGGCGGGAAGCCGAAACGGTTTCCATGCTCGACTTCGAGCAGGCGAAGGACAAGATCATGCTCGGCACCGAGCGCCGGTCCATGGTCCTGACCGAGAACGAGCGGAAACTCACCGCCTATCATGAGGCGGGCCACGCCGTGATCGGCCTGCGCGTCCCGGGGCTCGACCCCATCCACAAGGTCACGATCGTTCCCCGAGGCCGAGCGCTCGGCATCACCGCCTCGCTCCCGGCCGAGGACCGTCACTCCTATACCCAGGACTGGCTCCAGGGGCAGTTGTGCATGCTCTTTGGCGGACGCGTCGCCGAGGAGATGATCTTCGGGAGGGAGAAGGTCACCACCGGCGCGGGCAACGACATCGAGCGCGCCACGGAGATGGCTCGCCGCATGGTGACCCGCTTCGGGATGTCCGACGTGGTGGGCCTCATGGCGATCGGCGACTCCGACCAGCAGGTGTTCCTGGGACGCGAGATGACGCAGCGGCGTGAGGTGTCCGAGCACACGGCCCAGCTCGTAGACCAGGAGGTCAAGCGAATTCTCGACGAAGCGCACGAACGAGCGCGGCAGGTGCTCGATGACGAGGGAGAGCTCCTCGAGGCCATCGCCCAGGCGCTCCTGGAGCGGGAGACGCTGGACCGTTCGGAGGTGGAGCGTCTCGCCCGGGGCGAGACCCTGCCCCCGATCGATCCGGTGGAGATTCCCGAGGGCGGATCCGAATCCGGGGCCGGCGGTGATCCGGACCGTATCGGTGAGTCGGCCTCCGCCGCAAAGGAGGCCGGTGAGGAAAGGGCCACCGAAGAGCCGACCGGAAGCCAGACGGCGGGGGATCGTGACGAGGAGGAGTCCCCGGTGTCGACTCCGGCCACCCATCTCGCGAGGGAGCGTCCGGACCCTGGTCCTTCCCGGGGATGAGCGACACCGCCACGCGGGGCGCGACGGCCGCACCACCCCGGGACTTCTGGAAGACCGTTTCCGGGCGCATCACCCTGAAGCGGCCCCTGGTGATGGGGATCCTCAACGTCACACCCGACTCCTTCTCCGACGGAGGCGAGCTCACGAGCCCCGAGCGACTCCTGGGCCGTGCCGCCACGATGGTCCGGGAAGGGGCCGCGATCCTGGACGTCGGCGGCGAGTCCACGCGCCCCGGAGCTGAAGCCGTCCTCGAAGAGGAGGAGCTCCGCAGGGTGGTGCCGGCGGTGGAGCGGCTCCGGCGCGAGTTCGATGTGCCGATCTCTGTAGACACCCGCAAGGCGCGGGTGGCGAAGGAAGCCCTTGATGCCGGAGCCTCGATCGTGAACGATGTCTCGGGGTTGGCGTTCGATCCGGGGATGCGGGGAGTGGTGGCCGACGCCGGTGCGGGGGTCGTGATCATGCACATGCGTGGAACGCCCGCCGATATGCGGGAACGAGCCACCTATGGGGACGTGGTCGAGGAGGTGCGGTCCGAGCTCCTCGAGGCCGTCGAGAGCGCCCTCGCGGCAGGGGTGGAGCCGGCGACCATCGTGGTCGATCCCGGAATCGGGTTCGCCAAGACGCCTGCGCACTCCTTCGAGCTCGTCGCCGGGCTTGAGGGCCTTGTGGAGCTGGGGTACCCGGTGATGGTCGGACCTTCACGAAAGAGCTTCCTGGGGGCGCTCGTCGGGGCGCCACCGGCGGATCGGGTGGTGTCGGGTGCCGTAGTTTGCGCACTCGCCTACGAACGGGGGGCGAGACTCTTCCGAGTGCACGACGTGCGCGAGACAGTCCAGTCCCTGGCGGTGGCGGAGGCGGTGACGGATACGTACCGGCTGGCCGGCAAGGGGGACCAACACGTGGGGAGAGTCGGGTGAGGGTCTTCTGGGAGCAGTTCCAGTTCTTGTGGCCGGGCTGGATCGATCTCATCGAGATCGTCATCGTGGCCGCGCTCGTGTACCGGGTGCTGATCCTGCTGCAGCGCACGCGAGCGATGCAGATGATCCTCGGCGTGGGGTTCCTGGCCGCCGTCTACCTGTTCGCGCGCCTCCTCGACCTGTCGCTCATCCGGACGCTCCTCGAGACCCTTTTCCAGTACGGAGCCATCGCGGCGCTCATCGTCTTCCAGCCGGAGCTTCGGGCGGCGCTGGCGCGTCTGGGGCAGAGCCAGATGATCCGGATGTTCGCGAAGATCGAAGACCGGGTCATCGTGGATGAGCTGGTAGAGGCGGCCGAGACCCTCTCCCGCAGCGGATACGGGGCCATTCTCGCCATCGAAAACGAGATGGGCCTCGATGAATACTCCCGTACCGGTCGACCCATCCAGGCGCAGGTCTCCGCGGACATCCTCGCGACGATCTTCACGCCGCAGTCGCCATTGCATGATGGCGCCGTGATCATCGGGGGCGACACCATCAGGGCCGCCGGGGCCATCCTGCCCCTCACCCAGACTCCGCTTCAGGACAGGACGCTGGGGACCCGGCACCGCGCCGCCCTCGGTCTCTCGGAGGAATCCGATGCCCTCGTCATCGTGGTAAGCGAGGAGACCTCCCGGATCTCCGTCGCGCAGGGGGGGCGAATCGAGGTCGGGGTGGATCCAGCCCGCCTTCGCGAGATCCTGGAGGGGAACCTGCCCCGGACGTCGGCGGGTCTCAACCTGATCCCGACGAGCGCCTGAGCGGGCTGGACGGAGCAGGAAGCCGGCACCTCGCCCGGTCGCGGAACGATTCCCGAGCAGACAAGTACGGCGGCGGAAGCATGGATTGCGGGTGCCGCGTTGACATCCTCGGGCGGGGCCCCGTACATTGGCGCCGACCGTTCTACCACCATCACCTTTCCCGCCTGCGGCCGGAATGCACCGGTCGGCAAGCGGACGGATAAGGAGCCGGGTTTGGGAGACCTAGAGTACAATCTTCTGACGCTATTCGCGGACGGCGGGGGCATGATGTATGCCCTGATGCTCGCCTCCCTCGTGGCGCTGGGCGTGATCATCGCAAAGGCTTTCACCCTTTGGGTCGCGCATCGGGACACGGACCAGGTCCTCGAGGAGGTCGAGGAACTCACCCGCGCCGGCAGGATGCCGGAGGCGATCCGTCGCGCCGCCGAGACCCCCGGTCCCACGGCCGCGGTTCTGCACGCCGGACTGCGCCGCATCCAGGACGGGAAGGTCCGCAAGGACGAGCTGGAGCAGGCCATCAACACCACGGGCACCATCGAGCTCGGGTTCCTCGAGCGGGGGCTCGTGATTCTCGCCACGGTGGCGAATGTCGCACCCCTGATGGGTTTCCTCGGTACGGTGGTGGGCATGATCATGGCCTTCGCCTCCATCGAGGTAGCCGGTGACGTGGATGCCACGCTGGTGGCTGGAGGCATCAAGGTGGCGCTCCTTACCACCGCCACTGGACTCATGATTGCGATCCCCACGAACATTGCGTACAACTTCTTCGTGACCCGGATCGACAAGCTGATCGTGGACATGGAGCAGGGGACACAGCAACTGTTGAATTTGGCGTGGGACATGGAGAAGGATGGCAAGCTCGTGGTGGAAGGAGTTGCAGTCTCCACCGGCGGAGCGGTACCCCGGGCGCCCGGAACGGCTGGTGCCCCGGACCCTGTCTCGCCCATGGCCCCGGACCCATCCGAAGCACGCAGGCCGGAGAAGAGCTCCGGTCGGATGGACGAGCCGGGCGACGAGTAGCGGACGCGCCGGTGTCCGGTTGTAGCGAGGCAGCCTCGAGACCGAGGAACCTCCTCCCCGGAGCTTTGGTAGAAGAACCCAAAGGCCCGATCTTCAAGGAGCAAGCGTGGCAATTCTGAACAAGCGGACCAAGGTCAGCGACGAGATCCCCTCGTCGTCCATGGCAGACATTGCGTTTCTGCTGCTGGTCTTCTTCCTCGTGACGACGGTGTTTCCGAAAGATCGGGGTCTCCCCATCGTTCTGCCCGAGGAGAACGAAGAGGTCGAGATCTCGCAGCGGAACATCCTGCACATCCACGTCAACCCGGACGGCTCGGTCGGCGTTCGCCGCGGGGACAGTGAGACGGAAGCCTTCTACACGCCCCGGGAGCTCACCCAGGTTTGGCGCCAGGAGGTCGCCCAGAACGAGAACCTCGTGGCCGGCGTCAAGACCCACCCGGACGCGGCCCACCGATACATGATCGCGGTGCTGGACGCCCTGCAGTCCGCCGACGCACAGAGAATCTCACTCCAGATGATGGATTGATCCCATGTCCCTGAAAGGCAACGGCGGATTCGAGCGGAAGTCGAAGGCATCGGACCAGATTCCTTCCTCGTCCCTCGCGGACATCGCCTTCCTCCTCCTGATCTTCTTCATGATCACGACCGTGTTCCGGCAGGAGCGCGATCGGCCCATCGAGTGGCCGGAGGCGGAAGCGACGCAGCAGATCGACGAGACCCGCGACAACATCATGTACGTCTGGGTCGAGCGGAACGGCGACGTGTGGATCAACGACCGCCTCGTGCCGATGAATAACATATCGGACCTCATCGCCCCGAGGTGGGTAGAATCTGGTAGGCGCCTGCGGATCCACCTCCGGGCGGACACCGAGGTGCCGTATCGCTTCGTGAACGCGGTGCAGGAGGAAGTCAAGGCGGCCGGAGCCATGTATGTGGTCTTCGCCACCGACCTCGAGCGCCGCATGATGAGGGCAAGACGATGAGCACCGAACCGACGCCGAACGCACCGGAAGCCCCCCAGGGGACCCCGTACGACGCTTTCGAGACGGCGAACGACCGTTTCAAGCGGTCCTTCGGGTCGTGGTTCTGGGGATCCATGGTAGCAGCCGTGATGCTCCACTTCGCCGCGATGGCCTTCTGGCCGAATCTCACGGCGGCGGACGTGGCCTTCAACATGGACGAGATGGAGTCCGTCGACCTGCCGCCCGAGATCGAGATTCCGCCGCCGCCCGAGCAGATTCAGCGGCCGGCGAACCCCGTGGTTTCGGATGCGGTGATCGACGATGACATCACCATCTCCCCGACCACCTTCGAGGACAACCAGCCGGACGATCTCCCCCCGCCTCCGACCGGATCGGAGGGTTCGCTGGGTGACCAGCCGGCCTTTACGCCCTTCGAGGTGAGGCCCGAGCTCCTGAACACGCGGGATGTGCAGGCCGCGCTCGAGGCCGAGTATCCCAGCAACCTGCGTGACGCCGGAATTGGTGGTGTCGTGGTATTGCAGATGTTCATCGACGAGAACGGTGACCTGCAGAACACGGTCATCTTCGAGTCCTCCGGGCACCCGTCGCTGGACCAGGCCGCGCAGCGGGTCGCTGGCGTCATGGAATTCAGCCCCGCGCTGAACCGTGAACAGCCGGTGCCCGTCTGGATCCAGCAGGCGATCACCTTCCAGACGCGCTGACCCGCAGGTCATACGGGGAAGCGGAGCCCCGCCGGTCGCACTGCGGCCGGCGGGGCTTCTGCGTAAAGGTCGACGCCGATCACCCCCCCAGCTAGAATACCCCAGGGCTCCAGACATCCCATGACCGGATTCGAACAACTTCCCGCCAGGCTCGACGAGGTGAGGCGCCGGATCGGCGAGGCCGCCGCGCGCTCCGACCGCTCCCCCGATGACGTGCGGATCGTGGGCGTCACGAAGGGTCATCCACTGGCCGCCGTAAGGGCCGCGACGATGTCCGGTCTCGTGGACGTTGGAGAGAACCGCCTGGAGGAGATGGAAGAGAAGCAGGCGGCGTGGGGCGGAGAGGAGGCTCCGAGATGGCACATGATCGGGCATCTCCAGAGCCGGAAGGCGCCCGCGGTGCGGGGTCGGATCGCGCTCCTCCATTCCCTGGACTCGATCAAGCTGGCGCGCCGCCTGGAGCGGACCGCGGAGGGAGACGCCCCCGTCCTGCCCGTTCTGGTGCAGGTAAACACCTCCGGTGAGGAGGCGAAGTACGGGTTCTCTTCCGCTGGGTTCCGGGAGGCTCTCCCCGAGCTCCTGGAGCTCGCCTCCATGCGGGTAGAGGGCCTCATGACCATGGCCCCGCTGACCTCCGACACCGAGGTGCTTCGCAGCACCTTCCGACGTCTGCGGGAGCTGCACGAGGAACAGCTGGATCGGGTACCCGCCTATCGGGGCACCCAGCTTTCGATGGGCATGTCGAACGACTACGAGGTGGCAGTGGAGGAGGGAAGCACCCTCGTCCGCCTGGGCACCATACTTTTCGGAGAGCGAGGACGATGATCGACCTCACACCGCTGGACGTGCGCAAGAAGAAGAGCGACTTCCGCCGTGGGATGCGAGGGTACGACACACAGGAGGTGGATGCCTTCCTGGAGGTGGTGGCGGATCGCCTTGAGGAGGTCGTGCGCGAAAATCTCCGGCTCCGGGAGCGAGGAGACCGGCTCGCCGAGCAGGTCGCCGACCGCGAGGGGCGCGAGAAGGCCGTACAGGAGGCACTCGTGACCGCCCAGGAACTGCGGGAGGAGATACGGGATCAGGCGCGCAAGGAGGCAGAGCTCGTCCTGCGCGAGGCCGAGAACGAGGCGAAGTCCCTCCGGGACGAGGCGCAGGAGGAGGCCAGGGTGCTGCGCGTCGAGGCCGAGGAATCCGCGCGCGTGGTCCGCACCGAGGCTGAGACGGCCGCGCGAACCAAGCGGGATGAGGCGGAGGAGGCGTCCTCCCGGGCACGGGAGGAGGTGGATCGTGCCGTTGCGCGGGGCCGGAGGGAGCTGCGCGAGCTCGAGCGCACTCGGGAGCGGTTCCTGCGGGAGTTCCGGAAGTTCCTGGAGCGTGAAATCGACGTCCTCGACGGCCAGGAGGCGATGTCCATCATGGACGATCTCTCCCCCGACGTGCTGAAGGCCGTGAGGGAGGGAGGGGGTAGGGCGTCGGACTCGGCCACCAGGCCGGAGCGAGTCGGGGGCGGTGATGGCCGAAAGTAGCGCCACCGCCCTCATGGCCTCGCTCCGGGAAGCGGTCGGCCTGCTGCGGTCGAGGAGCGATCTGAAGCCCTCCGTGGGGCTCGTTCTGGGGACGGGACTCGGGGGTGTCGCGGAGGCGATCGACGTGGAGGAGGCCATCGCCTACGAGGAGATCCCCCACTTTCCCCTCTCCACCCTCGAGACCCATGCGGGTCGGCTCCTCCTGGGGCGCCTCGAAGGGGTCCCTGTGGCGGCCATGCAGGGGCGTTTCCATCGGTACGAGGGGTACTCCCTCCAGGAGGTGGTCTTCCCGGTCCGCGTCCTCGGGCTGCTGGGTGTCGACACCCTCCTCCTCTCCGGGGCCGGGGGTGGTCTACACCCCCTCATGGAACTCGGCGAGATCGTGGTGCTGGACGATCACATCAATCTCCTCGGGGACAGCCCCCTCGTGGGTCCCAACGCCGACGAGCTGGGTCCGCGCTTCCCAGACATGTCCGAGCCGTACGACCGGGCGCTGCAGGAACGTGCGATCCAAGCCGGGCTCTCGCGGGGAATGCACCTCCGACGCGGGGTGTACGCGGCCGTGACCGGCCCGAATCTCGAGACGCGGGCGGAGTACCGGATGCTCCGCGCCATGGGTGCCGACGTGGTGGGAATGTCCACCGTGCCCGAGGTCATCGCGGCCCGCCACATGGGAATGCGGGTGCTCGGACTGACCATCGTCACCGATCTTTGCTTCCCCGACGCCCTCGATCCCATCGACGTGCCCACCATCCTGCGGGTGGCGCGCGAAGCCGAACCCCACCTGACCGCCGTGACGCGAGCGGTCGTAGGCGAACTTCCATCAGAACCACGTACATGACCTACCCGAACTCCCCGGAGACGCTCCTCGCACTCGAAGAACGCCTGATCGAGCGCTGGAAGGACGAGAAGCTCTTCGAGGCCACCCTGGAGAAGACCGCGGAGGGACGCCCCTTCGTCTTCTATGAGGGCCCCCCGACGGCGAACGGCCGCCCGGGGCTCCACCACCTCATCTCGCGGACCATCAAGGATCTCGTCTGCCGCCACCGGACCATGCAGGGTCGCAGCGTCACCCGGATCGCGGGGTGGGACACCCACGGGCTTCCAGTCGAGATCGAGGCCGAGCGCAAGCTCGGGATCTCGGGGAAGCCCGAGATCGAGGAGGTGGGGGTCGAGGAGTTCAATCGGGTCTGTCGCGAATCGGTGTTCACCTACAAGGAGACCTGGGAGCGCTTCTCCGAGCGGATCGGATATTGGCTGGACTATTCCCGTCCGTACGTCACGTTCCACCCGGAGTACATCGAGTCCGTCTGGGCGATCCTGAAGAAGCTCTCCGAGCGCGGCCTCCTGTACCAGGGCCACAAATCGGTTCCGTACTGCCCCCGCTGCGGCACCACCCTCTCCTCGCACGAGGTGGCGCAGGGATACGAGGACGTGGAGGATCCCTCCCTCTTCTTTCTCTGTGACTGGGTGGACGAGGAGGGACGGGAGGATTCTCAACGACGGACCTTCCTCGCATGGACCACAACCCCCTGGACCGTCCCCTCCAACACCGCGCTGGCGGTCAAGGATGATCTGACCTACGCGGAGGTGGCGTGGGAGGGCCGGCGGGTGGTGCTGGCAGAAGATCGGGTGGAGGCCGTCTTCGGCACCGACGCGGAGATTCTCCGTCGGTACCGGGGGAGCGAGTTGGTCGGGCGGCGGTATCGACGCCCACTGGACGTGGTGGAGGTCGAACCCTCCGATGCCGAGCGTGCCTGGCGCGTCGTTCCGGAGGACTTCGTCTCCGCAGAGGACGGGACGGGGATCGTCCACATGGCGCCCGCCTTCGGAGCCGACGACTTCGCCTCCGGCCAGCGCCACGGGTTCCCCCTCCTGAGGCCGGTGGACGACGCGGGCCGATTCCGTCCCGAGGTCGCGGTGGTGGGTGGCACCTTCGTGAAGGATGCTGACCCGCTCCTGGTGGAGGAGCTGCGGAAGACGGGAGGGCTCTTTCGGATCGACTCGGTGGTCCACGCCTACCCGCACTGCTGGCGGTGCTCCTCCCCGCTCATCTACATGGCGCGCGACTCCTGGTTTGCCGCCACCTCGACGCTCAAGGAGTTGATGCTCGAGAACAACCGGAAAGTGAGCTGGCACCCCCCCGAGGTCGGAGAGGGGCGATTCGGGGAGTGGCTCTCCAACAACGTGGACTGGGCGCTCTCCCGGAATCGCTTCTGGGGCACGCCCCTCCCGGTCTGGGTGAACGACCGGGACCCCTCCGACGTGCAATGGATCGGTTCGCTCGCCGAGCTGGCCGAAAAGGTCGGCGGTCTCCCCGAGAATTTCGACCCGCACCGCCCCTTCATCGACGAGCTCACCTGGCCCGCCGCCGACGGGGAGGGAACCATGCGCCGGGACCCCTCGGTCCTGGACGTCTGGTTCGATTCGGGGGCCATGCCCTACGCCCAATGGCACTGGCCCCACGAGAACGACGCCGAGTTCCAGCGCCACTTCCCCGCCGACTTCATCTGTGAGGGGCTCGACCAGACCCGGGGGTGGTTCTATTCCCTGATGGCCATCTCCACGATGCTGGATCTGGGTCCCTCGTATCGAAATGTCATCGTCAACGGTCTGATTCTGGATGCGGAAGGCCGCAAGATGTCCAAGTCGGTGGGGAACACCGTCGATCCCTGGGAGGCCATCGCGGACTTCGGGGCCGATGCGCTGAGGTGGTACCTCATCACCTCGTCCAACCCGTGGGCGCACAAGCGCTACGACCCGGCGGGCGTCCAGGAGGCCGCCAGGCGGTTCTTCGACACGGCGCTGAACACGTACCGGTTCTTCGCGCTCTACGCAAACGTGGAGGAGTGGGAGCCGTCGGATGAGGACCCGGCTCCCGAGGCTCGCCCGGTGCTCGACCGCTGGCTCCTCTCCAGGCTCCATCGCACCCTCATAGAGGTAGACGAAGAGCTCGAGGGATATCAGCTCACCCGCGCGTACCGGCTCCTGGCGGACTTCCTGAACGAGGATCTCTCCAACTGGTTCGTCCGACGCTCCAGGAGTCGCTTCTGGGGCAACACGAGCCCCGAGGACTCCCGGGCGGCCTTCCGGACGCTCTGGGAGGCACTCGTGGCCATCAGCGGGATGAGCGCCCCCGTCACCCCCTTCTTCTCCGACTGGCTCCACCGGGCGCTGCGGAACGGAGAAAGCGTCCACCTGGCAATGTTTCCCCAGGGGGACGAGTCCCTTCTGGACCGGGAGGTCGAACGGGAGATGGCAGCGGCACGGACCCTCGTCTCGCTGGGCCGGGCGGCACGCGAGGAGGTACGCATCCGGGTGCGACAGCCCCTCAGGACCCTCCACGCGGTGCTCCCGGACGGGGCCCGGCCCCGCGAGGAGATTCTGGACGTGATCCGGAGTGAGCTCAACGTGAGGGAGATCTCCTTTCTGGATTCGGCGAAGGCTCTGGTCTCGCTCCGGGCGGTGCCGGACTTTCGCGTGATCGGGCCTCGATTCCAGCAGACCAGCCAGGCGGCAGGCGACGCCATCCGCGGGCTCGCGTCGGAGGAGCTGAGCCGTTTCCGCCAGGGCGAAGAGGTGAGCATCCGGGTCGGCGGCGAGGATGTGGCGCTGGAACCGGATTGGCTCGAGGTGGTCGAGGAGGCCGCGGGTGAGTTCGTGGTCAAGGCGGAGGAAGGCTTCACCGCTGCGCTCGACCCGACCCTCGACGACGAGCTCCGAACCGAAGGCCGCGCCCGCGAGCTCGTGAACCGGATCCAGCGCCTGCGGAAGGACGCCGGCCTCGAAATCACGGATCGCATCCGCCTGGCCGTGGGAGGACCGTCGGATATCCACATGGCCCTCGAGGTGCACCGGGACTTCATCGCGGGAGAGACCCTCGCAGTGGCGGTCGAGGTGGTGGGCGAGGATGCCGCCTTCGAGACGACCCACACGGCCGAGATGAACGACGAGATCGACGGAGCCCCGGTCCGCCTCGCCCTCAGCCCCGTCGGTTCGACATCCGGGTGATGACGGGAGTCGAGGAGGAGCGCGAGCTGGTCGCGGAGGGCGCTGCGGAACGACTCGACATCTGGCTGGCCGAGCACCTGGAGCTCTCGCGGAGCCGGATCGCGGCCCTGATCGTCGAGGGGAAAGTCCTCGTGAACGACGAGCCGGCACGGAAGTCGGTGGCCCTTTCGGAGGGCGACCGGGTGCAGGTCAGAATCCCCCCGCCGGCACCCTCCAGCGCCGAGCCGGAAGATCTCCCGCTCACCATCGTCTGGGAGGACGGTCACCTCCTGGTCGTGGACAAGCGTGCGGGAAGGGTGGTCCACCCCTCGATCGGCCACCCGACGGGCACCATGGTGAACGCCCTTCTGCACCACGTCCGGGACCTCTCGGGTATCGGTGGTACCCTGCGACCCGGGATCGTACATCGGCTGGACCGCGACACCTCCGGGCTCCTTCTGGTAGCGAAGGACGACCAAACCCACCGGGGCCTCTCGGATCTACTGAGGGCGCGGGCCATTCGACGCCTGTACGTCGCGCTCTCCTGGGGCCGGCTGAATCGGTCGCCCATGCGCATCGATGCGCCTATCGGCCGGAGCCCCTCGGATCGCACGCGGATGGCGGTGGTCGAGGAGGGACGCCGGGCGGTCACCCACGTGCGGGTTCGCGAGGATCTCAGGGCCACCCAGCTCCTGGACGTGGGGCTGGAGACGGGCCGCACCCACCAGATCCGTGTCCACCTCGCGCATCTTGGTCACCCCGTGGTCGGCGATGCCACCTACGGAGCCGCCTGGGTCAGGGGGATGAGCGGACCCGATCGGGAATGGGCAAGGGAGCTCGCCAGGAGGACGCCCAGGCAGTTCCTGCACGCCGGACGTCTCGCATTCACCCACCCCATCACCGGTGAAGAGCTCCGCTTCGAGGCGCCGCTCCCCCCCGACCTGCGCGCCGTCCTGGAATGGGCCCGCGAGACCGCGTGATGGAACTGAAGGGGGCTGGAAGGTGAATTCTTCTCGGATGGCCGATCTCTCACGGACCTGCGACGAAGGGACGGTGGACGACGAATGGACCTCGATCCGAGACTGAGCTTCGAGAGCTTCGTGGTGGGGCCGGCGAACCGACTGGCCGCTGCCGCCGCTCGACGGGCTGCCGACGTACCGGGGAAGAGCTACAACCCCCTCTTCCTCTACTCTGCGTCGGGGCTCGGCAAGTCGCACATCCTCATGGCCATCGGTCATCAGGCGCTGAAGCGGCATGCCATCGGAGAGGTCGTGTACCAGTCCCTGGAGGTCTACCTGGGGGAGATCACGAAGGCGTTGGGGGAGGGTGACGGTCGAACCCTCGAGGATCATCATTCCGAGGTACGGATTCTCCTGGTGGACGACGTCCAGTTCCTCGCCGGTCAGCGCCAGGCCCAGGAGATGCTCCTCCGCACCATGGACGCCATGACGGCGCGGCAGGGGCAGGTGGTCCTCGCCTCCGATCGTCCGCCCTCGGAGATCGACGGCCTGGATGCGCGCCTCATGTCCAGGTTCTCCGGCGGTCTCATCGTGGACATGGGGCCACCCGACCTGGAGACGAGGGTCGCCATCCTCAGGAAGAAGTCCGAGGAGAAGGGCGCGACGCTTTCGAAGGGCGTGCCGGAGGCGCTGGCCCGCTTCCCTTTCCAGAACGTGAGGGAGATGGAGGGTGCCCTCAACCGGATCGTCGCCATGCAGGATCTCGAGGAGCGGGTAATCGAGGTAGCGGACCTCGCGGGGATCATCCGCGTGCTCCCGCGAGCCGAGACCTCGGAGGCGGAGGGGGAACGTGAGGAGGAGCGCTGGCGCAGGGAAGTGCGCAGCGCCATCGGCCGCGCGAAGGCCGAGGGCTTCCTCCCCGACCGGATGGAACGGCTCCTCCACCAGGACGAGGAGCCCGACGACTGGGAGGCCCAGATGCGTCGGTTCGGCGAGGACCTTACAAGGATCGGGGAGATCCGCGGGGAACTCGACCTGCTGGGCAATCCCTGGCCCGAGGCTGCTGCCACCCTCCTCAGGGACCCCGATCGGCTGGAGGAGGCGGAGGCGCTCCTGGCCTCGGCCCGTGAACGTGCGCGGCCCTTCGACGCCTTCCCCCCGGGCCCGGCGCTGGGTGAGCTCGAAGCCTTCATGCCGGCCCTTGCCATCCGGGCAGCCGATCGGCTGACTACCACCGAGCGCCCGGATTTCAACCCACTCTATCTGCACTCGGCGGAAGCCGACCGGGGTCGCAGATTCCTGGAGGCCGTGGGCCGCTCCTACCTCGAAACCCATCCGAATGCCCGTGTCGGGATGATCTCGGTGCCTGCCTTCGCGGAGGAGTTCGTGCGCGCCATCTCCGACGGGGTCGCGGGGGCCTGGCGTGAGCGGTGGTGGACCGTCGAGGTGCTCCTCCTCCACGGCCTCGAATCCCTCGCCGAGACCGAGCGGGCCCAGGAGGAGTTCTTCCACCTCTTCGAGGCACTGAAGCGTCGCGATGCGAGGATCCTGCTGGCGGCCGACCGTTCGCCCAACGCCATCCAGCGGATCGATGAACGGCTCCGTTCCCGCTTCGAGGGTGGGCTGGTCATCGAGCTGGAGGGCGCCCCACTGCCGGAGGAGGCACAGATCGAGCTTTGTCAGGAGGGGACCGGGTCTATCGCGGACGCAGGGAGCTCCTCGGCATCCACTCCCGCGGCTTCCCCGGCTTCCGAGGATGTCCAAGGGTCTCCCCCGGAGGGTCGGGAGGGGTCGACGGACGAAATAATGGAGCTCCTCGAGCTCGTGGGCGTCGGCCGGGCCGAGGCAAGGTCCGCTGCCACGCCACAGCCTGCCACGTCCGGGGGGACGAAGGGATCGGGCGAGGGGGAGGCGTGGCGCCCATCCCGGGAGAAGGTGGTGTGGGATTGGCCCACCGTGGCCGATCGGATCATGGAGGGATCGTGATGGGACGGGCCGTATCACTCGGGGGGGCGAATGGCGATTGAGGGAAAGCTGCAGGACGTCGGGCTGGCCGACATCTGCCAGCTTCTTGCCATGGGACGCAAGTCTGGTCGCCTCTCCGTGACCGATGGCTCGAACTTCGGGCACATCTACTTCGATGGGGGCGCCGTGGTTCACGCCACCGTCCTGAATCGGCCAGATCGCCTGGGCGAGCGCCTCGTCCGACGGGGTGTCGTCGAGGCGGAGCACCTGAAGGAGGCACGTCGCGAGGCGGCCGGCAGCGCCGGCACGCACTACGCCCGCCTTCTCGTCGAAGCGGACCGGCTCTCCAGCGACGACCTCGAACGTTTCCAGACCATCGAGGTGGAGGAGGCGGTCTACCACCTCTTCACCTGGGAGGAGGGGACCTTTCACTTCGCGAGTGATCACACGCCCGAGAAAGGGGTCCCGATCCTCGTCCACCTGCTGGCGGAGAACCTCCTTCTGGAGGGTGCCCGGCGGGTGGATGAGTGGCCTCAGATCCGGGAGGAGGTCTCCGACTGGATGGTCTTCCAGCGGCTCGAAGGGGCGACGGGTCCCCCGGTGCCTCCGCTGGTGGAAAAGGTCCTGACACACCTCGACGGGAAACGAACCGTTGCCGAGGTGGTCCAGCACTCGGGGATCGTGGAGTTCGAGGTGTTCCGGGCCATCTCGGACCTCGCCCGGGAGGGTGTGGTGGCCCCTCTCGAGGACGCCGTCGTGTCTCCGAAGGGAAGCCCTCCGGAGGAGGTCGAGGACGAGGTCACCGATATGGAACGCGCCCTCGAGCTGGGGCGGGCCTTCTACGAGACGAGCATGTTCGAGGAGTCCGAACGGGAGCTCCGAAAGGCGCTGGACGAGAATCCGGAAGCCGTGGAGGCGTTGGAGCGGTTGGCGCTCATCGCACTGCGGGACGATCGGCTCGAAGAGGCCCTCGAGCTTCTGGAGCGCGCGGAGGAGGCCGGTACTGCGAGCTACCCGCGGGCTCGCAACCGAGCCCTCACGCTGGAGCGTATGGGACGGGTCGAGGAGGCCCTGCAGGTTCTGGACCGGGCGCGGGAACACACCCCCGACGATCCTGAACTTCGGCTCGCCTCCGGGATCCTGCTGCTGAAGAATTTTCGGCCGGAGGAGGCGCGCGAAGCCTTCCGTGACTACCGGGAGGCGCTGGATGGGCAGGAGCCGGAGCCGCTTTTCTTCTCGCACGCCATCCTTGCCGCCGAGATGGCGGGAGCGGCGAACGAGGCCCTGAAGATTGGGCGAGAGGGCCTCGTCCTACATCCCTGGTCCGGTCCGATCCTGGTGAACCTGGGGGCGGTTCTGGAGCGGCGGGGAGAGCTCGCGGCAGCGGAGGCGCTCTACCTCCGGGCGGTTGGGGAGTCGGAGACCCCGCCCCAGGCGCACCGGAACCTGGGTGATCTGGCCTTCCGACGGGGCGACGAAGCTGCCGCTCGGGGCCATTACGAGCGAGCTGTTCGCCTCGATCCGGGGCTGGGCGATGGGGTCCTGGTCCGACTCGGCAATCTGTCCTACAGCGACGGAGACAACGAGTCGGCCCGGCGGTTGTGGTCGAAGGCGCTCGAGTTGAATCCGGAGAACGACGTCGCCCGTACGAACCTGGGGATGCTTGCCGGAGCCCCCGAAACCTGACGGACGGCGGCCGGCCGTGCCGGGCTCGCAATGAGATGTGGATCCTACTTCTCCTCCCCCTGCTCTGGGTCGCTCCGCTCGATGCGGAGCCGGTCCCACGGCAGCAGGTCGGGTTCCCGGAGCTCGTCCATCCCACGGGAGTGGAGGGTGTCGACGAAGCCATCGTGGTGGTTCCGGATGACCCCCGCCTCGGCGACCGCCTTCGCGTCGTCCACTGGCCCGGCGATGGATCCCGGTCCGATGGGGTCCTGCGAACGCTCGAGGTCCGCCCCGACCTGGAGGGGCTCCCCTCCGGCTACCCCTCCCGCGCCGTCATCTTCCTCGCGCCCGACGAGGAGCGCTGGCGAGCCCTCACCCAGGGCAGGGCGCCCCATTGGGGGGCGGGCGTGGCGATACCGGCGCTCCGCAGGATCGTCCTCCCCGTGTTTCAGACGCCCTGGGACGGATTCCGTTCCGAGGCTCGGACGGTCCGGCATGAATGGGCGCACCTGGGACTCCACGAATACCTCGGCGGCCTCCGGATCCCACGTTGGTTCGACGAGGGCTATGCGCAGTGGGTGTCCGGCGGGGGAGCCTTCGAGGAGGCCTGGCGCCTCCGGCTGGTGCTGGCGGGGAGGGGGGCGCCTCCCCTGGACTCCCTCACCCTCCAGTGGCCGAGGGAGCGGGCCCGTGCGGAAGTGGCCTATCTACTGTCGGCCACCGCGATCGAGTACCTCGCAAGGAGCTCCGGGTCAGCGGGAATGGAGCTCTTCCTGACCCGGTGGCGCGAGGGGGGTGACTTCGAGAGCGCCTTCAGACAGACCTTCGGAATGTCCACCGGCACCTTCGAGCGTCGCTGGCTGGAAGATGTGAGACGCCGCTACGGCTGGTTGCTGATCCTGGGGCAGTCGGCGGTGTTCTGGCTCTTCCTGGGGGTCGTGCTCATCGTCCTCTTCCGCATCCGCCGCCGGCGCGACCGGGAGAAGATGGAACGTCTCAGGGCCGCGGAGATGCCGGACTTCCCGGCCTACTGGGAGCCGCCCACGCACCCGCCCATCGGAGGATTCAGGGACGAAGGGCGCCGTCGTCGGAGCCCGACGCGACCTGAGGAGCGGCCGGTTGACCCCCGGGATTCCGAGGGGTAGGATATGCAGCAATGACTCCCAACCGACGCGAAAGAAGACGCACGAGAAAAGGGCCTCCTCGCGAGTCCGGTGGCCCTGACCCGCTCCTGAGGCTCGAGCCGCTCCACTTTGGGCTCCTGGCGGCCTGGGCGATCGTGGGTGTGGCGGGCTACTGGTTTCTCGACCAGGGATCGATCTCGGCGGCACCGATCCTTCTGGCCTTTGCCTACCTGATCATCCTGCCCCTGGCTCTGGTGCTGCCGGCACGGGGAGGCCGTGCGAAGGATGGGGAACCGACCGATCAGGGCAGGGGCCCCGGCGCATCCCGCCGGTGAGACGGGAATGCGCCGGGGGAGACTCCCTCCGCTGAGCCGACGGCTTCAGACCTTGTACTGGTAGAGCTGGAAGCCTTCTTCGTAGAAGGGTGCCAGCCAGCCGCCCTCCCAGGAAAGCACGTCCTCCTTGTTATCTGCGACAAGCCGGAAGCCGTACTTCTCGTAGGCGCGGCATGCCCACTCCGCATCGGGGTGGGCGATCAGCACGAGGCTGTTCCGCCCACGGCGCCGTGCCTCGTCCCGGGCGAAGTCCAACAGCACTCCGCCGTATCCGTTCCCGACATGGTCGGTATGGAGGTAGACGTATCCCAGGTAGATGTGGTCGTCGCCCACCTCCTGGAGGGTGATGGTGCCGGCCACCTCGTCGTCCAGCTTTCCAACGAAGAACTCTCGTCGATGGAAGTTATCCCGCGCCCACTTCCCGTCGACGTAGTGCTCGGCGAGGTCCTCGTCCGAGACGATGTCTTCGTACCAGGAGGCCGAGGACCGGATGATCTGCTGAACTGCATCCATGTCTCCCCAGTCGGCCCGGTCGATCTCGAGGGCTGGCGGTGTGACGGTGGCAGTCTTGGTCGTGGTCGGTGCTTCGAGTACTGCAGTATTGCTATCGGAACTCATTGTTGCTCTTCCCGTCCTGAGGGATAGAAGCGAAACATCATGCTTGAGCGGACACCTTAAGGAAACGACCTGTCACAGTGATTCTGTAACAGGCCGGAAACAAACATAACACAATTCCCGCCGGTGTGCTAAGAGACGGCCTCCGGTGGTTGGGCGGGGCCGCGACTCCCGGTCCGGATTACCCTTGTCTCAGTGACGATGACGTCGACCGGTTGGTCGCCTTCCCCCACGGGGACGGCGTCCACCACCTGGAAGTCGAAGGCCGCGGCGACCCGGATGGGAGCGGGGTGCAGGGCGAGCCAGCGGTCGTAGTAACCTCCCCCGTAGCCCAGGCGCCGACCCCCCGGATCGAATCCGAGACCCGGTGTGATCACCACCTCGACGGGAAAGCGGGCGGGCTCCGTGGAGGCGGGGGCCGGAATGCCCAGTACCCCCTCGGCCAGGTCATCCCAGCCGGGAAACTCCGCGGCGATCATCTCACCCGGTCCCACTACTCTGGGGACTGCGACCCGGACTCCTGTCGCGTCCAGGACATCGATGAGCGCTCGGAGGTGGACCTCGGCCCCGTGCGAGATGAAGGCGAACACCCCCGTCGCGCCGCGCACCTCGGGGAGGGAAAGGATTCGGGAGCGGATGAGGAGGGACGCCCGTGCACGGTCGATGGGAGGAGTCGCCGCGCGACGGCGGAGGAGTTCTGCCCTCAGCATGGCCTTTCTTTCCACAATCGTCATGCGAGCCAGTGGCCGGGAAAAATGATCGGTCCGGGCGGCTTGCCGCCGACCCGCACGCTCGTATAGCTTGGAGGCCGTTTCGTCCGGTCCCTCGGGACCGCCGGGGCGCTTAGCTCAGCCGGTTCAGAGCGCCTGCCTTACAAGCAGGAGGTCGGGGGTTCGAATCCCTCAGCGCCCATTGAAGTTACAGGATCCGGGGGTTCCGACAGTGCACGAACCGTGCACGGGAATTCCCGTTTCGGGCCGGTGCACGGCCTACCTCACCCCTTCCCCTGGCGTTCACCACCTCAAAGGGGAGGGGTCATGTTCAGCACCATCGCAGGAACCGCCGTCCACGTCCACCTCCCGGGGAGAACGATCCCCGGAGTCCTCACCACCGCCCACCCGGCCAGCTCCTACGACCAGCCGGTCCTACTCCTGGACCCCGCCGACGCCGGCCTCAGCTTCCCCGAGGGGCAGCTGAGGCCCTGCGGGCCGGGAGATGTCACCACGTGGGGCGTGGCGGCCTCCGCTCCTCCTGGAGGCGGCCGAAGGGGCGTCCGAGGGTGGGGGGGGAGGGGCTCCTGGGCACGTGGAACGGCCTGGGCGCGGGCCTTCGTGCGTTACGTGGGGCCGGGGGAGAATCAGAGAAGGGGGACCAGCGCCTCCCGAGTAAGCTCGGCGTCTTTCAGGATTTTCCCGAGGAGCCCCGGGCCTATCGTCTCGCCGGCGTGGACCGGAACGGTGGTGCGGCGTCCGTCCGGGTGCTGGAGCCGGTGGTGGCTCCCCTTCACTCGCACCACCTGGAATCCGGCCCGCGCAAGAGCGCCGACCAACTCCGTGCCGGTTACCCGGGGGAGACGGGTCACGCCGTGATGCGCTCAACCCCGATAAAGCCCACTTGCTCCGGGCCGTCGTTCGCATCGTCCTCCAGGGCCAACAAGATGGCTTCCCGAACGCGCTCCCGGAGCTCCTCCAGGGTTCGGGCCTGCGTATGGCATCCGGAAAGGGACGGGACGGATGCGACATACCACCCCTCCGAGTCCTTTTCGACGATCACGTCGAAGGTGCGCTCCATTTCTTCCTTCCCTTGCCCGTGTCGTGGCATGCGTCAGGTGCGCAGCATGCGCCATGTACATCACCATACCATATAAATAAAGTGCCACGCTCGTGTTCCACAACGCCCCACTCTTCCCCGCTCGTCCCTACACCAGGGGTCGCCGTGTAATGGTTCAGCCGAAATCGGACTTTCGGGGCAGGTGAAGGAGTGACACTTT
>JBBDRS010000013.1:0-161372 GCA_040905325.1 Gemmatimonadota bacterium
AAGTGGTAAATAGTGACGACGAAGTCGTATACAGTTGGAGTGCGGACCGGGCCTTCGCCCAGGTCCAGGAGGAACTCGAGTTGCCCGCTGGAGACAGCGGCCCAGAGTGGGTCGAATGGCTCCCACTCGAGCTTCCGGAGGGTTCCTACCTGCTGAGGACTCGCATCCCGGTCCCGGAAGCCGACCTGGAAGCGGAGCTCCCGTTTGAGATCAGGGGCCAGGCCGCCGGGGGTGGATGATCAGTCCGGCGGGCCGGTGACGGTGCCCGTCTCGCGCACCAGAAGTCCGGTGGTGGAGACCGTAACCTCGAACCGCGAGGGGCGATCGACCTGAACGTAGGTCGCGGACCCGTATTCGGTATCCACCAGTAGGGCGAGGAGCGAATACCGTCTGGCCAACTGGAAGAGGTCCACCGGCTTCTCCGTCTTCAGGGTGTGGACCGTCCGAGGAGCCGCGCGCTCATCCTCGATCTCGATGTACCTCCCCGAGAGGCGGTCCAACTCGTAGAGGGTGTGGATCCCGAGTACATTCGCCAACGGATGCCACTTCAGGATGTGGGCGTCCACGAGGAACTGGTCACCCTCGATGCGGAAGCTCTCCAACCGGCCGTCCGGAAACTCGAGGTACGCCTGAAAGACACCCTCCTCCACCGGCACGGTCGTGACCGTGACCGCCAACTCCTCGGCGACGAGGCCGCGATATCCCTGGGTCGAGAGACCGAGCACCCCTGAGAGGGCCGCCAGGGAGAGGATAAGGGCTCCAGCCCCCGCACTTCCCAGCGAGCCGAGCCATCGGTGGCGGCGAAGGGCTGCGACACCCACTGAGAGCAGCAGGACGCTGACGACCGCGAGCCCCACCGCGACGACGAGGAGAATCTCACTCATGCGAGAGCGTCGTCAATCTCGCGGTCGCCGGCGTCGCTCAACGCTCCGACAGGAACGTGCTCCGGCTCGCCTCGCGCTCCAGGACCCCGAGATGGAAGAGGCGCTCGATCTCCGGGTCGCTCCGGAACTCTGCCAGGATCTCCCCCCGGCCGCTCGTCCGGGTCTCCTCCATCACGTAGGCGAGGACAGTGGCCATCACGAGCCCTTCCTCGGTCTCCGTCGCCCGGAAACGACGCTCGAACTCCCGGAGCACCGCCTCGAACGCGGGTTCTTCCCATTCCTCCGTCGAAGCATCCATCTCCAGGAAATCCGCCAGGACACCCAGGTACTCAACGCTGGGCGGGCGGTGCCAGAAGGCGACGTCCCGCCCGAAGTCGTCGATCTGCGTGGGGAGGTAGAGCGTGGCGGCCCGCGGCACCTGGCGGAGCAGTGCCGGGTTGAACCGCCGGACCTCGTCCGCCGAAAGACCCGTTCGCCGCGTAATATCGTCCAGCGAGAGCGCACGGGACGTGCGCATGGCCCGGACCTCCTGCTGCGGAATCTCGTCCCGAAGGTTCCGCACCGTATAGGTGTTGCCGAAGACCATCTCTGCGTAGAGGAAGGAGCGGGGTCCGTAGGTCCTTACCACGTCCCTGTACCTCGGGAGCGAGATCGTCCGCACATCCCGCGCGAACTCCGACCCGAGGAGATACTGTTCCCGCACGTCGCCCCCCCCAAGCCGGCCACCGTTGATGATCGTCCTCCCCACGTTCGTCCCCCCCGCGTGATGTTCGGAAAGGGCGGGAATGAAGCTGCCATACTTGGCGGCGAGGATGGAGAGGTAGGCGGCGCAGTATGGCGCCTGGGTGGTCTGGTTGTAGCCCTCGATCTCATGGGGTGAGAGCCGCTTGAGCTTGTTCCAGTTCCCGGGCATCCATTGGCAGAACCCGAGCGCACCGGCCTCCGAGCGGATTCGGCCATTGAGACCCGATTCCAGGATCGCCTGGGCCAGACCGAGATCGGCGGGCACTCCGAACCGCTCATAGATTTCGCCCCAGGCACCCAGGAAGCTCCCGTAGCGCCGGGCGTTCGGCATGAGGAAGCGCCCCCGGGTCGCGTTGTGCACGACGGGGCCCACCTCGGATTCCAGCATCTGCGTGACCTGCTCCCGGCGCTGTGACAGTCCTCCTTCCAGCCTGTGCCCCGTCAGGAGCCCGGCGAGCTCCGGCCGCTCCCAACGCGCGGCTCCAATCCAATCGCCCCGGGCGGGGAATACCGCGAGCAAATCGCCCCCCGTGGCACTGCCGAACGCGATGGAGCCGTCAGGGATGGTGAAGACGTGGCGCCAGAATGGGTACCCGGGCCGGAAGGTCTCGAGCGCGGCAAGATCGGCGTCGAGCCGTTCGGCGGTTCGCTCAGCCACCAGAGGTGCGAAGACTTCGGAGGGACCGTCGAGGGCCTCGGTTCCAGGGTTCAGGGCAGACGCCTCGGTTTCAGCGTCCTGGGACGAGGCGGGGGTGGGTGACACCGCAATGACCAGGAACGCGATCAGAGCGCGCGAACCAAACCGACTGATGACTGGCCGCATATCCGTCGTGCTCCGTTGGGGGTGCAATTCCGAACGAGCGTCCGGTAGGCGCGAATCGCCGAACGCCCCCAGGACTGGTCGAACTCACGACAACGCCACAGTCCTAGGGACTCCGGACGCCACCTTTCAAAAATATCGGTCGGAAAGCCGCGGTGCCAGGGTCCGTCAGGAGATCTGCTCCCTGTTCGCCTCTCCCGACTCCTGAGCTTTCTGAGGGAACGCTTCCCAGGCGACCCCATCTCCACCCTGGTCCTTCACGTCATAGAGCGCTCGATCCGCCACTCGGATCAATTCCTGTGCGGGCAGCGCACGCGGCTCCGCGAGAGTAACGACTCCCAGGCTCAGGCTCATCCGGACCGACCCGGCATCCGACCCATCACCGAGTTCGAAGGGGGTGTTGACCACGACGGCGCGGATCCGCTCGGCCAGGTCCTTCGCCACCTGCGGGCCCGAGTTCGGGAGAACCAGAAGGAACTCCTCGCCCCCGTAACGTCCGATGGCATCGTACGAACGCAGGCACTCCCTCATCCTACGCGCCATCTCGACCAACACGTGGTCCCCGGCCAGATGCCCGTAGTTGTCGTTGACCCGTTTGAACTTGTCGAGGTCGGCTAGGACCACGCTGAGGGGAGTTCCTTCCCGATCGGCACGATTCACTTCCCGCTCGAGCGCATCCACGATGGCGCCGTGGTTGAGGATTCCGGTCAACGCATCCTGCATCGCCTGAGTACGTAACTCCTCTCGTGCCTCGATGAGGGCCCTCTGGAGATTCACAATTCGCTCCCCCGCCCGGAGTCGGGCGTCGAGCTCGTCCCAGTCGACGGGCTTTCTGAGGTAGTCGTCGGCGCCCGCCTCGAAGCCCTCCACCAGATCCGCAGCGCTCCGACGGCCTGTCAGCATGATGATGTAGACGTAGGGTTGTTCCTCCCTGCCCCGAATCCGGCGCAGGAGCTCGAGGCCGTCCATGCCGGGGAGCATCCAGTCGAGAATCAGGACATCGGCCTCATATCCCTCCTCGAGCGCTGCCCAGGCGGCCTCTCCGTCACCGAACGTCCTCACCTCGTGGCTCTCCCCGAGCAGTCGCTGCTCGAGGGGAGCCAGGGTCATTGGGTCGTCGTCAACGGCCAGGATGCGCATGGCGTGGTCTCGGATTGGTTCCCGGTGATCCGCGAAAGGATCAACGTGGAAGTGATGGGGCCTTTCGAAGATAGCACATCGTGATCCCCAACACGCGATCGGGGGCGCTGCCGGATTCCTTCCGCGAACACGCCCCCGGAAGTCCTCGTCCCGCAGGACCTCAGGCGCCACCCGGTCCCTCGTGGAAGGCCTCGCGCGCATCGACCGCCCCGTCCGGGTCGTGGGAGAGCTCGACCACCCGATATCCGCCACGCTGTTTCTCGCGGAGGAACATGACCAAAAAGACCAGACCGATCAGAAAGGCGATGGGAGCCACCCATCGGAAGGCCATCCTCCCGCCATAGTTGTCGGCCGGTCGCAGGATCGCGTAGGCCGTCGCCGCCAGGTCGGCCTCCTCCGCCACTCCGGCATCCTGCATGGCGCGAAGGGTGTTCCCGGTGGAGTTCCCGTGCAGGACGCCATCGGCCCGGTAGTGGCCCAGCGCCTCCTGAGCAGACAAGAGCACGGCTTCCACATCTGCCGGCCGGTATCCGAGCGCGGCGAGCTCTGCCGGATCGTCGGCCGCCGCCTGGGCCTGTGCGAGATATCCGGGGTACCGCTCCTCCACCGACTCCAGGACCGCCACCGTCTCGGCCTCGGGAAGCGCATCGGGGAGGTAATGGTCGGCAATTTCACCCATGAAGGGCTGGGCGGATCCCGCCGCAAGGAACCCCAGACCGATGAAGACCACGATGCCGAGCGATCCGGTGCGTGGGAGCTGCTCGCTGACGTAGCCCACCATCGTCGGGAAAAAGAACGCTACCCCGCAGGCGAAGATGGTCGCCGACACCATCAGGACGAAGAGACCGGTGGCGAAGGTGCTGAACATGAGGAGGCCGATCCCTGTCAGCACGGAGGCGCCCAGGAGCATCCCGGTGGGAGAGAAGCGCTCCACGAAGGGCCCCGCAAAAATCCGGAGCACCATCATGAGACCGGTAATCCAGACGAAGACGAGCATTCCGTGAACGCCGGCCGCCTGGAGCACCTCCGGTATCCACCGCATGGGCCCGAGTTCGAGGGAGAGCGTGATCATCTTGATGACCACGAGCCCCCAGAAGATCGGGTGGGTCAAGGTGTATCGGAACATCTCGCCGATGGGAATGCCCGCCTCGGCGTGCCGTGTCTTCGGGAACTTCTCAGGCAGCACCAGAGCCCCGTAGAGGAGGATCGGGATGTAGACGATTGCGATCTGGATGGTCCAGTGCCCGATGTTGACGGGACCGAGGGTGCCGGTCTGCACCATGATCCAGCCCAGAAGCCCCCCGAACACCATGCCCCCGGGAAAGAAGGCGTGGAAGTGGTTCAGCTTCGTGGTGGTGTTTTTCGGGTAGAGCGCCGCGGTGAGGGGGTTCCCCGCCACCTCGATCAGACCGTTGCCTATGCCCATCCCTATGGCCCCCATGATGAGGATCCAGAAGGCCACGGGGTCGCCCGCAAAGGGATAGGCGGCCAGGAAGAGGGTCACCCCCAGCAGGTGGCCGATGAAGGCCCCGATGGCCGCCTTTTTCAGGCCGAACTTTTCCAGGAAGGGACCGAACACCAGAAGCGACAGGGCCATGCCCCAGAGCGCCGACCCTCCGATGTAGCCCACGTGGGCATTCGTCAGGACGAACTCGGTCTTGAGCTGCCCCAGGATGTTGCTTACGAGGACAAAGGAAAAGGCTGTGGGAATGAGGGCACAGCATATGCCCAGGAAGAGGCGGTCCCTGTTGATGGTGTCCGAAGCACTCGTCCCTTGCTGAGCCATATCACGTCCTCGTCGTGTCGTGGAGTGTCACCCGGGCGGGTCCACCGTTCCCCCGCCGGGGCCGGGTGGCGGGGGTCGGCAGGACTCCGCGGTAAAAGACCGGGGCAAACTACGGTCCGGATGCAAGCGGGGAAAGTGGAAAGGACCCCGTTTGGGAGTCACTCCCCAAAGCGGACCTCCTTGAACATCCGGGTCTGTCCTTCGATGGCGGGCTCGGTGGCGAGCCGCTCGATGCTGGAAGCCCCGAAGAATCCGACGACTCCCTCGGTGCGCTCCAGCACGTACTGTGCATCCTCAGGGTGGGCCACGGGGCCCCCGTGGCAGAGTACCATGACGTCGGGATTCACCTCCTTTGCCGCATCGTGCATCGCCTGCGTTGCATCCACCGCCTCGTCCAGAGACATGGCGGTCTTCACGCCCACCGCGCCCGCCACCGTGGTGCCCAGGTGGGCGACCACGACGTCCGCGCCGGCCTCGGCGAAACGGGCGGCATCCCTGGGGTTGAAGGCGTACGGGCAGGTGAGCATCTCCAGATCGTGGGCTTCACGAATCATGTCGATCTCGAGCTGGATGCCCATTCCGGTCTCCTCCAGCGCCTGCCGGAAGGTCCCGTCGATGAGTCCCACCGTGGGGAAGTTCTGGACCCCTTCGAAGCCCATCTCCTTCAGCTGAGGAAGAAAGCTTCTCATCATTCGAAAGGGGTCCGTGCCGCACACCCCTGCCAGCACCGGGGTGTCTTTGACCACAGGGAGAACCTCGCGGGCCATGTCCACCACGATCTGGTTCGCATCCCCGTAGGGCATCATCCCGGAGAGGCTGCCCCGGCCGGCCATCCTGTAACGGCCTGAGTTGTAGATGATGATCAGGTCCACCCCGCCCCGCTCGGCGAACTTGGCGGAGATCCCGGTCCCAGCGCCCGCTCCTATGATGGGGCGGCCGGCGGCGACCTCGGCGCGGAGGGTGTTCAAGCAGTCCTGGTAGGGAATGAAGGGCATGGTCGGATCCTCGATCCTCGGGTTCGGGTGATTCGATGGGGAAGGCCGCAGCCACGGCCGGTGCGTCAGGAACTCGCCACGGTCCCGGTGGGCAGAATGCGTAGCAGCTCACCCACCAGCAGCTCGGCGAAGGCCGGATCGTTGATGTGCGCCTCGGATTCCACGACGCGGATCCGGGGGTTCAGGTGGGTGCGGATCGACTCGAAGAGAACCCGATCCGCCTCGGGGTCGTGGAAGGGTTCGCCCTCCGCGTCGATCATGCTCACACCGCCCAGGGGGAGGGCCACGACGATCTCTCCGACCCCCCGGTTGAGCTGCTCGGCAATCCGGCGGCCCACCAGGGCGCACTCCTCGGGACTTGTCCGCATGAGGGTCACCGAGGGGTTGTGACGATAGAGATTCCGGGACCGGAACTTCTCGGGGACCGTGTCGAAACCCCCGAAGTTCACCATGTCGGTGGCCCCCACGGACACCACCTGGGGAATCCCCTTCCGCCCCGCGGCAAGCAATCGCTCGGGGCCGGCGGAGAGGACGCCGCCCACCACCTCGTCGCACCACTCGGTGGTGGTCACGTCCAGCACGCCGGTGATGAACCCGTCCTCGATGAGCCCCTCCATGGCCCGGCCGCCCGAGCCGGTGGCATGGAACACCAGCACGTCGTACCCCTCGTCCTCCAGCCGCTCGCGGACGGCGGTGACGCAGGGGGTTGTGACCCCGAACATGGTGGCGGCCAGGAGGGGGCGGTCCCGCTTCTCCTCCGGCGGCTCCTCCTCCACCATGCCGGCGATGGCGCCCACCGCGTTGGAGAGGATCCGGCGGGTGAGCGGGTTGAGACCCGCGATGTCTCCCACCGAGTACATCATGGTGATGTCCTTGACGTCCACGTAGGGAGAGGTGTTTCCGGACGCCATGGTAGAGACCATCACCTTCGGGACGCCCACCGGGAGCGTCTGCATGGCAGCGGTGACCATCGAGGTGCCGCCTCCCCCCCCCAGCCCCAGGACCCCGTCGAAGCGGCCCTCTGCGAAGAGTTGGGGAACCAGGGATCGGGCTCCCTGGAGCATGACCTCCACCGCGCTTCCCCGGTCACCTGCCGCGCGCAGGTCCTCGAGCTCCCCACCTCCGGCACGGGCCACATCCGCGGCTTCGATGTCCGGTGGGAATGGCGGGTCCGAGAGGACGCCGACGTCCATGATGAGCACGTCATGTCCGCGCGACCGAAGCCGGTCCCGCGTCCACCGGTACTCGTCTCCTTTGGTGTCCAACGTCCCGATGAGGAGGATGGTGCGACGCCCCGTCCGTTCCTCACTCACGATCCGGACCTCGAATCGTTGCCCGAGGCCGACCGCATCCCCGCCCAGGGCTCCTCGCCAGCGACGTCCACGAGCCCCGGGCCCTCGGCGTCTGCCGGAGACAGGATGGCGAGGAATACGAGGGTGTCGTCCCCGGCGTTGTAAGTGGCATGGACCATGTCCTTGGGGATGTGGGCCGTGTCCCCTGGTTCCAGGATCCGCTGCTCCCGGTCCACCCACTGCTCCGCGCTTCCCGACACCACGTAGATGATTTCCTCCATCCGGGGATGCCGGTGGAAGGCGTGGCCTTTCCCGGGGGGCATCCGCACACGGACCAGGAGGAGTTCACCCGCCTCGGTGAGGCCGGGACGGGAGAGCCACTCGTGAGGACCCCACGGAAGCTCTTCCACCTCCATTTCGTCCGAGGTCACGAAGCGAAGCGTTCGGTCCTGAGTCATGCAGGGGTCCCTCCCCATGGGATAAAAGGCGGGTTGCCGGGGCCTCGGATGAAGGGGCGGCACCTTCCGGCGCGTCCCCTCCGCTCGATACTGGCACGGTGCATCGGACTTGATTAGTTATCCTTCACTTCGGGATCCGCGGCGTCAACTGTATGCCCCTTCCCCGACTCGAGGAGGAGGATGACCGACCGGGGGCGAGTCCCGGGAACGGGATGGTCCGGCGGGTTCAGGGGGCTTCAACCGTTCCGAAGGCTGATCGATCCGGGTGCATCGACCCCCTTCGGTCGGCGCCTCCACCTTCGAAGAGCAACGTCATGGAGAGGAACCAAATGATGAAGATGCGCAGCCCGGCGGGTTTCCGAGGAAGACTCGCCGGCATTCTAGCCCTGGGAGCACTTCCCCTGGCCTTCGGCCTCCTGTTCGCTCAGCCCTCCGAGCTCGACGCGCAGGCGCCCCCGGCCGACCGGCTCCAGGTCCTCTTCCTCGGTGACGACGGACACCACGAGCCCTACGAGCGGGCCAAGGCGATCCTCCCCGTGCTCGCTGGGAACGGAATCGACATGTTCTACACGGCCGATCCCGTGGATCTGAACGCCGAGAACCTCTCCCGCTACCACGCGCTGATGTTCTACAACAACCAGTCCCAGATCTCGAATGCCCAGGTGGGGGCGCTCTACGACTTCGTGGAGTCGGGGGGAGGGCTGGTCGTCCTCCATTCGGCCTCCGCCGCCTTTCAGAATTCGGAAGAGTACATCCGGCTGGTGGGCGGTGCTTTCAAGGCCCACGGAGCAGGCACCTTCTCCACCGAGAGGGTCGAGCCCGGCCACCCGGCACTCCAGGGTGTCCCGGTGATCGAAAGCTGGGACGAGACCTACGTCCACACGAAGCACAACCCCGTGGGGAGGACGGTGCTGGAGGTGCGCAGGGAGGGGAGCCACGCCGAACCATGGACCTGGGTTCGTGATCAGGGCGACGGTCGCGTCTTCTATTCCGCGTGGGGACACGACGAGCGCACCTGGACGAACGAGGCCTTCCAACGCCTTCTGGTGCAGGGGACACGCTGGGTTGCGGGAGACTGGGCGCTCCAACGGATCATGGCGGAAACCCCGGCGCCGACGTCCTCCCTCCCCGCCCCCCTCCCCGTCTACGAGCGTCCGCCCGCGCCATGGAATACCCTGGCCGAGGAGCACATCTATGAGGCGCAGATCGCACTCGACGTGGAGGAGTCCCTGGCACGCACCGTCGTGCCCCCGGGCTTCAGCATCGACTGGTTCGCTATGGAGCCGATGATCGGCCGGATCATCGACTTTACCTGGGACGAGCAGGGTCGGATGTGGGCCGCCGAGACCAACGACTACCCGAATCGTCTCCTTCCGGACGACGAGCCCGGGAACGACCGCATCCTCATCCTGGAGGACACCAATGGAGACGGGCAGGCCGACGACGTCACCGTGTGGGCCGAAGGGCTGAACATAGTCACGAGCATCGCCCACGCCGACGGCGGGCTGATCGTGGCCCAGGCCCCGCATATCTTCTTCATGCAGGACACCGACGGCGACGACCGCGCCGATGTCAAGGAAACCATCATGACGGGCTGGCCGCGGAACGACACCCACGGCCAGACCAGCAACTTCCGTTACGGGCTCGACAACCAGATCCTGGGGTCCGTCGGCTACAACGGCTTTCGGGGGACCGTGGCCGGTCGCACCTACGCCCCCGGGGAATTCCGAGCCGGATACTTCCGCTTTCCGGCGGACGGGTCCGACCTGGAGTACCTCGCTCGCACGAGCAACAACACGTGGGGAGTAGCCCAGTCGGAGGACGGGTACATCTTCGGCTCCACCGCGAACAGTCGCCCCAGTCAATTCGTGCACATCCCGGCGCGCTACTATCACGCCCTCGGGATGGGCGAGCCGGTCCTCCCCGGGATCCACGATCGGAACGACATCTACCCGATTTACGAAGGCATCCGACAGGTCGATCAGTTCGGGCGTTACACCGCGGGAGCGGCGCACGAAATCTACACCGCCCGCTCGTTCCCCGAAGCGTACTGGAACCGGGCGGCGTTCGTGACCGATCCAACCGGTCACCTGGTGGGAATGTTCGACATCCGCCGGGACGGGAGCAGCTTCGAGGCCGAGAATCGCTGGAGCTTCATGGCGAGCCGGGACACCTGGATGGCGCCGGTCCAGGTCAAGGTGGGGCCGGACGGGGCGCTGTGGGTGGCCGACTTCTACTCGCTCGTGGCGCAGCACAACCCCACACCGCGCGACATCGATGGCTGTTGCGAGCACGGTGAGGGCAACGCGTACGAGACGCCGAATCGGGACGCGGACCACGCCCGCATCTACCGGATCTCCTGGGACGATGCCCCGGCATACGAGCCCCTCTCGCTGGACGGTGCTTCCCCGGCGGAGCTCGTTGCGACGCTCCGCCATGACAATATGTTCTGGCGACTGACCGCACAGCGCCTCCTGGTGGAGCGGGGCGGGAGCGACGTGGTGCCCGCGCTCATCGAGCTTCTCGAGCACCAGAGCGTCGATGCCCAGGGGCTGAATCCCGGGTCGCTCCACGCGCTGTGGACCCTCCACGGGCTCGGAGCCATCCCGGGGGATGCGGAGGCAACTGCGGCGACGCGCGCGGCCCTCGTCCACCCCGCTGCGCCCGTCCGTCGGGCGGCCCTGCAGGTCCTGCCGCGCGATGCCCAGCTGGAGGACGATATCTTCGAGGCCGGAATGCTCCCCGACCGGAGCGCGCCCGGTGACGTCTCCTACACCGTCCCCTCCAGCATCCTCCAGGACTCGGATCCGGGGGTGCGGCTGGAGGCGCTCCTGGTGCTCTCCGAGCTCGATGCCACGGACCGCACCGCCCACGCGGTGGCACAGGTCCTCGCGGTGCAGCAGAACCTGCGGGATCGGTGGCTGCCCGACGCCGCGGCCATGGCCGGGTCGGTTCACGGCACCGCCTTCCTCACAGAGGTGGTGTCCGGGGACATGCCTGGGAACGAGGAGGCGCTGGAGGGGCTCGCGCGAGCGGCCCACCTCATGGCGCGCTCCCACGCTAACAGGGGTGATGCCGCGGGGCTGGTCGCGGCGATCGCCGCGGCGGTGGACTCGGACGCCGTCGTGGCCGCGGAGGTGCTGTCCGGCGTGGCACAGGGGTGGCCGGAGGGTGAGACTCCCGAGCTGTCGCCCGGACAGATCGAGGAGCTGACCGATGTCGCCTCGAGAGTGGACGAGGAGTTGGAGGAGGCCTTCGCGCTCGTGGCGGAACTCTGGGGGCTCCCGGAGGGTCTATAGGGGCACACTCGCAGGATCACGAGCCCAGTCGGTGATCTGGGACCGGGGCGCACCCGTGAGGGGTGTGCCCCGGTTGCCTTATGGCCCCGGTGCAGCAGGGAGAACCGAGCATGATTGCACGACTCACCTCCGGATTCCTCTTCGGAACCCTCCTCCTGGTGGCACCCGCGATCGCGAACAGTCAGGCACCCGACGAGCTGCACCCGCCGGCGCCTCCCGTGGTCGCTGACACGACCGTGATCACGTTGAGAACCGTGGACGCGAACCTCGAGTTCGTGCCCGCCCGATTCTCAGCTCCGCAGGGCACTGTGGTGAGGCTCGTCTACGTGAACGAGGGCGTGCTCCCCCACAACTTCGTCGTGGTCAAGGACCCAAACGACGTGGGGATGCTTGGTCAGGCGGCCTACACCGCGGATGAGACAGGCTTCGTCCCGCTGGAGCACGAGGATCGGATGATCGCCTACACCGACCTGGCTTCGCCCGGGGATACGGTGGAGGTGGTCTTCACGATGCCGGAAGCAGGCGACTACACTTTCGTCTGCCTCGTCGCCGGCCACTACAACATGATGCTCGGGGTCATGCGCTCCACCGAGTAGTTCGGGCCTCTTCTTCTGGCGCCTGTCATTTTCCTGCACCTGCCCCAGTGGGATCTCGACTCCTCCCAGGAGAGTCCAACGGGGCTGTAGCATGGTCGACTGTTCCCGCGCCGCGCGGCCCCTTTGCGCGCGATCCGGATCCCGCTCGAAGGAGCGAACGGCTCAGCCCGTGGACCCGAGAATCCGGCCCACCTTGAGCCGTACCTTGTCCAGACGTCGGAAAGCCTCCACCACCTCTCCCCGCGAATTCGACTCCACCCCCAGTTCGAAGGCCTCCAGGAGCGCTCGATCCACCGACTCGGCTTCTACCCGCTCACGGGAGGGAGTCGACTGCCGACGGGCCGGTGCGGAGGCGCCCCGGCGGGCCTTCCCCGGGCGTCCTTCCCGACCCGCCAGCGATGATCCGGTAGAACCGCCGTCGCGCACCCTCTGCCTGAGGAGCGATTGGGCGGGCTCCCGCACGTGCCGTTGAACACGGTTCACGGGAATCTGCCAGGCGACCTCCGTCCCGAGAATCAGGACGAGCCGCTGGAGGAGTTCGGGGTTGCTGATCTCCGGATGCTCGACGAGCAAATCGGCGGCTGCGGCGATCAGGGGATCGTGCGTGGAAGGCTTCATCCTGCGCTTTCCTGGGATCTCGAGGGAACGGGTCCGCTGCGAATCGCGGTCGAACCCCACGGACCGACGAACGGTTCCGAAGCGACTTCCCCGTGGTGACACTCCGGGCTGAACCCGGCACAGTTCAGGATTCCAGGGCGCCCGCTCCATCGCGGTGAAGCACCGCTCGCCACTCTCCCCCCGGGGGAAGGTCGTCCACCTGCACCGCAATTCCCCATCGAGTCACGGCGAACCCCACGGGAACGCTACGAACCTGAGGCTCCCAGCCGTCCGCCCCGGGAAGAGACAGCTCCACCCAGGCCCCGTGCAGACCCCGCTCCGGATGCGCCCGGACCCCCACCTGGATGGCATCGTCCGACAGGGCCTCCAAGGAGACCGTTGCGCCGTGCCGCGCCAGCGTCCACTCGGCGATTTCCCCCGCAGTGGCCGTCCACCACCCCTCCTCCTCGGCGACCTCCTCGAACATCGTCCTCAGGCTCGGCATCCAGCGCGCTCTCCCCGCGAGCTGGCTGTGGGTGGTCAGGAGCGCCATCCCCCCCAACGCACCGACCTTCCGGATCCCGTCGGCGAACTCCTTCGCGAGCGCATCCCCCCGGAGCGCCCGATCCTGAATGAGGATGTTGTAGTCGTCCTTCAAGGCCCGCGGGAGGAGCACCACGGGCCCGCCGTCTGTCTCGATCACCTCCGGGCTCCCCGTCCGTCCGTTGTTCAAGGCCACCAGATAGCTCCCTCCGAGCGAAGCCCACAGCGCGAGAGTCTGCTCGTCGTAGCTCTCCTCCGGAGGACGCAGCCCAACCGGCGAGACCCCGCTCCACCCACGCACCTGACTCATGCTCCGTTCCAGGCGCACCCGCTGGTCCGCCCTGGGTAGCCCGCCTAGCGGCTGGTCGTCCGGTCCCCTCGTTCCCACCTCTCCAGCCTGGAGCAGAAGCTCGGCCAGCTCGGGATGGTCCAGCGCCATCCGCGACGTCACGAAGAAGGTCACCGGAACCCCGAGCTCGCGACCGAGGCCGGCGAGGTTCACCGCGTTCTCGAACTCCCATCCGACCTGCTGCGTCACCACCAGCGACGACTCCTTTCCACCCGGCCAGGGCTGAATACCCGCCACTACCGCCCCTGATGCCCAGGCGAGGCCATTGCGAAAGAGGGTCTCCACCCTCCCCTGGTCCAACGGCGACACGGCCTCGCCTCCATTGAACCCGAACCAGAGCACCCGGCCCCCGGAGGGTGTCTCTCGCAGGTGCACACCGGCGTCGATGGATCCCTCTCCGTGCGCGGGCGTCGGATTGAGCGCCCAGTCCGACCAGAATACCCGCGGACCGTCGCTTGATACGGCCACCTGCGCTTCCCATCGCATTTCCACGCGGGCCGCAGGCTCAATCCCGTAGGCCAGGGGCCCGGCAGCCGGAATGGTCAGGTAGACACCGTCCCGCTGATCGAGCTGCCGAACCTCATCCGCCCCGATGAGATCTCCCACGACGTCCCAGCCCCGCCATTCGCACGCACCGTCCCGAGCTCCGGTAGCCCAGGTCAGGACGAGGCCTCCCCCCGTCTCCACGTGCCGTCGGAAGGCTTCCACCTCAACGGAATCGAGGCAGATCGCCGCAGGGGCCAGGACCACGCCGGTGCCCTCGAGGGCATCGACCTCCTCTGCCGTGCCGATGCGTGCCATCCCCTGCCCTCCCGTCGCGGCAACCCGCTCCCATCGCGCGACGATTCCCGCATAGTGGGAGGTGTCCGGGAAGAATTCGGCGCTCCGGCTGGAGTGATAGAGCCGAATGGGCTCATCGTCCACGAGCGCGGCCGGAGGCGAGGGCGGCGACGGTGCCGGAAGGGGCCATGCGACCTCTGTAGCTGAGGAGTTCGTGAGCGCCCGGACGTCGACGTACTCCCAGAGGAGCACCGCCGCCGCCACGAGAGCACCGGTCAGCACCCCGAGAGCCAGGATGCCGGCGAGCCAGCTCCATGGCCTCTTCGCCCGGGGAATGGGGTCCGCGGTCGGAGACATGTGGCGTCAGCTCACCCGGTCGAGGGAATCCACTGCGACGGTGTCCACAGGTGGCGCCGAGGGCACCTCCCGGGTCGGTGCCGGAGCGGCCTCCTCTCGATGCTGTTCCGCCTCGATGTCCCAGTCCGGGACCTCGGGAGGATCGTGCACATCGAAGTAGCGAGCGCCAGGCGCCGCGTCGGACACGGCCGGTCGGCGCGCCAGCCTCAGCTTGTAGGCCGCGTAGGTCATCACGGCCAGGACGATGGTGACCAGAATCGTGACGACGATGATGGTGACGAGAAGATCAACGATGTTCATGGAGTCTCCTTACGAGGGAGCTTTGGGGTGCGTGACGGGATGGCAGGAGAGGCGATCATGCGCTCCCCTTCGTTCCCTGCGGCTGATAGGCGACGCGGTCCACCTTGTCCCACTCCATCCCCAGCTTCAGGGCCTCTTCCAGCGCCGCGAAGGTTTTGGCGACGTCCAGGAAGAGGAGGAAGAAGAAGCGATAGACGATGGCGTACGGGACGAGTCCGAGGTCCTCCTCCTCCATGGAGATGGTCACCAGCGCGATGACCAGATCCAGGAGGGTGAGAAGGAACCACCAGTAGAGCAGGAGCTCGCCCATTCCGAAGAGGAGGGCCACGACGGCAAAGAAGAGGTGCGCGAACACGTTCATCGCGGGCCAGACGATTGACTCGAAGGCGGTCTCAAGCACCGATAGCCAGAGCGGGAAGTCGGGAAATGGCTGGACCAGCACGCGCTTCCGCTTACCCACCGCCTGGAGGAGCCCTCGCGTCCACCGGTAGCGTTGCTGAATGAGGTCGAGAACGTTGTCGGGTGCCGCCGTCCACGTGATGGCCTGATCCTCGTAGATGATCTTCCACCCGGTGGTGACCAGCTTCAACGTCAGGTCCGCGTCCTCGGCGAAGGTGTCCGTGTCGTATCCACCGACATCCTCGATGGCGGACTTCCGGAAGATGCCGACGGGGCCCGGCACGATATTCACCGCCCCGATGAAGCCCTGGGCGCGGCGAGGCATGTTGAGCCCCTCGATGTACTCCAGGGCCTGGAGCTTCGTGAGGAGATTGTTGCGGTTGTGCACCTTCACGTTGCCGGCCACGGCCCCCACGTTCTGATCCTCGAAGTGGGGGATGGCGGCCCGGAGGGTGCCGGGCTCCATCCAGGAATCCGCGTCCATGCAGAGGAGAAAGGGATGTTGGGCCAGAGCAATCCCGGTGTTCAGCGCCGCCGCCTTTCCCCCGTTCCGCTTGGTGACCACGCGAACCTCCACCTCATCCGACACTCCCTCCCATCGGCGGGCCACCTCGGCGGTGGCGTCGGTGGAGCCGTCGTCCACGATGATCACCTCGTACGACGGGTAGTCCAGCGCCATGAGGCTCTCGATGGCCTCTCCGAGCACGTCCTCCTCGTTGTAGGCCGGAACGATGATCGAAACCGGGGGGAGCTCTCGCGGATCTTCCACCCCCCGGGTCACATTCCGCTCGGCGTGCTGGAGGTAGCCGAACCAGAGGAGCGTGAAGTAGCGGACGAAGAGGATTCCCAGGAAGAGGAGGAGGGTCACGAAGACCATCCGGATCAGAAAGTCCTGCACCTGTCCCGGCGACTGGGTAGCCCACCAGATGAAGCCGATGGTGCCCCCCACGAAGAGGGCAGCGGCCATAAGCGAGATCCAGATGGTGCGCCTGTTCATCGGTCGGTCCGGATAGTGAGCTGGAGTCTGAGTCCGAGAGAGCTGTAGTCCCCTTCCCGGCCGCGGGTACCGAAGAGGCCGACGTCCAGGGCGGCCCGCTCTCCCAGGTATCCCGCTCCTGCCTCGGCGCCGAACTGCGGCACCCAGTCGGCGGGTTCCCCGTCGCGATAACGGACCCGGGCGATCCCTGGACTGACCCGCGCGTGGGCCGTCCATGGGCCGGTGGAGGCTGCCTGTATCTCCACGGGGAGCTCGGTGCTCCAGAAGTAACGTGGATCCCAGAATGCCCTTCGGTCGTGAAGTACGGGCGCCGCCTCCGAGTAGCCCAGAATCCGGGTGGTCCCGCCCACACGAATCCAGGGAGCGGGCCGGTGGTACACCCCCAGCTCGCCTCCAAACCGCTCTGTGGACAGTCCGTCTGCGCGCAGGCGCAGAGCCTCCCCTCCGGCGAGGGCGGTCCAGCCCATCCCCAGGGGCCTGGACACCGCAATCCGCAAGCGATCGGCCTGCATCATCAGGTCCAGGCTCTGGAAGGTGGTCAGCCACGGATACGCCGGCCCGCGGCGCAGCTCCAGCTCGAGATCCCAGCGATCCAGGTCGTGTGCCTCCAGGCGTCCGGCGGCAGAGCCCCGTGCGCCCCCAGCTCCCAGTTCCTCCACTCCGATCTCCGCCGATGCCCGCACAGTCGCCTCTCGCCACCATCGAGCGACCTGCAGCTCCGCGAAGACGCCCTCCTCGATTCCCGTCCGGCCGTCCACCGCGAGCCCCTCGACGCGTCGGAGGCCGCTCCGGATCGAGACCGCGTCTCGACCTTCCTGAAGCAGCGCGCCGTGGGCGGAGAGCTCCACCCGGCGGAAACCGTCGGAGTCACGGAAGTAGTCGAGGGCTGGTCCCAGGCCAGGCGTATCCCTCCGGTAGACCACACTCCGAGTTGCCTCCTGTAAGGCGTCCGTCCCCGCACCCAGCCCGGGCACCCCCGGTTCGATGGAGGACGCGGTGGCGTAGGCGGCGGCGGCGGCGGGCCGGCGTCCGGCCCAGCGCCGGAGGTCGCCCAGGAGGATCCATGCCTCCGCCTCCCCGGGGGAAGCGGCAAGGAGCTCTTCGAGGATGCCTTGGGCCCGCCCCTCCTCCTCGCTCCAGACGTGTAGTCGAGCGAGGCGAAGCTGCGTCTCCGGGGTCGATTCCCCGAGCTCCCCGACGCGTACGAGCACCTCCATGGCGCCGTCCAGGTCCTCGAGGGTGTGCTGGAAGAGGTCGGCCCACTCCAGCAGACGCTGCGCGTCGGATTCGACTGCCGCTTCCTCACGGTAGAGCGCGGCGACCCGATCCACGTCGCCGGCCTCCGCAGCCTGCCTCGCCTGCGCGAGCCGGTCGCCTCCGGCAGCAGACTCCTTCGGCCCCTCCGCGGACGCCGTGTCCGCGTCGGCGGCCACCCTTCCACGGAGATCTTCGAGTTCGGCCCGGATAGCGGCTGCAAAGACCCGTGCCGCCTCGAGCCGGAGCGAGGCGTCGCCGGGATCCTCTCTGGCCAGCTCCTCATAGAGGGGCACAGCCGGTGCCCATCGTCCCAGGTCGCGGAGGAGTCGGGCATACTCCAATCGGGCACGTCGGGAGTCCCGTTCCTCGATGACCCGCTGCAGTTCGGCCTCGGCGAGTTCCGGTCTTCCGTCTCGGATGAGAGCCACAGCGTACTCGACGCGGACGTCCGCGTCGTGGGGATGGGCCTCCAGGTACCGGGCCATGGCCGCTGCCGCCGCTTCGTAGTTGCCGGCTCCGAAGTGCCGCTCGACCTCCTCCCAGAGGATCTCGGCGGGACCTCGCCGCACGACTACCACGGGCGATTCGACTTCTTCCTCCACCTCCTCGTCCCCGTCCGTCCCGGAAGGTGGAATCGCCCGCGCTTCGACCAGGAGCCGATCGGCGGTCTCGAATGGGGCCCCCTGCGCCGGGAAGGAGACTCCCGACGAGCTCAGCCCCGACTGGAAGACGTACCGCTGCGGGAGGAAGAACACCACGAAAACCACCGTCATTCCGCCGAGCAGGAGCACGACCAGGTTCAGCCGGACCCAGTAGGGCACCCGCCCATCCGAACCCCGGCGCCGATCGGCCCTGCTCACAGCCGGCTCCCGTCCAGGAGCTCGGTGATCCTCGCCGCCTCGACGGCACCGCTCAGAACCTCCACCCGGAGAACCGCGGCCTCCTCGCCCATTCGCCGCCGCACCCGCGCCAGGAAGGCACGTGCCTGCCCCGCTTCCGTTCCTTGCAGGACCACGGCGATGGTACCGGGCAGCTCCTGCAAGAGGTCACCGTCTTCGTCGCGGATCTCCTCCGCGAGGACCTCCCTCAGCCGCTCCCGTTCCTCCGCAGACGCCGGCGGGGCGATCTTGAGGAAGGAAAAAAGCGACCCCCGCTCACTCTGAAGCCGCGAGCGCACCGTCGCGGCGAACTCCCGCGGGCTCATGGCGCCAGACCCTTTCTTCCCGGGTGCCGATCGCTCCACCCGCTGCACTTTCTCCTGGGGCGCAACGCGCGAAACGACTGCCTTCTCCGCTCGCGATGCGAGCTCCGCGACGCTGAGGGGCCCGCTGACGAAATCGGAGGCCCCGGCCTCCATGGCGCGCACGCGGTCGGCGGCCCGCACCTGATCATCGGAGGCGAGCATGATCGGAGCGGACACGAACCCCCGGAGGGCACGCACGGCCTGCACTGCCTCCTCGACCCGGTCCCGTGAGGGGTAGACCAGAATCAGCCCGAACTCCTCCTGCTGCGCGAGCTCCACCGCTTCGAACGGGGCCTCCACGGTAGTGGTCTGGTACCAGCGGTCGAGCCATGCCTGGAGCTCGTGCGGAACCGTCGGAGAGAGGCGGATCATCAGGACCCGGCGCTCCACCTCCGGGTTGCGGTCTGTTCTTCGGCGATCCAATGCCCCGGTAGGCTTCACGTACCCCTTCCCGGGTGCCAGTTCGAGGGTCACCGGCCCGGACTCTTCCATAGGCGGGGTCATACGCCGCATCCAGAGCTGCCGCACCCCGACGGGAAGACGCTCCAGGAGAAACACCCCGGTAGCAGCGTCGACGACCCATTCCGAGGCCGGCGTCCGCGCGCCCTCCAGATCGCCCCCCACCACTCCCAGCGTGGTCGCCCCATACGAGTCGAGCCAGTTGCAGACCTGACTGGCGACGGCCGTCCCCGCACGGGTCTCCCAGAGCGGGGTGCCCGGGTAGAGACCCAGACGTCGCACGTCCGGTCCCAATAGGCGTTCCATTTCTTCGAAGACCTCCAGGGGGTCGGCCGCCGACAGGAGGTGCCGCTGGAAGTCGGACTTGTAGGAGAGGAGGCTCAGCCTCCCCTCGATCCACGCGCCTTCCAGGTCGAATCCCCAGTGCCGCGCCTCCTCGAACACCCGACCCCGGGGGGCGGCGGTGAGGAGACCGACCCGACCCTCCTTCAATCCTTCGGCCAGGAACTGCATGACGGCCACGAACCTTCCGCTGCCGGGAAGACCCGCAAGGAGGTAGGTCCCTCCTTGCCTCAGGCCCCCGAGGCGGTCGTCCAGCGGTTCGATCCCGCTGCGGATGAGTCTGGAGGGTGCGGCGTCCAGCTTATGGACGAGCCCCGGACTGGCGACGGTATCGGACTTCGCGGACATGGGATCTCCTGGAGCGATATGGCAAGCCATTCCAGCCGTTCCCGAGAGTGGAACGGTGAAGGCCACGTCTTCCTGGGAACACCCGTTTGCAAAGCGCATGCCTTGGCCAGGGTCCGGGCGTGCGGAAGCCTTGTCGTGTCAGGCTCTGATTGCCGGAGCGGCGGCCCGCGTCCGCCATCCACGCCATCTCGGCGTTTCGGTACTCTACGGAACACGGGGGGTATTCTGCCCCACTCCCCGCAGAGTGCAAGAACCTCCTGGGCGCCAGAAGCAGGGGCCTTCCCACCTCCCCTGCACGCTTGCGTGTGCGATTCCCGGGACCGATCGTTGCGCCGCTCGTTCAACCCTGCCAGGGTCGCCCATGCCAAATGAAGCCGCCTCATTGCCCTCGCGCACCGTCCTCCTCACCGGAGCCACCGGCTATGTCGGCGGCCGTGTCCGACGGAAGCTCGAGGAGGATGGCCACCGCGTCCGCTGCCTTACCCGCAGACCGGAGGCCCTCCTTGGCCGCGTGGGCGCGGAAACAGGGGTCGTTCCTGGTGACGTCCTCGAGCCGGATACGCTGACCGAGGCGTTCGACGGGATCCACACCGCGTACTACCTGATACATTCGATGGGGGCCTCCCGTGACTTCGAAGAGGAGGACCGGAGGGCCGCACACAACTTCGTCGAGGCGGCCGATCGCGCGGGAGTCCGCCGCATCATCTACCTGGGAGGTCTGGGGGACGCCGACGCCAAGCTCTCCAAGCACCTCAGGAGCAGGCAGGAGACGGGGGATATCCTGCGCACCAGCCAGGCGCAGGTCATCGAGTTCCGAGCCTCCATCGTCCTGGGGTCGGGCAGTCTCTCCTTCGAGTTGATCCGGACTCTCGTGGAACGGCTTCCCGTGATGCTCTGCCCGCGCTGGGTCTCGGTGGAGGCGCAGCCCATCGCCATCGAGGACGTGCTCAGCTATCTCCTCAGTGCCCTTGAACTTCCCTTCACCGGAGAGGACCGGATCTTCGAGATCGGGGGCCCGGATCGACTCTCGTACCGGGACATCATGCGCAGATATGCGGAGGAGCGGGGATTGAGGCGCTGGATGATCCCGGTTCCCTTTCTGAGCCCACACCTCTCGAGCCTCTGGCTGGGGCTCGTGACTCCCATCTACGCGCGGGTCGGGCGCAGCCTGGTGGAGAGCTTGCGGCACCCCACCGTGGTTCAGGATCCGTCGGCGCTGGAGACCTTCCCCATACGTCCCATGGAGCCCACGGCAGCCATCCGCCGCGCCCTGGAAAACGAGGACCGGGAGTTCGCCGAAACGCGCTGGTCCGATGCCCTCTCAGCCGGAAGCAAGCCACAGGAGTGGGGGGGTGTCCGCCTGGGCCCCCGCCTGGTGGACTCGAGGGTTCGGCGCGTCCCCCATCCTCCGGAGATCGCCTTTGCACCGATCGGGCGAATCGGGGGAGCGACGGGATGGTACCATGCCACACGCCTCTGGCGAATTCGGGGCTTTCTCGACCTCCTGGTGGGAGGAGTGGGTCTGCGTCGGGGTCGTCCCCGGTCCGAAGAGCTTCAGGTGGGCGATCCGCTGGACTTCTGGCGGGTGACACATTATGCCCCCCCGGAGCGCTTGGGGCTCCAGGCCGAAATGCGGGTTCCGGGCCGTGCATGGCTCGAGTTCGAGGTTCTGCCGGACGGTGAGGGGGGCAGCCTGATTCGGCAGACCGCCAGCTTCGATCCCCTGGGACTCTTCGGCCTCGCCTACTGGTACTCCCTCTTCCCCATCCACGGGTATGTCTTCGGGGGCATGCTGGACGCTCTTGCCCGCGCGGCGGAGAGGGAGGCTGCCGGGTGAGGGTTCACGAGCTGCGAACTGAGATCCACCTGCCTCGCCCGAGGGACGAGGTGTTCTCCTTCTTCGCGGACGCCTTCAACCTCCAGGCGATCACCCCGCCCACCCTGGACTTCCGGATCGTCACCCAGCCCCCCATCGAGATGGCGGAAGGCACTCTCATCGACTACCGGCTCAGGCTGCGGGGGGTCCCGATCCGCTGGAGAACCCGGATCCAGCGCTGGGAGCCCCCCTCCCTCTTTGTCGACCAGCAGGTGCGTGGGCCGTATCGCCTGTGGGTCCACGAGCATCGCTTTCTGGAAGAGGACGGGGGCACCCGGGTCCTCGACCATGTTCGCTATGCGGTCTTGGGCGGCCGGTTCGTGAACGCTCTCTTCGTACGAAGCGAGGTGGAGGGAATCTTCCGCTTCCGCGGCGAGCGGCTCCTGGACCGCTTCGGAACATCGGGGGACGGAGGGCGCTGACAGGAGGCCGAGTCCCGCCCTCTACATCAGCCGGCCCACCGCCCACTCCGCCAGTGTCCCCAGCGCCGACATCATCAGCGCGCCCCCCAACGCCCACCCGAAGCTGTCGATCGTGAGCCGGTCGGTCAGCGCCGCCACCAGCTTCAGGATGATGGCATTGATGATCCAGCGCGTGATGAACGCCAGGAGGAAGGCGATTCCGAGCGTGGCGATGCTGAAGACCACGAAGAAGATCCAACCCAGCAGAAAGTTCAGCACACCGAAAAGGGCCGCGACGACGACCGCGCTACCGAAGCTCTTGACGTGAAAACCCGGAAGTACCACGGCGGTGATCCACACGGCGAGGGAAAGCACCAGCCAGGAGATCAAGAAACTCATGTTGAACGCCTCTCGGAGGGGTGGAAAGGACTCGATTCTTGGGAACTACCAGGTCAACGACCCAACACGAAGCCGAGCATTAGCGAGATGGACTGGTTTCGGGCCTCCAGGTCGCTGTCCTGGCCCGCGAGGCGACTGAGCCCCCGGATGAGGCGGAGGTCCAGGGTGACCTCCCCACCCACCGCCGGCACCCCCATCATCATCCCCCCCCCAACGATCGCCCCTCGGTCGGCGGACTCGATGACCTCGTCGGCCCCCCCGACGTTCGAAAGGGCGCAATCGTCGTTCAGGGCGGGATCTCCCCCGGTGGCGGAGATGCTACAGTTGACGCGCCAGGCGAAGGCCGGACCCCCCTCGGCGTAACCCCGAAAACGTCCGTCGCCGAAGGGGAGAGGGAAGCCCAGGCGGACGAGGACCGGGATCTCGACGTAGTCCAGCCCGAATGCGTCGAACATCTCGGGACTCTCGGCAAGGAGCTGGGCGGAGCCTGCTCCTTTCTGAATGTAGTAGAGCTCGGGGCTCAAGGAGAGCGGGCCGAGGGTCAGGAGGCTGACCCCGAAGCCCCCGGCGAGCCCGGCTCTCGCATCGGCCTCCTCGACGTCGGCTCCCACCAGGTCGGAAAGATTGACGCCTCCCCGGGCTCCGAACTGCGCCGTGATAGGCTGGGCTCCCAGCCAGAGATGAAGGGCTAGACAACAGACGAGCACCGTGACCTGCTTCACGGAGCCTCCTGGGCGGGAGGAGGGGAGGAGTGGGGCGTAGAGAGCCCCCAACACTTGGTCATTATCCGACAGGGGGCGCGGGCCCGTCAAGCTCGCGGGTGGCGGTGATGGCCCGGTGGCGGTGCAGTAGCCATCGGACCAACGCGTCGAAACCTCCTGCACTGTCCATGATATGTACACCATGAGCCGACCTATACCCTTGACACGACCTATACGATAGTTGTACACTAGCTGTATCACGCTCGAAGAGGCGGGTGCACTCAAACGTGTCCCGGTTCGTAAACAACTGTCCAAGGAGATTTCACCATGCGTCGCATTTTCAGCTCGCTGGCCACCGCCGCGGTCCTCTCGCTCATCGCAATGCCGGCCTCCGCCCAGTACGGGAGTCAGGCAGAAGCCAACTCCGACAACATCGTCGAGGTCGCCGTGGAGGCCGGCACCTTCCAGACCCTCGTGGCTGCCATCCAGGCTGCTGGCCTGGTGGAGACGCTTTCCGGCGAGGGTCCCTTCACCGTCTTCGCCCCGACCGACGAGGCGTTCGCCCAGCTTCCGGAGGGCACCATCGAGGCGCTCCTGGCGGATGTGGATGCCCTTCGTGAAATCCTCACCTATCACGTCGTGCCCGGCCGCGTGACCGCCGCCCAGGTGGTGCAACTCGACGAGGCCACGACAGTCCAGGGCGGCACCGTGTCCATCTCCACCTCTGGGGACACCGTTCGGATCAATGATGCCCGAGTGGTGACTGCGGACATCGAGGCCTCCAACGGGATCATCCACGTCATCGACGCCGTGATCCTCCCCGCTAACTGACGCGGGAATCGCAGTCGTCGCGGCCCCGGCCCGGCGGTCCGGCCCTCCCGGCCGGCCCCCGGTGTCCGGGGCCGTCGGCATTCGAGTATTCCAGCCGGCCGAGGACGATGGTCAGACCCGGGAGAGGGGGCCATCACCCACCGGCACGACCATGGGAACGTCCACCCAACGCAGTGGCTCCTTCGTTTCGGGATCGACCACCCGTCCCGCCTCCACCGCCGATGCCACCTCTCCCAGAGGCAGGCCCGCCGTTGCCTTCCGGATCCGCTGGAAGCGCTCCCGATCTCCCTCCCGCACGAAGCTCAGGTGTCGTCGCGCCAGCGCGGCGATGTGGAAGTGCGAGGACCGGAAACCCATTCCGTCCAGACCCAGCTCAGCACATAGGGTGATGAGCCATGCGATGACGTCGGCGAGTACCCCCAGGCCCGGATGTTCCTGCCCCGGAAGCGGTACTTGTCCCTCCGGAAATCGGCGGCGGGGGTCCTGCAGGAGGAGCCACTCGATGAAGAGGAGACGCCCCCCCACCACGAGCTGGTCGTCGATCCGCACCCGGAGCTCCACGAGGACGTTCGCCCGTCCGGCACCGTCCCAGACCCGGAGCGTCGGCCCGAGACCCGAGGATGGGTTCAACTCGACCACGGGGTCCGGGTACCCCCGGCCGCGGAGCTGCTGGAGGACCCCGAACCGTTCCAGCCCCTCCTCAACCTCGCGGACGCCGAATCGGTCCAGGAGTCTGGTGGAGACACCTGCCCCGGGCGCGACGGCCGCCACGTCCTCCGGGGTCAGCCCCCATTCCAGCCAGCCCCCGCCACCCTCCCCTGATGAACCCTCCTCCCTGGGTCGCTCTGGCGTAGTCTCCTCCAACGACCTCACCCTCCGCCGCGCCAGCGACACGTCGTCAGGCATCTCCACTTCCCGCCCGGAGTAGAGCCAGGCCAGAAAACGGGCGGAATAGCGCCAGGCGGACGGCCCGTACCCTCCCGCCAGGAGAACTACGAGGGGGATACGGGAAGAGAAGCGCCGCACCTCCTCCACCACGAACCGATCGCGCTCGAGGAGTGCGTCGCCCGAGAGCCGCGCGTCCCCGAAGGCGTCGTCGGCTGCGGGATCGGTCCCGGCCAGATAGAAAACGAGGCGTGGCCGATGCTGAGCCACTACCCCCGGAAGCGACCCGCGGAGGGCGTCCAGATAGGCCCCGTCCTGGATCCCGGAGCCGAGGGCCAGCGAGGTGGAGGCTGCGGCATCCACCTCGTCCCAGTGTTCGTTGTGGATGGAGTAGGTATGCACCGACGGATCCCGGGCGAAAGCAGCCCGCGTTCCGTTCCCGTCGTGGAGGTCCAGGTCCACCACCAGGATCGGCTCGCCGTATCCGCGCGCTCGCAGGCGGGCTATGGCCACCGCCACGTCGTTGAGCAGGCAGAACGCGCTCCCCCTGTCCGGGGCGGCGTGGTGGAAGCCTCCACCCAGGTGGATGGCAGGGCCTCCCCGCCGGATGGCGAGCCGACTCGCCTGGACGGTGCCTCCCACCGCCAGCCGCTGGAGCGCCAGCGCCGCCCTTGCCTCCTCGGACCCCAGGGGCACCCCCATGACCCGCGCCACCACCTCCGGGTCATCCAGGGACCGCAGGTAGGCCATATCATGGACGCGCTGCAGGTTCTCCAGGGCAGCCGGCCGGGGGACATGGATGGTCCGCGGCCCGACCCACCCCTCGTCCAGGAGGAATCCCAGGATCCGCTCCGCCCGCAGCGCGTCCATGGGCACCCCCGAGATCCACTGCCGATAGCTCCGGTGATGGACCACCGGAATCGGGGGCACCCCCTGCAATCGCCGACATGCCCGCCGCACCACCGACGGGAGAGAGTGGAAATCGGGCAGCATGGAAGACCTCAGGCCTGATGTGGAGCAGGTTCCTACACCTCCAACCCGTACTTCTCGCTCTTCTTGATGAGCGTCGTGCGCGCGATGCCGAGATCCCGCGCGGACCGGGTCCGGTTGCCTCGATGATGAAGGAGGGTCCGCTCGAGTACGTTCCTCAGCTCTCGCACGTTCCCGGGCCAGGCGTACCCCAGGAGGAGGTCCCAGATCCGGTAGCGTCGGGCAGCATATCACGGGTATAATCATGTATATCAACGACTTATATGGTTGTTCCTACAGGTGGCATGGTGTCTGCTTATTGAACAGGCATGTCGATCCCTTACCTCCAGGCGAGCGCCATGCCCACGAACACACCTCTCCCGACTCCGGGCCGTCCACTCCGCTGGACACTCGTTGTGGTGGGGTGCGCGGTGGTCTTGTGTTCTGCAATCCCACAGGCGGCTTCGGCGCAGGATCGGATCGCCCCTGGGACGCCGGTTGCATCTCCCGCTCGGGCGCAGGTCGTCACCCCCGCCCTGACCCATGGGGCCGTCGGTGTGAAGGCTCGGGTCCGGGACGGCAGGGGGATCTGGATCGGCCCCGGGCTCGTCCAGGCCCTCGCCGAGAGCCTCGCCACAGCCGAAACCAGGGGTGCGGCAGCCCGCCTGGAGGAGGGGAGCGTCCTGGCAACGGGAGAGAACCTCGGCGTGACGCGGCGCGTCACCCTCGCCTACCTCGGCACCTGACCCCTCCATCCACTTGTGCAGGTAGGAACCCTGGGCAAATGAGGCCCGCCCCCTCCTCGTCGCGGGGCGGGAAGCTGTAGATTCTCCCCATGATCTCAGCTTCCGAACTCGGCATGTCCTACGGCGACCACACCCTCTTCTCCGGGGCGACTTTCCAGCTCAACTCCGGAGAACGCTACGGGCTCGTGGGCGCGAACGGCTCCGGCAAGACCACCCTCCTCAACATCCTCTCCGGCGACCTCGACCCCACGGAGGGCACCCTCGCCATCCCGCGGCGCGTCCGCCTCGGTGTCCTCCGCCAGGACCAATTCGTCCATCAGGGGGAGTCGGTCCTGGGCGTCACCCTCATGGGGAACCCCGAGCTCTGGGAGGCCATGATCGAGAAGGAGAAGCTCCTCGAGCGCGCCTCGGAGTCCTTCGACGCGGATCGGTACTCGATCCTCGAAGAGACGATTGAACGTCACGACGGCTACACGGCCGAGGCACGGGCGGCCACGATCCTGGAGGGCCTGGGGATCCCCGCCGAAGTGCACCGCGACCCCATCGACACCCTCTCCGGAGGATTCAAGCTGAGGGTCCTCCTGGCTCAGGTGCTGGCAGCCGCCCCCGACGCCCTCCTCCTGGACGAGCCGACCAACCATCTCGACATCCTCTCCATCCGCTGGCTCGAGACCTTCCTTGCCGAATTCTCGGGGCCGGTGGTGGTTATCTCCCACGACCACCGCTTCCTGGACAACGTGGCCACCCACATCCTGGACGTGGACTACGAGACGGTGACGCTCTACCACGGGAACTACAGCGCCTTCCAGGTGGCCAAGGTGGAGGAGCGGGAACGCCGGGAGAAGGAACTGGAGGTGCGCCGAAAGGAGATCGCCCACCACCGCCAGTTCGTGGACCGCTTCCGGGCGAAGGCGAGCAAGGCCCGCCAGGCCCAGAGTAAGATGAAGCTCATCGAGAAGGCGGCGGAGTCCATGGAGGAGCTCCCCGAGAGCTCCCGCCGCTACCCCACCTTCCGCTTCGAACCCCGCCGGGACAGCGGCAAGGAGGTTCTCGAGGTGAAGGGGATCCGGAAGGCCTTCGACGATCTCCAGGTCCTCCACGGCGTGGACCTGAAGATCCTGAGGGGGGAGCGAGTGGCGATCATCGGACCCAATGGGATCGGGAAGTCCACCCTCCTCAAGATTGTCATGGGCCAGCTGGAGCCCGACGAAGGAGAGGTGGAGTGGGGGTACGAGACCCACCCTGCCTACTTCGCCCAGGACCACCGCGAGGGGCTCGGCACGGCCGATATGACCGCCGAGGAATGGATCTGGAAAAAGTGTCCCGAGCGGGACCGGGGGTTCGTGCGGGGCCACATGGCGCTGATGCTCTTCTCAGGCGACGAGGCGGCCAAGCGCCTGGGCAGTCTCTCCGGAGGCGAGGCGGCGCGGCTCGTCTTCAGCCGTCTGTCGTTGGACCGCCCGAACGTCCTCGTCCTGGACGAGCCCACGAACCACCTGGACATGGAGGCCATCGAGGCGCTCGTACAGGGGCTCCGGTCCTTCGAGGGGACGCTCATCCTCGTCTCCCACGACCGTTGGTTCGTCGAACAGCTCGCCACCCGTGTGGTCGAGATCCGGGCCGACGGCATCCGCGACTATCCTGGGACCTACGCCGAGTACGTCCGTGCGAGCGGGGACGACCACCTGGATGCGGAGGCGGTCCTCCTTCAGGCCCGAACCGGCAGCTCCTCGGGGAAGGATCCATCGGGGGCTTCCCGGGACGGCGCACAGAAAGGACCATCGGAAGGCGATGCGGACGGGCGTCGTCGCGGCCGGGACGAGGCGGCCCGCCGAGGAAGGCTGAAACGCCGTTCCGAGGAGTTGACGGCCGAAATCGACCAGGCCGAGGCGCGCATGCGGGAGATCGATCAGACCTTCGCGGGCCCAGACTTCTTCGAGGCCACGCCGGCGGAGGAGGTGCGGACCATCCAGTCGGAGCGGAGCGCCCTGGAGGACCGCCTCGAAGGCCTCATGGCCGAGTGGGAAGAAGTGGAGCGGGACCTCCACGCGCTGGCCTGACGGCCACCTCGCTCGCCGCCCCTCCCTCCCCCCGGGTTGCCCGATCTCGCACCGCCGACCTAAGATCGGCAACCCTAGATCGGCGCACGGCACCGGGTCAGAGCTCCCCACACCGGGGTCCTCGACGCCGGAGCCCTCGAGCGCGGAGGCCCACCGTGTTTCTTCGACCCAACCGTCCCCTCTCCTCTCCTGGCGAGGCCCGGAAACCCCTTCTCCCGACGGCTCGAAGGGATCGGCCAGCCCTTCCCCTTCCGCTCGGTGGGCTCCTCGGGTTGGCTCTCGTACCCCTCCTGGCCCTCGCTGCGACCCACCCCCTTGCGGCTCTGGCGATGCCACCCGAGGCGCTAGTCCACACGCAGTCAAACACGACCGCCGACACGACGGCAGTGGCCTTCGTGGGCGCCACCGTCATCGACGGGAACGGCGGGCCCCCCGCCACCGGAATGACCCTCGTGGTGGAGGGCTCCCGGATCAGCGCCATCGGTCCGGCCGGCGAGGTGGCCATCCCCCAGGGCGCACGCGAGGTGGACGCCTCTGGCCGCTTCCTCCTCCCTGGTTTCATTGACACCAACGTGCACATCTCCCTCTACAGCGGGGGAGAGACCATGGTACGCTACGTCGACCGCAATGCGGACCTCGCCGTAGAATCGGCCCAGCTCCACCTGAAGCACGGCGTCACCACGGTCCGGGACAGCTACGGCACCTTCCCCCACCTGCTGGAGGCCCGGGAAGCCATCGCCGGCGGGGAGCGCGAGGGCGCCCGGATCCTCATGGCGGGGAACATCGTGGGGTGGGGTGGGCCGTGTTCGGTGAGCTTCTCCCTCGTCCGGGAGTCGGAGTGCACCCTCTTCCAGGAACAGGTCAACGATATGATCACGCAGGGTACGGGGGAGGAGCTCATGCACATGACCCCCGACGAGCTCCGCGTGGCCATCAACGACTACCTGGATCTGGGGCCCGACTTCATCAAGTTCGGCGGCACGGGCCACTTCAGTCCCGTCTTCATCGGGTTCTCGCCGGAGGCCCAGCGGGTCATGGTGGAGGAGACCCACCGCCGCGGCCTGATCGCCGAGACCCACTCCACGAGCATCGAGGGGCTGCGACTCTCGGTCGAGGCGGGGATCGACCTCATCCAGCACCCTGAGATCCTGGCCGATCGCGAAGTTCCGGATTGGCTGGTCGATGAGATCCGGGAGCGGGATATCGTCTGCTCCATGCTGACGAACACCATCACGGGGAAGGCCTGGCAGGACCACCTGGCGGCGGAGGAGAGGCGCGCCGACGGTCAGGCCGAGCGGGACGAGGAACTCCAGGGGCGGGAGCGCACCTCCGCTGAGATGCGGCGGGAGGAGTCGGGGATGGGACTCGCGATGCGGCGTCGCAACGCGGAGAAGCTCATCGCGGGAGGGTGCATCAGCACGGTGGGGACGGACAACTACCTGGGGAACGCCCCTGAATTCCGGCGCTCCCCGAAGGCGGAGAACCAGGAGGCGGGAATCGGCACCATCGTCGCCATCGAGGGGCTCGTGGAGCTGGGGATGACTCCGGCCGAAGCTCTCGTCGCCGCGACCCGCAACGGCGCCATCGCCAGCGGGATGGTGGACGAACTCGGCACGCTGGAGGTGGGGAAGATCGCCGACCTCATCCTTCTGGACGCCGACCCCCTGCAGGACATCGGCAACATCCGGAGCGTGAAGATGGTGATGAAGGAGGGAGCCATCGTCGACCTGGAGTCCCTCCCCACCCACCCGGTCTGGCACGGGCGCTGAGCTGAGGAGCGCGGTCCCGCCTCAGTACTCGTCGTGGATGTAGAAGATGCGCTCGTTCGTGGTCCACCGCCCCCCGGTGAAGTCGGGGAATTCCACCGTCTGGCTCCCCAGGGCGATGGAGTCCTCCGAAAGGGGCCCGATGGCCGACCAGGTGGCGGCGTCGTACACGTCGATGGGCGGCTGCACCTGACGCTTGATGGACTCCACGAAGGCGTGGCGGATGAAAAAGTCCATCCCCCCGTGGCCGCTCCCCAGCGCCTCCTCCTCGTGCCGGCGCCACAGGGCTGAGTCGTACTCGGCCTGGTAGTCGGCGAAGTCCTCCCACCGGTGTGGGTCGCTCCGCCCCTCGATGTGGATCCCGTCCCGGTCGTTCAACCAGAGCCCGCGGGTGCCCTGGAGCTGGAAGTCCAGGGAATAGGGCCGGGGCCCGCTGGTGTCATGGGTCACGATGACCGTCTCGCCGTTGGCGGTGGTGAGCATGGTGGTGACCACGTCCCCCTGCCGGAACTCCTGCTCCCGGTGCGGGTTGTCCGGCCCGCCCTCCTCCCGAATGTACCGCTGGAGGCCCGCAGACTTCGTCGCCGCCGAGGTGAGGGTGAGGAAGCGGTTCCCCCGGTTGATGTCCAACCAGTGCGCCACCGGACCGATCCCGTGGTTGGGATAGAGATCCCGGTTCTGGTGGATGTAGTGCTGCGTCCGCCAGCTCGAGACGCTCCCCGTTCCCGGCCCGAACCGGACGTCCTGGTCGAAGAGAAAGTCGCGAAGGTCGTGTCGGTATCCGCAGCGCGCGTGGAGGAGCGTCCCCAGGAGCCCCTCTCGGGCAATCTGCAGCACCGTCATGACGTCGCGCCGGTAGCAGACGTTTTCGAGCTGCATGAGGGGGCTCCCCGTCCGCTCCGAGGTCCGCACCAGATTCCAGCAATTCTCCAGGGTGAGGGCCGTCGGAATCTCGGAGCCTACGTACTTCCCGTGCTCCATGGCCGCCACCGCGATGGGCGTGTGGAAGAGCCAGGGGGTGCTGATGACCACTCCGTCCAGATCCTCCCGCGAAACGAGTCCCTCCCACGCTGTCTCGCTCCCGGTATAGCCCTCGGGTTGGGGGTGCCCCGCCTCCTCCACGAGCCGAACTGCCCGGTCCAGGTTCCCCTGGTCCACGTCGCACACGGCAGGGATCTCCACGTCGTCCCGAGCCAGGAGGCCCCGAAGGTGTCCCGTCCCCCGCGCACCCACCCCCACCACGCCTATGCGGACGGTCTGGCGGCGCACCTCGCCGCGGGCCTCTGTCAGGGGGAGGAGGCCCAGGCCGACTCCGGCCATGGCGCTCGTGCGCAGGAATTCCTTGCGTGTGAAGCTGGTCATGATCTCCTTCGGACGGACGTGGAGGTGGTTCCGCGAAGCTATCCGCGGCCGAGAGGCCGGTCAAACCCAGCGTCACAGGGGGCGCGCCCGCCCAGCTCGACCGACGACGAACGGGCTTCGTTGCACCGCACCCGAGGCCCATCTACCTTTCCTGGAATGTGGACCGCCCTTCTCCACCCCCACCCCACCCACCCCCACATCGCCTCCACGCCAGCAACACCTCGATGCGCGGCCCGGATGCGTCGGTGCCTGGCATGGCTCCTCGTGGCGCCCACGCTGGCGTTCGGGACCGTCGCCTGCTCGGAGGCAGAGCCCGTTCCGGTGGTCCTGGACCGGGAGTTTCCTCGACGCCATGCGGCTGGCCCTCGCCGAGGACGACGCGGAGAACGGGCCCATCGCGGGCCTCGACACCCTCCTGATTCTGGAGGTCTCCAACCGCGCGGGGCCCAGCCTCGTGGTGGCCCAGGAGATGGTGGATCGTCCCGGCATGGTCGCAGTGGTGGGGCACGCGAACAGCACCTCCAGCCTGGCCACCTCCCAGGTCTACAACCGACATCGGGTCGTCCAGGTCGCCCCTACCTCCACGGCGCCGCTCTTCTCGGAGGCGGGACCGTACTCGTTCCGGATGGTGCCCCCCGACCACGTCCAGGGGCGATTCCTGGCGGAGAAGGTGGCGGAGCTCGCCCCTGAGGGCGCCCGTCTGGCCCTCTACTATGTCAATGACGACTACGGCCGAGCGCTCCGGACGGCTGTCCTCCCCCACCTGCAGCCCGATCGGCACCCGGTGGTTCTGGACCTCCCCCACTCGGAAGGGGATGTGCACGAGGTGAACCCGGAGGAGCTGACCGCGGCCCTCGTCGCCTCGGGGGCGCACTTCGTCCTCTGGCTGGGCCGGGTCCCGGCGTTGGCGACTTTCCTCCCACGCGCGACGTCGCGTGTGGCCCCCCTCACCGTCCTGGCCGGCGACGCGGTCTCGCGCGCACACCTTCTCTTCCCCCTGGAGGGGTGGTGGCACGGGGTGTCGTACACGGACTTCCTGGACATCACGGCGACCCCCGAGCTCCGGGACTTCCGCCGTCGCTTCCAACATTCGTTCGACGCCGATCCTGGTGGCCCCGAGGCCCTCGTCTATGATGCCACCCGAGCCATCCTGGCCGCGATCCGGGGTGGTGCGCGGACGGGAGAGGAGGTCCGCCGGTCGCTCTCCCGGTTGGGAGCCGGCGCCCCACCCTATCCCGGGATCACGGGGCCGCTGACGTTCGACGAACACGGAGACGTGGTCAGGGATTATGTGGTGCGGACCATCGGCCCCCCGGGGGACGCGCCATGAGCCGGAAGGCAGGCCATGCGTCGCCGGCAAGCGAACGGCGTCGGGGTGTGGACCTGGGCACGCAGGTCGTCGGGGTGGGCGCCCTCGCAACCCTCCTCGTTCTCATCGGCTTCGGCGCTCTCGCCTGGGCAAATGTGGACGCGCGGTACGAGCTGCAGGAGGCCACCGCTCTCCTCATCGAGGAGGAGCGCGTCTCCAATCGCATTGCCCACGCGGTGATACGTCAGGCCGCCAACGCTTCGGCGCTCGGGGAGCGGGGATCCCCGCTGGGCGAGGCGGAGTTCGCGGCAGCCAGCCAGGAAGTCTACGAGCTCCTCCGCGAGTATCTTTTCCGCGACCTCTCCCCCCGGGAGCGCCTTCTGGTCGAGCGGATGGGGGAGGATCATCAGCGTCTGGAGGTGGAAGCCGCACGCGCCTCCAACCTGTTCGACCGTGGGGAGTACGCCCAGGCCGACCGCGCCCGCGATCAGATGGTGGTCCACGTCCTCTCCCTCCTGGAGGCCATGGACGAGTTCCTCGACATCCACGAGGAGGGTCTGAACGCCCTGGCCCGCGAGCAGGACGCCGCCTTCCGGCTGATCTACCTTATCGGTGGCGCGGTCGCGCTCCTCTTCCTCTCCGGAACCATCCTCCTCTTCTGGCTCTTCCGGACCCGGATCGCGCGTCCCCTCCAGGTCCTCGCGGCGGCCACCGAGAAGATCGGAACGGGCCAGCTCGACGTGCGCGTCCCGGAACCCCCGGAGCCGGAACTCCACACCCTCGCCACCGGCTTCAACCGGATGGCCGAGAACCTGAAGCGGGCCACCGCCGCCCTGGAACACCGCAACGAGGAGCTGAGCACAGCCCTGGATCAGGTGAGCGAGGCTCAGGCCGAGCTCATCCAGGCAGAGAAGCTCACGGCCATGGGCCGCATGACCGCCGGACTCGCACACGAGCTGAACAACCCCCTCGCCAGCATCGTCGGGTTCAGCCAGCTTCTGGCGGAACACCTGGAGAAGCAGGGGGACGACGTCGGGGACGAGGTGCAGGAAGAGATCCTCGGCCCCATTCTGCGGGAAGCGTCCCGGGCCCAACACCTCGTGCTCAGCTTCCTGAACTTCGCCCGTCGCCCCGAGGCCGCCATGGGAGCTGTGCCCCTGGCACAGGTCATCGGAGTGGTCCAGGCCCTCCGGGACCCCGCCTTCCGACAGAAGGGGCTCACGCTTGTGGTAGAGGAGATCCCCGAGTGCGACGTCTGGGCGGAGGCACAGATGCTCCAGGGGGTCGTCCTGAACGTGGTGAACAATGCGCTGGACGCCATGGCTCCGGTCGGCGAGGGTCGCCTCGTCGTCTCCGCGCGTCTGATGGGGGACGACGTGGACCTCCGCTTCGACGACGACGGCCCTGGGATCGAGCAGCCCGATCGCGTACTGGAGCCCTTCTACACCACGAAGCCGGTAGGGCAGGGTACGGGCCTCGGCCTCGCCCTGGTGCACCGCTTCATGACGCTCTTCGGGGGGTCCGTGCAGGTGGAGAACCGGCCGACCGGTGGGGCCCGCGTCACCCTTCGATTCCGCACCACGCCGCCGCCGGATCACGAATCGCGCGCCGAGCAGCCCCGACTTCGAGGGGGGGCGCTCCTCACCGCGGCGGGATACCTGGGAGCGCCCAGTGCAGGCCCCCTGCCCACCCCACCCGCGTCCCACTGGAGGATCGGCGCCGAGGTGAGGGGCCGCGCCGCGCCGGTCACGGTGTCGCAGAGCGTCGAACGCGCCGACCCTTCCCGCCCCCGCATCCTCGTGGTGGAGGACGAAGCCACGCTGCGCCTCCTCCACGAACGGATTCTTGGCCGGCTCGACGCACTGGTCTTCCTGGCGGCGGAGGGCGCCGAGGCTCGCCGCATCCTTTCGGAGGAGGAGGTCGATCTGGTACTCTCCGACATAAAGATGCCGGGGGAGAGCGGACTCGACCTGTACCGCTGGGTCGAGAGCGAAAAACCGGAGCTACTCGACCGATTCCTCTTCGTAACCGGCGACGTGAGCGACCCGGAGCTGGTCGCCCTGGCCGAGCGCCGCCCGGAGCTCTTCCTCCGCAAGCCGTTCGAGGTCGAGGACTACGTGGCCCGGGTTGCCGACCTCCTCGACTGAGCCTCCTCCGCCGCCCTCCCAAAAGCCCGCCATGACACCCCCGTCCCCCTCCACCACCCGCTCCATTGGCTTCATCGGCGCCACGGGGATCGGCGTGGCCGCCATCGTGGGCGGCGGGATCTTCGTCCTGGGGGGAGTCGCAGTCGCGGAGGCCGGCCCGGCGGCCGTCCTGGCCTTCGCCCTGAACGGAGTCATCGCCTTCCTCACGGCCCTGGCCTTCGCCGAGCTCGCCACCACCTTCCCACGGAACGGCGGCCAGTACGTCTACGCCCGACGCACCTTCTCGGTGAAGATGGCTTTCGGAGTGGGCTGGCTCATGACCTTCGCCCACGTGGTCGCCGCCGTCCTCTACGCCCTCGGGTTTGCGGCCTACGCCCTCGCCGGCCTCGAAGCCCTCCTACCGGCGGTAGGCACGGCCGTCACCGGGACACCCCTGCGCGCCCTCACCCTGGCCCTCGCTCTCGTCGCCACCGGCGCCTACGGACACCGCCTGGCCCGGGGCGCCTCCTCTGGCGGGAAGATCGAGAACGTGGGCAAGCTTTTCGTATTCGCGGTCCTGGTGGCGGCTGGGCTCGCGGTCATTGTCCAGCGCGGCCCCGCGCAGGCGCTCGAGCCCCTCTCCCCCTTCTTCGAGCGGGGATTCATGGGGGTGGTGACGGCGATGGGGTTCACCTTCATCACCATGCAGGGGTTCGAGCTCATCGCCGGGGTGGCGGGGGAGGTGAAGGATCCGCGCCGCACCGTTCCACGAGCGATGTTCGCGAGCCTGGGGATCGCCCTCCTGGTCTACCTTCCCCTCCTTCTCATCGTGACGAGCGTCGGGCTCACCCCCGAGTCCGCCTCTCCCTCCGAGATGGCCCGCGCCCTTCCAGAGACCTATTTCGCGGCGGCGGCCTCCGCCTACCTCGGCGCTTTCGGCTTCTGGCTCGTGATCGTGGCGGCGATCCTCTCCACCCTCACTGCCCTCCGGGCGAACCTTCTGGCGGGCTCCCGCGTCGTTCGCGCCATGGCCCTCCACCGTACCTTGCCCCGGGGGCTGGATCGGCTCCACCCCGACACCGGAGCCCCCCACCTCGCCGTCGCCTTCGTGTGCGTGAGCGTGGCCATCGTGATTCTCGTGGTGCCGGACCTGGCTGCAGCGGGAGCCGCCGCCTCGCTCGTCTTCCTCCTCACCTTCGCCATCACGCACCTGAGCGCCTGGAAGATCCGACGGAGGGCGGGCGGTCACATCGACGGCGCGTTCGCGGCCCCCTTCTTCCCCCTGGTGCCCATGGTGGGAATGGCGGCGTGCGGGACCCTCGTCCTCTTTCAGGTGGTCACGGTCCCCTCCGCAGCCCTCCTCCTCCTGGTCTGGACCGGGTTCGGGGCCTTCGTGTACGGTGGATTCCTTTCCGGTCGGGCAGAGGCGCTGGACGCCGCCGCCGCGGGCGCGGACCCGCTGTTCGGAACCCTGCGGGGCCGGCAAACCTCCGTCCTGGTCCCGCTGGCGAACCCGGCGAGCGCCGGAGGGCTCGCCTCCGTCGCCGTGACCCTGGCACCCTCCCGGTCGGGGAGGATTCTCCTGCACCAGGTCGTGGTCGCGGACTCCGACACTCCGGAGCGCCAGCTTCGTCACGCCATGTCCGAGGGGAACACCGCCCTCTCCAACGCCCTCGTCCGCACCCGCAAGGAGGGGGTCGACGCCGAACTCCTCCTCACGGTGGCCGACGAGCCCTGGGAGGAGATCGTGCGGGTGGCCCGCTCGCAAGACGTGAGCAGCGTCCTCCTGGGAATGGCGCAGGCGCCGAACGAGGGAGAGTCCCCGGAAGCAGCCGGAACGTCGGCCCACCCCATCGACCGGCTCATGGCCCGCCTGCCCTGCGACGTAGCCATCCTCCACGCCGGGGAGGCGTTCGACCTGGACGCAGTGCGCCGTATCCTCATCCCGCTCAGTGGGAAGAACGACCACGACGTGCTGCGAGCCCGGGTCATCGGGAGTCTGGGGCGGAAGGGCCTCGAGCACCTCGGGTTCCTCCACGTCCTCCCCCCCGACGCCACGAAGCAGACCGAGCGGAGGGCCCAGTCCGCCCTGCGGCGATACGTCGAGGACGAGGCCAGTGGCCGGGGAGACGCCACCGTGGCGAAGGCCCCCGACCCCATCGCCGAGATCGTCCGGCGCGCGGGGGAGTACGATCTTCTCGTTCTGGGGATCACTCGACCCCGGGGCGGGAACTCGCGCATCGGAGGCCTCCTTGCCAGAATGGTACGGGAGGCCCCCTGCCCCGTCCTCATCATCTCGCATCCGCCCTCTGCCCGCGGGCGCGGGGGTCGGCCCTTCTGACCCGCAGGACCACCGCACCCGGAGCACCTCATGACGACCCGCCGAGACTTCCTCAGACAATCCCTTCTCTACGGTAGCGTCGTGGGGGCGGGAGGACTCTCCCCGATCTTCGCATCGGCCGGAGGGGAAGTCCCGCCGGAGCCCGGGACGAGCGCGGGGGGGCGGAAGCCCGGATCCCTCCCCCGGAAGAGCCTGAACGTCCTGGTCCTCGGAGGCACGGGGTTCATCGGGCCCCACCTGGTGCACGAGCTGGTGAGCCGGGGGCACCAGGTCTCCACCTTCACCCGCGGCCGGAGCGAGCCGCGCCTCCATGCCGACTCGTTCCGGAGTGTGGTGGCGCTGGTGGGCGACCGAGACGGCGACCTCACTGCGCTGGAGGGCCGGCGCTGGGACGTGGTCGTGGACAACTCGGGGTACACCCCTCAACAGGTCCGTGACACCGCCCGCCTCCTGGCCGGGAACGCCGACCAGTACATCTTCACCTCCACCCGCGCAGTCTACGCCGACTTCACTCACGACCCCATGGACGAGGACGCTCCCCTGGGCATTCCGGACGTCCCCGAGTCGGAGTGGACGGGGTACGGCCCGCTGAAGGCCCTGGCCGAACAGGAGGTGCGGGCCGCATTCCCCCGCGGCACTGCCATCGTGAGGCCCCCCATCATCACCGGGCCGGGCGACACGACCGATCGCTTCACCTTCTGGTACCAGCGGGTAGACGAGGGAGGAGAGATCCTGGCTCCGGGCGCGCCCGACGACCCGATCCAGTACGTGGACGTCCGCGACCTCGTGGAGTTCGTGGTGCATCTGGCCGAGACGGGACAGAGTGACGTCTACAACGTGGAAGCCCCCGCCTCGCCCCTCACCACCGGCGCCTTCCTGCACGGGCTGCGGGCCACCACGGGGAGCGCCCTCTCCTTCACCTGGGTGGACTGGGACTTCCTGGAGGAGCACGGGCTGCGGGGCGGAGCCGAGATCGCCGCGTGGCGGGCTCCTCGGGGCGCGGACCTGAACTACGGACGGATGGACAACCGGAGAGCCATTGCCGCAGGAATGACCTTCCGTCCCCTCGCCCTCACGGCCATGGACACCCGCGACTGGTGGCGGGGAACAGGAGGACGCTCCGTCTCGGACCTCGGCTCGGGCCACTCCAGGGAGCGGGAGGCCGAGATCCTCGCCAACTGGCATGGCCGCTGACGATGCGCCGACTCACCGCCCGCTGGAACCCACCCCTTCGAGGTATGGTGGGCGGCGCCGTGGCCCTGGCTCTCCTCCTCACCGCCTGTGGCGATTCGACCGCCCCCTTCGTGGCGGAACGCCTCGATCCGATCAGCCCGACTGCCCAGACGGCCGAGGTGGGCACTGTGGTTCCTGTAGCCCCCACCGTACGGGTTCATCACCAGGGAGGAGGAGGTCTCGGGGGGGTGCAGGTCACCTTCCAGATCGCCGAGGGCGCAGGGACCCTGGGCAGCACCACGGTCATGACGAACCAGGACGGCGTAGCCTCGGCGGGGAGCTGGACGCTGGGCACCTCCCCCGGGCCCTCGGTGGTCACCGCCACCGTGCGGAATCTGCCGACACGGACCTTTACCGCCAACGCCACCCCCGGTCCGCCGGCGGCCGTGTCGCTCTCGGCGGACCGGGAGGCCATCGGCCTCGGGGAAGTGGTCGAAGTGGAGGTCCGGGCCGAGGATCGCTATGGCAACCCCACCGCCGCCGAGCCCGCCCTTCTGGTCGAGGAAGTCCGCTGGCTGGACGAGTACCCGGTCCTGGAGCTCTCCGCCACCGGACCGCACCGGTTCCAGGCGTCCGCCCCCGGACGAGCACGCCTCCACGCGGCCCTCCAGGAGATCGCGTCGGACACACTCCACCTCGAAGTCACCCCGTCGCACCCGACCGTCCTGGGACTCCTGGCCCCCGACGTGGTCACGCCCTGGGATACCGTGGTCCTCCGGGGCTTCCGGATGGACGAGCTCGTCGATGAGGAGGTGACCCTCGACGGGGACCCGGGCGAGATCCTGGATGCTGACAGCGCGAGCCTCCGCCTCCTCTTCCCCACCCCCGATGCCGAGGCGTGTCGGGGGGCCGCAGTGGCCACCGTCCACCCCGGACAGACTCCCGTGCATGGAGCCCTCGAGCTCCGTCGCGCCCGACCCGACGAGATCGACATGGCGCCGGGGGAAATCCGCTACCTCTCGCCGGCCCACCACGAATGCCTGCGGCTCTCTCCGCACCCGGGCGCCGCCTACGCCCTCGCGGTCGTGGACACCCGGGCCATCGAACGCGCCCGCTTCGAAGCCGAGCCACGCTTCGGCTACCCGGACCTCCGCATGGACGACCCCGCCGATTTCCACTCCATCTGGGTGGAGGACCGCACTCCCGTGGGCCCGCCAGTCGCGTCTCGGGGCTCCACCATCGTCCCCCCTCCGGTCCCCGCCGACCCCCTCCTGGGCGACGTCCACGTCCTCACGCCGCCCGCCCCGCAGGAGACGGATGGGTTCCGGGATCAGGACGAGCCCTGGCAGGTCGGCGACGGGACGACCGTGGTGGTGTACTCGAGCCAGGACCAGACCTACACGGACACCCCCGCCACCATCGTCCGGATTTACGGGGGACGTTACGCCGTGGCCCTCCTCGATCGGGACCTCGGAGTGGAGGAGGCGGGGTGGCTCGGGGTGATGGACACCGCCATGGCCGACTTCCTCGCCACCGGTCAGCCCCTCTTCGAGGCCGCCCTGAGGGAGGGCCGGCCCACCACCGCGGCCTCCAACCAACTCCTCATGGTCATCGGTGCCGGAGTGGGTTCATTCGCCTTCAACGAGAACACCTCCAACTGGGTGCAGGTGGGCATCCCGGGCCACGGGCGGTCCATCTCCCGTTTCGTGGTCTACCATGAGATCGCCCACGCCTGGCAGTTCCGCTATATGCAGGCCCGGGTGGGCGGGAGCCCCTGGGAGTTCACCAACTGGGCCATGGAAGGTGGGGCGAACTTCCTGGCCAGGGAGGCGCAGCGGGAGATCGCAGGAGAGTCGTTCTTCGACAACCTCCCCAACTCGCAGGCGTTCGGAGGGTTCGGACTCGCGCTTTCCACCTTTCCCCAGGACGACCGGGACTCGGGGGCGATCTGGGACTTCAACCGGGGCTATGGGGGAAGTGAATGGCTCATGCGGGACGTCATGTTCCGCCTCATGTCCCAGGGGGGCATGTCGCTGGCGGGCTCGCGCCGGGAGGTCTCCCAGGGTTCGCTGGACGGCTGGTTCGGAGGAAGCTCGCCTGAGGGGTACGGCCTGGAGCAGCGCGTGACGGAGCGCCTCGGCGATCCATGGGAGCCTGCCGATGCCATCCTACTCGCCCTGGCCAGCATCGCGGTGGACGACCTCGTGGACTCCGAGGTCCTCCAGGCCCCGTACGCGCACCGGGTCGCAGACCACCACCGCCCCGCAGGGCAACTGTACGCCGGCCAGGGACGGGTGGTGAGCCGCCTCGCGGGCGACGCCACCGCATCCGGGTTCTTCAGGATCGACGGGGAGGAACGGGGCGGATCCTATCGCATGGGCGGCGACGTGGATGGGCTCGAGTGGCTCCTGGTGAGGGAACGTTGAACCCACCAACCCATCGGGGTCAGAGGAACGCGCCCGACACCATCACAGGCACCGCCTGCGCGCTGCCGAGATCGATCTCGATGCCGGAGTCGTCCCGTTCCTGCATGACGAAGTAGACCGCGACCCCGACCAGGATCACGATCGCGATGATCGCCACGACGGACACCATGCTTTTCTGCGAATCGGCCATGTCCCGTTCCTCCCGCTGGAGCTCCGCTGGCCCCTTGTGAGGACCACGGGCTCGTGAGGTGATTGGCGCGCCGGCACCGCCACGGGTCCCGAGGCGCCCTGTGCGCGAAGGGGAACTTCGCGCGAGAGAGGTTACACCCGATGCACGAAAAGTTTCGGGACGGGATGGCCCGACGGCGGGCGCACCATCGGCCAGTAGGCCTTGCGTCGGAACGCTCGCGGCAAGAAGATCGAGAACTGATCCGGAACCGGGGGCAGTCCCCGCCGCCTGCAGTCCAAATGAGAGTCCCCTCCTATGCCGATCATCGCCCACTCCCAGCTCCCGGCCTTCGAGGCCCTCCGGACCCGGGGAGAGACGATCGTCCCCCTGGAGAAGGCGCTCCAGCAGGACATCCGGGAGCTCCACATCGGGCTCCTGAACATGATGCCCGACGCCGCCCTCCGGGCCACCGAGCAGCAGTTCATCCGGCTCCTGGGGAGCGCGAACCAGATCGTCCAGATCTACGTCCATCCCTTCACCGTCCCCGGCCTGGCCCGCGCCCCGGAGACCCGCGCCTACATCGACGCGTTCTACGAGCCGTTCGAACGGCTCCAGGAGGACGGGCTGGACGGGCTCGTCATCTCGGGAGCCAACGTCACGAACCCCAGCCTCGAGCTGGAGGCCTTCTGGGACCCCCTCCGGGAAGTCATCGGCTGGGCCAGCGAGGAGGTCACCTCCGTCCTCTGCTCCTGCCTCGCCACCCACGCTCTGGTGCAGCTCTTTCACGGCGTGGAAAGGCGGTCGCTCTTCCAGAAGCGATGGGGCGTCTACCGGCACCGGGCGCTCCACCCCGATCACCCTCTCCTGCATGGCGCCAACAGTAGCTTCGAGGTCCCGCACTCGCGCTGGAACGAGGTGAGCTCACGGCAGCTTCAGGACGCGGGAATCCAGGTCCTGGTCGAGAGCACCGAGGGGGACTTTCACCTGGGCACCAGCCGGGACGGCGTCCGGATGGTCTACCTCCAGGGTCACCCGGAGTACGACGTCACGAGCCTCCTGAAGGAGTACAAGCGCGAGGTGAGCCGGTACCTGGGCGGGGAGATCGAGGGGATCCCTCCCTACCCCGACAACTACCTCCCCCCGGAGGCCGCACGGATGGCACGCCGCTATCTGGAGGAGGCCCTGGAGGCGCGGGACTCCGGAGACCGCCAGCCTCCCTTCCCCGAGCCCGAGATCGAGCCGCTTCTGGACAACACCTGGACCGACACCGGGAAGACCATCTTCAACAACTGGCTGGGGCTCATCTACCGCCTCACCCATGTCGAGCGGGGGGTGCCCTTCGCGCCCGGGGTGGACCCGCAGGACCCCCTGGGCCTCGCCGGCCCCTGACCTGAAACTCCACGCAGGACCCAACCCCAACACGAGGACACACCGTGCACGACGAGACCATCGCGATCCACACCGGTTACGAGCCCGACCCCACCACCAAGGCCGTCGCGGTCCCCATCCATCAGACCGTAGCCTACGCCTTCGACGACGCCGCCCACGGCGCCGCACTCTTCAACCTGGAGGTGGAGGGGAACATCTACACCCGCATCATGAACCCCACCCAGGCGGTGCTGGAGCAGCGGGTGGCGGCGCTGGAGGGAGGGCTCGCCGGACTCGCCACCAGCGCGGGGAGCGCGGCCATCAACTACTCCATCCTGACCATTGCGAAGGCCGGGAACAACATCGTGAGCGTCCCCCAGCTCTACGGCGGGACCTACACCCTCTTCGCCCACATGCTGCCCTCCCAGGGCATCGAGGTCCGGTTCGCCGAGGACGACTCGGTGGAGGCGCTGGAGAAGCTCATCGACCACAAGACGGCGGCGGTCTTCTGTGAGACCATCGGGAACCCGGCGGGGAACATCCCCGACCTGGAGCCCATCGCCCAGATGGCGCACAGCCAGGGTGTTCCGGTCATCGTCGACAACACCGTACCCACCCCCGTCCTGATGAAGCCCATCGAGTGGGGGGCGGACATCGTGGCCCACTCCATGACCAAGTACATCGGGGGCCACGGGACGACCCTCGGGGGGATGATCGTGGACAGCGGCCGCTTCCCCTGGGCCGAGCACAAGGACCGGTTCCCCATGCTGAGCGAGCCGGAGCCCGCCTACCACGGCCTCATCTACACCGAGGCGCTGGAGGAGGCGGCCTACATCGGGCGGGCGCGCACGGTCCCCCTCCGCAACACCGGCTCGGCCATCAGCCCGCTGAACGCCTGGCTCATCCTGCAGGGCATCCAGACCCTTTCGCTGCGAATGGAGCGCCACGTCCAGAACGCCATGGCGGTGGCCAACTACCTGAAGGACCACCCGCGGGTGGAGTGGGTGGAGTACGCCGGCCTCCCCGACTCGCCCTACTACGACCTGGCGCAGAAGTACACCGGGGGCCGCCCCTCCGGGCTGCTCTCTTTCGGGATCAAGGGCGGGTTCGACGCCGGGGTGAAGTTCTATGACCAGCTCGAGCTCTTCACCCGGCTCGTGAACATCGGGGACACCAAGTCGCTGGCAGCGCACCCCGCCTCCACCACGCACCGCCAGCTCACCGAGGAGGAGCACAAGCAGGCGGGCGTCACCGCGGACATGATCCGCCTCTGCGTGGGGATCGAGCACGAAGAGGACATCCTGGCCGACCTGGATCAGGCGCTGGCGGCCACGAAGTAGCCGGAGGGCGGGTTCGCCGGGCCGGACCGGCGCGTCGGGGCGGTGGGTATTACTTTCCCCCTGAGGAGGAAAGTAAGTCGGAGCCACGCTTCCGAGCCTCCTCCAATCCCAGGGTTCGCGCCGGTCACCCCTCCGGCACGAACGTTGCGCTGTAGGAAGGATTCTGTCCCCGGGATTCGCCTTGGAAGCGGCCCCGCGGGGGGAAAGCTGCACACACCGAATCGAAGGAGGAAGCGCATGTGGAAGAAGGACGAGGCTCAGAGCGGGGACCAGCCGGCGGCAAACCCGTCCCGGCAAACGGATGAGGCACCCTCACGGAAGCCGGGATCGCCACAGCGCGCCGCCATCGGACGCTCCATCCGGATCCGGGGGGAGGTCTCGGGCGACGAGGATCTCCTGGTCCAGGGAGAGGTGGATGGCTCGGTGTCCCTCGGGAAGCACCAGGTCACCGTGGGCGACGACGGCCGGGTGAAAGCGAGCATCGCCGCGCGCCTGGTCATCGTGGAGGGCCGAGTGGAGGGCGACATCACCGCCGAGGAGCAGGTGATCCTCCGGGCCTCCGCCCGGGTCGAGGGAGACATCGCGGCACCCCGCGTGGTGATCGAGGACGGTGCCCGCTTCCGCGGGAGCGTGGATATGGGCGATCCGGTGGAGAGCGGCGGGAAGGATGGCGGCCGGCCGGAAGCCCGTGGGACCGGGAAGCCCGGGCCGGACTCGGGAGCGAACGATCGCTCGGATGCCGGGAAGCGCGCCGGATCCGAGGCCGAAAAGTCCGACGGCCTGAAGGCGTCCTCCGGCTCCTCGGGTGGGTCGAGCTCCTCGGGCGGCGGGAAGGACGAGTCCCGGTCGAAAGGTGACGCACGGAAGGCGGTGGCCAGCTAAGCAGGGATGCTTCACCCATGAACTGGCTGAGACGCGCGGGGCTGGGCACGGCGCCCGCCGCACGGCCCAAGGAGCCCGCACCGACAGCCCCGGAGGCACCCCCGTCGCCCCCACCGAACCGGGTGGAGGGGGCCGCCCCGGGGGTGGCGGAGATGCTCGGAGAAGAGGAGCGCCTCACCGAAGCGGAGGTTCGCGCGAGATCAATCCTGGACCTGGGTCCCGCCTCGGGTGCCAGCCTCCAAGTCTATCGGCGCTTTGCGCGGCGGGTGGGATTCGTGGACCTCTTCGCGGAGTGGACCGACGGCCCGGCCGAGGACCCCATGGAGGCGCTCCCCGCACCGTGGGAGCTCCCGGCCGATCGTATTTTCACCTGGGACACGATGGACCGGCTCGAGGACGGTGAGGAGCGGGCCGACCTCGTCCGGAGACTCGCCGGCATGGTGGCCCCCGGGGGACGGGTCCACCTCCTGGTGCGCTCTTCCGAGTCCGCCCCCACCCGCCCCCTCCGCTTCTGCCTCCTGGACCGGGACCGGATGTTCTACGAGCCGGTGGGTCCGCCCCGGCCCGCCAGCCAGCCCATCTTCCCAGCGGAGATGGAGACGATCCTCGAGCCCTTCGAGGTCCTGCGCGGATTCACCCTGAAGGGTGGCCTCCGGGAGTACGTCGCGCGCCTCCCGGGGTGAGGCGGTCCGCCCCCATTCCCACCCTGCTTGCACTTCCCCCCAACCCCCGCGTACGTTGAGGTTTCGGCGGTCAGGGGGAGTTCGACAGTCGCGTGCGCGTCCGGGATGGAGCACGCCAACCCTTCTCCCCCTCCGTCGCCCGGGGACCCGGCTGGTCCGGTACGCCCCCCCGGGAGTCCAATCCCCGCAGGAGCGTCGAGGCGTGTCCGAGAACCTCATCGCCCTCCAGAACCGATTCCTGGGTCGAGGGACCACCGTCTACGACAAGCTCTCGGTGCTCCACGAGGCGAAGGGGTTCATCGCCGACGAGGACATCCGGGCGCTGGCCGAGCAGTACAACCTTCCCCTCGCCCACGTTCGTTCGACCGCGAAGTTCTACGAGGAGCTGGGGCAGGCCCGCCCCGCCGACCATGTCGTGAAGGTCTGCAACGGGGAGGCCTGCCGCGCCGCCCCGAACGGGGGGTGCGACGCCCTGGAGAAGCGACTCTCGCGCACGCTGGGGGTGGAGAGCGGCGGGGTGGCGGAGGGTGGCGCGGGCCGCTCGAATGGCGGCGCTCCGCGGAGCAGCGCGGCCTCCGAACCTGCGATCCGCCTCGAGCACGTGGCCTGCCTCGGATACTGCGGCCTCGGACCCAACGTCATGGTGGACGGACTCCCCGTCTCGCTGGCGGAGCCCGGTTCGGAGGAGCGGGTGGCCGCCCACCTCCGCCAGGGGGAGCCCCTGGGGCTCGAGGAGCCGGTGAACCCGGTGTACTTCCCACCGGAGGGCGAACCCCGCGTCCTCCTCCGCCGCTTCGGAAAGAACGTGGTCTCCCTGGAGGGCGCCCGGAGGGAAGGGGTGTACGGCGCCCTGGAGAAGGCGCTCCAGGAGATGACGCCCGAGGCGGTGATCCGGGAGGTCGAGGCCAGCCGGCTTCGCGGCCGGGGAGGCGCCGGCTTCCCCACCGGCCTCAAGCTTCGAACCGTAGCCGAGTCGGAGGCCCCCGACGGGAGCGGGCGCCGGTTCGTCGTCGACAACTCCGACGAGGGGGACGCGGGCTCCTACATCGACAAGGAGCTCCTGGAGCAGGACCCCCACACCCACCTCGAGGGAATCCTCCTGGCCGCCTACGCGTGTGGGGCGCAGGAGGCCTACATCTACCTCCGCTTCGAGTATCCCCGGGCGCTGCGAATCATGGGCCGCGCCATAGAGGAGGCGCGCGAGGCCGGGCTCATCGGGAAGGGGATCATGGGCTCGAACTTCGACTGCGAGGTCCACCTGGTGAAGGGCCAGGGAGCCTACATCTGCGGCGAGGAGACGAGCCTCCTCCGCTCCCTGGAGGGGGTGCCTGGCCTGGTGAGCTACAAGCCCCCCTTCCCCGCCGAGCGGGGCCTCTTCGGCTGCCCGACCGCGGTGAACAACACCGAGACGCTCCACAACCTCCCCTGGATCGTGGAGCACGGGGGAGCAGCCTACGCCGAGCTGGGGTACGAACGCTCACGGGGAACGAAGCTGGTGAGCCTGAACACCGCCGTGGCCCGCCCGGGTCTTTACGAGGTAGAGCTGGGGATGACGCTCCGGGATCTCCTCTTCGAGCGGGCGGGGGGGATGGCCCACGGGAAGGCGTTCAAGGCGGTGCAGATCGGGGGGCCCCTCGGAGGGATCCTCCCGGAGGAGCACCTGGACACCCCCCTGGGATTCGAGGAGTTGGCCCGGGTGGGGGGGATCCTGGGTCACGCCGGCATCGTGGTGTATACCGAGGACCATGACCTGGTGGAGATCTGTCGCGGCCTCATGGCGTTCTGCGCGGTGGAGAGCTGCGGGAAGTGCTTCCCCTGCCGGATCGGGTCGGTGCGGGGGACCGAGCTCTTCGATCAGATGCTGGACCCGGCCCGGGGAGGCGTCACGGACGAGCGGCTGGCGCTGCTGGACGACCTCTGCGAAGCGATGAAGCTGGGGTCGCTCTGCGCGCTGGGCACCATGACGCCCCTCCCCATCGAGTCGGTGCGGAGGTACTTCCCCGAGGAGCTGGAGCGGCACCGGGCGACGGGCGGGAACGGCACATCACCGGAGGCACGAGGATGATCACGACGGCGAAGGGCATCCAGGCATCGGTCACGGCCACCATAGACGGCACCGAGGTCACGGTCCGGCGGGGCACCACGGTCCTGAGCGCGCTGCGGGAGGCGGGACGCGACGTCCCCACCCTCTGCTACTCCGACCGGATGAAGCCCTACGGAGCCTGCCGGACCTGCCTGGTGGAAGTGGAGGGACGGAACCCCGCGGCCTCCTGCCACACCCCGGTGACCGAGGGCGCGGTCTATCGCACCCACTCCCCACTCCTCACGCGGCTGCGTCGGAACATCACCGAGCTCATCGTCTCAGATCACCCCCTGGAGTGCCTGGACTGCACCGCGAACGGGCGCTGCGACCTGCAGGACCTGGCCCAGGAAGTGGGGCTTCGCACCCCCCGCTACGAGGATCCGCGCACCCACAATCCGCCCCGCGACGACTCGCACCCCTTCATCAAGCTGGAGATGGACAAGTGCATCGGGTGCGGGCTCTGCGTACGGGCGTGCGACGAGATCCAGGGCTCGTTCATCCTGGCCATGGAGGGACGGGGCTACGACACCCGGGTCATCGCGGGGAATGACACCGGCTTCGAGGAGGCGAAGTGCGTGAGTTGCGGGCAGTGCGTGTTCGAGTGTCCGGTGGCGGCGCTGGAGGAGCCGGGCACCCGCGAGTACGGCCTCCCGGACCGGACCGTCACCACCACCTGCTCGTACTGCGGGGTGGGGTGCTCGCTGGATGTGAATGTGAAGGACGGGCAGGTGGTGAACATCGAGCCGAACACCCGAGGGTCCGCGAACCTGGGGCACACCTGTGTGAAGGGGCGCTTCGCCCACCAGTTCGCCCACTCGGAGGACCGCCTCCGCACCCCCCTCATCCGGGGTGAGGACGGGAGCTTCCGGGAGGCCTCCTGGGAAGAGGCGCTGGAGCTGGTGACCCGAAAGTTCACCGAGGTGCGCGACCGGCACGGCCCCGACGCCTATGCCAGCATCAGCTCCTCGCGCTGCACCAACGAGGAGAACTTCCTCATGCAGAAGTTCGCCCGTGTGGTCATGGGGACGAACTCCATCGACAACTGCTCGCGGGTCTGCCACTCCCCCTCGGCGTACGGGCTGGGCCAGGCGCTGGGGACCGGGGCGGGGACGAACCCCTTCGAGGACGTCTTCCACTCGGACCTCATCGTGCTGGTGGGGGCGAACCCCACCGAGGCACACCCCGTCTTCGGCTCCCGCATCAAGCAGGCGGTGCTGAAGGGGTGCCGCCTCATCGTCCTGGACCCCAGGAACACCGAGCTGGCCCGCCTCGCCCACCTCCACCTCCCCCTGCGGCCGGGCTCCAACGTGGCGGTCATCAACGCCATGCAGCACGTCCTCGTCACCGAGGGCCTCATCGACCCCGAGTTCATCGAGCGGCATGCCCTGGGGTTCGAGGAGGTGAAGGCCGAGCTGGAGGGATGCACGCCGGAGTGGGCCAGCGGGATCTCCGGCGTGGACCCGGAGCTCATCCGGGAGGCGGCGCGGATGTACGGCCGGGCGGAGGCGGCGCAGTTCCTCTGGGGGCTCGGGGTCACCGAAGCCGGCCATGGCTCCAACAGCGTCTTCGGGATGATCAACATGGCCGTCATGACGGGGAACATCGGACGGCCCGGGGCGGGCACCAGCCCCATTCGGGGACAGAACAACGTGCAAGGGGCCTCCGACGTGGGGGCGCTCCCAAACGTGTTCAGCGATTACCGCCCCGTCACCGACGAACTGGCCCGCGCCGACCATCGCCGGGTGTGGGGGGTGGAGCCGCCCACGAATCACGGGCTCCGGATCCCGGACATGTTCGACGCCTCCCTCGCCGGCACCCTCAAGTGCATGTACATCCTGGCGGAGGACGTGGCCCAGTCCGACCCCAACACCAACCATGTGACGGCCGCGCTGGAGGCCCTCGACTTCCTGGTGGTGCAGGAGATCTTCATGACCCCCACCGCCGAGTTCGCCGACGTGATCCTCCCCGGCACCACCTTCCTGGAGAAATCCGGGACGTTCGTGAACAGCGACCGGCGGATCCAGCGGGTGCGACAGGCCATCGACCCCCTCCCCGGGACCATGGTGGACGGGGACATCGTGAACACCATCGCCCGGCGGATGGGGGCGGACCTGGGCGCGGACGACGGGCCCGGCACCCCGGTGAACCCCGGGAAGGTCATGGACGAGATAGCCGCCCTCTCCCCGAAGTGGGGGGGCGTGAGCTACACCCGCCTCGACGAGCACGGCTTTCTCCAGTGGCCCTGCTGGGACCCCGACCACCCGGGGACCGCCGTGGTGCACGAGGGCGGCGAGACCCTCCGGCCCGACCGGAAGGCGCGCCTCACCCCCACCCCCTGGCAGGAGCCGGGCGAGCTCCCCGACGAGGAGTACCCCATCATGCTCACCACCGGGCGGCAGCTCTTCCACTACAACGTGGGGACCATGACCCGCCGCACCGACATCGTGAAGCTGGATCAGGCGAAGGAGGAGACGCTCCGGATCCATCCGCGGGACGCCCGGGAGCTGGGGATCCGGCACGGCGAGGTGGTGGAGGTGGTGAGCCGCCGGGGCTCCGTGCGGGTGCGCACCGAGCTGACGAAGGCCACGAACCGGGGCACCGTCTTCATGACCTTCCACTTCCCGGAGTCGCGAACGAACATCCTCACCGGCGAGGCGGTGGACGAGTTCACCGGCTGCCCCGAGTACAAGGTCTGCGCCGTGCGGATCGAGCAGGTTGAGGATGCGCCCGTCCCGGCCTCCTGACTCACCCCCCAACCGACCGCCATGCCCACCGACATCCAGATCGCCCAGTCCCATGCCCTGCTCCCCATCGCCGAGGTAGCCGCCGGGGTGGGGCTCTCGGAAACCGACATCCTCCCCTACGGCCGCTACAAGGCGAAGGTCCCCCTCGAGGTGATCCGGTCGCGATCCGACTCCCCCGGGAAGCTGGTGCTCGTCACGGGGATCACCCCCACTCCCGCCGGCGAGGGAAAGTCCACCATCTCGGTGGGGCTTTCCGACGCGCTGGCGCTGCGGGGGCGGAACCCGGTGGTCTGCCTTCGCGAACCGAGCCTCGGGCCGGTCTTCGGGATCAAAGGGGGTGCGGCGGGCGGCGGATACTCGCAGGTCGTCCCCATGGACGAAATCAACCTGCACTTCACCGGGGACTTCCACGCCATCAGCTCAGCGAACGCACTCCTGGCCGCACTGCTGGACAACCACCTCTACCGGCCGAACACCCTCCGGATCGACCCCCGGAACGTGGTGTGGAAACGGGCGGTGGACATGAACGACCGGGCCCTCCGCTCCATCGTCATCGGGCTGGGGGGGCGCACCGGGGGGACGCCCCGGGAGGATGGGTTCAACATCACGGCCGCCTCGGAGGTCATGGCCATCCTCTGCCTGGCTGAGGGGATCGAGGATCTGGAGCGGCGAATGGGAGACGCGGTGGTGGCCTACGACACCGACGGCGAGGCGATCCGGGCCCGCGACCTGAACGCCCAGGGCGCGATGACGCTCCTCCTCAAGGAGGCGATCGCCCCGAACCTGGTCCAGACACTCGGGGGAACGCCCGCCTTCATCCACGGGGGACCGTTCGCGAACATCGCGCACGGGTGCAACTCGGTGTTGGCCACTCGGGCGGGGCTCGCGCTGGGCGATGTGGTGGTGACCGAGGCCGGGTTCGGCGCGGATCTGGGAGCGGAGAAGTTCTGCGACATCAAGTGCCGTTCGGCGGGACTCGAGCCCGACGCCGCGGTCATCGCCGCCACTGTGCGGGCGCTCAAGATGAACGGGGGGGTGGACCGGGCCGACCTGGGGAAGGAGGACCTGGGCGCGCTGGCGCGCGGGTTTCCGAACCTCGCCCGCCACGTGGAGAACGTCCGGAAGTTCGGGGTGGAGCCGGTGGTGGCGCTGAACCGCTTCCCCCACGACACCGACCAGGAGATGGCCGCCGCGGTCGAGGCGTGCCGGGAGATCGGGGTGACAGCCATCCCCGCCGATCCCTACAACCACACTGGGGAGGGGTGCCTGGAGCTGGCCGACGCGGTGTGGGACGTGCTGGAGCGGGGAGAGGCGGACTTCCGCCCCCTCTACCCGGACGAGACCCCGCTCCAGGAGAAGATCGAGACCATCGCCCGGGAGATCTATCGTGCGGACGGGGTGGATATCCTCCCCGCGGCGAAGCGCCAGCTCGCGGAATGCGAGGCGCTCGGGCTCGGGGAGGCGCCGGTCTGCATCGCCAAGACGCAGTACTCGTTCTCGGACGATCCGACGCTCCTGGGCGCGCCCACCGGCTTCCGGATCACGGTGCGCGAGGTGACGCCCTCGGCGGGAGCCGGGTTCGTGGTCGCGAAGACCGGGGACGTCATGACGATGCCAGGGCTCCCGCTGACGCCGGGGGCGGAAGGGATGCGGGTGGAAGAGGGCGGCGCGATCGTCGGGCTGGCCTGAGGGCGCCGGGGAGGGAGGAGCCGTGCTGATCCCGAGGCGGGAGACCGCGAAGACCCGTATCCTCCGGTTCCGGGAGGGAGAGGAGGGGGGGCGGGAGGTGGACGACCTCCTGGCTTCGGAAGAGCCCATGGAGATCCGGGTCACCTTCCGACCCGCCTCCGGGGGACCGGTGGAGACGCGGGCGGTGGCCGTCACCATGCGCACGCCGGGCGACGACTTCGAGCTCGCGGCCGGGTTCCTCTTCACGGAGGGGCTCATCTCCGACCGCCGGGAGGTGGCGCGCATCACCTACTGCTCGGGCGACGAACCCCAGGAGTACAACCTGGTGGAGGTTCGGCTGCGGGCCGGGGCGAGCTTCGACCCGGGGCAGCTCAACCGCAACTTCTACATGACCTCGAGCTGCGGGATCTGCGGGAAGGCCTCGCTCGACGCGGTGGAGACGCTGGGGTGCGAACCCTTCCCCGCCCTCCCCGAGGGAGAGGAGCTGCGGGTGGACCCCGAGCTGGTGGGACGCCTACCGGACCTCCTCCGGGAGGCGCAGCCGGTGTTCGGGCGCACCGGAGGCCTGCATGCCGCCGGGCTCTTCGACGCGGAGGGGCAACTCCTGGGAACGCGCGAGGACGTGGGGCGCCACAACGCCGTGGACAAACTCATCGGGCACGCCTTTCTGGAGGGCCGGACCCCCCTGGCAGGGCGGATCCTGGTGGTGAGCGGACGGGCCTCCTTCGAGATCCTCCAGAAAGCGGTGATGGGGGGAATCCCCTTCGTGGTCGCAGTGGGCGCACCTTCCTCCCTGGCGGTGGACTTCGCGCGGCGGTTCCGGATGACGCTGGCCGGGTTCGCGCGGGGGCGGGGGTTCAACGTGTACAGTGGAAGGGAGAGGATCGAAGGGGGCGCGGGAGAATAACCGGATCGGACCCGAACCCTCCGGAACATCCCGAAGTTCTTTCCGGGTGGGGTCCCGGAGGGTGGGGCTTGCCGATTCTCCGGGGAGAGGCCAGGCTGAGCCGCGTTCCCGGGGCCACCGGTGCGCTCCCTTCCTCCGCATCCGCCTCCTCTCCCGACCAGGAATCCGGTAATGCCGACCCTCCTTCATACGGCGATCCGCCTTCATGAGGCGTTCCGTCGCCCGCCCGCCCGGGATGTGCCCCACATGCGGCCGCAGCCGGGGAGCCCGCGATCCCAGCGCGGCCCCGCGGGAGGCCGGGCCCGCCGCACCCTGCCGGCGGCCCTCCTCACCCTGACCCTGGCGATCGCCCCCGCGGCCTGCGGACTCGGCCGGGAGGGGCACGTCTCCGACCCGTCGGTGGAGACCCTCCGGGTGGTGAGCTACAACATCCGCCATGGCCGCGGGATGGACGACGTGGTGAATCTGGAGCGCACCGCCGACGTTCTGCGCCGGCTGCAGCCGGACGTGGTGGGGCTCCAGGAGGTGGATGTCGGGGTGGAGCGAAGCGGAGGGGAGGATCAACCGGCGGTGCTGGGCCGCCTCCTGGGGATGGAGCACGCGTTCGGGGCCTTCATGGACTATCGGGGCGGGGAGTACGGAATGGCCATCCTCTCTCGCCACCCGATCGTGGAGGTTCACTCGGTAGAACTCCCCCGGGGGAACGAGCCCAGGGTGGCGCTGATGGTGGAGATCGAGACGCCCCACGGCCGCCGGGTGCCCGTGATCAACGTGCACTTCGACTGGGTCGCGGACGACGGGTACCGCTACGCGCAGGCGAGCGAACTGGCCCGGACCGTGGAGGGGCTCCCCTCGCCCTTCCTCCTCCTGGGCGACTTCAACGACGTGCCGGACTCGCGCACGATGGAGCTCTTCCGTGGGCTGGCCGACGAGGCCCGGAAGCCGGTGGACGACCGCCTCACCTTCTCCTCCACGGACCCGCGGCGGGAGATCGACCATATCTTTGCCGGGCCGCCGGGTGCGGGGCGCTTCACCCACACGGAGGTCATCGACGAGCCGCTGGCGTCGGACCACCGGCCGGTCGTTGCAGACTGGGAGTTTCGACCGTGAACTTGGAACGAGGTGTCGGTCGTGGAGGGCAGCCGGGGCTCCCCGTTAGCGTAGATGGATGTTGGCCACTGGGCTCGCCTGCCGTGAAGCACCTTCGCCGTGTCCAGACCGGTTATAACTACGACAGCAGACCATCTGTGGTAACAGCGGTCGAGGTTGAGCCCGGATTCCGCACATAACCTCGACCGCTCGGGGCCGGTGAGCGAAGTCCGTCGAGGTTACGCCCGAAAACCGGGCTCAACCTCGACCGCTGCATTCCGCGACCCCTTCCTGTCGAGGTTATGACCGCCCGCACGGCAAGCCGAAGCCGGCACTCCCTCTCCTCGACCGATCCGCGACAGCGAAGAGCCGCGACCGGCATCGGCCTCCGTCCCCGACCGCTTCAGAACACCACCGCGTAGAGCACCGCCATTGTCGCGCCGATTCCGGCAAGCAGGCGCCCGGTGGAGAGGCCCTCCGTCCCTTGCGTGGCGGAAGAGCCCGCGCCCCCCCGAGTCCAGAACGCGATGGCGCCGCAGCCCTGGGTACCGGTGGGATGCCAGTATTCCCGGGGAACGTGGGGATATTGGTAGACCTCGACGGCCTCGAGGTCATCGAGGTCCACAAAGTCGAGGGGGGGCAGGTTGTGCTGGAGAGGGACGCCGTCGATGAAGCTGAACGGCAAGCATCGCCGGGAGAGCATGACGTACCCCTCGGGGGTCGTGCTCCACACCTGGCTCGACTCACCCGCGAGCATCGCCCCCACGGCCATCCGGTGCGTGGTGCTCTCCCACTCCGCGATCGCGGTCCGATCCAGGAACTCCCCGAACCTCGCACCCTGGGGGGTTTCGTCCTGGCACCCCACCATCCTCGCGAAGAACCGCTCCGGATCTTGAATCGCCAGGCGATCCTCCCATGGCCGCACGGAATTCATCACCGTCATGGGCGCCTCCCGGGCCCGGTCGCGAGCGAGGGAAAACTCCACCTCGATGGTGTCCCCCGCCAGCACCGGGAACTCGATCCCTGCGGCCTCCACGTGCTCCTCGCCGGATCCCCTCAGGTGGTAGAGCCCCGGACGCGGCGTCACGAGGGCGAATCGCCCATCGCTCCCCGATGCCGACTCGTGCACCGTGCGCCCCGTCGCGCCCACGAGCTCCATCTGCGCCCCGGGGATCGACTCGCCCGTGGCGTGATCCACCACCCGACCCACCAGGAGCTGCGGGACGCAGCGCGGGGGCCGAGCCGACATGTCTCCGATCACCTCGAGGGGGTCGAGGACCATCGCCTGGGGCGTGAGGCGCCACTCGATGCGGGCGGTCTCCCCTGCGCTGACAGTGACCTCCCGCGCCGCGCTCTCGTACCCGATCCGCTGGACCTCGAGGCGCCAGACGCCCGGATCCGGAACGGCGAGTCGGAACCACCCGTCCCGCTCCGAGAGCGCTGAAAGCACGGGCTCCCCATCCCCATCCACCAGTCGCACGAGAGCCTGCGGAACGGGGCTCCCGTCGGAGGCGTCGAGGATGGTGCCTTCGATGGCCTGTACGGACTGAGCGCCCGTGGCCGGTGGGGACTGGCGGCCCGGAGTCCCCCGGCGGAGACCAGGAGACCGAGCGCCACGAGCGTCCAGGCGGAGAGCACCACCCAACACCCGGAACCCCTGCGGCGCTCCGTACCGATGTTGGATGGTGACATGGCGTCACGCTCGTTCTGATCGAGGTTCGTTGCTCGTGCGTCCCGACTATATCCGGGTCGAACGGGGATGCGCGAACGCGTGGAGGCGTACGTGCGGATGCCCGCTCCCGCCACCAGCGGCCGGTGCGGTACGACGAGCGGCGGGACGGGCGGTTGGACAGGTATCACCGACGACCGATGGGGTGAGGCGAAGGCGCGCCGGAACCTACACTCTTTCCGGCGCGCCCTTTCCGTCGCTACGTTTTCCGCCCCCGCCCCGCGAGAAGGAGACGCCCTATGATCCTCCGCCCCGATCACCGACGCCGCATCCGGATGAGGACCTCCGAAGAACGCGACGAAGCCGCGCGCGAGGTGGACCTCCACAAGAGCCGGGTCCACCTGGCGAGGCCGTCGAAGACGGAGGTGCCAACCATCGTGGTGGGACTCCTGGGGTTCCTGGCCGGCGCCATCGCGTTGCAGTCCCTCGTGGGGGGCGTGGTGGGGGCCGTGGTGGCCCTCCTCATCCGCGGGACCCTGGTCCGCCTCCTCTGACGCCCGGTTGACAGCCGGAACGGTCCCTTTCATGATGGACCGTCTGTTTCAGAGCATTCCTTGTACCGGGTTTGGGGCGAAGGATGGGCGACGGCGGAAATGGGCTTTCCTCGAGGATCCTCACGCTCCTCGGCCTGCACTACGTCGCCCATCGTCCGCCCCTCAGCTGGCGCTTCTGGATCTACTCCATCACGGCGTACCTCCTGCCCGTGGTGGTGCACGTCATCCTCCCCGCCGAAGGATCCTCCCTCGACGAGATCGTGTGGCTCGTCACCCTGGTGCCGGCTTTCCTCCTGGCGCTCCACTTCGGGCTTCGCGGCGCCTTCGTCGCACTCCTCCTCGGGGTGGGCCTGCTGGTTGGGGTCGAACTCTTCCTCACCCTCTCGGGACGACCAGGGGACCCGCGCATCACCGTCCCCATCTTCATGGCCTACGGTGCACTGGCCATCAGTGTCGGGTGGCTCTCCGAACAGCTCCACGAGCACTACGAGGCCGCGCTGGAGGCGCAGGCGGCCCAAAAGGCCGAGGCGCTGGGAACCATGGCGGCGGGGATCGCCCACGATTTCAACAACATCCTCACCGCCATGGTGGCCAACGCGGAACTCATCGCGGGGGTTGCCGAGGCCGACGGAGAAGACACCCGGGACGAGCTCGCGCAGTTGAAGGGGGCCGCCCGTCGAGGAGCGGGGATCGTCCGGAACCTCCTGGGCTTCAGCCGTACGGGGATGCTCGCGCTCCGCGCCGTGGACCTGTCGCGCCTCGCGGAGTCGCAGCGATCCCTGTTCCAGCAGCTCCTCCCCGACTCGGTGGACCTGCACCTGCAACAGGAAGAGGAGCTTCCGGCGGTACTCGCGGACTCGGACGCCGTGGTCCGGATGCTCGTGGCCCTCGTCACCAATGCCCGGAACGCCATGCCTTCGGGGGGGACCGTCCTCCTCCGCATCCATCGGTCTCGCATGGAAGGCGAGGACCGTCGCCGCCGCGGATGGGGCGATCCGGGGGAGTACGTCTGCGTCACCGTGGAGGACACCGGGATCGGAATGGACGAGGAGGAGGTGGCCCGGATCTTCGAGCCGTTCTATACCGCGAGCGAGCCCGGGGAGGGCGTGGGGCTGGGCATGGCCATGGTCTACGGGATGATGAAGCAGCACCGGGGGTTCGTGGATGTGCGGAGCGCACCTGGGAGGGGGACGTCGGCCCGGCTCTACTTCCCGGTGGCCAAGGACCGGGTGGCCGCGCCGCAGCCGGCGCCGGTGGAGGAACCCGTGGGAGGAACCGAGACCATTCTCCTGGTGGAGGACGAGGACGCCATCCGCACCTCCGCCCGGCGGATCCTGGAGCGGTTCGGTTACACGGTGCTGGACGCGGCCGATGGAGAGGAGGCGCTGGCGCTCTACCTGGAGCGAGCGGAGGAGATCGATCTCCTCCTCACCGACGTCCTGCTTCCGAAGCGCACCGGACCGCAGCTCTACGAGGCCGTCCGCCGCGGCCCCGGGGACCCTCTCGTCCTCTTCATGAGCGGGTACCCGGCCCGAACGGTCCACCGCTCCACCGCGCTCGACCCCACCCTCCCCTTTCTGGCCAAGCCATGGACCGTCGCCGAGCTCACGAGAGCGGTGCGGGATGTGCTGGATGCGTCGGGCAGACCGGTGGCGGCCACCCTGTCGGCAAACCCCGGGGAAACGGCGCCCTAATCCACCTCCTCGGGGACCTTCAAGCGGTACCCGAACCCCCGCACCGTCTGAATCCAGTCCCCACCCGGCCCCAGCTTGCTGCGAAGGCGCCGGACGTGCATGTCCACTGTGCGCGTCTGAAGTCGCTCCACCACTTCCGATTCCACCTCCCAGGCGCGTTCCAGAAGGCGACGCCGGCTCTGGGTACGGCCCCGATTCTCCATGAGTGCCTGGAGGAGCCGGAACTCGGTGGGGGTGAGGTCGATCTTCTCGTCCTCGATGGAGACCTCGTGGACATCTGCATCCAGGAGGAGCGGGCCCGCACGGAGGATACGCCCTCCGGTTGATTCGGCCCCCTTGCGGTCGACCCGGCGCAGTATGGAGCGCACTCTCAGGACCAACTCCCTGGGAGAAAACGGCTTCGTGAGGTAGTCATCGGCCCCCAGCTCGAGTCCCTCGATGCGGTCTTCCTGCTCCCGCTTAGCGCTCAGCACCAGGACGGGGAGGGAGCGGGTGGCGGAACGTCCCCGAATCTCTCTCAGGATCTCCTCGCCGCTGATCCCCGGAAGCATCCGATCCAGCACCACCAGGTCCGGTGGCTCCCGGTCGATCGATGTGAAGGCCTCGTCGCCGGTGGAGGCGGTCTCCACCCGGTATCCCTCGCGGGTGAGCTGATACGCCACCAGGGCGGCGATGTCGGCCTCGTCCTCCACCACGAGCACCCGGGCCGCGGGCTCGCTACGGGCTGCACCTGGCTCCATTCCCCTTCTCTCCGATTCGGGTCGCCTCCACCGGGCAGGCCCAACCAAGCCGCCCCGATGCCGGGCTGCTGGACGGTGGGACCGCCCGCCTCCCCGCATCGAAAGCTGGTCCCCTCCTGTCACGGGACTCCCAGCGAACCGTAACGATTCGGTAATGAGGAGCTGATCGGCGGCGGAGTGCAGCACGTCACGAATCCGTGACGAAGATGATCGCCGAACCGTTACGCGACATGCCCCCGACCCGTTACAGCGCCCCCCGATCATTCGATCCATGGGAGGGCCGGAAGGAGTCGAGGTCCTCCCCGAAATCAATCTGAGTCTCACTGCAACACGAGGGCTTCGCGTCATGCCGACCGCATATCGCCCCGCACCGATTCGCACACGCGGATCACTTTTGTTCCAAGTGTCCAGAAGCGTGATCGCACTCTTCCTGGCCGCACTCCCACTCGTTCTCTCCACCCCGGCCCCCGTGGCGGCCCAGTCATCCGGCGAGGGACGGCTCATGGGACAGGTCCTGAGCGCCGAGACCGGGGGGCCGCTCCCGGGCGCCCAGATCCAGGTAGGTGACACCGACCGCGGGGTCATGGCGGGCGTCGAAGGGCGTTATCAGATCGATCGGATTCCGGTCGGGGAGACTTCGCTTCGCGTCTCGATGCTGGGCTTCGCGCCGCAGACGGTCGAGGGCGTGGTCGTACAGGAGGGGGGGACGACCCGGATCGACATCCACCTCACCCGCCAGGCGCTGGAGATGGAAGGGCTCGTCGCCACCGCGCAGCAGCAGCAGGGGAGCCGGGTCGCGCTCCGGGACGAACAACGCAATTCCTCCTCTTTGATGAATGCGATCTCTTCCGAGCAGATCGCCCGCTCTCCCGACGGGGACGCGGCAGCCGCCATGCGCCGAGTGAGTGGCGTGACCGTCCAGGACTCCCGCTACGTCTTCGTGCGGGGGCTCGGGGAACGCTACACCACCAGCTCGCTCAACGGCTCGCGGATCCCCAGCCCGGACCCCGAGCGGAAGATGGTGCCCCTGGACCTTTTCCCCGCCGGGCTCCTCCAGTCCATCTCGACCAAAAAGACCTTCACCCCGGACAACTCGGGCGACTTCTCCGGCGGTTCGGTGGACATCCGGACCCCCGACTTCCCCGTGCGCCAGACCTTTACCCTCTCCGTGGGCACCGGATACCACCCCGAATTGTCCGGGCGCTCCGTTCTCGCCGCCCCGACGGAGGGGCAGGAGTGGCTCGCCCTGGGGGCCGAGTCGAGGGAGATCCCGGCACCGGCCCGGAACTTCTCCGGCACGGTGACCCGGGGACCCGAAGTAAACGAGGTCGTGAACTCCTTCCGAAATGCCTGGAGCGTGGAGGAGGAGACCGCCGCACTCCCCTCCTCCCTCTCCGCATCGATGGGCGGGTCCACCAGCCTGAATGGAAGCACCATCGGATATCTTGGTTCGGCCACCTACTCCCGCTCCCAGGACGTCAAGCTGGATCAGCGCCGAGCCCGGACGGGAACCGGTGGATCCGAGATCGACCGCTACGACGGGGACGAAGGGAGCCGCGCGGTCCTCCTGGGTGGACTCGCCAAGGTCAGCGCCCTCGTGGGCACCCACTCCGAGATCCACTTCACCAACAACTTCAACCGGAGCGCCGAGAACCAGGCCCGCCGCGAAGTGGGGGTCGACGAGAACACGCAGTCGACCGTGCAGGTGGACCGGCTCTCCTACGTGGAGCGGGCGGTGCGCTCCCACCAACTCGACGGAAGGCACCAGCTGGGTCCGCAGCACCTCGTGGACTGGTCGCTCAGCGCCTCGGCCGTCTCCCGCTCGGAGCCGGACCGCTCGGAGTTCGTGACCTGGCTCGACCCCGAAACCCCGATCTGGTTCAAGGACTTCGAGGGCGCAGTCCGGACCTTCGGGCTCCTGGAGGAGGACGCCATGGAGGCCGGAGCGGGCTACGCGTTCGTGCTGGGAGGAGACCCGGCCGCACCGAACCGCATCCGGACGGGGGTCACGTACCGGGAACACACCCGCGATGCGTGGAGCGAGGCGTTCCGGCTCCAGCCCTTCCACTGGTCGCCCAACGACCCGCGCTGGCAGCTCCCCCCGGAGCAGTTCTTCGACGGGCGCCACGCCGGTGAGGGCGACGACCACTTCATCCTCTCCCGGGAGCTGTCGGGCGGGACCTACGGTGCGGCGGACCGGCTCCAGGCCGGCTACCTCATGGCAGAGGTGAACGTCACGGAGGGGGTCCGGCTGACCGGAGGGGCGCGCCTGGAGTCATACCGGCTGGACCTGGAGGCCCAGAACCAGCTCGGACGTTCGTTCGAGGTGCGCAAGGACTACACCGACCTCCTCCCCTCGCTCTCGGCACGGGTGCGGATGGGGGATGGCCACCAGCTCCGGCTCTCCGCTACCCAGACGCTGGCCCGCCCGGAGTACCGGGAGGTCGCGCCCATCGCCTACCGCGAAGTGCTGGGCGGCGAGCAGGTGATCGGGAACGCGGATCTCGAGCGGACGCTGATCCAGAACCTCGACGCCCGGTGGGAGTGGTATCCGCGCCCCGGCGAGGTGATCTCGCTCGGGGTGTTCGGAAAGTGGTTCGACGACCCCATCGAGCAGCGGTTCCTCGCCCGATCCGGGACGAACACCCGCACCTTCGTGAACGCCGAGAGCGCTACGAACCATGGGATCGAGCTGGAGATCGACCAGCGACTGGACCGGGTCCATCCGGCGCTCTCCCCCTTCTCCTTCTTCACCAACGTCACCCTGATGCGGAGCCGGGTGCAGACCGGCCAGGAAGGTGATGAGGAGCGGGCCATGGTGGGCCAGGCACCCTTCGTGGTGAACTCGGGGCTCTCCTACGTCGACGAGGCCGCAGGACTCAGCGCGACCCTCCTTCACAACGTGGTCGGGAAGCGGATCATGAACGCCCGCGCCTCCGGGAGCCAGGTGAACGATGTGGTGGAGCGACCCCGCAACCTCATCGACTTCTCTGTGCGGTTCCCCCTCATGATGGGTGCCGCGGGGAAGGTGGATGTGAAGAACCTCCTCGATGCGCCCTACGAGGTGGTGCAGGGCCCAATCACGCGGGAGTACCACCGCGTCGGTCGGAGCGTCTCCGTCGGGCTCTCCTGGCGGTGGTAGTAGGGCAGGACCGCAGGATTCGCACAGTCATGCAAACCCGAAAAACCAAGGACGGATGTTCATGAAAAGCAGCATCAAGGGCTTTTTCAGCCTTCTGCTCGCCCTCGGGGTCCTCGCTGGATGCGACGACGACTCGAGCCCGACCGACCCCAACGGGAACGGCAACGGCAACGGGAACGGCAACGGCAATGGAAGCGTCTGTGACCCCGGGGTCCTCTGCGAGGACATCGTGGAAGACCGCACCCTCTCCGCCGACACGGTCTACCAGATCTCCGGCTTCATCAAGGTGGCAGACGGCGCAACCCTCACCATCGAGCCGGGCACGACCCTGCTGGGTGACTTCGACGTCCCCGGCTCCTCGCTCTTCGTGCTTCGCGGTGCCCGCATCGTAGCCGAGGGCACGGCGGATAACCCCATTGTCTTCACCTCCGAGCGGCCCGAGGGACAGCGGCGGCCCGGCGACTGGGGCGGCGTGATCATCGTTGGCAACGGAATCACGAACCGGGGCGTGCCCACCTACATCGAGGGCACCGGCACCTCCGACGCCAACCCTCTGATGGACTATTCGGGCGGAACGGACAACACCGACGACAGTGGCACTCTGCGCTATGTCCGCATCGAGTTCGCCGGATTCCCCACCGCGCCCAACGAGGAGCTGAACTCCCTCACCATGGCTGCGGTGGGTAGCGGCACCACCATCGAGTACGTGCAGGTCCTCCTGGGGCTGGACGACTCCTTCGAATGGTTCGGAGGCGCGGTGGACGTCCGGAACATCGTCTCGTACGAGGCGGCCGACGATCACCTGGATGCGTCCGAGGGCTTCATCGGGCGGGTGCAGCACGCCATCGCCTTCCAGTCCTTCCAGCCGGAGCCGCGTCCCGGCCTGGCCGGGGGCGCCGCCTCGGATCCGCGGGGCATCGAAAACGACGGGTGCTGGGCCGAGAACTGCAGCGCCGGAGATGCGAACCGGAGCGCCTCCACGCCCTACACCGTCCCGGTGTTCGCCAACTTCACTCTCGTCGGCCCTCCGGCCGGCGCCTGGGACTCCTCCAGCGGAAACGTCGGGGTAATGCTCCGGCGGGGCACTGGGGGCCTCTACGTCAACGGCGTGGTGGCGCGCTACCAGCGTGAAGGAGAGCCCGGGTCGGGCGCCTCCATCCGAGGTGACCAGACGTGGGAGCGCCACGAACAAGGGGTTCTGGACGTCCGGAACATCTACTTCACCGAGAACGACCGGATCTTCGACGTTGGAGACGCGCCGGGATCGGGCGAGGGCGCGCAACACACCCTCGACCTGGTAGACCACGCGCTCGAAGACGGCACCGTCCCCACCGCGGACCTCTTCACCGCTTTCCCAGTGAGCACCGCGAACGCCACCACAGCGGACTTCAACTGGCAGCCTGCGGCGGGTTCGCCCATCGCCGAGGGCGGACTCACCGATTTCTCGGTGCTCTCAGGCGCGCTGCAGGACGCGGCGGGCTCGTTCGTGACGCCCACCTCGTACCGCGGGGCCGCCGATCCCAATGGCGCGGCGTGGTGGGAGGGCTGGACCTACTACGCACAGAACTGAGGCACGAACGGCAACTACGACCGATCGGAGGAGCGGTTCGGCGGCGTCGGGGAGACCCGACGTCGCCGGCCGCGACTCGCCCAGCCTCGACCCGCACCACCAGACCCGCCATCCAACCTGGATTTGAGCATAGATGAAGACCGACACCCACCATACCGACGGACCCGACCCGGCAGCCCGCCTCCGGCCCAGGGTGCTTCTCCTGGCGACCACCCTCCTGGGGCTGGCCGCCTGCGACTTCCAGGAGGCCTGGTCCGAGCCTTCGTCCGACACCGCCAGCACCCCCGTGCACGTCGACAGCATCTTCCCCATCGAAGAGGAGATCCGCCGCTTCCGGGACGGGACCGAGCAGGTCGAGAGTCTCAGCGGGGGAGAGGCCTCCAAGGAGGCCCTGGTGGAGCGCCTCATCCACGCGCTGGAGGTCGAGGACGTGGAGACGATCACGTCCCTCGCAATGACCCGCAACGAGTTCGCCTGGCTCTACTACCCGCACACCATGTATACCGCGCGGCCCTACGAGCTCTCCCCCGCCCTTGTCTGGTACCATCAGCAGAATCGGAGCTCGAGGGGTCTCACCCGTCTCCTGGACCGGTACGCCGGCGAGACCCTATACTACGCCGGATTCAACTGCCCCGACGAGGGCGAGGCGTTCGGCGAGGGTCACATCTGGCACGGGTGCAGCGTGCTCGGCTCACTCCCCACGGGTGAGGAAGTAGAGGAGCGGATCTTCGGAAGCATCCTGGAGTGGGGCGGCCGCTACAAGCTCGTGTCGTTCTCGAACGAGTTCTGAAAGAGGAGGACGGCATACTGGGAGGCGTGGACTTCTCCGAAATTGCGATCCGGGTGGGAACCAGCCCCGAAGGCGAGGCCGTGACCATCGGGATCGGCCTCTTCATCAACAACGTCATCTCGTTCCTGATCGTGGCCTTCGCGGTCTTCATCCTGGTCAGGAACTTCAACAAGCTGAAGCGCGTCGAGCCCCGGGGGCCCCGGTTCGGTCTCAGGGCTCCAGCCCGATGGCTGCGAGCCCGGCCCGCACCACCTGCGCATCCTCGGAGCCCCGGGCGCCACTGGCGGACATGGCCCCGATGACCTGGCCATTGCGCCGGATCAGATAGCCGCCCTCGTAGGTCACTCCCCCTTCGATCGGCTCCATGGACCCGTCCTCCAATGCTGCCGCGTACTCCCCGGTGCTCATCCCGGTGGCCAACACCGTCCTGATCTTCCCGGTGGCGATTTCGTAGGAGCGGTGCGCGGCGCCACCGAAGCGCCGCAGGTAGAGGGGCACCCCTTCGGCGTCGGAGATCACGATGGTGAGGTTCCAGCCGTTGGCGCGGCTCTCGGCTTCGGCGGCGTCCATGGCGACGCGGGCCTCCTCGTAGGTGAGGGGCTCCTGGGCAACCAGGTCGGCGGGGGCCAGAAGGAGAGCCACGGCGAGGGCCACGACGGCGCTGAGATCGCGAGAAGCAACCATGTTCCGCTCCAGTGAGGATGGACGAACCGGGCGGGTACGGGGGACGATCGCGTCCCGCCTTTTGCCCTGCCCACTCCGGTCCAAGCTAGGCGGCCCCGTCCCCCGCGGCAATCTGCAACACCTCTCGCGACCTCCATGTCTCCGGCAGAAGGCGCTCCCCCCCGCGGACCCGCACAGAAACGCGGAATCCCCTTCCTGTGTTTCCGCACCGAGGGGCCCCGACCGTTGCGACACATACTGTAGCTCCCCCGCCACGCCCCCCGGTTTCCGCTCGCCCCACCGCGCCCACTCGGCTTGGTGCTGGTCTTGCATGCTCTTGTCTATGTAGGGACTTCCGCCGTCCGCCGCCTTCGACCCCGACGATCTGGACCCTTGATGTCGATTCCGCTCCTAATCGGGCTCGCCGAGAACCTTCTCTTCCTGTTGGCGGTGGTGTTCGTTTACGATCTCGTGGCGAACGGCCGCACCATGGGTGGAAGGGCTTGGAAACAGGTTGGCGTCGGGCTCGTCATCGGGCTCCTCGTGGTGGGCACCATGGCGGCCTCCTGGCAATACGCACCGGGGCTCCAGTTCGACGCGCGCTCGGTGGTGCTCGGCATGACCGGGCTCTTCTTCGGAACCCTGGCCACGGTTCCCGCCATGTTGATGGCGGTTGCCTATCGTGTCTCGCAGGGCGGGACGGGAATGCTCACCGGCGTGTTGGTGATCGCTTCGTCCGGGACCGTCGGGCTCCTCTGGCGCCACCTCCGCGGGGGTGTGGACCACCGGATGCATTGGCGGGAACTGTACGCCTTCGGGATCGTGGTGCACCTCGCCTACCTGGTTCTCATGCTCACCCTTCCCGAGGGCCGGGGCTTCGAGCTCCTCCCGCTCCTGGCGGCACCTGTCCTGGGTCTCTACCCCCTCGCCATGCTCCTCCTGGGGATGCTTCTGGTTCGGCGGATGGGGAGGGAGCGGGACGCGGAGCGGCTGGCGGAGGACGAGGCGCGCTACCGGGTCCTTTTCGAGGACAGCCCTTCGGTTATGCTCCTGATGGACCCCGAACATGGGAGGATCGTGGGAGCGAACCGCGCCGCCGCCGACTTCTACGGGTATTCGCTCGAGACCCTCCGAGGGAAGCCGCTCACCGAGATCTGCGAGCTCCCGGAAGCGGGAATTCGGGAGGCGCTCGCCCTGGCCGTCGCCGGAGAGCGAAGCACCCTCGACCTCCGGCACGTTTTGGCCGACGGCTCCGTCCGCGAAGTGGAAGTCCACTCCGGCCCGATCCCCATCGAGGGACGCATCCTCCTCCACTCCGTGGTGCGCGACGTCACGGCCCAGCGGGACGCGGAGGAGGCGCTGAGGAAGCAGGGCGAACTTCTCCGACTCCGCAGCGCTGCCCTGGAGGCGGCCGCGAATCCCATTGTGATCACCGACCGACAGGGCGAGATCGAGTGGGTGAACCCGGCCTTCACCCGCCTCACCGGGTATTCGGAAGCGGAGGCCGTCGGTCGTGCGCCCGGCGAGGTCATCGGATCGGGTGAGCACGGACCCGGGTTCTTCCAGGAGCTCTGGGCGCGCATCCGGGCCGGGGAGGTTTGGGAGGGCGAGATGGTGAACCGGAAGAAGGACGGAACCATCTACCGCGAGCAGCAGACCATCACCCCGGTGCGGAACGCCGCAGGCGAGATCGCGCACTTCATTGCCATCAAGCGGGATCTGACGGAGCGCCTGGCGCTTCAGGCCCAGCTCCTGCAGGCGCAGAAGATGGAGGCGGTGGGCCAGTTTGCGGAGGGCATCGCCCACGACTTCAACAACCTCCTCACCATCATGAACGGATCGGCCCAGCTCGGGGTGGAGATGTCCGAGCCTTTTTCGAAGATCCGACAGGAGTTCGACCAGATCCTCGAGGCCGGCCGGCGCTCATCGTCGCTCACCCAGCAGATTCTCACCTTCGGCCGGCAGGGTCCGACGAAGCGGTCGGTCGTCGACCTGAACGGGGTCCTCCGCCAGTCCACCGGGCTCCTGAAACGGCTGACCCCGGACTCGGTGCGGTTCGAATCGGACCTGTGCGAGGGCGTCCTTCCGGTGCTCTGCGACCCCAACCGGATCGAGCAGGTCCTCCTGAACCTCGCGGTGAACGCTCGCGACGCCATGCCGCAGGGGGGCCATCTCACCTTCCGGACACGGCTCGAGCACACCCCCGCCCCACGCGGGCCGCGGCCGCAGGTGATCCTCACGGTCATCGACACGGGCACGGGCATGGCCCCGGAGGTCCAGGCGCGAATCTTCGACCCCTTCTTCACAACGAAGGAGGTGGGGAAGGGCACCGGCCTCGGGCTGGCGACAGTCTACGGGATCGTGACGCAGGCCGAGGGCGAGATCACCGTGGAGAGCTCGCCGGGCAGGGGAACGACGTTCCGGATCGCCTTGCCCTTGGCGTCGGAGCGGAATGCTGCGATGAACCCCGTCCCGCCGCAAAGCGGCACCACAGGAAACGGAGCGCGGCGGAACGGATCGGAGAACGGAGCGAGCGCGCCGCGAACCAGCGGCGCCCGTCGGATCCTCCTGGTGGAGGACGATGCCGCCATCCGCCGGGTGGCCTCCCGGATCCTTGAACGGGAGGGGTTCGAAGTGATCGCGGCGGCGTCGGGTGAGGACGCGCTCCGGGCCCTCGAAGCGGAGCCGGACGCCGTGGACCTCGTCCTGACCGACGTGGTCATGCCGGAGATGACGGGGCCGCAGCTGGTGGACCGGATTCGCTCGCGGTCTCCGGAGATCCACGTCCTCTTCAGCTCCGGGCATTCCGGGGAGGCCCTGGCCGACCACGGGCTCGATCTGGAAAAACATACCTTCCTCTCCAAGCCGTACTCCGTGGACGGGCTGACGTCTCGCGTGCGCGAGGCCCTGGGAGAAGATTGACGGAACGGAAGATCGTTCCCACCCCATTGGTAGAAAACGCCGCCTCCTTCCCTGCCCTCCCCCCAAAAAGCCGCTGGAATCCTACCCCCGTTGCATGGCCCATGCCTTGCAGGTCGGGGGGTTACCGTTCCACGTCCGAGGCCAGGAGGCTCTCCATGAACCATGCCACTCACCCCTTCCTCGCGCTCTCTCTCCTGGTCCTGGCGGGCTGCAACGGCGGTGATCTCCCCACTGCCGAAGACGGGGCGTTTGCCGGGATCGACCCCGCCTCTGCCGATGGCTCCTGCCTCATCGAGGACCGCACCTTCCACGACGACGTAGCGCTCAAGTCCGGCACCTTTTGCACTTTCGTGGACGTGCGGATCGAAGGGAACCTGAAGATGAACCGGGGCGCTCGCCTCCTCGCGACGCGGGTGGATGTGGATGGGAACATCCAGGCCCAGCGCGCGGGGTCGCTCTCCGTTCTCGACTCCGAGATCCACGGGGACATCCGGTTCGAGCGCGGGGGTGACGTGGAGGTTCGAAACACCAGGATCGACGGAAGCATGCAGTTCGATGACAACGACGGCGGGCTCCTGGCAGAGTCCAACCTGATCGAGGGCGACCTCCAGGCGTTCCAGAACCGGACGGGACCTTTCCAGTTCGAGAGCAACACCATCGACGGGAACCTCCAGTGCAAGGAGAACGCCCCGGTCCCGCACGGCTTCGGAAATGTCGTGAGTGGCAACCGCGAGGATCAGTGCGAGGGGTTCTAAGCTGGTAGCTCCCAGGGGACCGCGAGGCTCAGCGTGCGGACCTCCATGCACGCAGCGAGGACGGGGAGAGTAGTTCGAGGGTCGTCTCTACCTCCCGTGCCGCATTCACGACCTCCGCCAGCCGGGCGCGCTCCCGCTCGTCGAAGGGCCGATCCGGCGCGGAGGCCACCCGGAGGAGGGAATGGAGGTGGCCGGAGAGCCGCTCCTGCAGCATGGTCCGAGTCTCCTCCAGCGTCTCCTCCACCGCCCGCACCCGCACCCGCTTCGTCCGCGCGCCCATCAGGAGAAGGAGCACGCAGGCTCCGCCGGGGGCGAGGACTCCAGCCACCAGCGGGGGAAGGCCCCAGGCCGCGAGGCCCCCCACCCATACCAGCAGGAGGACGCCCATCAGGCGCTGGACAGGGTCGGAACCGTTCGTCATCATGGACCTCGGCGGACACGGAGGGGGTTCAGGGGTGATGGGCTCCAAGACACGCTACCCTCCCTACCCGTCTCCGGCCAGCCCGCGAGGGGCATTCACTCACCCGACCCGGGAGCCATTCGTGTCCGACCCCCGCACCGAGAGCGACCGGGTTCCTCTCTCCGAGCTCCTCGGCGCCCTCTCCCATGCCATGGACCTCACCGAGGGGCAGCCCCGGGGACACTCCGTGCGCACCTGCCTCATCGGGATGCGGATCGGGGAGGCGCTTGGCCTGGGTGCCGCCACCCGTTCCAATCTCTACTACTCCCTTCTCATGAAGGATGCGGGCTGTTCGGCCAACGCCCGCGCCACTACCGAGTTCTTCGGCTCGGACGACCACGAGGTGAAGCGGGCCCTGAAAGTGACCAACTGGACCGATCCGGTGCAGACGCGCCTCTTCGCGTTGAAGAATGCGGCACGGGGGCAGGGCGCACTCGCCTGGTTTCGCCAGGTGGTGCGGATGGCGCGGGCCGAGGAAGGCACCGGCAACGAGCTCATCCGGATCCGCTGCGAACGGGGAGCCGAGATCTGCGACTCCCTCGGGTTCCCCAACGCCACCGTGGAGGCGGTGCGCTGCCTGGACGAGCAGTGGGACGGGCGGGGCGCGGCCCGGGGGCTGGAGGGTGGAGAGATCCCCCTCCTGGCCCGGATCGCCTCGCTGGCGCAGACCCTGGAGGTTTTCGCGGCGCGCGAAGGTTGGCAGCGGGCCCTGGCCGTGGCGAAGACCCGGCGGGGGAGCTGGTTCGACCCCGAGGTGGTGGACACCCTCGATGCGTGGGCTGCGGACCCGGAGTGGTGGAGCAGGCTCTACGGAGAGGACGCGCTCGCCCAGCTCTCCGCCGAGGAGCCGGAGGACCGGATCGTTCGGGTGGACGCCGAAGGAGTCGATCGGGTGGTCGAGGCGTTCGCCTCCATCGTGGACCACAAGACCACCTTCACCGCACGGCACTCCACCCGCGTCGCGGCCATTGCCCGGGCTCTGGCCCAGAGGGTCGGAATCGAGGGAGAGGCGGTGCGGGACCTCTACCGGGCCGGACTCCTCCACGACATAGGCAAACTCGGGATCTCGAACCGCATCCTCGACAAGCCGGGACGGCTGACCGAGTCCGAGCGAGGCCGGATCGAACGGCACCCTGTCCTGACCCTCACCATCATCGGGCAGATCGCCATCTTCGCCGGGATCGCGAGAACCGCCGCCGTGCACCACGAGCGCCTGGATGGGAAGGGGTACCCATGGGGCTATTCCGCCGAGCAACTCGGTCTCGAAGACCGGATCCTGGCCGTGGCGGACATCTACGAGGCGATCACGGCGCACCGCCCGTATCGTGAGGGGATGGCCACGGAACGGGCGCTCGGGATCCTGAAAGAGCTCTCCGGGGAGGCACTCGACCCCGAGCTGGTCGAGGTGATGGCCGAACTCGCGGTGGCCGGAGAGGTGCCGGGTCCGGGACCGCGGCCGGTGGCTGGCGAGCCCTGAGGAGAGCCCTCCTCTTCAGCAGTCGCCGCTTCGGCACCCCGTCCTCTCCCGCCCCCTCTAATAGTCAGGTAAATGCCTAACCAATGGAGGGGCGTGCGAGGGAGGTGCAGGACCCGCCGACCGGGGCACCTGGAGGGGCGCTGCATGTGGAGTTCGTTTCACGCCGGCGGCACTCTCGAGCCCGATGCGGGTTCATGGCATACCCCCATTTGCAAGCCGCGCATGTTTTGGCCCGATACCTCTGCATCGTTTACTTTCGATTTCAGGAGGAATGGGATTCCACCATACCACCACCCCAGGAGGGCGCGGAATGGGTAGCACCCATCCGGATTCCTCGGCAGATACATCCGACGGCGACGCAACGGATCGCCGGAACTCCGACCCCTACCTCAAGTGGCTGGAAGATGAAGTCCAGGCGGGACGAGCCGACCTCCGGGAGCGGCTCAAGGAACTCGAATGTCTGTTCAGCGTGGACCGTGCACTCCGACGCGCCGAACACGAGTGGAGGACCTCCCTGCAGTCCGTGGTCGACACCCTTCCCTCCGGCTTTCGGATCCCGGCTCGGACCTCGGTACGGGTCAAATGGGGTGACGAGGAATTCAAGAGCGAGGGCTTCGAGCCGAGCCGGTTCAGACTATCCAAGCCCATCTCTGCGGGTGGTGAGGTCCGGGGCGAAATCGAGGTGTGCCTCACCCCGACCGAAGATGAGTCGACGACTTCGTTTGCGCCCGAGGAGGAGGGCCTCTTTTCGGGTGTGGGTGACCGACTGAAAGAGGCGCTGGGCCGGATCCAGGCCGAGGACGAATTGCGAAAACGCGAGAATTTCGTCCGCTCCCTCGTCAGGTCCTCTCCCATCCCTCTTTTCACCATCGATGCGGACCGCCGGGTACTGAGCTGGAATCCGGCGGCGGAGCGGACCTTCGGCTGGCTGGCCGACGATGTGATCGGCCGTCCGTCCCAGATCTGGCCAGAGGACCAAGAGGCGGAACTGGAGGCGCTGCTCCGTCGGGCCATGGGAGGCGAGTCGATCTCAGGGTTGCGGCTCCCCTGTCGGCGCCACGATGGAAGCGCGATCGACATTTCCCTCGCCGTCGCTCCGGTGCAGGACCAGGCGGGCGGGGTGACGGCCATCCTCTTTGCGGTACAGGATTTCGACGACCCGTCCGGTGCGTGGAGGCGAAACCAGTTCCAGGCGAGTCTGCTGGACGCAGTGGGTCAGGCCGTTATTGCCACAGACCTCGATGGAGACATCACGTACTGGAACCGGGCCGCCCAGGAGCTCTACGGCTGGAGTTCCACCGAGGCGCTGGGACGGGCCATCCAGGATCTCACTCCCGCCCTCACATCCGCAGCCCACGCGGACGAGGTAATGGAGATCCTGCAAAGAGGAGAGAGCTGGACCGGGGAGTTCGCGGCCCGGCACAAGGACGGCTCCCCCCTCAAGGTCCTCGTCACCAACGCGCCCGTCATGGACGAGCATGGAGGCCTGGTGGGAATCATCGGGGTCTCATCCGATGTCAGCACTCTGAGAAATCTGGAAGCCCAGATGCGGCAATCCCAGAAGATGGAGGCGCTGGGGCGGCTGGCGGGCGGCATCGCCCACGACTTCAACAACATCCTCACCGTGATCCAGGGTTATGCCGAGATGCCCCTGGACGACGTCCCGGAGGACTCCCCACTTCGGAGCGATGTCCACGAGGTCCTCAATGCGACGAGGCATGCGACCCAGCTCACCCGACCTCTCCTGGCCCTCAGTCGCCGACAGGTTGTAAACCTTGGCATCCAGGATCTGAGGGAATCGACGAGGCGGATGGAATCCATGCTGACACGCCTCGTACCCAGCCGGATCGGACTGAGCTTCGATCTGACGGAAGAGCCCGAATGGATCAAGGCCGATGTCTCCCAGTTGGAGCAGGTCATCCTGAACCTCGTGGTGAATGCCAAGGATGCCATCGATGGAGCGGGAGCCATCGAGGTGGCCGTCGACCGGTGCGAGATCTCACAGGAGCAGGTGGAATCGACCCCGTGGGAGGCGGCACCGGGCAGCTACGCCCGCCTGACCGTCGCCGATTCAGGTGTAGGGATGCCCCCGGAGGTAGTGGAGCGGATGTTCGAGCCCTTCTTCACGACCAAACCCCCGGACGAGGGCACCGGCCTGGGACTCAGCACCGTCTTCGGGATCGTGAGGCAGGCCGGGGGCTATATACGAGCCGACACGGCCCCCGGCCGGGGTACCACCTTAGAGGTGCTCTGGCCCCGGGTCGAATCGCCGGAAGATGCTTCAGAACCGGTAGAGCCGGTCACGGGCGCCGGGAACCGAGACCGCGGCAAGCCACCCGGGAGTCGATATGACGAGGTCGTACTCATCGTGGACGATGCGCCTACGCTCCTGAGTCTCGTGAAACGAGTGTTGGAGCAGGCCGGCTACCGAGCCCTCACAGCAGCCAATGGGGAGGAGGCCTTGAGGATCGTAGAAACCCACCATCCCGAGGTCGCGCTGGTGATCAGCGATGTGGTCATGCCGGTGATGGGAGGGGGCGACCTCCTGCACCGGCTGCGGGCAGTCTTTCCAGACCTCCCCATCGTGCTCATGTCCGGGCATGCGGACCGGGAAGTGGGCGAGGACCTGCGGGCCCTGGCGTCGGGCTTTCTGGCGAAGCCCTTTGGACGACAGCAGCTCATCCGGCTCGTCGAGGCAGCCCTTCCGTCGTGAGACATGGAGGTGGAGCCAGCAATGCGGGAAATTGAAGATCGTCGTTATTCTCCCGATGAGTTTCGCCGCATCCTGGAAGAGGCGACCACGTGGTCCGGTGGCAGCTCACAGGGAGTTGAGGAGAAGCCTTCCCGCGTCTCGGAGCCGACAGACGGACTCACCATCGACGAGATGCGCGAGATTGCGAGGGAGGTCGGAATCGATCCCACGGCGGTCGAGCGTGCCGCCGGGGAGCTCGTTTCAGGCGGAACGATTCGTGTGCTGTCGCCGGCAGGCAAGCCCTTTGCGAGTGTATTCCATGCAGACTTGCGGATCGGACGCCCGCTTTCCGATGCCCAGTTGCGAGCGATCACTTTGGAGGTGGAGCGTGTGCTCGCAACCCAGGGCGCTGTGCGCAGGACGGGGAACGGCGTCGAGTGGCGGGACGCCGAGGACCGCCTCTCGGTCGACGTGATACGCAGCGCGGACAGTACGCTCGTCCGCGTCTCCGCCAATCAGACCGGTGAAGTCGTGAAGAGTTCGGTGGTCCTGGGCGCGGCGGGCCTGGCTGTGGCTGGCGCCGCCGGCACTTTGGGTCTGGTGGGGTTTCTTGTGAGTCTACCCCTTGTTGGGGTTGGCACCGCAGGACTGATCTGGCTGTACGCAATCGGCCAAGCAGCGACCACTCGAGATCGGGTCCAGGGGCTGTTGGATAATCTGAGAGAGGTGGCGCGTCTTGGCTGACGCCACATGAGGGGGCAAGCTCGCTGGCACGGGGTCCCGCGGGCGTGGAGGGCTGCCCTGGAGGCGGTCATAACCTCGACAGGAAGGGATCGCGGAATACTTCGGTCGAGGTTGTGCCCGGTTTTCGGGCGTAACCTCGACGGCTTTTGATTATCAGCCCCGAGCGGTCGAGGTTTTGCCCGGAATCCGGGCGGAACCTCGACAGGTATTTTCACCGATGGTCTGCGGTCGAGGTTATGACCGGTTAGAAGCCCCGCGAACCGCGACCTCACCCCCTGATCAACTCGTACCGTCTCAGGTACTGAACCCCCAGCTCGTCTGCCCAGACGGCCAGAACGTGCGCTTCGCCGATCTCCATGATCTGGAGGTCGGCCGGGACGAGGACGTCCGTGGTCCAGCGGCCCTCCGGGTCGAAGACGCTCCAACGGCGGGGCACCTCCCCTTCCTCCTGCTGGCCTTCCTCACCTTCCTGCGACCGGCCCTCCTCATCACCCCGCGAGAGGGATGTTCGAGGGCGGAACGTCCGGATCCACACGTTCCCGGCGGGATCGACCATGGCCTCGTCGAATGCACTGTGAACCTCGGGAAAGTCGATCTTTCGCATCGTGACGTCGGCTCCCATCTGCCTCATCCGATCCACCGTCCGGTCGACGGTGACCATGAACGAATCGACCTCCGCGTCGGCGACCGCAATCGGGTCCCAGACTCTGCGCACGATCCTGAGGAGCCTGCCCTCCCAGTCGTACATCTCGAAGTGGAATCCATCCGCGAACCCCACCACCGGCCCCTCCCTTCCCGGCACGGCGATGTGCCTGCGGCCCAAACGGGTGCCTATCGATGCCCGTCCGCCCCCGGCGACGACCGTCTCGCCAGTCCGGTACTCGAGGATATTCCCCATGGACTCGCCGTCGGGGCCGAGCCGCGAGATCCAACCAGCGCCGCGGATCAGCCCGTCTCCCTCTCCCAGATACATCGGGTTCGTCCCACCCCGGGTCATGTACGAGCCGTTGTCGAACCGCGCGAAGTACGAAAACCCTCCGCTCGGCTCTGGAGGTTGGGGACGGATGACCGTGATGAACGAGCCTCCGCTTTCGAAGAGGCTGATTCGTCGGAGGCCGCCATCGAAGACGAGGAGGGTGTCTCCCCGGAGGACATCGAAGTCGGCGCCCCACGAGAAATTGAACTCTCTAGGTCCCTCGCCCTCCCGGCCGAAGGTCGTCAGCAATGCGCCGTGCGGCCCGAACACCTTTACCTGGTGGGCCCGTGTATCGAGGGTGGCGATCCGTCCGTCCGAGAGCGTCCGCGCGGCCGTGACGCGCGCGAAGATCTCGTCCGGATCGTCGAGCGAGCCGATCTGGAGGGTGGGCTGCTCCGAGAGGCGCCACGCGTCCGAGCCGGAGAGCTCCGGCGCGCGGTTTTCGACGATCGTGACCCCGGCGCTGTCGCGCGCGGTCACTTCCCGTTCGCCAGGGGTGCCTGGAGTGTCGGAACCACACGCAACGAGGACGAGGGCGAGGGAGGCCATCCCGGTCCTGCCCGCATGCGTCGCGCAGCCGACGAGCAGCCGGGCCAGGCCCGCGCCCGGTGCGGGCAGGAAGGAGGGGGCTCCGCTCAGCATCGGCTCGACTCCTGCCTCGAGGAGGTTCTACGGGGACATCAGGGTTCCACGGCGCTCAGCAGCATCCCCAGAAGAGCGTCCACCTCCTCGAGCACGGCTTCAGCCTCCAGGATGATCCGTTCGAGGTCCGCGTCGGCGCCTTCGAGCGTCTCGATGTGGCCGGGCTCCGGCATGAAGGAGTGCAGATCCAACGCGTCCGCGACGTCCTCGAGCCGCTCGAGGACCGGATCCTGGGCATTCTCGTCGCTGCGATCCCAGGGCACGTCACGAAGCTGCTCGATCAGTTCCTGGACGCGCCCATGCAACTCCTCGGCCTCGGCGCTGATGTCGCCCTCCTCGACCGAGGGATCCAGTCGAGTGCGCGCGGCGGCGAGATCGATCACGGTCCGATGGGCCATATCCTGCATCTCGTACGTCCACATGCGGGTGTCGTGCAATTCCTGGAACTGGGCGTCATCCAGGGGCGAGCGCATGTCGCGCCTCACCTCGACAGTGCCGGTCGCGACCGTCCGCCCAGCTTCGTCGCCGTCACGGATCCTGAGCTCGAGCGCGTACTCGCCGGGGAAGACGTACGGACCCTCGGGAGGCCCGCCGAAGCCGCCTCCGCCACCCCCCTCCCCATCCTCCTCGAGCCGGATGCTGTCGGGCAGCGGGGGCGTCGCGCTCTCGTGCCGCAGATCCCACTCCACCCGGTGCACCCCGCCGGCCGCGTCCCCACCGAGGCTGCGCACGATCGAGTCGTCCGGGCCGAGAACGACCAGGTCCAGCGAGTCCGCGTCCGACACGCCTTCGCCGACGAAGTAGGAAATGACCGCGTCCGAAGGAGGATTGCTCACCGAGAAGCCCCGGTGGCCCGAGCCCCCCGGACCGCTCCGGAACGAGTAGATCGTCGCTGGCCTCGGCTCGAAAAGCGTCGCCGGGGCGTCGTTCGCTGCCTCCGCCAGACGCTCGAGCGGGGTGATATCGTGGAGCACGTAGATCCCGCGCCCGTGGGTCCCGAACACCAGGTCGTTCTCACGCTCCTGGATCACCAGGTCGTGCACGGCTACGGCCTCGGGCAGCCCGTTCACGATTTCGGTCCAGCTCTCGCCGCCATTGATCGTGACGTACAGCCCGAACTCGGTCCCGACGAAGAGCAGGTCGGGGTTGCGATGATGCTCGACCATCCCCCGAACCGTGCCGCCGGCCGGAAGGTTCAAGGTAATGGAGGTCCAGGTGCTCCCGTAGTCCGTGCTCTTCATCACGTACGGCGCAAAGTCGTTGTCGCGATGGCCGTCGAACGTGGCATATACGGTGGCTTCGTCGTGGAGCGAGGCCCGGATCCGGCTCACGTAGGTCATATCCGGGACGCCCGGAAACTCGCTGATCTCCTGCCAGCTCTCCCCGTCGTCACGAGTGATCTGGACGAGACCGTCATCCGTTCCGGCATACAGAAGTCCCTGGCGCAGCGTGGATTCGGAAAGCGTGCTCACGTTCCCGTAATCCGCGGTGCCCTCATGGCGGCCGAACCCGCCCGCGCTGGTGAGCCCCATGATCGGGAGCGTGTCGCGGTCCAGCCCGCGGGTGAGATCGTTGCTGATCGGGGTCCAGGAGCTGCCGCGGTCCGTGCTCCTGAACACGTGATTCGCCGCGAAATAAAGCGTACGGGGCTCATGCGCGGAGACCACGAAGGGCGAGTTCCAGTTCCAGCGCAGGTCCAGACTGTCGGGGGCCGGCTGGATTCCCTTGCTCTCGCCCGTACGCAGATCGACCCGGTTCAGGTTCCCGTACTGGGATTCGACGTAGATCACCATGGGATCGAGGGGATCGGTCCCGACGTAGAACCCGTCGCCGCCGCCCAGCCGGCGCCAGTCGGAGTTGCTGACCCCGCTTCCGAATTCGGTCCGGACCGGTGCGCCCCAGGTGCCATTGTCCTGCATGCCACCGTAGACCCAGTAGGGGTCGCGCGTGTCCGCCGCCACGGTATAGAACGTCGTGATGGGGAGGTCGACTGCATGGTCCCACGACTGGCCGCGGTCGTGCGAGACGTAGACGCCGCCGTCGTTCCCCGCCACCAGATGGTCCGAATCGTGCGGATCCACCCACAGGTCGTGCTGATCGACGTGGATGCCCCCGCTGATCCGATTCCAGCTCTGGCCTCCGTCCTCGGACGCCGTGAGCTGGACCCCCAGGAAGTACACGATATCGGGGTTTTGCCGGTCCACCCGGATCTGCCCGAAGAACCAGGGGATCGACCGAACGTCCGACCGGCGCGTCCAGGTGGCGCCCGCGTCCTCGGAGCGGTAGACCCCGCTTTGATCGTCCTCGGCGTCGATCGTGGCGTACAGGATGTTCGGGTTGCTGTGGCTGATGTCGATCCCGATGCGGCCCAGATCCCCCTCGGGCAGCCCCTCGGTCAGCTCCTCCCAGCTCTCCCCCGCATCCGTGCTCTTCCAGATGCCGCTGTTGGGGCCGCCCGACACGAAGCTGTACGCCCGCCGCTCCCGCTGATACGCCGCGGCGTAGAGGATGGCTGGATCGCGCGGGTGCATCACGAGGTCCGTGAAGCCGGTCGTCGGGTCGATCTCGTGGACCAGATCCCAGCTGCCCCCGCCGTCCGTCGTCTTGTAGATGCCGCGTTCACCGCCGGCCCTCCACAGCGGACCGGTCGCCGCCACGTAGACCACCTCCGGGTTCGTGGGGTGGATCACGATCCGCGCGATATGCTGCGACTCGAGCAGCCCCATGTGGGTCCAGCTTGCGCCCGCATCCGTGGACTTGTAGACCCCGTTCCCCCAGGAGGAGCTGCGCAGGTTGTTCGATTCGCCCGACCCGACCCAGACGATCGAAGGATCGGACTTCGCCACCGCGATCGCGCCGATGGACGACACCGGCTCCTCGTCGAAGATCGGATCCCAGGTCACGCCCCCGTTCGTCGTCTTCCATACGCCGCCGCCGGCGCTCCCCACGTAGAGGATCTCGCCCTGGCGGGCCCCGAGCGCCGGATCGTAAGGGGCCGCGATTGCCGCGATTCGTCCGCTCATCACAGCGGGCCCCAGCGAGCGCGCCTCGAGATCCGCCAGAAGCGATTCGGTCGAGAGATCCGGCACCATCGACTCGGTATCCGACAGCCCAGTCTGGAGTACGGGCGTCCGCTGCTGCGCCTCGACCGCGGCACCCGAGGCCAGGACGAACGCGGCGGCAACGATCAACGAGGAGACGCGAAGGTTCATGACGAAGATCGGTTGGGGAAAGGAGATGCGGAGACCCTCACGAAGTGAGCGCAACGTAGGACGGGCCTTCGGGAGGGTGCAAGTCGGAGGCGCGTCGCGCAGTTTGAGGCGAGCGAACCGTGGCCCGGCTGAGGGCCTGGACCCCGCTCGGTCGTCCGTCGGTTGCACTTCCCCGCCCATCGGCACAATTTCGAACGAGGACCGGCGAGCCTGGAAGGTCCAGGGACCGCTCTTCGGCGGGTGGGAGGTGATGCACCTGAGCGGGTCGGCGGCCAACCCCGACCGGATCTACGCATCGCAGTGGACGGACTGGCACGGTCAGGTGGTCCAGCGCTCCGACGACGGTGGTCAGACGTGGACCCCGGTGGGCAACGCGTTTTCCTACGAGGGCGAGACGGGGACGCACCAGTGGTATGACGGCACGCCGCACCCCTGGGAGTTCAAGCGGGTCTGGCACCTTCAGCCGGCCCCCGGGGACGCAGACATCATCTACGCGGGGGTGGAGGACGCCGCGCTCTTCCGCTCTGAAAATGGGGGCGAGAACTGGAGCGAGCTGGCCGGGCTCCGGACGCACTCGACCGGCGAGGCGTGGGCCCCCGGCGCCGGGGGGATGTGCCTCCACACGATCCTCCTCGACCCGGCCAACCCGGATCGAATCGTCGTCGCCATATCCGCCGCGGGAGCGTTCCGCTCGGACGACGGGGGAAGGAGCTGGGAGGTGGCCACTGGCGGGCTCAGCTCGAGCTTCCTCCCGGAGCCAGAAGCGCCGATCGGCCACTGCGTCCACAAGCTCGCGATGCACCCTTCCCGGCCCGAGACCCTCTTCATGCAAAAGCACTGGCACGTCTGCCGGAGCGACAACGCGGGGCGCAACTGGAGGCAGGTGGGGGAGGGGCTCCCCTCCGACTTCGGCTTCCCGATCGTCGTACACCCGCACGAGCCGGAGACGATCTACGTGGTGCCGATCCTGAGCGACGCCGAGCACTACCCGCCGGAGGGAAAGCTCCGGGTCTACCGGAGCCGGACCGGGGGAGGAAGGTGGGAAGCGCTCACCGCGGGGCTACCGCAGGCGAACTGCTACCAGAACGTACTGCGCGACGCGATGGCGGTCGACACCCTGGAACGTTGCGGAATCTACATCGGCACCACGGGAGGGCAGCTCTTCGCCTCGGTAGACGAAGGAAACGAGTGGAGCGCCATCGCCCACAGCCTCCCCCGGATCCTTTCGGTTGAGGTGCAAACGCTCCCGTGAGCCTCGAGGGTGTGGCCGGCGTTCGGGTGGACCTTCCCCACCACCTGCGCCTACTCGCCGGGGCAGATGGGAGGGAAGTGGAGGTTGAGGTGCGGGGCTCGGTTACGATAGATGCGGTCGAGGAGCGCTATCCGCAACTGCGAGGCACGATCCGGGATCACGGCACGAAGCAGCGCCGAGCCTACCTTCGCTTCTTCGCGGGAGGGAATGACCTGTCGCACGAGCCGCAGGGGGTCGAGCTGCCCGAGGTGGTCGCCTCGGGGACGGAACCTTTCTACGTGATGGGAGCGATCTCGGGGGGATAGGACGCCGTCCCTTGCGCGCCAGCCCATCGCTTCCCGCCGCCCTCATTCCGGACCGGCCAGTGAGCGCCCGGGTACCGTGACACCATCGTGAGAGGGTCGAGTCGAACGCGAGCACGGAGGGAGTGGTGAGCGAGAGCGAGCCGATCGAAGTGGAGATCTGGTCCGACGTGGTGTGCCCCTGGTGCTACATCGGGAAGCGGCGCTTCGAGGGGGCCGTCGAGCAGGTGGGGGCACCGGTCCGGGTCACCTGGCGCAGCTTCGAGCTGGACCCGTCCGCCCCCCGGGAACCGGACCCCGATCTCGCGGGGGCCCTGGCACGGAAGTACGGGATGGGGCCGGACGAGGCCCGCGGCATGCTCGATCAGATGACGCGCGTGGCGGCCGACGAAGGCCTCGACTTCGATTTCGCCAACGCGAAGGGCGGAAACACGCTCGACGCACACCGGCTCATCCATTTCGCGCGGGGCGCGGGGGGAAATGAGGCCGCGTCAGCCATGAAGGAGCGGCTGCTTCGCGCGTATTTTCTGGAGGGAAGGCCGATTGCGGACCGGACCACCCTGGCGGAGCTGGCGTCCGAGCTCGGGCACGACCGCGAGGACGTGCAGCACCTTCTCGAGAGTGAGGAGCTGGTCCAGGAGGTCCGCTCGGATGAGCAGCGCGCCCGCGAGCTGGGGATCCGCGGAGTCCCCTTCTTCGTGCTGGACGGCAAACTGGGGATCTCGGGGGCTCAGCCGGTCTCGGTCATGGTCGAGGGGCTTCGCCGCGCGCGGCTCAACATACGGCCGCCATCAGGCCAGCGGTAGCGACGGGGCGAAGGCTCGAGCGGGGTCCGGCAGTCGGGTCAGTCCGCCTCCGGCAGACCCTCCACCAGTTCGATCATGCGCGCCAAGTGGTCCTCGGTGGGGAGCCGACCGCGACCGCCACCCAGGTTGTCGATCATGTGCTCCGGATCGCTCGTGCCGGGGGCGGCCACGGTCACGGCGGGATGCGTCACCACGAACTTGAGCATGAACTGCGCCCAGGTGGAGGCGTCGAACTCGAACACCTCTTCCGCCGCCTGCCGGTTGTCGATGGCATAGTCCACGCTCACGAAATCCAGCGGATACTCCTGCATGACCTGAAGGAGATCCGGATACTGGCTCCCGCTCGTGGTGGTGATCCCGATGTGCCGGATCCGCCCCTCGTCCTTGTACGACTGGGAGCGACTCGGGGAGGGCGGAGACCCGGCGGCCCAACAGTGCGGATGGCTCAAGGACCGCTTCGGGGTGTCATGGCAGGTGGTCCCGGTCCAGGTGCAGGAGCTCCTGTCCGAGGATGGTCGAGGGGGCGAGAAGTAGCAGGGTCGTGACGCCGACTCCCGAGCCGCCCGCCACCACATCCGCCGCCCTCTTCACCGTTCACGGGGGGGGGCTCACACGCTACCTCGACCCGACCAGCGCCCGGCCACCCGGCACCTGGAGTGGCATCGGAGTCAGGCATTCAGGGAGCCAGGACGGAGGTAGTGGGCCGGCCCCCGGATTCGTCGGCACCATGCAGTCTGCCGGACGCCCACCCCTGTCAGTCCCCCCTGGTACTTTTCGGTACATGGGAAAGCCCACCAGTGGAGGAGTGTTCGCTCATGAACGAGACCATGAATCCTATCCTCACCGCCCGCTTCCGCGACTTCCATGACGCGTCCGACCATGGCGCCGCCCTGCTCCTGCCTCGAGCATTGCGACAGGGGGACCACGCACCAGACCCAGATCCCGATTCTGGAGCCACACCATGCCGGACGAGCGGATCGCCGGGTTGGCCGTACGCCAGCACGGCGCGATCACGCATGGCCAGCTCACGAGCCTCGGGGTGTCGACATCGGCGATCAGCCGGAAGTTGGCTTCCGGGTGGCTCCGGCGGATCCATCGCGGCGTGTATGGAGTGGTCTCGATCGAGTCGATCCGGGCCGGAGAGATGGCCGCGGTTCTCGCCGGGGGACGTTCTGCCTTCCTGAGCCACACCAACGCGCTCGGGCTCTGGGGGCTTCTTCGGATCGACCCCCCCCACCCGGTGCATATCACCCACCTGGGGGGAGGGCGCGCGCGCAGAGCAGGCGTCGTCTTCCACCGCACGACCTCGCTGGCCAAAGATGAGCGCGCGGTGGCCGACGGGATACCGGTGACGACCCCCGGCCGCACCATCGTGGATTCTGCCGGGATGCTCGGACACCGGGAGGTTGAGATGGTGCTCGCGAGGGCGGTGCGGAAGGAGTTGATCTCCACCGCGGAGTTGGTGGCTCTCCCCGAGCGGTACCACGGGCGGACCGGCACCCCGATGCTCCGCAGCCTCCTGAGCGATGCTGCCGAGCCCCACTTCACCCGGTCGGAGGCGGAACGACGGTGCCTCGCGCTACTTCGGGCGGCCGGTCTGCCGCACCCACATGCCAACGTCCCCGTTGGCGCGTACGAGCTCGACCTGTTCTGGCCCAAGGAGAACGTGGCCATCGAGATCGATGGCTATGAGCACCACTCATCGCGGGTGCGCTTCGAGGGCGACCGGCGGAAGGACAGCTGGCTCCGCGCCCGCGGGATCGAGGTGATCCGCCTGACCTGGCGCCAGATCACGCAGGAGTCGGTCGCCACGGCCGTAGCCGTGGGACAGGCCCTCGCCTGGGCCCAAGCGCGAAGGCGGCAGCATCGCGGGGGGTCCACTCCCTCTCCCACCGGCGAGGACGGGCCGCCCGGCCGGGCATAACCTCGACATGAGTGCGCTGGCGCGGGACGCCGTCGAGGCTATGCCCGGAAATCGGGCGGAACCTCGACCGGTCCGGGTGGGTGGGCTCCTGCCGTCGAGGTTATGCCCGGAAACCGGGCTCAACCTCGACCGCTCTCTCGCGCAGTCGGATCCTGTCGAGGTTGTTACCGCTCCCGAGGCCGTCGCGGCGGCCCCATCGCCCCCAACCACCGCCCCGCGCCCTCCGGCGGACCCGCGCGCCCCTCCACCACCGCCTAACGCTGCTCCCGCCGCATCTCCCGTACCGTCTCCAGAAGCTCCTCCACCCGATCCTGCAGCGCATCCGCCATAGCGTCGAGGGAGATCGCCTTGCCATCCACCTCGAAGGTCTGGGGTGCCGGAGCCTCCTCGCCCCGCAGCTCGCTCACCACGTCGCGCGCCTCTTCCGCCTTGTTCAGGCCGAAGAGGATCTTCTGAAGCCACGTCGCTTCCCGCTGGAGGGCGCGGATCTCGCGCCGCTTCTTCCGCTGCTCTTCGCTCGTCGCCATGTGCGTCCCGGGGGTCTGGAGTCGATTCCGTCAGTGTGGGGGCCAACGTAGGGCAGGGGCTCGCGGGACAGCAAGATGGAGCCTCCCGCGGCCTCCGCCCGGCCTCCTTAACGAACGCCCGAAACCGAGCATCTGGTGATCGGGTCCGCACGCGACGACGCGAAGCGGACGGGTGTGGGCGCAGCGACCCTGCCGTACCCCACGGCTCGCTGCCGCCCACCTCAGCAGCCATCGATCCCGCTCATGCCACCGAAACCCCCTCGCAACCGTCCCGCTTCCGGGAGTAGACCTTCCGGGGGGACGTCTTCCGTGAGTGCGCCCGGGTCCGCCCCGCGGGGTCGAAAGCCCACCCGCGATCCGCAGCCGACCAAGTCCGCTTCCGAACCGCGCGGCGCAAAGCCCCCCACCGACCCGCGGCCGAAGAAACACACCTCCGAGCCGAGGGCGCAGCCTTCGCCCACCGCGCCGACATCCGTGCTCCGTCCCTTCCCCGCCCCCATCGCCTTCGGCGCCCTCGTCGGTCTCTTCCTCGGCGCCCTCGTTCTGGTGGCCCTCGCCTCGGCACCGCTCCCCACCCGCCCCGGCTTCGCGGCGGAAATCTGGGTGGGCCTTCGGCCGGCACTCGTCCAGTCGCTGATTCTGGCGGTGGCGGCATACGCCCTCCTCCTCCTGGCGAGGCGCCTCCCCTTGCTGCTGGCGGCCGCGGGCGTGGGGCTCCTCCTGGTGATCCCCTCGCAGATTGCCCTCTACTTCGGTCCCGGGTTCACACGGGGCTACATCGCCCTCCTCTTGATCCTCTTCGCGTGGATGGGTGCCTCGGTGGCAAGCGTCCTTGTCATGGGCCGGCGTGGCCTGGCACCGCGCCGTCGCTGGGTTGCCGCGAACGCCTTTGCGGCCCTCGGCGTGTTGGGTGTGGTGGTCACGCTGCTCTTAGGCTCGGGGGAGGAGCGGGGCACCCTGGCCGTGGAGCGCTCGGCCGGACTCCCGGCACCCTGGATCGGCGAGGCGAACCCGGGCGCGGCCGGCCCCTACCTCGTATCGGAGTTTGCCTACGGGAGCGGGACGGTGCGGGGCCGGACCGAGTATGGTCCCGGCGCCGCCCTGCGCTCCCCCACTGTGGATCTGACCACCGCCGTCCTCGGCTTCGGTGGCGATCAGGCGGAGCGGCACGCCGCATACTGGGGCTTCGACCTGGCCCGCTCACCTCTCAACGCGTACGTCTGGATGCCAGAAGGTGAGGGGACCTTCCCCGTGGTGTTGGCGCTCCCCGGCCGGCACCCGAGTAGCACCGAGGCCGAGCTGGGGCTCGGCTACCTCGGAGAACTGATGGCGAGCCGGGGCTTCGTGTTCGTGTCCATCGACCAGGGGTTCCTGAACGGCCCATGGATCGCGAACGGGACCCAGGAGATGCCGGGCCGTGCCCACCTCGCTCTCCACCACCTCCGGCAGTTGGCGGTGTGGAACGGCCAGGCCGGCACGCCCTTCAGCGGCAAACTGGACCTCGACCGCGTCGCGCTCCTGGGGCACTCCCGGGGCGGTGAGGCGGCGGCCGCCGCGGCGGAGCTGAACCGCCTACGTCGACTCCCGGAGGAGGCGATGATCCCCCTCGATTTCGACCTGGGGATCCGCGCCGTGGTGGCCCTCGCTCCCACCGATGGGCTCTACCGCCCCTCGGGGCGGGCCGTCGCGCCGACCGGCATCGACTACCTCGCCCTGCACGGATCCTTCGACGGGGACATCTCCGCGTTCCAGGGAATCAACCAGTTCCACCGCGTGCGGCTCCCGGAGGGGAGCGACCACTTCAAGGCCGCGGTGTACGTGCATCGGGCGAACCACGTCCAGTTCAACTCGGACTGGCGGTCGACGGACGTGCGGGCACCCCTCTCCTGGCTCCTCAACCGGGAGCCCGTCCTCCCAGGAGAGACCCAGCGGGCCGTCGCAGCGTTCTACGTCTCGGCCTTCCTGGAGGCTTCCCTCAACGGGAACGCCACCTTCCGATACCTGCTCCAGGACGAGCGTCACGCCGGAGACTGGCTCCCCTCCACGCTGTACCTCACCCACTACGAGGACGCGCGGATGCGGTTCGTAAGCACCTACCAGGAGAATGCCGATCCCACCACCACGACCATCGAGGGAGGCACGCAGGTCGGGACGGGCCTCGCCGCCTGGCGCGAGACCCCACTCCTCCATCGGGACCGCCATCGCTTCCCGCAGGAGAACCACGCCGTCCTCCTCGCATGGACGCCCGGATGGGAGCCGGGCCGCCCACAGCCTCGCTACGAGATCCACCTCCCCGAAGGGCTGGCGGTGGCCTGGGAACTGGACGCCGACGCGGACCTCGTCTTCGCGGCGGGAAATGCGGCACGCGATGGGGACGCCGTGGACTTCAGCGTGGAGCTCGTGTCCCAGAACGGGGAGACTGCACGCATGTCCATCGCCCCCCTCGGGATGATCCCCCCGCCCCTGCACACCCACGTGTGGAAAGCGTCATTCCTGGACCGCTGGATGATGCACGGGCCCGAACACGTGCTTCGCACCTACCAGATCCCCCTCGCCGCCTTCGTGCGGGAGAACCCGGCGTTCGACCCCGGCCGGGTCCGGAGCATTGCGTTCCACTTCGACCGGACCCCCGCCGGCACGGTCTTCCTGGACGCGATCGGCTTTCGGATCCCGTCCCCCGAGGGCCCCGCGGGGGACGGGGCACTCGATCCCCTCGTGGAACGGTAGACCGCGCCGGGCGGCGCCGTATGACCGGAGCGTCAGCGCGTCACGTCGAAGGTCACGGTCGCCGAGCGCGACGGATCGCTCTCGGAGGTAGCCGTGAAGGTCACCGTGGCCGAGGAGGCAGCCCCCTCACTCGCGGTCACATAGGCCGGGACCTCCTGGACGCCCCCGAACTCCACGGCCGCCAGCGCATTCAGGAGCCGGACGGACCATCCCTCCCCCTCCACCGAGGCGGAGAGCCGATAGATGTCGGAGCCCAGGTGGGCGGTGGCGTCGTGCGGGTGAAGCGAGGGGTCCGACGCCACGGCCGTCCCCGTGTTCCTGAGCGTGAACGTCACCGGGTGGTTCGCTCCCTCGACAGTCGCCTCCCCCGAGGGGGCGTCCACCGCTACGTCGTACTGGTGCGCCCCTGCTCCGGCCAGTGACCGCACCCCGAGCGTGTACGAGCGGATGCCGCGCCCGTCCCGGGCCAGATCGATGACATAGAAATGAAGGTCGTTGTGCGGGTCCTGCCACTCGAACTCGCTTCCCGAGTCGGTACCGGCGTGGAAGAGCGCGTCGTTGAGCTGCCGGTAGTCGGCGATGGTCCGCATCACCTCCTCGCCGTTCGGCTTCACGTAGTCCACCATGTCGATGTCTTCGGGATGGGCATCGATCACCCAGATGAAGCTGTTGAAGCCGTTTGGTCCCCCGTTGCTGCCGCGGAAGGTGTCCTTGTTCTTCGCCAGCAAAACGCCGTTGTCGGGGGTGAAGGAGTCGTACCCAAGCCGCTGAACCACTTCGAGCGTGTAGAAGTCGTAGTCGGGGATACCGGGAGAGAGGGGGTTCTCCGCCGGGTCGTCCTCGGGCGTGCGGTCGTGCGGCTCCTCTCCATCGAGACGCACGATGATGCCGGCGTACTCGCCCGGGAGCGGCTCCACCGCCCGTGCCGTCACGCGTCCCACCGCGGGACCGGTCGCGGCCAGAGCCTCGCGGCTGAGCGTGAGCACGTCGTCCTCGGTCAGGAATTCGTTCTCGATGCGGTTCTTGAGCATGAGCCCGGCCGGCATGGACGCGCCTTCCGTCGCCGGGATCACCCAGCGGCGGTGCGGGCCGCCCGGTCCGTTGAACGAGCCGCGGTCCATCATGTCCCATGGTCCAGCGGCCACCCTGCGGTAGGGCTCCACGTACGGGTTGTTGTTGAGGTCGGGGATGCTGAACGCGTGGTGCCCGATCTCGTGCGTGATGGTGCCGGAGCTCTCGCCCTGGCGCATGGAGGAGAGCCCCCACTGCTGCGCGCCCGCGAGCCAGCTCGTCCACTCCACGTAGCGCGTAGGCGCCCAGCGTGGCATATCGGGGTTGGGGTTTCCCCACTCGGGGGGGATGTCCTCACGCGAGTTGAACTTCATCTCGCCGAATTCCTGCCACACCGTGGTCTCGTCATACCCGGCGTAGACGCGGAGGACCGCGTCGTAGTCCTCGTCGAGGTCGCGACCCGGGTGCTCCTCGGCCCACATCGAGTCCACGTGCGGCTCCATCCGGCCGTCCGCCACCGAGCCGTCCGGGGTGTACTCGTCCTGCCCGAACTCGTTGAGCCCGTACCACCAGAGCGGCTCGGGCATGTGGTAGGGCCCGGAGACATCCACCTGGGTGAGCCCGAATTTTCCGCGCGACTGCTCCATCCAGTATCCGTGGATGGTGTGTCCGCGGTTGACCTCGTTCGGCGTCGTCCAAAAGTCGGCGTAGAACTGCGAGACGTCCTCGCGGGGGATCGGATCTATCTGGGGGTTGCCGAACGGGTCCGACTGCCGGGGCTGAGTAATCACGAAGGGCTGGTCCTCGAAGTCCATCGCCATGATGGCCAGCCGGAACTCGCCCTCCGGGTTCAGCGAATCGGCCCAGTTCACTCCCGGAATGGGCGCGTAATCGTCCCAGGTCATATCGTCCTGGTCCTGAACCTCCTGGGGGTCGATGGGCGTGAGGGAGTCGTCGTCCGGCCCGCCCCCCTCGCCGGTGCAGCCGGAAAACGACAGCACGAGGAGGGCAGGAAGGGCGAAGTAGCACAATCTATGCACGTGCCGGGGACGGGAAGGCTTCATGGGTACCAGACTCCTGCGTCTCGGATAGGATACGGTCGGACTCGACCAAGCAAGTCATTTACCGGGGGCGAGGGTCCGCTCGCAAGGGGGGCTGAGCCTTGCCCTCTTCGTGTGGTGCACGCGAATCTCCCCATGCTCGGTCGTTGGCTCGCCTCGACGTAGTCACGGCTGTGCGGTCGGCAAGCCGCCTACGATTCGGGGGGCACCGCCGCGTTAGCGGTGGTCCGGCGCTCCCAACGGTGGTCCCCCCACTTCTTCAACAGCCTTCCAGATGAGTGACGAATTTCACAGATGGCTCCTGCGAGGGCGACTCCTGGTCAGCCGGCTCCTGCGTCGGCCACTTCTCCTCCGCGTGCCCCTCCTCGAGGGAGATGCGGAGCTGGCCATCACTTCCACGCGTGAGCTCCGGCGCGCCACCGGATTTGCGCTGGAAGTGGACTTCGCCCATCGGGTCCAGCAGCGCCTCCAGACGGGCGACACCGTCTTCGACGTCGGAGCGAACATCGGCGTCGTCACCCTGGCCCTCGCCACCACACAGACCGGACGGAGCTGCACCTTCCATTCCTTCGAGCCTGAGCCGAGAAATCACCGCCAGCTCACAGGAAATCTGACCCTGAACGGGCTGGATGGCCGCGCCTCCGGCCACGCCCTGGCGCTGGGCGATCGGGACGGTGAGGTGGAGCTCTTCGTGCGCGGGGCGACGGGTGCCGGCCGACACTCCATCGCCAGCTCCGACAAGGCGACCGGCGCGATCTCCGTGCCCATAACTACCCTCACCTCGTTCGCGGCGGCCCACGGCGCGGCACCCGACGTGCTGAAGGTGGACGTGGAGGGCGCGGAGGGGTACGTGCTCGCCGGAATGGATGGGCTGCATCCCGACCGGTTCCCGCGGGAGATCTTCCTCGAGATCCACCCCGGGGGGCTCGGCGATCGCATGCCGGACGGCGGGACCATCGATGCCTGGCTGAGCTCCCGGGGATACCGCGAAGTGTGGCGGCAAGAGCGCCGCTCCGAAGTGCACTGCCACTACACGAGGAGTGGAGATGGGGAGGCGTAGCGGCCCGACGACGCCCTCCCCCTACTCCACCTCGCGCTGGAACTTGAACACCGGATAGACTGCCGGACCCTGATCCGCTCCCACGGCGCGGAGCGCCTCGTCCATCACCCACCACCCCACGAACCCGTCGGCGGAGCGGGGCTCCAGGTAGTAGAAGGCAGCGTTTGCCATGGGCTGGGCCATGTCGACGAAGTAGGTGCCCGCGGGGAAGGTCCGCTCCGCCTCCACGAATGCGCCGTCGAGGTGCCCCAGGTCATAGCCGCGCACCTCCTCGGTGCGCCACTCGCTGATGGCGAACTCCTCCCCCACCGCTCGCATGGGCTCGCCCACCACATCGACCTCTATCCCCTGGGCCTCGAGCTTTTCGGCCACGTAGGAGAACTCGGCAGGGATGAGGTAGCCGCGGGGCATCCACGCATCTTCGGTGCCCACGGGGAGGGTCATGTCCTCCACCTGGATGGAGGACGGAAGGTCGCCCGGGGCTCCGGTGGGGGTGACGCGGATGCTCGTCCCGGGCGCGTACTCGATGGACTGCTCCGGGTACCAGAGAATGTCGATCGGGCCGCGCGAGCGGTATTCGCCCCGCACCCAGTTGCGGAGTTCCTTCGACTCGGCCTGCTCCAGGACCCGAGCCATCGTCTCCTCATCCGCCGCATTGACCACTCCCTGCATCTCGTGCGCGTTCTCGGCAATGTACTCCAGAAGGCTCAGGATGTAGGCGTACTGCGCGAAGATGCGGCGCTCGAAGTGGGGCTGGCCCGGGGTCTCGGTGATGATCGACATCCGGTTCCGCAGCCCGTAGTCGTTGACCACGAACTTGGCCTCCTGGGTCCAGGCCGAGTTCTCGTGGGCCCATTCCGTCGGCGGATCCTCCCGGTCCAGGAGGGCGTGCGTAAAGACCTCGAGCCGGAACTCCTCGCGCACCCGGTCCCGCACCGCGGGAAAAAGGGTGTGCGTCACGTAGTCGCGCGGGCCAGGGTGCGCCGCCGTCGTGGTGGAGGTGGCGTAGGCGTTCGCGTACCCGTGGTTCACCCGCCCCATGGTGTGCCCATCGAAGAAGAGGAGCGGGTCCCAGGCGTTCATGAACGCGGTGAGTCCGTTCCCCTCGACGGTCTCGAGCTTCACCCCGTCGCGGTTCAAATCGAGCCCCTGTACGTTCGCCCGGACGCCCACCACCACCGGTGTCGCGCTCCCGAGCCCTTCGTTCTGCGAGCGGAAGGTGTCGGTGCCGTCCACATTGTAGATGGGGGCGATGGCGATGATGAGGTCGTCCAGGAGGTGCCGCCGGTCCCCCAGGAGGATGTCTCGCATGGTCATGAGGAGGGCCTCGGCAGCCTCCGACTCGGGGGGGTGGATGTTCCCGATCAGGAATACCACCGGCTTGCCCGATGCCCGCGCCTCGGCCGGGCTCCGCACGATGGGGTCCGCCAGGATGGCGACGGGCGACACCCGCCGGAGGGGACTCACGAAGAGATCCGTCACGAAGATGTTCTCCGAGGCCCACTTCAGCTCGGAGAGGTATTCATGCAGTTCCAGCGTGGAGGTGGTGCGATCGTAGTCGGTGCGCTCGGGAACGATGCGGAGCTGCTCGGGCCACTCCCCGTTCCACCCCTCCGGCACCTCATCGCCCCAGAGGAGGTCGGGGTCGGCGGGGGTCTGGGCGGCCAGCGGGCCGTGGGCCGCCCCCGTCAGGAGGAGAAGGGCAAGGGGGAGAGGGACGGCGGAAGAGAAGATCGGGCGCATGGGCGGAGTCGTGGAACGAGAAGGTGAGCGGCGGTATGGACTCCGGGAGAATACCGTAGAGCGCATCCGCCGGGCAACCTGTTCAGCGCATCCGCCGAGCCTCGCGCCGCGTCCGGTATCTTGAGAGATTGGACGGAGTGCCACGAACACCTGGTAGAGGAACGCGAGCGAACTCGAGGAAGGCGATGATGAGTACGGATTCCGGAAAGCCGCACCCCCTCCGCGACCGCTTTCGGGGCGCTCTCCTGGGAACGCTCCTGGGCGATGCATTGGGGATGCCGGTGGAGGGGTGGCCGGCGGCCCTCATCCGCCGGGAGCTGGGCGAGGTGCGCGAGATGCACGAGGCCCGGCTGGGCGCGGGTACCTACACGGACGATACCCAGATGGCGGGAGCCCTGGCGGAGGGCCTCCTGGGCTCCCCCGACCCCTCCCGCCCCGAGGTGGACCGCATCGCCCGTCGCTTCGGCGAGCGCTACGACCCGGAGCGGGGCTACGGAGGAAACACCCGGCAGATCCTGGCGGCCATCCGCGCCGGTCGGCCCTGGCGGGAGGTGGTGGAGGAGCACCGTCTTCCCGGGGGCTCCTTCGCCAATGGTGCCGCCATGCGGGTCGCCCCCGCCGCGCTCGCGGGATATCCGGATCCCGCGGTGACGGTCGCCATCGCGGACCTCCAGGCCCGGCCCACCGGGCACGACCATCCGGAAGGGCGGTTCGGAGCCCGCCTCCAGGCCTTGGGAGTGCTGGCCTGCCTGCGGGAGGGACGCGATGGGCCTCCCCCCGACCCCCGCGCTCTTCTTCGAAGTGCGCTCGAAGGATGGGAAGGGTTGGCGCCGGAGGGGTTCGTCAATCGGCTGGAGTGGATCGCCGGACAGCTCGAGGAGGCGGGCGGGGACACCGGTGGCGGCACCAGCGGGGGCGAGGAGCCGAGGAGCGTGCGCGACGGCGCCGCGGCCAAGGCCATCGCCGTCCTGGGCACGGGAGGCCGCGCCGTGGAATCCGTCCCGGCCGCCCTCTGGGCGTTCCTCTCGCACCCCGACGACCCGGAGGAAGCCATCATCACTGCCGTGGGCCTCGGAGGCGACACGGACACCATCGGGGCGATGGCGGGTGCACTCGCCGGGGCGCGCTGCGGCGCCTCGTCTCTTCCGGCCCGCTGGCTCGAGGCCGCAGAGGAGGGGCCGGGAGGCCGCGGGGGGCTTACCGAGCTGGCGGACCGTCTGTACGAACGGATACACGAACGGATGCCCTGAAAGGCTGCTGCAGAAGAGGGCCTCCCAGGAGCGCCAGCGCTGATCCAACGGCGAACTTCCTCACCGGACGCCTGCGACGTCCTGACGATCCGCCACCCAGATCCGCACCCTGGTGTCACCGTCCCGGATGTCCAGCACGTCTTGCTCACCGGTGCGGGCCAGCTCCCGGATGGCGGCGCGGATGTCGAGCCGGTCCCCTTCGGTCCCCAGGAGCGCATCGATCACGCTGGAGGGCGTCTCGAAGCGAACGGTCGTTTCCCCTCCCTCCTCCACGCGAACCAGCACACGGTCGTTCAGCCGGGAGACGCGCACATGGGTGTCTCCGTCCTCGATCTCCATCAGCTCGGTGTCCCCCGCGTCCCTGAGCGCCGCCCAGAGCTGCCGGAGTTCGGCGGCCTCCACGCCCTCCCCCGCGCCCCAGCGGAGCTGGTCCTCCGTCATGTGGCCTTCAGCGATCTGGAGTCCCACGTCCACGAGAGAGATGGGGAGGTTCAGGTTCACCCGGGTGGCGTCGGGCTCCTCCACGCGGATGTGGATCCACTGGGTCTCCTGGGCATCCCCGGGGGCCGGGATCGCCGCGAAGAGGAGAGCGAGAGCCAGGGCGCCAGCCTGCACGAGGCGGGGGAGCCGGGCGGCGGCGGGGAGTGCGGTGGAGGGCCGGGTGAATCGGCTCTCTCTTGCGATTCTCCAGCGGGTCTGGTTGGGCTTTGGTCTCGCCATGGGAAGATTCTCCCCCGGTAGTTCGGGTGAATGCGTCGGTCGATCGGGCTTACCCCTCCCTACGCGCGGCAGGTACGTGCGGTTTCAGGCTCGGGGCTTGATGCGGACGCCGTTGCGCGCTATCAGTTGATAATGGATCCGCATTATCTTGCGTCCTCCCGGGCGCTCCTGATCCCGATCGTCCTCCTCCTCTACCTGGGTATAGGAGTGGCGGAGCCCGTGCACCACGCGGTCGGCAGCCATGCGTCGCAGGCGCTGGTGGTGGTGGACTGGACAACGGGCGGCGAGGGCAACCCCCGGCCCCCGATCACGGACTACGACTGCACGCTCTGCCAGGCGCAGGACCGGGAGCAAACCGTTGAGGGTCTCCCCCTCCACGCGGCGGCTCCGTCGGCCCAACTCGCGCTGCAGCCGGATGCCCGCCCCTTCCGGGGACCGGTCGGGGTCCCCTCCCCCCGTCCCCGCGGACCTCCCCCCGTAGCGTAGCCTCGCTGTCCCGAACGGGTCATGGACACCCCCATCCATTGATGTCGCTCGACCCGCTCCCCGCCACGCGGTTGGAGTGGGATCGGGGCGCCGCGGTGTCCGCGCTCACCTTTACATGCTACCAACAAGGATCAACCGATGACTTTCCATACGACTGCACCCACCCTCCGAGCACTCCTGCTAGCCGCCCCACTGCTCGTGCTGGCGGCCTGCTCGGACAGCCCCACCGACCCGGACGACCATGACGCCGAGCCCGTCACCGCCGAGGTGTACGAGCGTGGCACCGAAAACCTCCTCGCCGACGTCCACGACGATCACTGGGACGGGAGCGTGACTCTCGCCCTGGGAGAGGAGATTGCCATCGACGTCCGTTTCTTCAACGCGGATGGGGACGAGATCGAGCTGGGCGGTGAGTACACCGTCGAAGCGGAGATCGCCCAGGGTCAGCCAACCGACGTGATCCACTTCGACGCCCACGGCGACCACATCGACATCGAGGGCGAGTCCGTCGGTGAGACCAGCCTCATCCTCCACTTCTGGCACGGCGGACACGCGGACTGGTCGACCCCCGCCTTGCCGGTGGTGGTCGAGGCGGTGGAGTGAGCAGGATGCCGCATCGGCAGACCTGACCCGGAGATCAGCTCCGGGTCGAATGAGGAGGGCCCGACAGCACGGTGCTGTCGGGCCCTCGTCGTTCCACGAAGCGTCAGGAAGCCTTCGCCATCACCCCGTCCTCGATCCGCTGCCCCACCTCGGCATCGATGTTCTTCCAGTACTCGAACGTCCGCTTCAGGACGGGCTCAGTCACGCCCGCTGAGAGGTGGCCGACCACGGTATCCACCAGGCGATCGCGTTCGCTGTCATTCATGACCTCCCGCACGAGAGCGTGGGCCTGGCCGAAGTCGTCATCGTCCTCGCGCAGGGTGTACGCCGAGCGGAGGAACTCGCCACTGGCCGACCAGACCGTGTCCTCGGGATAGCTCTCTGGATCGGCCTTTGGGCCACCCTTGGAGTTGGGCGCGTAGATGGGGTCGGACGCGTTCCGCATCCGCATCGCCCCGTCCTTGCTGTAGGCGTGAACGGGGGCCTTCGGGGTGTTCACCGGGATCTGCTTGTAGTTGACCCCGAGCCGCGCGCGGTGGGCGTCGGCGTAGGAGAAGCCGCGGGCCAGGAGCATCTTGTCCGGGCTCAGCCCGATTCCCGGCACCAGGTTGTTCGGCTCGAAGGCGGCCTGCTCAATCTGGGTGTGGTAGTCGGTGGGGTTCCGATCCAGGACGAGCTGGCCCACCTCGTTGAGCGGGTAGTCCCCGTGCGGCCACACCTTCGTGAGGTCGAACGGGTTGAAGCGGTACGTCTCGGCCTCCTCGAAGGGCATGATCTGGACCTTCAGCGTCCAGCTCGGATGGTCGCCCCGCTCAATGGCGTCGTAGAGGTCACGGGTGTGGAAGTCCCCGTCCGTTCCGGCGAGACGGTCGGCCTCGTCCTGGGCGAGGCTCTGGATCCCTTGGTTGGTCTTGAAGTGGTACTTCACCCAGAACCTCTCGCCCTCGGCGTTGACCCAGAGGTAGGTGTGGCTCGAGTAGCCGTTCATGTGGCGCCACGTCCGGGGGATTCCTCGGTCGCCCATGAGCCAGGCCACCTGGTGCGCCGACTCGGGAGAGAGGCTCCAGAAGTCCCACTGCATGTCGTGATCGCGGAGGTTCGAGTCCACCCGGCGCTTCTGCGAGCGGATGAAGTGCTGGAACTTCATGGGGTCGCGGACGAAGAAGACCGGCGTGTTGTTGCCGACCATGTCGTAGTTCCCCTCGGTGGTGTAGAACTTCACCGCGAAACCGCGAGGATCCCGCCAGGTGTCAGGGCTTCCGCGCTCACCGGCCACGGAGGAAAACCGTTGCACCAGGTCCGTCTGCGTGTTCGGCTGGAAGAGCGCCGCCTTCGTGTACCGGCTCACGTCGTGGGTGACCCGGAAGTGACCGAAGGCTCCACCGCCCTTGGCGTGGGGCTGCCGCTCCGGGATCCTCTCCCGGTTGAAGTTGGCCATCTGCTCCAGCAGGTAGTGGTCCTGCAGGAGGATGGGCCCGTTCGGGCCGACGGTGAGTGAGTGTTCGTCGCTCGCTACCGGAGTTCCGGCATCGTTGGTGGTGCGCTTCGGGTCGTCCTTCGCCACGTCGCTATCTCCCATTCGTTTCGCTGGTAAGGGGCATCTCGAGGGCCTCCGAACGTCCGGGTGGGCTCGAACGAGCCGAGATGCGTGGGAGCAATCTACCCGAGACGCGTGCGATCAGTCAAATCAATCGTTACTATGTATACATAGTACGTATCGATCGTACCTCCCCGGTCCCCGCCGACCGCACAACATGATCCTCTCCCAGCTCCGGTACGTCGTCGCCGTCGACGAGCACCGTCATTTCACCCGTGCCGCGGACGCCTGCGGAGTGTCCCAACCCACGCTCAGCATGCAGATCCGGAAGCTCGAAGAGGAGTTGGGGGTGGAGCTCTTCCACCGGGATCGGTTCCGGGTGCGTCCGACCGACATCGGAGGCGCGCTCGTAGAGCAGGCCCGCACGATCCTCCGTGAGGTGGCGCGCATGAGGGTTCTCGCGGGGGACGACGCCGGTCCCGTCGCCGGGGAGCTCCGGCTCGGGGTTATCCCCACCGTGGGGCCCCTCCTCCTTCCCCGTGCCCTGCCGCGGCTGCTGGAGCGCCATCACGCGCTCTCCGTGGTGGTGGAGGAGCGGAAGACCTCGGAGCTGGTCGCCGAGCTGAAGGCGGGCCGCCTCGATGCGGCGCTCCTGGCCACCCCGGCGGACGCCGCTGGTCTCGAGCAAGAGGAGCTCTTCCGCGAACCCTTCGTCGCCTACCTCGCCCCCACCCACCCACTTGTGGACCGGGAGCTCTTGACCCGCGACGACCTCCGCCTCGACGAGCTGTGGCTCCTCCGCGAGGGGCATTGCTTCCGCGACCAGATCCTGGACCTCTGCTCCACGGACCATGTCGACTCCGGGCCCCCTCGCTCGCTGAGCTTCGAAAGCGGGAACCTCCACACCCTGAAGCGCCTGGTGGACGAGATCGGAGGGATGACCCTCCTCCCCCAGCTCATGGTGGGGGAACTGACTCCGGAGGAGGGGACCCGCCTCCGACGCTTCGCCGAGCCCGCACCTGCGAGGACGGTCTCCTTCGTGCACGGTCGCACCTACCTGAAGCAGGCCGCCCGAGAGGCCCTGGTGGCCGAACTCCGCTCCTCCGTGCAGGGGGAGGGGGTGTCGACATTGGACGGGAGGCAGCCATGAGCGACATCGTCCTCGAAAGGGTCGAGATCCTCTCGGGCCTCGGCCTCTTCGGAGGGCTCGACCGCCCGGTCCTGGAGAGGGTCGCGCGGCGCTGCGTGGCCCGCACGGTTCCCGCAAGGAAGCTCCTCTTCCGCCGGGGCGACCCCTGCGAGGGCCTCTACGTGGTGGTCCGTGGCCGGATCCGGATCTATCGGGCGAACCGGGACGGGAAGGAGCAGGTCATCCACGAGCAGGGTCCCGGGCAGTCCCTGGCGGAAGTGCCCCTCTTCGACGCCGGCCCCTGCCCGGCGAACGCCCGGACCGAGGAGCCCACCGAGCTCCTTTTCCTCCCCCGCGTGGACTTCGAGCATCTGTACCGGACCGAGCCGGCGGTGGCCGACGCGGTGATCCGGGAGCTGGGACGGCGGCTCCGTGGCATGGTGGGGTTGGTGGAGAAGATCTCGCTGCGGGACGTTCCGTCGCGGGTCGGCCTCACCCTCCTCGAGTTCGCGCACCGGGCAGGCGGAGGCGACCGATCGAAGCCCTTCGACCTCCCCCGCACCCAGGCGCAGCTCGCAGATACGCTGGCGGCCACCCGGGAGAGCGTCGCCCGGGGGCTCCGGACGCTGCGGGAGGAGGGCCTCATCGAGCAGGAGGGGGCGCGCGTCCGCATCCCGGACCCGGAGGCGTTGGAGTCCCGCTGCTGGGGCCTGTGACTTCCGTCACAGACCGCGGTCGACCGCGCCGCGACTCTTCAGCATGAGCCCGACCTACCAGGCCCTCATCTTCCTCCACCTCCTCGCCGCCTTCGTGTGGTTGGGGGGGATCCTCTTTCTGGTGCTCGTCGGCGCGCCGGTGATCCGTCGTGTGGCGCCTGCCGAGCTCCGGGGGGAGCTCTTCATGGCGTTGGGTCTTCGGCTGCGGTGGGTGGGGTGGGGAGCGCTCGGGGTTCTGGTGGCAACGGGCACGTGGATCCTTCACCTCCGGGGACTCCTCCGAATGGAGGTCATGGGTGACCCCGCGTGGTGGGGAACCGCCATGGGCCGGGCGCTCGGGTGGAAGCTCGGGACGGTGGCCCTCATGATCGTGCTGACCGCGGCCCACGACCTGCTCGAGGGCTCCGGGGGAGCGCGGCAGGCCCGCGTGCGCGGATTGCCCTCCCGCCGTGTCGCCACCACCCTGGCGCGGGGGAGCGCCCTGGTCGCCCTGATCGTCCTGTACTGGGCCATGCGTGTGGCCCGAGGAGGTTGAACCGATGGACGTTTCCGTACGCTGGTTTCTCCGCAGCGCCGTTCTCTGGCTCGTTCTGGGCCTGACGCTGGGGGTCTGGATGGGCCTGGACCCGGCCCGCATCCCCCTTCTCCGCACCTCTCATCTGCACGCGCTCCTCCCGGGGTTCGTCCTCTCCATGATCTTCGGAGTAGGGTACCACGTCATCCCGCGATTCGCCGGGCGTTCCCTGCCCTGGCCGCCAGGAGCCCGGGCGCACGTGGTGCTGGCCAACGCCGGGGTGGCACTCCTCGTAACGGGGTTCCCCCTTCGGAGTGCCTCGCCTCCCGTGGGTGGGCTCTTCGTTCCCCTGGGCGGGCTCCTCTTCGTGGCCGGCGCCCTCGTCTTCGCGCACGCGATGTGGGTTCTCACCAGTCCTCCGGAATGGCAGAGGAGGCGTTCGGCGGCCGAAGGCTGACGGGCCCGTCGAACGGATGTGACCTCCGTCACAGCGCCGCCGATCCGGGTCAGCGAGATTTCCTTCCATCACCGGGTCTGCGGGAGCCGGGACGTTCCGGGCCCCCGACCGCCCCCCTCACACCCTACCACCCGCGGAGACCTTCGATGAAGACCGCAGAAGCCCGGGGAGGCTCGACCTCCCTCCCCCTCCTGGAGCTCACCCTGAACGAGATCGTGGCCCGGCGCCCGGAGGCGATGCCGGTTCTCAGCGAATTCGGGCTGGACACCTGCTGCGGAGGGGCCAGAACGCTCCGAGAGGTCACCCACCGGCACGGGATCGACCCCGGGGAGGTTCTTCGGCGGCTGGAGGAGGTGGCGAAGTGAGGCCTGCGGCCCGCCCGCCCCTCGCCGAAATCGATTTCGACCAGGCCCCTTTCCTGGTCATCTGGGAGACCACGCAGGCGTGCGACCTCGCATGCGTGCACTGCCGCGCCGAGGCCATCCCGTGCCGCGATGCGGGGGAGCTCTCCACGGAGGAGGCCTTCCAGCTCATGCGCAGTGTGCGCCGCTTCGGCCGCCCCCTCTTTGTCCTCACCGGAGGAGATCCAGCCAAACGCCCCGACGTCGTGGAGATCGTGGAGGAAGGGGTCCGCCTGGGACTCCGCATGGGCATCACCCCGTCGGCCACTCCCCTCCTCACCCCGGAGCTCCTGCGCCGGCTGACCGGGGTCGGGCTCTCTCGCCTGGCCATGAGCCTGGACGGAGCCACCCCGGCGAGCCACGACGCCTTCCGGCGTGTGGACGGGTCGTTCCAGCGCACCATCGACTCGCTCCGGCTGGCGCGGGAGCTGGGCCTCTCCACGCAGGTAAATACCACCATCACCCGTCGAACGGTGGGGGACTTCGATGCGGTGGTGGATCTCCTCCTCGAGCTGGACATCTCGCTCTGGTCCGTCTTCTTCCTGGTCCCGATGGGGCGGGCGGACCGGGCGGACCTTCCCGCCCCCGAGACCTTCGAGGAGGTCTTCCATCGGATGGCCGAGCTGGCCGACCATGTCCCCTTCGACATCAAGAGCACGGCGGCGCCCCAATACCGCAGGGTGGTGGTGCAGCGCCAGGTGGAGGCGCGGCGGAAAGGTCGGAGGAAGAAGGCCCCGGATCCTCTCACCGGGGGCCTCGGATTCTCTCTCGCCGACGGCGTGGGACGGGCCCGGGGCGTGAACGAAGGCAGCGGTTTCGTGTTCATCAGCCATCGGGGCGAGATCATGCCCTCGGGGTTCCTCCCCCTTGCCCGGGGGAACGTGCGCACCCACGACCTGGTGGACGTCTACCGCGACGACGAACTCTTTCGGAGCCTGCGGGACCCCGACGGGTTCGGAGGGAAGTGCGGGGTGTGCGAGTTCCGGTCCATCTGCGGCGGATCCCGGGCGCGGGCCTACGCCCTCACCGGCGACCCCCTCGCTGCGGAGCCCTCCTGCTCCTGGGAGCCCGCCCGCTGGCACCAGAGCCGATCGGCCAGCGGACCCGCCTCACGAACCCTTCCCACGATCCCGGGACGCCCCACGTAGTTCGCATGCAGGTGGATCCCGGGTGGGAGGCGGAGGGCGTCCAGGGCGCGGAAGGTGCGGTCCCACGCCGGCATGTGGGTCCGGCTGACCAGGAGGGGCTCGATGCGGGCCCCGGTCCAGCGGGCGGCCTCCGACACCGCCAGGGCGGCGAGTTCGTCGTCCTCCCCTCGCGGCAGCCCTCCCAGGAACGCCACTGCCGTGGAGCCGGACCCGTCCAGGTGCCCTGAGAAGGTCATCCCCCGCAGCGCACTCCGTTCGCCGTAGGCCACCTGGAACCCGAGCCCCGGGGGGAGGGGATCCAGAACGAGGTGGACCAGGATCAGGTGGTTCATCCGGAGGGATCGCAGATGTTCGGCCGCGTCGGGGGCCACGGATGCCAGGAGGGCAGCAGCCGCAGCCGGAGGAGTAGTGACGACCACCGCGTCCACCTCCACCCCACCGTCGTGGGTGACGAGGCACCAGCGCCTCTCCCCTCCCGGCTCGATCGCTTTCACCGCCACCCCCAGGGAGAGGGCGTCCTCCACCACCGCCGCCATGGCCCGGGGGAGGGCCTCCATCCCCCCGGGAGGGACCATCGGCGGCGCCGCCAGAAGGCCGGTCCGACCCCGCGATCGGGTGAGCATCCCGGCCAGGAGGCTCCGATCCGCGCCCAGCTCTCGAAGCGCCGGGAGGAGGGCGCGCCCCGCATCCATCTCGTCGGGAAGGGATCCGTAGAGGCCCCCGAAAAGGGGGCCAAAGAGCGCTCGGTACGCCTCGTCGCCCGCCCGCCGGCGCAGGTACTCGGCGGAGGTGCGGGCGGGATCCGCCGGGGTTCCGGGCACGAAGGGCTCCAGGGCGAGCCGGAGCTTGCCCATCGGAGAGAGGAGCCTGCTCTCCCAACCCTCCCGAAGGTTGCGCGGCACCGGATGCAGCGCCCCGTGCCGGGCGATCCAGACGCCGTCCCGGCTGCCCGTCGCGCTGTTGCCCGATGAGTCGCCGTCCGCCCACCCCGGCACCCGAGCCAGGTGGGAACGAACCTCCGGCACCGGCCGCACTCGTTGCGGACCCAGCTCCAGGATCCGGCCCGCCAGCGGCACGCTCCGCACGACCCCACCGGGGCGCCCCTCCGCCTCCAGGATCCGAAAGGGAACCCCCCGAGCACGGAGCTCCACGGCCAGAGCGAGCCCCGACATCCCGGCCCCCACGATCCCGATCATGCCCGGACCTCCCCACCACGACGTGGAAGCTCGAGCCGGAGCCGCGTTCCCCTCCCCGGAGCAGCGTCCATCTCCAGCCGCCCCCCGGCGTACCGGGCCCGCTCGTGCATTCTCAGGAGCCCGAGGTGCTCCTCGGGCTGGGCCAGCATCCCTGCGGGATCGAAGCCGGTTCCGTCGTCCTCCAGTTCCACCCGCACCGCATCGGGGGCAAGGTGATAGTGGATCCGGATGCGGGAAGGGTTCCCATGCTGAAGCGCGTTGGCGAGCCCCTCCCTCAGAATCCGATAGAGGGCGACGGCACCGCCGGCCGCCAGGTGGTCGTCCACCGGGTCGCCCTCCACCTCCACCTGGACCCCCGTCTCCCGCGTGAGCTGCCTGGCCTGCACCTCGAGCGCCCGCGATGCCCCCAGCTCGTCCAGTTCCGGGGGGCGGAGTCCGCGGGCAATGCGGCCGATTCCCTCGAGGGCCGCCAGGGCTTCCTGCCGCGCGGTGTCGATGGCCCGTCCCACCGCATCCAATTCCGGGGGAGTCACCTCCGGGATCCCGCGCCGGGCGATGTGCAGTTGCACCAGCGTGGCGGCGAGCATCTGGGCCGTCCCGTCCAGGAGCTCCCCGGCCAACCGCTTCCGCTCTACCTCCTCGGCCTCGGCCAATCGCGCGGCCAGGCGGCGCTCCCGCTCGCGCGCCGAGGCGAGTGCATCGAGCATCCGGTTGACCCGCTGCACCACCCGGGTCATCTCCCGGTCCGCGAGGCGGGAGACGGGAACCCGGGCGGTGGAGTCCCCCGCCTCCACCCGCCGCACCACCGACTCCATGGCGTGGAGGGGACGGAGCGCCAGATTTACTAGAATGGCGTTGGCGCCCGCCACCACGAGCACGCCCAGGGCGAGCCACCCCTTGAGCCACGGATCGGGAGCAGTGCGGGCCACCACGGCCCCCGCCGCCGCCGCTCCCCCGATCAGGAGGGTCGATGCCACCACGATCTTGAGGTACAACGACACCCCCAGGAGCCGCCCGGCGAAGGGCTCGCTCCCGGATGCGTACCGGGGTCCGAGGGAAGCTTCCGACATGCCCGCGATCTGGGGGTAGGGAGGCGTGGTGGTAGGGAACATCCAAAGGTTACACTATTTTGCGTGGCGATCTGTCGGGAGTCGGCCGATCCTCGTGTGGGGAGATCCTCCACATCGGGCCGTTCCCTGGGTCCCGCTACACGCCGGGAACCGACCCCGACCGCTCATCCCCCCAACCCGGAGCACGTTTGGAGACGCCCCAGTTCGACGACTTCGAAATCGTCTTCGAGTCCAGCCCGGACGGCATCGTGGTGGTGGATGAGCGCGGCGTCATTTGCGCCGTGAACCCGCGCGTTCTCTCGACTCTCGGCTACACCCGTGAAGAACTCATCGGGGAGCCCATCGAGATCATGGTCCCCCCCGACGTGCGCGGGCGGCACGTGGCACTCCGGGATCGATTCATGGAGCGGCCCGCCAGCCGGCCCATGGGCGCGGACCTGGACCTCCGTGCGGTCCGGAAGGACGGGCGGGAGTTTCCGGTAGAGGTCGCGCTTCGCCCGGCGAGCACGGACCGGGGGCGGTTCGTCATCGCCGTCATGCGCGACGCCTCACGGGAGCGGCGCATACAAAGGCTGGGGACCGGGACGCTGCGGGCGACGGAAGAGGAGCGGCAGCGCATCGCCCGTGAGCTCCATGACGACACCGCCCAGTCCCTCGCCGCTACGATGATTCGCCTCAAGGTCCTGGCCCGCACCCAGGACGAGGAGGACCGGGCCCGCATCCACGCCGAGCTTCAGGAAGGGCTCGAATCCCTGGTGGACGGAGTGCGACGGATCGCCCGCGGACTCCGCCCGCCCGCCCTGGAGGACGTGGGGGTGGAAGCGGCCATCCGGTCCTACGTCCGGCAACTCCTCGCGCACGAATCGGTGGAGACGGACCTGCGGCTCGAGCGCGTCGGGGACCGCCTCGACCTGGAGGGGCAGCTCGTGGTGTACCGGGTGGTGCAGGAGGCGCTCGCCAACGTGGTGCGGCATGCCCAGGCGACCCGGGTGGAGGTCCGCCTCGAGTTGGAAGGGGAGGGGCCGCACGCCCACGTGGTGGCCACCGTGACCGACGATGGAAAGGGATTCGACGCCGAAGGGACGTTCATGGCCGGAGCCGGGCTCGGCCTCATCGGGATGGACGAGCGGGCACGCATCGCCGGAGGACGGCTCACCATCGCCAGCGCGCCGGGAGAGGGGTGCCTGGTGCGGCTTCGAATTCCGGCGCTCCACCTCGAGGGAGAGAGCAACGATGGCTGACCGCATCCGGATCCTGCTGGCCGACGACCACACCATCCTCCGGGCCGGCCTCCGTGCCCTCCTCGAGTTGGAGGACGAACTGGAGGTGGTAGGCGAGGCGGCCTCGGGGGACGAGGCGGTCGAGAAGGCTCTGGCGCTCAAGCCCGATCTGGTGATCATGGATCTGTCCATGCCCGGGACCCACGGCCTCGAAGCCACACGACGCATCGCCGCACTCGACATAGGGGTGAGCGTCCTGGTCCTCACGGTGCATGCCGAGGAGGAGTACCTGGTGCCGGTGGTGGACGCGGGGGCGTCGGGATACCTCACCAAGGCGAGCGCCGACCGCGACCTGGTGGACGCCATCCGCATCGTGGCTCGCGGGGAAGTCTACCTTCCGGCCCGGGCCACCACTCTCCTCCTGCAGCAGTACAGGAAGGCGGAGCGGGAGGGGGGTGACGAGAGCCCGAAACTCCAGGAACTCAGCGCCCGGGAGCGGGAAGTGCTCGCGCTCACCGCCGAGGGCTTCTCCTCCACCGAAATCGGCCAGAAGCTCTTCATCTCGCCCAAGACGGTGGACACCTACCGGGCCCGCATCATGCAGAAGCTGCGCCTGAACCACCGCTCCGAGCTGGTGCGCTTCGCGCTGCGGGCGGGGCTCCTCAAGGAGCTATAGGCGTTGACGAGGAGGTTGCTCACCAATATCGCACTCCGTCGTCGCCGCGCTGAGTGGTGACATGGGGCGCACACGGGCCGTGCAGTTGGCACTTCCGGAGACCGGCGTCTGCTGCGCGGCAGGAGGCGAGTTCGGGGTGCTGCGGCTGAAGCCGACCGGCCGCGAGCCGCGAGGGAACCACGGAACAGTTTGGGCGGATCTCCTGTCTCACATGGGTCCAACCCAACCCACCCAACCATCCGGGGGATCACTCATGCCGACCCACCGCGGACCGCTCCTTGGCGCGGCCCTCGTCCTTCTCCTCGCGCCCGTCGCAGGACCCGAGGCGCAGGTGAACTCGGGAGAGACGGACTATCGGCTGGAGCGGGAGGACCTGGGGATTCGGCGGGCCCTCCCCTTCCGGGTGGGAGAACACCACGAGTTCGAGGTCCACTTTGGGCGGATCCGCGCCGGCAGCGCGCAGCTCACGGTGACGGGCCAGGAGATGGTTCGCGGCGTCGAGACCATGCGGTTCGACTTCACGGTCCGGGGAGGGATCCCTTTTGCTCGGGTGAACAACCGCATGTCTTCGTGGAGTGAGGTCCGCCCCTTCCGCACCCTCCGCTTCGAGCAGGACCTGGACGAAGTGGGGACCGAGCGTTACCGGCGCTTCGAGATCTATCCCGAGGCTCGACAGGTCCGGCTCGCCCACAACGGAAACAGCGCCGAGAGACTGCCCTCGGCGCTGCCCCTCGACGACGTCTCCTTCCTCTACTACGCCCGCACGCTCCCCCTGGAGGTGGGCGACCGCTATTACCTCCCCCACTACTTCCGCGATTCCGGGAACCCGGTGGTACTCGAGGTGCTGCGCAAGGACGAGGTCTCGGTGCCGGCCGGACGCTACAGCACCATCGTCGTTCGCCCCACCTTCCAGACCAGCGGACTTTTCGGGGAGGGCGGCGAGGCGGAGATCCACTTCTCCGACGATGCCAGCCGCGTGGTGGTGAAGGTGACCTCGCGAGTGTCCCGCATCGGATCGCTGCACCTCAACCTGGCGCGGGACCCGCGGTTGCCATAGGTCTGCCGGGGTCGCGGTCCCCTACCGCATGGGACCATCGAGCCCCGCAACGGTGGCATCGGTGTTGTGGCCGAAGCGCACGCCCCAGACCCCGTCGGTTGCGGCAAGCCGACCCTCCCCGACCACTTCGGAGAGCTCGTACTCCGCCACCACGGTCCCGTTGATGGCGCAGGACACCGTCCCGTCGCCCACCGTCATAGCGATGTGCTGGGTCACCGGCTCACCCTGGTCGGCGGCCTGGTTGATGGCGGGGTGCTCCTCCGCGCGGGGGCCATTCAGTTGGAAGGGCTCGGGTCCGAACCCGCGGAAAATGAAGCTCCCGTTTCCGTACGCCGAGCAGTAGATGAGCCGCTCGTCCGCGGTCCCCATCCCGTTCCCAGCGATGAAGATACCGTAAGGGTGCGGGTGGTTGTTCAGCGCCATGTACCCTTGCTCGGTGAACTCGGCGCTCACCGTGTACTGACCGGTGCCGTAGGCGGCCTCGTTCCAGTAGTTGCCGGCTGGGCCGGTGGTGACCCGAATCGCGTCGCCCTCAGAGGCCAGCCGGGCGTCGTCCAGGGAGTAGCCGCGCTCGGCCTCCGCTGGGTCGATGCGCCCTTCCCACCCCGCGACGAAGATCCCGCCTTCCTCCACCGCCTGGGCGGCGTCCTGCCCGTGGAGCGGTGCGGCCGGAAGGAGGAGGACGACGAGGAGTGCAGCTGCGAGGGGAATGTATTTCGCCCGGGGCAGGGCGAGGCGATGGCGTATACTCGGGACGGCTGACATGAGAGTCTCCTGGGAAGGTGTGGTTGAAGCCAATTTACCGTCGGCAGAGCCGGCGGGCCACCTTCGCGACCGTCCAGGCGGGTGCGGTGACGAGCGCCGCGTTCCAGAGTGCGGCGAGCGTCATGGTGCAGTAGGTCTGGGCTCGCCCGCCTCCGCGGGATCGGCGACGCCCCCGGGGTAGGCTGAGGGCGTGGCCTTCCCGCGCCGTGACACCCCCCGCGCGCTGAGAACGATGAGGGCGACGCCCGCCACGATCACCCCCATCGCCACGAGGGTCGCAGGACTCACATGCTCCCCTGCCAGGAGCCACCCGAGCCCCACGGCAATGGCGGGGTTCACGAAGGCGTAGGAGGATGCCAATGCGGGAGTCGCCCACTTGAGCAGCCAGACGTAGGCGGTGAACCCGACCCACGACCCGAACACGATCAGGTATCCGAGTGCGAGGAGCGACTTCCCGCTCACGGCCCCAAGGTCGAGCCTGCCCCACTCCCCTGCCAGCCCCCCTCCGATCAGGAGAAGGATCCCGCCCAGGAGCATCTGCATCGCCGTGAGCTGGAGGGCCGACCGGGGCACGGGGAGCGACCGCGACGCCACGGACCCCACGGCCCAGGCGAAGGCGGAGAGAACCAGGATCGGGGCGGCCGCAGGATGCCCTCCGCCGATCGGCGCTCCAGCATGGGCCGACCCTCCTCCCGTCACACCCACCAGAAGGACGATCCCGGCCATGCCCAGGCCGACGCCGAGGAGCTCCCGAATTCCGGGCACCCGCCCCTTCGGCCGCAGCCAGTCCAGGAGCACCATCCAGGCCGGGATGCTGGCCATGAAGAGGGCGGCTGCCCCGGAGGAGACGTGCTGCTCCGCCCAGGTGACGCCCCCGTTCCCCACTCCCAGGAGGAGGGCACCGACCAGGAAAGCGCCGGCCCACTCCGGAAGGGTGGGGCGAGGCGCCCCTCGCAGTCGCATGAGACCGTAGAGGAGGCCCCCCGCGATGGTGAACCGCATCCCGGCCATGGTGAAGGGCGGGAGGGTGTCGATGGCGAAGAGGATCGCGAGGAAGGTGGAACCCCAGATCACGTAGACCGCCAGAAGGGCCAGAGCGACTCGAAGGGGAGAGGGGAAGTAAGGCGCGGTCATTCGGCAAAGCTACTCCCCCCACGGGCAAAGGGAAGGCCGGAGGGACGGGACCTTGTGTCTCGTCGTGTGTCGTTTTCGCGCCGGCCATCGGGAAGGAGCGCGAGCCGTCGACGTTGCGCCGTACCCGCACTCCTCCGCCCTGGACGGGACCTCTAAATGGGTTGCGGCCCGGGCGGCACGAAAATCGCAATGGCACCATATGGACCGGGGACCGCCATGACACCGGAGCCCGAAACTCCCGCCACGACAGCACCAGGAGCGATCCGTGTCTCAGTTCTCGCGCGACTTTCTCCGCGCCATGCTCGTCGGCGCAGCGGCATTTGCCGCCGGGAATCCGGCGCTGGAGGCCCAACAACCGACGAGCCTGAACCCCGATATCAGCGTCATCGGCGACGTCCTCGCCGATCTCTCCCCCGGTGAACCTCGTTTCTCGGAGGACGGGGCCCGGTTCTCCCTTCGGGAAGTGGAACTGGCGCTCCAGGCGGCCGTGGACCCCTTCTTCCGGGCCGACTTCTTCCTGGGGGTCCACGGCGACGAGATCGGGGTAGAGGAGGCGTACCTCACCGCTCTTGCCCTCCCGGGAGAACTCCAGGCCCGACTGGGTCGGTTCCACCTTCCCCTGGGAAAGGCGAACCTCACGCACCGACCGGAGTTGCTCACGGTGGAGTACCCCCTCGCCATCCGGACGTATTTCGGTCCGGAGGGATTCAGCGGCAGCGGAGTCGGTGTGTCCCGGATTTTGGCGCCCTTCGGTTTCTTTCAGGAGGTTCAACTGTTCGTCCTCAACGGGATCGAGTCCGAGGGCCACGCCCACGACCTCGACCTCGACCTCGACCACAGTGAGCACCAAGCCCCGATGGGAAGCAGGTCCGAGGAGTTGGTCGTGGGCGGGCCCGAGCGGTCAGGACGGGAGCAGTTCGGCTTCCTGGCGCAGCTACGGCAGTTCCACGACCTCACCCCGGCGGCCAACATCGAGCTCGGGGTCTCCGTCGCCACCGGCTCGGTGGAGCGCTACCTTCCCCCGGCCACCGGGGAGGCCACCGCCGGTCCGGGCGGTCCCGACGTCATGAGACATTTTCCCACCCAGAGGCTCTACGCTGCCCACGCCGTCTTCCGGTGGCGTCCCCCGGGCCGCGGCCTCTACCGCTCCTTCCGTTGGGAAGTGGAAACGTTCGGGCACGACGGGCCCGAGTCCCGGGTCTGGGGCGGGTTCAGCCAGGCCCAGTGGCAGACCGGACGCCGCACCTATCTCGGCGGGAGGCTGGACGCCGTCCAGCTTCCTGGCCATCAGGACGTGGAGCTCCACGGTGAGGGGGCGGGGCGGCACGTCGACTTCTACGAGGGGAAAGGAGGGGAATGGCGCTACGCAGCCTCGGGAACTCTCACCTTCTTCCCCAGCGAGTTCAGCCGCTTCCGCCTTGCCGTGGAACGGACCTTCGGCGATGGGTGGGAGGAAGAAGCCGACTGGCGTGCCGTTTTGCAGACCACGTTCAACATCGGTCCCCACCGTCCCCATCCCTTCTGATCCCCGAGACGAGACCGCCATGTACAGCTCGATCCTGATGCTTCTTGGCATCCTGACTCTGGGGCCACCTCTCGCGGAAGCCGAGCGCCACCCCAGCGGCACGGCTTCCGCGGAGGATCCCCTTCGCATCGTCACGACCACAACCGACCTGGCGGATATCGCGGGCATCGTCGGGGGCGAGCGCGTCGACGCGCGTTCCCTCGCCCTGGGCGAGCAGGATCCCCATTTCGTGGAGCCCCGACCCAGCCTGATCCTGGAGCTCCGACGGGCAGATCTCTACGCGCAGGTCGGCCTGGAGCTGGAAGTGGGTTGGGCGCCGCTCCTGCTCGACCAGTCCAGGAATCCCCAAATCCAGCCCGGGGCGCGCGGCCACCTCGATCTCTCCACGTTCGTGGAGGTCCTGGACGTCCCCACCACCCGGGTGACGCGCGCCCAGGGCGACGTCCATCCCTTCGGGAACCCGCATTACTGGCTCAGTCCAGCGAACGGCAGGCGAATCGCCGAGGCCTTCGCCCAACGACTCTCCGATCTGGACCCCACCGGCTCGGAGGTCTACGCCGCGAACCTCGAGCGCTTCCTCGCGGAGATCGACTCCCTGGAGGCGGAATGGGAGCCCCTGGTGGCGCCCTTCCGTGGGCAACCCGTCGTGGCGTACCATGCGTCGTGGAAGTACTTTGTGGAATTCCTGGGACTCGAGATCCTGGACTACGTCGAGCCGCTTCCGGGGATCCCTCCGAGCCCTCGCCACCTGGCCGACCTCGTGGACCGCATGAACCGAGCGGAGGTGCAGATCATCGTCGCGGAGCCCTTCTACGACACCCGGGTGCCGTCCACCGTCGCGAACCGCACCGGGGCCCGGCTCCTCGTCCTCCCCTCCTCGGTGGGGGCCGTGCCCGGTGTCACCGGATATCTGCAGCTCCTGGACCACAACGTACGAAGCATCGTCGGCGCGCTCCGTGACTGACCGGTCCAGGGCTGCAGCAGCGCCTCTCATCTCTTTTCGAGGGGCCGTCCTTGGGTATCATGGGCGCCCGATCCTTCCCCCACTGGACGTCGAGATCCTGGAGGGGGATTTCCTCGGACTCGTGGGGCCGAACGGCTCGGGAAAGACGACCATCCTGCGGGCCATGATGGGGCTCGTGAATCCTCTGGAAGGCAGTGTTTCCCTGAACGCGGCGGACCGGATCCGATTTGGGTACGTCCCCCAACGAAAAGCACTGGACTCGGGCTGGCCCCTGCGGGCCATCGACGTGGTGATGATGGGCCTCCTCGATCGAGTCGGGATCCTGCGTCGGCCGAGCGGGGAGCACCGCCAGGAGGCGGCGCGCGCGATGGAGGCCACGGACATCCTGGACCTCGCCGAGGTGTCGTTCGACGCTCTCTCCGGAGGCCAGAAGCAGAGGACGCTGATCGCCCGGGCCCTCGCCGGTCGACCCTCGGTCCTCCTCCTGGACGAACCCACCGCCGGCATGGACTTCCCCAGCACTCAGGCGATCCTCTCGGTGCTGGATGAGTTGCACGCAGGTGGCATCACGATCGTGATGGTGACCCACCAGTTGAACGAGGTGGCGAACACGACCCGGCGGGTGGGGCTGCTCGGACCCGAGGGGATCCACGTGGGGCCCAATCGCGACGTGTTGACCTCGGAGCGCCTCTCTGGACTATACGGGGTGCCGGTGAACGTCGTCGAGCTCGCGGGCGACGTGGTGATCCTCCAGGGGGGACGGCACGATGTTTGAGGTACTCTTCCTTTTCCGGGAGGCGGTCCTGGGTTCGGCGCTCATCGCGCTGGGATGCTCGGTGGTGGGCGTATACGTCGTCTACCGACGGGTCGTCTTCGTCTCGGCGGCGTTGGCCCAGCTTTCCTCGGCCGGCGTGGCTGCGGCCCTCTTCCTGGCAAGCCTGGGGCTCGGAGTGGGCCCCGTGGAAAGTGAGTTGTTCATGTCCTCCCTCCTGACGCTGGGCGGGGTGCTCTTCTTCGGGCTGGAGGGAGACTCGAACCGGGTACCGGGCGACGCCCGGCTGGGGATTGCCTACGTGCTGGCGGGTGCGGGGGCAATCCTCCTGGTGTCCCGCGTAGCCGGCGGCGATGCGCACGCCCTCCTCCTTCGCGGGAACATCCTGGGCATCCGCTCCGCCGAGGCGTGGGCGCTCCTGGGCGTGGTGACGGCCGTCCTCGGCGTGCACTACCTCTTCCGCAAAGAGTTCGTGTTCGTCTCGTACGACCCGGAGATGGCGGCGAGCAAGGGGTACCGGGTCCGAGCCTGGACGGTGCTCCTCTACCTCACCATGGGAGCGATTATCGTGGCATCCATCGAGTCCGCGGGGGTCCTCCTGGTCTTCAGCCTCCTCGTCCTCCCGGCGGTCACGGGCATCCACTTGGGACGCACCCTCGGCTCGGTGACCGCCTGGTCCGCGGGAAGTGCAGTGGCCGCCGCCCTGGTCGGCTTCGCCGTCTCCGTGGAGCTGGACCTTCCGACCGGGCCGGCCATCGTGGCCACATCGGGGGTCTTCCTCTCCCTCGCGTGGGCAGTGGCGCGGGTCGTGCAGAGGAAGTGACCACCCATTCCGTCATTCAGCCGAGAATCCACCATGCTCCATCTGCCATCTGCCAGCCGCCCGGACCCTTCCGCAGGAAGTAGCAACGCCTCCCCTGGAATCCGGCTCTTCACGCTCCTCACGGCCCTTCTCCTCGCAGCACTGGCCGCCTGCGGAACGCCGGAAGTGGGCCCCCCGGAGCCCCCCGACCCCCTCACGCCGGAGCAAGCCGCTCGGGCCACACAGGTGGGGGGGCCCGCGGCCGGCGCCCTCGCTGAGGAGCTCGTGGGGCGGCTGGCCCAGGCCATCGACGAGGAGGGACTCGCCGGTGCCGTGGATTTCTGTGCCGACGCCGCCATGCCCCTGACCCGGGAGGTCCAGGAACGCACCGATCCTCCCCTGGCGCTGAAGCGCGCGACGCTTCGCTGGAGGAACCCCGATAACGCAGCCGACGAATGGGAGGAGCGGGTCCTGCACTACCTCGCCGCGCTGGAGGAGGCCGACCCCGACGGGGTGCCCGCCGAGCTCACCGCCCGCGGGCCGGGGGAATCCCTCCGGTACTACCGCGTGCTCCGGACCGCTCCCATGTGCCTGAACTGCCACGGGGCGGTGGAGTCCATAGAGCCCGAGGTGCGTCAGCTCCTGAGTGAGCGTTACCCCGACGACCGGGCTACTGGTTACGAGGCCGGTGAACTCAGAGGGGTCATCCGGGTGGAGGTGCCACAGGGATAGGAGACGGGCCGCTACTCCCCGGCATCTCCAGGCACCGAGGCCGGCCCGTATCGCATGAGCACGGTTGTCATCGAGCCGTCCGGGGCCGGGGTCAGGAGGTAGAGGCGGTCGAATTCCCACCCATCCGCGATGGACCCGTGCGAGCGCCCTCCCAGGAGCACGGCCAATTCGTCTGTTGTGTTCGAATGCCCCACCACGAGGTGTCTTCCCGGCCGACCCCGGAGCGCGGTGGCGAGGGACGCCAGGTCGCGGTAGTCGAAGATCTCCGTCTCGATCCCGAGGCGATTCGCCAGGGGCTCCGCCGTCCGCCGCGTCCGCACGAAGTCGGTGGCGTGGATGCCGGTGATCCCGACGTCACCCAGGATGCGAGCCAGCTCGCGGGCCCGTTCGCGGCCTCGCTCGGTGAGCTCGGGATCGTCGGCGCTCGGCCCATCGCGTTCGGCGTGCCGCACGAGCACGACGAGCGACGGGAGGGTGTCCGCCGGCGCCCGCGCCTCCAGCGTCCGAGGCGATAGTTCCGGCTGCGGAAGCCAGAGGAGGGCGATGAGGAGGGGCGTGGCCAAGAGGATCGACCCGCCGGCGTACCGTTTGGAAGGGCTCATGGATTTCGGGGGGAGTGGGTGGAGAGATACATCTAGGTAGGAGTCGGGGACCTCGCAAGGCGTAGGACCCACCGATGGCCCGGACCCTGCAGCGCATAACTCGTATGGAAGGGCCCCCTGTCAAGCGCCGAGGGCCGGGAATGATTTGGTAGTCGGCCCGAGGCGGCTTCGACGATGAATCCTACTCGTATTCGGCGGTTAGGCACCGAGGTGCCCAGAGCGTCAAGAATTCAGATTCGTCTGGAGCAGGCTCATTCTGCGGTCGCGGGTCACCGTCCGTAGTGAACGGCGCCGCACAGTTATGCCGAGCATCCTCCAAATCGTGCCTCGGGCCGACCTATTCGGTCGCGCGAGTGGTTCGGTGATCAGTGCGTCATGCGGCCCGTGCCGGGTGAAGGTCGGTCTCGGAGTCGACATCCTGGAGCACGGCCCAGACGAAGCCGGTGAGTTCCCGGGCGACGGCGACGACAGCGATCCGAGATCCTCGACGTTCCTCGATCCGTCGAAACAGCTTGTGGAGTCGATGCTGAGCCTTCCAGCTATGGGCCACCACCTCGGGCGGGAGTCCCTGCTGGCGCTCTCTGAGTCTGGCTCCCACCCGTGGCGGATATCGATAGCTCCACGCGGCCTGAACCAGGACATGTCGACAGTGACTGTTCCCGGCTTTGGTGATCGAGTCTCGGTTTTCGCGATCTCCCGAGGAATGCTCGCTGGGTACGAGCCCGACGTAGGCCATGAGCTGGCGCGGTGAGCCGAAGCGACGCAGGTCGCCGAGTTCGGAGCGAAGCACCATGGCCCCGTGCGTGTCGAGGCCCCGGAACCCGCGGAGCCGAGCGACGGCCTCCTGGTAGGCGGGGGTCACGGCGAGCTTCTCGATCTTTCGGTCCAGCTCATCTCTGCGATCGATCTTGTACTCGAGCAGGGAGAGGTACTCGCCGAGCACGTCTTGGTCTTCGGCAACGAGTTCCTCCTGGGTCAGCAGGGATCGGAGCCAGTGGACGTGTTTCTGGGTCCAGTTGGAGCCGTCCCGGAAGACGAAGCCCCGTCGGCGCAGGAACTTGAGGATGTAATGCCGGGACTTGAGGATCTCACGTTGGAAGGTCTCGCGGCAGCGCACGAGGTCGCGCACACGCTCCTCGGCCTCGCTGGGGACCCGCACCGCGACCAGCAATCCGGCCCGGTGCTGCTTGGCGAGCTCGATGGCGTCGAATCGGTCGTGCTTGCGGCGGTGGCCGGGCCGGGTGAGGATGAGGGCCGGGGCGATCACCTCGCAGTGGTGGCCCCAGCGCTTGATCGCCCGCTGGAGGACGTAGCCGGCACCGCTCGCTTCGTAGCAGCAGCGGAGCTCGCCGTCCTCGGCGATCCGGGACAGGAAGCGCCGGAGCTTCCGCTCGTCGTTCGGCAACTGCTTGACGATCGTGGGCTTCGCGGCGTCCTCCGGAAGCACGGCGACCATAACCGTGTCCTTGTGGACATCCATCCCGACGTCAATTTTGGAAGAAGATGTGGACATGGGTCGGTTCTCCTTGCTGGTGCGACCTCAAGCGTCGCATGTGGCTCTGGCACTCCCGCAACCACGGGCGCTAACCCACGGTACGCTCGGGGGCCCGGCCCTTCCATATCTTCTGAATGCCACCCCGGTACACCACATTGCCCAAGGGAGAGATGATTTCCACCGACGACTCCGCGTCGGCACTCGAAGCCGACCCCCGACTCTACAGGGTGCTGGTCGAGGAGACCCGCGAGCTGCTCTGCCTTCACGAAGTGGACGCCCGATTCTCGTACCTGAGTCCGAGCATCAGCCAGCTCCTGGGCTACTCCCCCGCGGATCTCGTCGGAACCCACCCCTTCGAGCTGGTCCACCCGGAGGACCGGCCCGAGGCGGAAGCCGCGCTCGAGTCGGTTCTCCGGGGGGGCGAGACACCGGTCCTCACCTCCCGGTTCCGCACCTCCGAGGGAGGGTACCGCTGGATCGAGGTGCAGACCCGAGCCCTTCGTTCCGGCGGCGACGAGGTCACCCACCTGGTCACCAGCTCGCGGGACGTGACCCAGCGAATGGAACTCCTCGGCAGCGTCTCCGAACGGGAAGCGACCCTTCGCACCGTGATCGCGTCGTTCGACGATCTCGTCTTCGTCTTCGACCCGGAGGGGCGGTTCGTCGAGTACTTTCAGCCCGCACACCGAGTGGACCTCCACGCCCCCCCGGAAAGCTTTCTCGGCCGAAGCTTCCAGGAGGTACTCCCGGATCATGTCGCGGAACCCCTGGGGGATGCGCTCCGTCGAGCCCGAGCGGAGGAAGCCGTGCAGGAGTTCGAGTACGAGCTCATGGTTGGGGGTGAGCAGCGCCACTACCAGGCCCGCCTCTCTCCCCTGATCCTGCACGAAGGCGCCGGCGGAGGATACGTCGGCGTGGTCCGGGACGTGACCCTCCATCGACTCGCCGAGGAGGAACGTCTGGAGCTCGTCGAGACGAGGGAGCGAGCCCGGAGGCTGCAGGGGCTCGCCATCCTCGCCCGGGGCACGTCGCACGAGTTCAACAACCTCCTCACCGCCATCCAGGGGAACCTCGCGCTGGCCATGGAGGATCTCGAGGACGGTCACGCCGCCGGGGAGACCATGTCGCAGGCGCTGGAGTCTGCGCGCCGGGCGTCGGAGGTCGCCCGGAGACTCCTCGCCTTTTCAGGTGAAGCCAGGGGAAGAAGGGAGTCGGTGGATCCCGTGGAACTGGTTGGGAAAATTCTTCGCGGGCAGAAGGAACGCCCGGATGGGATCCGGATGCAGTTCAGCATCGAAGGAGAGCCAGATCCGGTATCTGGGGACCCCGAGATGCTCGGATCCGCGCTGGACCAGTTGGTACGGAACGCAATTGAAGCGCATCCGGATGGAGAGGGATTGGTCGAAGTCAGTGTATGCTCGCGGGAGGTCTCGGCCGAAGAGCTCGCCGAAAGCCGGCTTCCACCCCCTCCCCTACCCGGACGCTTCACGCTGATCCGAATTGTGGACTCCGGAGAAGGGATCCCGGCCGAGGACCTCGAGCGCATGTTCGAGCCCTTCTTCACCACCCGCTTCCTGGGCCGGGGGCTCGGCCTTGCGGAGGTGGCCGGCGTACTCCGATCACACGACGGCGCGATCCTGGTTCAGAGCGAGCCGGCGGTGGGCACTCGCGTGGACGTGCTGATACCCTCGGTGGCTCAACCCGCGTCACCTGCCTCCCGCGCCGAATGAACACGAGCCTGCGACTCCTGCTCCTCCTCGTCCTTTCGGACCCGGGCTCTCAGGCGACCGCACACCGGACCGGAGGCGTTCGTACGGGGGGGCCACCTTCGCTCCGGTGCCCCTGGTGGAGTATGGATTTCACGACTTCTTCCAGACTCCCCTGGGGCATCCCCACCTGCTCAGCGAAGTCATCGCAGGTGTCACCTGGCCCAAGGAGGCGGCGGCGCTCCCCCGGGAGCGGTCGCTCCTGGCGGGGCTTCGGACCGAGCTCGGGTTCGGGTCCCATTGAGGGCGTTTTCGCGCAGTGGCACGGCCCTGCGCGCTCCGCCCCAACCGCCCCTCATCCGCCGGCCCTCCGTTTGATCAGGAGGTACCCGCCGAGGCCCACGGCTGCGACGCCCAGGAGGACCACGAGGACGGCCAGCAGGGCAGCCCCGAAGATCGCAGCCAGGGTGTCCCAGAAGCCAAAGGTGGCTACGAGGATCACGAGGAGGACGAAGAGGAGGATGGGCATGGGAGCCTCGGCTGGGGCGGCGGGAAAAAGCGATCGACTGAGCATGCGTGGCGAAGGGGGCGGAAGCAAGGGGTGCAGTCGGGGGGAGGTCTCGCCGGCCCGCCGCCCGTCGGAGCCCCCTCAGTCACCACCCCCCAGCGCCCGCTCCACAGAGTCCTCCGAGAGCTCCCGAAGGAGCCGCCGCGCCTCGGCATCGTACGCCTGCTCGTGGGCGCGCTGCGGCTCGAGCTCGAAGAAGAAGGTGCCCGACGGAACGTCGCTCCGGATGGCATTCAGGACCGAGGCCAGTCCGTCCGCCACGGTGGACTGGGGCGTCCCCCCGGTCTCCAGCACCAGCCCGGTGGCCATGGCCGGCGCGGGGTGGACCGCTACCGCCGTCACGCCCGTTCCCTGCAGCGCCTCCGCGAGGTTCTGCACGTGGAGAATCTGGGCCAGCTTGCTCCGCCCGTAGGCCACACCTCCCGAGTAGCCACGCTCCAGGGTGAGGTCCTCGAAGTCCAGGGGACGCTGGCTCCGCGAGCTCACGTTCACGATGCGAGAGGGCGCGCTGGCCTGCAGGAGCGGCAGCAGCTCCCGGGTGAGAACGTACCCCGCGAGGTAGTTCACCTGGAAGCGGAGCTCGTGTCCATCGGGGGTGAGAACGCGCTCGTGACCGGGAGCCCCGGGGCCGACCCCTGCGTTGTTCACGAGAAGATCGAGGTGGTCGTATTCGGTGCTCACCAGCTCCGCCAGGGCCTGCACCTCCTCCAACCGGGCGAAGTCCGCCGGCAGAAAGCGCGCGCTTCCCTCCCCCTCTGCGGCGATGGCCTCGACCACTCCCTCTCCTCGTTCCTCGTTGCGGCCGTGGACGATGACGTGGTAGCCCTCCGAAGCCAACGCCAGCGCCAGCGCCCGCCCGAGTCCGGCCGTGGATCCGGTGACGAGGGCGACCGGGGAAGCTTCCACATGCCCCGCCGGGTGCGCCGCCGCGCCGTCCACGGCCCCCTCCACCGGGCGGTCCGGGGTGCAGGCCCCCGTGACCGACACGAGGAGGAGCGCCACGGCCAGGAGGCACCAGACGCGTCGGGACGAGGGGGACGGCAAGGACCTAGAAGACATCTCAGCTCCGCTGGAGGTTCTGCAGCCGTGGTGCCACCTTCACACCTCCATGCAATGGAATGCCCCGTACCGGAACGCACAATCCGGGTGGGCATCGCCCTCACGGTCCGGCTCTTCCCGTTGGACCTGACCGTCCCTTCGATCCTCAGCCCTACTTCGCCGTATACCCCCCATCGATGACGAGCTCGCTCCCCGTCACGAAGGCCGATTCGTCCGAGGCCAGGTAGAGGACGCCATACGCGATGTCCATGGGATCACCCACCCGCCCGATGGGGTGCAGCGAGGCGAGATTCGCCTTCCCCTCCTCGAGGCTCGCCCCGGTGCTCTCGATGAACGCCTGGACCATTGGGGTCCAGATGAACCCCGGGTGGATGGAGTTGACGCGGATCCCGTCCTTCGCGTAGAAGAGCGCGTCCGTTTTGGCCATCAACCGCACCGCGCCCTTGGAGGCATGGTACGGTGGCGCGTCGGCCGCCCCCACCAGCCCGTAGATCGAGGAAAGGTGGATGATGCTCCCACCCCCGCCCCGTTTCATGGACGGAACGACGTGCTTGGTGCAGAAGAAGACCCCTTTCACGTTGACATCCTGGACCTTGTCCCACTCCTCCTCGGTCACCTCGTGCGTGGGCTTGTCCGCACCGGAGATCCCGGCGTTGTTGACGAGGACGTCGATCTCGCCGAAGGCGTCCACCACCTCACCCACCACCGACTGGACCTGGTCCTCGGAGGTGACATCCAGGCGCCAATAGCGAGCGTTCCCGCCCGCCTCCTCGATCTCCCGAACGGTCTCGCGTCCCTCGTCGTCGAGGATGTCCGTCACGGCCACGGTCGCACCTTCTTCCGCCAGGAGTCGCGACATAGCCCTTCCGAGACCCACGCCCCCGCCAGTGACCAGCGCCACCTTTCCCTTCACACGTTCGCCCATGGGTTCAAACCTCCGAGGCCCGGATCGAAGATGGAGACGGCCTGTCCCGTCGGGGCCCCCCGGCGATGGGACGCAATTACTCGTTCGAGGCCTGGCGATCGAGCGATCGCCCTTGCCCGCCCAGCATTGATGCGGTATTGCGATGGGGCGGGACGCCTGGCCAAGGTGCAGAGAGCGTGCCAACGTTCGGCTGGCACGTCTCGTGCGACTCCTCCGACCCTGCGCCTGTGGAGCGCGGCGGGAGGAACCCTTCGAAGAGAACTCGCAGCCAGGGGAGGAAGATGCCGGCATCGCGCCATGCAAGGGTCATCCCCTCGGCCGTCTTCATCTTCCTCTTCTGGCTGGTCCTCTCGGCCTCCTTCCACCCGTGGGATCTCGTCCTCGGGGCGGTCCTCTCCCTGGGGCTGGGGGCGGCCGCGAACCGGGCTTTCCGGCCCACCGAGGCCCCATCGCTGGCCCCCGGCCAGGCCGTCGCCCTCCTCCTCTACCTGATCCATCTCGCCGGACTCATCACGGTGGCGGCCTTCCACGTCGCCCGCCGAGTGCTGGACCCCCGGCTTCCCATCGCACCGGTCACCGTCATCCATCATACGAACCTCAGCCGGGAGGTTTCCCGCGTGGCCCTGGCCAACTCGCTGACCCTCACCCCCGGCACCCTGACGGTGGAGCTGGAGGGGTCCGAGCTGCGCATCCACTGCCTGGAGGCGGAGTTCCAGGATCAGGTCCAGCACCTGGAGGCGCGCATCGCCCGGGTGTTCGAGGGGGGTGCGCCGTGACCACATTCTTCTGGGGGCTCGCCACCTTCCTCCTCCTGAACGCTTTCGCCTGTCTCCAGCGGGCGCGGGTCGGACCCACCCTCATGGACCGGATCCTGGCGGTGAACGTCCTGACCACCAAGACGCTGGTGGTGCTCGTCCTCCTGGGCTTCGTGTTCGGCCGGGAGATCTTCTTCACGGTCGCCTTCGTCTACGGGCTCCTGAGCTTCGCCGTGACGCTGGCCGCCGGCCGCCTCCTGGAGACCGGGAGGCTCGACCCGTGAACGTCCTGGCCATCCTCTTCGGCCTCCTCGGCGCGTTCTTCTTCCTGGCCGGCACGGTGGGGCTTCTCCGCCTCCCCGACTTCTATTCCCGTGCCCACGCGGCGGCCAAGTGCGACACGGTGGGGGCGGGGTCCATCCTCCTCGCCCTCGCCTTCGACCTGGGGCCGGGTCTGGCAAGCTTGAAGCTGGCGGGGCTCGTCCTCCTCATCCTCGTCGCCGGGCCCACCGCGAGCCACGCCCTCGCCCGGGCGGCCCACCGGAGAGGGATCTCGCACTGGACCCGGGAGGACGCGTGAGCGAGCTCTTCGACCTGGTCCTCCTCACCCTCCTGATCCTCACGGCGCTGGCCGTGGCGCGGGCCCGGAACCTGGCGGGGGCGGCTATCCTCTTCTCGGCCTATAGCCTCACGCTCTGCGTCCTCTGGCAGCACCGGGGGGCCCCTGACGTGGCCCTCACCGAGGCCGCGGTGGGTGCCGGGGTCACGACCCTCCTCTTCCTCGTGGTCATCGCGCGGACCTCTCGATGAGCCCTCGCCTCGCTGCCGCCTTCGTCACCGGCCTGGCCCTTCCCATGATCGCGGCCATGGCCGCCCTCCCCCGGCACGGCTCCCCGGATCAGCCCATCCACACACACGTGGCCCGGGAGTACATCGAATCGGGGCCGGAGGTGGGAAACCTCGTGACGGCAGTCCTCCTGGACTACCGGGGTATGGACACCTTCGGGGAGGTGGTGGTGATCTTCGCCGCCCTTATGGCGGTGCTCGTCCTGGGGGGGCGCCGTGAGCCCGCCACAGCCCCCGACGTCCCCCCGAGCCCCATCGTGGCCTTCATCGTCCGGTTGCTGACGCCCTTCATCGCCCTTTTCGGGTTTCACGTGATCCTCACCGGGCACGAGGCCCCCGGGGGGGGGCTGCAGGGCGCCGCCGTCCTGGGGGGGCTCGTCCTCCTGAATGGGCTGGTGTTCGGCCCGGAGCACGCTCGGAAGCTGCTCCCCACCCGACTCCTGCCCTCGCTGCAGGGCGCGGGTCCTCTCGCCTTCCTGGCCGCCGGCATGGTGGGGGGGATCGTCACCGGGTTCGCGCTAGGGTATCCGGCCCACCTCCCTCTCCTCCACGAGGCCATGGTGGTGGGGGTCGAGGTGGGGATCGGAATCGGGGGCGCGCTCATCTTCAGCCGCATCTACCTGGCCCTGGAGGGAGGATGACCGCCCTCCTGGACAACCTCGACTACGTGGCCACCGTCGTGCTCTTCGCCATCGGCCTCTGGACCCTCCTGGCCGACCCGAACCTCATCAAGAAGCTGATGGGACTGAACATCATGGAGACCGCCGTCTTCGCCTTCATCGTCACGGCGGGGATGGTGGAGGGAGGTGACGCTCCCATCCTGGGGGCCGACGTGGTCCCTCCCTTCATGAGCCCCATTTCCCATGCCCTGGTCCTGACCGGGATCGTGGTGGCGGTGAGCACGACTGGCGTCGCCCTGGCACTCCTCCTCCGGATCCATCGGGAGTACGGCACGCTGGAGATGGACGAGTTGAAGGAGCGCTGGTGAGGTGACGACCCACTGGCTCCCCGCGCTCGTCGCCCTCCCCATCGCCGGGGCCGTGCTCGCTCCCACCCTCCCTCGGCGGGGCGCGTGGAGCTGGGGGTTCGCGGTCCTCCTCGCGACGCTGGGTGTGGCCCTGTTCCTGGCGGGGCTCCTCCCCGACGGGGCCCTTTCGTATCCCATGGGTGGGTGGCCGCCACCATTTGGAATCGAGCTCCGCTTCGACGTGCTGAGCGCGTTTGCCGTGCCGGTGGCCCTGGTTTCCGCGCTGGCCGTGCCCTTTGCGGCCCGCACCGGCGGACCCATCGCCACCCCCGAGGGGATCGCGGTCATCCTCCTGGGCACCGGCGGGATGATGGGATTCATGGTGGCGGGGGATTTCTTCACCCTCTTCGTCTTCCTGGAGGTGCTTTCCCTCTCGGCCTACGCGATGGTGGCCATGAGTGAGGAGCGGGGGGCGGGGATCGCCGCCTTCCGGTACCTCCTCATGGGGGCGGTCGCCTCCATCGTCATCCTTCTCTCGGTGGGCCTCCTCTACACCCTCACCGGAAGCCTCAACATGGCGGACGTGGGCGCCCGCCTCCCGGACGGTGGCCTCCCCCTGCACCTGGCCACCGGGGGGTTCGTCGCGGGGTTCCTCCTGAAGGCCGCTGCCTTTCCGCTCCACGTCTGGCTCCCCGACGCCCACGCCACGGCCCCCAGTGCCGTAAGCGCCATCCTCTCCGGCCTGATCGTGAAGATGGGCGTCATCGGTCTTCTCCGGACCCCCGGGCTGGAGCATCTCCACGAGCTCCTGCTCTGGGTCGGCGCGGCATCCCTCCTGGCGGGGGCGCTGTTCGCCCTGGTGCAGGACGACCTGAAGCGGATGCTGGCGTACTCCACCGTCTCCAACGTCGGCCTCATCGTCCTCGGGCTCGCCGTGGACCGCACGGGCGCCACCGTCCATATCCTGAACCACGCCGTCATCAAGGCCTCCCTCTTCCTGGCCGCGGGCGCGTTCATCCACCGCGCCGGCTCCCGCCAGATCGAGGGAATTGGACGTGGCATGCCCCTCACCACGACAGCATTCGCGGTGGCCGGTGTGGCGGCCATCGGGATCCCGCCCACGGGGGGCTTCACCGGCAAGTGGATGATCACCCTGGGGGCCCTGGAGGCGGGGCGCCCGGTCGTCGCGGCGATCGTCCTCCTGGGTGCCGTCCTCCTCGGCCTCTGTTACGCGCGGTTTCTGGTGGTGGTGGCCTTCCGGTCGGGGCCGGCGGAGGAGGTAGCCGGCGGTGAGGCACCCCCGGCCATGCTCCTCCCCATCCTGGCCCTGGCCATCCTCACCGTGGGGCTGGGGCTCGTTGGGGGCCAGCTTGCCGCCTTCGTGGGTCCGTGATGGAGCTCGCCTTTCTGGAGATCGTCCCGGGCCTCCGCCTGCACCTGCGCGGGGACGCGTTGGGGACCCTCTTCGCGGCGACGGCGGGGGTGCTCTGGCTCCTGGTGCTCCCCGGGCCCCGGCGGGGCCGCCGCTACGAGATCCTCCTCGCGCTGAGCTTCGTCTTCGTGCTGGGGATCGCCGCGGCGGGGAACCTCTTGACCCTCCTCGTCTTCTACGAGCTCCTCTCCCTGGCGGCCTGGCCCCTCATCGTGCACGACGAGACGCCGGAGGCGCTGGCCGCCGGTCGACGCTACCTCGCATACGTGCTGGCGGGATCCGCCACCCTCCTCCTGGGGCTGGGCGTGGTGACCATGGCCGCCGGGGATGTGGACTTCGGAACGCGGGTCGAGTTTCCCGGCGCGGGACTCGTCCTCCTCCTGGCGGGGTTCTCGGTGAAGGCGGCCCTCTTGCCGGTGCACGGCTGGGTGCCGCGAGCCCACCCGGTGGCCCCTGCGCCCATCTCCGCCCTCCTCTCGGGGCTCATGGTGGGAACGGGCTCCTTCGGGATGATCCGGGTGATCCAGCTCGTGGACCCTCCCCCCCTCGGCATCCTGGGCGGGGTGTCGGCCCTGACGGTGGTGACAGCCGGGCTCATGGCCATCCGCACCGACCATCTGAAGCGCCGCCTCGCCTGGTCTACCATCAGCCAGATGGCCTACGTCCCCCTGGCGCTCTCTGTTCTCCACCGGGAGGCCCTGGCCGGGGGGATTCTGCACATCACCCATCACGCCTTCATGAAGGGAGGGTTGTTTCTCTGCGCCGGGCTCCTGGTGCACCACCTGGGAATCCGGCGGGTGAGCGAGATGGCGGGGGTGGCCCGGCGCATGCCCTGGACCATGGGGGCCTTCACCCTCCTCTCCCTGGGAATGATCGGGATTCCACCCCTCTCGGGGTTCGTGAGCAAATGGGTGATGGGGGTAGGGATGGTGCAGGCGGGGGCGTGGCTCCCCCTGGTGGTCCTCCTCACAGGGGCCCTCCTGGCCGCGCTCTACCTCATGCCCATCGTCCAGACCGCCTGGTTCGACGCGCCGGAGGGCGGCCGCGAAGACGACTCGGGGGGCGCCCAGCGGACCGACCCGCCCCCCCTGACGCTCGTTCCGGTCCTGGTCGCGGCCTCGCTCACCGTCCTGCTGGGGGTGGGGGCCGCGTTCCCGGGTTTTCCCCTGGAGCTGGCTCGGCTGGCGGCACGCGGGTTGGGAGGGTGAAATGTGGACCTTGACCCCGGGCGAGGTCGGACGCCTCACCTTCGCGGTGGATTCCGTGGCTCTCCACTTCGCCTTCCTCACCATTCTGGTTGGGTTGGGAGTGCTGGTGTTCGCGCTCCGGGCATTCGGGGGCGCGGGACAGGAGGGGGATGCCGCGTCCGGAAACCCGCGACGCCGCTTCCTTCTCACCGCCGTCCCCACCCTGGGGGCCGTGCTGGGGGCGGTCTTCGCCGGCGACCTGCTGACCCTTTTCGTCTTCTTCGAGGTCCTGGCGCTCCTGGGGTTCCTCCTGGTCCGACAGGGAGAGGGCGCACGGGAAGCCGCCATCCGCTACTTCTGGTGGATGCTCGTGGGAGGGCTCCTCCTTCTCGGGGGGATCCTCCTTCACGCGGGAGGCTCCTCCGGACCGGGTTCGGCCCTCCTCATTCTCGGCTTCGGGGTGAAGGCCGGGATGCTACCCGTGCACGGATGGCTCCCGGCTGCGTATTCGAAGGCTCCGGCTCCGGCCAGCGCGCTCCTTTCCGGGGTGATGGGCAAGGTCGGGATCTACGGGATCTTCCGCGTCCTGTCGGATCCTTCCACCATGGAAGCGCTCCACGCGACCGTCCTCACCCTGGGACTCACGGCGGCCGCCTACGGCGCGCTCCGGGCGCTGGCGCAGTCCGACGCGAAGCGGCTCCTGGCCTGGTCCAGCGTGAGCCAGATCGGTGTGATCCTCACCGGGCTCGGGGTCGGGGCCTGGGAGGGGAGCCTCGCGCACGTCCTGACGCACGGTTCGGCGAAGGGCGTCCTTTTCCTGGCCGTTGGCGCGGTGGCGCTTCGATGCGGGACGGTCCAGCTTCCCCGACTCGGCGGGCTGTGGCGAGCCATGCCGGTGACCTTCGCCCTCTCCCTCCTGGCGAGCCTGGCCCTCGTGGGGTTTCCGTTTCTGCGGGCCTCCGGGGGGAAGGCCGAGATCCACCATGCCCTGGAGGGGCTCCCGGCGGCCGAGGCCGCTTTCTTCCTGGCGTCGGCTGGAACCGTGGCGGTGGTCCTGAAGCTCATCGCAGACGTCTTCCTGGGTCCGGTGGTCTCCCCGGCTTCATCGAAAGTGGCGGAGGGAAGAGGGAGGGCTCCGTTGGCGCTGGGGCTCGCCATCGCCGCACTCCCCCTGCTCTTCCCGGCCATGCCCGCCGACCTCCCCTACTTCATGGCCACCCTCGGGGGCGGGGCGGGACTCCACTTCCTCGCTCGCCGCTGGAGCGCCATTCGGCTTCCGCTCCGCCTTCCCCGGATCGGCCGTCCGGGAGGCCTTCCACGCCCGGCCCTACCCCACTTTCCGCGCGCGCCGATCGGTCTCGAGGAAGGCCTTCGACGGCGGTTGGACCGCTACACCCGCGCGCTCTCGCACAACCTGGCGCTCCTCTTCCTGGTCCTCATGGCGGCGCTGCTCCTCCTGGCCTGACTACCCTTCCTCCATCCGATTCACCGGGCTGCTCTCGGGGTCCTCGAACCAGGTGAAGTACCGCTCGGTGCCCTCGATCCCCTGGTTCACCAGCATCTCCTGCCGCTCCCGCGAGATGTGGAAGTCCGTCGTCCCCACGTCCTTCGTGTTGATATAGACGGTGCGCTGCCAGTCGTCCGAGTGCAGGTGGATGTTCTCCTGCACGTTGAGGAGGGCACCCAGGAGGGCCCGCGCATACTCCGGAAATCTTCGGATCGGCTTGCCCTCGAGGGGCTCGTCATACCGGTACAGCGCAATCTGGGTCTGGGTGTCCAGACGAAGGCCCAGCGTCTGGCGGTTGTAGACGTAGGGGCTGCGGCCCGGCCGGGCGAGGGCGAAGCGGGCGTTCTCCCGGTTGTAGTAGTCGGTCGTGCGGGCGGCCTCTTCCTCCTCCTCGCGCTCGACGTATCGCAACCGATCGAAGAGCTTCACCGGGTAGTTCAGCATCATCCCACCGTCGACGTATACGTCCTCGCGTTCGCCGTGGCGCACCGCCGCAAAGAAGAGGGGGATGGACATGCTGATCCGAACCGCCGATACCACCGGCATGTCCCTGTGCCGCTCGTGTGAGAAGACCTCCGAGTATCCGGTGGAAAGGTTCGTCCCGATCACATAGAGGTGCGGCGCGCCCGCCTCGAGGAGGTCCCCGAAGGTGGTCCGGCCGGAGCCCGTCTTCCGCTTCACCAGCTCGCCGATCCACCCCTCGAAGAAGTCGCCCTGGTACCACCCGAAGTGCTTGGCCAGACGGTTTACGTTGCGGAGCACCCCGAAGGACGAGTCCATGAACTCGCTGAAATCCGCCGAGCGGAGAATCTCGTTCTGCTCTGCGATGTCGAAGCCGAGGGCGTAGATCAGGGCGTTGATGGCGCCGGCGCTCGCGCCTCCTACCCGTTGGACTTGATCCAGGATGCCTCTTTGCTCGAGGACCTGCATGGCCCCCACGTAGGCGATGCCCTTCACACCGCCTCCCTCGAAGATCAGGTTCCGGAACTGAGCTGGCATGGATGTCCGCTCCTCGGCTATGGTTTTCGGGGGTCCACCTCTCTCGGTTCACCATATCGCGCTTCGATCGGGCCCGCATCCGATCGGCTTTTCTCCACCGCATGGCAGAAGCCTGCAACCCCGCCCCTCGATCCGGGTAGCTGGGGAGACGCCCCCCCACGTCTCCCCTCACGCTGCGGCTCCACATGCCCGTCTACCTCCAGCACATCGAGACCGCGGTACCCGAGACCAGCTACACACAGGAGCAGGCCTCCACCTTCATGCAGGAGCACGTCACGGATCGCCGTGCCGTCCGGCGGATCCTGCGAAGTCTCTACCGAGGGTCGGGCATCGAGAAGCGGCACAGCGTGATGGGGGGCTGGAACGGAGAGGAGGGGGATGCCCTCTTCCTGGCTCCGGACGGATCGGGGCTCGTTTCCCCGGGGACGGAAGCTCGCAACGAGATCTACACGCGCGAGGCCCGGCGGCTCTTCGAGGAGGTGGCCAGCACGGTAGTCGAGGGGACTCCGGGCTTCGACCCCGAAGACGTGACCCACGTGGTCACCATCTCGTGCACCGGCTTCTTTGCGCCGGGCCCCGACTATTACGTCGTGCGCGCCCTTGGCCTCCCCGGGAGCACGCAGCGGTACCACATCGGGTTCATGGGGTGCTACGCCGCCTTCCAGGGGATGAAGCTCGCCGATACCATCTGCCGGTCCGACCCGGAGGCAGTCGTCCTGGTCCTCTCCGTTGAACTCTGTTCCATCCATCTCCAGTTCAGCGACAACACCGACGACCTCATCGCCGGCTCCCTCTTCGCCGACGGCGCGGCGGGCGTCCTAGTGAGCGCGCGCCCACCCACGGCTCCGGCACGCACGCTGGAATGCGTGGCCTTCCACTCGGAGCTGGCGCCCGAGGGGGAGGAGGACATGGCCTGGACCATCGGAGACCGGGGGTTCCGGATGCGCCTCTCCACCTACGTGCCCGACCTCCTGGAGCGAAACCTCGGTCCGGTGCTGGAGCGGGTCCTCCGCGAGGCCGGCGTGGAGCGCGATGAGGTGGACTGGTGGGGCGTCCATCCCGGCGGGCGGGCCATCCTCGACCGGATCCAGGGGTCGGCGGAGCTCCGCGACGACCAGATCGCAGCATCCCGTCAGGTCCTCCGGGATTATGGAAACATGAGCAGCGCCACGGTCCTCTTTGTTCTGGACGCCCTCATGCGCGCCCCCGATGTCGCGGATGGGGACCGGATCCTTGCGATGGCGTTCGGCCCCGGCCTCACGATCGAGACCGGACTCTTCCGGGTCCACCACCCCTCCTGACGCGACCGCGCCGGAAATGCCCGGGTTCCTCCATCGCCGCGACCCCAGCATCGTCGAGCGAATGGACGAGCCGGACTGCGATCGGGAACGCCTCGAAGCGACCTACCGGCACTTCACCCTCCTGAACCGGTGCATTTCGGGTTGGGGGGCCATCTACCGTTCGTCGATCCGGCCCCTCCTCCATCCCGATAGACCCACGACGCTCCTGGACGTGGGGTGCGGGGGAGGGGATGTCGCCCGCTTCCTCCTGGCCCGCGCATCCCGCGACGGGCTCGCCCTGAAGGTGACCGGGATCGACCCCGACCCCCGGGCCGCCGCCTTCGCCCGGGCCGGTGCGCCCCCGGGGATGGAGGTGCGGGAGGCGAGCGCCGCAGAGGTGGTGGCGGCTGGAGACCGCTACGACCTGGTCACCTCGAACCACGTGCTCCACCACCTGCAGGACGAGGAGGTCGCCCCCTTTCTCCGGGAGCTGTCATGCCTCGCCCGCCTCCGGGCCATCTGCGCCGACATCGAACGCTCGGTGCTCGGATTTGCGCTCTTCAGCACGGCGACACTCCCCCTTTTTCGGGACTCGTTCATCACCGAGGATGGCCGGCGCTCCATCCGCCGGAGCTTCCGTCAGGACGAGCTCGCCGACCTCGCCCCTCCGGGTTGGAGGGTCGAGCGACGTATCCTCTTCCGGCTCGTGGCAAGGTGGGATGCCCCAGGGCCTGGGGGTGGCAGGTGACCACCCCGGCAACGCCCGCGGTCGTCATCGTGGGAGGGGGGCCGGTGGGGCTCCTGGCCGGGCTCTGCGCCGACGCCGCCGGGCTGTCCTTCCGCCTGTACGAACGGGACCGGGAGCCCCGGATGCATTCCCGGGCCATAGGGATCCACCCCCCCTCGCTCCGACTCATCGCCTCGCTGGACGAGGAGCTGGCCCACCGACTCGTCATCGAGGGAATCCGGATCCGGCGAGGGCACGGCATGGCCGGTCCCGGTCGACCCATCGGGTCGCTCGACTTCGCAGTTCTGGAGCCGCCCTTCGACTTCGTACTCACCCTCCCCCAGTGGCGCACGGAGCGGCTCCTGGAAGAGGCGCTCTGTCGCCGTGCCCCCGGGGCCGTGCGCCGCGGTGTCGAGGTTTCCGGGCCGGCGGACGAGCTGAACGCGTCCTTCGTGCTGGCCTGCGACGGGCGGGATAGCCGGATGCGGACCGGTGCGGGGATCGCAGTTGAGGGCGCCGCCTACCCGGTCCACTACCTCATGGGCGATTTCCCCACGAACGGGTGGCCGGAGGACCCGGCCCAGCGCGACGATGCCTTCCTCTTCCTGACCCCCGAGGGGCTGGTGGAGTCCTTCCCGGTGGACGCCGGGGTGCGTCGATGGGTGGCCGAAGCAGGCGTAGCCACCCAGCTGGCCCCGCTCGTCGAAGCGCGGTGCGGGGTGCGCCTGGAGGCAGCATCCGCCCGCATGACCTCGACCTTCCAGCCGGAGCATCGGGTCGCGGCCCGGTTCCGTGCCGGCAATCTCATCCTCTGCGGGGATGCCGCCCATGTCGTCTCTCCCATCGGGGGACAGGGAATGAACCTGGGGTGGCTGAACGCGGCGGATGCCGTCGCGACGGTGGCCCGTGTCCTGGCCGGCCAGGAGCCCACGCGGCTTTTTCGCGGCTTCGAGCGGAGGGCCACCCGGCGGGCCCGGCGGGCTCGGCGTCGGGGTGAGCAGAACATGTTCCTCGCCAACCGTACCCGACTCCCCGGGCTCCGTGCTCTGGCCCTGAGAATCGCCCTCCGAACGCCCCTCCACCGCACCTTCGCCCGCCGCTTCACAATGCACGGCCTCTAGAAGGCTGCTCGAGAAGTGGCCCCCCCGCGGCCGCACCCACTGGCCCTTCCATGAGTCCCCGGCTTATTGTGGAGAACCGTGATCCCCGTCCAGGACGGACCACATTCACCAGGGCCTCGCTACCCACTTGCCGTGGGAGTGGGAGCCCCCGATTGCGAGCAACGATGTCAAAGAACCAGGACCTCCTCTCCCGCCGCGAAGCGGTAGTGCCCATTGGCGTCCCCCGCGTCACCACCGCCACCGCTGCACGGGCGAGTGGCTCCACCATCATCGATGCGGAGGGCCGGGAGATCCTGGACTTCGCGGGCGGCATCGGCGTGATGAATGCCGGACACTGCCAGGAGGCGGTGGTGGAGGCCATCCGCCAGCAGGCGGGCGAGCTCCTGCACACCTGCTTCCACGTGGCCACCTACGAGAAGTACGTGGAGCTGGCGGAGAAGCTGGTGAGCCTCCTCCCCCACGGGGACGGCACGAAGGTCCTCCTGGTGAACAGCGGCGCGGAAGCGGTGGAAAATGCCGTGAAGATCGCCCGGCAGGCCACCGGACGGAGCGCGGTACTCTGCTTCTCCGAGGCCTTTCACGGGCGCACCCTCATGGGCATGTCCCTCACCTCCAAGGTGGGGTACAAGCGGGGCTGTGGGCCCTTCGCGCCCGAGGTCTACCGCATCCCCTTCCCGAACCATTACCTGCGAAGCGACGGCCTCGAGATGGAGCCCTTCGTGGAGCGTGAGCTGGCCCGGCTCCAGGAGGCGTTCGCCACCGTGGTGGCCGCGGAGGACGTGGCCGCCGTGATCATTGAGCCCGTCCAGGGAGAGGGGGGGTTCGTGCCCGCACCTCCGGGATACCTGCAGGGGCTTCAGGAGATCTGCCGGGAGCACGGCATCCTCCTCATCTTCGACGAGGTCCAGACCGGGTTCTGCCGGACCGGGCGCTGGGCCGCCTACGAGCACTTCGGGGTGGTTCCGGACCTCTCCACATGGGCGAAATCCATGGGCGGCGGGCTCCCCATCGGTGCGGTGGTAGGCCGGGCCGAGGTGATGGATGGGGCTCTTCCCGGCACCATCGGTGGGACCTACGGCGGGAACCCGGTGGCCTGCGCCTCGGCCCTCGCCACCATTCGCCTCATGGAGGAGCTCGACCTGAACAGCCGGGCCATGGAAGTGGGCGCCGAGATCCGCCGGCGGTTCGAGGCGCTGGCGGAGCGCACCACGGTGGTGGGAGATGTGCGGGGACTCGGGGCCATGATCGCCATCGAGCTTGTGGAGGACGGCGACCGGTCCCGGCCGGCCACCGCCCTCGCCGGGAAGGTGAACCGGAGGTGCCTCGAGAACGGGGTCCTCGTGATCTCCTCGGGCCCGCACGGGAACGTGGTCCGGATCCTGAGCCCCCTCGTCATCACGGACGAGGAGCTGGACCGGGGGCTCTCGGTCATCGAGGAGGCGGTCCTGAGCCTGAGCGGGGCGGAAAGCTCTGTCGGGCAGGAGCATCGCGCGTGAGGCCCTTCGGAATCGCGGGGCTTCAGCTCCGGACCTCCGGAATCGAGAGCAACCTCCCGTACCTGGAGGCCCGTCTCCATCACATGGTCGCGGTCTTCCCCTGGGTGGAGATGGTGGTCTTCAGCGAGCTCGCCGCCTACGGCCCCTCCAAGGCCCGGGCCGAGGAGCTCCCGGGGCCGGCAGAGGACGCCTTCCGGAAGATGGCCAAGAAACACGGGGTCTGGCTCGTGACCGGGTCCCTCTACGAGAGGAAGGGGAAGCGGATCTACAACACCGCCTCGGTGGTGGACCCCGGAGGGGAGGTGGTGGGCCGGCACCGAAAGCTCTTCCCCTTCACTCCCTACGAAGAGGGGGTCGAGCCGGGGCAGGAATTCCTGGTCTTCGATGTTCCGGAGGTGGGTCGGTTCGGCGTATCCATCTGCTACGACTCCTGGGTTCCGGAGACCTCCCGGACGTTGGCCGCGATGGGAGCGGAGGTGATCCTGCATCCCTCCCTCACGGGGACCATCGACCGGGACGTGGAGCTGGCCATCGCGAGGGCCACGGCCGCCACGAACCAGTGCTACTTCGTGGACATCAACGGGTTGGGCGCGGGGGGCGTGGGAAAGTCCATCGTCGTGGGCCCCCATGGGGACATCTTGCACCAGGCAGGAGCAGGAGAGGAGGTGATCACGCTGGAGCTGGATCTGGACCGGGTCCGCCGCTCGCGGGAGCGGGGGACGATGTCACTGGGCCAGCCCCTCAAGAGCTTCCGGGACCGGAAAGTCCGCTTCCCGGTCTATACTCGGGGGTGGCATACCCGACACCGATACCTGGACGGCCTGGGCCCCCTCGAGAAGCCGCGGAGGATCCCGGGTCGGGGGGCTTCCAGCCGGGACGACTCCGACGACGGCTCGGAGTAGCGCAACCACAATGTTCGAACACGTGCTAAGGAGGGTGAAGGCCATGATCCGAGACCGGAATCGTTCCCCTGGTGCCCCGGAGTCCCCCGAGTCGGATGACACATCCGACGCTGCGGGGGCACCGGTGGGCAGAGACCGGGGCGACCATCCCCTCTCCGACCACACCGACCGGCCGGCCAGCGTCCAGTACAACGTGGCCCGCATGCGGATGGATGCCTGGAACCGCCTGAGGGACGTGAGCCGGAGGCTGGCCCACGCGGTGCGGGACGGAGAAGACGAGCGCACGTGGACCCGGGAGGTGCGGGAGGGGCTCGAGACGCTGGCGCCTTACGAGCCCTACTGGGCCTTCCCCGGCATCAGGGGCTTCGAGAAGCTGGCGACCTTCTTCCACCATGGGGCCTACGACGCCTTCGCCCAACAGGTCGGCCGCATCGTCCAGCTCCTCACGAAGGACGCCTACCGGCGGATGGACCTCTCCACCAGCCGGCTCGCCGAGTATGCGGACCTGATGAACGTCTCGCGGGTGGTGGAAACCGTCCACCAGGAGACGGACTCCGAAGACAGGCCCTACTTCGAGGTCCTCGTGGTGGACGACATCACGCAGGAGCAGGAGACCGAGCTGCGACTCGCGCTCCGCTCCCACCGCTCTACGGACGACGAGTTCATCTACGAGCTCGTGGTGGCTGGGTCCTTCGAGGACGCCCTCGTGGCAGTCCTCCTGAACGGGGACATCCAGAGCGCGTTGGTCCGCTACATCTTCCCCTTCCGCTCGCCTACCGGAGGCCTGCGCCTCGCACCGGAGGCGAGCGCCCTGGTACGAGACGACCTGGGATCCATGGCCGCACTGCTGGGGAGCGTCCGGAGCCGGCGGCTGGGGAAGGTCTTGAAGGAACTCCGCCCCGACCTGGACCTCTTCCTGGTGACGGACTCACCCCTGGAGCGCGTGGCGGGCGAGGAGACCGAGGAGTTCGATCGGCTTTTCCACCGGCAGGACTACTACCGGGAGCTCCACCTCAGCATCCTCAAGGGCATCGCAGACCGGGCGGAGACCCCCTTCCTCACCGCCCTTCGCCACTACAGCCGCAAGCCCACGGGGGTATTCCACGCGCTTCCCATCGGCCAGGGGAAGTCCATCACCAGGTCCCGCTGGATCCGGGATACCGCCTCCTTCTTCGGACCCAGCGGGTTCATGGGCGAGACCTCGGCCACCACGGGTGGACTCGACTCGCTGCTGCAACCCCACGGCCCCCTGAAGCGGGCGCAGGGGCTGGCGGCACGGGCGTTCGGAGCCGGAAAGACCTACTTCGTCACCAACGGGACCTCCACGGCGAACAAGATCGTGATGCAGGCCCTCGTCCGCCCCGGGGACATCGTCCTCCTCTCCCACGACTGCCACAAGTCCCACCCCTACGCGGTGATCATGAGCGGGGCGCTCCCCGTCTATCTCGGCGCCTACCCCCTCTCCGACTACTCCATGTACGGAGGGGTGTCGCTGAGGGAGATCAAGACGCGACTCCTGGAGCTCGAGGCGGCCGGAAAGCTGGACCGGGTCAAGATGCTCCTCCTCACGAACATCACCTTCGACGGCATCACATACGACCCGGAGCGGGTCATGGCGGAGGTGCTCGCCATCAAGCCGGACATGGTCTTCGTGTGGGACGAAGCCTGGTTCGCCTACGGCCGATTTCACCCGACTCTCCGCCGCCGCACCGCCATGGAGGCCGGCCGCCGCCTCCGCGCCCGGATCCGCAGCCCGGAATATCGGGAGGAGCATGCGAAGTGGAAGGCGTCGCTGGAGACCGAGGGCGGCCATGACCCGGTGCGGGACCGACTCCTCCCCGACCCCGATAAGGCCCGGATCAGGGTCTACGCCACCCACTCCACCCACAAGACCCTCACGGCTCTCCGGCAGGGGTCCATGATCCATGTCCAGGACGAGGATTTCGAGCAGGAGGTCCGGGACGCCTTCGAAGAGGCGTACATGACGCACACCTCCACCTCACCCAACTACCCCATCCTGGCATCGCTGGACATGGGTCGTCGGCAGGTGGAGCTGGAGGGATACGCCCTGGTGCAGGACTCCGTCGAGATCGCCATGAGCCTGCGGGAGCGGATCCACTCGGACCCCCTCCTGCAGCGCTACTTCAGAGTCCTTGGCCCCCATGACATGGTCCCCGCGGAGCACAGGCCATCGGGCCTCCGATACTACTACGATCCGGAGAAGGGGTGGGCCGAGATGACCCGCTCCTGGCAGGTGGACGAGTTCACCCTCGACCCCACGCGCATCACCCTGCACGTCGGGCATACGGGGATGGATGGCGATCAGTTCAAGCAGATGCTCATGGACCGCTTCGCCATCCAGATCAACAAGACCTCCCGGAACACGGTGCTCTTCCTGATCCACATCGGGAGCACCCCCGCCACGGTGGCCCACCTGGTGAAAGCCCTCACCCGGGTGGCCCGGGAGTTGGATGAGACGCTCCCGCACCAGAGTGAGGCGGCACGCCGGGCACACCGGGCGAGGGTCGCCTCCCTCACCGAGGAGCTCCCTCCTCTCCCCTACTTCAGCCGGTTCCACCGAGCGTTCCGGACGGATCCTGACTCCTCCACGGCGGAGGGGGACATGCGCCAGGCCTTCTTCCTGGCGTACGACCACCAGGCGTGCGACCACGTGAGGCTGGACGCGGACCTCGTGGCGCGGGTCAGGGCGGGCGCCGAGGTGGTCTCGGCCTCGTTCGTCACGCCCTACCCCCCGGGATTCCCGGTGCTGGTCCCGGGACAGGTCATGAGTCCGGACATCCTGGACTATCTGAGGGCCCTCGACGTAAAAGAGATCCACGGATACCGCCCCGAGTTCGGCCTCAGGATCTTCCGGCCGGAGATCCTCGCCGAGCTGGAGGGAAAGGAGACCCTCGAGCGGGACGCGTCGGCCGCCCTGGAGGACGCGGACACGCCTCTTGAGGCGGAAGCGATGCTGGAAAGGGAGGGAAACGGGAAAACGGAGGGAAACGGGAAGTCCGACAAGACGAAGAGCGCCACTCCCGGCAGGGGGGCATCCGCACCGGGTCGCGCGACAGAGACCGATACGCAGGAATTCACCCAACCGAGGGGAGATTGAACATGGCGGAATCGCGGGGAGAACAGTGGGCCGAATCGTTCGAGGCACTCGAGAAGGGGGAGGATGGGAACCACAGGGCCTCCCGGTCCGGGGACCATCCCGTCCTCCGGGGGATGTCCGATATCCGGCGCCACTTCTTCCGGAATCGCACACCCACCTACTTCGTCAGCGCCACCAACTTCAACCTGCTGGGCATCGACGAGTGGGTGCGGAACATGCGGTTCATCAACTACATCGACTGCTTCGACGGGTCGCACCCCAACGTCTTCGTGCCGGCGGAGACGCCCCACCGCGAGTTCACCTGCATCGAGGACATCAACAACTACCTCCTGGAGCACAAGGAGGTGGTGGACTACCTGGAGCGGCGGGGCCCCGGGGGAAAGGCGGTCTTCCTCTTCTTCGACGATGAGACCGAGCGGATCTGCGAGGAGCTGGGGCTGGAGATCTGCTTCCCGCGGGCCGCGCTACGTCGGGAGGTGGACGACAAGATCTCCACGACCCGCATCGCGGATCGGGCCGGGGTCGTCTCCGTCCCCAACGTCCTGGCTCCGGTGAACAGCTACGAGGAGCTCCGGGAGGTCTCGGCCGAGCTGGGCGAGCACCTCGTACTCCAGACCGCCTTCGGGGACTCGGGCCACACCACCTTCTTCATCTCGGATGAGGAGGACTGGGACCGCCATAGCGACGACATCGTCGGAGAGGGCGAGGTGAAGATCATGAAGCGCATCCGCTGCCGGGGATCGGCGTTGGAAGCGTGCGTGACCCGTCACGGGACCATCGTGGGCCCGCTCATGACCGAACTCGTGGGCTTCCCGGAGCTGACGCCGTATCGGGGCGGCTGGTGCGGCAACGAGGTCTTCGCCGAGGCCTTCCCCGAAGGGGTCAGGAAGAAGGCGCGCGAAGCCACGGTGCGATTCGGGGACGAGTTGGAGAAGATGGGGTACAGGGGGTACTTCGAGTTGGACTTCCTCACCGACCTCGACACGGGTGACGTCTACCTGGGCGAGGTGAACCCCCGGATCACCGGAGCCAGCGCCATGACGAACCTGGCGGCCTTCGCCCACGCGGATGCCCCCCTCTTCCTCTTCCACCTCCTGGAGTGGTCCGACGTGGACTGGGAGCTGGACGTGGACGAGTTGAACGCCCGCTGGGCCGACCCCCAGAACGTCGACTCGTGGAGCCAGCTCGTAATCAAGCACACTGCCGACACCGTAGAGCACGTGGAGCGCGCGCCCCGGTCCGGCGTCTGGCGCATGCTGGACGAGAACCGCATCGAGTTCCAGCGCGTCCAGACCCACCGGCGAACCGTCGAGGAGGAGAACGAGGGGTTCTTCCTGCGTATCACCAAGCCGGGAGACTACCGCTACCAGGGCGCGGACCTGGGCATTCTCATCACGCCGGGCCGACTCATGACCGACGAACACGAGCTGAACGACCGGGCTCGGGCCTGGATCCGCGGGATTCTGGGACAGTACGAGACCACCGCGGTGAACCCGGAGACGGAACCGGCCGCCGCGCAGCTCGTGGAGGTGGGGAATTTCAAGATCCTCTAAGGGGGCGCTCGCCAAGAAGCCCCCCGCCGTTGACGGGCGACCTTCCCCTCGCGAGGAAGAGGGGAAGGCCAATCTCATCTTCACCGCGGTGGACGAGGCCGTGCCGGGGGAGAAGTGGGCGGCCCTCTTCCGACTCTTCTGGCCCGCCTATCGCCGGTGGTACCTGAAGGAGGGGGACGCGGCCCGTCCCGGATACCTCAGCTGCCGGCAAGCCCTCCGGAAGCACATGCCGGAGCTGGAACCGACATACGACCGACTGGTGGAGCTCGCCGGTGGAGGGGACGTGGAGTCCCGCTTCCTGAGCCTCTATCGGCCGCCCCCCTTCCTGACCGCGTGCTCGCAGGGCGTCTGGCGCGGTCCGGAGCCGGCTCTGGTGCGGAACTACGACTACGATCCGGCCCTCTGCGAGGGAGTGATGCTCAGGAGTGCCTGGGCCGGACGGAACGTCATCTCGATGACCGACTGCATGTGGGGCGCGCTGGACGGCATTAACGAGGACGGGCTCGCCATCTCGCTGGCCTTCGGGGGGAGGAGGGTGACGGGCGACGGCTTTGGAATGCCGCTGATCGTCCGATATGTGCTGGAGGTGTGCGGGACCACGGTCGATGCCGTCCGGGTCCTGAGGAGGGTTCCCACCCACATGGCCTACAACGTGACCGTGGTGGACCGGAAGGGCGACTACGCCACCCTGTTCCTCTCCCCTGACCGGGCGCCGGTGGTGACCCGCCGACCTCTGGCCACCAACCACCAGCGCAGGGTTGAGTGGAAGGAGTATGCCGGGGCCACCGCGAGCCTCGAACGGGAGCGCTACCTCGGCGAGCACCTGGAGAACCGTGACGAACCCCTGGAGTCGCTGGTGCAGCGCTTTCTCCGGGCTCCCTTGTACAGCGCCCGCTTCCAGAAGGGCTGGGGGACTCTCTACACCGTGCTATACCGGACGCATGCGAAGAGTGCGGACTTCCGGTGGCCCGGAGGCTCCCTGGTGCAGCACTTCGACGGATTCAAGGAGTTGGCGCTCAGGGTCGAGTACCCGCGGGAATGATGGCGGAGCGGACCCGCCGTCGAGCGCTCAGCCACCAGAAGGCCACCAGGGCGAGGAAGAATGCCCTCCCCCAGAACTCCAGGATGGGCGGGGCGGGGCCGAGCCCCCAGACGGCCTCCGTCGCACCGATCACCGCGGGCACCGTGAACCAGTAGTAGGCTGCTGCGGCCAGGGCGGCAGCCGCTCGGGCGGTGGCCAGCAGGCCGGTTCCCGAGATCCGGTGCACCAGGACGAATAGGGCGAGAGAGGCCAGGGACAGCAATGCGACGTGCAGGTAGATTGAGGACGCGCCCCCTGTGGGGTCCGCCGTGAAGTAGCCCACGACGAAGCCGGGAAAGGCGCCGGTGAATACGCCTGTGGGGGTGCGCAGCAGCCCATCCGGCCCGGAGGCTCCCAGGAGGTCTTCGACGGCCGAAGCGCCCCGCCGGTCGAAGCAGGCGTCGGTGCAGCCCACGCACGTCTCGCAGTGCGCGTGAGAGGGATGGAGCGCCGGCTGCTGCCCGTAGAGCTTCTCCACCGGGCCCACGGGACAGAAGGTGGAACACCACCCGCTCTTTCCGGCGAAGAGAGCCCCGCCCAGGAGGCCCACGGCCAGGACCACCAGGACGAACCCCGCCAGGGCCATGCCGCTCTCGTTGAAGATCACGTGGCGAAGCGGCACGATCAGGAAGAGTCCGGTGATGGCCACCGCGGGTGCGAGCCACTGGGCGCGGCGTCCCAGGCGACGGCGTCCGCCTCTCCCGAGACTCACCGGCAGCTGATGGACGACGGAGATGGGACAGAGGTTCCGCCAGACCCGTGGGGCGAAGAGGAGGAGGGCCGGGACCACCGGGATGAGGACGGACCACGTCAGGTAGAGCCCCAGCTCCGGTCTCAGGACCAGAAGGCCCACCACGGTCACGGCGGCCGCCACCGACACCGTCTGTGCCAGGCGCCAGGGACGCGGGATCCTCCTCTCGCCTGCCGTATCGACCGTGGGCAGGTTCATGCCGCGTGCCTCATGCTCTCTCCGAGATGATGGTGATCCGCCCCGCCGCCTCATCCGGAAGATACTTCCCGTCCGGGTCACCCGCAGTCGGGAGAACTCCCATCGAGCCGGTGGGGGATGTCCCCACAGGCTGTGGACGGGAGGAGGGCGGGACTTGGCTTTCCACCCGTCCCAGGCATAGCTTTTACATAGGCGCCCTTCCCCTGCTCCGAGGAGCCCCCATGAGAACGTCAGACCGCAGAACGCTGGCCTGGCTCCTCCTCCCCCCGGCCCTCTTCCTCCTCCCTGCGGCCGCCCCCCTCTCAGCTCAGGACGTTGCCGCGAACGCCCATGTGGTGGGATGGGTGGTGGACCGGGAGACAGACGCTCCGCTCGGCACCGTGCGGGTCGTCCTGGGGACCCCGGAGGGCGAGGAGGTGTGGTCCGGCATCACCGACTCCCGGGGGCGGTTCCGGATCTCCCGCATCTCTCCCGGCGTGTACGACATCTCTTTCAGCCGGCTCGCCTACGGAACCGCCACGGAGCGGGTCACCGTGGCGTCAGAATCCGAGGTCGAGATGCGTGTCCAGCTCGCCACCGAGGCCATCGAGCTGGAACCCGTGGTGGTCACCAGCTCGCGGCGAAGTGCGCTCCAGACCGTGGGGTTCTTCGACCGGGAACGCTACTTCGACGGGGACTTCTTCCTCCGGGAGGACATCGAGGATCAGAACCCGCTCTCCGTCCCCGACCTCGTGCGGGGGTTGCCGGCCTTCCTGGTCACGGGAACCACCAACCCGATCATCGTGGGTCGGGACGGGCCCGCGTACCCCGGACGCGGTCCATGTCCGCCGGCGGTATTCCTCGATGGTATGCCCATCGACTACGACCCCTACGCCGGCCGGATGGCCGACGAAAACGAAATGGACCAGCTCCAGAATCCGTTCGATCTCGTGGATCCGGACCAGCTCGCCGCAATGGAGGTCTATTCGGGCACCTCGGCCCCGGCGCAGTTCTACACTCGGGGGGCCTGCGGGGCCATCGTAATGTGGACCTTCCAGGGCAACCTGACCCCAGGGGAGGCCGCACCGACGCGGAGCCCGATGCGGCGCTTCCTCATTGCCGGGGCAATCATGGCGGGCATCCACCTCATACTCTAGAAAGCTCCCATGAGAACGTCAGGCGGCGGCACGTCGGGCTGGATCCTCTTCCGCGGCCCTTCTTCCTCCTCCTTGCGGCCGGCTCAGCTTCGTCGGCCGTTGCCCCTACCCCCACCGCCTGAGCCTCCCCGCCCCCGATGCCGGGATCCGGACCCGCCCCGACTTCCGGCCCCCGCCCCCGCCCGGGCCTCCTTCTCGACCTTCCGCTCGCGCCCCTTCCGGCGCTGCTCCCGCATGGCGGCGACCCGCTCTCCCACCGGCACCTCGAACCGCTCCTTCTCCGCGGCGGTATAGTCGAAGCCGTCCAGCGTCCGGCGCTCGATGGTGCGCCCCACCGCCCTCTCGATGGCCCGGATGTCGGACTCCTCCTCCGGCGAGTAGAAGGTGTAGGCTTCTCCGGTGGCACCGGCCCGGGCGGTCCGCCCCACCCGGTGGATGTAGTCCTCCGGGACGTTGGGAACGTCGAAGTTCACCACGTGGTCCAGCGCCTCCACATCGATCCCCCGGGCCACGATGTCCGTGGCCGCCAGGACCCGGAAAGTCCCGTCCCGGAAGCCCTCCAGCGCCTTCGTCCGCTGCGCCTGGCTCCGGTTGCCGTGCATGCGGGTGGCGGGGATGCCGGCCTTCTCCAGCTTCTCGAAGAGGCGGTTGGCCCGGTGCTTGGTCCGGCAGAAGGCGATCACATTTCCGATCTCGTTGCGGCGGAGGAGCTCGATGAGGAGGTCGGGCTTCCGGCGCGCCGGGACCGGGTACAGCGCCTGGGCAATCCCGGTGGCCGGTTCCTGCTTCCGCTCCACATCCACCCGCACCGGGTCCTTCAGGAGCTCCCTCGAGAGCTGGACGATGGGCCTCGGCATGGTGGCCGAAAAGAAGAGGGTCTGTCGCGCCGGATTCTTCGGAAGATGCGCCAGCACCCGTTTGATGTCGGGGAGGAAGCCCATGTCGAGCATCCTGTCGGCCTCGTCCAGGACAAGGTACTCGACCCCCTCCAGGCGGGCGTAATCGTACTGGAAGTGATCGAGGAGCCGCCCCGGGGTGGCCACCAAGATGTCGACACCCTTCCGGAAGGCCTGTTGCTGGGGGCCCATCCCGACGCCCCCGAAGATGGCGGCCCCGGAAACGCCGTTGTACTTGGACAGCGCCTTCCGCTCCTCGTCCACCTGGGAGGCGAGCTCCCGGGTGGGCGTCAGGACCAGGACCTTCGTGACGCCGGGCTTGGTGCCCTGGATACGTTGCAGGATGGGGAGGAGGAAGGCGGCGGTCTTGCCGCTTCCGGTCATGGCGCACCCCAGGAGGTCGCGCCCCTCCAGGCCGGCGGGGATGGCCTGCTGCTGGATGGGGGTGGGCTCGGTGAAGCCCATGGACTCCACGGCCTTGAGGAGCTCGGGAGCGAGCCCGAGGTCACGGAACGTACGGGTACTGGAAGTAGTGGTGCTCGACTGCGTCATATGGATTCGCGTTCTGTCTACGGGAAGGAAGTAAGGGTGCTGCAGCGATGGGGAGCGCCGGGCTCGCCCCCATTGGGGGGCCTTCGGCTCCATGCGATTCGCCTCGCCCCGGAATCCCTGCCCCGCGGCGACCGGGGAAGATAACGGTTTTTCGGAAAGGCATCGGTGTCGGGGCTCTCCCGGGGGTGTCGCAGACCGGGACGACCCGTCACCCCACGAGCACCACCTGCAGGTCAGCCACGTTGGTTCCGGTAGGTCCCGTTCGGATCAGGTCGCCCAGGAGGTCGAAGAACCGGTGGGAGTCGTTGGTGGTCAGCGCCGCCCGGGGGTCGAGGCCGAGCTCCCGGGCGCGGCGCAGCGTGTCGCCATCCACCATCGCTCCGGCCGCGTCGGTGGGTCCGTCGATCCCGTCCGTCCCGAGCGAGGCGAGGACCACCCCCTTTGCTCCGTCCAGCGCCACCGCCGCCCCCAGCGCCAACTCCTGGTTCCGCCCCCCCACTCCCGCGCCCCGCACCGTCACCGTGGTCTCACCGGCGGCCACGAGGCAGGCGGGCGGCGGGAGAGGGTGTCCGGTCCGGCGCACCTCGCTTCCCATGGCGGCGAGGACGGCCCCCACCTCCCGCGCCTCCCCGGTGAGGCGGGTGGTGAGGAGGAGGGGCGCGTACCCCCGACGCCGAGCCTCGGCCATCAGCGCCTCTGCCGCGACGCGCCCGTTCCCCACGACCTCCACCTGCACTCGCCGGAAGCAGGGATCTCCTTCCCCCGGAGGCTCCGGACGCTCCCCCCCGGCGCCAGCCTCGAGGTGGCGCCGGACGGCCTCCGGGACCTCCCGGTGCGGGTCCAGCCGCGCCAGCACCTCGAGCGCCTCCCGGTAGCCGGACGAGTCCGGCGAGACGGGCCCGGAGGCGATGACGTCGAGCGAATCGCCCACCACATCCGAGAGCACGAGGGCCAGCACGCGCGCCGGCGCCGCGGCGCGCGCGAGACCACCGCCCTTCAGCACGTCCAGGCGCTTTCGCACGGCGTTCAACTCGCCGATTTCCGCACCCGCGCGCATCAGGTGCCGCGTGGTCCGCCGCACGTCCTCAAGCCCCAGCCCGTTCGCCGGAAGGGTGAGGAGGGCCGAGCCTCCCCCCGAGAGGAGGAGGAGCACCTGGTCCTCCTCCCCGGCGCCCGCCGCCACGTCGCGCACCGCCCGTGCTGCCGCCACGTTCGCCTTCGAGGGGATGGGGTGGTCGGCGGGAAACGAGCGGATCGTGGGCGGCAGGTCCCTCGTGGGAGCCTCCGGGGCGACGAGGACCCCGGCATGGATCCGCTCCGGGCCAAGGACCTCCAGCGCGCCGCGGGTCATTCCGTCTGCAGCCTTTCCCACGGCGATCAGGCGGATGTGTCCATGGTGGGGGAGGTGACCCGGGAGGGCCTCCCGCACCAGGCGCGAGGGCTCTACCGCCTGGACGGCCGTCTCGAGGAGGGCCAGCGCGACCTCTCGCAATGCGCCGGGCTCGTGCGGTTCGCTGCTCATGCGAGGCGGGTCCTCGAGGGATATGGACGAGAGACGGCGTGACGTCCGCCCAGCTTCGGGAGCCCGCACCTCCCGCGCAAGCGTCCTTGCGTTCCGCGCTTCCGGGAGTCTACTCTCGCCGGAGCAGGCTGGCGGTAGGGAGGAACGCGCCCTCGAGGCCCCTCACCTTCCTCGCCCACGACCCGAAGATAATCACCCCCATGCCCATTCCGAACGCCCGGTGCCTCGCCGTCGTCCTCCTCGCCCTGTTGGCCGCGGGCGGGTGTGAGTCCGACGCCCTCGACGCGCCGGCACAGCCGGATCGCCTCCAGGTCCTCTTCCTGGGCGACGACGGCGACCACCTTCCCAGCGAACGGCTCCGGGACGTGGCCCGCCCCTTCCTGGACCGGGGCATTGAACTCCACTACACCGAGGACCTGGACGACCTGATCGAACGCCTGGCCCAGTACCGGGTGCTCCTCCTCTACGGAGACCACGCGGATATGGCCTCGACCCAGGAGGAGGCCCTCACCGCCTGGGTCGAGACGGGGGGCGGGCTGGTTGCGGTCCATTCTGCCTCGGGGATCTTCCCGGACTCCGAGGCCTTCGGGGAGCTCGTGGGCGCCCGGCCTCGGCCCACGCCGGTGTCGGAGAGCGACCCGGGCGAAGCGGTGGAAGAGGACCCACCCCTTCGCCCCCGGATCGCCGAGCCCGACCACGAGCTCCTGGCAGGGTTCGAGGGCTTCGAGAGCCCGGACCGCTTCCACCCCCACACTGCCCTCACCGACGACCGGGTGGTCCTGACCCTCCTCGACGACGAGCCCCACACCTGGATCCGCACCCAGGGGTCGGGACGCGTCTTCTACACCGGCTGGGGTCATGGGGAGGAGACCTGGTCCCACCCGGGGTTCCACGACCTCCTGGAGCGGGGGGTGCGCTGGGCCGCGGGTCAGGAGGTCCAGGCCGAACTGGCGGATCGGGAGGTGGGCAACCCCTTCCGGTACGTGGTCCTGGACGTGCCCTTCCCTCCACCCCACGAGGCCCGCCTCGAGTACGAGCGGACGGTGGGCCATATGGATCGGGGCGCCAACAACCCCCGCTGGTACCGGATGCAGGAGCCCCTGGACGCGGAGACGGCCATCTCGCGCATGATCCTTCCCCCCGGCTTCCGGATAGAGCTCTTCGCCGCCGAACCCGACATCGTGAACCCCATCGCCATGAACTGGGACGAGGCCGGGCGCCTCTGGGTGGTGGAGTCGGTGGAGTACCCCTATCCAAGGGAGCTCTGGCCCGACGGCGGGGGAAAGGACCGGATCGTGGTGGCCGAAGACACGAACGAAGACGGCCGCGCCGACCGCTTCACCACCTTCGCCGACGACCTGAACATCCCCACCGCCATCGCCTTCAGCGGGGGCGGAGTCATCGTTCACCAGGCCCCGGAAACCCTCTTTCTGAAGGACACCACCGGAGATGGTCGGGCCGACGTGCGGGAGGTCCTCCTGGAGGGATGGCCCCAGTGGGACACCCACGCAGGGCCCAGCAACCTCCACTACGGGCTGGACAACTGGATGTGGGGGACGGTTGGGTACGCGGGAATGGACGGGACGGTGGGGGGAGAGCGGCACGAGTTCCGCATGGGAGTCTACCGCTTCCGCCCGGACGGGTCGCGCCTCGAGTTCCTGGGACGCACGAACAACAACACCTGGGGACTCGGCTTCAACGAGGAGGGAGAGGCCTTCATCTCCACGGCGAACGCGAACCCCAGCACCCACCTCCCCATCCCGCGCCGCCACTACGACCTCGTCACCGGTCTCTCGGACCCCGTCACGCACTCGCTCGCGGATACCGACCGGATCATCACCCTCACGAACCTCTTCCGGCAGGTGGATTGGGTGGGCCGCTACACCTCGGCCACCGGCCACGGGGTCTACACGGCTCGGACCTGGCCGCGGGAGTACTGGAACCGGATCGGGTTCGTGAACGAGCCGACGGGTCAGCTCGTGGGCGAGTTCATCCTGGAGCCCGACGGCTCCACCTATCGGGCGCGGCACCCGCGGAACCTCGTCACCTCGGACGACGAGTGGTTCTCTCCCGTCATCGCCGAGGTGGGCCCCGACGGACACGTGTGGATTGCCGACTGGTACAACTACATCCTCCAGCACAACCGGGAGAGCGTTCGCCAGGAGCCCGTGACCGGCAACGCCTATGCGAACCCCCTCCGCGACCGGGAGCACGGCCGAATTTACCGGATCGTCCACCAGGAAGCGGCGCCCGAACGCCCCTTCTCCCTCGAGGGCGCCTCGCCGGCCGAGCTGGTCCGGACCCTCGCCCACGAGAATCTCCTTTGGCGCAAGCACGCCCAGCGGCTTCTGGTGGAGCGCGGGGAGGCGGACGTGGTCCCCTCCCTCCTGGAGCTCGTGTCCGACCCGGCCGTGGACGAGGTGGGGGTGAACCCGGGGGCGATCCACGCCCTCTGGACGCTGGAGGGACTGGGGCGCCTGGAGGAGGGAGTGGACGGATCCGCCCTGGCAGCCGCGGTCGACGCGCTGGACCACCGTTCCCCGGGGGTCCGCTCCAACGCGGTCCGCGTCCTCCCGCAGGGCCCGGGCGCCCTCGACGCGATCCTCGCTGCGGGGATCCTGCAGGATCCGGATCCGCAGGTACGCCTGGCGGGAGCTTTGGCCCTCGCAGACCATCCGGCGGCGGCGGGTGCGGGGTCGGCGCTCTTCGAGCTCCTGAGCGACTCGGCTGCCCGGGGGGACCGGTGGCTCCGCACTGCCGCGGCCCTGGCCGGATCCGCCCATGCCGAGGGGTTCCTGGCCGCGGCAGCCGAGGCGGGGATCGCGCTGGAAGGGGCGCCGGAGCCAGAGGAGCCCGCGGAAGCATCCCTCGCGGAAGTGGTGGGAATGATCGCCGCCGACCATCCAGAGGTCGTCGCCCGGATCGTAGGAGATCCGGGCAACCCCGGTCAGTGACATGCAACGAACCGCCGAAGGAGCCATCCCATGACCCTGTGGTACCCCACCGCCGCCCTGCTCGCCGCCCTCGTCCTCGCACCCTCCTCCGCTGCGACCGCACCGGAGGACCCCGCGCCTCTCCGGGTCGCCGGAGAGGAGGTGGAACTCACCGTCATGGCCCTGAGCGACCACACGGTAAGGATCCTGGTGGAGCCCGTTGCAGACCGCCCCGGCGTCGTTCCGGTATCCGAGGGGAGGGTCCTGGTGGACGGAGCATGGGGCGATGTCCTCTTCCAGGCCCGCGAGCTCGCCGGCGTGCAGACCTTGTCCGGGGGAACCCAGGCCGGCCTCCGCGTGACGGTGCACCCCTCCCCCCTCACGGTGGAAATCGCCACCGCGCAGGGAGATCCGGTGCAGCGGCTCGTCTTCGACGAAGAGGACGGGAGCGTGGGTTTCCGGGTGGGGGACGGTCCGGTGCACGGCCTGGGAAGCGGGGGCCAGTTCTTCGATCGGCGCGGGTCGCACCACCACATGCGATCGGGTCACATCGCGGGGGAATACCTGGTCTACGGAGCACGCATCGCCGTGCCCTTCCTGGTGGGGACGGACGGCTGGAGCCTCTTCCTCCACCGCCCCTACTACGCCGAAGTGGACCTCCGTGATGGCGAAATGGGCCAGCTGGTCCCCACCCAGCAGGCCGGATTCTTCCCCCAACGCGGAGAGATCGCAGCCTGGGCCGGCGCTGCGGCACGGAAGGCCGACCCCCTCCCCATCGACCTCTTCGTGACCCATGTCGACGAGCCGAGCCGCGCCCACTCCGAGCAGACGCGTTACCTCGGTCAGCCGGCCATGCCCCCGCGATGGGCCATGGGCTACATGCAGAGCCACCGAAACCTCTCGGAGGGAGGGGCGGAGGAGCTCATGCGGGTCGCCCGTACCTTCCGGGAGAAGGCACTCCCGGTGGACGCCCTCATCTACCTGGGAAGCGGGTTCACGGCGGGGGGCTGGAACACCTGGCACGGTGAGTGGACGTTTCAGCCCAACGTCTTCCCTCGCCCCCAGGAGATGCTCGACTCGCTGAACGCCATGGACTACAACGTGGTCCTCCACCTCACCGAGCCGCCCGACGACCTCCACGGGACCATCCCGCCGGGCGAGGAAGCGGTGGGCTCCGGCCATGTGTCCGATTACTGGGCGGAGCACGAGGAGGTCTTCGAGATGGGAATCGCAGGGTGGTGGCCGGACATGGGCGACCCCCTGGACGGGGACGCCCGCCTCTCGCGGCACTACCTCTACCGCGCCGGGCCCCTCGCCACCCGGCCGGGGGTGCGCCCCTGGAGCCTCCACCGCACGGGATTTGCCGGGATGGCTCGCTATGGAGGGTGGACCTGGACCGGCGACGTGAACAGCGCCTGGGAGACGCTGGCCGCCCAGGTTCCCGTGGGGATCAACGCGTCCCTCAGCACCTCCCCCTTCTGGGGGACGGACATCTTCGGTTTCTACCCCACCCGAGACTCCTCAGCGGAGCTCTATGTCCGGTGGTTTCAGTTCGCCACCTTCACCCCCAGCTTCAGGGCGCATGGAGTGGCGTGGCGGAACCGCCTCCCGTGGGGCTGGAACCCCGGCGAGCCGGGGCCGGTGGAGCTCCTGGGCTATCTGGAGACCGGGTCCCTCGCACCCGACACCCTGAACCTGGCCTACCGGGATACCGAGCTGCACGACGACCGGGTAGAGCCCATCATTCGGCGGTACCTGGAGCTACGCTATCGACTCATGCCCTATACCTACACGCTGGCCCGGGCGGCCCACGACTCCGGACTGCCCCTCATGCGGGCTCTCTGGTTCCACTTTCCGGACGACGACCGGGCCCTGGAGCGGACGCATGAGTATCTCTGGGGACCGGACATCCTGGTGGCCCCGGTGGTGGAGCCGGGGGTCTTCGCGCCGATCCACGACTTCGCCATGAGGGAGATCTACCTCCCGGAAGGCGCATGGTACGACTTCTGGCGCCCCGGCAACCCGGCAATCCCCGGCGGCCAGACCATCCGCACCACCCCCGACCTGGCGACGCTCCCCCTCTATGTCCGGGCGGGCGCCATCCTCCCCCTGGATCCCGTGCGGCAGCATACCGGCGAGCCCGTGGACGAGCCTACCACCCTCCGGATCCATCCGGGGGCAGACGGTGCGTTCGACCTCTACGACGACGATGGCCGCACCCTCGACTTCGAGGAGGGGGCCTACTCCTGGACACGCTTCCGCTGGGACGATGGGGCGCGAACCCTCTCCATCGAAGCGGGGGAGGGAGAGCCGGTGGCCCGGGACTTCGTCGTGGTCCTGGTGGGCGAGGGAGAGGAACGGACGGTGGCCTACGAAGGCGAGCCGGTCCAGGTGAGCTTCGAAATAGGCGTACCAAAATGATGACACTTCTCCAGCACCGGCGAGGCATCCTCACCGGGGGCCTCATTCTGTTCCTCGTCTCCCTCCTCCTGGCCGACGGCAGAGCCGAGGCGCAGGAGGTGGTGCGCCCCGCGGACCACGTGATCCTCGTGTCCATCGACGGGCTTCGACCGGAATTCTACCTGGACGAGCGCTGGCCGGCCCCCATGCTACAGCAGATGGCTCGGGAGGGGGCAAGCGCCGAGGTGGTCCGGCCGATCTTCCCGTCGGTGACCTTTCCGGCGCATACCACGCTGGTGACCGGGGTGGGCACGGAGCGTCACCGGGTCCTGTACAACACGCTTTTCCAGCCGGAGGGCCCCGAGGGCATCTGGTACTGGGACTTCGAGGCCATCGCCGCCCCGACCCTCTGGGAGATCGTCTCGGAGAGCGGCGGGACGACGGCGAGCCTTCTCTGGCCGGTGACGCGTGGCGCGCCCATCGACTGGAACCTCCCGGAGGTGTGGGATCACACGGGAGAGCTCACCTGGCCGGAGATGGTGGGGAGGCACGCCTCGCCGGAGGGGTTCCTGGAGGAGGTGGAGCGCGAAGCCACCGGCCGCCTCCCCGGTTACGCCTTCAGCGGTGGAGTGCGGGCGCGGGAGGACTGGATGGGGGCCATCGGCGCGTACGTGATCGGAGCCCACCAGCCCACCCTCATGACGGTCCATCTCCTCACCACCGACTCGCACCAGCACCAGGAGGGGCGGGAAGGGCCCGGGGTGCACCTGGCCGTGGCTGCAGTGGACCGCGCCCTGGCCCGCTTGGTGGAGGCCGCCGACCGCGCAGGTATACTGGACCGGACCACCTTCGTCGTGTCGGGGGACCACGGATTCGTGGACGTTCATCACACCGTGGCCCCGAACATCTGGCTCGTCGACGCCGGCCTCCGGGGCGAGCAACTCGAAGGAGGCGGCTGGCGCGCCACCTTCCAGTCTACGAGCGGGGGCGCGTTCCTGCACCTCCGCGACGCGGACGACCAGGCGGCGGCCGAGGAGGCTCGACGCGCCGTCGAGGAGCACCGGACGGAGTTCGACCGATTCTTTCGAGTCGTGGAGCGGGACGAGCTGGACCGGCTCGGGGTGGCGCGGGAGGTGCCGTTCGCCCTGGCCGCGCGCCGGGGGGTTTCCCTCACGGGGGCGGCCACCGGTGCGATCCTGAGAGCCGGCGGAGGAGGTGGCAGCCACGGCTACGCCCCGGACTTCCCGGACATCCACACCGGCTTCGTGGCCTGGGGTGCGGGGGTCCGGGCCGGAGCGCACATCCCCGAGATGAACCAGGTGGACGTGGCACCCATCGCGGCCGCGCTCCTCGGACTCACGATCCCGGAGGCGGAAGGGATCGCGCTGCCGGGCATCCTGGAGCGCTAGCGATTCGCCGCACCTTCCCTACCACCCCGGCATCAGGTTCACCCCAAAGTGAGCGCCCCGCTCGGGCCGCTGGAAGGGATAGGCGTAGAAGATCTCCACCACCAGCGCGCCGAAGATGTTGCTGCGCGTAGCCACACCCGCGCTGGCCACCGGAACCCGGTCCGGCGTGGCCCGGTCCCACCTCAGATCCGCACCGTCCCCCTGGCTCCAGGCGACGCCCACGTCCCCGAAGAACACCAGGTCGGTGGGCAGTATCGGGAACGAGAGGAGCCCGAAGCGATTCGTGCCAAGGAGCGCGATCCGCGTCTCCAGGTTCAGCACCGCGATCCGGTGCCCCAGGAGCCGCTCGAACTCCGCGCATTGGTCCTCCGCAGTGAACGTGCACTCCTCCACCTGGAAGGACTGGGAGGAGTAGCCCCGCATAATCGACTCCATGCCCAGGAACATGGGGCGGAAGATGGCGTCGATGCCCTGCACGTCCGGTCCGTAGCGCCCCATGTGCATTCCTCGCGCCGCGAACGTCACCTCGGGGATGGGTCCGGCGAAGTATCGCCTGTGGTCCAGCGTCGCCTGCAGGAATTCCACGCTGCCCGCCGTGTACCCCAGCTCATACCGGGCCCGCCAGCCCCGTACGGGAGCGTTGAACCCGAAGAAGCTGTTGTCCTCCACGAAGGCCACCGACCCGCGGCCCAGGTTGACGGCGTCGGGCGCCGGAAGTTCCTCTCGCTCCCGCTCCACGAACCGGCCCGCCTGGTCGAAAAGGAAAACGTCCCTCCGCGCGTCGAACCCGTATCGGTTGTAGGCCCCCGTGACCTCCACCCTCCGAATGGTTGAGAAGGGGTACGAAACGACGCCCCCCACCTCGGTGAGCCGGATGCGCTGCTCGTCGCGGATCAGGGCAACGGTGTCGTCCGGGCCTTCGTCGATGGCGGTGCGGAAATACCGCTGGGGAAGCTGCGCGATGCCAACTCCCCAGTTCCACCGCCGCCCCTGGTCCTGGTAGAAGATCTGGCCGCCGATGTCCGCGAGCTCCCCCTGCCCCTGAATGGAGGTAAAGAGCGTCCGATCGCCCATTATGTCCGAAAAGAGGGCGGAGATCCCACCCCCGACCTGTGTGCCCCACTGGTCGGCTCCCACCCCGATGGATGCCTGTCCGATGTACTCGAGGCCCAGCGAGCGGTCTACCGAAGGCGTTCCCTCGGCGGTATAGCGGCTCTGGGGCGGCAACCCCGTCTGGGTGTCGGCGAGCATCCGGTTCACCCAGGCGGTGGGGTCGTCCGTCGCACCGGGAAGGAGGCGGCCGGCCAGCGCGAGAACGTCATCAGGCTGGACCACATCGCCCGTGATCTCCGCCGCGTCCAGCCCGTAGATGTGGAACTCTCCCCCGTCGAAGACGGAGAAGGCCACCGTCCCCGCATCCCGGGCAATCGAGAGGGCGGGGGTGGCGTCCGTGATTCCGCTCACAGCGGTGGCGATGCGGGTGACACGGAACAGGGTCCCGTCGGCAAGCTCCAGGCGATAGACATCCCGGAACCCGTCGGGATCGGCCAGGAAAAGTAGCGCCCGGCCGTCCGGTGTGAACACCGGGTTCCAGTGCTCGGCGCCCGGGAAGGGGGCCAGTTCGCGAATTGCACCGGTCGCCCGATCCATCATGGCGATCCGCATGGGACCGAAGGTGAGTTGCTCGAAGTCCGTCTCCGGTCCCCTGTCGGTTACGAAGGCGATGGTACCGCCGTCCGGGGAGTAGGTGGGCTGCAGGGCCGCATACCGGTCGTCGGTGAGCTGCGTCACCTCGCCTGTGGCCACCTCCAGCTCGAAGATGTTCGTGACCCCGCCCGCCTGCCCGGAGAAGGCGATGCGCTCGCCATCCCGAGAGTACGCAGGGCTCCGGATCTCCCCGATCCTGCGCGGGACGTCGAGCCGTTGGACGATGTTGCCATCCGAGGCCCGATAGATCTGGATCCGGTTTCTCCCCTCGGCGAAGACGCTCACCGCGATACGCTCCCCGTCCGGGGACCATCCTCCCGACGAATCGATGAATCGGATGGCGTCGGAGTGAACGTCCCGGGTGGAACGGGTGAGGCTGCGGATGATCTCCCCTGTGACGGCGTCGGCGAGGAAGAGTTCGATGGTGAAGAGGTCCCGCTCCGATAGGAAGGCCACGTAGCGGCCGTCCGGGCTCAGCGATGGCGCCACATTCTGCCGCCCTGCCCCCGTCTCCGGCGAGAGGAGGAGCGTGCCCGCCTCGGCTGGCGAAGTCCGACCCTCCATGAGCGGGCCGTAGTGCGATTCCACCGCCTCTTTCCACCGCGCCGAGAGCGTATCGCTGGAAATCCCCAGGACCTGCCGGTTCGCCATGTCGTAGCCGCCCCGCACGGCCAACCGCAACAGATCCGCGATGGCCAGGTCCCCGTACTCCCCTCCTACGTAGGCGAAGAAGGCGTGGCCGAAGCGGTAGGGGAAATACCGCTGCATATCATCGGTCATCTCTTCGAGGGTGGGAACCTCGTCCTGGAGCACCGCATCGCGAAGCCACATTCCCGTGAGGGTGGAGCTGGTGCCTACCGAGTAGTATTCGGCCATCCCCTCTACAAACCAGAGGGGAAGGCTCATGAGGCCTCCCAGACCGGGCGCCTGGCGGCCGCGGGCGATGTCGAACTGGAAGGAGTGCACCAGCTCGTGTCCCAGGACGTGATTCGTCTCCCCATACGAATTCCCCAGCGGCATGATGACCCGGTCCCGGCGCCCCTCCGTCACCCCTCCCGTCCCCTCTCCGATGCTCCCGCTCAGGATGTTTGTCTGCTGGAAGTCGGGGTGGTCAGCGTAGAGGATGAGGGGCCGGCGTTCCGGGATCTCGTGCTCGAAGGTCCGGGCAAACCGTTCATACCAGCGCTCCGCCAGCCGCGCGGCATCCTCGGCGGGTCCGGCGGCCTCCGGGTAGAAGTGGAGGTCGAAATTGGGCGTCTCCAGGACCCGGAAATCGAATTGCTCCCACTGCACCTTGTTTCGGCCGAAGTACTGGCTCTCCAGCGGTTCGGGCAGGCCCGCCAGGAGCGCGAGGAGGAGGGCAGCCAGGGCGATTCGAGCATTCATGGGACGTCCTCGGGAAGTGGGTCGACACGTATGTCCTGATGAAAGATGCATGCCAGCCTCTGGGTTCGGCCAGCTTCTCGTGTCGCACGTCCGAAAGGCCGCCACAGCTTGGTTTTACAAAGTACTTGACAAGTACGAAACGGGGTGCGAATGTCGGGGCATGCTAGACCATCCCACACCCACCGCATCCCCCTCGCAGCCGATCGCCCTGGGAGACCGGGCGCGCGACGACGGCGTCTGGCTCCTCCTCTACGGCGTCGGGGTGGCTACCGGGGGCGCGTTTTCGGTGAAGATCGTACCCATCATGGGCATGTGTTTCATGGTGCTGGGCGGGGCCGCCCTCCAGGGAATCGGGTTCGGGGTTCTCCACCTTGTCTTCGGGTTCCAGATCGCGAGGAAGCATGGCGGCTGAGCCCAAGCGCATCCCTTCGGCGGAGAATCCGATGCCGGCCGAACCCAACCCGGTCGAGCTCGATCGCCTCATCCACGGTCGCGTGCGCCTCGGGATCGTGAGCGCGCTGGCCGTACACGAGGTGCTGAGCTTTCCCGAGTTGAAGGAACTCCTCGACACCTCCGACGGGAACCTGAGTGTGCACGCCCGACGCCTGGAGGAAGGTGGCTACGTGTCCTGCACGAAATCGTTCCAGGGGCGGATGCCTCGAACGGAGTACAGCCTGACCGAAGCGGGACGGAAGGCCCTCGGACGCTACCTGGACCACATGGAAGCCCTCATCGACCGGGTGCGCGACCCGTGATCCCGAGGAAGCGCCATGACCATCCCATCGCCCCACCCCCCTGTCGTTCGTCCCGGCTCCCACACATCTTCTGTCCGGCGGCGCCCGGAGGGCCGCTCCCCACTCACCCCCGAACCCACCAATACGAGAAACTGCTTCCCGGATGGAATCCATTCTCCTCGGCATCGGCGTCGGGCTCTTCGCGGGTCTCATCCCGGGCGCGTTCTCGACGGTGGTCGCGACCACGGCGCTGGAGCGAGGACTACGGGAGGGCATCAAGGTCTCGTTCATCCCGGTAGGGACGGAGACCTTCGTGATGCTGGCAGCGGTCTTCATACTCTCGCGCCTCCCGGGCGAGGCGTTGCGGTGGATCGGGATCCTGGGCGGGCTGCTCCTCCTCTTCATGGCGTGGAAGATGCTCAGGGATGCGCACCGGACGAGTTCCCTGGTCGACAAGGACCCGGGCCACGGACGACACCTCCTGCGGGTCGCCCTCTTCGGCGTGCTGGCCCCGGGCCCGTGGGCGTTCTGGTTCTTCATCGGGGCACCGCTCCTCCTCAACCGCTGGCACGTCAGTCCGCTCAATGGCCTGGCCTTCCTCGGGAGCTTCATGGTCTGCTTCATCGGGTCCATGGTGGCCCTCGCCTGGGCCGTGGACTCCGGGAGGCGCTACCTGAGCGCGACCTGGCATCGCAGGACGCTCAAGGGCGCGGGTGGGCTCCTGGTGGCGGTGGGGGCCGTCCTCATCTGGCAGAGCTGGACGGGGAACTTCGCAGATATGGTGAAGGCGCCCGACGGTATCGAGGAGCGAATCGAGGCAAACGAACTCTCCGGGCCGCTCCTACTGAGGGGGCCTTCCGAGATACGCCTCTCTCACCGCCTCGACGATCTGCGGAGTCCGGACCATGACGAGGTCCGCGGGGGGCCCCAGGGGGACGTAGGTATCCACTGAGCGCACCGACCCGAGCCGCGCATCGGTCCCTCGCTCCGCCAGGTCGGACACCACCGCGTCTGCGATGCCGCCCCCCGTCCGCCGGCACTCGTCCACGACGATGACTACCCGTTTCCCCTCCGCCGCTCCGGCGATCGCCTCCAGCGGGAGAGGGTTCAGCCATCGCACGTCCAGCACCTGCACTCGCACTCCATGGTCCCGCTCCAGGATCCTCTGCGCCTGCAGACTCATCCGGAGGCCGTTCGCGTAGCTGACCAGGAGGACATCCCCCTCCCCATACACCTCCACCTCCCCCGGGACGAGCGCCTCCCCGGGTCGCGGATAGTCCGAGAGCCAGAGGCCGTCACCGTCCTCGTGGAGGTCCCGCTCGTAGTAGAGCGCGATGGGCTCGAGGAAGGCCACCACCCGCCCGCACTCGACGGCGGTGGCAACGCACCCTCTCAGCATCCGCACGGCATCGTCCCCCCGGGAGGGGGCGGCCAGGACCAACCCTGGGATGTCTCGAAGCGCCCCGATGGAGTTGTCGTTGTGGAAATGACCGCCGAACCCCTTCTGGTAGCCGAAGGCCGCGATCCGCACCACCATGGGGTTCTGGAACTGTCCGGAGCTGAAGAACTGGAGTGAGGCCGCCTCGCCCCGTAGCTGGTCAATGGCGTTGTGCACGTAGGCGAGGTACTGGATCTCGGGGATGGGGAGGAACCCGGCGAGGGCCGCGCCCTGAGCGGCGCCCAGGATGGCCGTCTCGTCCAGGAGGGTGTCGAAGACGCGACCGGTCCCGAACCGTTCCTGGAGCCCGGCGGTGACGTAGTAGACCCCTCCCTTCCGCCCCACGTCCTCCCCGAAGACCAGGATCTCGGGGCGGCGCAGCATCTCGTCGTGGAGGGCCGCCGAGAGGTGGGCCGCCAGCGTCCGCCTCACGGGCGTCGTCGCCTCTTCGGGGAGGCCCGCCTCCCAGTGCCGACGCCGTCGCGCCGGATCCACGGCCCCACGGGCGGATGCACGAACCCGCGCCTCGTCGAATGGGGCGAGGGGTGCGACCACCTCCTCCACCGACTCCAGGTGCGGCCGGCCCGCCGCCTCCGTGCCCGCCAACCGCACGGCCCTCCGCACCTCCTGCAGCACGTCCCGAAGGCGGGCCGGGGTCACCGCCCCCGTCTCCACCAGACGCCGGGCGTTCCGCAGGAGGGGGTCGCTCGCCTCCACCCCCCGGATCTCCTCGACAGTGCGATAGGCGGTCTCGATGTCGGACCCGGCATGCCCCCAGAGTCGTTGCGTCACCAGCCGGAGGAAGACGGGCCGGCGTCCCTCGCGGGCGCTCCGGACCGCCTCCTCCACCACCCCCCACACCTCGTCCACCTCGCCGTCGGCCTCTACGTACTCCAGGTAGCGCATTCCGCCGAAGGTCTCCCGAATCCACCGGGGAGGCGTGTCCACGCTGATCCCGATCCCATTGTCCTCGCAGACGAAAAGGAGGGGGAGGGGATTCCCGCGCCGGACCGCATAGCGTGCCGCCCCGAAGCCGGAGAGCGCCGTGGCGTGGTTCGCCGAGGCGTCCCCGAAGGAGCAGACCACCAGCGCATCGTCCGGCAGATCGCCCTCTCCACCCTCTCCCCACCCCAACCGCCCCCGTCGCCCCAGCGCGAACGCCATCCCCACCGCCTTGGGCAGGTGCGACGCGACGGTGCTGGTCTGTGGCGGGACCCAGAGGGGGCGGCTCCCCCACACCTTGTGCCTCCCCTGCGCGATGGGATCGTCCCGGGAGGCGCAGATGGAGAGCATGGTCTCGAGGATGGGGTCGACCCCGGGCATCTGGCGGGCCCGGGCCATCATGAATCCGCCCGACCGGTAGTGGAGGAAGGCCGGATCCGTGGTCCGGGTGAGGGCCCCCACCACGGCGTTCTGCTCGTGCCCTGCGCCCGAGATCGTGTAAAAGCTCCGCCCCTCGGCCTTCAGGCGACGGGCCTCCACATCGCACGCTCGGCTCGCAGCCTGATCCTCCCAGAGCGCCACCGCCTCCCCGCCTGTGAGCGAGCACCCGGGCGTCAGGGGGGCGTCCATCGGAAGCGGGTGCGCCGCGGGCTCGGCCGAGGCCAGGTAGTCGTCCAGCGCGCCTTCCACGAGGGCGATGCGATCGATGAGGAGACCTCCGGGGAGGGGTTCGGGGGGGAGCTCGCCGCGTGGGCGACCCGGTCGGCGGCAAGGTAGGCGGGCGTCTGGTACGGGGCCATCCCTCGCCCGACCCTACCGCTAGCCTGTCCGGCTCGCCGATCGCGCTTGCCCACCCGAACGTCCCCGCATAATCTTGCCGGGGTCGCCGAGCCCTGACTCTTCCCGCGCGTCCCCTATCCGTGACAGAAGCCGCACTCACTACGGATGGCCTCGTCACCCTGGTCATCGCTGTCGGGGTACTGGCCCTCTTTCTGTCCAACCGGTTCCGGATGGACCTGGTGGCCCTCATGGGCATGGCCGCCCTCGTGGTCTCGGGTGTCGTTTCGCCCGCCCAGGGGGTGAGCGGCTTCGCCAACGAGGCCACCCTCACGGTGGCCGCCATGTTCATCCTCTCCGCGGGCCTCGTCCGGGCCGGGGTGGTGGACATCCTGGGACGCTGGCTGGGGAAGGTCGCCGGAGACAGTGAATTCCGCCTCCTGGCCGCGGCACTCCTCCTGGTCATCCCCCTGAGCGCCTTCGTCAACAACACCCCGGTAGTGGTCGTCATGCTTCCGTTGGTGTTGGGGCTCACCCGGAACACCGGCATCGCCCCGTCCCGTATCCTCATGCCCATCTCCTTCGCCTCGCAGATGGGGGGCACCCTCACCCTCATCGGGACCTCCACGAACCTGCTGGTGGCGGGACTTGCGCTGGAGCTGGGGGTGGGCCGGATCGGTCTGTTCGACCTGACCCTTCCTGTTCTGATCCTGACCGGGGCGGGCGTCGTCTACCTTCTCACGGTGGGGCGGTGGCTCACCCCCGTGCGCGAAACGGACGTCGGGCTCGAGGAGCGCTACGAACTGGGGGAGTATCTTTCGGCGCTCCGCCTGGGCCCCCGTTCCAAACTGGTGGGGAAGACCCTGCGCGACCTGGATTTCTCCGAAGAATACGGGCTGGAGATCATCGCTATCGAGAGAGGGGAGGAGGAAATCCCCACCCCCCGGGGAGGAGAGGCGCTGAGGACCGGAGACGTCCTGGTGGTCCGGGGGAAGATGCCCGACCTCACCAGGGCGGAGGGTCTGGAGGGGCTGGAGGTGGCCGGCGCGAAGCCGCGCTTTCCCGTGGAAGAAGAGGACATTGACGAGGACGCGAAGGTGACCCTGGCCGAGGTCATCGTTCCCCTCCGCTCTCCGGTGACCGGGCACTCCCTCCGCGAGCTGCACTTCCGGGGACGCTACGGACTCCCCGTCCTCGGGATCCGACGGCACGGTCACCCCATCAGCGAGGCCATGAACTCGGTGAAGCTCGATGCCGGCGATATCCTCCTGGTGCGCGGGAGCCCCGACGAACTGAGAGCGGTCCACCAGGGCGGGGACCTGGCGCTCCTGGGCGGAGTGGAACTCCCCGTACGTCGGCCGGGAAAACTCCGGTATGCCCTCCCCATCCTGGGGGCGGTGGTCCTCCTGGCCGCCTTCAATGTCACCACCATCATGGTCGCGGCCCTCCTGGGGGTCGTGACCATGTTCCTGGCCGGGATCCTCACCCCGGACGAGGCCTACGCCGACGTGGACTGGATGGTCATCGTCCTCCTGGGAGGCACGATCCCCCTGGGCATCGCGATGCAGGAGACGGGTGCGGCCGCCTACCTGGTGGCCCGGCTCCTCCATCTCACCGCACCGTTGGGACTCCTCGGGACCCTCGCAGTGGTCTACCTGGCCACCTCCCTCCTCACCGCAGTGATCAGCAACAACGCCACGGCGCTGGTCCTCACTCCCATCGCCGTCGGAGTGGGTGTGAGCCTCGGGGTGTCGCCCCTCCCCTTCGTGGTGGCCGTCATGATCGCCGCTTCCAACAGCTACATGACGCCGGTGGGATATCAGACCAACGCCTTCGTTCTCGGACCGGGCGGCTATCGCTTCAGCGACTTCTTCCGGGTGGGCGCCCCTCTCACCCTCATCATGCTGGTGGCGGCGCTCCTGGTGATTCCCGTCTTCTTTCCCTTCTAGAACGGGAACACCACCGGTGCCAGGAGGATGGTGAGCGCCAGGACCACCAGGGTCATGGGGATCCCCAGCCGGAGGAAATCGCCCATCCGGTACCCGGCCGGCGCCATCACCAGAGCCTGGGCGGGCTGGGATACAGGGGACGCGAGCGAGGTCGCGGCGATGGCCACGGCCAGCACCAGGGGATAGGGCGAGACCTCGAGCTGGGCCGCCCCGGTGAGGGCGATGGGGGCCATGAGCACCACGATGGCCGGCGCCGGGATGATCTGTGCCCCTACGGCCGTAACCAGGGTGAGTGCCACCAGGAGCCCCATGGGCCCGCCCCCCGCGGTGAGACCCAGGAGCTGCTCCCCCAGCATGGTCGCGGTCCCCGACTCCGCCAGCGCCGCCCCGAGCGCCAGCATGCCGGCCACCAGCACGAGGGTGGGCCAGTCGATGGCCCGATACGCCTCCTCGGGGGTGATGCAGCGGGTCACGACCATGAGGACCGCTCCGGTCAGGACCCCCACCGCTACCGGGAGCCACCCCGCGATGATGGTGGTCAGGGCCGCCCCCAGGATCAGGACGGAGCGGGGAGCCAGCCGGTAGTCGGGAGGATCGGCGGAGGGTTCCCGGAGGAGGATGAAGTCCGGTTCGCGGGCGAGTGCCCGGGCCCGGCTGCGGGACCCATACAGGAGGAGCGCGTCCCCGAAGCGGAGGGTCTCGTCCCGGAGGTTCGTGCGGAGCACCTCTCCCTCCCGGACGATGGCCACCACATGGAGGCCGAAGCGCCCCCGGAACTGCACCTCCCGGATGGTCTTCCCGATGAGGGCCGATCGGGGCGCCAGGACCACCTCCACGAACCCCACGTCCGGCCCCTCCAGCTCCTCGGGCCCGGGCCCCTCGTCGGGGTGGAGGATCAGGCGCTGGAGCCCCCGGATCATGAGGAGGTCTTCGGGGCGCGACTTCACCAGGAGGAGGTCCCCCGGTTCCAGCTCCAGATCGGCGGGGGGGAGGGCCACCCGCTCGCCTTCCCGCTCCACCGCGAGCACGACCATCCCCACGTCGTCCCCCAGGCGAGCCTCGGCCAACCGCTTCCCAGCCAGGACCGACCCCTCCAGGACCTTCAGCGACCAGAGCCGTTCGTTCAGCTCGAAGGTTTCCACCGCCTCTGCTCCCGTGAGGGGAGTCACCTCTTCGAAGTCCTCGGCCTTTGCCAGGGCGTCGAGCCGTTCCCGGGCGCCCTGGACCAGGAGCAGGTCTCCCGACTCCAGGGGGGTGCCCAGGAGATGGGTCCGACGACGGAACCCGGGTCGGCGGAGGGCCAGGACCAGAAGCCCCTCCTCGTCCCGGAAGTGGGCCTGCCCTACGGTCTTGCCCCGGAGGGTGGAATCGGGAGCAATGCGAAAGCTGGCGAGTCCCACCTCCGCGGTCTCCAGGCGGACGGCGGGAGGCTCGCCACTCTCGGGAATCAGGTGCCGCCCCGACTTCAACTCCATGAAGTAGTCAGGGCTCCCCTGGACCACCATGCGATCCCCTGCGTGGAGGTGGGTGCCCGGACCCGGCGCGAGGATCCGGTCACCCTCCCGCTCGATGGCCAGGACCCTCAATCCCAGTGCGGGACCCATGAGGCTTTCCTCCAGCGACCGCCCCAAGAGGGGGGAGCCCACCGGGACCTCCAACACCAGAAGTCGCTCCTCCAGCCCCACCCCCTCGCGGATCCCCGGCCGAACCACCACCCCCCTCCGGTCCACCGGCGTACGTTCCGGGAGGACCCGGGGCGCCACCAGCACCACGAGGAGGGTGCCGGCCAGGACCAGAGCGGCCCCCACCGGGGTGAAGGCGAAGAGGTGGAAGGGCTCGAACCCCGCCTCCCGGAGGGCATCCCCGGCGAGCAGGTTCGGGGACGTTCCGATGAGGGTGGTGAACCCCCCGAGCTGGGCCCCCATGGCCATGGGGATGAGGAGCTTGGAAGGGGCCGTCTCCACCTTCCGAGCGATCTCCACCACCACCGGGAGCATCATGGCCACCACCCCGATGTTGTTCACGAACCCGGACAGGGTGGCGGAGACCAGGGTGACCGCCAGAACCAGGCGCAACTCGCCGGTGCCGGCCACCCGCAGGATCCAGCGGCCCACCATGTCCGCCACCCCGGTGCGGGAGAGGGCCGCCGAGATGACGAACATCCCGGCGATGGCGAGGACGGCGGGGTTCGCAAATCCCGCCAGCACCTGTTCCACCGGGGCAAGCCCCAGGATCGCCACCAGGACCAGGACGGTGAGGGCCACGAGATCGAGCCGGAACCGCCCCGTGGCAAAGGCGATGACCGCTCCGGCCAGGAGGGCGAGGGCGAGAAGGATCTCGATGGTCATGCGAGCAAAGGTAGTACGCCGGCGCTCCCCGTACGAATGACACCCCGCGCCTCCGTGGCGGGACAGGGCCGCCCCCTGCATATTCCCTGCTCGCGAGGGACGCCCCGAGGTGGGAGCGTCCCCTCCTCGCCGAGCGGGTTACCGGCCGCGGCTTCGCTCGGACCACCCGATCCCTCGGGAGTGTCAGATGGATGACCGCCACCTCACCGTGCTGCTCATAGAGGACAACCCGGTCCAGGCTCGCCTCATTCAGGGCCTTCTGGAAGGTTCCACCGCTCCCCCCTTCCGTGTCCAGGTCAGGGACACCCTCGCCGGAGGAATCGAGCGCGTCGAAGAGGGAGGTGTGGACGCGGTCCTCCTGGACCTGATGCTCCCCGATAGCGAGGAACTGGAGACCTTTTCTCGCTTCCACGCGCACGCCGGGGAAATCCCCATTGTCATTCTCTCGGGACTCGACGACATGGCCCTCGCTGCCCGGGCCGTGGAAGGGGGAGCCCATGACTACCTGGTGAAGGACCGGATCGACGGCTCGGCCCTCGTCCGCTCCCTCCGCTACGCCATCAGCCGGGCCCGGGCCCGGAGCGCCGAGTGGCACTCCCCCATGCTCCGGCTGGTGGTCTTCCCCCCGATTCCTGATCCAGGTGGACACGCGTAAAGAGGGCGAGCTAA
>JBBDRS010000014.1:0-47898 GCA_040905325.1 Gemmatimonadota bacterium
GGGGCGGCGAGACGAAGCTCGACAACCTCGTCCTCCTCTGCCGGGCCCATCACCGCGGCGTCCACGAGGGCGGGTTCTCCGTGCGCCTGGGCCGGGCTCGCCGCCCGGAGTTCCTGAACGCCCACGGCGTCCGGCTCCCCGACCGGCCTCCGCCTCCGGCCCTCGCTCCCCTTGCCGCCGCGGATCCGGTGGGGCAGCTGGTTCGCACCCACCGATTCCGCGGAATCGATCCCGATGCGTGGACCGGTGTCTGCCGCGGGCAGCCCTCCCCGGCCAGCCGCCTCCGGTTCCAGGAGGCGCTGGATCCCGCGGGGTGAGGTGGGGATGAGGGAGGACGTGAGGAAGGGGCCTCCGGGAATGGCAGCCAGAGAAACTTGCGCGCATCTGTCAGCCGCGGCGAGGTGCGGGTGGGGTCCACCGACGCGCCAGTGAATTCGCCCCCGATCCCCAGCTCCTGCTCAGGGTGACGACCCGGGCGGCAGTCTTACCGAATCATCCTCCCACATGCGGGTTACCCGCCATGCGCCATTCGCGTATCGCACCTGCAGCGCCAGGCCCGTCGAGGAGAGTACACCGTCGGCGACAACGACTCGGGAAGCGAGGAGGACGGCTTCCCGGCGTCCAATGGGATGCGGTTCTGAGATCAGGGTAAACCGATCATGCATCCCTCGGTCGCAAACACGGTCCGGCCCGACTCGGCACGGGGACGCCGCGGGATCCTCACTGATCGCCGCCGCCAGCGACGGATCGCCCCACCGGTTGTATTCTCCCATCTGCAGCTCCCCACTCCCGTTGGGGACGAGGAACCGAGACCGCGCGTCGACCACCAGGGGGTCAGCCCTTGAGTGTCGGACCGCCTCGAGCGCGACGGAATAAATCGATTGCCAATCCTCCTCCGTCCACTTTGCGTCCCCGCCCACGCAGGCGGCCACCAGGACGAAAATCGACCCTGCAGCCCACCATGGAGTTGGGGAACGTGACATTTTCTCCTACCCGGCGGCGGAGTTGGCCTGGCCTCCGAATCCGGCGTTCGGAAGCGACGATCTGCCATTCTTAACTTTGAAGGAGGCGTTTAGTCCAAGTCCATCGTAACGCCCGCCGGCACACAGGAGCATGCGAAGCTCTCCATTCGATCAGGACATCTTGACGGTTGGCCAACATGAAATCGGCGAGTCACATCTCGGGCACCCTGTGGAAGGCGACGGGAATCACATCCGGTCGGAGCCCACATTCTTCGCTTTGTACATGGCCTGATCAGCGGCTTCCAGCAGATTGACAGGGGAGGTTGCATCCTCGGGGTAGGACGAGATGCCAAGGCTGGCGGAAATATGTATAGGCCGTTGTGCAACCTGGAAAGGCATCGAGAGTGCGTCTTTGATCTTTCGGGCTACAAGTTCGACATCCTTGAGTTGCTTGGCGTCGGTGACAATCACGGTGAATTCATCGCCTCCCATTCGGGCCACCGTGTCTTCCTCCCGAACACAAGCGGTCAGCCGCTCGGCCACCTCGGAGAGTAGAAAATCCCCCGCTTCGTGGCCGAACGAATCGTTGACTGCCTTGAAGCCATCGAGGTCCATGAAAAGCACGGAAAGAGGCAGGCTGCTGCGCTTTGCGTGTTTCACCTCCTGTTCCAGGCGGTCCAGGAACAGGCGACGGTTCGGCAGTCCGGTCAATTGATCGTGGTGGGCGGCGTGCCAGATTTTTTCCTCGGCGAGTGCCTGTTCGGTGATATCTCGGGAAATGCAGACAGCTGCTTCGGTGCGATCATCCTCGTCCAGCACGGGTGCAATCAGATACTCGAACCTTTCCCCATGTCCAGAAGCAAATGTGTGGACGAACTTGCCGCGGTAGGTGGACTGGTCCGCGATGACTTCTTCCAGGTTCCGCTGGAAGTCCGAGGCGAACGGAAACCCGAGGTCAAAGGTGGTCTTTCCGATGATCTCGGTGGGCTTCAGACCGAACAGCTCAGCGGTAGCCTTGTTTGCATAAATGAATCTGCCCCCGAGATCCAGCACATAAATCGGGTCCGGCGATGCCAGAAGAACGGCGCCGAACAGCCGGGTCTCCATCTCCTTCTCGGTCGCGTACTGGTCCAGCGATTCAGCGACAGCCTGGTCAATCGCTTCATGGAACCGGGTAAGGTCTTCAACCTGTTCGCCGGAAATCGTGGGGTGAGCTTTGGTCCAGAGTGACACCACACTCGCCCGCAGGGCCCGAAATTCGGAAATCGTCTCCATGACGGTGAAGCCGCTGGTATGGCGATCGCCACCGTGCACTTCCGCCCAGGTCTCATCCCCCTCCGCCGGCTCATGGCCCTTCGATTTGGCGGCCTGTTCAGAGTCGCTCTGGTATGACTCGAGATCGTCGGCAATCTCCAGAAGCATGTCCCTGGCGTGGTCGCGCAGTCCGGACTTACCCATATGGCTGGCGGGAGAGATGGTCTTGGCAAATTCTTCCCAGTCCTGAAGGATCGCCTCCATTTCTGACCGGATAAAATCAGCTAAGCGCATGTTGATTGGCATTGCGTTGGCTCCTGAACGGTTGCTCATCGCAGTCGGACAAACGTCCTTCTGTAGCGGTTAGGAGCCGCTAGCACCAACTGCCACGCCTCGGCTCCACCGGACGCTCGCCCGGGTGCTGAAGCCGTCTTTACTTGCAAGCGTTGAGCCACGAGCTCTGTTACCACCCACAGGTCCAGTCGCGCCGAGCGACCATCCACGCGACGCGAGCCTTGAGTGGAGGTGCCGGGTCACTTTTTCGGCTTGCCCGGGCCTTCGCTTCGCTTCGGATCTGACCCATGAGCCCGGGGGCCCAGCCTCGCGGATAGTCCGGCGCTCCCCGTTGAGCACTTTCCGCGGCTGGCGTAGCCACATATCCTACACCGCCGGGCGGCCGTTCCTGGGCCCCGCGCGCACCCTCCATCTCCTGCAGCGAATTGCGCATGAACGGTTCGAGCATGACAAGAGTGCCGCCGGGTGGCATCTCGATCCGGAAGCGAGCGGTGGCGGCCTGGGTGCTGTACGATCTGGCGAATACGATCTTCTCGATGGGCGTCGTTTCGCTGTTCTTCCCGCTTTGGGTGCGCGAGACGGTCGGTGCCGAACGGGCGGACGTGGTCTGGGGCGTGATCCTGGCCGTGTCGTATGCGATCATCTTCGTCGTTTCGCCGCTGCTCGGCGCCATGACGGACCGCGCGCGGCGGCGCATGCCGTTCCTGATCATCAGCACACTTCTTTGCGTCGCCTTCACGGTGTTCCTTGCACGCAGCGGCTTCGTCCTGAGCGCGATTCTCTTTGTCCTGGCGAACGTAACGTACCAGGCGGGGCTGCAGTTCTACGACGCGCTGCTGCCGGAAGTGAGCACGCCGCAGAACCGCGGTCGGATCGGGGGCATCGGCATCGGCATCGGCTACATCGGCTCGTTCCTGGCCGTCGGCATGGGCTTCCTGCTCGGCACCGAGGACAAGGCGCAACTCTTCCTGTTCATCGGAGTGCTGTTCCTGGTCTTCGCGTTGCCGTGCTTCCTCTTCGTGCGCGAGCGCGGCAATCCGAATCCGCGCCCGGTCTTCGGCTTGAAGATGATTCGCGAATCGACGGCCGAGACGATCCGAGCCCTGCGCTCCGGCAACGAGTATCCGGGGCTGCTACGCTTCCTGGTCGGCCGCGTATTCTATACGGATGCGGTCAACACGGTCATCGCGATCATGGGGTTGTACACGGTGAACATTGCGGTGGCGTCGGGACTGGAGGCCGTCGAGGGCGAGCGCGCGGCCCAGGTCATCCTTCTGTTCGCAATTGTATTCGCGATCATCGGCGGCTTCGTCTGGGGCGTGGTCGTCGACCGGATCGGGCCGAAGCGATCGCTCGACCTCGTCCTGTACACCTGGATCGCAGTGTTCCTGGCCGCCGCCGCGATCGGCATCTTTGCGCTGCCACTCTGGGCGCTGGGACTCGTAGCGGCGTCGGCCGGTATCGCCCTCGGCGGGATGTGGGCCGCGGACCGGCCGTACATGCTGCGCCTCACGCCGCCGCACCGAATCGGCGAGTTCTACGGCCTCTACGGAATGGTCGGCCGCTTCTCCGCGATCACCGGGCCGATAACCTGGGCGGTGGTGCTCTGGATCACGATCGAGTGGCTCCGCATGGCTCCGCACGTCGGGCAGGGCATCGGCATTCTGATGCTGCTCCTCGAAATCCTCATCGCGTTCTGGATCCTGCGTCGCGTGTCCGACGCGCGGCGGGAGTGGAAGGTGCCGGCGTCCGGGTGAAACCCCGACAGCAGTCCATCCGCGGAGATCCCGGTCGAGGTTAAGCCCGCCCCCGGCGACCTCCCCTCGATCCGCAAGATCGCCGCCCCGGTTTCGGGGTGCGGGTCGCATGGGCCTCATTGTGTTCCTGATCATCCTCGCGGCAGGGCTGCTCGGTCTCGGATACAGCCTGTATTCCGGCGCCCTCAAGGTCCCGGACTCGTGGAATCCGTGGGCGCCCATCCTCCACGGCGTTCCACGGCCACTCCGCTCTATCCCGTCGCCTAGCATCACCTCGAAACATTCCTCGCCCACGGCTTTGCCCGGATCCGGTGCGGAGACTGCGGCCATGAGCGCCTCCTCGCCTTCAGGTGCAAAAGCGCTCCCCCGTGGCTCTTCCGACCCTGCCTCGCTTGCCCTTCCAGGACGCCCCGCCATACCTTCTCTTTGCACGTTGGAGGGCGGCTGGAATTCCTAGCCGTAATCGCACCTCCGGCACGCCGGCGATGGGCTCCGGTTGCAGGGCGCCGTCGCGGACCAACCGCACCTGCCCCGGTCGCCTCGACGACGTCGACGACCCGGTACGGGCCCCGCTCGGATTCGAAGACACCCTCTTGGGCGTGGATCGGAACCACGGAGCCGACCGGCAGAGCCATTCCAAGGGCCGCCGCGACTCCGGCCAGACCACGACGAGTGAGACGAAGACGGGCCGCGGCTTCGATCGAGGCGGGGAGCGTGCGGCCATGGGTTCCTCCGATCTTGAGGGGCGCAGAGATCTCACCCTATGGATATCATCCGGTGACCCGGAGCGTAAGGAAGTTCGTTCCGCCACCTTCCCGAGCGGGTTCGGTGCAGACGTCCGCCGCGGCGGGATCCACCGGGAGAGTTGCCCGGATCATCGGATCTCCGCCATCCTTCGACTCTGGCTAGACCGATCCATCAACTCCTGCGCGATATGAAGGCATCGAGCTCCGAACACCCGCCCCTCCGACGCATCCTCGTCGGGACCGACCTGGGCGAGGAGTCCGGCCTGGCGCTGGAGGCCTCCCGGCACCTGGGGTCTCCGACCGGTGCCGAGCTCCACGCAATCCACGTGCGTCGTCGTCCCGACCCCATTCCTGGTGTCGAGGATGAGGGGGGGGCTCCCGGTGAGATCGCCCTCGCAGGCGAGAAGCGGCAGGGCTCTTCGATGACCGAGATGCGAGCGCAGCTCGCCGAGACCGGGATCACCCCCGACGATGCGCACCTCCACACCCGGAGCGGTGTCCCATTCCGCGAAATCCTTCGGCTGGCCGAAACGGTTGTCCCCGATCTCATCGTGCTGGGACCGCACCGGCCTCGAAGAGCCTTCGACGGGCTGATCGGTGCGACAGCGGATCGCGTGATCCGCTCCTCCCCCTTTCCCTGTCTCGTGGTGAATCGGCCGGTCGAACGATGTCCTCGCCGAATCATGGTTGCGTCGGATCGCTCTTCCCATGCGACCCATGCACTGGAGGTGGCGGTCGGATGGGCGGTCGGATGGTCGCGGGCGCCCGGATCGGAACGCGCCGGGGTCACGATCGACGTGGTCCGGATCGCCGACTTCGCGCGACCGGGGTATCGGCCCACGCTCGGCGAGGGGTCACTCGAAGGTTTCGCGGCGGTGGTTTCAGCGCGTACGAATGGCTCGGTGGCAATCGAGTCCCGGGTCGTGTCCTATCCTCTGGCACCCGAGGGGATTCTGCGGGTCGCGGAAGAGACCCGACCGGATCTTGTAATCCTGGGAACCCATGGTCATGGGGTGCTCATCCGTGCGCTGGTCGGGAGCGTCGCTTCGGAGGTCATCCGCACGGTGCCCCAGGCCGTCGTCGTGGTGCCCCCTCACCGCATCGACTCCAAGCCCTGAGCCCGGTCCGGGCATGATCTCGGATATCCCGATCATCGACGAGTTGGGGCTGATCGTCCTGGCGGCGACCGGATGCTTCGCCCTCGTCCGCTACCTCCAGGTGCCGTCCATCGTCGCCTACCTCGTGGCGGGCCTCCTCATCGGCCCTGTGTTCGGCCTCATCGAGCTGTCCGAGTCGGTCGAGCTCGTCTCGGAGGTGGGGATCGCACTCCTCCTCTTCCTGGTGGGACTCGAACTCTCCCTCCGAAAGATCCGGGACGTGGGCAGGGTCGCTCTGGTCGCGGGGATCGGACAGGTCGTGTTCACAGCGGCCGGCGGCTTCGGATTATGCCTGCTTCTGGGGTTCGGCCTGATCGAGGGGATCTTCATCGCCACTGCGCTCACCTTCTCCAGCACGGTCGTGGTCGTGAAGCTCCTGGCGCAGAAGGGCGAGTTGGACTCGGAGTATGGACGGATCGCCGTGGGGATCTTCCTGGTCCAGGACCTCGTGGTGGTGGTGGCCCTCACCCTCTTGGCGGGATTGGGGCGGGACGAGGGAATGCAGGCCGCCGAGATGCTCCTGAGCGTCGGCTTGGCATTCGGGGGAATGGCGATCTTGCTGGCGGCTGCGGCGATCGCTGCGCGCTGGGTCCTTCCGGGGCTGCTCGGACGGGTGGCCGCGTCCCAGGAAGCGCTCCTCATCTGCAGCCTCGCACTCTGTTTTTCCTTCGTCCTCGGCGCCGAGGTCATGGGGCTCTCTCTCGAGATCGGAGCCTTCCTGGCCGGTATCAGTCTCGCGCAGCTTCCCTACAACGACGATCTGAGGCGCCGGACTCACCCGTTGATGAACTTCTTCATCGCGGTGTTCTTCGTGTCGCTCGGGGTTCAGATGGAGTTCGGCGCCGTGTCCGATATCTGGGCTCCAGCGGCGCTTCTGTCGCTCTTCGTGCTGGTGGGAAACCCATTCATTTTCATGGTTCTCATCACCCGGATGGGTTACGGCGAACGCACCTCGTTTCTGACCAGCGTGACCGTGGCCCAGATCTCGGAATTTTCCTTCATTTTCGCGGCCCTGGGGCTCTCCGCCGGTATCATCGGCCAGGAGATTCTCTCCCTGGTGGCGATCGTAGGACTGGTGACGATCGCGGCATCGTCCTTCATGATCCTCTACAACCATCCGCTCTACGAGTGGATCCGGCCTACTGGTCTCCTTTCCCTGTTCCGAGCCGGAGAGAAAACGACCCCGATTCCGGAGGGGCGTTCTCGTGAGGGCCACATTCTGGTGGTCGGAATGAATGCACTGGGGCGGCGGATCGCGGTCCGGCTCTACGAGGAAGGATACGGTGTCCTCGCGATCGACACGGATCCGCCCAAGCTCGAAGGGCTCCCGTGCGATACCCTCCACGGCAACGTGGAATATCGAGCGGTTCTCGATGAAGCCGGTCTGCCGGAGGCTCGCCTGCTCGTCTCGGCGCTGCGGATCGAGGACGTAAATCGGCTCCTGGCATACCGAGCAGCAGAAGCTGGTGTGCCTTGCGCCATACACTCGTTCGATGTCGAGAGCACGATCGACCTCGATCGCATGGGCGTGGACTTCGTGATCGACTCCCAGGCGATGGGCGTCGAGAGAGTGGTCCGGGCGGCCTACGCTCAGGGGGCTTTCGACCGATGACGGGAATGGCCGTACTCCTGGTCGCTGCCTCCATCGGTCTGTGGCTGGCCCATGCGGTCCGGGTCCCTGCCATCCCCGTGGTCCTTGTGGTCGGGATGGCCAGCTCCGCTCTGGTTCCGATTCCCGGTGCGTTTCTCGAGGAGGTTCTCATTCTGGGGGTGACGGTCGTGCTCTTCGTTGCGGGGATCGAGCTCGATCCGAGTCGGGTCGGCCGCTACCGACGCTCCGCGATCCGAGTCGGTCTCCTGCAATTCTTCACCCTGGGTACCGTCGGGTTGGGGGTGGGGATTCTCGTGGGGTTCTCGCTTCAGGCCTCCGCCTACGTGGGGCTGGCGATCTCCGCCTCGTCCACCGTCGTGGTGATTCGCATCCTCCAGCAACGGTTCGAGCTCTACACCCCCATGGGACGGACCGTGACCGGGATCCTGCTGATGCAGGACCTTCTGGTCGTCCTACTGATCCCGGTCGTGGTGGGGTTGTCGGACGGACCGGCCGCTACGGCCGAGGGGGTCGCAAGAACCCTGGGAATGGTCGCATTCGCGGGAGCGGTCCTGCGATGGATCACGCCCCGCCTCATCCCCTACGTGGCTCGGGACGAGGAATTTCTCCTGCTCACCGTGCTGGGAGTCCTCTTCCTGTTCGTCGGGCTTGGGCATCTGGTCGGCGTCCCACTGGTGTCGGCAGCATTTCTCGCGGGTCTCGCGCTCTCGCCGTTCCCGGTCAATGTTCTGGTGCGCGGGCAGGTGAAGTCACTCGGCCAGTTCTTCTCGGCGATCTTCTTCGCAGCGCTCGGGGCCTCCCTCACGCTTCCATCCGCGAATGGGTTCCTGCAGGCGCTCCTGTTTTCGTTCATTCTCGTGCTCCTGACCCCTCCGATCGTGGCGCTGGTAAGTGAACGGAACGGCCTCTCCGCGCGGGCGGGAATCGGGGCAGGGTTACTCTTGGCGCAGGCCAGTGAGTTTTCCCTGGTCGTGGGACTCCAGGCCGTGCTATTGGGTCAGTTCAGCGACGAGGTCTTCTCGGTGATCGCGTTGGTCACCATGATCACCATGATTTTGACCCCGGTGCTGGCGACGGCACGGGTTGCGGGGGTTCTCATACGGATCCATCCCTTCAACTCCCCCGATGTCCGGGGGGCTGCTCCGGAAGGCCACGTCCTGATCGTGGGATGTGGCTCCAGTGGAACCCGACTCCTCGAGTTCCTCGTGGGCGTCGCGTCCGACATCTGGGTCGTCGACGACGATCCGGTGGTGGTGGATCGCATTGGTCGAGCTGGGTTTGCGGTGCTACGAGGAGACGCGACCGACGTCGAAGTGTTGGACAGTGCCGGAGCACACCAGGCGCGTCTGGTGATCTCTACCCTACGGCACCGGCGAGACAGCGCGGCGCTCCTGGCGATCGCAGGAGACGTCCCGGTCCTGGTCCGGACCTTCGACGATGGGGACGACGAGTGGATCGAGGAGCGTGGAGGGATCGCCGTCTCCTACTCCGAAGCCGGAACGGACGGCTTCTTGGAGTGGCTTCTGGAGGAAACCTCCCGGGGGACGGGAGCCGGGACGGTGGGGGCGTGAGCGCAGGCGGGCAAGTGGGATCACCGAGGCGCCTGAGCGTCACGCTGCTTCGCGCTCGAGGTCCCGGACTCGTGGAATCCGTGGGCGCCCATCCGCGTTGCGGAGCTGGAACTCGCACATGGACTGGATGGATCGGTCCTGGACAGGCGCTGCGGCCGCGGCACCCGCAGGGCCAGAAGGAAGCCGGTGGCAGCGCACCGGGGACGCGCTCCTCCTACTGGTGGTGGGCGGTCCGGTGCAGGAGGTGGCGTTCCCGGCATCAATCCGAGGGGCATTGCCGCCTTGCAGCGACGTCGAACTCGGGAACTGGCCGCGCCTCCGCATCCCCGGGCGTTGCAGCGATTCCGTTTTGTTGAATATCTTCGATGAGCCACTCCATTTCGAGAATCTCGCGGCGCTGCGCCACACTGATCTCGACCGCCAGTTCGCACACGCGCACGTCCTCGATCCGGGCTCGTTCGGCCCGCGTGATGGCCATCGAATGATGCGGGATCATTGCGCTGTTGAAGCTGACGTCGTCCACGGTCACCTGGCTTCGATCCAGGAACACCCCGGCGGTGAGAAGCAGCAAGCTCGCCGCGACGATGAAGCGGTTCAGCTTCGCATTCCGGTACATGTTCAGCATCCACCCGAGCATGATGAGCCCCATGGTGCCGCCCATCGTGAGCGTCATGAAGAGGCGACTCTCACTCCATCGCAGGTGGCTCCACTCCCAGGTGGCAACGAACATCGCCGCGTACATGACCACCATCGCAGTGGCAATCATCGCCCCGAAACGCAGGTACATGCCGGCCTGGTGACCGGAGGAATCCTCACCGCCGTGATGTTCGCCGGTCTGTGAGTCGTGTTTGTCATGTTGTGTCATGGAGCGACCTTCCTCTTGGAGTACCATCAGGTACGGTGAAGCGGCACTCGAGCCGCGCGATCGATAGTCAGGCCCGAGCCGTCACCGCGCCCGATCCATGAGCTCCCTCACCACTCCGATCCCAAGCCCCAGCACGAAGCCCATTGGGCCGGTGATGAAGATCCCCAGCATGGGGCCCTGATTGGCGTCAGGGGCCAGGATCATGGGGCCGAAGAACCCCAGCACGAACCCGAGCCCGCCCAGGAGAAGCGCCGGACCGAAGATGCGCCTCGCGATGCGTGCGGCCGGCCCGGACGTACCGAACATCAGGAGCAGCGCCAGGAGCGCCACGATCACGATGGCGACGACGATGGGGGCCTCCGGGGAGGGGCGATGGGGAAATAGCAGGGGAGTCCGGCGTGCCCGAGGGGCCTCCGGCAGCGCATGCGGTGTCCGGAGCATAGGCCCTACCCCGGTGCTGGGCAACGCGGCCGGTCCCCCCGAGTCCAACCGCCACAGCCCGCCCCGACATTCAACCGTGGCTGGCGTCGTCTGCCCTCTCGCGAGAGATTGGCAGGGACCGCAATCGCTCGACCGACCTTCGCCCGCACCCTCGGCCTCAGCCCCTACGAAGGAAGCGTACATGCGTATTCTCACGGCCCTCGTCCTCGCGTCCACTGCCCTCACCGCCTGGGCGTCGCCCGCTCGATCGGTACCCCTCTCCTCTGTGTCCATCGTTTCGGCTCCCCTGCAGGAGCGGGACAGCGCGGACGCGCAGGCTGCTCCGGATTCGGCCAATGGGGATCCCACGATCGAGGAACGCACGGAGGGGATGGAAAAGCTGGACGGATTCATTCCCGTCTATTGGGACGGGGAGGAGGGGAAGCTCTGGCTCGAGATTGCCCGGTGGGACCAGGACATCCTCCACTACACCTCGCTTCCCGCCGGCTTCGGCCAGAACGACCTCGGACTCAACCGGGGCGACCTGGGCGGATCGCGGGTGGTGCGGTTCGAGCGGGCCGGACCGAAGGTGTTCATGCACGAGCCCAACACGCGCTACCGAGCGATAACGAAGGATGACATGGAGCGCCGGTCGGTGGAGGACGGCTTCCCCTCGGCCATCCACTGGGGCTTCGAAGTGGAGGCGCAGACCGACGACCGCGTCCTGGTCGACGCCACCGACTTCTTCCTGCGCGACTGGCACGGCGTGATCGGGGCGCTGCGTCGCTCGAACCAGGGAACGTACCGCCTCGAACAGTCGCGGAGCGCGCCCTATCGTCCTCGCACGAGGGTCTTCCCCGAGAACACCGAGGTGGAGGTCACCCTCACCTTCGCCTCCGATGACGGTGGGGGCCTGGTCGGGAGCGTGGCCGCGGACGCGGGCGCCGTAACCGTGCGCCAGCACCACTCCTTCGTACAGCTCCCAGAGCTCGGCAGCTACACCCCGCGGGCCTTCGATCCGCGGGCGGGATACGGGGCGGTCTCCTGGTACGACTTCGCCACCCCCATCGGTACGCCGCTGGTGAAACGCTACATTCGCCGGCACCGCCTGGAGAAGCGCGATCCCTCGGCCGAGGTGAGCGAGGCGGTGGAACCCATCGTGTACTACCTCGACCCCGGCACCCCCGAGCCCGTCCGCACCGCGCTCCTGGAAGGAGGTCGATGGTGGGAGCAGGCCTTCGAGGCGGCGGGATTCCGCAACGCGTTCCGCATGGAGATGCTGCCGGACACCGCCGACCCCATGGACGCGCGATACAACGTGGTTCAGTGGGTGCACCGCTCCACCCGCGGCTGGAGCTACGGCGCCTCCATCGCGGATCCCCGCACGGGCGAGATCCTGAAGGGGCATGTGACCCTGGGCTCGCTTCGGGTGCGGCAGGACTTCCTGATCGGCAACGCCCTGACCGCACCCTTCGTGTCGGGGGACGAGATGCCGGAGGACGTGCTGGAGATGTCCCTCCTGCGCATCCGTCAGCTCTCCGCGCACGAGATCGGGCACACCATCGGGCTCAGCCACAACTACATCGCGAGTGCGCAGCGGGCGGCGGGCAGCATGTCCGTCATGGACTACCCGCACCCGCACGTCGCGCTGGCCGCGGACGGATCGGTCGATGTCACCGAAGCCTACGACACCGAGATCGGGGAGTGGGACGAGGTCGCGATCCGCTACGGCTACTCGGACTTCCCCGAAGGGACCGACGAGGCTGCCGAACTCGACCGCATCCTGAGCCAGGCCACCGAGCGCGGGGTGACCTTCATCACCGACCAGGACGCCCGACCCGCCGGGGGCGCGCACCCCCGTGCACACCTCTGGGACAACGGCGCGGACGCCGCCTCGGAGCTCACCCGCGTGATGGACGTACGGCGGGCGGCGCTGGACCGGTTCGGAGAGCGCGTCGTGCAGTCTGGGATGCCGCTCGCCACCATGGAGGAGGCGCTGGTGCCGCTCTACCTCTTCCACCGGTACCAGGCGGAAGCGGCTGCCAAGGTGGTGGGCGGGCTCTACTACACCTATGCGTTGCGCGGGGACGGCCAGGAACCGCTCCACCGGGTGCCGGCCGCCGAGCAGCGTGCGGCGCTGGACGCGCTCCTCCGCACGCTCCAGCCTGCGGAGCTCGCGCTTCCCCGCCACGTGCTCGCCACGCTCCCGCCGCGCCCGCCGGGGTACGGAGGGGCGGAGCTGGGAGGCGGCGCCGAGCTCTTCCGACGGTGGACCGGGCTCGTCTTCGACGCGGTGGCGCCCGCCGCGGCCGCCGCCGACCTCACCCTCGGGATGCTCCTCCACCAGGAGCGGGCCGCGCGCCTCGTCGAACAGCACGCCCTCGACCCCGCCCAGCCGGGGCTTCTCGACGTGTTCGAGGCGTTGCGCGAGGCCGTGCTCGACGCGCCAGTGTCGGATGGGTACCAACGGGAGGTGAGCCGGGCGGTGCAGCGGGTCTACGTGGACCGCCTCATGGGGCTCGCCAGTAGTGCGGACATGCCGCAGGTACGAGCGCTCGCCACCTATGAGCTGCGGCGTATCGGGGAGCGGTTCGACCAGCCCGACGCTGCCGATCCCGCCTCCGCCGCGCACGGGTTCCTGGTAGCCAACGACATCGAGCGGTATCTCAGCCGGCCCATGGACGCGCCGAGCGCGCCCGGAGTGCCCGGTACCCCGCCCGGAAGCCCCATCGGGTCCGCGGGACCGTACTGGCTGGCGCCGGTGAACGGGGTGTGGATGGCCTCGGAGGCCGATCCGCTCTGGTGCGAGTGGCGGTGAGCCTGCAACGAAGATCCGACACTGGACCATCGCACTCTTGCCGGCAGCGCTCACCGGATGCGATCTGGTGGGTCTTGGTACCCGCGATTGCACCCTCGTCGAGCAGCCCTCAATCGGAATCGACCTGATCGACGCCACGACCAGTGCCTCAATCGTCTCGAATGAGGTGGAATTGGTGGCACGCGAGGGGTCGTACGCCGACACGGCGCGGACAGGATCAAACCAACTCGCTCACGACAGGGCCCCACGAGAATGACCGCACGAGTGATCGATCGGCAGGTCGAGCCGGAGAAAACGTGCTCGTGCCCGTATCGACGGGATCCGAGCCCGGTGAAGGAGGCGAGTCGTTCCCGACGGGGACGTCGACGGGCGGAATAATCTTTGCGAGTCACGGGCCGGACCTCTCACGGCAGACTTTGATGGTGGCGTCCGGTGATGTGGACGGGCGAGGCGCGCCGCGGGTCCTGGGGCTGAGCGGGCGGCACAGCGACCGTTCACCCATGGTCGACCCGCGCACCGGCGCTCTCATCTTCGCGAGCGACCGCCCGGGCCACCCCGACCGTTCCGACGACGACTACCGGCTCTGGATTGCGGCACGGGACGGGTCCGGCGGCTGGGGAGAACCCCGTCCGGTCGAATTCGAAGACGGGTGGCCGCACGATGCTCGTCAACCCTCGATCACCGCGGACGGAACCGTTTACTTCTCCTCGGACGCGCCGAACGGAGAGGGAGAGGGGGACATCTACGTTGCGGCGCAGGTGGCAACGCGACTGTGGGCTCGCCCTCGAAACCTCGGACATCCGATCAACGGACCTGCCTCCTCGAGCTCAGCCCACCGCTGCCGCGAGTTGCTCGAGCGATCCCGTCCAGCCCTGCTGATGCTGCTCCCGCGCCTCTTCTGCGGGGAAGCCCTCGTGCGTGAAGATCAGCTGCGTGGAGTCGCCGTCGGGCTGGATCTGGAACGTGACGAGGGTGTCCATGGGTGGCTGGCCTTCCCAGGCCCATGTGTAGGCGACCCGCCGCCGGGGCTCGACCGTCCGGAAGGTACCGTAGCAGGTATGCGTCTCCTCGCCCGCGTGCATCGCCACGCGGTAGCCACCTCCCACCCGGCATTCCCACTCGAGCACTTCGATCTCGAAGTCGTTGCCGGGGCCGTACCAGCGCGGTATCCAGTCGCGCGCGGTGAGCGCCTCCCAGACGCGCTCCACTGGCGCCTCCAGCCGGCGCTCCATGCGCAGGTCGTGCGTGTCCGACTGCTGCGTCTTCATCGGGAACCTCCTCGGTTTGAAGGGTCGCCTTCGACCAGATCGGCGAGTGCGTCCAGACTTCTCTCCCAGAACCGGCGATGCCATTCGATCCAGCTCTCCGCAGCCTCGAGGGGCCCGGGGTCGAGCGTGCAGCGATGGATCCGACCGTCCGGCTCCCGCCGCAGCAGGCCCGCTCGCTCGAGCACCTTCACGTGCTTCGTCACGGCCGGTTTGCTGATGGAGTGCGGTCGGCCCAGCTCGCCCACCGTGGCCGGGCCCCGAGAGAGACGCCGGATCATGGCGCGGCGCGTGGCGTCGGAGAGCGCCTGGAAGACTTCATCCAACTGTGGATCGGAATAGTTTACCATTAGGTTAACATTGTGCGCGGAACGCGGATCGTCAAGTGCATGCGAAGGTGGGAGGGTTGCAGGGTGGAATCCGCGAGCCCGGGAGAGGCTCGAGGCGGGCTTTCCGCCCGAGCGGTCTACCTGAGGTTTCAGTACCGCCTTCCGGACGCCCTGGCCGTGGTGGCTCTTCTGGCGGGAGTCGCCTAGTTTGCGTTTGGGGAGAGAGGTCGGTTCTTTCGCGAGTTCAGGGAGGGCACATGAAGATCAGTTTGGAGTGCAAGCGGATCCTGGTTCGGACCAGTTCGGTCGTCGTGGTCTCGATCCTGGCCCTGGCGTCCGGTGCCCCCTCGGTGTGGGCACAGGACACACCGGTCCAGGACGACCGTCCCGGGCTGGCGGTGTTCGAGTTCGCCAACGGGGGCTCCTATGGACCCGACCGCGAAGACTTCGAGGCGCTGGGGGTGGGGCTCCAGCAGATGCTCCTCACCGAGTTGATGCAGAACTCCGAGCTGAGGATCGTGGAGCGGTCCGTCCTCCGCGAGATCCTGGCGGAGCAGGATCTGGCCGAGGCGGGGCGAATCGATCCGGCCACCGCCGCCGAGATCGGCCGGCTCGTGGGAGCCCGCTACAGCATCACGGGCGTGTTCGCCGACCTGTGGGGCAGCTTCCGGATCGACGCCCGCATCATCGACGGGGAGACCGGCGAGATCCTCCGTGCCGAGAGGGTCAGGGGGGACCGGGAGGACATCTACGGACTCCTCGTGGAGCTGTCGGGTCTGATGACCGCGGCGGCCGACCTGCCTCCTCTTCCCGCCGTCGAGCGTGAAGCGCGCGAAGCCCGGGAGATCCCCGCTCAGGCAATCACCCTGTACTCCCGGGCGCAGGTCCTCGAGGACCTGGGTGAGACGGACGGCGCCCGCGAGCTGTATCAGCGAATCGTGAGCGACTTCCCCCAGATGGTCGAGGCCGAGGCGGCCCTGCGACAACTCCCGGTCGGCTGAGGCCCCTCTCCTCAGCGGAGGCCCTCGCCGGCTCCCGCAGCGGTGAGCAGCGCACGCACCCGGTTCGCGGGAATCGCCACGAGGACCCCTCCACGCGGCCCCCGGCGACCCTCCGACACGACGGCGATGACTTCGCCTCGGGCGTCGAGCACGGGACTTCCGCTGGCGCCGGGCTCGCCGAATCCCTGGATCTCGATGTGACTCCGCGTCACGTCCCGCACGACTCCGGCCCCCAGAAGGGGCCGGACGGCCGGGCGCCGACCGGTCATGGCCTCGGCGGGGGTGGATCCTCCTCCCAACGGAAAGCCCAGCGAGGCCACCGGGCTTCCCGACTGGACCGTGTCGGGCCGGGCATTCAGCCCCTGCACCGTGGGGACGGCCCCCCGGATGTTTTCGGCCTGAAGGAGCGCGAGGTCCTCGGTGTCCGAGGTGGCGAGGAGGCGGGCCGGCCACACCTGCTCCGAATCCGAGAACTGGACCGCGATGCGTCCGGGGTCTACCTGGCCGCCGGGACCCTCGAGCAGGTGACGGGCCGTCACGAGCAGGGCGTCGTCACGCACGCTGAACCCGGTACCCGAGACGACCTGACCATCGGCCCCTTCCACGAAGACCAGGACGACGGCGGGTCGGTTCGCGTCCTCGATCCCCCTGAAGTCCAGGGTGGCGGCCATCTGCTGGCGGGCCAGGGCCTGGGTAGCCTCTTCCAGCTCGCGTCGGAGGGCAGCTACGTCGTCGGAGCTCCCAACGCCGGCCTCTTCCCGACGAGCGAGCTCGTCGCGGATCGCTCCCACCTCGTCCTGCGACTGCTCCAGGGCGGCGACCAGAGCTTCCACCTCGCCCTCCAGATCCGCGGCTGATCGGTCTTCCTGCTGAAGCAGGCTGTCCACCGTCGCGCGCAGCTGGTCGCGCTCCCGCTCCCACGAGAGCCGGTCCCCATGGGACAGGAGCAGTGCAACCGCAGCGCCCGCCGTCAGAGCGAGCAGCACGCCCACGATCCATCGGAGACGCCGCGTGGCAACTGCGGTCCGGGCTCGAACCCGAGCCGTCACCGAAGCCTCCATCTCGAACCGGGCCTCGGGACCCTGGCCCCCGAACCGGATGACGTCCCCCGGCTCCAGACGCACGGGCCCCTCGGCCCTGACGCCGTTGACGAACGTTCCGTTCCTGCTGCCCAGGTCCCGGACGCTCCAGCCACCGGCCTCGCGACGTAGCTCGGCGTGCTGTTTGGAGGCGGCCAGATCGGTATCCGGGTCGAGCCGCAGGTCGGCCGATGGATCCCGGCCGATGAGCATGCGGACGCCGGACAGGGACACCTCGTCCCCAGCCCGAGTCCCCCGCAAGATCCGGAGCCTGGGGCTCACCGCGGGTCCCCGCGGGGGCGGAGCCTCACTGCCCGGCCAGGTCCAGGACCTGTCGGCCCACTGTGTCGTCGGGCCGGGGCGCGATCAGGCCGGGGCCAGCCACACGGGCCGCAATCACCGTGACGTTGTCGGGGGAGTCCCGGCTGTTCGCCACTTCGATGAGCGCTTCGCAGAGAGCGGGAGGATCGGGAAAGCGCTCCACGCTCGCGGCGAGCTCCTCAGGGCGCAGGAGGCTCGAAAGCCCGTCGGAGCAGAGGAGAACGAGGTCGTCGTCCCGAAGCTGCTGATAGGTAAGGTCCACCTCGACCGACTCTGCCGTCCCCAACGCCTGCAGAATCACGTTGCGCTGGACGCTGCGCTCCGCTTCGTCCTCGGTCAACGCACCCGCGTCCAGGAGCTCCTGGACGATGGATTGATCCCGGGTGAGCTGTCTGGCGGTCCCGTTCCGGACGAGATATGCGCGGGAATCCCCCACCTGGGCCAGGAAGAGAACGTCGTCGAGGATTCCCGCCGCGGTGGCCGTGGTGCCCATCCCACTCAGCTCGGACTCCTCGGACGCGAGCGTGTGGAGTGTTCGGTTCGCCTCTTCGAGTGCGTGCACGAGATAGGCGGCGAATTCGCGCGGTGCACGCTTTCGCTCCCCTGCCCACCCGTTTCCCATGACCTGCCGGACACGCTCCACGGCAGTCCGGCTGGCGAGCGCGCCCCCTGCGGCACCCCCCATGCCGTCGGCCACGAGAAGGAGCGCTCCCCACGGTCCGAGGGTGAACTCTCGACCCCGGGCCGCTCCTGGCGCGCCGCCATGGGGTCTGAGAAGGAAGCCTTCGTCACCTTCCTCGCCCAATAGCTGCATGATGAGGAAGCTGTCCTGGTTCTCGGGCCGGTGACGACCGGGATCGGTCCGTCCCCAGACGGTCACTTCGACCGGTCGATCCGACGTCGTAGGAAGGCTCATCCGCCCCCCCTCCCGTGAAGACGAAGGAGGTTCAGATAGGGTGTCCGTTGGTCCAGGCGTACCGCCTCCTCCAGCCAGTCCACTCCGCGGACGGAGTCGCCAAGGGGAATGAGCACCGAGCCGAGAACGTAGGCGGCCAGCGCACTGTCGGCCCGGCTGGCTCCGGTCCGGGACCAGACGGCCGTGGCCGTGTCGCGGACCGCCTGCAGGGTGGCCGGCGGATCGGTCCCATCGGGATCCATGGCGAGCAACTGGCGCCGCAGGATCTCCGCGGCCGCGTCGCCGGGGAGCACCACGGCGTCGCCGCCCTGGGGAACAGAGGCACGGGACACGGGCTCTGTGTTCACATCCGGCTCTCCCCCGGGGTTCGTGCCGCTGAGGGGGGTCGCGGAGTCGCCACGCGTGGGCGGAAGGGAGTCGACGACCTCCGCGGATTCCGTCTCGTCGCCCGCCGGATCGGCCTCTTCATCCATGGCCACCGTACCCGGCGGAAGGGCTTGAGTCGGATCGGATCCGGGCGGGCGAACCACGAGGAACCACAAGAGCAAGAGGGCCAGCAATCCGGCGCCGCCTCCTCCCACGAGCGCGAGCCGCCGGGGCGACCACCCGCTCGGCGGCCCCGTCCCCATGGGGGAGACCTCCGTCTTTGGGATCTGTTCGTGGGGCGCAGGAGCGGCATCGGCACCCGTGCCGGCGCTCACCGCCTCCTTTACTTCGCGGGCGAACTCAGCGGCCGAGGGCGGTCGCTCCTCTCGCCGCCGGGACAGGGCCCTGCGGAGGACGGGCTCCAGGGCCGGAGGGAGGTTCAGCCCCGGAGCCGCTTCCGCCAGGCCAAGCGGGTCCTCGGTCAGGCGCTTGATCATGACCTCCTGCGCCGTGCCGGCGTCGAAGGGGAGGCGGCCCGTGAGCATCCGGAAAAAGACGAGGGCGAGCGAGTAGATGTCGCTGCGACCGTCGAGTGGATCGCCGGTGAGCTGCTCCGGGCTCATGTACTCCGGGGTGCCTACCACGTATCCGTGTCGGGTCACCCGCGCGCCCTCCCCTTCCGGCGGACCCAGGGCGATGTCGAAGTCCACGACCTTCACCTGCTCCCGGCCGCCAGCCAGCATGATGTTGTCGGGCTTCAGGTCGCGGTGGACGATTCCCCGTTCGTGGGCCACCTGGAGCGCATTGGCCGCCTGAACCAGGAGCGTCGCTGCACGCTCGGGAGGGAGCGGCCCTTCCTCCTGAAGCAGGTCCGTGAGGGTTCCGCCTTCCACGAACTCCATGGCCAGGAAGTGGAGTCCCTCTTCGGTGGCCCCGAAGTCGTAGATCGCGCATACGTTGGGGTGACGGATTGCCGACGCGTTCCGAGCACCTCTGGTGAAGCGAGCGATGGCCTCGCGGTCCTGGGCCATGGACGGCCGCAGGACCTTGATCGCGTCCTTTCGTCCGATCTTGAGGTGCTCTCCCAGGTACACGGCCCCCATGGCCCCCGCACCGAGCCGGGTGAGGATCCGGTAGCGACCAGCCAGGATCGCCCCGACTTCGATTGACTCGAGCGGACCGTCCTCGTCGTGGCCGCCGCCGTCGAGCCCCGGGTCTTCAGGGGAAGAGGTCATGAGGCTCCGTCGCATTGGGTTTGATCCACCCGTTCGACGAAGGACACCCGACCCTCGAAGCGGGGCACCCTGACGATGGTCAGGGGATACACGTCGGCAGCGATCCGTGCACACCCTTCCACAGTGCGGACGATGACCTCGAAAACCTCCTCTTCGAGTTCCGTGGTGCGCTCCATCCGCACTCCGGCGCTGTCTACCTGGATCCGATCGCCCGGGCTCATACGGCCCGCCGCCGCCACCAGCACCATGTACTCATCGAAGTCGACGGTGGGCAGGGGCGGCGGGTCGTCTCGCTGCGAGGTCGCGCGATTCCACTCCGCCTGCCACGCCTCCTCGTTCCGGACCACGACCCGGACCGAGTCGGGGATGCCTCCCCGGTCGTCGTAGAAAATCTGAGCCAACGGGGCCAGGGGCACCATCGGGTTCACGGGCTGGACGGGGACGGAGGATCCGCCCCCCCCACAGCCGGCCATGTTGCCGAGGAGAAGCACGCCCGCGAGCGCTGCGAAGAGGGTGGAAATGCGGTTCATGTGAGGCCTCGCTCGGGTGATCGGGGCTGTTCGTTCGTCGGGGGAGGTCACTGGACCACCCGGGAGACGCAGCTGAGCTCGGCGAGAAAGCCGGGTTGGAACACCGGCATACCGGCCTCGGCGAAGCTCACGTCCGCGGTGATTTCGAGGTCCTGGCCGGGGATGGGCCACGAGACCCGGTAACCGCCGCCGCCCAGGGCGGCCCAGCGACCGGCCCCCTGGAAGAGCCGGAAGACCGCCCAGGGCCCCTGTTCCTCGACCAGGGTCATGCGGGCTCCGTCCACCGTGGCCGTGAGGCGCACCATGCGGGCCTGTTCTCCATTCCAGACGAACTCCCGGAAGGGGGCCGCAGTAGGGGTATAGAGCTGCTGCTGGCCGTCCAGTTCGAGCTGCACTTCAGGAATGCGGCCGGATGCCTCGATGCGGATGTAGAAGACGGCCCTGGGCCCTTCACCCTGGGCGGTGAACAGGGCGCGCGCGATCCGGTCTGCCCGGTTGTAGAAGCTCAGGAACTCGGCCGTGGGACGTGGGGACACCCCCGCTCCGGCCTCGTAGCGCCCCCCGGCCTGGGTCACCATCTCTCCCAGGACCTCGTCATGGAAGCTGCTCAGCCGACTCTGTCCGGGCTGGAACAGCGCCTTCAAATCGTCCACCTGGACGTCGGTGGACGCGCCGGGTGAGAATGGATAGAGCCCCGTGATGTCTCCGAAACGGGTGCAGAGTGCCTGGCCCTGCTGGTTCACTCCCTGGGCCGCCTGGGTCGCTTCATAGCCGCTGAGGAGCCTGTTCGCATAGGTCACCGGTTCCTCCAGGACGCGCTCCACCGCGTCACCCGCCGCCCTGGCCGAGCCGTCTCGCTCGAAGTCCCTGGCGAGTTGAGCGATGGTCCGCTCCACCTCGGTGGCGTCGCGTTCGGCCTGGACTACGCCCTGTTCCAGCCGCCCTCCCGATGCACCAGGAAGCTGATCCAGCGACGACCTCAGGTGCACCAGGCCATCCAGGTACGCGGTCACGTTCGACCCGGGGGAATCCTCGCTCTCGCCCAGCGCGCCGGGGGGCGGCACGAGGTGGTGGACCGGCTGGAACGCGGCGCGCACTTCGTCGGAATTCACGGCGGTATGTCGACTGACCGCCTCCAACATGTGGACGATGGGGGAGTCGTTTCCGCCCAGGATGTGAAGGATACTCGCAGCCGAAGCGGGGTCGCTGAACGCCCGCACCGAGCCCGCCCGCAGGAAGTCCTGCCAGCGGGCCACGTAGTCCCGCACGTACCGGGTCTCGATCTCCCTGGCCAGAGCGACCCGCTCCTCGGCGCTCACGGCCTGCTCACCCACGACCCACTCCTCGGAAACCAGAAGGGCGTCCGGATCGTCCAGGATTTCCTGGACCTGGGCCCACCCGTCCTGCGTGTAGGCCCCGCGAATCTCGAGATCGTTGCGGAACGCCGACTCTGCTCCCGGATACCGGTCCGCGAAGCGGAACGCCGGCAGCTCGGTGGACACCCGGCTCACGAGGGCCTGGTAGAAGCGGTCCACCGCCGCAAACTCGCCCAGGAACCCGCGGACGCCGGCCACCAGACTCTCCGACGCCCGATCCCCGTAGGGGTTGTCCACCTGCAACTCCCGGGCGAAACGGACGAACTGACGTCGAGCCAGCTCGGTCGCCTCGTCCTCGTCGCCCGCGGCCTGGCTCCAGTGGCCGAGCAGCACGGGCGACAGGAAGGCGATGTCGCTGCGATCCGGGTGCTCGGTCGTGATGAGGTACGCCCTGAGAGCGTCGTAGGTGGCCTCGTAGTCCGAGTCTTCCTCCGGCTCGGGGGGAAGCCCCTGAAGGAAGGTGACCAGGCCCGCCCGTGTGTCGGACCAGAGCAACTCCTGAAAGCGATGGAAGTACGCCAGGCGCACGTCCGGCAGGAGCCGGGAGCCCCGATAGAGCCCCCAACGGTATCGGAGGGGAGGCCGGCCTTCTTCCCAATCGCGGAGCCGATCCAGCTCCGATCCCACGCTGTCGAGCTGGCGCAGGTGGTGCAGGGGAATCCCACCGGCATCGTCGCCATCGGTCGACGCCACGGAGGGCGCCTCGACCCCTCGGAGGGCGGCGGCGGCATCGTGCTGAAGCCCACGGTTGGTGAAGAACGACACGAACATGCCCGCGATCACCACCAGTGCGGCAGCGGCCGTGGCCCCCAGGACCGCACGGCGTACGAAGCTGACCCGCACACCGCTCCCGGTGAGCCCCATGGCCGCACGGTCCCCCAGGATCACATCGTGAATCACCCGGCGCAGGAAAACCCACTGCGGGACCTTCCGGGTCGTGGTCGCCCCCTGCTGCCGCTGCCGCTCAGCCTCCTGGCGGATGCGCTCGGCACTGAACACGGAAGTGGCCCCTGCCGTGGCGACCTCCGGAGCGTCGAAGGTGGAGAACCCCCGGGTCTCTTCCAACTGGTCGGTCAGATAGATGGCCCGGACACCGGTGAAGTAGAACCCTCTCAGGACCGGGCTCGAGCCCAGATGTCCCGGGCGACAGAGCTCGACCAGGAAGTCCCGGATCGGATCGGCGAGCTTCGCCATCTCCCGGGGAAACTCGTAGGCCGCTTGCCGCACCTCCTCGTCGTTCTCGCGCGGGAGAAAATCCAGCCGCTTCCGGGCCAGACTCCGGTGCAGTTCCTCGAGGGCCGCCCCGACCCGCCGGCTCTGCTCGTCGGCGTACGTGCCGGACGAGGAGAAGACCCTCAGGGGGAGCGTCGCACCGAGAGCCTCTTCCGCCTCGTCGGCGTGAAGGTTCCGAACGAACTCGGCAAAGTGGGGAAGCCGGTCGGCCTTCGTGAACAGGACGTACACAGGGAGCTGGATTCCCATTTCCCGGCTCGCCTCGGACAGCCGCGCCCGGAGACCGCGGGCGAGCTCGAGAAGGGAGCTGGAGGCGCCAGGCCTCAGCAACTCGTCGCAGCTCACGCACAACAGGGCCACACGGGGTGCCTGGGACCTGCGCAAGAGAGCCGCACCCAGGCGGGCCGGGCGAAGGCGCTGCACCAGGCGGGCCCAGCGGCTCGCCTCGTCGGAGATGGCCCCTCCGGCCTCGACCACGACCACGCCGTCGCCGTACCAGAGGTTGACCGCCTCCGTCGGGACGATCGTATCTCCCCTGTGGACCTCGCCGGCCAGGAGCTCCGGGTTCATCCCCGACTGGAGGACCGTGGTCGTCTTCGTGCTGTCCGGTGGTCCGAGCACGAGGAGGATCGGAAGGCGGCTCAGACGGGAGGTGTCCGCCGTCTCCGCCGAGGCCAGTCGGGAGCGCGCCTCCCTCAGGAGCTGATCCAGACGCTCGGCCTCGGGATCCTGAACCCGTGGACCCGACCGTCGCTCCCGGAGGGCGAGCATCCGGTAGACCAGGACTCCCGCGCTGAGTCCGAGGAACGCCAGGGCGCCCCGGAGAATCCAGAGCTGGGTCCCCTCCAGGCCCAGGACGTTGGGCAGGACCCAGGCCAGGACCATGAAAACGATCGTGGTGGACGATGCCCCGCTCCAGACTCCCGCTTTCGTGACCCTCATCCGATGATCCCCGCCGTGAGCGTGCGCACAGCCCCGAGTCCCGGCCCGAGACTGAGGCGCAGAACGCCGAAGATGAGCAGGGCCAGGGCCACAGAGGCCACGGCCGCGACGCCCAGGCGGCGGACCCAGGGATCCTGATGTCCGAGTTGGCCCTCATCAGCGGGAGGTGCCCACGACGGCGCGATTGGACCGTGGGGTCCGCGGATTCTCAGGAGCTTTTCGTTGACCGCACGCAGTCGAGCCCCCCGTTCCCCCGACTGGCCCGCCCCGTAACGGCCCCGGAATCCCAGCAGGAGGCAGAGCTGAAACACCTCCAGCAGGTCCGCCAGCTCGGCGGAGTCCTGGCGGGACAGGAGGTCGTCGAGGTACCGGTAGAAGGTCTCCCCGGCCATGTGATCGCCGAAGACTTCCTCCTGCAGCGGCTGTCGGGGCCAGTCCTGGAAGATGGGCCTCGGCGAGTTCAGGACCGACTCGTCCAGGAACGCCACCGTGGCGTAGAGGGCGAGGCGCACGGTCTCGTCCTGATAGCCCGCGTCCCGGGCCTCCCGGTCCGCCCGTCCGAGCAAGCGCTTCACGTGCGCCCGCAGGGAGCTGGCGTCCTCGGCCACCTGACGGTCGGAACGGATCCGGGCGGTGACGGTGAGCACCTCCTGAAGGGCCACGGCCAGAAGGCCCTGGCGGGCGTCTGTTCCCGGGCCTGGGGCGGCCTGTCCGTGTGCGGCGGTCTGGGCCAAGCTTGATCCTCCGAGGTCAGGTCGCGGCGGCGTCGTCGAGCAGGACGACGATCTCGAGCTCCGGATCGGGAAAGGCTCCCGGTACGTAGATTCCCACTTCGCCGGTGTCCGAGATGGACGCCCAGCAGGGGTCGGTTCTTCTCACCCGGAAATACTCGGTTCCAACCCGGGGGGAAAGGCCGGCGGGCAGTGTCGGCGCATGTTCGAGCTCGAGTCCCGGATAAGCCTCCTTCACGAGGCGCCGGATGTGCTTCGCAGAGCAGATCTTCACGAGCCGCGGAACTCCGCTGATGATTTCGTCTCGCCGGGCGCCGGAACGTAGGCCGACAAACCAATGAGCTCCCTTCGCGAGCACCCTGCGGTCCGACACCCCAACGGCGTGAAAGTACGCCTCACCGGGGCCCACGGGGAGCCTGACGGCGTTCGAGGACATCACCGTGTCCAGGCACCGCCGGATCTCGCGCTCCAACGTACGGAATCCCTCGCCGGGGTCCGCATGGTCGTATAGAGGCAGGCCGTTCACATCTCCTGTGAGCGAGAACGTGCTGAGCGCACCCGCCAGCACGGACAGATCGGCGAAGAGGCGCTCCGGATGGGCGCTGCGCGTCGCCAGGTGGTGCCGCAGAAGGGGCAGGTTCGAGTTCAAGGCGTGAGTGAACCAGTATCCCAGGAGCTCCTGCGGGCCGTAGTCCCGGTCCCGGTCCAGGCCGGCCCGTCGCTCGTCGGCGAGGGTGCGGGCGCGAGCCTCCAGCAGGTCGACGAGGCGAGCGACCAGCTCCGTCAGTCCACGGCTCGCCCCCATCTTGAGGCCCGGGGGGATGAAGTCGGGGTCGTAGATGAAGTTTCCCGACCCGTCCCGCCGCACGCGGGCCACGGGGAGTGTCACCAACTCCGACCCTTCGTCCCCACCCTCGCCGTCTTCAGCCTCGACGTCCAGGAGCAGACGGAAGTTTTTCCGGGCGAGGGGCACCGCCTGCTCATCCTGGCCGGTGAGGGCGTCCCGGACCGGTTCGGGCGAGGAGAGGTAGCGGACATCGCCCGGCCGCCCATTCGTCTCCGTGGCGCAGTTGGGCGCAGAGGCACGATACGGAGGGATTGCCAACAGAACCCTGTGGCTCTGGGCGGTGGGCGAGAAGAGATCTCTCACCTCGACGGGGTCGGGAAGGGGATCGTGGGGGAAGTTGAAGGGGAGGCCGTCGGGCATGATCCCTCTGGCGTGCAGGAGTGCCACTGTCCCGTTCCGCAGAGCCTCCTGGTCCATTTCCAACCCCGCGAGCCCGTACCCTCCGAAGAAGAGGGACGAGAGGGTGAAGTGCTGAAGGTCCTCGAAGTATCGGCCCTGGGTCTGGAAGTGCTGGGGCGCGAGGTGCATCCCCTCGCTCCAGACCACCGAAGACAGCAATCTCATTCCATGGGCTCCCGGGGGTCGATTGCCCCCCATGCGTCGTACCGGTAGACTCAACCTCACATCGGAAATGTATCATACGGGCAGCGGTTCGGCCCGATCAACCGTCGGTTCGATCAGTCATCCATCGGATGGTCCGCCGCAGCCCCGTCCCTTTGCCACGCCCTCCGGAGGTTCCATGACCCGCGACGACTTCTCGTCCCGGTATCAGCTCCTGGAGAAGATCGCCGAGGGTTCGGCCACCACCTATCACGCCCTGGCCCATACAGGCGTGGTGGTCATGGCCCATTTCATCGGCGGCGATCCCGACTCCCGCCGGCGCCTCGTGGAGCGTTTCGACGCTCTTCCCCGCGCGCCCGAGGGGAAAATCATGGAGATCACCGAATCCGACGACCAGCCGGTGGTGATCACCAAGTTCATCCTCGACTTCGGGTCGCTGGACGAGTGGCTCGCCGCCGCCGAGCAGGCCCAGCCGGCGCCGCCACCGCCTACCGAGGGGCCCGCCCTGTCCTCCCCGCCGGCTCACGAGGGGTCGGACGAGCCCGGTGAATTCACACGCATGTTCAGGCGCCCGGATCTGCCACCGGTCGACGCGCCCGGTGAGGAACCGACGGCGCCCGTCGACGGTGGCGAGGGAACGCTCCCGGACGCTGAGCCCCGGTCGGAGCCCGGTGAGTTCACCCGGATGTTCAAGCGGCCCGAGCTGCCTGCAGAAGAGAAGGATGCGCCCGAACCCCGGTCGGCCTCGGAGGGGAAAGAGAAGCAGGAGGAGTCGCAACCGGGTGAGTTCACCGGCATGTTCCGGAAGCCGAGCATCCCTTCCGGACGCCCTCCGCCGGAGGCCCCCGCGACACCGGAGCGCTCCTCTCCTCCCCCGCCACCGGCACCTCCTGCTCCTCCGGCCCTCGATACCCCGCGGCCCCGGTCCGAGCCGCCCCGCCAGGACCCGCCGCCCCGTCAGGAGCCTACTCGACGGCCGCCACCGCCATCGCCCCCGCCGAGGGAGCCGCACGGGCCCGGGGAGTTCACCCGGGAGATCCGGCGGCGGTTCGACGAAGGGCGGTCCGTCGGCCCACCCCCGGCACCTCGGCTGGGTGGCCCCGACTCCGAGCGGGACCGTGTTCCCGCGCCGGGACGTCCCGCCCGGGGCGAGATCGAACCGGGTTCCCGGGACTATCGCGCGCATCTCTACGAGGATGAGCCCGGCGGAAGCACCTCGGGCCCGCGAGCGCCCCGCCCGGACCTTCCCCAGGATCGGGGGCCCAGCGAGTTCACCCGGATCGTGTCCGCCATGCCGCGAAATCCGGCTGGGGGGTCTGCGCCCGGCCCGGCACCCCGGTCTGCGCCCCCGTCCGTGGGGGGTGGCGGACCCGGGCCCGGGCCCGGGCCCGGCAAGGGACCGCGGCTCTGGACCTTCATCGTGGGACTGAGCCTCATCGTGGTGATCGCCGTGGCGCTGGTGATCTATTTCGCGATGACGGCAGGTGACCAGGAAACGCCTGCCGCCGACGCCCCCGAGGAGTCAGCCGTTCTCGTCCCTCGGCAGGAGCAAGACCAGCTCCAGCTCGGTAGTCGGGAAGTCGGAGGGCACATAGGCCGCCAGGTTGCGGGCACGGCGCACCGCGTCCCAGTCCTCGCCGCTCTGCTCGAGTTGGAAGTAGATGAAGTCCAACTTTACCGGGAGCGCCGAGGGTGGATCGGGCATGTGCCGGATCGACACGCCGGGTAGCGCCTGTCTGATGAGCCGCTCCAACCGGTCGCCCGAGCTCACCTTCACGAGCTGGGGGAACTTGCGGATGAGCTCCGCCTGGTCGGCAGACGAGCGGACCGCCAGGAAGACCTGCATGGCCTGAAGATACCTGTCCTCGTCCAGCGCGGTGGCGTGGATGGAGTGCTTCAGCTCCTTCAGGGGAAGGGAGACGTGCCGCTGGGGAATCACCGTTTCCAGCAGACGATGGACCGCGTCGTCCAGCTTGCGGAAGCATCCGCCCAGATCCTGGTGGTCGTAGACCGGGAGGTCGCCCGGGAGGACCTCGTCCGAAAAGGTGCTCAGGGCCCCCGCCAGGCGGAGCATGGCCTCGTACAGCAGCTCGGGGTGGCCCTTCCTTACCTCGAACAGATGTCGAAACACCGGAAGATGGCTGTTCAGCGTGTAGAGGAGCCAGAAGCTGGCCACATCGGAGACCCCGAAGTCGGCCAGCCCTGCGCCTCGCTGCCGGCGGGCTCCGGCAAGGCCGCTGCTTCGAGCCGCGACTACTTCCACCAGCCGGCGGGCCAGGGTGGTGAGCTGCTCGCTCGCGGTGAAGTCGAGAAGGGGGGGGACGAACGCGGGATCCAGCTCGAACTCACCCGTCCCACTCCGGATCAGGCGTGCCACCGGAAGCACTCCGGCACCCTCGGCCTCGTCCCCGCCCTCCATGAGCCTGAGGTTCTTCCGGGCTACCTGGATCGGCTTTTCCGCCATCCCGGTATTCTCATCCCGACGCAGGATCACCTCGGCAAAAAAACGCGCATCCTTCTCGCCCTTTCCCTTGGCCACGTTGTGTGCCCCGGCCCGGTGCTCCGGGACCGCCAGGTGGATCATCATGGCCGAACGGTCCGGATTGTCCCAGAGGTCCTCCAGCGAGATCGCCGCCGGCGCCTGATCGGCGTCCGGCACGTCGAACGCGAGGCCGTCGGGAAAGATCCCCGCCGCCGTCGCCAGCGAGAACACGCCCCCCGCCAGCGCCTCCCGGTCCACCTCGAGCCGCTGGAACCCCCAGGGCCGGAACAGCGTCGACGAGAGTTTGAAGTGCATGAGGTCCTGGAGGTACCGATCCTGTACCTGCAGGTGCTGGGGCGTGAGGAGGGTTCCCTTCGTCCAGAGGACCCCGTGGAGCTGTCTCATGGTTTGCCTTCCCGGCCCGGGCCGGGGTCGAAGAGATGGATTATCCTAGGGGCTCGATAAGCCTCGGAGGCCCCGGGCGTCAAGTCCAGCCCCTCCCGATGATGGGCCCTCTCCTTGACACCGGGCTCCGGCTCGCCGTATAGGTGCGAGTAGAAAGCAGAAACGTGCCCGGACTCCATACGGGTCCATGGCCCCTCGGTGGTCCTCGAGGCCCACCCGTTCCTACAACGCCCAACCAGACCTCGTTTCCAGGGGGAGCGATCACCATGGCGGAGAGCGTTCAGAAGAAACTCGGGCGTGTCAGAGCGCCCCGGGTCCACATCAGCTACCAAGTGGAAATTGGCGACGCCATCGAGATGAAGGAGCTTCCCTTCGTCATGGGCGTCCTGGCCGACCTGACGGGGCATCCCAAGGGGGAGCGCCCCGCGCTGAAGGAGCGCAAGTTCACGGAGATCACGCCGGACAACTTCGACGACGTCCTGGCGCGGATGCAGCCCCACCTCCAGTTCAAGGTGGAAAACCGCCTCACCGATGATCCAGAGGCGGGGAAGATCGGCGTCGACCTGGACTTCAAGTCCATGGACGACTTTTCACCGGAGAACGTGGCCCAGCAGGTCGACCCCCTCCGCAAGCTCCTCGATCTGCGCCAGCAGCTCTCGGATCTTCGAGGGAGCCTCCAGGGCAACGACAAGCTGGAGGAGATTCTCCAGTCCACCCTGACCGACCAGCAGAAGCTGGAGAAGCTCAAAGGTGAGCTCGACACCGGCGACGAGGGAGGTGATTCCGATGGCGAAGGCTGAGGGCCAGTCGGACCAGGCCGCACAGGAAACCGTCGAGGAGTCCAGTCTTCTCGACCAGATCGTCGATCAGGGCCGTTTCGGGAGCACGGACCCCCAGCGGGAGCGGGGGCGGAATCTGGTCAAGAACTTCGTCTCGGAAGTCCTGGAGGGTACCATCCAGGTCTCCCCCGACACGGAGTCCATGCTGAACGCCCGGATCGCCGAGATCGACCGTCTGATCTCGAAGCAGCTCGGGGCGATCATGCACCACCCGGAGTTCCAGCGGCTGGAAGCCACGTGGCGGGGCCTCAGGTACCTGCTCGACCAGTCCGAGACCGGGACGATGTTGAAGATCAAGGTCTTGAACACGACCAAGAAGGAGCTGCTGAAGGACCTTCAGCGGGCGCCCGAGTTCGATCAGAGCGCTCTGTTCAAGAAGGTATACGAGGAGGAGTACGGGGTCTTCGGCGGCGCGCCCTTCGGTGCCCTGCTGGGCGACTTCGAATTCGACAAGTCCGGTCAGGACATCGAGCTGCTCGAGAAGATCTCCTCGGTGGCGGCGGCGGCCCACGCCCCGTTCCTCACGGCCGCGGCGGCTGGGATGTTCAACCTCGAGAGCTACACCCAGCTCGATGCGCCCCGTGACCTCGCCAAGATTTTCGATTCCACCGTTTACGCGAAGTGGAAGGCGTTCCGCGAGACCGAGGATTCTCGCTACGTGGCCATTACGGGCCCACGCATGCTCCTGCGCGAGCCTTTCGGACGGGACACCGTGCCCGTGGAGGCCTTCGACTTCGAAGAGGAGGTCGACGGTACCGAGCACGACAAGTACCTCTGGGGCAACGCCGCCTGGGCCCTGAGCGCCCGGGTCACGCAGGCCTTCGCCAAGCACGGCTGGTGCGCCACGATCCGCGGCGTGGAGAGCGGTGGACTCGTGGAAGGGCTCCCGGTCCACAACTTCAAGACCGATTCCGGCGACATCGCCATGAAGTGCCCGACCGAGACCCAGATCACGGACCGGCGGGAGAAGGAAATGGCGGACCTCGGCTTCGTTCCCCTGGTGCACTGCAAGGGAACCCCCAAGGCTGCCTTTTTCAGCGTCCAGTCGGCGCAGAAGCCGAAGGTCTACGACTCGGATGCGGCCACCGCAAACGCGCGGATCTCGGCCCAGCTCCCCTACATCTTCGCCGTGTCCCGCTTCGCCCACTACCTGAAGTCGATGATGCGGGACAAGATCGGCGGATACATGTCCAGGAGCGAAGCCCAGAACTTCCTGAACAACTGGATCGCGAACTACGTCGTGAGCAATGAAGACGCCTCGGCCGACATGAAGGCGAAGCGCCCCCTCAGAGAAGCCCGCATCGATGTGGTGGACATCCCGGGCAAGCCGGGGGCCTACCGGGCCGTGGCATTCCTGCGACCGCACTTCCAGCTCGACGAGCTCAGCGTCTCGATGCGTCTGGTGGCGGATCTTCCGCCGCCGGCCAACTGATCTCTCCGATGAAGTACCGGTCGCCATGAGGGCACCGGTTTCCGTTGCACCCGTTTCACTTTTCCGGGAGGAAGGACCATGGCGTTCGATGCATTTCTGGAGTTGGACGGCGTCGAAGGCGAGTCGACGCGTGCGGGATTCGAAAAGCAGATCGAGATGCAGTCCTTCTCGTTCGGCGCGAACAACCCCACATCCATCGGGTCGGGGGGCGGAGCCGGGTCGGGCAAGGCCCAACTCTCTCGCTTCATGATCACCAAGAAGACCGATTCCTCGAGCACCGCCCTCTTCCAGGCGTGCTGCACCGGAAAGCACTTTCCCACCGCAAAGATGACCTTCCACAAGGCGGGTGGTGAGGAAGCCCTCCCCTACCTGACCTACGAGTTCGAGAAGGTCTTCGTGGAGACGATCGACTGGAGCGGCGCATCGGGCGGGGACGATCGGCCGACCGAGACCGTGGCGCTCGCTTTCGGAAAGGTGTCGATTCTGTACCAGGCGCAGTCCGAGGCCGGCGCGGCCGCCGGAACCTACTCCGCGAGCTGGGACGTGGAAAAGGTGAGTGCGTGACCCTTCTTCCATCGACGGCACGGTACGTCGCATGAAGGCCCGAACCCTGTATGAAGCGGGCGAGCTGGGCGGTGCGATCGACGTTCTGGGGCAGGAGCTCCGGGACGATCCGACCGACGTCCGCAAGCGCACGTTCCTGTTCGAGCTTCTCTGCTTTGCGGGTCAGCGCGATCGGGCAGAGAAGCATCTCGACGTCCTGGCCCGGGGGGGGAAGGATGCCGAGATGGGGGCACTCCTCTACCGGGCGGCGCTCCATGCCGACCGCGAACGGGATCAGAAGTTCCGTGACGAAGACTTCCCCCGGGGAGATGGGGGACCGCCGCCGGTCCGGGGGACCCTGAACGGCGATGCGTTCGCCTCGTTCGAGGATGCCGATCCTCGGATCGGAGCCCGTCTGGAAGTCTATGCCGGCGGGCAGTATACGTGGCTTCCCCTCGAGCACGTGTCCCGGCTTCAGGTGGATGAGCCCAAGCGGCTCAGGGATCTACTCTGGGCTCCCGCCCGGGTCCAGGTCGGGCCCGAGCTCGAAAGTCTGGAGTTGGGAGAGGTGCTCGTTCCAGTGCTGTCTCCCCTGTCCGCCGACAGTCCCGATGACCGGCTTCGCCTGGGGCGGGCCACCGATTGGGCGGAGACGTCCGACGGCCTCCCCTATCCCGTGGGCCAGAAGCTCTTTCTGGTCGACGGTGAGGCCGTGCCCCTCCTGGAGCTTCGCGAGCTCGTGATCGAGGGGTCGGCGAACGACGCCGACTCCGGCGGCTGACCTTTCGCATGCTCGACGTCGACGCCCTCCTGAGCCCCATCGAGGAGGACAATCCGGGGGGGCCGAACCTCCGCTACGATCCCGTCTACGACGAGATCAAACGTGCTCGTCAGGAGGATCCGGACCTCCCCCAGGGGGAATGGAAACGCGAGAGGAAGGTCGCCGACTGGGATGAGGTGATCGAGCTGTCGACCGAGGTTCTGGAGACCCGGTCGAAGGATCTCCAGGTCGCCGCATGGCTGACCGAGGGTCTGGTCCACAAAAAGGGTTTCGGCGGGCTGAGAGACGGTCTGACGCTGCTTCGGCGCCTGCAGGAGGAGTTCTGGGACCACCTTCATCCGGAGCTTGAAGAGGAGGACGACCTGGAATTTCGGGCCGTGCCCCTGGAGTGGGTGGGTCAGTACCTGGAGGACGAAGTGAAGTCCGTTCCCCTGAACGGGGCGGGCCACGGCTTCCTGGAGTACCAGGAATCCCGCAGGATCGGGACCGAAGAGGACGCCGAGAAGGACACCTCCAGGAAGACCCGGCGGGCGCAGGCCATCGCCGACGGAAAACCGACGGCAGAAGACTTCGACGAGGCCTTCGACGCCACTGGGAAGCCCTGGTACAAACAGCTCAAGGCGGACCTGGAGGCATCGCAGGAGGCGCTGGTCGCACTGGAGGGGCTCTGCGACGAGAAATACGGCAAGGTGGCTCCCAACCTCCGCACCCTCCGCGAAGCATTGGGCGAAGTGTCCCATGTCGCAAACCGGCTCCTGGACAGGAAGCTCGAGCAGGACCCGGACCCTCCGGAGGAAGAAATGGCTCCCGACTCCGATGCTGCGAACGATGGAGATCCGGGGTCGGATGCAGTCGCCACTGGGGCGGCCGCGTCCGGTGGCCCCTCGACCGCGCCCACGAGCACGGCATCTCCGGCTGCCGCCTCACGGAAGATCGACTCCTGGGCGTCCGCGTGTGATGCCGTGACCGAGGCCGCGGCCGTCATGCGGAGGGAGCAGCCGACGAACCCGGCCCCCTACCTCATGCTCCGCGGCCTCCGGTGGGGCGAGCTGAGGGCGGGTGGAAGCCGGGTCGATCCTCGGCTCCTCGAGGCACCGCCTACACATCTCCGCACCCGACTCAAGGGCCTTCTGCTGGATGGGGAGTGGGAGGATCTCCTGGAGGCCGGCGAGGAGCTCATGGCCACCCCCTACGGACGGGGATGGCTCGACCTCCAGCGGTACGTCCTCGCCGCACTCGAGGAATTGGGCGGAGAGTACGACCACGTGGCGGCATCCATCCGCCAGGCGATCCGGGGGCTTCTGGTGGACCTGCCCGACCTCCTGGCTGCCACCCTCATGGACGACTCTCCCGCCGCGAACCGGGAGACCGTGCAGTGGCTCCAGGAGGGGATCCTGGTGGGTCTGGACGAGGAGCAGGAGGCGGCGGCTCAGGCGGTCGGACCTTCCCCGAAGCGGCGGGGGGACAATGGTCGGGATACCCTCGCCATGGCGATGGTCCAGGTCCGGGCGGGCAACTCCCAGCGGGCAATCGAGCTTCTGCTCGATGCCGCCACCCGGGGAGAGAGTGCCCGCGAGCGGTTCCTCCGGCGTTCCGAGGCCACCCAGATCATGGTTCAGCAGGGGATGGAGGGGGTGGCCCTTCCCATTCTCCGTGACATGATGGAACAGGTCGAGCGCCACCAGCTCGAGGACTGGGAGGCCGGCGAGACGGTCGCTCGCACGATGGCCCTGCTCTACAGGTGCATGGACCGGCTTCAGGAGGACCCCTCGGTCAAGCAGGAGCTCTACCTGAGGATCTGCAGGCTCGACCCGATGCAGGGGATGGGCCTGGATTCGGGTGGGGCATCGGAAGGGGCGGGCGGGAAGGGAACCGAAGGAGGGGCGAATGGCGACGCCGAACCGGAGTGAGCGCGTGGTCCGGTCCTCGGTCCTGGACCGCTTGGTGGACGAGGAGCCTCGAGTCCGCGAGGATCCGCCTCCGAACTGGTCCGACTCCATCAACCATTACAAGCGCTCGGTGCTCCGGGACCTGGAATGGCTCCTGAACAGCCGACGTACGATCGTGGAGGTGTCCCCGGAGCTGACGGAAGTCCGAAGCTCCGTGTTCTTCTACGGACCTCCCGACGTCTCGTCCATGAGCGGGGATTCGCCGGCCGTCCGACGGCGCCTGCTGCGACACCTCGAGGAGCTCATCCGGACCTTCGAACCCCGTCTGAGCGGGGTGAGGGTGTCGCTCAGGGAAAACCGGGATTCAGCCTCCAGGCAGATTCGCTTCGTCGTGGACGGCCTCCTGCACATGGATCCCGATCCGGAGCGGATCACGTTCGACACCGTGCTCGAGGTCTCGAGCGGCACGTTCGTGGTGAAGGGAGAAGGTAGGGATGCGTGACGACCTCCTCCACTACTATGAACAGGAACTCGCGTATCTGAGAAAGATGGGCGCCGGGTTCGCCCAGAAGTATCCGAAGGTGGCATCCCGGCTGGAGTTGGAAGCGAACAAGTGCGAAGACCCGCACGTTGAGCGGCTCCTGGAAGGCGTCGCGTTCCTCGCTGCGCGAGTGCACCTCCGCATCGACGACGACTTCCCGGAGGTCAGCGAAGCCCTCCTGAATGTCGTCTTTCCGCACTACGTCCAGCCGATTCCGTCGCTGTCCCTCGTGCAGTTCCACCTGGATCCGGAGCAGGGCCAGCTCACCACCGGCCTGGAGATTCCCCGGGAGAGCGCCCTCTACTCCCGCCCGGTCGGAGGAGTGCCCTGCCGCTTCCGGACCTGCTACGACACGACCCTCTGGCCGGTGGAGATCCGGAACGTGGAGTGGCGCGCACCGCACCAGTTGAGCCCGCCGGTCCGCTCCAGGGAGGCCGTGGGTGCGCTTAGCGTCCAGTTGGAGTCTCTGCCGGGGCTCACGTTTGCCGAACTGGAGATGGATCGCCTCAGACTCCACCTGAGCGCTGAATCGGGACTCGCCTCGACGCTCTACGAGCTCCTCCTGAACAACTGCGAGGCGATCCTGCTGAGGGACCCGGACGCCAGGCCCGGGACGGAGCCGCTCACGCTCGCCCCGTCCGCGTTGACCCCGGTCGGTTTCGAGGAGGAGGACAGCCTCCTGCCTCCGGTCCGGCGTTCGCTCGGTCTGTACGGCGTCCTCCAGGAGTACTTCACCTTTCCGGACAAGTTCTTCTTCCTGGATCTGTCCGGGCTCGAACGGCTGAAGGAGGCGCAATTCGGGACGAAGGCAGAGCTGGTCTTCCTCATCTCGCCCTTCGAACGAGCCGACCGGAATGAGAGGCTCGCAAGCGGAGTAGGTTCGGATACGATCCGGCTCGGCTGTACCCCGATCGTGAATCTCTTCGAGAAGACCTCGGAGCCGGTGCTGTTGAACCAGCGGCGATACGAGTATCCCGTGGTGGCCGACGCCCGCCGACAGGAGAGCACGGGCATCTTTTCGGTGGACTCGGTCGCGGCGGTAGCTGCCGGTTCGGACGACGCGGTCCCCTTTCGGCCCTTCTTCTCGCTGGACCATCGCGGCGGCGTCGACGGTTCTGCGGTCTTCTGGCAGGTAAAGCGGAAACCTTCCGGATGGCGGCCCGATCAGGGGACCGCCGTGTACCTTTCCTTCGTGGATCTGGGCTCCCGCATGGTCCACCCCGAAGAGGACGCGGTCACGGCCCGCCTCACCTGCTTCAATGAGGACCTCCCCAGTCGCCTTCCGTTCGGAGACTCTCGGCGCGGAGACTTCGAGCTCCCAGGCGGGGGCCCGGTGGACCGGATCGTGGCTCTCGTCAAACCCACTCCCCCGGTGCAGCCCCCTCTGGGCAAGCCCCAGCTCTGGCGCCTCATTTCGCAGCTCTCCTTGAACTACACGTCCCTCGTGGACGCCGGGGGCGAGGGTCTCCGGGAGCTTCTGAGGCTGCACAATTTCGCGGATTCCCACGCAGTGGACAGGCAGATCGAGGGGATCCACGAGGTGTCGGCCGCCCCCTGCTATTCACGGATCGAGAGCGAACACGGCCTGGCCTTCGCGCGGGGGCACCGGGTCGAGGTGGAGTTCGACGAGGAGGAGTTCGCAGGAGGAGGCGTGTACCTGTTCGCCAGCGTCCTGGAGCGGTTCCTGGGGCGCTTCGTGTCTCTCAACAGCTTCTCGGTGCTCGCCGCTCGCACCCGCCAGCGCAAGGAGCTCATGAAGGAATGGAACCCGAGAGCCGGATCGAAGGCGCTCCTGTAGCCGCCGATGGTGCGGATGCGGGTGTCCTGGACCGGATCGAAGATTCGCTCCGGGGGCACCCCCATGCGTTCTCGTTCTTCCAGGCCGTCCGCCTCCTCGAGCGCCTGAGGCCGGCACGGGCCCCGGTGGGGGAGTGGGAGGACCCCGCGGACGAGGTCGTGCGGTTCGCGGTCCCGCCCCGACTCGCCTTTCCTCCGAGCGAAATCCGGACGCTGGAGCTGGATGGCACGGAAGGCGACCCCGTGGGCGACGAAGGCCGTGCCCTTGCGCGGATGGAGGTCAACTTCATGGGGTTGGTGGGTCCCCAGGGAGTGATGCCGCTGGAGTACACGCAGCTCGTGGCAGATCGGTACCGGGCACGGGATCGGGCCCTCGGGGAATTCCTGGACCTCATCCACCACCGGATGATCTCCCTTTTCTACCGGGCCTGGCGAAAGGGGCGCCTGGACCTTCATTTCCAGGAGGATCCGGGCGACGCCAGCCTCGTGCGTCACCTGCTCGATCTTCTCGGGGTGGGCCTGGGATCCTACCTGGACCGACAGGCCGTATCCGATCAGACGCTGATCTACTATGCGGGTCTGTTGGCGCCCCAACCCAGGGGCGCGGCGGCACTCCGGCAGCTCCTGGAGGACCGGATGGGCGTTCCGGTCCAGGTGGAAGAGTTCGTCGGAGGGTGGTTTCGCCTGCCACCCAGGGACCGGTGTCATCTGGGCGAGGAGGAGGCGCCCGCCCGGCTGGGAAGCGCGGTGGTGGGTGACGAGATCTGGGATCAGCAGAGCCGGGTGCGGCTTCGGCTCGGGCCTCTGGCCCGCGAGGAGTTCGACGCCTTTCTCCCGGGGGGGCCGAAAAACGAGGAGTTGAAAGGGCTGGTCCGCTTCTTCAGTCACGACCAGTTCGACTTCGAGGTCCAGCTCGTCCTCCGGAGCGAAGAGGTGCCCGGGCTGGTGCTGGGAGGCGACAGGGCCCGCGAGCAGCCCCTGGGCTGGTGCACGTGGCTCCGCTCCCGACCTCGCGAGCGCGACGGCGACGAAACGGTGCTCGCTCTTTGAGTCGAGCGTCGAACACGGACAATTCCAACTGGAACCGGAAGGGGAGGTAGACCATCAATGCAAGTGGATCTCCGCGCTCTGATCGGGAAGTTGAACCACGAGACCCGGGGTGCCGTGGAGGCCGCGGCCGGCCTCTGCCTTTCCCGGACGCACTACGACGTCGAGCTCGAGCATTTCCTGCTCAAGCTCCTGGACTCGTCGGACAACGACCTCGCTCTGATCCTGAAGCACTTCGGGGTTGACCGCTCCCGGGTGGCCGAGCAGCTCACCGCGAGCCTGGACTCCCTCAAGACCGGCAATGCGAAGACGCCTTCCCTCAGCCCTTCCCTCGTCCGCATGCTCCGCGATGGTTGGACGGTGGGTTCGGTGGACCTGGGTGCCGGCCAGGTACGAAGCGGGCACGCGGTCCTCGTTCTCGCCTCGGTCGATGAGCTGCGCCGCATGGTGGTCGACGCCAGCCCGGAGCTGGACAAAGTGGAGGGTGCCGAGCTCCGAAAGAGCTTCCATGAGATCGTGGAGGGTTCGACGGAGCGGGAACGGGCCGTCGCTTCGGGTCCTTCGCGTGCGGGGAAGGTACCCGACGGTCGGAAGGGCGACGGGAAGACGCCCCATCTGGACCAGTACACCGTGAACCTCACCCAGCGTGCCGAGGAAGGGGACCTGGATCCCGTCCTGGCCCGGGAGTTCGAAGTGCGGCAGGTGGTCGACATCCTGACCCGTCGGCGTCAGAACAATCCGATCCTCGTCGGAGAAGCGGGAGTGGGGAAGACCGCCGTGGTGGAGGGGTTCGCAATGCGCATCGCCGAAGGCGACGTGCCGGATGTGCTCCGCAACGTTCGGCTCCACTCCCTCGACCTGGCGCTTCTCCAGGCTGGAGCCGGTGTCAAGGGTGAGTTCGAGAACCGCTTGAAGGGGCTGATCCAGGAGGTGAAGTCGTCGCCCATCCCGATCGTCCTCTTCATCGACGAGGCCCACACCATGATCGGCGCGGGCGGCCAGGCCGGGCAGGGCGACGCGGCGAACCTGTTGAAGCCGGCGCTGGCCCGGGGCGAGCTGCGGACCGTGGCCGCCACGACCTGGTCCGAGTACAAGAAGTACTTCGAGAAGGACGCCGCCCTGGCCCGGCGCTTCCAGCTGGTGAAGGTCGACGAGCCGACCGAGCCCAAGTGCATGGTCATGATGCGCGGGATCGTCCCGTCGCTCGAGAAGCATCACCGGGTCCGGATCCTGGACAACGGCGTGAGCGCCGCGGTGCAACTCTCCCATCGCTACCTTCCCGATCGGCAGCTCCCCGACAAGGCGGTGAGCGTCCTGGATACCGCATGCGCGCGGCTGGCGCTGGGACAAAACGCGACCCCGGCGCCGGTAGAGGACGCCGTCCGGCGGCTCGATGACCTGAGGGTCCAGCAGAGGGTCCTGACCCGCGAAGAGGCGGTGGGCATGGACCACTCGGATCGGCTCGAGGTGATCGCCCGGGCCATCGAGGAGACCGGGGAGGAACTCGAGGCCCTCCAGGACCGGTGGGACACGGAGCGGGATCTGGTGATCCGGGTGCGGGAGACCCAGGCCGCTCTCGAGCGGCTCGTCGACGGGGACGCCCCTTCGGAAAACGGGACCCGCGGTGGCGCGGACACTCCCACCGACACGGCCGGTGCGGATTCGGAGGCCGAAGAGGACGACGAGAGCGCGCCGGAGCCCGACGTGCCGGAGGCGGAGGCCAGGGACCCCGAGGCGCTCCGGGCCCGTCTGGTGGAACTGGATGATGAACTGAAAGCCCTCCAGGGCGAGACGCCCCTCGTCCCGGTCTCCGTCGACGCCGAGCTCGTGGGGCAGGTCATCTCGGGCTGGACCGGGATCCCGGTCGGAAAAATGCTCCGGGACGACATCGCGACCGCTCTCGAGCTGGAGCAGCACCTGGGTCGCCGGGTCATCGGACAGGGTCATGCGCTGAGCGTCATGAGCCGCCGGATCCGGACCTCCCGCGCCGGGATCGAAGATCCGGAGAAGCCGGTGGGCGTATTCCTCCTGGTGGGTCCCAGCGGAGTGGGGAAAACCGAGACGGCGCTGGCCCTCTCGGATCTCCTCTACGGAGGTGAGCGGAACCTGGTCACCATCAACATGTCGGAATTCCAGGAGGCCCACACGGTGTCGACGCTGAAGGGATCGCCGCCGGGATACGTGGGCTATGGCGAGGGAGGCGTGCTCACCGAGGCCGTGCGTAGACGCCCGTACTCGGTCGTGCTCCTGGACGAGATCGAGAAGGCGCATCCCGACGTGCTGGAGCTCTTCTTCCAGGTGTTCGACAAGGGCCGGATGGAAGACGGCGAAGGACGAGAGATCGACTTCAAGAACACGATCATCATCCTCACGTCGAACACGGGCACCGACACGATCATGGAGCTCACGGCCGATGCGGAGACGGCACCCTCCCCCGAGGGCCTCGTGAAGGCGCTGAAGCCGGAGCTGAACAAGACGTTCAAACCGGCCTTCCTGGGACGGACCGTGATTATCCCCTTCTTCCCGCTGGCCGACGACGTGCTGCGAAAGATCATCCACCTGAAGCTGGGCAAGGTCCGTCGCCGCCTGAACGAGGTGCACCGCGCGGCGCTGGAGATGGACGACGAGGTGATCGAGGCCATCGCCGAGCGCTGCACCGAGGTGGAGAGCGGCGCCCGGAACATCGACAACATCCTCACGAACACACTGCTGCCCGAGGTGTCGAGTCTTCTGCTGCAGCACATGGTGGACGACACCCATCCGTCCGCCGTGCGAGTCGTGATCGGCGAGGACGGGGACTTCGAGTACCTGGCGGAGTAGGGGCAGGTTTTCTGGTAGGAGTCTGATTCGACGGCAACCGATGAGAACGGCGACCGGAGACGACATGGCCGAGTATTCACAGGACAGTCAGGATCTCAAGATCTTCACGGATCTTCCCGAAGACGACCTTCTTCTCACCCGCTTCGAAGGCGAGGAGGCGATTTCCCGGCCCTTCCGGTTCAACCTCGAGCTCGTCTCGGTCCGCACGGATGTCGACGGACGGGAGCTCCTCCGGACGCCGGCCGCGATCACGTTTCCCCTGCACGACGGATCCACGCGGACGATCCACGGGCTGTTTCGCCGCTTCGCGCAGACGGGAATGTCCGAGGATCTGGCGCAGTATCGGGCCGAGATCGTGGCGTGGCCCTGGTTCCTGACCCTTCGACGGAGGCGCCGGGTCTTCCAGGAGATGTCGATTCTGGAGATCGCCGAGGAGATCTTCGGCGATTGGGGGTACTCGGATTTCGACTTCAAATGCGCCAACCGCGCGCCCAGGGAGTACATCGTCCAATACGACGAGACCGACTGGGATTTCGTCTCCCGCTGGCTCGAGGCCGAAGGCATCTTCTACTTCTTCGAGCACTCGGAACAGGGACACACGCTCGTCCTGGCCGACGGCAACAGCCAGTCCCCGGACTGTCCGGAGATCAGCGAGGCTCTGTTCCGGAGCGAATCGGTGATCGAAACGGATGTAGTCACGTCGATCGTCCGGGAGCATCAGGTACAGGTCGGGGCCGTTGCCCTCCGGGACTACGACTACCTCCAGCCGTCGTTCTCGCTGGAGACGTCGCTGAACGGGGCGGCGGGCGCGGATGAAAACTACGACTACCCCGGGGACTTCACCGAGCTGGACGACGGGGACCGGTATGCGCGGTATCGTCTGGAAGCACAGGAGGCCAGGCAGGAAGAGGTCGAAGGCACCGGAAACTGCCGTTGGATGGTGAGCGGCCACTCCTTCGAGCTGGACGGCCACTTCAACCCCGGGGTGAACGGAAAATACCTGATCACGGCCGTGCGCCACCAGTGCGCGTCAGGGGCCTACCGAAGCGGCCAGGGCGAAAGCTTCGACTATCAGAATTCGTTCTTCTGCATCCCGGCTGCGGTTCCCTTTCGCCCGCTCCGCACGACTCGGTGGCCCACCGTGCGAGGTACGCAGACAGCCGTCGTCGTGGGTCCCTCGGGCGAGGATGTGTGGACCGACGACCACGGTCGGGTGAAACTCCAGTTCCACTGGGACCGGGAAGGCGAGGAGGACGAAAACAGTTCCTGCTGGGTCCGTGTCTCCTCGCCCTGGGCGGGCAAGCGCTGGGGGTATCAGCAGGTGCCGCGGCTGGGTCATGAGGTGGTCGTGGACTTCGTCGAGGGCGACCCGGACCGGCCCCTCATCACCGGGCGTGTCCACAACGCCGACAACATGCCCCCGCTGGATACTCCCGACAACGCCTCCAAGTCGATCATGCGGGACCATGCCGGCAACGAGATCGTGTTCGAGGGCAAGGAGGGCGCCGAGCAGATCCGGATCTATTCGCCCTACAACAACACCGAAATTCTCATGGGAGCTCCGAGCTCGCCTCCAGGGTGTCGCATCACCTCCGACGGAGAGCTCCTCATGAAGTTCGTCGGCGATGCGGTGGAGGAGTACTTGAGCAACCACACGGAGCTCACCGCAGGGAACAAGGAGACGACGACCACCGGGAACGAGATCATCAAGTGGGGCGGGATGCTGGACACCGAGAAGGGTGGGCCGGAGACCAGCTTCAACGTGAACGTGAAGTCGAGCACCACCGTCGGAGTGGAGCACAGCACGTTCGTCGGAGGCAAGATCAGCACCTCGCATGCGTATGTAAACGAGATCACAGGGGGGTGGAAGCATTCGAAGACGAGCGCGAAGAACCTGGATGAGTCGATAATCAAGCAGATCAAGGCCAATGCCCAGATGACGCTCGAGGCGGGAGCCGGAATGGACCTGGAGGTGGGCGGGAGCTCGATTTCGATTTCGCCGGACAAGATCGTGCTGAAGTCAGCGAAGATCATCATCGAGGGTACCGGCAGCGTTACCACCAAATCAGGAGGGGACATCAAGGAGCTCCCGGGCGGGAAGGTTTCCATTCCAAAGGGGAAGATGGATGGGAAGAACATCAAGGAGAGCTGAAGCCGGCCCGGGAGCGTCATGCCGAGTCTGACGAGCCGGGAGGCAGTCGAAGCCCACCTGTCCGCACACGGGTCCCTGATGGGCTGCACTCTCGTGGGCGTGGATCTGAGCGGCGCCGACCTGCGCGGGGCCGACCTGGGGCAAGCGGTCCTCCATCATGTCCGACTGGTCGGGGCCGATCTCCGGGAAGCGAGCCTTCAGACAAGCGTGCTGCTGGGCGTGGACGCGTCGGAGGCGACCTTCGCCGGGTCTCGCTTCGATTCGACGACCATCGACGGATGCTCGTTCGCCGGTGCCAGCTTCGCCGAGGCCGCGTTGACGTCGGTCTTCTGCGTGCCCGGGCTGGCGCCGATGGTCGATGAGGACGAAGTCACGGTGCCCCTGTCTGGGCTGGGGCTGCCGGAGAAGGATCTCGCTCGCCTCCGACGGCACGGAGTCGTGGGCTTCCGGAGGACTCATTCATCCTTCGGTGGATCGAACTTCAGCGGTGCCCGCATCGAGGGCTCCACCTTCGCCGGCTCCACCTTCGACCACGCCACCTTCACCGATGCATCCCTCGGGGCCTCCTCGTTCGAGGACTGCAACCTCGGCGCAGCGGACTTTTCGGGGGCGACGCTCACCCAGATTTCCTTTTCGGGAACGGATCTGTCGGGAGCCAGACTGTCCGGATCCAGCCTCTCCAGTGTGTCCTTCGAGCGCGCGGAGCTGGGCGACATGGTATGGAGCGAGATGGACGCCGAGGAGCTCCGCTTCAAGGACATGGACCTGGCGGTGCTGGGGACGCTTCCCATCGAGCTGAATGGGTGGCAGTTCAAGCGATGTCGGGGAGCCGGGCTCGACCTCGTGGACCGGAGGTTGCCCCAAACCTACTTCTACCGGTGCGATCTCCCCGACGCCCACGTGGACCGGGCGGCGCTGACGGGAGCGACGTTCGAGGATTGTGTCCTGGAGAGGGCGAGCTTCGAGGGGACGACGATGGAGGACGCCGCATTCCGGGATTGCGCCCTCGCTGGATCTCGCTTCGTCCGCTGCCGTATCGACACCGTTGATTTCTCCGGGGCCGGGCTGTCGGAGGCGGCCTTCCTGGAGTCGGAGTTGAAGGACAGCTTCCTCGACGACGCCGACCTGACCCGGCTCGAGATTTCGGGCTCGAAGATCGAGGCCTGCACCTTCGAGGGGGCCGTTCTCGAAGGGACACGAGTCGTCGATTCGACACTCGAGATGACCGATCTGGAGGGGTTGGATCTACGGGTGTTGCACCTGGAACGGGTCAGGTTCATCGTCTGCGGCTTGAAGGGCTCGAATCTCACCGGACTCGACCTCCGGGGATGTGCGCTCACGGACTCGGACCTCGGTGGTGCCCGACTGGCTGGGGCCAATCTGGACGGCGTGGACTGCACGCAGGTCGACTTCCGAGAGGCCAACCTCGAAGGTACCACGCTCCGGGATGGCCGTGCGGAGCTGGCCGATTTCTCCGGTGCGATGCTCGATGCGGCAGTCATGGACCGCACCGACCTGCGGGGTGCACGGTTCGACGGGGCATCCCTCCGCCGTACCGGAATGACCGAGGCCCTGCTCGCTCGAGCGGAGTTCGTGGGCGCGAATTGTGAGTCGGCTGGGTTCGCCGGGGCCGACCTCTCGTACTCCGACCTCTCGCACGCCCGCCTCTCCGGAGCGGATTTCCGAGCGGCCATCCTCATCCAGGCAGTACTCCACCGCATCGAGGATTCGGGAGCGAACTGGGACGGTGCGGACCTGACGGGTGTCCAGCGGACCGACCCGGAGCTCGCCTATGCGGAGAACTGGGCGCCATCTCCGTCGCTCCGTCCATGAAGAGGCGCGCCCGGTAGCCATGGAGATCGTCAACCTCACGCCGATGACGGTCGGACTCGTCGAAGGACGGGTGTACTTTCCGAACCCTTCCCTCACCATCGTGGTGAAGGGCACGTTCGATCTCCGTCCGGGAGAGGCGGCCGAGCCCGCCGAAGAACAGGAACCCCCGACGGGCGACGAGCCATACGAGGGCGACGAAGATCCGGCGCCGAGCCTCCGGTACGCTTCGGATCTCGGACATTTCAAGCCCAGAGGGGACCTCCTGCTGGTAGGGAAGGCCCACGCACCGGACGCGCAGCCCGTCCAGCGTCTCCAGGTGCGCTTTCGCGTCGGTGACCAGGAACGGGTCCTGACCGTGTCCGGCGATCGCTGGTGGGAGGTCGGCAGCTTCGGCTCGACGCCCACCGACCCCGTGCCGTTCCAGGCCATGGAGCTTCGCTACGAACACGCGTTCGGGGGGGCGGGCTTCCAGGCCAATCCCACCGGCAAGGGCTACGCCAGGGTCCCGAGCGAGTGGGGATACGAGGTCTGGCCGCTGCCCAACGTCGAAGACCCGGCGAGCCCGGTGGATTCCCCGGACGCGATCCGCTCTCCCGCAGGGTTCGGTCCACTGGATCGCACCTGGGAGTGGCGAGCATCCATGACCGGCACCTACAGGGGGGACTGGCTCGAAACGCGTTGGCCATGGTTTCCGGAGGACTTCGAGTGGGGCTACTTCAATGCGGCTCCGCCGGAGATGCAGGTCGAGGGATACCTCAACGGAGACGAGGAACTGGACCTCGAGAACCTCGATTCCGAGTTTCCGAAGTTCAGGGCGCGGCTGCCCGGTCTGAGAATCCGGTGTTTCCTGAACGAGGATCAGGGGGGTGACGCGCCCGATGCTCCGATGGAGCCCCGGCTCCGGGAGGTCCCGATGCGTCTGGACACACTCTGGGTCGATGCGGAAGAGCGGAAGCTGATCCTCGTCTGGCGGGGCCTCACTGACGTCCTCACCGAAGACCATGAGGAGGTCCACCATCTTTTCGTCGTTTCGGAGCCGTTGGAAGGCGAGCCTCGGTCCGACGCCGAGTGCCGCATGGAGTTCGACGAAGAGCTGGCGCGCCAGGCGGCGGAAGCGGAGGGCCTGGACATCGAGGAACCCGCCGAGGCAGAGGAATCCCCGGATGGCGGCGTACCGGACCTGACCGCCGAGGAGATGGACGCGGAGGTTGCGCTGTCGCTCGAGCAGATGAACGAGGAGCTGGTCGCGGCGGGGGGGGCCCCCGTAGGAGAGGCAGACGATCCCGCCTCGCGTCCCACCCCGTCTCCCGAGGCCGAGGCGGAATCTGAGGCCCTGCTGAAGGAGTACGGGATCGAGCCCACCGAGGAACTGGGAGGCCCGTCCGGGCCGCTCACGCGCGAGGACGTGGAGGCCAGGCTGCAGGCCGGGGAGCCGTTGTCGAATCAGGACCTGTCGGGTGCCGACCTCAGCGAAATGGATCTGGCGGAGGCCGACCTCCGTGGGTCGCTGCTGGTGAAGGCCGTTCTCCGCCGCACGCGCCTGGATCGTGCAAACCTGGCCGGGGCGAACTTCGAAGAGGCGGATCTCTCGGGAGCCTCCCTTCGCGAGGCCGACCTGACGGAGGGCGATTTCACGGATGCGGTTCTCGCCGAGGCGGATCTTTCCGGAGCCATCCTGCGCGACACGATTCTGGACAATGTCGACCTTCGGGCCGGCCGCCTGGAGGGGGCCCTCTGCCATGACGCGATGATGCCGGGAGCGGACCTCTCGGGCGTGGCCGCCGCCGGGGCCGTGTTCGAGGGCGCCGACCTTACGGGCGGGAGGCTGGACGGAGCGGACTTTCGCGGAGCGGATCTGAAGGAGGCCTGCCTGGAAGGTGCCAGCGCGGTCGAGGCCGACTTTTCCGCTGCCGACCTTCGGGAGCTCCAGGCCTCGGAAGGGGCGGACTTCTTTCGCGCCTCGTTCCGCGACGCCGTGGCCGTGGAGTCCATCTGGTCGGGGAGCCGTTTCGTGGAGGCCGACCTGACCTACTGCAACCTGGAAGGGGCGGATTTCACGGAGGCAGACCTGTCCCAAGCCGATCTGTCCGGGGCTGACCTGCGCTTTGCCCGGCTCGAAAAGGCGTCGCTCGTCGAAGCCCGGATGATCGAGTGCAACCTGTTCGAGGCCAGTCTCGAGAAGGCCCACTTCGACCACGCGGATCTGACGGGCGCGAGCTTGTACGGCGCCGAGGTCCTGGACGCTCGCTTCGAGGGAACCCTTCTCGATCGCGCCAACCTGAAAATGACCAAGTTCGACTCCCGCTGACCAAGGAGACCCCCATGCTCACGACCGCTCCCGAGCCCCATTCCACTGCGTCGGGCACATTCGTCAGGCCTGCGACGGTCCTGGCGTCGACGGACGACATGGGCCACGTTCGGGTTCGACTGGACGACGATTCCGACGAGTCCGAGGTTCGGGCCCGGTTCGCGGCCGCCGGAGCACGCCCGCCCTCTCCCGGGGACCGGGCCCTGCTGGCGTTCTCCGACACGGGCGAGGCGTTCCTGATCGGCCTCATCAGCAGACAGGCAACGCAGGCCCCTCGGATTCCCGCGGAGATCCCCTTTTCCGACGGCTCCTCCCTGCGGCTCTCCGGAGAGGAAGCGGCAGAACGACTGACGTTGCTGTCGGCAGACCATCGACCTTTGCTCGAGTATGACGCCGCGAGCGGCCGGATCACCCTCAGCGCCCCCACCGGCGATCTGGAACTCTCGAGCTGCGAGGGCGACATCGTCCTGAACGCCTCCGGCTCGGTCCTGCTCCGCGGTGAAGTCGTGGAGGCGACCGGCCGGAGCCGGGTCGGGCTGGGCATCGACAATAGTTCGGGGAAGGCGGTCCCCCTGGTGAGCCTCGATCCGTCCACGGCGCGGATTGCCGGTCCCATTCTCACGGTCGCGGCCCAACGGGCGAACCTCCACCTGAACGAGGCGACCTACACCGGGACACGTCTCTCGGCCCGGATCGGGGCCCTGACGGCGGTCGTCCGCCGGATCGAGCGCGTCGTGGACGAAGTGCACGAGCGCGCGGGCCGTGTATATACGACGGTTCGGGAGCTCCTGGAGATACGCGCCGGCCGCATCCGCACCCTGGTGGACTCCACGTACCGTCT
>JBBDRS010000015.1:0-8997 GCA_040905325.1 Gemmatimonadota bacterium
TTGCGCTGGCGTAAATGGCGTCAGTGGCGGCAAGTTCGAAAGCCCCGATACGTTACCTGAAATGACGCACCTGAACATCAGGTTGGAGGGGAAGGTGAAGAAACGCCGCCTCTTGGATCGTACGTGGTGCACGTTGGTAGGGAGCCCCGAGGCGAGCGATTAGCGTCCAGACGAGACCGTCTCGAGAATCGCCTTGGGGTGTCGGGCGGCGACCCGGAGGAGCACCTTGGCGGGGCCGTGGGGTGTGCGCCGACCCTGCTCCCAGTTCTGGAGGGTGCGAACGCTGATGCCGAGCAAGGATGCGAACCGGTCCTGGGAGAGCCCGTACTCCTTGCGGATGGCTACAACGTCCGGCTCCTCGAAGTCGAAGCTCCGGCTGGGCGACTTTTCGCCCCGGAGGATGGCTCCTCCCTCTCGCACGCTTTCGAGGAGTTCGTCGAAGAGTTGGTCGTTCATGGGAATTCCTCCTTGACCACGGAAGCGAGTTGCTTGAGCTGATCCGGTGTGAGGTCCGCGCGTTCGTTCTTCTGGAAGGCGAAGAGCATCAGCACAATGTCAGCGTCGACGGCCCAATAGTAGATGACCCGTGCCCCACCACGTTTGCCGGACCCGGTCGGGGCCCACCGGATCTTCCGGATTCCTCCGGAGCCCGGGATGATGTCTCCGGAGTCGGGTAGATGCAGCAAGTGCAGTTGAAGGAGTCGATAGGATTCCGCATCGAGGATTTTTTGGATTCGCCGTGTGAAGACGCTGGTTTCCTTGATGATCATGGTGGAGAGTACGCCAATGGAGTACCCGGGTCAAGGAGGGTGGTTCCAGGGGTGCAGGAGGAGTGGTGCCACGGTCCTGCTGGAAGGACGGGGCGGATCGAGGTGGACGGGTTGTGTTTGTCGACGAGGGTGCGCCACTTCAGATAACTAAAGCGTTTCCGGCTCCGGGTCGCCTGGTGGCGCCCCTGCGGCCCAACTTCCTCTGCGTGTCACGCCTCGTGCGGTTGCACGAGCCGCGCCACTCCGGGAAGTTCGGAAACGCAGAGAACGTTATCTGAAATGGCTTTCGGCAGGTCGGGTCCTTCGTTGAGGAGATGAAGAAGCGTGAAGCGTAAGACGAGAGGCTGGTACGGGCACCGCGTCGCCGTAGTTGTTTGGGTGCTCACTACCTTCTGGGCGGTCGGTTTGGTGGCGCAGGATGCCGGCGCGCCAATGGACGAGAGCGAATTCCGCGACTGGGGCTCGCAGTTCGCCGGTGTCTACGCATTCCCGTCCGGTCGCCACGCGGTCATAGTTCCGCATACACAGTTTCGAGTGCTTTCGTTGTTCGAGTTGGAGACGGGAATGGCCCGTCCGCTGGAGCGAGAGGACACCGACTCCTTCACCTATGGACCGAATGTGGTTTCGGTCTCCCCGACAGAGGGCCGGCTCACCTTTTTCCGAGACGTGAACGGTGAAATCGAGAGGGTTCGCTGGGAACAGCGCACAGGCTCCACGAGTGGGCGGCGCCTGCCGCTACGCCGTGAGGCGGTGCGGTTCCGGAACGGCGAGCGAGCGCATCTCTCCGGCTGGCTGATCACGCCGCCGACGGACGGGCCTCACCCTGTGGCGGTCATCCTCCAGCCCGGTGCCAACGACCGTTTCAAGCTGTGGCGCACCGCAATGGCGCTCGCCGTCGAAGGAATCGGAGTGCTCGTCTTCGACCGTCGTAATGTAGGCGAGTCGACCGGTGTCGAGCTTACGGATCACCACTGGAGCGCCACACAGGAGCTGGCGGGCGACGGGGCCGCTGCGGTGCGCTTCGCGCGCTCTCATCCACGGGTCGACGGCCAGCGGGTAGGCGTCGTAGGCTGGAGCCAAGGCGGTTGGATGGGTGCGCTGGTGGCGAATCGGATCCCGGATCTCGCGTTCTACGTGAATATCGCCGGCAACTCCAACCCGGGCTGGCAACAGAACCGCTGGAACAAGCTTTCCTCGCTTCGGTGGGAGGGGTTCAGCGAGGAAGAGGTCTCTGAAGCGGAAGCTTTCCTTGAGACCCACTTCGGCGTGATGCTCGGGGAGGCAGCCTGGGAGGTCTATCAAGATGCGGTCGCGGAATTGGCCGAGCGGCCGTGGTTCACATGGATGGAGGAGACCTTTCGCTATCTGTGGAGCTCCGAGGCGGAAGCCCGAGAATACGCCGAGCTGGAGCGCGACAACGTCCCGGAGCGTGATTTCGCCGTGGTCTCGGCGCCGACGCTGGGGTTGTTCTTTGAGTTCGACGAGTCGTCGCCGCCCGAGACCCCGAGGATTTTCCTGCGCGGACGGATGCGCGGGGACGACCCCGATGTCACGGTCCGGGTGTTTCCGAACACGACACATGAAGCCTTCGTCGTAAATGAGTTTCCGACGGCCGCCGCCCAAGGCGGCATTACACGTTTGGCGCCACAGGTTTTCCGCGAACTCCGGTCATGGGTAGCCGACAGAGTGGCGAATGGAGACCAACGCCACTTCAGATAACATCGCATTGCCGCTTCGGCGCCTGCGGCGCCTTCGCCCTTCGGGACACGCCGCTTCGCTTCGCTCCGCGACGCGTCGGCAATGCTGAGACGTTATGCGCCAGCTTTCAATCTCCGAGCAGACGAAGACAAATCATGAAGCTTCCGAACGGGGATCGTTCCTGGATCCCAAGGGAAAAGTTGGAGAATTATCTGCTCAACCCGAGTCATCCCACGGGAGGTGGGAAGGAACGGTTCTTTCGGAAACTGGGGTATACGGTGGACAACATAGAGCAACTCGAGGAACGGCTCATGGACTTGGGGCGGACCGAGGCCGTGGCGCAGGAGGAATCAAGCCGACACGGTACCAAGTACGTGGTCGAAGGGCATCTTAAGGGAGCGACGGGCGAAGGAGGGAACGTGAGAACAGTTTGGATTCTTGAGCCGGGAATGCCAGGCCCTCGGTTCGTGACGGCCTACCCGATCTGATCGTGCTGAGCCCAGCAAAGGGAGGAGGTGAGGTATGAGAGAGCATGAACTCGTGGTGTTGACGCATGGTGTGCCGGAACACGGACTCGAACCTGGCGATATGGGCACGATTGTTCACCGCTACGTCGATCACGAAGCTTTCGAAGTGGAGTTCATGAGCGCGGACGCACGAACCGTGGCGGTGTTGACGCTGGGAAGGGGATCGATCCGGGAGCTCGAAGAGGGGGAGATCCTACATGCCAGGCGTTTGCCAGTAGCTCCGTGAAAAGGTAAGCCATGGTAATTTCCGCGAACGGGGGCAGAGGACAAGCGAGATGGGACATTGGAACCATCGGGTGGTCAAGAAGAGGGTCGAACTCCCGGATGGAGCGGTAGACGAGTGGTTCGGTATCCACGAAGTCTATTACCTTGAGAACGACGGTTCTGCAGTGACTCAGGAGCCCATTCCGGTGGTGGGGGAGACTGTAGAAGAGTTACGCGAGACGCTCGAACGGATGCTGACCGCCTTCGATCAACCTCTTCTTGACTATGATGACCTTGGAGGAGAAAAGCGGAGGGGCGACGCCAGCGCATAACTGCGCGGTTGCCGGCTCCGGGCCTTCGGCCCTTCGTCCCAACTCCGAGGCCGTCACGACCCCTGCTGAAGCAGGGCCCGCGCCAACCTCGGAGTTCGGCAACCGCCTAATCGTTATCCGGCATTTCTCCAGACGAGGAGAGAAAATGAAAGCGAGACTTGGAGCACCTAGCTTGGCGCTTGCTCTGCTCGCGTTGTTGTCAACAGGGACAGCAGCCCAAGATGGTCGGGTCATCCAGTCCTTCTCCGGCTCCGGTGGAACTAATACACGGCCGTTCTCTGTCGGACCAGGCTGGGAAATCCAATGGGACGCGCAAGGCAGCATTTTTCAACTCTATTTGTACTCCGGCGACGGTGAGATGCTGGGTGTGCCCGCCAATCAGCAAGCCGCGGGAGAGGGCACCTCATATCAGCCTACTGGGGGTGAGTACTACCTCCAGGTAAACGCCATAGGAACGTGGAAGATCGACATCGTCCAGGTCGCGGAGCAGACGAGATCTTCGGATACCACAACCTTTTCAGGATCAGGCGGGAAGAATACTCGTCCATTTACAGTGGATGCCCGCTGGGAAATCCAGTGGGATGCTAGCGGCAGCATCTTCCAGCTCTACTTGTATTCGGCGGACGGGAGCTTGATCGGTGTACCTGCCAATCAGCAGGGTCCGGGAAAGGGAACCTCCTATCAACCGAGAGGCGGCAGGTACTATCTACAAGTAAACGCTATCGGTGACTGGGAGATAAAGATCGTTCCCTTGGGCGGGTGACAGGAACGAAACGCCGGATAACACAGGGGTTGCCGCCTACGCTCGCTTCGCGAGCTCCGGTGAATCACGGCTCGCATTGCGAGCCGCGCCGGTAACCTTGAACGTTATAGGACATGTGTCTTCCGGTCAGACTCCGTAGGCAACAGCCGCGGGGCTCATTGTCATCTCCTCCGCTCTTGGCGCACCGTCGCCGGACTCCTATCCGGGCTCGAACGCCTCCCCTTGTTCCAGAGAGTAACGCACGCTACACTTTTTGTATAGTGTAGGTTACTTATCAGTGAACGAGGAGGTTCCCATGAAACCCAGAAAGGTCGATGCCTTGGACAGGTCGAGGCACCGAACGCTGTTGGCGTTCGCGATCGCCTTCACCGCATGGCAGGTCCCTACCGTGCTCGACGAAATCCTCGTCGATCGCGTACCGGATCAATACGGAACATACCTGACGATCCTGGCAGCGGCAGCCGGGATCGTCTGGCTCGTGTCCGCGATCAGCTACGTCCGGATCGCACGCGCCATCGCACGGGATCCGAGCGTGACCACGGCGCTCGACGATGAGCGGGTGCGGGAGAACCGTAGTCGAAGCTATGCAGTCGGCTTTTGGACACTCGCGGGTTTTTTCTTCGTGACACGAGCGCTCGCCCTGGTCTGGGACGTGTCAGCATCTGCAGTGTCGCAAGTCGGGCTCATGCTGGCCGTAGTTGTACCGATCGCGGCGTTCCTGCTCCTCGAGCGGGAGTAGACCTATGCCGGATGCTTTTCCGCTGCGAAACCGGTTGAAGGTTCTGCGTGCCCAGAAAGATTGGACTCAGGCCGACCTTGCAGAGCAGGTCGGCGTTACCCGAAAAACCATCAACACGATCGAAAGGGCAATCTTCACCCCCTCAACGCTGCTTGCGCTAAAGCTGGCGCATGCCTTCGAGACAACGGTGGAGGAGATTTTCTGGATCGACGAGGAGCATTCAACATGAAGACGATTCGCACTCGCACACGCGCGACCACCCTGCACTGCCTCTACATCGGAGCGTTAGTACTCGCCATCACCGCCATTCCGGGCGGCGCGCTGGCTCAGGTGTCGGACGCTTCCCTCGTGGAAGAGGAGATGATCGTCGACGTACCTCAGCGCGGCATTCAGCTGAGCGGCACGTTGAGGTTGCCGACGACGGGTCCGGGCCCCTTCCCAACCGCTTTGCTCATCACGGGAAGCGGACCGCAGGATCGCGACGAGACCGTAGCCGGCATGAAGCCGTTTCTCCTCCTCTCGCAGCTGCTTGGGGCGTCCGGGATCGCGACGCTCCGGCTGGACGATCCGGGCGTGGGAGAATCGACAGGCGACCCGATGGAGTCCACGCTCGCGAACCGGGTGGTCGATATGCGGGCTGCTCTGCGAGAACTCGGCGGCCACGCGGCGGTCGAGGCATCGCGCACCGGCGTAATCGGGCATTCGGAGGGTGCCCTCGTAGCAGCGGTGCTCGGCAGCGAGGCTTCGGCGGTCTCCTTCGTCGTGATGCTCGCCGGCCCGGCCATTCCGATCACCGAACTGCTCGAGGATCAGGCGCAGGGACTCCTGCGGATGAACGGTGCGGGAGAGGAACAGATCGCAAGCCAGCGCCGGATTCATCGGATGACAGCCGAAGCCGCGCGAACCGGAGAGGGATGGACGGAAGTAGGCTTGGCGGTTGAACAGCAAGTACGAGCGGCAGTCGAAGCGCTTCCACCCGAACAGCGCGCCGGGATTCCCGACATCGAAGCCCTCGTGTCGACGCAGGTCACGCAACAACTTTCCGCTGCGCGGTCGGCGTGGTACCGATCGCTCCTGGTGCACGAACCGGAGCCGGACATCTCCAGGATCGAGGTTCCGGTTCTCGCGCTGTACGGCGGCAAGGACGTCCAGGTGCCGGCCGACCGGAATGCGTCCGCGATGGAGCGGATACTGTCGGATGCCGGGCACGCGGATTTTCGGATCATGACGCTGCCCGACGCCAACCATCTCTTCCAGCTCGCAGAAACCGGGCATCCGGCAGAGTACGCGACGCTTGAGCCAGCCTTCCTGCCAGCCCTGGCCGAAGAACTCGTGGCCTGGCTGCAGGGCCGCCTGAGGTGACCCCAGCGATGGATTCACTCGTGTTTGCAGCGGACCGGCTTCGCACGTTGCTGGAGTGGAAACCGCTACGCGACGTCAGGGCAACGGTCCGATTGCGTGCCATGGATACCAACAGACGATTCTCGTGGCATCATGACCGCGAAGGATCGTCCAGCTCCGACACACGTCCTATAACAAAGTGTTGCCGGCTCCGCTCACTTCGTTCGCTCCGGCCTACATGGCCCTCCGCTATTGTGGCTCGAGAGCGACGCGGAGCATATTCCCAGGCAAAAAGTCTGTCGCGTAGCTGTGGTGGGCCACGTCGGCAACACAAGAACGTTATTCGCAACAGCAAACCGGATCCGAGTTGGTGAATTGAACGATCTGGCCGATGGATCGAGGCGACCGTGCGGGACACAGTGCGGATGCGTCGCTTGTGCGGAGATTCTGGGACATTCGGGTATTATGACGACCCGTCGAGTCGTCGTTATGCACCTCACATTTCCGCCCGGGACCTCGCGAACTCGAGGAGCTGGTCGAGCGCGGTGCCCCATCCCTCGGCAAAGCCCATCTCCTCGTGCTTGGCCCTCGCCGCGGGATCCGCGTGCCGAGCGATCGCGCGATACCTCGTCCCAGATCCCTCAGGCTCGATCAGGATCTCGGCGGTCATGAACGGCTCAGGCTGTGGACGATACGCCGGTCCCAGGGCGTCTGTGAACACAATCCGGCGACCCGGCTCGACCACGAGGTAGCAGCCCGGATTATCAAACTCTTCCCCATCGGGGGACTGCATGACCGTCCGGAACACGCCGCCGGGTCTCAGGTCGATGTCGCACTCGGTCGTCTTCCACGGACGCGGCGTGAACCACTGCATCAACTGCTCCGGAATCGTCCAGGCATCCCATATCACCTTGGGCGGCACAGGCACCCTGCGTTCCAGGACGAGATCCAGCTCGGGATTGATCGGATCGGTGATCATCGGGCGTCCTCCTTGGTCACGAAGTCGTCGAGTTGATTCAGGCGTCCTTCCCATGCGATGCGCTGCTCGTCCAACCATGTCTCGAGCTTGAGCATCGGGGCTTTGCATGCCTCGACCGTGCGGACTCGCCCCGTCTTCTCCGATCGGACGAGTCCCGCGTCCTCCAACTGCTGGAGGTGCTGCATGAACGATGGCAGCGCCATGTCATGGGGAGCTGCGAGCTCGCTCACTGACTGCGGTCCATTGCGGAGCGCCTCGAGGACCTCCCGCCGCGTCGGGTTCGCGAGGGCTGAGAAGAGCTGATCGAGATCGAATTGGTTAGGCATACACCTCAGTGTAGTCATCCGTGTCAGTAAGGTCAAGACCTAAGTGTGGCTTGATGCAGCGCGATCATCGCTCGGGCTCGCGCCTTCGGCGCTCGATCCCCATCTTGATGGGCAGAAGCAATCCTGACCGTCAACTAAGCGATCGGCAAGACGCGACGACGGGAGGTCTTGGGGAGCTGTACATGCCGACGGTGCAGGTCGGTCTTGCTGCAGCGGATAACTGCGGCGTTGCCGGCTCCGCTCCGAGCCGTTGGCCCTACGCTCCGTCCCAACCCTCGGCTTGTCACGGAGTCTGCATGCGCATCCTCCGCGCCAAGCTGTCGGGTTCGGCAACGCAAGATTCGTTAGCTGACATCGCGTGAGGCCGAGCGGAGGATGATCGGGTAAGCGCCGGGCAGACGTATTGCCACCTCCGTCATTGCACAAAGACCCCGTGCCGCGCATGTTGGATGATCGCTGTCGGAAGGGAGGCAGCGACCACCCGATCAGGAGCGTCAGATGCGACTGCTCATCGTAGCGGTTTCGATTTTCCTTGTCCTCTCTCCCGCTGCCACTTCTGCGCAGACGATGGATCCCGAAGATATCATCCGAAGTGCAGTCCGGGCCGGGCCCTCCTCTATCTCGGATGAAGCAGCCGTCTGGGACTGGGACATGAACGAAATCCGATCGGGAACCAACGGATGGATCTGCCTGCCCGACCGGACGGATACGGAAGGGGATGATCCTTGGTGTGTGAATGGTCCGTGGTTGAATTTCCTGGAAGCGTACGTGAACCAGACGGAACCCAGTTACTCCGAAATAGGATTCGCGTACATGCTGATGGGTGATACGCCGGTCAGTAACAGCGATCCCTACGCGACAGAGCCCACTTCGGAGGATGACTGGGTCACACATCTCGGCGCCCACGTGATGATGTTGATCCCGGACCGCTCGTATCTCAAAGGGGTCTCGACCGATCACCGAAACGGCGGGCCATGGGTGATGTGGCCGGACACCCCGTATGCACATTTGATGATTCCTTTCGCTCCCAGGTAGCCTGAGGAATGGCTCCCTCCGAAGGGGGAGGGCGCACATTCCACGGAGTGGGTGAGTCTCAACAACAAGCTTCCGGCCCGGAGAACTGGCGGGCGTTGCGACGTCAGCTAACACGACGGTTCACGCTTCCGCTCGCATTCGCTCGCTTCAGGGCTTCGCCACAGGTGCCTTCGGCACCCGTCGTGAACCGCTGATCGTTGATATGGAAGGGCCCTGTCAAGTCCGGTGTTTCGCGCGGTGGGGAGCCCGGGGCTGCTTCGACGATGAATCCTGCTGATATTCG
>JBBDRS010000016.1:0-46868 GCA_040905325.1 Gemmatimonadota bacterium
GGGGGGGGGGGGGCTTCCCCCGATTCCGGCCTCGGAGCAGGCCACCCAAGCCGTGGTCGCCGCACCGACGCCTCCCACCGGAGCGCTTCCTTTAAGCGCCCGATTCTGATAGATTTCCCAGCTACAGCACAGTGGAACACCGGGTCGGCCCACCGCTGACCGGAACACACTCGGAGACTGCGAGTCCCCGGCCGGTCGTATCGACCGGCGTGCACCGGTGCCAGTCCCGGTGTTTCGGCCGGGGTGGAACTGAACAGCCATTGCAACGAGGGATTGATCATTATGCGTATCAAGGCACTGACTCTTGCTCTTTTCGTTGGGGTCGCCGTCGTGGGTTGTGGTGACGCTTCCGAGCAGCAGCCGGCTTCGGAGACACCCGCGGAGACGGCCGCTCCCGCCGCTGGGCTGACCGACGCGGACTGGTTCGTGGTGGACCACGACGCCCAGACCGTCGAGATCGATCTTGTTGCGGGCCAGAGCTCCCAGAACAACTACTGGAACTACAATGGGGCCTTCGGCGGAGCCGGCCAGGTCACGGTGCCCGCCGGATACGAGGTCACCATCAACCTGGAGAACCAGGATCCGAACATGGCGCATTCGGTCGGTGTGGGTGAGCAGCAGGCGAGCTACCCCGCCAACTTCAGCGCAGCGGAGCCGGTGTTCGAGGGTGCTGTGACGGAGAACCCGACGTCGCTTACCGAGTCCACCCTTCCGGGCGAGACGGAGAGCATCACCTTCGTTGCGGACGCCGCAGGTGACTACGTGCTGATCTGCTACGTCACCGGTCACGCCGTGGCCGGGATGTGGGTGCCCTTCACCGTTTCGGCCGATGGTGAGGCCGGGGTTTCGGGCTTCTGATCAACCGAGTTGGCTGAAACCGGCTCCCAGTGAGCCGGGAGGGGGCCGTCCCGATCAGGTCGGGGCGGCCCTCTGCTTCATTCTGCGCCCTGTCCTGCCTGCCGGTGCGTCGCCGCAGCGCCCCGCTGGACCCCTTTCCCCGAGCACGATTGGCGAAGTACCTTGCCTTGCCTTGCCGGACTTCCACTCCGACTTCCGCCAGCGCCGCGAGCCTCTGACCCCTTCGTCCCCGCCGACGCCATCCATGTTTCGTGCCCTGCTCACGACCGCCTCTGTGATCGTTGCCGTCGTCGCCTGCTCCGAGGTCGGGAGCGAGGGCAACGGCCCCTTCGACGAGCCGATCCGTCCGGAACTCACCGAGTTCGCCGAGACCTCGTCCTATGCCGACGTCATGGACTATGTCCGCCTGGCTGAGGCCGCTTCCCCCTCCCTCCATCTGACGACCTTCGGGTACTCGAACGAGGGGCGGCCGCTCCCCCTCCTCGTGGCTGGCCGGGTCGAGGGTGCGGGGGCCGAGTCGGTGAGGAGTCTGGATCTGCCGGTGATCCTGCTTCTCGGGAACATCCATGCCGGTGAGGTGGCAGGAAAGGAAGCCCTCCTCCGGTTGCTGCGCCGCATCGCGAACGGCGAGGCGGAGCCCTGGCTCGACAATGTGGTTCTCCTGATCGCTCCCATCTACAACGCGGACGGGAACGAAAAGATGGACCTGGGAAACCGGCCCCGGCAGCACGGGCCCTTCGGGGGGATGGGGACCCGCTCTAACGTCCAGGGGCTCAACCTGAACCGGGATCAGATGAAGCTGGATGCGCCCGAGGCCCGGTCGCTCGCACACCTCCTGAACGAGTACGACCCGGAGGTGGTCGTGGACCTGCACACCACGAATGGCACCCGCCACGCCTACCACCTCACCTACTCACCGCCGCTGCACCCCGCCACCCCCGGGGCCATCGATGCCCTCCTCAGGGCTGAACTCCTCCCGGAGGTGACGGAAAGGGTCGAGGGGGAGTACGGTTGGCACTTCTGGCACTACGGGAATGTGGCCACGCGCGACGGAGTCCCCGGCTGGTACACCTTCGACCACCGGCCGCGCTTCGTCACGAACTACGCGGGCCTGCGCAACCGCATCGGAATCCTGAGCGAGGCCTACAGCTACGCCAGCTTCGAGGACCGGATCCTGGCCACGGAGCGGTTCGTGGACGAGATCGTGGAGTGGGTCGGGGAGCATGCCGACCGGGTCCGCAGCGTGGTGCGCGAGGCCGATGCGCTGGACCTGCCCGGCACGTCGCTCCCGGTCCGTGCGGGGTTCCCGACCGAGGGCGAGCCGACGACGATCCTCATGGGAGATGTGGTGGAAGCGCCGCATCCATGGACCGGGCAACCCGTCCTCCTGCGTACCGATGACGTGCTGCCCCAGGAGATGCCGGCCTTCATCCACTTCGAGGGGACCCTGACCGAGGAGGTGCCTGCGGCGTATCTGGTGCCCGCGGACCAGCGGCAGGTGCTCGACCGGCTCCGCGCGCACGGGATTCGGATGGAGACGGAAGCGGGGCCCACGGGGAGCGCGCAGGCCTTCCGGGTGGATGCCGTTGACGTCTCGGAGACTCTCTTCGAGGGGAGGAACGAGGTGCAGCTCGAAGGTCGCTGGATGGAGCCCGCACTCGTTCCGGGAGGAGAGGCCCTGCTGGGAGTCGAACACGTGCGCGTCCCGATGGACCAGCCGCTGGCCAGGCTCGCTTTCCTGCTCCTCGAACCGCTTGCCGACGACGGGTTCCTCTACTGGGGGATCTTTGAAGGGTATGCCGTGGGCGAGCCCTTCCCGCTCCTCCGGGTACCTGTCGACCGGTGAAGGTGCGGGCGGACGCCGGCATCGTGGCATCGGGCCGAGGCGGTGGCCGGGGGAACCATTCAGACCGAGGTGGGCCATGAGCGATGGACCTCTCAGACCGGAGCTACAACCCAAGGCCATCCGTGCCTTCACCAAGGAGGTCCTCCGCGATCTCCGGGCACTCGAGCGCATGCTTCTGGAAGGTGCCATCGAGGAGGGCGTGCGCCGGTTCGGTGCGGAGCAGGAGCTCTTCCTGCTGGATCGAACGTGGCGGCCCGCCCCCATCGGCCTGAAGGTCCTGAAGCGCCTGGAGGGCGGCCCTTTCACGAGCGAACTCGCGCTCTTCAACCTCGAGATCAACCTGCCCCCGCTGCATCTCCGAGGGCGGGCACTCTCCCAGCTGGAAGAGGAGATGGGGAGGCTTCTGGGCCAGGTCCGCGCGGCTGCTCGGGAAGAGGGGGGAGAGGTGATCCTCACCGGCACGCTACCGACGCTCGCCAAGTCGGATCTCAACCTCGACCAGATTACGCCGAAGGAACGCTACTACATCCTGAACGAGGGCCTGACAGCCCTTCGCGGCGGCGATTACGAGCTCCGTATCGAGGGCTCCGACGAGCTGATCGTCCACCACGATTCGGTGATGCTGGAAGCCTGCAACACGAGCTGCCAGGTTCACCTCCAGGTGGGGGCCACCGAGTTCGTGCCCGTCTACAATGCGGCCCAGCTCGTGCTCCCGATGGTCTTGTCGGCGTGTGGCAACTCTCCACTCCTCTTCGGTCGGAGGCTCTGGGCTGAGACCCGCATCGCCCTCTTCCAACAGTCCCTGGACACCCGCTCGACCACCGACTACGTGCGGGATCTCCCCCCGCGGGCCCGCTTCGGCGATCGGTGGCTGGAAGGGAGCGTCACAAGCCTCTTCAAGGACGACCTGGCCCGATTCCGGGTGCTGATGTCAGGCCCGGTGGAAGAAGATCCCCTAGCCCTCCTCGATGCGGGGAAGGCCCCCCGGCTGCAGGCCCTCCAGCTCTTCAACAGCACCATCTATCGCTGGAACCGCCCCTGCTACGGGATCAGCGAGGGCAAGCCGCACCTCCGGATCGAATGCAGAGCCCTTCCTGCCGGTCCCACAGTGCTCGACGAAGTCGCCAACGCGGCGCTCTGGCTCGGGGCGGTGCTGGGTGTCGTCGCGCGCTATGGCGATCCCGCCGGCCGCATGGAGTTCGCGAAGGTGAAGTCCAACTTCCTCGCCGCGGCCCGGCATGGGCTCCACGCCGGACTCCACTGGATCGACGGCCGGACGCTCGATGCGCCCACCCTGGTCCTGGATACCCTCATTCCCCTCGCACGAGAAGGGCTTGGCCAATCCGGGGTCGATCCAGAGGAGGTGGAGAGGTACCTGGGCGTCATCCGGGACCGGGTGGAGTCGGGCCAGACGGGGAGTGAATGGGCGATCCGGTCCCTCGAGGGAATGGGGGACGAGGGGATCCTCTCCGAGCGCATGACGGCCCTGGTCGCCGCGACTGTCACGCGGCAGGCGGAGGGTCGTCCGGGGCACGAGTGGTCGCCGGCGAGGCTCGAGGAGGCCGGTGGCTGGACTCGAAGCTATCTACGGGTGGAGCAGTACATGACCACGGACCCGGTGACCGTCAGCGAGGATGAACTGGTCGACCTGGTCGCCTTCGTGATGAACCGCGAGCGGATCCGGCACGTGCCAGTGGAGGATCGGAAACACCGGTTGGTGGGCATCGTCTCGTATCGATCCCTCCTGAAATTCATGGTGGATCGGCCTGGAGAAGGATCCGAAGGCGCACCTCCGGTGAAGGATATAATGGAACCGAACCCGGTCACCGTGGGTCCCGATACCCTCACTCTCGACGCCATTGCTCTGATGCGGGACCGGGGAGTGGCCTGTCTCCCGGTGGTCCGGGACGGCAAGCTCGTGGGTATGGTGACGGAGCGACACTTCATGCCCATCGCATACGAACTCATGGCAGAGCGACTGAAAGGCGGCGAATGAGACGGATCCTCTACGAAATCCACGGCCCGGAGCCCGGTCCCACGCTGGTGGGTCTCGGGGGCATGCACGGCAACGAGCCGGCAGGTGTCGAGGCACTGGAGCGCTTGGCTCGTCGGCTCGAGGATGTGGGTGTGCGTCGGGGAGGGTTCGTCGCGGTTGCCGGGAACCTTGCCGCCCTCGAGGCCGGCGCCCGCTTCATGGATCATGACCTGAACCGGGTCTGGGAAGCGGGAGCACCCGAAGCGAGCCGGGAGCACCGCGAGATGGTCGAGCTGCAGGACCTCATGTACCGCATCCTGGAAGGGTCCCGGGGACCGGTGAAACTCGTGGACCTTCACACGACGTCGGGCGAGGGGCCGCCCTTCACGGCCACCGCCGATCTCCTCCTGAACCGGGAACTCGCTCTCCTCCTGCCGGTGCCCATGGTCCTGGGCCTTTCCGAGGCGCTTCCGGGGACGCTCATCCAGTCCCTGGCCGGATCTTCCGTCGCGGGAATGGCTTTCGAGGCGGGTCGACACGAGGACCCCGAGTCCGTGCGCCGTTCCGAGGACGCGTTGGTTCTGCTGTTGTCGGGCCTCGGGATTTCCCGCTTCGAACCGGATGCGGCCCGCGAGGCGCGGGGCCGGCTGGTGGCTGCCGGCCGGGGGCACCCGAGGGCGCTCCACCTCACCCATCGGCACGGTGTCGAGCCCGCCGTGGGCTTCAACATGCACCCCGGCTTCCGATCCTTCCAGCCGGTCCGACGGGGACAGGTGATTGCGACCACGGGTGAGGGAGAGGTGCGGGCGCCCGCCTCCGGGCGGCTCCTCCTTCCCCTGTACCAGTCCAGCGGAGACGACGGGTTCTTCCTGGGACGGCCGGTCGCTTCCAGCTGGCTTCGTCTGTCGGAGTGGATCAGGAAGGTGGGTGCCGAGCGCTACCTCCGCTATATGCCGGGGTTCCGGGTCGAACCGGCGGACCGGCGTCTCATGCGGGTCCATCCCCGGCTCTTCCGGGTACTCCCCGCTCGGTTCTTCTTTCTGCTCGGCTACCGTCCGGACGGTGGACACGATGGGTGGGTGGTGCTTCGGCGCGACCTGGAGCCGGGGGAAGGTGTGCATGAGAAAGGAAGCGGTCCGTGGGGAAGCAGGCGACCTCCCAGGCGGAGAAGGGGGGCGGTGCTCGTACGGGGTGCCGTAGTCCACGAAAAGGGGAGGGAGGGGGCGTGAAGCAGGAAGACCTGCAGGCGTGCCGCATCCTCGTGGTGGATGACGAGAAACCGAACGTGCGGGTCCTGGAGTCGCTCCTTTCCCGTGCGGGGTACAAGCAGGTGAAAGGGACGACGGACCCCCGGTCCGTCCCGGCTCTCTACGAGTCGTTCGAGCCCGACCTCCTCCTGCTCGACCTGCGCATGCCTGGCATGGACGGATTCGAGATCTTGCGCTTCCTGCAGGAGGTCGTTCCCGAGGACGAGTACTTTCCAATCCTCGTCCTGACCGGAGACCTCAGCACGGACACGAAGGAGCGCGCACTGTCCATGGGGGCGCGGGACTTCGTGACGAAACCCTTCGACCTGACCGAGGCCCTCCTCCGCATCAAGAACCTCCTCGAGGCGCGGGTGCTCCACCTCCATCTGCAGCAGCACAACCAGACGCTCGAGGAGAAGGTTCTGGAGCGAACCCGGCACCTGGCCGAAGCCCAATTGGAGCTCCTGCACAGGCTGGCCGTAGCCGCCGAATACCGGGATGATCTCACGGGCCGCCACGCGGAGCGAGTCGGTCTCCTCTCCGCGCTCATTGCTCGAGAGCTCGAGCTTCCCGACGAGGAGATCCGCCTCCTTCGGCGAGCCGCCACTCTCCACGATGTGGGGAAGATCGGCGTCTCGGACTCGATCCTCATGAAGCCCGGGCCCCTCACATCAGAGGAGTACGATCTCATGAAGCGCCACACCGGGATTGGTGAGCGGATCCTCTCGGGAAGTCGGTTCCCCCTCCTGCAGATGGCCGCTGAAATCGCGGTGTCGCACCACGAATGGTGGAACGGGAAGGGGTACGCGAGCGGGTTGGAGGGCGAGGGGATTCCGATCACGGGCCGTATCGTCGCCGTTGCCGATGTGTTCGACTCCCTCACACATGCCCGACCGTACAAGAAGGCCTTCCCCCGCGAGGAAGCGCTCGGTCTCATCCGTGAAGGCGACGGAAGCCAGTTCGATGCCCAGGTCGTGAAGGCCTTCATGCTGCTGGTGGAGCGAGGAGTAGTGGACCGGCTGGACGAGATGGTGAAAGAGGATATCGACGTCGGAGCGGACTCCCGACGGATCGAGATGGATCTGCTGGGGGAGTGAAACGCGTTCTCCCTACCCCGCACGGGGGAGGCGAGAGAGTCCGTCCTCCACCGGAGAGTCGAAGTGCACGTCGACCTGAGGGAAGGCGATCGTGATCCCGTCCTCTTCGAATGCCTGCCAGATGGCCTCCCGGAGCTCGGACGCCAGGAGAGGACTCGTCCAGGCGTTCGCGGTCCAGATGGACACCTGCCATTCCACGGCTGAATCCGCGAAGTCGGTGAGGAATATCACCGGCTCGCGGTCCGCTAGGCGCGTGGAGATCGAAGTCGCCGCTCGGGAGAGACTCTCCTTGACCTTTCGCATGTCGGAATCGTAAGACACCCCCACCGAGGCGCGGATCCGGAAGAACGGATCGCCCAGCGTGAAGTTCTTCACGGTGGCCTGCACCAGGCTCGCATTGGGGATGATGATTTCCTCTTCATCTCTGGTCTTCCCGATGGTGGTTCGGATTCCCATCTTGAGAATCCGGACGACCCGTCCCTCGACCTCCACGATGTCCCCCGGCTTGATCGCACGCTCCACCAGGAGGATGAGTCCGGACACGAAGTTCTGCGCGATGTTCTGCATCGCGAAACCGATACCCACCGCGAAGATGGCACCGGCGGCGAAGAGGGCGCTGAGGTTGATCCCGACCTGCTGTATCGCGATGGAGATCCCGATGGCCAGCACCGCATAGTGAAGGAGCCGCTTGGTGATTGCGGTGGTGCCGAGGTCGTCCACGCCCCGTGCTTTGAAGCCCCGCTCCACGAGTCGCTGGAGGACGTGGGATATCCACCAGGTGACCAGAATCATCAATCCCACCAGGATGATGGTGGTGACGTAGACACTCTGGCCGCCGATTTCGAAGAGCTGGAAATTGAGGACGGTGTGGGCAATCTCGACGGCCCCGCCCAGTCCCAGGTCGGTGGCGGTCTGGGTCAGGGATTCCTCTTGCAGGGCGGATCCCGCAGCCGCAGCCGACAGGGTCGTGGATGGTGCGGCCATGGTGCACTCCGTCAAAAGGTGATGAACTCGGGCGGGATGCGCCTTGTTGACACACCCGCGCCTTGGTGCTGGAAGGATCAGAGTCGGTCGAAGAGCCGCGCGATTCTGCCGAGGCCCTCTTCCACTTCGGCGGCAGGGATTCCGAACCCGACGCGGAGATACCCTTCCATCCCGAAGTGTCCGCCCGGAACCACCAGTACGTCCTCCTCCACCCGCAGCCGCTCCGCGATCTGACGGGACGGAACCTCGTCCTCGTACCGCAGGAAGGCGATTGCCCCCGCGCTGGGTGGGTGGAACCGGAATCGGCCTTCCTGGCTCGCCACCCAGTCATCCACGAGTCCCCGGTTGCTGCGGATGATCTGCCGTGTACGGTCCAGGATGCGCGTGCGGACAGCCGGTTCCAGGGCGATCGCCGCGAGGGCGTCCGACAGGGTCGCAGGGGTGATCGTCGTGTAGTCGGTCCGACTCCAGATCTTCTCAGCCAGGTCCGGGTTGCTCACCGTCCAGCCGATGCGGAGCCCGGGGAGCCCGTAGGCCTTCGAGAGCGAATTCGTCGCCACGATGCGGTCGGAGAGGCCGTGGAACGACTCGGTCATCGGGCCCTCGATCTCTGCACCGGTATAGACTTCGTCGACCACGATCCAGGCGCCGTGGCGTTCCGCGGCCGCGACGATCGCTTGCCTTCGCTCCGCGTCGAGCACGGCGCCCGTCGGGTTGTTGGGGTTGGTCACGAGAAGGAGCCGCGCACCGGCGGAAAAGGCCTGCTCCACCTCGTCCGGATCCGGCTGCCATCGATCGGATTCATGGAGGTGCACAGGGATCACGCGTCCCCCGAACCCGGTTACGAGGCCCGGAACCTGCATGTAGGTGGGTACGACCACAGCCCAGGGCCGGTCGTCTTCCAGCAGGCTCCAGACTGCGGAGAAGTTGGCCTCCGCGCCCCCGACCGTCACCACGACCGAGTCCGCGTCCGCCCCGGGGTAGAGGGCGGCGATCCGGGTCCTGAGGCCGTCCGAGCCGTTGGATTGGCCGTAGCCGTGTCGAAGGTCGAGGAGCGAGTCGTTTTCCTCCTCCCCCTGCAAGGCCAGGAGCTCACGAGTGGAGAGGGGGTGAACCCCGGATTCCGAGAGGTTGATCTGGACCCGGTGTTCCCAGGTCGACTGCCAACGCTCCATCTCGAAGGGGGTGAAGCTCGACATACCGCGTGCCATACTGGGAAGATCCGGGGTGAGAGGGAAGCGTGGACCCGATCCTACGCGAGTCGGATCGGGAGATCAAGCGCGGTTTCCTGCCGGGGGGCGGTGGTCCGGGACGCCTCCGAGGGTATATTCCGTGCGCGGGGACCGCTTCCCGCGTCGACTCCAAACCACAGCCACCGCGTCGCCCCATGAGCGAACCTGAAGTCCCCACCTCCCGGCCCGTCCTTCCCGACGATCTCGTACTGAGGGGGGGCACGAGCCGGATCGTCCTGGTGGTCCTGGACGGACTCGGCGGGCTCCCCCAGGGCGCCTCGGGAAAGACCGAGCTCGAGGCGGCGCGGACGCCGAACCTCGACGCCCTGGCCCGTGAAAGCACTCTCGGACGGCTGGTTCCCGTGGCTCCGGGGGTCACGCCTGGAAGCGGTCCCGCGCACCTCGCCCTGTTCGGGTACGATCCCCTCGAGTGGATCGTCGGCCGAGGCGCCCTCTCCGCGTTGGGTGTGGATTTCGACTTGCAGCCGGGGGATCTCGCGGCCCGCCTCAACCTGGCTACTTTCGACGGCGATGGCCGGGTGGTGGATCGGCGGGCCGGTCGGCCTCCCGATGCTGAGGGTGTCCGGGCCGTGAGCCGACTCGAGGCCGGCCTCCGACCACCCGAGGGGTACCAGCTCTTCCTGAGGCACGAGAAGGAGCATCGGGCGGTCCTCGTCTTGCGGGGTCCCGACCTCGACGCTCGCATCCAGGACACGGATCCGCAGGAGGTGGGGGTACCTCCCCGGGAGCCCGCGGCGCTCGATCCCGCTGCCGAAGCCACCGCCGCGATCCTGCGAGATCTCCTCTCCCAGGCCAGGAGGGCGCTCCAGGGAGAGGCTGGGATCAACGGCGTCCTGGCCCGCGGCTTCGATCGCTTCGACGAAATCCCCGGTTTCGAGACGCGCTACGGGATGAGGGCCGGGGCCTGGGCCCGGTATCCGATGTACCGGGGTGTGGGCCGACTCGTGGGGATGGAGGTCGCCGCGGTGCCTTCCTCCGATGAGGAGGCCGTGGGCCTTCTGGAGCAGCACTTCCGGGACTTCGACTTCCACTTCCTCCACTTCAAGGCTCCGGATGCCCGCGGTGAGGACGGGGATTTCGAGGCGAAGGCTCGGGCGATCGAGGCCGCCGACACCCTGGTTCTGCGGATTGCAGCCCTGGAGCCCGACGTTCTGGTCGTCACGGGGGATCACTCGACCCCTGCCGCGATGGCCGTCCATTCGTGGCATCCCGTACCGCTCCTTCTCCGATCGAAGTGGGCTCGGCCGACCTCGGGGCGCTTTGGCGAGAATGCCTGCCGGGTCGGGGACCTCGGGACCATCGAGTCCCGCCACCTCATGAGCCTCGCGCTCGCCCATGCCGGCCGCCTGGCCAAGTTCGGGGCCTGATGCGCCGCCCGTCCGATGCGGTGGAGGCGCTTCTCCAGAAGTCTCTGATCCGAGCGGAGGAAGGGGAGTGGGAGGAGGCTGCCGAACTCCTGCGCGAGGGGATGACCGATCATCCCGATGATCCGTACCTGCTCTGCTGGCTGGGCATGGCCGAGCGCGAGCTGGGGCTGGAGGGGATCGCCTACGAGCGGTTCCGCCGCGCCCTGGCCCAGGGGCCCGAGGACCCCGTGCTCCTGGCCACCGCCGGAAATGCGCTCGCCGGGTTCGATGACCCCGAGGCGGAGATCGCACTCCGGACGGCGGCCATGATCGCCCCGGAGCTCCCGCAGGCCCGTTGGATGTACGGGGCCTACCTCGTGCGTGAGGGGATGGTGGACAAGGGGGTGGAGGAGCTCGAGGCAGCGCTACGTCTGGACCCCGAAGACCCGGTGATTCACGTAGAGCTCGGGGTGGCCCGTCTCCTGGCGGACGACCTGGCTGGCGCGGCGCACTGGTTCGGGAGCAGCGCCGAGCTGGATCACGGCGACGGCTGGAGCCTCGTCCTCCTGGGGCTGGCGTGGCTCGAGCTCGACGAGGTGGAGGAGGGCGCTCGGGCGCTGGAGGAGGGCGCCCGGTTACGTCCGGAGGATCTCGACGCTCAGGTCCTGGCGGCCCTCGCCCTCGCCGGGGAGGGACGCGACGACGCCGCACTCGAGATGCTGGAACGGGCCCGCCTGAACGCGGAGGGAATGGACGAGGCCCTCGTCTTCGAGGTGGAGGAGCGGATCGAGGAGGGACCGGAGTCGGCGTTGCAATTTCTCCGAAACGCCGTGGGGCCTTCCTCTCTGCGAGAGCGCGCCATGCAGCGACCCTGATGGTGCACCGCCACCCGATACGCCTTACCCAGACAGGATGAGACCTTGTTTCCCATACGGACCGAACGACACGTCCTCGCGAACGGGCTGACCGTCGTGCTCGCCCCCGATCGCGCCGTGCCGGTGGTAGCCATCAACCTGTGGTACGGCGTCGGCTCACGGAACGAGAGGGAGGGGCGCACGGGGTTCGCCCACCTCTTCGAGCACATGATGTTCCAGGGGTCCGCGCACGTCCCCAAGGGCCGGCACTTCGAGCTGGTCGAGGCCGCCGGCGGCTCCTTGAATGCAAGCACCTGGTTCGACCGGACGAATTACTTCGAGACCCTCCCCTCGCACCACCTGGACCTCGCACTCTGGCTCGAGTCCGACCGCATGGGCTGGCTCCTCCCGGCGATGACCGAAGAGAAGCTCGAAAACCAGCGGGATGTGGTGCGCAACGAGCGGCGGCAGCGCTATGACAACCAGCCTTACGGCGACTGGGACGAACGAATACAAGAGCTGGTGTACCCGGAGGATCATCCCTACCGGCACACGGTCATCGGCTCCATGGAGGACATCGGGGCGGCGTCTCTCCAGGACGTGCGAGAGTTCTTCGAGACCTTCTACTTGCCGGGGAACGCGGTCCTGACCCTCGCCGGCGACATCGACCCCATCGACGCGCTGGCCCGCGTGGAGAGATACTTCGGGGAGATCCCCGGGAGCGACGCGGACCCGCCCCCAATCCCGGGACGCCACGATCCCGGACCGGTCATCGGCGGCACGACCAGGGACACGGTTCGTTCGAGGGTGCCGCTTCCCCGGATCTACATGGCGTTCCGAATCCCTCCGGTCACCGACCCGGCGTTCTATACCGCCGACGTGGCCACTTCCGTTCTCTCGGACGGCCGTGCGTCCCGGCTGTACCGTCGCCTCGTGCGCGAGCAGGAACTCGCCAAGGACGTCGCGGCCTTCGCCTTTCCCCTCGCCACCGGCCGCAGCCTCATGATCGCGTGGCTGAACGGGTACCCCGAGTCGGATCCCGACGAGCTGGAGGCCGGGCTCGTGCGCGAACTCGAGGGCCTCCAGGACGTGTCACGAGACGAGGTCGCGCGCGCGGTTGCCCTCTCCGAGACCCGCCTCCTGAGGCAGGCGGAGCAGCTCGCCTCGAGGGCCGACCTCCTCTCCATGCATCAGCAGCTTTTCGGTGACGCCGAGCGGCTGAACGGAGAGGTCGAGAGGCTGAGAGCCGTCACGCCCGAGGCCGTCAGGGAATTTGCCGCCACGACGCTCGGGAGCGACAACCGGGCGGTACTCACATACCTCCCGGGGGAGGAGCAGGGATGAACCCTTCGACCAATGCACCAGACGCTCCCCTCCGGAGTCGGGCCACCCCGCCCCCGCAGGGGCCCATCCGCCCGTTCAACCTTCCGGAAGTGCGGGCCGACAAGCTGACGAGCGGCCTCCGACTCCGAACGATCCAACGGTCCGAGGTGCCACTGGTGAGCGCTGCCCTGGTCCTGGAGGCGGGCGAGAGTCTGCTCTCCAGGCAGGCCGCCGGGACGGCCGTCCTTACGGGTGACAGCCTGACGGGAGGGACCGCGGAACGGTCGGGTGCCGAACTCTCCGAAGCCGTGGAGCGGTTGGGCACGGGTTTCCAGGTCTCCACCGGGTGGGACGCGACTTCGATCAGCTTCACCTGCCTCGCGGAGCGGCTCGACGAGACGCTTTCGCTCCTGGCCGAGGTCGTAGTGGGAGCTTCTTTCCCTCCAGAGGAGGTGGGCCGGGTCCGTCGCCAGCGCCTCGCGGCGCTTCAGCAGCGCCGAATGAATCCAGCGAGCCTCGCCGACGACGCCTTGGCCGAGGCGGTCTTCCCACCCGATCATCCCTACGCCCGCTCGCTCTCGGGCGAGCCGGGGAGTGTGCAAGGGATCACCCGGGACGCGGCGTTGGCGTTCTTCGCCGAACGGTACCGGCCCGGCGCCGGGGGGTTCGTCCTGGTAGGAGACATCGCTGCCGACGACGTCTTCGCGCTCGCCGACCGCCACCTGTCGGCGTGGAAAGGAGCGGCCCTCCCCCTGCCCGAGCTGCCCACGGCGACCCTTCCGGGAACGCGACCCGTCATCGTGGTGGACCGCCCGGACGCGGTGCAGTCGGAAATTCGAATCGGGCTCCCCGGCCCCTCGCGGGGCGGGCCGGACGACGACGCCCTCGAGGTGGGCAACTCCATCCTCGGCGGGGCCTTCACCAGCCGCCTGAACATGAACCTGCGGGAGCGGCACGGATTCACCTACGGCGTGCGTTCCCGCTTCGCGCAGCGACGACATGGTGGGACTTTCAAGATCGGAACGTCGGTCCAGACCGAGGTGACCGCGCGTGCGCTGGCCGAAGCGGAGGGGGAGCTCCGGCGGTTCGTCTCCGAGGGACCCACCCCTTCCGAGGTGGCGCAGGCCCGCGAATACCTCTCCGGGATCTTCCCGCTCCGGATGGAGACCACCGCCCAGCTGACCGCCCGCCTGGCCGAAGTGCTGATCTACCACCTCCCGGACGATCACCATCACCGCTACCGGGAGCGGATCCGCGCGGTGACCCCCGAGGGGGTCCGCGACGCAGTGGGCCGGCATGTGGATCCCGGACGCGCACGCCTCGTCGTCGTCGGCGATGCGAAGCGCATCGCTGGAGAGCTGGAGGACCTGGGCCTCGGGCCGGTCGAGGTGACCTCCACATGAGTGGAAACGAGGACCGGAAGACTCCAGGACTCCTCTCGCGGCGCTCCGTCTACCGTGGCAGGATCGTCGACCTCAGCGTGGACCGGGTGCGCTTTCCCGACGGGAGCGAGGGGGAGCTCGAGTTGGTGCGGCACGCCGGCGCGTCGGCGGTCGTCCCCTTCCTGGATCCCCCGGACCACCCGGATCCGAGGATCGTGCTCCTCCGACAGTACCGATATGCCGCCGGAGGTGAAATCTGGGAGGTGCCGGCGGGAATGCCCGACTCTCCGGGCGAGGATCCTGCGGCCTGCGCGGCCCGGGAGCTCGCAGAGGAAGCAGGATACCGGGCGGGAGAGCTGCAATACCTCACCCACATCTTCACGACCCCGGGATTCACCGACGAAGTGATCCACCTCTATGCCGCCTGGGACTTGTCTCCCACCGAGTCCATGCTGGACGCCGACGAGTTCCTGACCGTGGTCGAGCAGCCGCTCTCGGAGGTAATGGCCAGTCTCGAGGCAGGCGATATCGTGGACGCCAAGAGCGTCTCGGCCCTCCTCTTCGCGGATCGATTCCTCCGGAACACGCGATCCGTCGGCCCCGGATAGGCCTCGGCCCTCCACCTCTCTGCCGTTGGCGGCCGCCAACGTTCGGCACGCGTCGCCCCGGGTGACCCATGCAGGGGAACCGGGTGTCCACTCCAGGGGACACCTCCCCGACCAGTTACTGCCGAAAGGGCGTAATGTAGGTCCCCTCAGCCTTGGCATGGACCGTGCATATGAGAAGAGCAGAGGTTCATCGCGAACCTTTGCGCCGTGAGGGGGCGAAACCCTCGCAGAGCCAGACCAAGGGGGACCCATGTTCGCCGAAGCGACGAAGAGCCGAAATCGGGACCACCTCAGCAGCGCGGGGAAGCAGCGACGTGAAGAGGTCGCGGCACTCTCCGACAGCGACGTGGTCCAGAGATTCCTGGACGGTGACGAGCGGGCCTTCGGAGAGCTCGTGAACCGCTACGACAGCCGCCTCTTGAACTTCGTGTATCGCACGGTGGGCGACCGGGAACGCGCCCAGGACCTGGTTCAGGAGACGTTCGTGCGGGTGTACCGACACCTGCACCGCTTCGACCAGACCAAGAAGTTCTCAACCTGGATCTACACGATCGCGTCGAACCTCGCCAAGAATGAGCTTCGCAACCGATCGAGGAACCCTCTCGTCCTTTTCCAGACCATCAAGAAGAATTGGGACGCGGACCACCGCCCCCTGGAATGGGAGGACGAGACGACGAAGCCGGACGACCTCTTTCGGAAGCGGCACGTCCGGGAGATGGTGGACAAGGCCGTGAAGGAACTTCCCGAGCACCACCGGCTGGTGTTCGTGCTCAGGGAACTGGAGGGCAAGACGTACGAGGAGATCGCAGAGATCACTGACACGAACCTCGGGACCGTGAAGAGCCGGTTGAACCGGGCACGCAACAACTTCGCCCGGATTATCGCGCCCATGGTGGACTGATTCGCATCTCCTGGCCCGGCCCTCGCCGTACCCCCCTTTGCGGCGAGGCTGGACCCGCCCCCGTCGGGATGTCTTCCCGATGGGGGCGCTTTTTTTCCCTGGAACCCCGCGGGCTCGCGGGCCGTAACACCCCCCGGATCCACTGCCGTGCTCGGTGCCCGGGGATCCGGAGGGGCGGAACCCATCGGGGGTGCGGAACGTACCAATTGCATCGACGGCGCGGTTCGATGTCGAGCCCCAGCCCGTAGCAGCTTTCGCAGAGGACGCCAATCCATGACGTGCTCGGAATTTCTGGCGCAGTACTCGGAGTACCTCGACCATGAGGACGAGGTAGGGGATTGTGCCGCTTTCGAGGAACACCTGGCCGACTGCGCATCCTGTCGACGCTATGACCAGGTAGTCACCCGCGGCCTCTCCCTCCTGCATGAAATCCCCCCCCCGATCCTTCGGGGCGACTTTCGCGATCGTCTCCGTCACTCCCTCTACACCATCGACGAAGAAGAGCGTGTGCGTCGCCAGCGGCCCGACCCTGCCACTGGCGGCGGAGCGATGGCCGTGGTAGCGGCAGTGGCCGTCGTACTTGCGGTGGGCTTGACGCCAAAGCTCTGGGACACCACCCCTTCGGTCGAGCTTCCCGCGATCGTGGTGGACGGCCCGGTGGGAGAGACCATGGCGGTCGGGGTCGTGCCCCTCGAACTCCAGACCCTGCCCCCGATCTCTCGCTCCCGCCCGACGCTGGTCTACGAGGCGGACCTCTGGGAGGGAGCCACCACCCTGCTCTACGAGAACTCCTCTCTCCTCCAGCGGCACCGCGGCACCGGCACACTGATCCAGACCGGGCTGCAGTGACGGCGCCGGATCGCCTCGGTCGTTTGCTCGGGAACGAGGCGGGTGGGGTCTTCTACCTCCACGGCGACGACGAATTCCAGAAGGACGAAGCCGCGCGCCGGCTCGTGGAGGCGCACCTGGATCCTGCGACCGCCGACTTCAACCTGGATCGGCTACGGGGGTCGGAGGTGGACGTGGAGACGCTCGCGTCGGTTCTCGGAACCCCACCCATGATGGCGGAGTGGCGCGTCGTCGTGGTGCGGGAAACCGAGGCGCTCGCCAGTTCCAAGCGCACGCGGGACGCCCTTCTGGAAGTGGTGGCGTCGCCCCCACCCGGCCTGGCTCTCATCCTCCTCTGCTCGGTGCCCAGGCGTTCCTCCGCGAAGTTCTACCGGGAGCTGGCTCGGGGCACCCGCGCGCTGGAGTTCCGGTCTGTGAGCGTGGACGACATCCCCGGTTGGCTGATGTCGCGCGCCGAGGAGTCCTTCGGTCGCACGCTCCATGAGGATGCGGCGCGTGCCCTGGGGGCCGGGGTGGGAACCGACCTCGCCGTTCTGGCCCAGGAGCTGGAGAAGCTCGACACCCTGGTGCCCGAAGGGGAGCCTATCACTCTCGCGCGAGTAGAGGCCGCGGGGACCCGGGTGCCCCGCCAGGATCGGTGGGCCTGGTTCGACCTGGTCGGGGAACGCCGGTTCGAGGAGGCGCTCGGCGGCCTCCCCGTCCTCCTGGACCACGGCGAGTCCGGCGTGGGTTTGACTGTGGGTCTCGCAACCCACCTCCTCCGGATCGGGGTGGTGGTCGAGGGAGGCCGAAATGCCCTGCAGGAAGCCCTGCCTCCCCACCAGCGCTGGCTTGCAGACCGTTTCGGAAGGCAGGCGTCAGGGTGGGGGAGTGGGGAAGTGGAGGCCGCCGTCGAGGGGCTCCTCCTGGTGGACCGGCTCCTCAAGTCGAGTCCACTCCCGGCTGAGCACCACCTCGAAAGTTGGCTTCTCGGGAGGGCTTTCGACGGCGGGGCGGCGCAGGCCGGCGTCGGGGGCGTTTCACTCTAGAGCAGCGAGCACGCGCTCCATTCGCGCCCGGACATCTGCCGCCAGACCATCCAGCGTCTCGTTTCCCGCGACGCCGAGCTGGGGGACCGGGTCGAGCGCTGCCACGACCGAAGTCCCGGGCTCGTCGCCCTCATAGACGATGACGTTGCAGGGCAGGAGCAGGCCCACGTCGATTTCGGAGGAGAGCGCCTGGTAGGCGAGGGGAGGGTTGCACGCTCCCAGGATTCGATAGGGTCGATGGTCCACGTCCAGCTTCTTCCGCAGGGTCTCCTGGACGTCGATCTCCGTGAGCACCCCGAATCCCTCCTCGCCGAGGGCCTCCCGCACGCGCTGTTCCGCTTCTGCGAACGGAAGTGCGACGGTTCGTTTCAGGGCGTATGGGGGACGGGGGACAGGTCCGGTCGTGTCGGGCGTCGTCATGGCGGGTTTCCTCTCGGGTCGAGGGTGTCGTGGGCCGTGCCGGAGATGGACATCGGCGAAGGTCTTTCTCTTTCCCTGTGATCCCTTTAAAATAGGGGTGGGGGGTATACACGCCTCCAGGCGGACTCGCCGCCCGAAATGCGCTGCCAGCACCCCCCAGGAGTCTCCGTGCATCATTCCACCCCCGATCCCCGGCCCGAAGTTCCGGCCGGATCAGACGTGACCCTGCCAATCGAGGGCATGCATTGTGGGGCGTGCGTCGCCGCCGTGGAGCGCGCTCTCACCCGGGTCGAGGGGGTGGGGAGCGCGTCCGTGAGCATGGCCACCGAAGAGGCACGCGTCTCCTTCGACCCCTCGCGAACGGAGATGGAAGCGCTCAGGCGTGCCGTGCGCGAGGCAGGGTATGAGGTGGGCGCGGAAACCGAGGCCGGGGAGACGAGGGCCCGCGAGGAGCGCCGCGCGGAGGAGCGGGAGGAAGAGGCCAGCCGGCTTTTCGGGCGCTTCTGGGTGGGAGCCGCGCTATCCGTGCCGATCCTCCTCCTGGGACACCACGAATGGGTGCCGGTGCTTCGCGACCTGGACCACGGGACGGTGCGGGGCCTATGGGCGATGAGCGGAGTGCTGACCCTCGCCATCATGACCTGGGTGGGAGGGCACTTCTTCACCGGGGCCGTGCGGGCGCTCCGGGCCGGCCGCTCGAACATGGACACGCTGGTGGCGCTCGGCACGGGGTCCGCCTTCCTCTACTCCGTTGCCGCCGTGAGCGTCCCCGGGGTGTTCCCGGCGGGAACCGCGCACCCGTTCTTCGAGGCCGCTGCGGTCATCGTCACCCTCGTCGTGCTGGGCCAGGCCCTGGAGGCTCGGGCGCGCGGATCCACATCGCAGGCGCTGCGAGCCCTCCTGGACCTGCGCCCGGAGAGGGCCCGCGTCATCCGCGACGGCCACGAGGTGGAGATTCCCGCCGAAGAGATCGTAACCGGAGACATCCTGGTGGTCCGCCCGGGGGAGAGGATCGCGGTGGACGGGGTGGTGGAGGAGGGGGGGAGCGCGGTCGACGAGTCGATGGTGTCGGGCGAGAGCATCCCCGTCGACAAGGAGCCCGGAGATTCCGTGGTGGGCGGTACCATGAACCGCTCGGGGAGCCTGCGCGTGCGGGCCACCCGGGTCGGGGCGGACAGCGTTCTCTCCCGCATCGTGGAGCTCGTCCGGGAGGCGCAGGGATCCAAGCCCCCCATCCAGCGGCTCGTGGACCGGGTGGCGGGCGTGTTCGTGCCCTCTGCCGTGGCCATCGCACTCCTCTCCTTCACGGTCTGGCTTCTGCTGGGCCCCGAGCCGGCGTTGAACCATGCCGTGGTGGTCGCCGTTTCGGTGCTCGTCATTGCCTGCCCCTGTGCCCTGGGGCTCGCGACCCCCATTTCGGTGATGATCGCCGTGGGGAAGGCCGCCGAGACGGGGATCCTGATCCGGAACGGAGAGGCTCTGCAGAAGGCGCGGCGGGTCACCACCGTGATGCTGGACAAGACCGGCACCCTGACCCGGGGTGAACCGGTCCTGATGGACGTGGAGCCGCTGGTACCCGCCACCGCCGCCGTCGGAGGTACGGATAGTGACGCCGGGACTCGTGGGATGACTGCCGCAGACGAGGTGCTCCGTCTGGCCGCCGCTGCCGAGTCGGGTTCCGAGCATCCCCTCGGTCGGGCCGTGGTCGAGGCCGCTCGGGAACGCGGGCTTTCGATCCCGGACGCGTCAGCCTTCGAGGGTGTCGGGGGGATGGGAGTCCGGGCCGTCGTGGAAGGGCGGAGGGTCCTGGTAGGCACCCCGACCCTCCTGGAGGAGGAGGGGATCCCAGCGCCCGCTCCCGCTTCTCGGGGCGTCGAGCTGTGGGAGCGCCTCTCCAGCGAGGGGAAGACCCCAGCCTTTGTCGCACTGGGGGGGGAGGTGGTGGGCGTTCTCGCCCTCGCCGACAGGGAACGAGAGGACTCCGCCGAGGCGGTGGCGCGACTCCGGAAGATGGGACTCAGGGTCGTGATGGTGACCGGCGACAACGAGCGCACGGCAAGGGCCGTCGCTTCACGGGTCGGCATCGACGAGGTGAGAGCCGGTGTCCTTCCGGAAGGGAAGGCGGAAGTCGTGGCCGAGCTCCAGGCGGAGTTGAGTCGGGGCGGGGGGGGTGGGGTGGCGATGGTGGGCGACGGCATCAACGACGCCCCCGCGCTGGCACGCGCCGATGTGGGGATGGCCATCGGTGGGGGGACGGACGTGGCCATGGAGGCCGCGGACATCACCCTCATGGGTGGCTCCCTCCACTCCGCTGCGGATGCCATCGAGCTCTCCAGGGCGGCGGTCAGGAACATGAAGCAGAATCTCTTTGGGGCCTTCGTCTACAACGCCGCAGCGATCCCCGTGGCGGCCGGCGTGCTCTACCCCTTCGTGGGACTCCTCCTGAACCCCATGATCGCAGGAGCGGCCATGGCCTTCAGCTCCGTCACCGTCGTCACCAACGCCAACCGCCTCCGTTCCTGGCGCCCTGCCTCCCGCCGGTAGGTCGACCGCTTCTCGAAGGGAGGAGGGCCCGCATGGCCGCGTGAGCCCCTTGCACTCGCACCGGGCTCCGGTCATGCTCTGAGCCTCGTACGCCTGCACCCAAGCCCTCAACATCCCGGAACCCGATGCCCTTTCGCCTCCCCCCGGAGCACGAATGGACACCCTGAACCGGATCGCCGATTTCCTCGCGGACCTCGTATGGACCTCCGGGATTCCAGTGGGTGAGGAGACGATCCCCTTCGTCGTCATCGCCCTCCTCTCCTGCGGGATCTACTTCACCCTCCGGCTCGGCTTCATCCAGGTTCGTCGCTTCAAGCACGGAGTCCTTGTCGCCACCGGGCGATACGACAAGGCCGACGACACCGGCGACGTCAGCCACTTCCAGGCGCTCTCCACCGCCCTTTCTGCCACGGTTGGAATCGGGAACATCGCCGGGGTGGCCATCGCCATCCACTGGGGAGGTCCGGGCGCCCTCTTCTGGATGTGGGTCACCGCCTTCCTGGGAATGGCGACCAAGCTCGTAGAGGTCACTCTCGCCCAGCGGTACCGGGCCCGCGAGGTCCCCAGCGAGGCCCACGAGCCCTGGCGCGGCTCGGTCTCGGGGGGGCCCATGTACTATATCGAGAACGGACTGGGACCCCGCTGGAAGCCCCTCGCCGTCATCTTCGCTGCGTGCATGGCGGTGACCGCCTTCTTCGGAGGCAATGCGGTCCAGGCGAACACCGTCGCGGACGTGGTCCATTCGAATTTCGGCCTGCCCGTCTGGATTACCGGGGCCATCACGACGGTGATCGTGGGGCTCGTGATCATCGGGGGGATTTCCCGAATCGGACGGGTGGCCGGGATCCTCGCCCCCGTCATGGCTGGGGTCTATGTCTTCGCCGCGCTCCTGGTCCTCCTCTTCCACTGGGATCAGGTGCTTCCCGGCCTCGCCCTCATCGTGCGCGAGGCCTTCAACCCCACGGCCGGGGTCGCGGGGACCGGCGTCGGCGCCTTCCTCATCACCTTCATGTGGGGGGTGAGGCGAGGTCTCTTTTCGAACGAGTCGGGCCAGGGATCAGCCCCCATCGCACATGCGGCCGCCCGCACGGAGGAGCCGGTCTCGGAGGGCTCGGTGGCGCTCCTGGAGCCCTTCATCGACACCATCGCCATCTGCACGATGACCGCACTCGTCATCATCGTGACCGCCTCCTGGGGGGACCCGGTTCCCCAGGAGATCGATCTGGCAAGCGGGGACCTCTCCTACCGGGCGGCCGACGACGTGGGGATCTTCCGCAACGCCACGCCTCCCGCGGAGATCCAGTTCAGCGACGGGCGACCGGTGGAGGCCGGTTCCGGGGTGCCCCAGGCGTCCTGGCACCAGGCCCCTCTCGAGGCGCTCTTCCTGGATCGTGACCATACACAGCCCTTCACGGGCGTCTTGCTCACGGGAGAAGGACTCGCGGTCGACGGCGCCGGCAGGGAGTACGCCTCCCTCTTCGCGCCCGCGGTAGTGAACGGAGCCCCCCTGACCATGCTGGCCTTCCGGCGCGGGCTCGCGCCAATCGGCGACTTCGGACACTACATCGTGCTCCTGACCGTGGTCCTCTTCGGGATCTCGAGCGCTATCGCATGGAGCTACTACGGCGACCGGTGCGCGAATTACCTCTTCGGGCCCCGTGTCATCCTTCCGTACAAGGTGCTCTTCATCGCCATGCACTTTGTGGGCGCCATCGTCCCGCTCATGGTCGCCTGGACCCTCGGTGACGTCTTTCTCGGCATCGTGATCCTCCCCAATCTCCTGGCCTGTGTCCTGCTCACCGGGAAGGTCAAGGAGCTCACGACGAGCTACTTCGAACGGAAGCCCTGGCTCGACGAAGAGTAGGGACTTCTACAACATCGGCTCGAAGAGATAGGCCGCCCGGGATGCCGCACGAGCCGTGAACGAGCGAGCGGCCAGGTCCTCGCTCGTGTAGGGCACCGCATGTCGGAAGTCCTCCTCGAACATGCGTTCCACCCGCGCCACCGCGCCTCGATCCATCAGGAGGGCGGTGATCTCGAAGTTCAGGCGAAGCGAGCGGTTGTCCAGATTCACCGTACCCACTCCCGCTGCCCGGTCATCCACCAGGAACGCCTTGGTGTGCATGAAGCCCTCGGTATAGTGGAGGATGCGCACTCCCGCGGCGAGAAGAGGTTCGATGACGGCGTACTTTGCCAGGTTCACGAGGGGGACATCCGCGGTCCGCGGGACGAGGATTCGCACGTCCACCCCCCGGTATCCGGCCAGCTCCAGCGCACCGAGAAGTCCCTCGTCCGGCACGAAGTAGGGAGTCGCGATCCAGAGGCGCTCCGCGGCCGCGTGGATGGCGTGGTGGACCATGAGGCGCGCGGTCTCCGTCGGATCTGCCGGCCCGGCGGGGAGGATCAGCACCGCTTCGTCCGCTCCTTCCGCAGGGCGGGGAATCCAGTCCAGCTCGAGCACGCATTCGGCGCTCCAGTGCCAATCCTCGAGAAAGGAGAGCTGGACACCCAGGGCCGCCGGCCCCGTCACCCGGATGTGGGTGTCCCGCCATGTGCCCACTTCCGGATCGAGGCCCAGATAGGCCTCCGACGCGTTCAGTCCCCCCAGCCATGCCTCCTCACCGTCCACCACGATCACCTTGCGGTGGTTGCGGAAGTTCACCTGGATGCGGGGCCGGAAGCGTTTCCGGATCCAGGTCGTGGAGGAGAGGAAACTCTGGACCTCCACTCCCTCCCGCTCGAGGCGCCGGGTGAACTCGCCGGGGAGTTTTCGGCTGCCGATCCGATCGTAGAGGAAGTGCACCCGGACCCCTTCGCGAGCCTTCCGGATCATCGCCTCCTGGAACCGGCGCCCCACCGTGTCGTCCCGTATCGTGTAGAACTGGATGAGCAAGTATCGCTGAGCCCGCTCGATCCCCTCCAACATACTCGCGAAGACCGCCCCACCGTCGATGAGAAGTTCCGTCTCGTTCCCGCGGAGCACAGGCATTTGGGCGAGGCGCTCCACCGCGGTGATCCCGCCCCGTGTCTCGCGAATGTTGGCGTGGAAGGGTGCGACCAACGCCTCCGTGCCTTCCAGCGCCCGGCGGAGATTGGTGTCTTCGCCGCGACGTGCGCTCACGTAGCCCTCGAAGCGGGGCCGGCCGACGGTCCAGTAGGCGGGGACCGCGACATAGGGAAAGGTGATGAGCGAGACGATCCACGCAATCGCCCCTTGGGAGGTGCGGGCCGCGGTGAGCACATGGAGCGCGCTGAGGAGCCCTATGAGGTGTGCCAGAAGAATGAGGACGAGAAGCATCGTCACCTTCCCCTGCGGGGGCATACGAGGAGGCTCGCGAGCGCTGCCGTACGACTGCTGCGGGGTTTGCCCTCTCTCCCGACGCCCCCTATCGTACGGATTGTTCGTGCCGGCCCGGAGCGAGCACTTCCGCGCCGGGCGGCACCGCATCCCCCGTCCCGGAGGTCCCCATGCCACGTCTGGTCGTTCCGCCGCTCCTCCTCGCCCCGTTCCTCCTCTTCACCGGGTGCGACGACTCTGCGTCCGACGGTCCGCCCGCCTCCTCGGATTCCCCGTCCACCATGGGGGCGGCTCCCGAGGCCGAGATCGAGGCCGCGGCGCGGGAAATCCACGACCGGGTCATCACCATGGACACCCACGTCGATATCCCGTTCGACTTCGCGGCGGCGGAGGTGGATCCAGGGGTGAGGGGGCGGTTTCAGAATGACCTTCCGAAGATGCGTGAGGGGGGGCTCGATGCCGCCTTCTTCGTGGTGTACCACGGTCAAGGGGAGCGAACGCCCGAGGCCTTCGCCGAGGCGTACGACCGCGCAACCCAGAAGTTCGACGGAATTCGCCGGATGACGTATGAGATGTACCCCGACGAGATTCAACTCGCGTACTCCGCCGACGATGTAGAGCGGATCCACGGGGAAGGCAAGCTCGTCGCTCTGATCGGGGTCGAGAACGCCTATTCCATCGGAACCGATCTCTCCCGGGTGGAGGAGTGGCACGGCCTGGGCGCGCGCTACATGTCGCCCACCCACAACGGCCACAACCAGTTCGGGGACGCCGCGGTGGAGCGGTCGGAGCTGGGTGACGAGGGTCCCGAGTGGGGCGGGCTCTCCCCCCTGGGAGAGGAGCTCGTGGACGAGTTGAACCGGGTCGGCATCATGATCGACATCTCCCACGCTGCCAGGAGCACCATGATGCAGACGGTGGAGCGTTCGCAAGCGCCCGTCATCGCCTCGCACTCCTCCATCCGGGCCCTTGCCGATCATCGTCGGAATCTGGATGACGAGCAACTTCGAGCGATCCGCGACAAGGGAGGCGTCGCACAGACCACGGCGCTGGGCGCCTTCGTGAAGGTTCAGCCCCCGGAGCGGGCAGCGGAGATCGAGGAGCTCCAGACGAGCTTTGGCGTCGAGTCGGATACGGACGTTCAGGCGCTCTCCGCCGACGAGCGATCCGCCTTCGAAGCGGGGATGGCCGAGATCGACGAGCGCTACCCCCCCGCAGCCCTCGCCGACTACATCGACCACATCGACTACGCGGTGGACCTGGTTGGCATCGACCACGTCGGGATCTCCTCGGACTTCGATGGAGGGGGCGGCGTCGAAGGATGGATGGATTCCTCCGAGACCTTCAATGTGACGCTGGAACTCGTCCGCCGAGGCTACTCCGAGGAGGAGATCCGGAAACTCTGGGGTGGAAATCTGTTGCGGGTGATGCGCGAAGTGGAGCGGGTGTCGGCCGAGCTCCAGGAGGCGTCGGGAGGGTAGAAGGTTGTTGGAAAAGCGGGGAAGCCTCCTCCGCGCCCGTCCTCCGGAACCCAGAACAGTGAGCGTACTTTGCCAACTGTGCGATCCGCCCGGCTCGCGCGTCCTGGCGCGGGACTGATCGGTCGAGTCATCTCCTCGGCCGTGACCCCCGCCACGAACGACCCCAGCCCCCGGTCCACGTGAGGGGTCACGCGGGTCAGACCCTGCTACTCATTCTCCATGCGCCCTAAGAAGCTGCAGGGCCGACCCGCCGTTCGTGGTGGGCCATCACCCGGCGCAACATGGGCTCGACTTCGTCGACCTGGACCACGATCAGATCGCCGGGCTCCACCAGTTCGAACCCCCTGTCGATGGCCTCGAGTGGATCCAGGACGATCTCGACCCCGTCTTCGGGACATCCCGCTTCAATCGCACCTTGCCTTACGAGGCGCGCCGTCTCCCCGACCTCCCGATGCCGCGGGTCGACGTCGGCGACGACAATGTGGTCGTATACGGAGGCCAGGGCTGCGCCCAACGCTTTCACGTCTTGATCGAGGCGGGTTCCCGTCCCATGAGCGACAACGATCTTGCGGCCCTCCGTGAGCAGCGGTAGAGATCTTCCGACGGCCTGCACGGCCGGCACGTTGTGGCCGTAGTCGACGATGACCCTGAAGCTCACGAAGTCGATGAGGTTCATCCGACCCGGGTTCTGACCCGGGGTCGGATGGAAGGTTCTGATTCCGGCGTGAATCCGGGCCACAGGAAGGCCCAGGCCGTGCAGTGCGGCAACCGCCGCCAGCACGTTCGCGACGTTGAAACCTGCAGCACCGCGAAGGGTGATGGGGGCGTCGTCGACCGCCATCACATGAACTGGCAACTCGGACGAGAGGATGACTACGCTCCCGGCCCGTAGGACCACCGCCACGCCTCCCTGGGCCACATGATCCGTCACCACCGGGTTCGCGTCGTCGAGCGAGAAATAGATCACGCTCCCTCCCGCGCGATCCCGAAGGCCCACCACGGTGGGATCGTCGGCGTTGAGCACCGCGGTGCCGGTATCCCGCACGACCTCGATCACGGTCGACTTGACCAGGGCCAGTTCCTCGAGATCGTCGACGCCGTCCATGCCGATGTGGTCGTCGGCCACGTTGAGAAGGATCCCCACGTGGCAGTCGGGGAAGCCCAGGCCCCGCCGGATGATCCCGCCCCGGGAGACCTCGAGAACCGCGTGATCGATGGTCGGCTCGCGCAGGACGGATTTCGCGCCCTCCGGGCCCGCATAGTCGCCGGCGAGGATCTGGGTCCCGTCGATCTCGACGCCGGTCGTGGAGGCGAGCCCCACAACGCTCCCCCCATACTTCAGGGTATGGGCCAGGAGTTTTGCTGTGGTGGTTTTCCCGTTGGTTCCGGTGATGGCGACGACGGGAATATCGAAGTCCGTCCCGAGGGGGAACATCATCTCGACGAAGGCCGCCGCCACATCGCGGCCCTGACCCTCCGTCGGGTTCAGATGCATTCGAAATCCGGGAGCCGCGTTCACTTCGACGACGCCTGCCGTGCCTGTACTCAGCGGCTTCGAGAGGGTCGGGGCCACGATGTCGATGCCGATGCAATCCAACCCGATGAGGTGGGCAATGCGCTCGCAGGCAAACCGGACGTCCGGGTGGACCTCGCCTGTGACGTCACGAGCGCTTCCCCCGGTGCTGAGATTGGCCGTGGTCTTGAGCTGCAGGTGCTCACCTGCAGGGAGCACATCGTCCAGTCCGCGACCACTGAACCTGAGGAGCCGTTCGGTCATCTCGTCCACGGTGATGACCGTCAGCACACGCTCGTGGCCGACTCCCCGGTCCGGATCGGCGTTGACCCGCTCGAGCAGTTCACGGATCGAAGAGGTGCCGTCGCCCACCACGTGCGCCGGCACCCGAAGGGCTGCAGCGACGAACTTTCCATCGATCACGAGCGCTCGGAAGTCGGCGCCCTCAAGGGTCTTCTCGACGATGACCCAGGGATACACCCGGAATGCCGAAGCGAAGGCGACATCCAGTTCGCCACGGTGGGTCACGTGCGCGGAGATCCCCGCGCCGTGATTTCCCACCTCCGGCTTCACGGCGACCGGGTAGCCGATCTCCTCCGCCGCTCGGACCGCCGCTTCCAGGGTCTGCACGATCGCGCCCTCCGCGACGGGGATTCCGGCCTGCTGCAGGAGTTGTTTCGTGCGGAATTTCTCGTCGGCGATCTCGACACCCAGCGCGCTCGTCCGGTCCGTCATCGTCGCCTGGATCCTCCGCTGCCGGACGCCGTATCCCAGCTGGACGAAGCTGGCACCGTTGAGCCTCATTGCCGGGATTCCTCGACGTTCCGCCTCGGCGACGATGCTCTGGGTAGAGGGTCCGAGCTGATTGGCCTCCCGTAATCCCCTCAGCCGATCGACCACGGCCCCCACGTCGAATGGGCGCTCCTCGACCAGGGCATCGACGAGTGCGACGGCTTCCCTGCCGGCCATCAGTCCCGCTGATTCCACCCGATACCGATACGCCACCTTGTAGACGCCCTCGCGGGATGTGCCGATGGTCTTTCCAAACCCCACCTCCATCCCGGCCAGGCATTGGAGTTCGATGGCCACATGCTCGACGATGTGTCCGGCCCACGTCCCCCGCCGAAGTCTCTGGATGAAGCCACCGGGCTCGCCCACGGAGCACCGGTGGCTATACAGGGAGGGGAGCAGCTCGACGAGGCGGTCTGTAAGCCCCGGTATCTCGTCCGAAGGTCGTGTTTCCAACTCGCCGATGTCCAGCAGGAGGAAGATGGTGACGTGTCGGCTGTAGCGGTTCGGGCCCCGGAGTGCTCTGTGCTCAAGGATGTTCATGCCCGGACCTCCGTGGACTCGCCATACCAGGCCATACCGTGGCGGGAGCCGCCCGCGAAGCCCGAACGGTCGACGAGAATGAGCCCCACGTCGACCGTGTCGGCGAGCTGGCCGAGGGCCCATCCGAGAACTTCGGCGGGGGTCCGTCCCGCCTCGAGCTCGGCGTAGGAGCGGTAGGCGAGGAGTGCCTGGGCGATATACTCACCGTCGCCGGTGGCCGCTACGGCACCGTGCTCTCCCACGTAGAGCCCGCACCCGGGCAGCGGAACGTCCCCCACGCGCCCTCGCAGGACCGTGGTGGTTCCGCCCGAGCTGAGTGCGCCCGCGAAGCCCTCGCCGTCCCAGGCCACGCAGCCCACGGTGTCGGTCCCGAGCGCAGCACGCAGCGGGGTCTCGAAGTTCCAGGCCTTCTCGAGCTCCTCCCGGGTCCATTCGCCGATCCCGCCGGTGGTGGACGTGACTGCCTGCAAGCGCTCGAGGGCCCCGGGTGTGGTGGGATCGAAGTCATCGAACCCCGAGCGTCGAGCGAACTCCGTCGCGCCGTCGCCGGCCAGCAGAATGTGAGGGGTCTTCAGAACCAGGTGGGCGACGTCCACCGGGTTCTTGACCCGCTCGATGGCCGCGACGCCACCGAACTCGCCGCTGCTTCTCATGCAGGACGCGTCCATCTGTATGGTTTTACCGTCCAGCCGAAGATTTGAACCCGTGCCCGCGTTGAAGCGCTCGTCGTCCTCCAACCACCGGGTCGCGGCGACGGCGGCGGCGAGGGCTCCCCTCCCGCCCGCCATCGCCTCCAGGCCCTGGCCGCAGGCGAGTCGGGGCCCGTCCACGTGCGCCGGGTCGGAGGCGGAACCGGCGTGACAAACGATCGTTGGGGCTGGATTTTGCATGGCTCCCGCTATGATTGTGACTGATTGGATGTCTCGGATTTCTGCCGAGCAGAGAGTCGAATACCCTTGCAGGAGCGATAATGTCCGACTCACCGCGTCGCGTTCTCATCCCGATCGGGGGAAACGAGGAGAGGTCCGCCGACTCGGACATCTTCCGGATGATGATCGAACGCGCCGGCGGCCCCCGCGCCAAGGTCGTCGTCGTCCCAACGGCAAGCGAGGCACCCGACGTGCGCGCTCGCGACTACGAGGCCCTCTTCTCCGCCTTCGGTCCGCAGAGCGTCGTGACCGTGCACATCGGAGAACGAACCGACGCGGCTTCGCCCGGACTCGCGCGCGTCATCCGTGACGCGACCCTCTTCATGTTCGGGGGCGGCGACCAGCTCCGGCTCTCTTCGATGATCGGTGGAACGCCCATGCACGAGGCCCTCCTGGAGAGATACAGGAGAGGCGGATGCGTCGTCGCCGGTACCTCCGCGGGCGCAGCCGTACTGCCTGAGGCCATGATCTTTCAGAACAACCGATTCCGGTTGTTTCGCAAAGGGGGCATCGAGATGACGAAGGGCCTGGGCCTGATCGAAGATACCATCTTCGACACACATTTCGTCGAGCGATCCCGAATTTCTCGACTGGTGCATGCCGTCGCCACGAATCCCGCGCTCCTGGGACTGGGGATCGAAGAAAATACCGGGCTTCTCATCGAGGACGAACGCACGGCCACGGTCCTTGGAACCGGGACGGTGATCGTGGTCGATGGCCGCTCCATCGAGATCAACCACATCGGGTACTCCGAGAACCGGCAGCCATTCGCGCTCACCAACGTCGTCTATTCCATTCTCACGCCCGGCGTGGTGTACGACCTTCAGCTTCGCACGGTCATCGATCCCGGCCCGACCGGTCCGTTGCCAGGTATTGTTCCCGCCGACGATGAAGAAGACGAAGATTAGGTCCAGTCGCCCTGAGGCACGGGCTTCCCCCCGCGGAATGTCCAGTCATACTTCCCGGCAACGTGCGGCCTTCGGGGCGCTGGTGGGGGCGCTCGGGGCTGGTCTGGCGTTCGTCAGCGGGTGCTCGGAAGCCGGCGGCCCCGGAGCCACGGAAGCGAGTGTCCGTGACAGCTCGGGCGTCGCGATCGTGGCGCACGCGGCGGGTGCCCTAGCGGGCGAAACCGCCAGCCCTTCCGATTGGGAGGCGGACTTCGATGGGGCGCTCTTTCTCCCGGGTGACTTTTTCCAGGTCGCCACCGCGGTTCGACTCGACGGCGGCCGGATCGCCGTCGTCGAGCGGAGCGATCGGCGCGTGGGCTTCTTCGGGCCCGACGGCACCCGTGTTGCTTCTCTGGGCGGCGAAGGGGAGGGTCCTGGCGAGTTCCGGAGCATCACGAGCGCCCACCGATGGCCGGGCGACTCTCTCGTCGTCTTCGATGGCCAGCTCCGGCGCCTGACCCTCTTCGATTCCCTGGGCGAGCTCGGCCGCACCTTCGCCTTCGAGGTCACCGAAGGCGTCCCTTTCGCCAGCCTCCAAGGCGTGCATGGCGAGGAAGGCTCACTCCTCGCGACGGGATTCACGCAGATACCACCCGGTGGACCCGAGGACGGGCGCCGGCGCTACCAGACCCCGGCCTATCGGTTCGGACCCGATGGCACGCTGGCCGGGGTCCTTCCGCTGGCAACCGAGACCGAGAGCTACTTCGAGCTCATCGAGAACGGCTTCAGGGCCTTCCAGCCCCTGTTCCCACGATCCACCCGGCTCCTGACCGGACCCGATTTCCTGCTCGAGGTGACGAACGACACCTGGGAGCTTCGGATTCGCACGCCCGGCGGCGAACTCCAGCGGATCGTGCGCCGGCAGGAGGCGCCCGCACCGCTGACCGAGCCTCTGCGCCGCGAGGCGATCCAGCGCCGCCTCGAGGAATACGGCTTATCGGGCGACGGGGAGGAGTTCCGGCGTACCCTGGAGGCCATGCCGGTCCCGGAGACCCTCCCCGCCTTCGGCCAGGTCGCGATCGACCGGTCCGGGCACATCTGGGTCGAAGAGTACGACCCGACCCGCCCTGAATCCGCGGAATGGACCGTCGTGGACCCGGAGGGGATGATCGCGGCCCGGATCCAGCTCCCGCGCCGCTTCCACCCAATGGAGATCGGCGAGGACTACCTCCTCGGGGTCCTTATCGATGAACTCGACGTGGAGCGGGTGGTGCTGGCGCCGCTGGCGCGGTGAAAGGGGGACCTGTCGGGAGGGTCGGTCAGTCTCCGTCACCCCAGCGCATGAAGTAGTGGACCGAAACAGCCGAGCCCGCAGGCATGTTGCGACCCTGAAAGGGCACCCGGATCCCCCCGCCGAGGCGCCCTGGGCCGACCGGCCAGTCGGCCGTGAAGAAGATCTGGGTGAGCTCGCGAGGCGTCGTGGGAATCAGGATGCTCTGGATCCGCCACGGATCGCCCCGGGTGCCTTCGAGGGCGCCCTTCCACCCCAGGCGCCCGAGGGATCCGCCCACCGCCCAGTACCAGAAGAGCTCGTTTCCGGGATCCCGCGCGGCGGTGACGTTCGGGGCCCTCCACCGGTGGCCGATCCATCCCATTGTCCACAGGGGCCGCGGGTGGAAGGAACGTCCCACCTCGAGGAGCAACTCCACGTCACGCTGGCCCTCCCCGAGTGGGATCACCTCAGCGTCCACGTCAAAGTCGCCGCCGGGCCACTTTACTCCCGCCCTCAGGGCCACCGGTACGGCGGGAAGGCCGAAGAGTTCGGGACCCACTCGGAGATACACTCGCGGGTCCCCGAAGCCGAGGCTCTCCCTCGTTCCCGCGAAGTCGTCGTAGCGGAGGCGGTGGATGGGGATCTGGATCCAGGCGTCGACGCCCCGGACAAGACCCACCGCCCCCGTGAGGAACACAGAGGTCGCGACGGCGTGCCCCGCGTTCGGAATGTCTCCGCGCTCTCCCTCCCGGCCGTACTGCTGCTGCGTATCGTGATGGTAAAGCGTGAGGTCCGCCCAGCCTTCGGCAGGCCGCTCGACCCACTGTCCCGCACCCGCTTCCGGAAGCCCCGACCATAGGACCAGGAGGAGTATCGTCGTTCCCGCGCGTGGTGGGCTCCTCACCTGAGATGACTGCTGGTGCCGGAGCCGCCGGGGCCCCCCGAGGCGCCGGAGCTGGCTTCCCCCCAGAGCTCGGTGCGGGGATGGAAGGTGGCCCAGGCGAACCAGAAGGCCACGTAGGCTTCCGCCACCGGGGTCAACGCCTCGCCCTCGAGCGGGCCCTCCACGGCCCTCCCGGCGAAGTCCCAGACGGATCCGGTCTGGAGGTCTACGAACCGTCCGTCGTCCACGCGGAAATCCAGGGTCTCGTCTCCGACCTGCTTCCGATAGGCGGCGGCCCCCTGCCACTGCCGGCTCCAGAAAACGACGACCTCTCGCTCATCCAGCCTCACCTCGACGACGTTCTCCGGGCCCCCCTCGTCCAGAGCGCTGAATGGGAAGGCGATCATGCGGATCCCCCCTTGACCGGGACCCAACTCACCCGGTCCCTCCGAGATCCCCAGGACCCGCTCCTTGAGGGGACGCCTACGATCGATGGTGTCCACCGGGAAGAGGAGCCGGTCATTGTTCGGGTCCTCGTAGTTTCCGTAGGGGTAGCCATATCCCCCGAAGGGTTGCCCCTCCTGGGACAGGTTCGCGGGCACACGGGTATCGGGGTGCAACTCCCGCCACCCGGCCCAGGACATCTCCAACGCGGGCACGAGGGGGAGGGCGGAACCGCTGGCCGGGCCGCAGCGGGCGCGCCGGTCCATCTGGGGCCAGAACGACTGCGGGTCTCGCCGGTCGTACATGACCAGATTGCTCTGGCTCAGCATTCCCGATACGCCAAATTCAGCTCCCCCCGCGGTGCTACGGTCGAAGACCAGGCTGGAACCCGTGAGCGGACAGTAGGTCACCGCGACCCGGGCGTCTCCCACGTCGAGGTTCACGATCTCGTGTATCCAGAGGATGGAGTGCGGAATCGCCACCGGCTGACCGTCGATGACGATCCCGATCACTCGATCGTTCGGGTTCACATACGTGGCGGCCAACGATCCCACCTCCGCCATGATCGGGTTCGTGAGCGCCGGAATCCCGTCCTGCGCCACCCCGCCGTCGTGGAACTCGAACTCACAGGACGCCGCGGTGGACGTCCCCGAGGACGTGGTCCCCATGGGGCCGAAGTCACAGCCGAACGCCACGAGGGGCACGGCGAAGGCCAGGAGCAAGCGGAGGCCGCGGCGGCTCCCGCCCTGCCGTCCGCCCGTGCCGCGGACGCCGTCCACCCGATTTCGAAACGACCACTGACGCATCGCCATTTTTCCCCCCTGGAGCAACCCGAAAAACTCGACTGTACCTACACTGAAGGGAATACACGGACCCCGCACCGGGTTCCCGTGGCGGTGGGTCGACCGCTCGGTTGGCGATCTCCTTGGACGAGCCGTCACACGCCCAGCAGGGATCCTACCAGCCGGACACCTCGAATTGGCGGCTGTACTTCACGACCACCGACCGGTTCAGGGGTCCCCCGAGGGTGTTGAGGCCGCGGGACTCGTTGAGCACCACGAAGAGTCCCGAGCCCGCCGTGTGGAGCCAGCCGAAGCGGACGTTTGCCGACCAGGTGTCGAGCTGGTCCGCGTACTGGACCAGCGACTGGAGGTAGATCCTGGGTGTGAAGAAGTACCCGGCTCGCAACGACCCCACGGTAACGTCGAAGCTCCCCTCGGTCAGGTCCACCTTGTTGTGGTCCACCCGCAGCGAGAGCGTGGCCTCGGATCCGTGGCGATACGACACGGCGCCGAAGCCCCCTTTCCGGGATCCGGACAGGAAGTGGCCCGCGTCGATGCCGCCATCCAGCGACAGCGGCGCGCTCTGGTCTGTGTTGAAGCGCCACGCCGCTTCCCACCCCTCGTACGTTCCTGGCTGGACCTCCACCTCGGGTGCGATCGGGAACGGCCGCTCCAGGCCCTCGCGGACCCAGTTGAAAGCGGGGCTGAAGAGAGCCCCGTTCGAGAACTCCACGTGGGAGTCCACGTGCGCACGAGCCGACTGCTCGAAGCCCGTCTCCAGGCTCCGATAGGTGTTGTAGCTCACGTGGGGGCGAAGCTCCCGGAGCCATTCCAGACCCGGGCGTTCGGGCCGGTGGTACGTCATAAGCAAGGTGGAGACCATCCGGTAGTCCCGACGGGACAGGAATCCCACCTCCGGGTTGAAGTCCTGGCCCACCTCCCGGAAGGTGACGAATCCCCGCACCTCCCGGGTCGTGTAGGAGCCGGACAGGTGGAAGGCGTGATCCCTCCCATCCAAGTCGGGCGTCTCGGTCCGGGCGGCGAAGGAAGAGATGGTCAGCGCCTCGCCGAGTCCCAACTGTCCGTCCAGGGCGTACGTCCGATTCACGTCTCCGTCCAGCCCCCGGCCCCGGCGCTCGGCGACGAACGTCCCGACCTGGGAACGATTGGGCAGCTCTCGGGCCACGCGGGCCACGGAGAAGGCGTCCCCCGTCGCCGGTTCGGGTCCAAGGGGTCCGTCATGGTCCGTCTGGATATGGAGGAATCCTACGTTGAAGCCTGCGGTCCGCCCCGACAGCCTGCCCCCGCCTCGGATCGGCACGGGCGCGCCGCCCTCAATTCCGATCCGCCGGCTGAAGAAGAGCTCCGCACCCCCCGTGCCCACCTGGAAGGCCCCGGCGTTCTCCAGGAAGAAGGGGCGCTTCTCGGGAAAGAAGAGGGAGAACCGGGTCAGGTTAACCTGCTGATCGTCAACCTCCACCTGGGCGAAGTCGGTGTTCAGGGTCAGGTCCAGAGTGAGGCCGCGGGTGAGCTGGACCTTGGCGTCCGCACCCATCTCCGTCGGATAGCCGAATCCGGGGTCGCCAGCCTGGAAGTCGCGCTGTGCGGACTGGAGCACGTAGGGGGTAAGGGTCACCTGGCGGCGAGCAGGAGCGTTCAAGCCGACCAGCACGCCCGCCTGGCTCACCCGATGCAACGAATACTGCCGATCCACGGGTGCCCAGTAGTTCTCCTCGTTGTGGCGCCGGATCCGCCTCATCACGTTGAGTCCCCAGTTGGCGTCGGCCCCGTCTGCGTAGCGAAGCGTCGAGAAGGGGATCCGGAATTCGGCGTACCAGCCTCGGGAATCCCGGGACGTAGACACGTCCCAACTTCCGTCCCAGTTCAGGTTGAACCCGCCCCCGGCGCCGCCCTGCTGGCGTCCGCCTATGCCCATCCCGAAGCCACCGCCCCGGCCTTCGTTCGTCACCTGCCCGTCGTACTCGATGCCCGAGGGGTTCGTCCCGAACACGAAGCCGTTCTGGCCGTCGTGGTAGGTGTCGAAGATCATCACGACGGCGTCGGAGTCATCCAGACGGGAGTCTCGGATTGCGGGGCCGTCCACGACTCGGCTCGGCTCGGAGTCCCAGAGCCACACTCCCACGTATAGCGCCTCGTCGTCGTAAAGAATCCGGACCTCCGTGGGCTCGGACGCCGGGGCCCCGTCCACCGGTATCCGCTGGATGAAGTCGCCGATGGGCTCCGCCTGCTGCCACACCGGATCGTCCAGTCGCCCGTCGATCGTGGGGGGCGTGGCGACCTGCAAGGCCCTGGCCTGCGGATCGGGAGTGTCTGCCTGGCTCGCAGATGCGTCGGAGGCGACTCCCATCATCAGTCCGCCGATCACGGCGGCAGTACCCAGAACGTTCATGGATGGCTGCTCGTCTATGCCATTTGAGAAGGGTGTGCTTCCAATGCTCGCTCAATGCTCGATCGGAGCGGCCGATCCTCGTGGATACCGGATGCCCTCGACCAGATCCTGCACGGTGTCCGGCGGCTTCGGCGTCACCCGGGACACGCTCCATGAAACCGCGAAGCCCAGGATCATGCCCACGGCACCGATCCCCTGCGGGGAGATCCCGAACAGCCAGGGCCGCCATCCGATCCCGATTCCCGGGGCCACGGTGATAATGTAAAACCCGGTGAAGAGGAGCCCGAACACCATGCCGGAAATGGCCCCCTCCTTGGTCGTCCGCGGGTCGAAGATGCCCAGGACGATGGCCGGAAAGAACGACGCGGCCGCCAATCCGAATGCGAACGCTACCACCTCGGCCACGAAGGCGGGAGGATACACGCCGAGCAGACCCGCAAAAAGGACCGCGAGCAACATGGCGGAACGGGCCACCAGCAGTTCCTCCTGCTCGCTTGCGTGTCGACGGATGAAGGCTTTGTAGATGTCGTGGGAGAAGGACGATGCGATCACGAGCAACAGCCCGGACGCGGTCGACAGCGCAGCGGCCAGTCCACCGGCGACGACCAGAGCCAGAATGATATCCCCCAGCCCGCCGATTTCCGGACTGGCCAGCACCATGATGTCCGGATCGATCCGCAACTCGTTGGCGCTTTCGGGATCCGTAAAGGCCCCTGGACCGTAGTTCATCATCCCGTCCCCGTCCTTGTCGGCGAACTCGATCAAGCCGGTGGCCTCCCAGGAGCGGAACCAGTCGGGTCGCTGCTCATACGGTTGGCCCACGACGGTCTGGAGGAAATTGTACTTGGCGAAGACCGCCACGGCTGGGGCAGTCGTGTACAGGAGTCCGATGAACAGGAGGGCGAACACACCGGTCCAGCGGGCGGCCTTGACCGTCTTGGTCGTATAGAACCGGATGATCACGTGCGGCAGGCCCGCCGTGCCGCACATCAGGGCCAGCGCGATCAAGAAGACGTTGAGTCGGGAGATCTCGGTGAACGCAGCCGTGTAGGCCGAAAAGCCCAACTCGGTCATCAGCCCGTCCAGCCGAGAAGCCACACCGGGGAACGCGACCTGGGGCACCGGGATCCCGGTGAGGATGATGGCGAGTGCGATGGCCGGGATCAGGAACGCCGTGATGAGCACCACGTACTGCACCACTTGGGTCCAGGTGATACCCTTCATCCCTCCCAACACGGCGTAGAAGGCCACCACGGTCATCCCCACGGCCACGCCCCATCCGATCGGAATCTCCAGGAATCGGGAGAAGACGATGCCGGCTCCCCGCATCTGGCCGGCCACGTAGGTGAACGAGATGGCGATGGCACAGAAGGCGGCCACCACCCGAGCCGTACCCGAGTAGTAGCGGTCTCCGATGAACGCGGGAACGGTGAACTTGCCGAACTTGCGCAGGTACGGAGCCAGGAGGAGCGCCAGCAGCACGTACCCGCCGGTCCATCCCAGTAGGTATACGGAGCCATCGAATCCAAGGAAGGCGATGAGCCCGGCCATGGAAATGAAGGACGCCGCGCTCATCCAGTCCGCCGCCGTGGCCATGCCGTTGAACACGGCGGGGACGCCCTGGCCCGCCACGTAGAATCCCTTGGTGGTGGAGACCCGGGACCACACCGCGATCCCGATGTACAGGCCGAACGTCAGGATGACCGCCAGCGCGATGTAGATCTGGGCGCCCATCTCACTCCTCCACGTCGAACTCGCGATCGATACGATTCATGCCGATCGCGTAGACGAAGATGAGGAGCCAGAAGACATAGATCGCTCCGTTCTGAGCGAACCAGAACCCGAGCGGTCCGCCCAGGAAATCGACCTGGCTCAGGGTGGGCGCCAGCAGGATGGCCACGACGTAACCGGCCAGGAACCAGATGGAGAGAAGCACGAGGGTGAAGTGAAGGTTACGCTTCCAGTAGGCCCGAAGAGCGGCACGGTTGTCCTCGTCGCTCAACCCGCCTCGGTGCATCCGCGGGTTCGTTCGCATGGCATCTCCTGGCATCTCGGAGCCGATGGCTCTGTGAGTGGACCGAACCGCGCGCCCCGCACCGGGCGACCGGCTGCACTGATCTACGGACGAGGGCCCTATATACTGGTCGGCCGGACCGGTCGCAAATCGCGAAGCGCTCGGGCCCATCTCGACGCCTGAGGGAAGTGGCGGCTGATGAACTGGCGGAGCTTGCTCGAGAGCTGGGGGCGGTAGACCCAATCGGAAGGTGGACGACGCGCCCGGGCTGGCGGCCGCAGGATAAGCGGTGACGGTCGCCTCAACGCGGAACCTCGGGGCACAGGCGGGATCTGGGACATGCCCGAGCCTTGGCTCGCCCAGAGGGCGAGCGCCACGGCGCCGAGGGCAGAGTCTCGCGGCCGCAGGCTCGCTCCCCATTTGTGAACACTTGCGGAACCCCGAGCCGACACGTAACGTCGCGTCAAGTATAGTGAGTGCGGCCTGGCTCTCAACCCCGTATTCTCCGTCGAGGTAAGTGTTCCTCGTATACAGCGTTGAAGCTGTTCCGCCCCGATGCTGCGCCGTTCCTGGCCCAGCCGGAGCGTCTCGCCGACCGCGTCTCACCTTACCGGCCATATGGGCCGCAGTTGACCCTGACGCGGGAGGTACCATGATACCGCAGCTTGTCCGAACGGTCGCCGGCTTCGGTCTCTTCCTGGCGGCCATCGTCTTCGGCGCGGGAGCGCTGTCGGCGCAGCAGACGGGGGTCGTGACCGGACAGGTGACGGCCGAGGCCACAGGCCGCCCCCTTGGCGGTGCACAGGTGGCTTTCGAGGACCTCAACATCGGAATGCTCACCAACAACAACGGAGGCTTCCTCGTCCAGTCCGTGCCGGTGGGCACTCATGAGATCACTGTGAGATTCATCGGCTACGGTACGGTCCGGCAGCAGGTCAACGTCGAGGCCGGCCAGACCAGCGAGGTCGACATCGCGCTCGCCTCGGCGGCCATCGGCCTTGACGAGATCGTGGTGACCGGCACCGGCGCTCCGACCGAGCGGAGGCGTCTGGGCCAGACGATCAATTCGATCGACGCCTCGGAGTTGGAGCTGGCCCCGATCACGTCGGTGTCGGAGGCTCTACTGGGCCGGGTCCCCGGGATGGCGGGGGCTATCGGCAACCGGGAGACGGGCCAGGCCTCTCTGCCGGTCTTCCGGGGCCTGACGAGCCTCAGCCAGCGGAATACGCCGATCATCTACATCGACGGCATTCGCATGAACAACAGTGAGTTCAATTCGGCCGGCCTGGTGGTGGATCAGCTCAGCCAGATCAGTCCGAGCGACATTGAGCGGATCGAGGTGATCAAGGGCGCTGCGGCGGCCACCCTCTTCGGCACCGAGGCCTCGAGCGGGGTGATCCAGATCTTCACGAAGCGGGGCCAGACCGGCGCGCCTAGCTACACCTTCCAGACGGACCAGCAGGCGATCCAGATGAAGCTGGGAAACTTTCCACCCAACGCCGGCTACGATCCCGCAACGGGTCAAATCCTGGTGGAGGACGTCGCAAAGCAGTACGTCAACCTGGGCCACCACCAGAACTACACGATGTCGATCCGAGGAGGGACGCCAAGCACCACCTACTACGTGTCGGGCCGGCTCATGGACGAAGTCGGGGCCATGCCCAACAACGAGCTCATGAACGCGTCGCTCCGGGCCACCCTGGATTTCAACCACACCGACAAGCTCTCGAGTTCGATCGACGCCAATATCCTGCGCAACACGCTGGAGGCCCCGAACCCCTCCTGGGGCTCCCTCGCCAGTGAGATGATGCTGGGGAACCCGGTGAACGCCACGCCCCAGCGTCCCCATGGGGAGCAGGACTTCACGGTGCAGGGAACGCTGAAGGACAGGGACCAAGCGTGGACGACCACCCAAATGCTCGCCGGGGGGGCCAACTATCAGTTCACCGAGAATCTCGTGGCCCAGGCCAAGGTGGGGCATCACCGCGCGGACCGCAGGCGCGAGCGGATGCGTCCTGAAGGCGAGGTGATCGGCCTCGCCGGCATCCGCCAGATCTGGGGCGACGAGATAACGCACCACGCTCGAGGCCTCCGTCGCCTGGGACGCGGTCATCACCGACCGCATCGGCTCGAACCTGGTCATCGGCGGACAGCGCTTTGGTGAGTCGTCCATCAGCGACCAGATGTCCGTGCGAGACTTCGCCTCGCCGACACTCCGGACCCTCCGGGGTGGCTCCGCCATCACGAACTTGGATGAGTTCACCGAAGAGGTGATCAACGCCGGGCTCTTCTTCCAGGAGCAGATCAGCCTGGACAACCGGCTCTTTCTCACCGCCGGTGCGCGTCTGGACGGGAACTCCGCCTTCGGTGAGGACTTCGGCCTCGAGTGGTATCCGAAGGCGGGACTTTCCTGGGTCGTCTCCGACCACGGATTCTTCAATGTCCCGCTCGTCAACGAGCTCCGGGTTCGGGGTGCCTTCGGGACTTCGGGTCTCCAGCCGGGGGCTTTCGACTCTCAGCGTACCTGGAGGCCGACCGCCTTCCTCTACGGGCCGGCGGTGGCTCCGCTGAATCAGGGGAACCCGAACCTGAAGCCCGAGCGCTCGACCGAGCTGGAACTGGCACTGGAGGCCTCCCTGTTCGACGGGCGGCTTGGCTTTGAGTTCATCTACTTTGACCAGGAGACCACGGACGCACTCCTCCCGGCGTTCCCTCCTCCGTCCACAGGCTTCCAGTCCTCCCAGCTCCGGAATCTCGGGCGGATCACGACGAACGGCGTGGAGATCGCGACGAATTTCCGGGCCATGGAGCGGAGCGGCCTTCGCTGGGACCTGAACGCCTCGTACTCCTATACGGACCAGATCGTGGCGGACATGGGCGGGGTGCCAGACTTCCGGCTCCAGACGAGGTATCGTTGGGGGCACATTGCGGAGGGTTACGCGCCGGGCGCCGTGATCACCCCGGTGGCGGATCCGAACCAGCCCTACATCGTCACGGTCCCGATCGAGGAGCTTTCGAGCGTGGCCCAGATCCTGCCGAACACGCTGAAGAATTCCATGGGAGGGGACTCCCTGGTCTGGGTGGGGAATCCCCAGCCCAAGTGGACGGTGAACTTCGGAAGCTCGCTACAGCTCGGCGACAACCTCTCCCTGCGGGCGCTCCTCACCGGCGGGGGTGGCGACTACATCCTCTCCTACGAGTCGGGTCTTATTCGGACCGCGACGGCGAGCAACCTGCTGGTGGCGGAGGTCCAGAGTGTCCTGCAGGACCCGAACGCCACCGTCGAGGCGAGGCGGAGAGCGGCCGAGATGTATGGGCTGAAGCACCCGGACCTCACCTCGAACTGGATGGAGGACGGGGACTACCTTGCGCTCCAAGAGGTGAGCCTCATCTATCAGCTCCCTGACGACTGGTTGGGCCGGCTGGGTCTGGAGAACACCAGCGTGAGTGTCGGAGGCCGCAACCTCCATGTCTGGACCGGATACAGCGGCATAATGGATCCGGGTGCAGCCCCCAACGGCTGGCCTGCCCAGGCGGGCGTGTTCAGCGCGAATATCGACTATATGAGCTCGCCGTCCACCCGTCGCTTCACCATGTCCCTACGGACCTCGTGGTAAGGGAGAAAACACCATGCGTCTAGATGCGACACACCATAGGAAGCAAGACGTGAGCTCAAGCGCCGTCCGGGGCCTGTCTCACCTCGCCGGCCTCGTGCTCTTGCCCCTCCTGCTCGGCGGATGCGACGGCTTTCTCGACGTCGAGAATCCCACGAACCTCCTGGACGAAGACCTGACGAATCCCCAGCTCGAGCAGGCCCTGAGCAACTCGGGCGAGGCCAACTTCGCGGGTCCGTACAGCGGGGCCGTCGCGACCCTGGAGATGCTGGGCGACCAGGTCTACCACGTCTCGAGCCAGGACTTCGCGATCCTGATCCAGCAGGGCGACCGTCGGAGCAACAACTCGGCCGCCGAGGGGAGTTACGACGACCTGGCCGCGGCTCTCGCCGTCTCCGAGGAGGTGGTCGAGCGGCTCCAGGCCATGGTCTCCAACCCAGGCTCGCACCTGGGGATCGCCAGGAACCACTTCTGGGCCGGAGCCGCCCGGGTGGTCCTCCTTAGCTACTTCCGGGAATTCACCGTGAGGGGGGGGCCGCCCGTTCGGCCGGCCCAGGGCCTCCGAGACGCCATCGACCGGTTCCAGAGTGCCGCCCAGATCGCCGCTGCCGCCGGCGACGCGAATCTGGAGGCGGGAGCCTACGGCGCCATCGCCCGGGCCTACCGGGGGCTCTACTTCGAGACGATCCACGGGGGGGCCGGGGCCGACCCCTCACTCTTTCAGCAGGCCGAGACCTTCGCGCGTCAAGCGCTGGACACCGATTCCGACTACTCGGTGGAGCTCCGGTACGGAAGCCCGGGCGCGGTGAACGGGCTCTACAACACCTTCAACGTGGGCTTCCGGCACCGGCCGACGCCGCAGTACTTCCAGCGCCTGGATCCGGTGAGCGGTGAGCCGGATCCCCGGTTCATGCTGGGCCCGGAGGTGGCTAAGGGAGTTCAGGGCGAGCCCATGCACAATCAGTTCAAGTGGGGGGACTTCTCCTCGCCGCTGGCTGTGAACCGGGCGGCCGAGGCCAGGCTCATCATCGCTGAGGCGCGACTCGTGGCCGGGGACCTGGATGGGGCCGTGGAGTGGATCAACCGGGTCCGCTCGAATTGGGATTTGCCCGACTTCGCAAGCAGCGACACGGGGGAGATCCAAGATCAGATCATCTATGAGCGGAGCGCCGAGCTGTGGCTCGAGGGCCGGGCGTGGGAGGATCACCGATACTACGAGATCATTCCCTCCGCTTGGTCCGATGTCCAGAAGCAGAGGGGTGTGCACGAGCGCTTCCCCGTGTCGGTCCGGGAGCAGGCGAACAACCCGAACTACTGAGTCCGGAGCGCTCGTCGCGGCGCCTGCGCACCCCGGGAGCCGGGGGAGCTTGCTCGGCCTTCCGGGGTGCGCCTGCTCGGGACCCGTCCATTCTCCAGGGTCCGGCCATACGGAGATGGACCGCACCGCGCGACCCGGCAGTTGATCATCACGCACGGAGTTGGAGACCATGACACGACTGCTTGGAGGGTTGGCCGCCGGGGTCGCGGCGGCCGTGATCCTTCTGCCTCCGTCCAAGCTGGCGGCCCAGTGGGTTCCGGACCTCTACCCGGAGACCCGGCGCGTGGAAGTGGTGGACACGCTGGGGGCCCGCGAGGTGCCGGATCCGTACGCCTGGCTCGAGGATCAGCACTCCGACGAAGTCGCCGAATGGCTGGCCGCCCAGAATGCGTTCAAGGATGCGGTGGTGGAGAACCTACCCTCCCTTCCCCGGGTCGAGGAGCGCTTTCTCGAGCTCTTCGACGTGGAGGAGGTGCGGCCGCCCCGGTACGTGAACGGCCGGCTCTACTACATGAAGCGCCCCCAGGGCGCCCAGCGTTTCCGGCTCTATGTCCGGGACGGGGTCCACGGCCAGGAACGGGTCCTCCTGGATCCGGCTGAGATCAGCGAGGACCTCACGGTCACCATTGACTTGGGCGCGGTCGCGGGCGACAACCGGTACCTGATGTACGAGGTGCGGCAGGGCGGCGAGGATGAGACGGAGATCTGGATCCGGGACCTGGAGACCGGCCGCGACCTCCCGGACCGGCTCCCCCGGGCCCTCTACCGGGGCTTCTCCTTCGACTCGGACCTCTCGGGCTTCTATTACGGGGTCGAGGACAAGCAGAACCCGATCCCGATCTACTACCACGAGCTGGGGACGGACCTCTCGGAGGACACTGTCGTCTTCCGGAGTGAGCGCCGGGAGGAGCGCCCCAACGTAGAGGAGGTCGCCGGAGGACGATACTGGCTGGCCACCGTCGGCCACGGCTGGAGGAGCACTGATGTGTATCTGAAGGAGAGGGGCAGCCGGGAGTGGCGCCCCATCGTCGAGGGGATCGGCCACCTCTTCAACGTCCGATGGGTCGACGGCGAAATCTGGGCCCACACCTCCTACGGTGCCCCGAATTGGAGGGTGGTGCGGATCGATCCGGACGACCCCGATCCAAGCCAGTGGGAAGAGGTCCTCCCGGAGAAGGCTGACGCCATGGACGGCTATTCGCTGGCCGGTGGCAAGCTCTTCGCCCGCTACCTGGACGACGCGTCCACCCGGATCGAAATGTACGACCGGGACGGCACTTTCATCCGGGAGCTGGAACTGCCTACCGAGCCGGCCAACGCCTCGCTGCCGTGGGGTGCCGACGAGGGCCGGGTTTTCTTCGATTTCCAGTCCTTCACTGACCCGTACCGGATCTACCTCTATGATTCGGAGAGCACGGAGCGCACGATCTTCCACCGGGATGAGCCTCCCATCGACACGGACAAGTTCGTGGTCAGGGAGGAGTGGTACGAGTCGGCCGACGGTACCCAGGTGCACATGTTCATCGTCCACAAGCGGGGACTCGTGATGGACGGGGACAATCCGACGCTCCTGGTGGGCTACGGGGGGTTCAACGCCGCGTGGCTGCCCTCCTTCAGCCGGAAGCAGGCGCCCTGGACCCAGCAGGACGGAATCTTCTGGTTGGAGCAGGGGGGCGGGGTCTTCGCGGCGGCCAACCTCCGGGGCGGGCGAGAATACGGCCGGCCATGGCACCGGGGCGGGATGCGGACGTTCAAGCAGAACGTCTTCAACGACTTCATCGCCGCCGCCGAGCACCTCATCGGCCGGGGCTATACCCGGCCTGGCAGGCTGGGCATCCAGGGGGCGTCGAATGGCGGGCTCCTGGTAGGTGCGGCGCTGACCCAACGCCCCGACCTCTTCCAGGCGGTGCTGGCCGACCTGCCGGAGATGGACCTGGTGGGCTTCCCGCGCTACGACCAGATCAACCCTTCGGCCCTGGAGGAGTACGGCGACGCCACCGTGCCCGAGGAGTTCGACTGGATCATCCAGTGGTCCCCGGTCCAGAACGTGGCGCGCGGGGTTGAGTATCCGTCGGTCTTCCTCTTCACCGGGCACATGGACAGCCGGGTGGAGCCGGTGGAGGGGCTCAAGTTTGCGGCCACTCTTCAGAACGCGACGAGTTCCGACATCCAACAGAAGCCGATTCTTCTGGACTTCCACCCCCGGGTGGGCCACTCCCTGGGTGGACGGCCGGTCCTCGACCGCATACGCTTCATCGCTCGTCAGTTTGCCTATCTGAACTGGCAGCTCGGCGTGGACGAGTCGGACTGGTAAGTCCGCCGCGTCGAACCACCCGAAGGGGCACGATCCTCCGGAGGATTCCGGCCCTTTCCTATCCGTCACTTGGACCACGGAGTTGGACATGACTGACGATCGGTTGGATCCCGGACTCTCGCGTCGCCGCTTCTTGGCCCAGGCGGCCGGGGTCGCTACGCCGGCTCTCCTCTTTCCTGGCGCACTGCGGGCCGAGATGCGGGCGAGCGGCGCCCAGGACCTGACGGCCGAGATGATCCTCCATGCCGCCAAGGTGGCTGGTCTCGAGCTCACCCGGGAGGAGGCCGAGGGGATGGTGGAGGACGTGGCCAACCACTTCGAGAGGTATCGGGAGATCGACGAGTACCCCCTGGACAACGGGGTGCCTCTCCCCTTCCACTTCGATCCCCGGGTACCTGGCGTCGAGGTGGAGCGTCCGGACGGTCGTTTCCGGTGGAGCGAGCCGGCGGTGGAGCGGCCGTCTCGCCTGGAGGATGTGGCGTTCTGGTCCGTGCCGCGTCTGGCCGGCCTCATTCAGACCCGCCAGGTGACGTCCCTCGAGCTGACCGAGATGTACCTCGAACGGCTGCGGCGCTTCAACCCCGTGCTCAACTGCGTCGTGAATCTCACTCCGGAGCTGGCCCGGGAAGAGGCCCGACGGGCCGACGCCGAGCTCGCCGAAGGGCGCTATCGCGGGGTGCTCCACGGGATCCCCTACGGAGTGAAGGATATCATCGCCGTGCGGGGATACCCGACGACATGGGGCGCCGCCCCCTGGAAGGACCGGGTCATCGACACGGACGCCACCGTAATCCGCCGCCTCAGGGACGCCGGCGCAGTGCTGGTGGCCAAGCTCGCCACCGGGGAGCTGGCCTTCGGAGACCAGTGGTTCGGCGGGAGGACCAACAATCCGTGGGCTCCGGAGGAGGAGGGCTCGAGCGGCTCCTCGGCGGGGCCCGCGTCGGCCACGGCGGCCGGCCTGGTGGGCTTCGCCATCGGGACGGACACGGGGGGCTCCATTTCGTCTCCCTCCGAGCGGTGTGGGGTGGTGGGGCTGCGCCCGACATTCGGGAGGGTGAGCCGCTACGGGGTCATGGCGGCCGGCACGACGCTGGACAAGCTGGGACCCATGTGCCGGAGCCCAGAGGGGTGCGCGGTGGTCCTGCACGCCATCGCCGGCCCGGACGGCCAAGATCTGGCAGTACCCGACGACATGCCGGTCTCCTGGGACGCTGAGCTCGACCCCCGTTCGCTCCGCATCGGTTACTTCCGGACCGGCTTCGATGCCGAGGAGGACGCGGAGTACCGGTCCCACCACGAGCGGGTCCTCGAGACCCTCCGCTCCCTGGGCTGGAATCTGACGGCGCTGGAGCTCCCGACGAGCGCCCTGAACTTCTGGGTGGAGTACGTCGAGCGGGCGGCGGCGTTCGACGAGGTCGTTCGGAGCGACCTGGAGGACCAGATCCGTCGTATGCGGATCGGGCCGGAGATGCGGGGGGTGTTTCACCTCGTCTCCGGGGTTGAGTACCTCCAGGCCAACCGGGTCCGGATGCTCCTCATGGAGGAGTTCGCCCGGGCCACGGAGGACGTGGACGTGGTCCTCTCGCCCCGGACCACGTTCCAGCCGCAGGGGCTGAGCCTGAATCCCGTTACGAGTTTCACGGGACATCCGGTAGTCGTGGTCCCCGGAACGCTGGCCCGAGACGGGACCCCCATGGGAGTGATGTTCGTGGGGAAGATCTACCGCGAGGGGGATCTCCTGGCGGTGGCCCGTAGATACTTCGAGGAGACGGGCTTCGGCGATCGGCATCCGCCCCGCTTCATCTGAGACCGAGACTGCAGGAACGGGATAAATAGAGGGCCGGACCCCTTCTCGGGTCCG
>JBBDRS010000016.1:46878-47166 GCA_040905325.1 Gemmatimonadota bacterium
GGGCGGCGCCCCTCTGTCGCGGGTTCCGGGATCAGAACGGTCGCGCGGGATGGATCTCCCACAGCGAGGTGATCCCAAGCTCCTGCTTCTGCTCCTCCACCATCTCGGCCACGTCGGCCAGGAGCTGTTTCGCGTCGTAGACGATCCCATCCTTGATGGTGTATTTCACGCCGCCCACACGCTCGACCTGCCCGGTCTCGTCATTCAGACGGACGTGGCCGGTCCCGTAGAGGACCTTCAGGTTCGCGATCGGGTTCTCGTCCACGATCACCAGATCGGCCAGGAGCC
>JBBDRS010000017.1:0-156365 GCA_040905325.1 Gemmatimonadota bacterium
CCTTCGGCGCTCCGCCTCGACCAGGAACCGCAAGACCCCTTCGCGGTGGCCCCGCGACTTCTTCAACGGCCTTTTCTAAGCAGCAGGAGGTGAAGGGCATGCTGGGCCGAACGCTCTCGAACCTCAGCCCGACCACCCCGGAAGTGAAGGCGCTCCGACCGCTCCCCATAGGGGTCGCTCAGACCGAAGCATACCGTGCCCACCGGCTTGCCGGGAACCCCACCCGCGGGACCCGCGATACCCGTGATGGCCAGCCCGATCTCGGAGCCGAACTGATCCTTGACCCCGCTCGCCATCCGCTCGGCCACCGCCTCCGACACCGCGCCCTCGCTCCGCAGGACCTCGGTCGGCACGCCCAGAAGCGCCTCCTTCACGTCATCGGCATAGGCCACGATGCCTCCCAGGACCCACCCCGAGCTCCCTGGAACGTCGGTCAGACGCTTCAGGACGAGCCCCGCGGTGCAGCTCTCGGCCACCGCCACTCGCAGGCCTCGTCGCCAGAGCTCCCTACCCACGGCTGCGGCAAGGTCTCCGTCGGGAGCATCGAAGCGATGTGGGCCCAGGAGCAAAACGAGCCGGCCCTCGGCCCGCTCCAGCAGCTCGCCGGCACCGACTCCCCTTACACTCAATCGGAGCTCCACGCCGAGCCAGGAGGGACGATAGGCGACCTGCACTGAAGACCGCAGCTCCCCGAGCGCCTCGTCCACCATGGGGTAGAGGTCGGATTCGGGGATTCCCGTCGTGCGGATCAACGTATGGGCATCCGGACGAAGACGCTCCCCGAAACGCGAGGTAAGCACACTCCCCACCGGTCCCTCGAGTAGGGCGCGCATTTCCCCGGGGACGCCGGGTAGGAGAACCAGGTCCTGCTCGCGCTCCCCCCGGCCGCCGCTGAACACGAGGTGGAGCCCCGGGGCAGCACCGGCCGGGTTCGCGATGGCCCGTGCCCCCGCGGGCACCTGTGCCAGCCGGCGTCGGACGGGGGTAAGGCGTTCGGGGGCATCGCCGCCGTACCAGGTAGCCAGCATCCGAAGGACCTGGGGGTCCTCGGCAAGGTCGAGGCCCCAGCGGCGGGCCACCGCCTCTCTGGTCCGGTCGTCGGAGGTAGGCCCGAGACCACCAGTGGCCACCCCCAGATCGGTCCGCTCGACCGCTTCCTGGAGGGCGGCCCCGATGGCCTCCTCTCCGTCTCCCACGGTCACGATGCGAACGACCTCGAAGCCCGCCCTGGTCAGGTGTTCAGCCATCCAGCGAGCGTTGGTATTCGTGCGATCTCCCACGAGGAGCTCGTCCCCGATGGTGACGATGGTCACGGTGGGAGGCGGACGCATGGGGCCGCCCACCCGTCATCCCTCCCCGGAGGAGTTGCCTTGCACGAGCCGTCGATTCTGGATGGCGTATACCCCCAGGGAATAGACGGTGAGGATCAGCGCGATCCCCAGGGTCAGGGCTACCACACCCCCATGAAGCCACTCCCAGAAGCTCCAGAAAGAGGATCCCGCCCATCCCCGATCCGCCGCAACCCGGACCAGCGCGTACCAGAGAAGGAGGCTCCCGCTGAAGATGTTCTGGGAGAACGCCTTGATCTTCCCGGACTGGCCGGCCGACAGGACCTCACCACGACGGGCCGCCCAACTCCGGAACACCGTCACGGCAATTTCACGGAGAAAGATCACGAGGAGTACCCAGAGAGGGAGCACCTCCCACCATGGGATCGCGGTAAACGGGTCCTGCCGGTGGGACACGATGTAGAAGGGAAGAAAGGTCGATACCATCAGCAGCTTGTCCGCCGCCGGGTCCAGAAGCTTCCCGATGTCAGTCACCAGCCCGTGTTTTCGGGCCAGGTACCCGTCCCAGAGATCGCTCACCGCCGCCGCCGTGAAGAGGGCGAAGGCGATGAATAGATGGGAAATCCGGGGCGAGAGGGCGAGCAGGAAGATCACCGGGCAGGTGAGGATCCGCGCCCCGGTGATGATGTTGGGAAGATTGAGGCGGCGCTGGGCCATGGGCGGGCTCAACTGAGGGTCTTGACGACCTGCTTGCTCACCGTCTTGAGGGTCTCGAAGACCCCATTCCCCTGGGTCGCTATCGCCTCCAGGTCGGGGACGCCCATGGGGTTCAACTCCGCCCGCAGCTCCTCCACCGGGAGGATCCGGTCGAGATCGCGTTTGTTGTATTGGATCACGAAGGGAATCCGCGAGAGGTCGTAGCCGTAGGTCTCGAGGTTCTCATACAGGTTGTGCATGGCCTCGATGTTCGCCTCGGCTCGATCCCTCTGTGAGTCCGCCACGAAGATGATCCCGTCGACTCCCTTTAGAATCAGCTTCCGACTCGCGTTGTAGTAGACCTGGCCCGGGACGGTGTACAGGTGAAAGCGGGTCTTGAACCCACGGATCGAACCGAGGTCAACGGGGAGGAAATCGAAAAAGAGGGTCCGGTCCGCCTCCGTGGCAAGAGAGATCAACTTGCCCCGCGTCTGCGGATCAACCTTCGAGTAGACGTGCTCCAGGTTCGTCGTCTTCCCCCCGAGACCCGTCCCATAGTAGACGATCTTGCAGTTGATCTCTCGGGAGGCGTAGTTGATCATCGACATCCGCGATTCCATCTCCCTGGAAGTGCCGTCGCCCCTGCGGAAGCGTCCGCCGGGATCCCGCTCCATCCCTCGGACGGAGCGCCTCGAGGTGCAACCCTGCCTGCTCTCCGACCACTCCTACCCAACATGGCGGTCGGAATACACGGGACCTCGTCCATGGTCGGCCCCTGGCTCCAAACGGTCCCTAAACTCGATACGAGCGGCGGCCCAAGCAAGGACCAGGAAGCATTCGGACCACGGTACGGGAGGGTCAATAGGCCGCGGCCGAGGCGACCTCGACCTCCGCGGCTTCCTCCTCCATTCGTTCCACGATCGCACGAGCGCGGTTTCGGAGGAGCTTTCGCGGCTCCCAGGCAATGTAGTCGCGAAGGAGCATGATGGCGTCCACGGAAGGGCGTTGACGGGCCATGTGCTCAAGCGCTGCTACCCGCCTTAGCGACAGAGGGTTGAAGAGATTTCGACGCTGCCGGGAAATCTGGTCCCTCACCAGTAGAATGGTCAGGGCACCGGTCACCCCGGTCGCGATTGCCGCGATTCCGACGACGCGGAGAATCCGCCTGGTCCGATCGTCCATTCGTCCATCGCCTCCCAGAGGTCTACATCTCACGACGGCCCGCCAACGCTTCCGCAAGAGTGGAGCCGTCCACGTATTCAAGATCGCTTCCAACGGGGATTCCCCGGGCAAGCCGGGTCACCCGTATTCCTAGCGGGCGCAACACCCCTTCAAGGTAGACCGCCGTGGCCTCGCCTTCAACGGACGGGTTCGTCGCGAGGATCGCCTCCCGGATCTCTCCCGAGGGGTCATGGGCCCTCTCCAGGAGTCCCCTGATCCGGAGATCCTCCGGTCCGACTCCGTCCAGGGGGGACAGGCGTCCGCCCAGAACGTGGAAAACCCCCCTGAACTCGCCCGTTCCGTCGATGGCCCGGACATCAAAGGCGCTCTCCACTACGCAGACCACGGAACGATCCCGATCCGAACCCGCACAGATTTCGCACAGTTCGTCTTCCGTGAAGTTCCCGCAGACCCGGCAGGCCCGGACACGCTCCACGATGGCCTCGATTGCCCGAGCCAGACGCCGAGCGTCTTCCGGACTCCCCCTGAGCAGATGGTAGACGAGGCGCGTCGCGGTGCGGGGTCCCACCCCGGGAAGGCGGGAGAACTCCCGTGTCACCTCGTCGATCACCGACATGCGGTGCTCAGAACAGCCCCGGGAGCTTCATCGGGAAGGGGAGGCCGCCCGCCACCTGCTTCATCTCGGCCTCGTAGACGTCGCGGGCCTTGTTCTGAGCCTCCGAGAGGGCAGCCAGGACAAGGTCCTCCAGCATTTCCACATCTTCCGGATCCACGACGGCGGGATCGATGGTGATCTTACGCACATTCCCCTTCCCGTCCACCATGGCAGTCACCATCCCGCCTCCCGCGGAAGCGGAGATCTCCTGACGATCCAGGTTCTCCTGGATTTCGGAGAGCTGGGACTGCATCTGCTGCCCCATCTTCAAGAGTTGCTGTACGTTCATCCTCGTTCATCCCCTCGCTATGCGCATTGAAAACGACGCGGACCGGGAGGACACACTTCCCTCCCGCCCGCGTCGGTCAGTCGACGATTTCCAGGTCCCAACCTTCTACCGGACCCCTCAGATCCGGTTCCTTCTCCAACAGGTCCCCCAGGCGGCCCGCCCTGACCTCGCCCTGCGAGACCCGTTCCTCGGACTCCTCCGTCGGTTCGGGAGCCTCCACGACCCGGATGGAGGCACGGGCACCGCAGGCAGAGGCCAACCCGGATTCCAGCTGCCTCATCAATTCCTCGTCCGCCTTCAGCCTCTCGAGGGCGGGGCCCGGAGGGAGCGACAGCTCCAGAGCGCGGTCGTCCGCGGCCTGCACGCCGGCCCCCCGGAGGAAGGGGGTGAATCCCGGGGGAATACCCTCACTTCGATCCAGAAAGACCTTCCACCCGGCCAGAAGGTCCCGGGGGGAGAGCTCCACCTCGTCGCCACCGTCGCGGGCCGTGCCCTCCGGCTCCTCCTGGGGTGCGTCGGCCTCGTTGGTCTGGACGTCCTCGACCCCCGAAACCCCCTGGGTCTTCCGTGGCCGTGGGGCGGCCACGACAGGAGGCTCGGAAAGGGGCATGGCCACGGTCGGTACCCCATCGCTTCCAAGGGCTCCCAGAAGATCCTCCAGCTCCACGGTGCGATCGAGATACGAGAACCGAAGCAGCAGCAATTCGAGGAGTACCCGCGGTTGGGAACTCCTCCGGAGGCTCCCCCCGGTCTCCAGCTCCGAGGCCAGCCCCAGCATCCTCACGAGGTCACCCGGAGCGAAACGATCTGCCCGGGAGCGCCACTCATCGACCCGGTCCACGGGGAGATCGGCCGGCTGCCCACCGACCCGCAGGCGCAGCATGGTCCGAAGGCCCTCCAGGAGACCGTTGTAGAACTCCACCAGGTCGTAGCCCTGGTCCAGAAGGTCCTCCACGAGCCTGAAGAGTCCCGACCGGTCGCGTGCGGAGAGAAGGTCGAAGAGGTGAAGGAAGCGATCCTCCTCGATGACCCCGAGGATCCGGCGGACCGAGTCCACCCCCACCGACTCGCCATCGGAGAGAGAGAGTACCTGGTCCGTGAGCGAGAGCGCGTCACGCATCCCGCCATCGGCCTTCCGTGCAATGAGGCGAAGCGCCTCTTCCGGGGCCTCGGCACCTTCCTGAGCGAGGACCTCGCTCAGACGCCGGACGATCTCGGGGACGGCGAGGCGGCGGAAATCGAAGCGCTGACACCGGGAGAGGATGGGTGCCGCAGTCTGCTCGATCTTCTCCGGCTCGGTCGTGGCGAAGATGAAGATCACCCGCTCGGGTGGCTCCTCCAGCACCTTCAGGAGGGCGTTCCACGCTTCCCGGGTAAGCATGTGCGCCTCGTCCACAATGTAGACCTTGAAGCGTTCTGCGTCGGAAGGAGCGTACATCGCTCGGGAGCGCAGCTCGCGGGCGTCGTCCACGCCCCGGTTCGAGGCCGCGTCGATCTCGACGACATCGAGGGCCGTACTTCCGGCCCATATCCGCGTGCAACTCTCGCATTCGCCGCACGGCTCCCCCTCGTCGGTGCGCGAGGGACAGTTGAGCGCCATGGCGAGAACACGGGCCAACGTCGTCTTCCCGACACCTCGGGGCCCACAGAAGAGGTACGCGTGCCCCACCCGATCTCCCGCCACCGCACGCCGCAGCGTCTCCGAAACGTGCTCCTGCGTGGCCACCTCCGCGAAGCGACGGGGCCGGTATCGTCTGGCGAGAGCGGTGCGGGCCAAGGCTGGTTTCGGGAGCGCCGGAGGAGGAGAGGTTCAGGGCCCGGCGGACACGATGCCCACCGGGGAAGGCCGGGAATCCGGGTCCGGGAAGCCCCACCAGAACCGGATTGCCGTCCGGAAACCGGACACAAAAAATGCCCCAGGCGAACCGCAGCAACGATCACCACACTTACCGCTGCTACCGGCGAGGTCCTGACGGGTTTCGTGGGCTTTCGATCTGCGAACCTGGGGCACGTCTGGAAGCTACCCGGCAGCGATCCACGCGTCAACCGGGGGGGTCTTCGGCTCACATCCAGCCGGGACGCCACGCATCGGGCAGGTGGGCCACGCGCGGCCCAGCAGGGTCGTCCAGGCACACCACCACGGCGTCGAACCGGACGAAGGTCGTCCGCTCTCCGTCCGGCGGCACGAGACGATCCCGCGCCGCCCTCAGCCACGCCGATGCTGCCCGTTCCACTTCGCGCCGCTTCCGACACGTGATGGAGTCGAGGGGAGATCCGTGTGCCGAGAGTCCCCTGGTCTTCACCTCGACGAAGGCCAGGACGGGGCCCCGACTCGCCACGATATCGAGCTCCCGGGGACCGTCGCGCCAGTTCCGCGCCAAAATCGTCCACCCGCATTCCGCGAGGTGCCGACTGGCGGCCTCTTCCCCTTCCCTTCCGCGCTCGAACGCCCCACTCGCCACTGGACCACCGCCTTCTGGATGGAGACCCTGCCTACCCGGAGGACCAACGCCCACCCGACCCGGTGCCAGCCACCGCGCCGGATACCCGAATATTCACCATGCATACGGGGCCGGACCATGGGAGGTCCGGCCCCGCATTTTCACGACAAGTGGAGGGCTGTTGAAGAAGTGAGGCGGAGAGTCAGGTGCCGACCGGCTCCTCGCTGAGCGAGGGAGTGAGCTCCCGGTCGAGCGCCCTGGCAATCACCCGGATCTGTCCCATAAGGTCGAGAAACTGGCTTGGATACAGTGACTGGGCGCCATCCGACATGGCACGGTCCGGATCGGGGTGAACCTCCACCATGAGCCCGTCAGCACCCGCCGCCACAGCCGCCCTTGCCATGGGAGTGACCTTGGCCCTGATACCGGTTCCGTGACTCGGGTCCGCGATGATCGGAAGATGCGAGAGCGACTTCACCACCGGAATCGCAGTGAGGTCGAGGAGGTTGCGGGTGTGCGTGTCGAAACTCCGGACGCCCCGCTCGCAGAGGATGACGTTGCCGTTCCCTTCCGCCAGAAGGTACTCGGCCGCCAGGAGGAGCTCCTTGATGGTCGCGGACATCCCTCGCTTCAAGAGTACCGGCTTCCCGGCCTGGCCGGCGCGACGCAGCAGCGCATAATTCTGCATGTTCCGGGCCCCGATCTGGATTACGTCCGCATACTGCGCCACCAGGTCGACGCCCTCCGGATCGAGGGCCTCGGTCACGATCGCCATCCCCGTCGCCTCGCGGGCCTCGGCCAGGAGCTCGAGACCTTCCTCACCCAGGCCCTGGAAGCTGTAGGGCGAGGTGCGCGGCTTGAACGCACCCCCGCGGAGGATGGTGGCACCCATGTCCCGCAACGAATGCGCCACCTCGAGGATCTGCTCGCGACTTTCTACCGCGCAGGGGCCCGCCATCACCGCGATCTCCCGTCCTCCGATGCGGGTCCCGTTCGGGAGGGTCACGATGGTGTCTTCCTCCTTCCATTCCCGGGAGACCTGCTTGTACGGATGGCTGACGGTGATCACCTCCAGCACCCCGGAGAGGCCCTCCAACCGGGCGGAGTCGACGCGCCCATCGTTGCCGATGAGGCCGACGGCGGTCCGCTGTTTACCGGGAATGGGCCGTGCATCATATCCCATTCCCTGGATGGTATCGACGACTCGCCCGATCTCCTCTTCGGACGCGTTCTGCTTCATGACGACCAGCATGGTGCGCTCTTCCTCTGTCTAGTGGACTCCCCGATGGGTTCACGGGGTTTGATTCAGGTTCGTGCGCGCGTCGGTATTGGAAATCGCATTCCGTCCCTTCCCGCGATCACGGTTCCAGTAACCCCCAGACCCCGGATGAGATCCGGGAGCGTGGTCGGATCGAGAGGGGGGTAGAGGTGCGTCAGCACCGTGGTGTCCGGGCACGCCTCGCGGAGGACCTCCGCCACGTCATCGGGCGTGAGGTGGTTGCCTTCCGCCGAATTCCTGGCCACTGCGCATTCGGCGATCAGGAGATCCGCCCCGCCGAGAAAGCCGCCGAGTTCCCGACTCGGGCCCGTATCGCCGGTGTAGCCGATGATCGCGCCCTCCGATTCCACCCGGAAGGCCAGCGATCCCTCCACGTGGGGCGTGGCGCAGGTTGAAATGGCCAGGTCACCCTCCTCGTCCCTCCACTCCTCTCCTCCCACGCACTCGACGATATGGAGTGGGAAGCCTGGATCCAGGATGAAGTCCCCGTGCGCGCGGGCCAGCGACTTCATGTAGCGACGGAACCCCGCGGGACCCAGGAGCGTCAGGGGCGCGTCCCGTTCCTCCGCGCCGTGCCGAAACGCCCATAGAAGCGCGGCCAGGTCGCCGGTGTGGTCGGTGTGGAAGTGCGAGAGGGCGAAGTGGGAGAGATGGCGCCACCGGATCCCGAATCGCGCCATCCCGTGCATGGCCCCGCTGCCGCAGTCGAGGAGGAGGGAGAAGTGCTCGCCCTGGACATGGTGCGAGGGGGAGCCGCGTTCCGCGTCGGGGAGCAGCGTGCCCGCTCCCAGGATGGTCGCCGTAGTCACACGCCCACCTGCTCGAGCGCCTCCTCCAGGCGCACCCCCACGATGGAGCTGACCCCGGGCTCCTCCATCGTCACCCCGTAGATCCAGTCCGCCGCCTCGATGGTCCGGGGATTGTGGGTAATCACGATGAACTGCGTCTGCTCTTTGAACTCCTGCAGGAGGCGGATGAACCGGCCGATATTCGACTCGTCCAGGGGGGCATCCACCTCGTCCAGAACGCAAAAGGGCGAAGGCTTCACCAGGTAGATCCCGAAGAGGAGCGAGAGCGCCGTGAGCGCCCGTTCACCGCCGGAGAGGAGATCGATGCGTTGGGTCCGCTTTCCCCGAGGCGAAGCGTGGATCTCGATGTTCGACTCGAGAGGATCGTCAGGGTCCTCGAGCCACACATCGCATTCGCCGCCCTCGAAGAGCCGGAGGAAGGTGTCGCGGAAGTTCGCGCGGACCCCCTCGAACGTCTCGCTGAAGAGCCGGGTCGCCGTGCGATTGATCTCCCGGATCGCCGATCGAAGATCGTCGCGCGCACGGAGGAGGTCGTCCCGCTGGTCTTCCAGGAACTCGAGGCGCCGCGATTCCTCCTCGTGCTCCTCGACGGCCAGCATGTTGACCGGACCGAGTCCCTCCAGCTTCCGCGCCGCCTCCTGGAGCTCCTCCCTGAGTTCCTCCACCTCTCCCTCCACCGGATCGGCTTCGCTCAAGAGCTCGGCCAGGGGACGACCCCACTCGCCTTCCAGTCGCTCCTGGATCCGTCCGATCCGCCCTTCCAGCTCACGGGCCTCGAGTTCCAGGCGATGTCGCACCTCGGACGCGTCCCTCTCCTCCGACCGGATCCGCCTGACGGCACGCTCCGCCTCGGCAAGCCGGGAATCGATCTCCTCCAGGGTGGAGTCGTGCGACTTCAGAGCGAGACGTGCCTCGTCCCGCTCCCGGAAGAGTTCACGAGTTGCCTCCTCCCCTTCCCGACGCAGTTCCCGTCCTCGTTCGAGCTGTCCGACAAGTTCCGTTTCCTCCCGGTCCAGCGAGACCGAGCGCTCCTCGCCGGAGCGCAGGAGCCGCGCCATCTCCGCGCGACGCTCCCGGATCCGGTCCAACTCCGCCTCCAGCCGAGCTTCCTCGACGGACAGGGCCGAGACCTCCCGCTGCGCAGCCTCCCACTCGGCGGTCACGCGAGACAGTGCCTCCTGCGAAGCGGTTCGGGCCCGTTGGAGGGCGGCCTCCTCTTCGGTCATGCTCTCGAGCTCGGAGCGCGCCTCCTCTACCCGTTGGGCCGCCCGCTCCCTCCCGGCCACAGCCGCCTCGATCTGTCGCTCCAGGTCCTCGACCTCTCGCTCCATCCGCGTTCCACGACTCGTTCGTTCCGCATCGCGGACCTGTGCATCCCGGAGGCGGTCCTCGGCCTCGCGGAGGGATCCCCGTAGATCCCTCACCAGGCTCTCGGCGCCCCGCAGCGCCTCGTGCACCGCGGCTCTCTGCGAGGACGCCTCGACGGCCAGCTTCCTGGCGGCCTCCACCTCCCCGCGGAGCCCTCGCAACTCCTCCTTCCGCTCCAGCACGCCGGTGGCACCGAGGGGGTTCCCGACTCGTACAAGCCCTCCCCTGGTGAGGGTCAGACCGTCTGGTCCAATGACATCCCTTCCGCCCGGCCCTCGAATTCCTCCGGTCAGGGCCGAAGCGTCCTCCCCGAGATCCACACCGTCCAGCAGTGCTTTCACCCAGGGGGCACCCTCGCCCCGCGCCTCGACCTTCTCCAGCAAGGTTCCCGGATTCTCCACCGAGGGAACGGAGTCGAGGGGAAGCATCACGATGCCGCCACCGCCAGACCATTCCTCGCGGAACCAGCGGGTGACCGCCTCCGCCGCCTTCAAATCACGCACCACGAGCCCGCGACCGAGCACGCCCAGATACGATTCCACCAGGCCCAGAACCGCGGGCTCGGCAGATATGTGGTCCGCCAGGACACCCACGACGCCGGCCGGCGGGTTGGCCAGAAGAGCGCGGAGGACGGGATCCATCCCCTCCTGCGCCCGCTCCATCCTCTCAAGGGCCTCCAGCCGTGCCCCGAGTGATCCGGCGCGATCCTGGGCGGTCACCTCGGCCGACCTGGCCTCCTCCAGTGCCTCCTCGGCACGGGGGACCCCTTCGAGCGCCCGTTCCAGGGCGGTGCCAGCCTCCTCGACCCCCCGCTCGAGCTCCTGCATCCGGTCCCCGAAGAGGTCTCCCTGCGACCGGAGCTCGGAGAGCGTCTGCGACGCCTCCTCCAGCTCGGTGACAAGATGGGTGTGGCGGACCTCCAGCTCACGGCCCTGGGACTCCGCCGCCTGAATATCCCCCCGCAGCTGGGCGGCCCTGTGGGCTACCTCTCGCTCACGTGCCTCGGCAGCTTGGGACTCCTGCCGCGCTTCCTCGAGCCGGACTTCCACGCTCTCCGCCCGCGCTCGGCCGTCCGCGAGCCGCGCGCGAAGGTCTTCGAGGGTTTCCGAGCGTTCCGCCGCCTGAACTTCGAGCGCGGCGGACTCCCCGGTGGCGCGCTCGGCCCTGAGGGCCAGTTCCTCCCTCTCCGCTCCCATGCGCTCGAGCCTGCGATTCCCCTGGCTACTCCGCTCATCGGCCACCGCGAGCTCCCGCTCCCAGCGCGACAGCTCGGCCCGAAGCTCCTCGACCCGGGCGGCCGCAGCACCCCGCTCCCGCTCCGCCTCCAACCGCTCGGTTCGGAGAGTCTCTACCCGGGTCTCGGCGACCACCAGCTCGGAGTGGAGGCCCTGGCCCTTCTCGGTTCCACCCTGGAGGAGGCGTTCGACCTCTTCGCTGCGATGTCGCAGCTCGTCGAGCTCGGCCCGGACGATGGTGACCTCGAGGGCCAGCCGGCGATTCCGAAGCTCCTCGTGCCGGGCCGCCTTGCCCTTCTGGCGGGCGAGGGAGCGGACCTTGCTCTGTACCTCCCCTATGACGTCCTCCAGGCGCTGCAGGTCGGCCTCGGCCCTCTCGAGCCGCCGGCTAGCCCCCTTGCGCCGGTCCTTGTATCGGCCGATCCCTGCGGCCTCCTCGAAGAGCCCGCGCCGCTCCTCCGCTCGATCCGAGAGGATCGTGTCGATCATCCGGTTCTCGATAACCGCGTAGGCGTTGGCGCCCAGCCCGGTGTCGCGGCAGAGGTCGTGGATGTCTCGTAGCCGGCAGGCCGAGCGGTTCAACTGGTACTCGGAGCCGCCATCCCGATAGACCGTCCGGGTGATCTCCACCTCTTCGTAGGGAATCGGAAGGAGGTTCGCACCGTTCGAAATCTGCATTTCCACAGAGCCCCGGTGCACCGGACGCCTCGACGTGGTTCCCTGGAAGATCGCCTCCTCCATCTTCGCACCCCGGATGGCCGTGGGGCGCTGTTCCCCGAGAACCCACCGGATGGCGTCAGAGATGTTGGACTTCCCACACCCGTTGGGTCCCACGATGGCAGTGATCCCGTCGTGGAACTCGATCTCGGTCCGGTCGGCGAAGGATTTGAACCCGTGCAGGCGCAGTGCCGAGAGCTTCATGGAGCTCCGAGAAGTGCAACCACGTCCGGCATGGGATTACCTGCCAGGCCTGGCAGCTCCACGAGACCGAGCCAGACCGCGGCAGCCAGAATCACCAGGATGACGAAGAGGGACAGGAGCCACCTGCCGACGCGCCTGTCGGACGATTTCTTCCCTTTCCGAGCCGGGCGCTTCCCGGTAGAGGGCGGGGCGATCGGTTTCGTGGACCGCGACGGTCCGGCCGAAGCGACCTCCTGCTCGACTCCCCCGCGCTCGGCACTCTCGGCACCGACCTCCTCCTCACGCCTACCGGAGCTGCTGCCGGCCTGGGGCCGGACCGGCCGCAGGGTCAGGACCCCCGGTTCTGCACTTCCATCCGCAGCCGCCGCGGTCCGAAGCCGGATGCTCCGGTCCCCCTCGGCCACCAGGTGATCCACTCCCGGCACTCCGGCAGGGAGGTAGAGAAGCACCACGCTTCCCGCCTCCCGACAGGCGGAGAGCACCGAACTCCATCGCGGATGACGCAGCACCGATCCTGGATCCGCGACCACCGTTCCAGCCGGTGCGAACAGGAATCCGTCCGAGCTGTTGCGGGCCATTCGGGAGGGAGAGACTCCATATAGAACCGCGTCGCTCACGCCTTCCCCGTTGTCCTCGCCCAGGAGTCCGTGCAGGGAGGGCTCGCCGGGATGGCAGTCCATGAGAAAAACGCGGTGTCCCGCCCCCGCCCACCCTCGCGCGAGAGCGACGGCGGCTCTGGGCGCCCACCCGCTCTCTCGGGTGGCGGGGTCCGCCAGGAGGAGAACCACCTCGCCCCCTTCCTCGCTTGGAGCGGGAAGGCCCTCAGGCAACTCTTCGGCGTCGGGATCGAAGGGGAGTACGGCGGAGTTCTGGGAGGCCATGGACGTCACCTGGAAGGGATCACCGGCGGAATCTCCAGCGGCTGTCGGGGCGAAGGTAACGCCTGATTCCCGCCTCCAGCAATCGGCGCCGTAAGAAGGTGAACGGGCTCGCGGTCAGTCCTCGAACGACCTCCGGGGAGCATCGCCCCAGAGCGTCTCCAGCTGGTAGAACTCGCGTACCGAGGGGTGGAAGACGTGAACCACGAAATCGAAGTAGTCCACCAGGATCCAGCGTCCCTCCCGCAAACCCTCGACCCGGGCGGGGCGGATGGATTCCTTCTTCAGTTCGTCGATGATGTGCTCGGCAATCGCCCTGACCTGGATATCCGATTGTCCGGTGGCCAGGAGGAAACAGTCCGTCGCCGTGGAGATCCCCTTCAGGTCGAGGGCCACCACCTCCTGGGCCTTGCGCTCGAGGGCGAGCGCAGCGGCCCGCTCCAGCGCCTCAGGGAAGCGGAGGACTCTCTCATCGGCCCCCTCAGCGCCCATCGACTCGGGTCCCCGGCCGGTGGGCGTCGACGCCTTCCTCCCCTCGGCGATCAGTCTTCCAGCGGCTCAATGCGGACCTCGATCCCGACTTCCACTTCCGCGTCGAGTCGGACTGGAACCTCATAGACGCCAACGGCCTTGAGCGACTCCTCGAGCACCACCTGACGACGCTCCACCTCGAAGTCGAGATCGAGCTCGTTGAGGCGCTCGGTCACGTCCGCAGCCGTAATGGACCCGAAGAGCTTCCCCTCGTCTCCGGCCCGGGCCTGGAACACCAGCTCCTTCCCTTCGAGCTGGGAGGCACGCCGCCGGCCCTCCAGGTAGTCGCGACGCGAGCGCTCCTCGGCCAGCTTCTGCTCTTCCTCGATCCGTGCGAGGTTGGCGGCGGAGGCTTCGTACGCCAGCCCCTGTGGCAGCAGAAAGTTGCGTGCGTAGCCTGGTTTCACGGTCACGACGTCTCCCGGATCCCCGAGATTGGACACCGCATCCTTCAGAATGACCTTCATTTCGCTTCCTCGCTCCTTCGGTTTATCCCGCTTCTCGAACCTGAACCTCACCCAGACCCATCGCGCCGGACGTCATCCGCCCGGCTTCGCAGGTCGAACCACGAGTCCGTCACCCCCACCGCCATCGCACCCGCCAGGACGACCGGGGTCGCCAGCACCGCCGTCACACCGACCAGCAGGGCGGCCGGCCAGGTGACCCGGCCGGCGACGTGGAGGAGTACACCGACTCCCCTCAACACGTACAAGCCACCCATCAGGACCACAAGATTCGTCCCGACCCGCCCCCAACCACTCGACCAGTCCCCCAGGACCAGAAGCGCCACCCCCCCGATCAGCAGCCAGATCAACGGATCCGGAAAACGGAAGCCGCCCACCGGCGGCAGCCCGTCCCTGGGCCCTTCCGACACTCGAACATAGAGCCACCAGGCCACTCCCAGGGATGCCAGCGAGGCCAGCCCCATCAGTGCGGGAAACACCACCACCTGGACTTCGACGGTCCGTGCGACCACGTCGGCGAGTCCCTGGTCCACCTCCTCGCCTGCGGCGGTGAGGGCGCCGAGCACCTCGAGCGACGACGCCGAGCCCATCTCGAAACGAGCGCGCACCAGGCGCTCCAACTCATTCCATCCGCCCCCGGCGACGAGAATCCCGGCGGAGACCCCGTAGGCCACCGCACCCGAGACCAGACCTTTCTCCAGGACCCCGGCTCGGGGCCACGCCGCGGTGGCAGCCACGAAGGCTCCCGCCACGACGATCGCCCACCCTCGCTCCACGTACCACAACCCGTCCCCTGACGCCCCGCCGAAGAGGAGCGCCACGAACACCGCTGCGAGAAGATATCCCGCGAACTTCCTTCCGGGCAGGAGGACGGCGAGCAGGGCGAAGGGAATCCCGATCAGGACGAGAGGCTGGCCTACGCCAAGGACCAGCGCCAGCCCCAGCAGTCCGAGGGGCCGAAGCCAGGTGCGTTCGCTCCCCTCGGCCTCAGGCACCGGTTCGGCTCAGCGCTCGTGGTCTTGCACGTAGGGAAGCAGAGCCAGATATCGCGCACGCTTCACCGCGCGCCCCAGCTTCCTCTGGAAACGCGACGTGACCTTGGTCGTCCGCTTCGGGAGAATCTTCCCCTGCTCCGTGACGAATCGTGAGAGGGTCGCCACGTCCTTGAAGTTCAGGAGCTCGATGCGCGGCCCCTCGACCCGCCGGCGACGCCCTCGCCCACCTGAATACACCGGCGGGGAGGCACGGTCATCACTGTATTCGTCCTCCTCGTCGTCCTCTTCGTCCTCATCATCGTCGTCGTCATCCCGCTCCGCGTCGTCCGAGTCGAAGGATTCCGCGACGACCGACTGTCCCGATGTCGGCTCGCCCTCGCTCAGGACGATCAGGTATCGCATGAGGTCGTCATCGAGCTTCAGGATTCGCTCGAACTCGGAAATGGTGTCGGGAACGGAATCGAACTGGGCCACCACGTAGTAGCCCTGGGTCTGGTCTTGTACGGCATACGCCAGTTGACGGACCCCCCAGTGATCTACGGCCGTCACCTCGGCTCCCTCAGGAGCAGTGACGGAGGTGTGGAACTTCTCCAGCTTCGCATCTACCGCCGCCTCGTCCAGGGCGGGGTGGAAGATGTAGACGATCTCGTAATTCTTCATGTGCCTGGTAACTCCCCTCGGTCCGTCGTGATGAACGGGCCCCGGCTCGTGTAGCCGGAGCGGGTGTAGCTTTGAAAGATATGCGCCGTGCCCCTTGGGTTCAACCGATGCTGGCGGACCGGACCTCAGACGTTGAAGCGGGAGGATCCAAGAAACCCCCCATCCGGCGAGGTTCGCCGCCGGATGGGGGGCTTCTCAGAGGCAGTCGAGGACCAGGCCACACTCGCGCGTTCGGAAGATCATACCGTAACGCCCGCAAGATAGTCCCACACCCCGAACAGCCGGAACAGCCAGATAATCAGCAGGATGACGACAACGATGTTCAGTAACTGTTTGATTTTCGGGGCCATCGGTATGTAGGCGTTTACCGCCCACATGAGGACGCCCACGATAACGATGGTCAGGATAATCGGTAAGATAGGCATAGCTACTTCTCCGTTGAGAACTCGTGGTACCACACGCGGGCGGCCAGCCTCTTGCTGCGCTCCGTCGTGATGCGCGTGATCGCGGTGGAGCCGTCCCGCTCGGCGTCGGCGTCCGACAACCCCAGCTTGGTCGGAAGTCAGGTCCCGAGCAAGGTAAGGGGAGGATCCGACAACGGGCCACCGTAGCGTCCCAGCGGGAGAATCAACGTAGGCTGTGACAGCGGCCACACGAGGCGTTGCAACGTCTCCAGGAGCGCGAAGCTTCCACTTTTTATTTGGCTGTTGCCTATACGTTGAAGCGGAAGGTCGCCCAGAACCCCTGATGCGGCGGCAGTTGGCGCCGGTTGGAGACTCTCAGGTTTCCGTCGCCGACTGCCGCCGACCTCTCCGCCGGGTCTCGCCGGGGGTTGGGACATAGTTCGGACACAGGCTCGGCGCGGGCGTCGTCCCCAGCGGAAGGAGCGACCAACCCGCGCGAGCTAGTTCGAAGCCCATCCTCCCGCCAGCATCGCCGGGAGTGGGGGTCGCACATGCACCGCTCATCCCCTCGCCTCCCCCACGGCCACGTCCAGAGTCAACCGATACTCGTTGCCGTCCCGCATCGTGATCGGGAGGACGAGGGGCACAGGCTCGCCGTGCAAGGTCGGAGGACGCGCGGTCGGCGCCACGATCGTCCCACTGCCTCTACCGACGCAGCCGACGGGCTGGCGACGGAACCAGGAGCCAAAATCGTCGGAGTCCATGTGGTCCACCAACACGTCTCGCAGAACGTCCAGTACCTGCCGGGGGTCGGGTTCAGGCTTGTTCGTGGACCCGCTCCTTTCTCCCCACCTCCCTTCCGCAGTTTCGTCGCAAGAGCCTGAAGCTCCATTTCCAGTCCTGAGCTTGTCAAGGGCGCCTCCACCTGAATCTCCTGAGCCGCCGCGCAGCTCCCCCTTGATCGCTGCAATCACGCGAGCAAGACCCTCGACCGAAGCGGTGTGGCCTCCACAGGAAGGAGGCCCATGCCACACTCTCGAAGCACTATCCGCACCATGTCGATCGCGACCTCTGCGACGCTCGTGTGGTGGTGACCAGTGGGTAGGCATCGGGCAAGAATTTCTTTGCGGCGTGTCGGTCCTACTGGCCACGCTAGCGACCTTCTGTGCCGCGGCGAACCTGGCCCAGCGACTGTGCTTGCGGCTCCCATGACCTCCCTCGGCTCAGGGGGAATACCCCTCCATGAGCCAGAACTCCAGATCCAGCCTAGGCCTTGCAGTTCGCCATCCAAGCTGCGCCGGGGACGTCAAGTCCGACCTCTGCCGGGTCGCCCGAGAGACGGGAGGCTTCAATGAGGCCGCGGACCGAAGACCGCGGAAGGTTCCGCCGATGACCCGGAAAACACTGTTACGAGCCGGAGCTTCAATGAGGCCGCGGACCGAAGACCGCGGAAGGAACTGATTCGCTCGCTGATCCGACGCGAACGGCTGGCGCTTCAATGAGGCCGCGGACCGAAGACCGCGGAAGGGGGCAGACGGTGCGGGATCACAAGATCCGGCTCGTGCAGCTTCAATGAGGCCGCGGACCGAAGACCGCGGAAGGGGGACGCAGCGGGTGTTCATCCCGTCTCGGCTCGATGAGCTTCAATGAGGCCGCGGACCGAAGACCGCGGAAGGGCGTTGGCAGTTGCGAGGACGCCACCAGCCGCCGCCGCTTCAATGAGGCCGCGGACCGAAGACCGCGGAAGGGTCTGCTCACCCACCGCGAGCGAGAAGCGGGCGGGGTCGCTTCAATGAGGCCGCGGACCGAAGACCGCGGAAGGGTCGACCTCGCACGCACCGCACCCACCACCGAAGAGGCTTCAATGAGGCCGCGGACCGAAGACCGCGGAAGGGTGCCGCCATGGAGTGGGAAACCGCGCTCACCGGCGTCGCGCTTCAATGAGGCCGCGGACCGAAGACCGCGGAAGGATGGTGACCGAGCGGCGGAAGAAGCCTACAAGGAGGGAGCGCTTCAATGAGGCCGCGGACCGAAGACCGCGGAAGGCAGCCGAAAACCCGCGTCGAGCGCATCCTGGGGAAGGGCGCTTCAATGAGGCCGCGGACCGAAGACCGCGGAAGGTGCTCCATGTGGGGCATGAAGGCACCCACTTCGGCCAAGCTTCAATGAGGCCGCGGACCGAAGACCGCGGAAGGATCGCCGGATCCTGGACGGTCATGACTGGATCTACCTGCTTCAATGAGGCCGCGGACCGAAGACCGCGGAAGGGAGCGCGAAAGCTGTGTGGAACATGGCGGAAGCGCTCGCTTCAATGAGGCCGCGGACCGAAGACCGCGGAAGGATCCCCACCACACCCGAAGCTCACACCCACCCGAAAGCAGCTTCAATGAGGCCGCGGACCGAAGACCGCGGAAGGTCAGGGCCGTGCGGGTCTTCTCGTCGGGCTTCCCGTCGCTTCAATGAGGCCGCGGACCGAAGACCGCGGAAGGGATCCTGCAAGGTCAACGATACCTCACCATGCTGGAGGCTTCAATGAGGCCGCGGACCGAAGACCGCGGAAGGACCCCCTGCTACATCGCACTCGTACTGTGGAGGGAGAGGGCTTCAATGAGGCCGCGGACCGAAGACCGCGGAAGGGTGCGGCGACTCCCACCGACTGGTTGTACGCCTGGCGGCTTCAATGAGGCCGCGGACCGAAGACCGCGGAAGGAGAAACTCCGCGTATGGGGCGACATCGTGCGCGCGGCTTCAATGAGGCCGCGGACCGAAGACCGCGGAAGGACTCGATGCTCGTGACCGACTGGATCGGCGGGCGCGGGCTTCAATGAGGCCGCGGACCGAAGACCGCGGAAGGGCCTTGAGCTCGCCCGACACCCGCGTAGCCGATGCGCCGCTTCAATGAGGCCGCGGACCGAAGACCGCGGAAGGACGAGGAAGGGACGCCCAGGAGACGCAGGGACACGCTGCTTCAATGAGGCCGCGGACCGAAGACCGCGGAAGGAGCGCCTTGTGGCGTTGCAGGAGCGGGTGAGCGACCGGCTTCAATGAGGCCGCGGACCGAAGACCGCGGAAGGAGGATGTTCGGCTGAGACGAGGGACCACACCACACAAGCTTCAATGAGGCCGCGGACCGAAGACCGCGGAAGGACGAGATCCGGGGAATGATGGCCGAAGAAACGTGGAGCTTCAATGAGGCCGCGGACCGAAGACCGCGGAAGGAGCAACTCCCCCGTCGGCCCGGTCACGAACCGAGCCATGCTTCAATGAGGCCGCGGACCGAAGACCGCGGAAGGAGGTGCGGGCGACCCCCGAGTCCCGGAGCATCTTTGGCTTCAATGAGGCCGCGGACCGAAGACCGCGGAAGGACCACGCGTCTCAACTCCCTGTGACCGCTGCGGATAGATCCATGATTGCGAGCGGCCCACGAGATTGGTCGGCACGGATTAGCCGAAGGCTGAGCACGTTGACACAGAACCCGTTTTCTGTCAAATAGCCCGCGCGGCGCGGGGGTTTCACTCATCACCGGGCCGCTCGATCACACGACGAGAGTTCGCGTGGGAACCTCGTATGCGCGACCCAGCACCTGCAAGCCGCCCTCGAGGGGGCGAGAGGAGCGCCCCAGGTCGAGAATCAGGATCTGGTCCTCTCGCTGGTTGATCTCCTCCCGGATCCGGGTTCGCAGATGCGCGACTTCAGCTGCGTTGAGCTCGCAGAAGAATACGCTGAACTGCGCCCAGTCCCCGTGGTCGGTGAGCAGCTCGAACACCTTCGTCCGGCGCTTGTCGTCCGATACGTCGTAGGTCACCAGGTAGTTGCGTCGGCTGCTAACAAGCCCTCCTCAGCGGGTCGTCATGCCCACGTACTCGGGCACATCGTCGCGAATCCAATGCGTGAACAGGCGAGCTTGTAGTCGCAGGATGCTCCTCCACGAGGCCCTGTAGTCGAAGACAGGATGCGTAACCAGTTGATCCAGTCGCGCTTCGTACGCCCGAATGAACGCCTTCCGCCCAGGGGCGGTCAACACGCACCCCGCCTTGCTCACCCTGAAGTTCCGGCGGCCGACCATGCCCGTGTTCACCGCCGTGAGCACTGCGCTATCGACTACCACTGCCCTGAACTCCTCCATCAAATCGAGCGCCAATGCCGGCCGACCATGCCGAGGTTGGTGAAACAAACCCCACCACGGGTCCAGTCCCTCCCCCATCAACGCCACCGTGCACTCCTTGGCGAGCATCGCGTACCCGAAGGACAGCAGCGAGTTGATGGGGTCCCGCGGAGGCCGCCGATTTCGTCCGTTGAAGTCGAACTCGGCATCGAAGTCCCTCGGACGGAGCATTCGGGCGAAGTTCCCGAAATAGAGAGCCGCCACATTCCCTTCCAGCCCCCGGAGTTCGTCGAGGGATTCCGCGTGCTCGACCTTCCGCAGTATCGTTTGCATTCGAATCAGCGCGGCCTCGGGTCGAGGCTTCGCGTTTCGACCGAGCAAGGTTCGCTGGTTCGCACCTTTGGCTGCGACGATGGCTTTGGCGAGCGCCAGACACCGATCCTGGCGTTGCGATTCACGGAACTGAGCTGCACGATTGAAGCTGTTCCGCAGGGTGATCCCCTGTGTGATCCCATAGAACCAGTGGCCTCGCGACAGGTGGACCACGGGCACATCGGCCTCACAGCAAAGCCGAACGGTCTGGGCGCTCATCTGGACGTTGCCACAGAGCACGATCTGGCTCACATCTTTCAGTCGCACAGCAGCGAGTTCCTCGCCTCCCTTTCGGACCGTGAGTACCCGCTTGCGTTTCCCGATCCGGGCCCCCTGCTCCTGCACGTAGAAGGGCACCGCATGTTCCCGTGCCGGATAGAGACGCCGCACCGCACGCCATCCGTCTTCGGGTGGATCGGGCGGCACCTCTCGGAGCGCAAGGGTCTCATCGGGAAGACAGATCCCAGCGAGGGAGCACCCGTTGCACTTTGGGCTGTCCTCGAGCGGCTCCGGAAGCGTCTGGCGCCCGGCGGACTCGCGCGCCTCGGCGATCAGCCCGAGCGTTCGGGCTTCGAGCTCCTCGGTGAAGGGGATGTCCACGCGCGTGCGTGACCCGGCGAAGTATAGCACCCCATGGTCCGTCCGGTAGCCGTGCTCACGCAAGAGCAGGCCCTGCGCCATGAGCTGGACCCTTTCGGGCTCCCAGCTACGCTCCGGGTTGTTCGGGGGCCGGCCGCGTTTTGTGTCGACGGGCACCGCCTCATCACCGGCCATCGACACCAGATCCGGCTTCCCGGTAATCCCCAGCCGATGGGATGAAAGGTGAACCGAGCGGCTGACAGAGGGCGGGGCATCACCCTCCATCCCCTCATCCTGGTCCGCCGGCTCGGCATCCGGGAGCACGTCGTCGAAGCGGTCCACCCGCCGATGTACCTCTCGGCCCTCCATCGTGAACCGATTGTCGGCCCATCGACCCTCCACATGCTCAAGGTGGAAGAGGCGCGGGCAATACGCGAACTCGTTCAGCATTCGAACCGGGAGGAGTTCTTGGGTCTCCGACATTGGACTCAACCCTCCTCGCTGCTCAGACCAAAACCCGGGGGGGGTGGAAGCTGCCATACCCCCCCTGGTCACTCCGCTGGATGCCGGCCTCGTACACGGCCTCAAGCCCTCGGGCCCTGCGTTCCACAGAGGAGATCCCCTCCAGGTCTTGAGCAACGAGGGAGGCAACTGTGAACTGGTCCAGCCATCCAGTCCAGACAGGCCAGAGAAAGCGACCCGCCTTCCACGAGCCTCGCACGGCTGTGGTGATCGTTTGACCCCGGTGCACGAAGCAAGGGAAGAAGCGTAGGCCGCGCACCCCCAACCATTCCACTGCCGGCTGACAGGTCTTGGGGTCCGTCGAAGGATCCGTTGCGCGCAGGGCGTACTCCCTGCTGTTCGCAACGTCCCATCCCATTGCTGGTAGCCGTGCGGGGTTACGCCAAGGCCCAAACAGCCCTTCGGTGACGTGGTCGCGATCTACGTCCGACCGTAGCTCCTGCACCATCTCAAGGAAGCTCTGCTGCCCCGCGGTGAAATGAAAGGCGGTAGGCTTAGACTTTCCATTGTTGTCCACTCCACCCTCGGCAACCAATCCTGCGCACGCGTCGGCAGCAGAACGGTCGGTCTGCGAAGCGCGAGCAGCCACAGGTGCAAGGAGATTCCGGAAAAGCAAGTCGGGGTCTGCCTTCAGGTCGCCTACCGGCTCTCCCTTCTTCTTTCCCGATTCCCGAGGGTAGGTGAACCCGAGCACTTCGGCATCGCGATCGCTCTGCTTGTCGGCAAGGACGAGCTCGACAAGGTCCTCCCTCGACTCGACGCCGCTGATCTCTGGCCGCCACCCAGCCGACTGGATCCATCGAAGGCGGGCAGGGCACCCGGCGGCAGACGCCACGTCGAGGACCCCCAGGGCGGCAAGGAAAGCACCCGGATTCCCAGCTTCCAGGCCCGAAAGTTGGACCGAAGTTGTCATGCCTTCTCCTCTGCTTCGCTGACTCTGTGATCGGCCAGGCGCAGTATGGCTTCGAGGAATGCCAGCCCGTGCCATCCGAAGCGCTGGGTCAGTCGCCAGAATCTCTCGGCGATACCGCTGTCCGCAGCCGCGAGCGTATCACTACTGGAGCAATGGAAGTCGAGCCGTTCATCGGCGGGAGAGAACGAGATGTCGGTGGGATTCTCATCGAGCACGGCGGGAGCAAACGGCCGTCCCCAGCCATGGTGACTGGAGATCAGGTGGAGCAGGAGGTCTGACTCCTCGAGGCGGCTCAGAAAGGTTTCAGCTCCGGCTACCATCGCCGTGCTCGCCATCTCGTGCCGAAGGCCAGCCGGATATCCTGCGCGCTCCCGGGCAGCCCTCCGCGAGGCCCCATCCTGACTCGGAAGTGGAGACTTTGCCAGATACCGGCCACCTGCGGCCAGTTCAATCTCATCGCCCCCATGGAGCCACAACTGGAAACGTGGATCAGCCTTCCCGAGGTCATGGAGACGCCCAGCCCACCAGAGGGCGTTCCGCAGGCGCTCGGGCAATCCGAGCTCCCTAGCGAACTCTCGGGCTTGCGTCCCCACGGCCTCTAAGTGGTCGTCGAGCTCCACATCTCGAGCCACGAAGGATGAATGCTCCCCCGCGTCGAAATCCGCAACGAAATGTTCGAGACCCGATCCCTCACCCACTTCGTACTCGCCAGTCCTGGCCCCTTCCCGACCACGGGCTGCTTCGAGCACCCGTAGCTCCCGGAGGAGTCGAAGTGGGCGGCGGGTCCTCAGGGCTATTCCCCACCATTCACGACCACTCCCAGGAAGGGGCCGGAACGTGCGAAGCACGACATCTTGGTCCCCGGCCGCATCGACTTCCCCACGAACGACCTTGAGCCAGGGAGCCACGTCCTCCCGGTTGGCTGCTGTGGCGAGCCATCTCCGGATATCCTCGAGATCCTCCGCCCTGCTCCGGGTCTCATCGGGTTTCGGCGAGGGAATTGAGCTCGAGACATCATCGGAAAAGAGGGCAGGGTGGAGGCGCAGGGCCACCCTACCTCGCGCAACCAGTTGCGATCTGTCGCCCAGGTCGGCCACCGGTTCCTCTGCAACCGGATCCCAAGACCCCATGCTCAATCCACCATAGGTCGCAGGTACCACCAGGGTCATACCGGGACGCAGGTCCTGGGAGCGGGTGATGACGCGAGAGTGATCGCCTTCCCAAGCGAGAACGGGACGAAGCTGCTGCGGGCGACGGGTTGTTTCCTCCCTGATTCCCTCCACATCGGAGACGGGGGTTTCTGTCCGGTCCTCGTTGTCGAGCCACCCTCGGACTGCTGACAGGGGAACCGCGAGGGTCTCCGGCGAGGCTGGGGGTGCCAGCGAGAGGCGGTCCAGCAGACCTGCGAGCCTCGCATGTCGGGTGGCCGCTTCCCGGGCTCGCGCCTCATGCTCCAACTCTTCCTCAGAGATGTCCGAACGCCAGACAAGCTGGATGTCCTTTGCCCTTTCCTCGGGTCCGTGGAGCCACAGCGAGATATCTGGCTGGACCGCCGGCTCCGGACCCGTCTGCGCCCACGCGTCAAGGTGAGCAGGAAGCATGACCGGAGCGGATGGCGCGGGGGCGCTCAGCCCCGGTGGAACGGGATACGCAGCGACCGCCTGGATGCCGAAGTCAAGTGATCGGTCGTCCTTGAGGCCCGCTTCTTGTTCGACCAACCAACTCCAGGTGTCTCGGAGTGAGTCACCGTAAATCGGGTCGTCTCCTCCGGAGGCAGACACATCGGTCTTGCGGGCGACGACAACCCCTTCCGCCTGCCCGTACTCGCCCAGACGATCCAGACGGCCGAAGCGTTGCCTGAGGGCGTCGAAGGAAGCGCATTCAGTGACCATTGCGTCAAAATCAAGGTCTGCGCCCGCCTCGATGCACTGCGTGGCCACGAGAACCAGCGGCCGGTCATCGCGGAGTCGAGTCCGCCCCGCATAGATCCTCGGGGCGATCGCGTCCAAGAGGTCCTGCCGGTCCAGTGCTCGCATGCGACCCGTCACAAGGACGACATCATATCCCCTACTTTCAGCATGTTCGTGAAGTGCCCCGCAGATCGCTCTGGCGCTGGCGACGCGATTCACAACCACTCCGACCGTCTTGTGACGTTTCAGGAGTTCACGGGATCGCTTCACGAACTCCCGCACGAATGCCTTCTGAGTCCCGGACGATGTCAGTGCGAGCTCCACCGGCTTGGGCGCCTGAATCCGCTTCTGGATGAGGGGATGGCCAAGATCCTGTTCGTCGAGCCCGAAGCCCTTCCGATCGGAACCTACGGGATCCTCCCCGGGCGTTGCGGACAGTTCAACGGACTGCGTCGGTGGTGCCACCTGCTCACGGCGCCATAAGTGGCCACTGTAATGTCGCAGCTGTCCGAGGGTCTCCCGAAACGGCTGGGAAAGATGAACCTCGTCGAGCAGAAACAGGGTGTCATGGCCCAAGAGTCCGGCATGGATCGATGCGGACCGGCCGCCCACCCCATACCCCGAGAAGAGCAGCCGAGACCCCACCTGGTCCACGGTGGATGCACCAAGCACGGGCTGATCCGGCCGGCGGGCCCAGTTATCATCACGGAGCGTTCCACCCCTCAAAATGGCAGCGGTGAGAGGCTCACCTCCTCCGGAGAGGGAGGAGAGCGCCAGGGCCACCCTTCCAACCGTAGATGACCTCTCGCCGTTGGACATGGCCCGTTCCAGGAGACGCGAGAGCTTCAGGGCCCGATGGCCCGCTTGATCCACAATGATCCGGCGGTCAACTACAAGAAAGATTCTTCGCGGCACCCATCGATGTTTCGTCGGGTTCGACGCATCCACGGCAAGTGCGAAGAGGGACACGTCCATCAGGGTGGTCTTTCCCACCCCGGTGGGCACGTCCACGAGATCGGGAAAGCGCCGATTCTGGAGAGCCCATCGGAGGATCCGGTCCTGCCATGGGAAGGGTGGGTAGCCATGGACTTCCTCATGGAAAGCCGCAAACTCATCGGCACTCAGGGGAATCATGAGGTTCCCACCTCCGGAGGGCTCCGGTCGCGTCGCTCTTCACGGATGGGGCGAAATAGACCGGCTCCACGGAATCGCCCCGCACCAAGCACAACGGGTCCGCGGATCAGCTCAGTGAAACGAAGGTGGGCGTGAACTAGGACTCGCCGGGGTCCTGCTCCCCGACCCGGAAACGGCGGGTGGGAGCCAACCGGCTCAGTCCCCCGGAGTGGAGCCGTCCGCTCCAGGGAGACCTGCTCCGGCTGAGGCAGGCCAATACGCTCGCACGCCTGCCGAATAGATCTGATCGCCCGCCTTTCTCCCTGGGTCGCGGCGTGCGCGTCCCGTGCCCAGAGAGTCTTGGGGTTTCGGTCAAGCGCCACCGGTGTGGCGGTGACCCAGGTCCTCGATGCTCGACACCATGTACGGGGTTGGAGGTTGTACCGATCGGACTTGCCGAGGACCCGCCGTAACTCAATCGGGCTACGGGACCCAAGGTGAACTTTGATCATCCGATCCTCTGCATCGCCATGTCGTTCCCACTGCCCCAGAGCTCGAAGGATCTGGATGCGGCCATCTTCCGAGACCGCTCTCGGGATCGCGAAGGCCACACCCATCACCGTTCCGTCAGCGTATTGACTGGCTACATAGGGAAGAGGCAGGATCAGGACGTGGGGGTCCCGCGTCACCTTCCCATTCGGGTCTCGTCCACAAACAGCAGGATGGACCCCCCCTTCTGGAAGCGGCTCCGCCATCTTCACGAGGGCTCGATGGACCGTCTCTGCCAGAGACACCGCCCGGGTGACAGGGACTGGCGGCCCCCCTGCCCGCTCGTAGATGATGAAGTCACCGGCCAGGTCACTTTCAGGGCTCTCTTCCTCTGGGATCAGTTCCTCCGCTCGCCCATAGGCAATGGTCACAGCGGGCATTACGCGCGGTTCGACACCACAGTGCAGATCATGGTATTCGACCAACGCCTTCCGCTGGCCCGGGCTGACCCAGCGGATCGCAGTGTCGCCGTCCTCGTGCGGGATCCAGTTCGCAGCAGGAGGATCCTCCACTCGACGGATGAGCACCAGGGAGTGTGAGTGACCCAGGCGATGTACTCGGGCGAGCAAACGATCCAGGGCGGGAAGGTGCGGCTTCATACCGCCCGCTTCGGCCCAAACCAGAACGAATCTCGGTTCATCAGGTGATACGCTCGGGAAGTGTCGCGCCTGCTTCGTTCGCTGATCCGGCAGGAGGGCCAATCCGGAGTCGGCCACCTTCCCTCCCGTCAGAAAGCCAGCCACCGTTTTTCTCAGCTGGTCGATAGCCTTCGTGGAGCGCTGGACGGATTGTTCCAGTTTCCGCCTCTCCTTGCCATCCGTCACGCGATCGAGGCCCTCCCTTGCCTCCTCCCTTTGCTGCCATGCCGCATTCATCTTCTGCCAGTTACTCTGGTACGTCCTCACGATCGAGGTGTCATTGACCGGAACGTAGAACGTGCTGGAGTCACGCTCCCGCTGGATCTCGGGAACATGAAGCTCGGGGGCCGGCAGAGTGGCCAGAAAATCCAGCGCAGCGGCCTCCTCCACGGGGCTACCAGTCTCTGCCCATGTCGCCACGAGGGCAGAGTAGAAGCGAGCCGGGTGTGGTGGCCATTCCGCCTTCGTCCGATCGTTATACTCGGAGGCGACATACCGTCCGGTCAGAAGCTCGACCTGAACGGCCAACATCACCCCTCCTCCGCCTGGGGGTCCGCCTCGGCATGAAGCGTTCGACTCTTTCTGAGGAGATCCACGAGGCGCTGAGCCGGCGAGAGGAGAACTTCCTGATCCTCCCAGGCGAGCCCGTGCTTCTCGGCGGCTTCCCGCGCAGCCCTTACTAGCGCTGCGGCCTTTGACGCGTCCAGTCGGAAGACCTCCGGTTCTCCCCCCTCGGCCGGAAGGCCTTCGATGGTGAAGGGGCCTTCGGGGATCAGCGCGCAGCGAGAGCGCAAGTCGTACCCCTCGTTCCGAGCGAATACAACCGCGGCCAGACCCAGGGCCGCAAGAGCGGTGTGGGCAGCAAGTTCTGCTGCGTCCCGATCGGCCCTTGATATCGACGACCCATCCGTGCGGGTCGGGAAGGCGAGCCGCCGAAGCGCCGGAAGGGAGAGCACCATCGTCTGCACAGCGTAATCCACAGTCACTCCACCTGCCTCGCTGTCGATCGACGGCGCAATGTTGCCATGATTCACCGTACTCGGTCGCCCATCCGCGTATGTGACAGGCTCTCCCTTCTTCGACTTCGCCTTTTCCGCGTCGGGGGTCCAGGCACCCTCCTCGTCCGCGTCCTCGAAAATCGTGGCCTTTCGTTCGATGGCCAGCGGATCGATCCGACTCGCAGTCTTGACCCCGAGTTCAACTCCTATGCCGACGATCTCGGAGGAAATGGCACGCTGGTACTTCGCCCCGAGTCCACCCTTCGGGCCGGTGCTGTCCCACAGGCCGAACACCAGACCCGTTGGGCACCATCTAAGGATCGGAGTAGCCGCACGGGCATTGGCTTCCGTGACGGACCGTCCGATATCGCTCATCCGGAATGCGGTGCCATCGAGTGCGCTGTCCCGGAAGATGGCATCAGCGATTCGGTGCGGGGCCTCGAGTGCAGTAACCCTCCCAAGGTCGACCAGATCGCTGTGGGAGGAGAAATCCACGGCCACGATGGGAAGGTCGACCATTCCCCGATCGTGCGCCCGAAGCAGCGCTAGCTCCATCCGGTTCGCCTGGGATGCTACGGAGTCGAGGAGGACCGTCTCGACCACCTCTCCATTGATCCGTCGGGCTTCGGTGGCGTACCGTGTGCGCGCCCCACTCGGCGGGGCGTAAGTGGCAGGAAAGATCTTGTCGCCGGGCCCTCCAGCGGGCTGGAGCCGGGAAACGACCCGAAAAGCCGCAATACGGCCTTCCACCGCCTCAGTCAGGGTAGGGAGGGTGAGTTCAGTCATCGAATCTCCTTCTTTGCGGTGGAGGGAAAGCCTGCGGCGGCCCGGCGTAGCCAGTCCGGTTTCGCCGACACTCTGAACTTCGTTGAGGGGTGTGACACTCAGCCGATGGACCCTCTTCCCGCCAAGTCACGATCGCGATCGCGCAGCACGGGAAGCGGGGGTTCCGGGAGTCGGTTGGGGTTCGTCGCTCAAGAGTCCTCCTGAGCAACGCAGGTCGTCATAACGAGAAGGTCAACTGCGACCAAGGTTGGTCACGTCTTCCGCGAGCGCAAATCAGCCTCTCGTCTTGGCTGCCCAGGTGGGAGGGTGGACTCCTTGGCGTAGGCTAACCTGCGACCCGATGCTCGGGTCGCTTTCCCGCGGGCCGTCCCGCCATCCTGCACCTCCGCGCCTCCGACGTGCTCCTTTCCTCCGAGGCGCTGCGGCGGGCGCTTGCCGAGGAGGGGCAGGACGAGGCCGCGGCCGACCATTGGCCCGATGGGCTTCGGTGGCGGCCGGAGTGGGACAAACGCGGTTACTTGGACTTCTCGCCGCTCTCGCGGGCCGCGAGGAAGGCGCTCGAGGCGTACCTGCGTAAACACCCGGCCGTGGGGGAGGCGTTCATCTCCGGGAACACCGACCCATCAAAGGCGCTCGACAAGCAGGCGGCGGGATACTACCTCCGGCGGGCCGAGAAAAAGGCGGGCCTCCCCCACCAGCGCCGGGGCGGGTGGCATGCCTTCCGGCGAGCCTGGGCGAGCCGAAGGAAGCACCTCCCAGTTCAAGACGTCATGGCTGGCGGCCGGTGGAGGGACGTGAAGGCCCTCCAAGAGGCGTATCAGGCGAGTGATCCGGCGACCACGCGGCAGGTCATGGAGCTCGCGTAACCCGATCCCCGGGACACAATCGGGACACAGTGAAAACGCAAACTGTTGTCCCGTTGTAAGTTACGTTGCCCCTCAGACGTTGAAGCGGAAGAGCATGATGTCCCCGTCCTGGACCACATAGTCCTTCCCCTCCGATCGGATCCTTCCTTCGTCCCTCGCCCGCTTCATCGACCCGAAGGACTCGAACTCGGGGAAGGCGATGGTCTCCGCCCGGATGAAGCCCCGTTCGAAGTCCGAATGGATGGTGCCGGCCGCCTCCGGCGCCCGCGCCCCCCGTCGCACGGTCCAGGCTCTCGCCTCCTTCTCTCCGGCCGTGAAGAAGGTGATCAGGTCGAGCAATGAGTACGTCGCGTGGATGAGCCGGTGGAGTCCCGGCTCCTCGAGCCCGAGGTCGGCGAGGAAATCGGCACGATCCTCCGGTTCCAGCTCGGCCAGTTCGGATTCGATGGTAGAGCAGACGGCGACGAGCTCGGCCTCGGGATCCTCCACCTCCAGTAGGGCACGCAGGCGGGACGTCCAGCGGTTCTCGCCTTCGGGAAGGTCCTCCTCCGCCACGTTCGCCAGGTAGAGGACCGGCTTGGCGGTGAGAAGCTGGAAGGTGCGCAGGAGCGGCCGCTCCTGCGGATCGAACTGGAGCGCCCGAACCGGTCCGCCTTCGCCGAGCTGCGTCTGCAGCCGCTCCAGAAGGGCAAGCTCCTCCTTTGCCTCACGCTCACCGGAACGTGCCTTCCTCGCGACCCGATCGATACGGCGTTCCACCGAGTCCAGGTCCGCGAGGGCCAACTCGGTGTCCACCACCTCCCGGTCCCGGATCGGATCTACCTCCCCGAGGACATGCGTCACGTCCGGATCGTCGAAGCAACGGAGGACGTGGACGATGGCATCGACCTCCCGGATGTTGCCGAGGAACTTGTTCCCAAGCCCCTCTCCCTCGGACGCACCCTTGACCAACCCGGCAATATCGACGAACTGGACCACGGTCGGGAGCCTCTGCCGCGCCGCCGCCAGCTCGAAGATGCGGTCGAGGCGTGGATCCGGAACCTCGACCGTGCCGATATTCGGGTCCACGGTGCAGAAGGGGTAGTTCTCGGAAGGGGCGCCCTGTGCCGTGAGGGCGTTGAAGAGCGAGGACTTCCCGACGTTGGGAAGGCCCACGATACCGGCCTTTAGCATCGACGTGTCGCCTGCGGGAAAAACTGGAACCGCCCCGGGAATGGACACCGGGGCGTTGGTTGGATAAGCCCCCTCCTCCCGAGGGCATGACGGAGGCCGCAATCTAGAAGTCCGGGCCGCCCTGTCCAAGACCCCCTTCGCCAGCGTGCACCTGGCCAGGTGCAGGTGCCCTCTCGGCACCTTGCGGCATCCCCGGGTTCCGTCGACCTTTCCCGGGTTACACGGGAGTTACCAAAAGGCAAATCGGCCCGCTCCCCCGGCGATTGACGGCCGCGCGGGCCAGGAAACGGGATCCAAATGGATTACTCTTTTGCGGGGATGTACACCGACGAGCGCTTCGGATGGTTCGTCGAGGGACTCCGGAAGGTGATGGACAAAAAGGGACATCGGTTCGTGAGCGACCCGGATAAGGCCGCGCTGGTGGTCAACTGCTTTCCCAATGAGAACGCACGTCCATTCAGGCGGAAGGCCCAGGCCGTTTTTGTGGTGGGCCTCACTGAGATGGCCTCGCGCCCTGCAAGCGTCCAGGAGGCGATCCCGGAAGCCTACCCGCTCCTCGTGCGATCGCTGGCGAACCTCCTGATCGGGCTGACCGGACCAGACGGGTCGGAACCCGACGCTCACTTCCTGACTCCCGAACAGGGGTACTACAAGGTTCGGGGAGGAGGAGATCCCGAGGACTTCTTCGAGCGCGTCTACCGACGGATCGAGCCGCTGGCGACCTCGCGCCTCGTCATCGACAACGACTTCCGACCCGACCTCCCGGAGGAGCTATGGAGCGGTGACGAGATCACCCGCTCGATCCAACGCGCGGGCGAGCGCCTGGACGCGCTGAACCTCCTCCCAGCCCCCTTCCCCATCGACGAGGTCCTCTCGGAGCGCGACCTGCGCCACGTCAAGCGTCTCTATGGGATCGGTGGGCTCTCCTACGGCAACATCTCGGCGCGTCTGGACGAGACTCGGTTCTGGATGAGCGCCTCTGGAGTAGACAAGGGCAAGCTCGAGACCGTGGGACGGGACATCCTTCTCGTCACGGACTACGATGAGGAATCGGGCGCCATGGTGATCTCGGTGCCGCCGGACATCGAGCCGCGGCGGGTGTCCGTGGACGCCATCGAACATTGGATGATCTATCGGGAGCATCCGGAGGTGGGCGCCATCCTCCATGTGCATGCTTGGATGGACGGGGTACCGTCCACAGAGTTCAACTACCCCTGCGGCACCTACGAATTGGGCCAGGCGGTGGCCGACCTCGTGAGGGAAGAACACGAACCTTCCCGTGCGGTGGTGGGACTCAAGAACCACGGGCTGACCATCACCGGCCGGTCCCTGGAGGACATCTTCGAGCGGATCGACGGCCGGATCCAGCAGTACGTGCCCATGAGCTGAGCCAGACGCTGCACCCGCAGACTCGAGAGCCCCACCGTCCTCCAGGGATGGTGGGGCTCTCGCTCATGTAGTGACCCTACCGGGGCCCAGGACCCGACTCAACCCATGAAGACCCGCTGAAAGAGCTCCACGATTCCCCCGATGGGATCCGGGCCACCTTCCGCGTGGACCCGCACGAAGAAAGGCGCCAGAACGAGAGCCACCACGCTCATCAACTTCACCAGGATGTTGAGGGAGGGCCCGGAGGTATCCTTGAACGGGTCCCCGACGGTGTCGCCGACCACCGATGCCTTATGGGCTTCGGAACCCTTCCCTCCGTACTCACCACCTTCGATGAGCTTCTTGGCGTTGTCCCAGGCGCCGCCCGAGTTGGCCATGAAGAGGGCCATGAGGACCCCGGTCACGAGCGCGCCGGCCAGCAGGCCCCCGAGGGCTTCCACCCCGATGAGCCAACCCACCAGGAAAGGGGCAGCCACCGCGAGGATGCCGGGCGCGATCATTTCCCGGAGTGCCGCTCGGGTCGAGATGTCCACGCACCGGGCAGAATCGGGCTTCGCAGTCCCCTCCATCAACCCCGGGATCTCGCGGAACTGGCGCCGGACCTCCTCCACCATTCCGGCTGCTGCCCGGCCGACCGCAGTCATCGTCATTGCAGCGACCAGGAACGGGAGGGTACCACCGAGGAAGAGCCCGATCACGACCGCCGGATCGACGAGGTTGATTCCGGTCTCCTGTAGCCCCACGGCCGTGGTGTAGGCGGAGAACAGGGCGAGAGCGGTGAGGGCCGCGGATCCGATGGCGAACCCCTTCCCGATGGCGGCCGTGGTGTTTCCGATCGCATCCAGCGAGTCGGTGATCGCCCGGGTCTCCGGCCCGAGGCCAGCCATCTCGGTGATTCCGCCGGCGTTGTCGGCCACCGGGCCGTAGGCGTCCACCGACATCGTCACGCCCACCGTGGCAAGCATCCCCACGGCGGCGATCCCGATCCCGTAGAGGCCCGCCACCTGGAAGGACACGAAGATCGCACCCGCGATGAGAAAGACCGGGATGGCGGCCGAATGCATCCCCAGGGCCAGGCCGGTGATGATGTTGGTGGCGGATCCCGTCTCACTCGCCACGGCGATCCGACGGATTGGGGGACCGCCGGTATACCACTCCGTGACCAGTCCGATGAGGATGCCCACGAGGGTGCCGGCCAGGATCGCCCAGAAGGGTCCGCTGGCGGGGTAGCTCTCGCCGGTAACCGGGTTCGTCATCTCGAAACCCATGGCGCCGACCACGAAGTACATGGCTATCAGGAAGAGGCCCGCGGCGATGAAGGTCATGTTCCGGAGCGCGGCGGCGGGGTTGACCCTCTCCAGGATCTTCATGGAAGCGATCCCCACCACCGAAGCCACAAGCCCCACCATCACGGTGAGGAGGGGCAGCGCCACCGCCTCGGTGACGTTGGCTGCCATCACCCCGGAGGTGGCCCCGATGGCCACGGTGGCCACGATCGAACCGACGTAGGACTCGAAGATGTCGGCTCCCATTCCCGCCACATCGCCCACGTTGTCGCCGACGTTGTCCGCGATCGTGGCCGGATTCCGAGGGTCGTCCTCGGGAATCCCCGCCTCGACCTTCCCGACGAGGTCCGCTCCCACGTCGGCAGCTTTCGTGAAGATGCCGCCGCCTACACGTGCGAAGAGGGCGATGGAGGAAGCACCCATGGCGAAGCCCGCAATAACCTCGCCGAAGCGGGGCAGATCGGTAGCTGGAGCCCCGTGTGCCATCACCATATAGAACGCACCGATACCCAGGAGCCCGAGCGACGCGACCGCGAGGCCCATCACGGATGCCCCGAGGAAGGAGACCCGAAGTGCCATCGCCTGCCCGTGCACATTCGCCGCGTGGGAAGTGCGCACGTTCGCCCGCGTCGCGGCTTCCATTCCCAGGTAGCCCGCGATGGCCGAACTGACGGCCCCGGCGATATAGGCTGTGGACGTGGCCACTCCGATGGCCCACCCGAGGAGGACAGCCACCACCAGCACGAACACCGTGAGCACCGTGTACTCACGGCGCAGGAAGGCCATCGCTCCATCGTGGATCTGGTCCGCGAGGTCGACCATTGTGGCGCTGCCGGCCGGCTGCTTGATCACGTAGAGATAGATCCCCAACGCGATCACTAGTCCGATCACGCCAAGGACCCAGGCTCCCGAGGTCAGGGCTACAAAATCCATTCCTCCAGCTCTCCCCTTTTTGGGTATTTGCTCCGGCCGGGTGGCCCTCCCTCAGTCGGGGAGCAACTCGCCGCAGACCGCTTCCCGGACGGGAACCCGGTCCGTGCGACGCCGACCCTACCGATTGATCTCATTCATCGCCGGCTCGAGACCTTCGCGCATCCAGGTCCGCAGGACCGTCGGAACCTCCCGGATCACGGCCAGCACCTTGTCCTCGTCCTCACTTCCCATCGGTGACAAGACCCACTCTACCAGGTCCGCTCCCGGAGGAGGTCGACCCACCCCCAGGCGCAGGCGGGCGAAGTCCCGAGTCCCTAGAGCCGCCTCGATGCTGCGCAGCCCATTGTGCCCGCCCGAGCTGCCTTTCCCGCGGAGCCGCGACTGCCCGGCGTCCCGCGTTGCGTCGTCTACGAGGACCACGAGGTCCCTGGACACGTCGAAGCCCTCCCGTCCCAGAAAGGGACGGAGGGCCTGACCACTCCGATTCATGTACGTCGTCGGCTTGAGGACGATGACCTCCTCATCCTCCACCGACCCCTCCACCACCAGTGCCGGCCCCGTGGACCGGAAGGGCCCCAGCTTCCAGGTGTGTACGACGTGATCCACCGCCCACCAACCCACATTGTGCCGTGTCGAGTCATACTTCGGGCCAGGGTTTCCGAGCCCCACGACCAGCCTCACCGGGTCGCCCGTCGCACCCCGGGTGACTCAGGCCCCTGCGGGTTCATCCCCGTCGCCCTCGTCCTCAGCTTCAGCATCCTCTTCTTCGGCACCCACGAGCTCGGGCTCCTCGTCGTCTTCCTCCTCGTCGTCCTCGACCTCGGCCCTGCTGGGATGCTGCACGGAGCAGACGGTCCGCTCCTGGTCGAGGAGGACGGCGACGCCCTCAGGAAGCGACAACTCACCCACATGGACACTGTCGCCGATCTCGAGTCCGGAAACGTCGTAGATGACATGGTCCGGGATGAGCGCGGGGACGCACCGGATCGGGAGCATGTAGACGGTCTGCTCGAGAACGCCGCCCTGATCCTTCACACCGGTGGGCGTGCCCTCCAGCTCGACCCGCACGTCGAGCTCGACTTCGACCCCGGTCTGCACCCGGAGAAAATCAACGTGTAGGATGATGGGGCGGAAGGGGTGGGTCTGGATGTCCCGGATCAGGGAGGGAACCGGCGCCGCCTCCCCCTGGACATCCAGGTTCACGATCGTGTTCTCCACCGAGATGGAGCGGAAAAGCACCTCGGTGTCGTGCGCATCCAGCGACACCGCGATCGACCCGGCGTCGCCCCCGTAGACCACCGCGGGAAGCTTTCCCGCTGCGCGGAGCTTGCGAGCCACGCCCTTTCCGGTCCCGTCGCGTCGCTCCACCTTGAGTGAAACCTGACTACTCATCTTTCCCTCTTCCGTATCTGGGGCCGCAGGCCCGTGTTCGCCTCCATCCCTACCGGGAGGAGGCGGCTCTTGCTGTGAATCGAGTCCTATTCGGTGTCGCGCAGTTCGAAGAGCTGGCTGACCGAGTCGTTCGAGTGGATGTACTCGATGGCCCGGGCCAGCAGTCCGGCCACCGACAGCACCTTCAGCCCCTCGAATTGACGATCCTCCGGGATCTGGATCGTGTTGGTCACGACCAACTCCTCCAGCGGCGCTGCCGAAAGCCGCTCCGCTGCCTTCCCGGAGAGGAGGGCGTGCGTGGCGCAGGCGTAGACCGCCCTTGCACCCCGCTTGCGAAGGGCGTGGACAGCCGAGGCCATGGTCCCGGCGGTATCCACCATGTCATCGGTGATCAGACAATTTCTGCCATCGACGTCACCAACGACCGTGAGCACCTCGCTTTCGTTCGGTCCCGGTCGCCGCTTGTCGATGATCGCGAAGGTCGCCCCCAGCCGCTTCGCAAAGCCTCGGGCCATCTTCGCTGAGCCCACATCGGGCGCAACCACCACCAGGTCCTCCAGATTCTTTCTCCGAAAGTAATCCGTGAGCACCGGCGCGGCATAGAGATGGTCCACCGGCACATCGAAGAATCCCTGGATCTGGTGCTGGTGAAAATCCATCCCCAGAACCCGGTCGGCTCCCGCCACCTCCACCAGGTTGGCGACGAGCTTGGCTCCAATCGCCACCCGAGGCTGGTCTTTTCGGTCCTGCCGCCCGTACCCGTAGTAGGGCATCACCGCCGTGATCCTCGCGGCGGACGCCCGCTTCGCCGCGTCGATCAGGAGGAGCAACTCCATGATGTTGTCCGCAGGAGAAACCGTGGGCTGGATGATAAAGACGTCTCGCCCCCGCGCATTCTTGTCGATCCGAACGAAGATCTCGCCGTCGGCAAAGTCGAGGATGTGAGCTGCGTCAACAGGCTTGCCGAGGATCCTGCCGATCTCTTCGGAGAGCGCGATGTTCGCCCTCCCCGAGAGAACCAGGAGGGGTCCCCGCCCGAAGGTTTCTTCCATTCCGTGGCCCGCCGATGTTTTCAAGGACAGTAACAGCCCGGAAACTTAGACGGCGCCCCATGACGCGTCAACGTCCAGCCGTCCGGACGTCCGGGATCGCGTCGATCGCGAGGGAGAAGGGGCTGCATGGGATTGGCCCGGGTGGATTCGAACCACCACCGCCGGTTCCAAAGACCGGTGTCCTGCCATTAGACGACGGGCCAGAAACGGCTCGCTTTCAAGGTGGGGGTACCCTGATGGAGGAGCAAGGCCCGGATGAGGCGTCGTGCCCCATCGCCCCTCCCACCCAGCGGTCCTGCGCCAGAAGGGGCGACACGGCTCGGCACGGAACCGACTCAACCCCCTTGGCACGGGAGATGTGGTTGGAGGAAAGGGCAGCTTGCTCGAGATTTCAGACCAAGGGAGAGAACAAGGGAGAGAGACCAGTGAGCAGACGCTGCCCCACCTGACCCCGTGCTCAGGGATGTTGATGAACGCGTCTTCATCCGACCTTCATACCCCCTTCGGCTGAGCAACCTTTCGCGGCCGGAACGCATCGCACTGGTGACCTACGCCCGCGACGCTTGCATCCACCTTCGGTCGCCCTAGGGAGTCCCCCCACGATGGAACCCCCCCGCATGATCCCCTTTTCCCCCAGTACGACACCAGCATTCGCCCTCCTGGCGGCGGCCCTGCTCCTCGGTGGATGCGGGGAATCGGATCCGGCCGAGGCCGGCACGATCATGAGCGACTCGGCGGGAATTGTCATCGTGTCCCATGAGAGGGAAGATCGGCCGGCCCCCCTGGAGTTCGTCGAGGAATTCCGGTTGGGCGGAAGCGATACGCGGCCGGAGGAGGCCTTCTTTCAAGTGGGGCCGGGAACCATCGGGGTCGACGATGCCGGGAGGATCTTCGTGCTCGACGCCCAGAGTCGGCAGGTGGTCATCTTCGACGACACTGGGCGCCACTTGCGGTCCGTGGGGCGTTCGGGAGACGGGCCAGGCGAATTCGGCTTCCCCGTCGGCCTCACGGTGGCTCCAGAGGGAGAGTTCGGCGTTTTGGACATCTCCAAGAGGGGGATTGTGAGCTTCTCCCTTGACGGAGAGATCCTTCCCACTGTCCCCTTCCCCGCGGGGTTCTTCGGAGGAATCCTGCACCGAACGGATGACGGATCCGTGTGGCAGCAGCAACTCGTCGAGGACGGCGCCGCCTCCGACGTACTCCTCCGAAGCGGGGGCGCCGACACGATACGGATCGTCCATGTTGATCGCCCCGAGATGCGCCCGATCCAACTCGAGAGCTGCGGGATGGGCTTCAGCGGAATGCTCCCCGTTTTTCACCCGACCCTGCGCTGGGCGGCTCGCGACCAGACGATCGTGGCTGCTACCACCGCCGAGTACGAGATCTCGATCTTCCACGGCGTTGTGGAGACGCGTAGAATCCGCCGCGCGATCCCCCCGCTGCCCGCGTCAGAGCGACTCGCGGTCGAAGAGCAGGGAGAAGGGATGACGGTGGTGCTTGGCGATGGTCGGCAGGTCGTGTGCGATTCACAAGAGGTGGTCGAACAACGGGGATTCGCCCCCGTAACTCCCGCCGTGGGGCGGATCGCGATCGACCGGGAGGGCGGCCTCTGGGTGCAGCGGGGCGGTCTGCGAGAAGAGCCCCGCGCCATCGATCTTTTCGACGCCGATGGCGACTACCGGGGCACCCTTCCCCCAGGCGCACCGTTTCCCTTGGCCTTCTTCCCCGACGGTCGGATCGCGGCGTCGCACACTGACGACTTCGAAGTGACGCGCCTCGTTGTGTACCGAGTGGAAGAGAGCTAGTCCGAGACCAGGCGTGGGGCCATGGTCTGATGTTTATCTCCTGCACGCCCTGATCTTCGTCGCGATGTCTGCCGGATCACTGGCCGGGCAGGAACTCGTCCGCCGGCTCGAGCCGGCGGAGACGTGCCCGTTGCACTTCCGCGACGATCTCCGCGAAGACGTCTCCTGCGGCTGGCTCGTGGTGCCACAGGATCGGTGGGCAGGGACGGGCACGCCCATGCGCCTGGCGTACGCCGTCGCGCACGCGGCATAGGACAACCGCTGGCCGGACCCGCTCGTCGTCCACTTCGGAGGTCCGTCGGCATCCCTCTACCAGATGGATCAGGCGCTGCGGCATCTGATCGTGGCATGGCGGCGTGGTGCGTTCGTGGCGTTCGTCGCCCGCTGGAGGCGGCCGACCATATCACCATCAACTCTCCCCTCAAGCGGACCCCGGACCGGGAGCGTCACGGGGCGGTGCATCACTTCCGGTTTACCGTGGGACTCTACTCCACGGTCCTGATGCGTTGACGAGGGGGTCGCTCGGACCGATAGACGTCCGGGTCACGATGGCGCGCGCCCCCGATCCGGCTTCCTCGATCAGGTGAGCCGCGGTCAGGGCCATCTCCCGCGACTCGAAAAAGCCGACTACCGCAGACCCGCTTCCGGAGAGGAGGGCCGGGCGGGCGCCCGCGTCCCTCAATTGTCCGCGCAGGCGAGCGAACTCTGGATGGGCGTCCTCGAGCGCCGCCTCGAACGCATTCTCCGCGACCTTCGCGATGCCCGCCCAGTCGCTCAGCTCCTCCGGGTCGATGATTCGCCCTTCCGCGACGCTTGCTTTCTCCCTCCTCCGGTGCTCTGCCAACCGGGCGTAGGCACGCGGCGTAGGGACACGAACCGGAGGGACAGCCAGCACCACGTCCCGGGGGGCCAGGGGCGGCAAGGGAAACAGGCGATCGCCCCGTCCCCAGGCCAGCGCACGGGAGGCGTCGAGGACGAAGAAGGGGACGTCGGCCCCGAGGCGGGACCCGAGCCGGACGAGCTCGCGGGCGCCGAGGCGGTCGCCCATGAGGCGGTCCAGCTCCCGGAGAACCGCTGCGGCATCGGATGATCCCCCGCCGAGGCCCGCGCCGTGGGGGATGTTCTTCCTGAGGAGGATCCGCACTCCGCTGGCAGCGGCATCCGCCTTCGGGTGGTCCAGATAGATCCGGGCAGCCCGGACCGCAAGATTTTCCTCGACGGGGCCGAGTGAGTTCTGCGCCACCCCCTCCAGTTCGAGCCGCACACCGGGCTCCTCCTCCAACGAGACATGGAGCGTGTCGGCGAGCTCCAACTTCTGGAAGAGCGTTTCGATCTGGTGGTATCCGTCCTCCTCGCGGGCGAGAATCCTAAGAAAGAGGTTGACCTTCGCGGGGGCCCGGATACCCGGCTCGACATCCCCGCCCCCTTCCTCGTTCGGCAGTCGTTCCCCGCGCTCCGTCATTCCGACTCCTCGCCCGTGGGTCCCGGCTCCGACGCGGGTCCGGCTGACTCGGCATCGACCCGTTCATCGGCATGCCCCAGGTCGCTCAAGGTGATTCCGAGCTGGCCTGCATACCACAACCCCATGAGAGTCACGGGAACGAACCCTCCGAGGTGGTAACCGAAGGCGAAGGCGAGGGTGGGCCCCGAAGCGACGCCGAAGACCTCCTGAAGGGCGACCACCGCCGCTGCATGGAAGGTTCCGAAGAAACCGGGTGCGGACGGAACTGCCACTCCCAGGGCGATGATGCCCTGGACGAAAAGCGCAGCGGCGTAGCCCTGGTCGATCCCGAATGCATGGAAAGCGAGCCAGAAGGAGACGGCGTTCCATCCCCAGAACCCGAAGGACCAGACGAGGGCCCCAGCGAGGAGACGGGGATTGCGGAGGGAGTCGAGACCGGAGAGAAACCCTTCGAGCATCGCCACGAACCGCTCTCCTGTCCGCCCTGGAAGAAACCGCGGCGCCGCTCCCGCGATCCGGAGGAAGACGCCCGGGAGGAACAGGAGGATCAGGACGAGGACGAGAAGGCCTCCCAGGAGGCCGGCCAGTGCCGCGATCCACGACGCCAGCGGCCTCCCCGCGATGGTCGCATCCGTGGGAAAGTCCGGGTGGAGGACGGCCACCAGGATGAGCGCGCATACCGCGATGGCATCCAGAAAGCGCTCCACCACCAGCGTACCGAATGCCCCACTCGCCGTGACCGGCTCCATCCGGGAGATGGACCAGGCGCGTGCGAACTCCCCGACCCTGGCCGGCAGAAGGTTGTTCGCCGAGAACCCGATGTTCACCGCGGCGAAACGGGAGCGAAAGCCGGTCCCTGCCCGCAGCGGGTGCAGGAGCAGCTTCCACCGCATGGCTCGGACCGCGAAGCCGGAGGTGGCCACGGCGATCGCAGCAAGGAGGAGGCCCCAGTGCGCGCCGCGGATCTCCGTCCACACCTGCCCCAGGTCGACGCCCCGAAGCACCCACCAGATCAGGATGGCGCTCACAGCAATCCCGAGGACCGCCTTCCAATCCCACCTCACTCGCGCATTCCCCGGCCCTCGGGTGCGCCCTTCATCAGTATCCGATGGGCGGCTGCCAACGGCCGGGCTCCTTCACCCTGAAGGGGGCTTCTCGCAGAAGTTCGCGCATCTCGGACACCGCGCGCTCCATCCCCACCAGCATTGCACGGGAGACGATGGCGTGCCCGATGTTGACCTCCTCGATCTCCGGGATCGCAGCCACGGGAATCACGTTCTCATAGGTGAGTCCGTGCCCGGCATGCACTGCGAGGCCCTCCTGCGCGCCCAACCGCGCCGCTTCACGGAGCCCGGTGAGGCGGGAGGCACGCTCTGCGTCGGTCCGGGCGTTGGCATACTCCCCGGTGTGAAGCTCCGCTGCGGCCGCCCCCGAGCGGCTCGCGGCCCGGATCGCGGGTTCCACGGGGTCGATGAAGAGGGAGACCCGGATGCCGGCGCCGGCGAGTGTCTCAACCGCACGCGCCACCCGCCGCTCCACCTCGTCGTCGACCAGGTTCAGACCTCCTTCGGTGGTCACCTCCTCCCGCTTCTCCGGCACCAATGTCACCTGGACGGGAGCCAGGTCCCGGGCGATCTGCAGCACTTCAGCCTCCGCCGCGATCTCCAGGTTCAACGGAGTCCTGCAGGTCTCGAGCAGGAGCCGGACATCCCGATCGTGAATGTGTCGTCGATCCTCCCTGAGATGGACTGTGATGCCTTCCGCGCCGCCGAGCTCCGCGAGGACCGCCGCCCGGACGGGATCCGGTTCGTCCGTCCGCCGCGCCTGTCGCACCGTCGCCACATGGTCGATATTCACGTAGAGTCTCATAGGTACCTTCCAAGGAGTTCCTCCAGTTCGCCCGCCACCTCGGAGGGGAGCTCCCCTCGGGCCCCGTGGAGAGCTCTGAGCCCGAGGGCGGAATAGAACGCGGCGTCGGCTGGCTCGAGGGTGCGCAGGTGGAGGTGCACGGTCTCCAGGTCTCCCCGAACCACCGGTCCAGTGAGCGCGGAATCAAGCCCCAGTTCGGCGACGTTCTCCAGGGTCCCCCTCGCGAGAGCCAAGAGGGCCGCTTCAGCCTCCTCCCGGGAAGCTCCGGCCTCGTGGAAGAGCCTGACTGCCTCCCGCAGGAGGACCACCAGGTAGTTGGAGGCCAGCACCGCCGACGCATGATAGAGCGGCCGTCGGTGAGGCGGGACCGAGATGGTACGACCGGAGAGCGCCGAAACGATCCGACGGGCGATGATGAGTGCCGTGGGATCCCCGGAGATGGCGTAACCGGCACCGACGAGCCGCTCCGCTCCGGTTACGGAGTTCACGACAGACTGAAGGGGGTGAAGGGTGCCCACGGAGTATCCGATCCGGTGGAGGGGCTCCAGGAGGTCGGCACCGCGGACTCCGGAAGTGTGTAGCGCGGCCACTCCGGATCGGGGTGCGCCCCGGCCTGCCAGGGCGACGGCGACCTCGGGAAGAACGTGGTCCGGGACCGTCAGAAGCACGGCAGCAGCACGCTCCGAGGGGCGGTCCAGCCCGTAACGGTACTCCGCCAGACCCTGGTGAAAGAGGGGGTGGGCCGGGGGCTCCGGCCGCCGGCCGTAGTACACCACCGAGGAAACGGCCTCGGCCTGAAGGAGCGCGTATCCCAGCGCGAGCCCGACGCGCCCGGGTCCTACAAAGATCAGTTCTTCCACCCACCCTCCCGATGGTTCCCCTCGAGTACCCGGTGACCCAGATTCACCGGCCTGGCAGGGCCCGGCCTCAGGCCTCCTCTACCACCACTCCGGCTTGCTGCCGGATCCTCCCGAGGAGCGCCTCCGGGAGACGAGCCGTCAGACGGATGATCTCACCCTCGGTCTGGGAGTCAAGGACCTCCCCCTCCCGGTGCACTGCGGCAAGCATCTCGCCATCCGCGACGGGGAGCTCCATTCGCACTCGCGGGAAACGGGCTCTGACCCTCACTCTCAGAGCATCGAGCAGGCTCTGGAGCCCGTCCTCCTCCAAGGCGGAGACGAAGACCGAAGGGGTGTCCTCGAGGGCCCGGGTGCGCCCTCGGAGCGCCTCTTCTTCGGAATGCGTCAGCCGGTCGACCTTGTTGTAGACCAGGAGTCTCGGCACATCGGAGACCTCCATTTCCGCCAGGACCTCATCCACTACCGACTGCTGCTCCTCCCGATCAGGATGACTGGAATCCACGACGTGCAGAATGAGGTCGGCCTCCCGCACCTCCTCCAGGGTCGAGCGGAACGATGCCACGAGGTGGTGCGGCAGCTTCCGGATGAATCCGACGGTGTCTGTCACGAGTGCGGTGTACCCCGCCCCCAACTCCACCTGGCGAGTGGCGGAGTCCAGCGTGGCAAAGAGTCGGTCCTCCACGAAAAGCTCGTCGCCCGACAGGGCCCGCAAGATCGACGACTTGCCCGCATTGGTGTATCCAACCAGGGCGACGCGGAAGCTGTCAGTGCGGCGCTTCCTCTGGGTGGCGCGGGCCTCGGACACTTCTTCCAGGTTCGCCCGCAGCTTGGAAATGCGACGCCCGATGAGGCGCCGATCCGTCTCCAGCTGGGTTTCGCCGGGTCCCCTCAGTCCGATCCCTCCCCGGATCCGGGAAAGGTGCGTCCACATCCGGGAAAGCCGGGGGAGGAGATATTGGAGCTGTGCAAGCTCGACCTGGAGCTTCGCCTCGCGGGTGCGCGCCCTCGACGCGAAGATGTCGAGGATCAACTCCGAGCGATCCATGATGCGAACGCCGAGTCCACGCTCCAGATTCTGGGCCTGATCCGGCTTGAGCTCCTCGTCGAAGACCACGAGATCGGCCTCCACCGACTCAACGAGCTCCCGCAACTCCCGGACCTTGCCGCTCCCGATATAGGTCGACGCCGTCGGCGCGGCGATCCGCTGAGTGAGCTCGCCCACGACCAGCCCGCCGGCGGTGTCCGTGAGGCGCCGCAGCTCGTCGACGTGTTCTTCCACGGTCCGTTCCGGAAGCGTGCGAAGGGGGGCGCTCACGAGAACCGCCCGCTCGACGGGAGTCCGCTGATCAAGCAACTGTGTAGGAATCGCTCGCCGCTCCTGTTCTGGTCACCTGTGATCCATCCGGCCTCATCGTTACGTATCCCAGGCGTATTTTCGGCCGCTCCGTCAATCCATCATCTTGCCCGAGGACCGGAACGGGACGCGAACCTCGCCAGTCGGCCCCTTCCCCAGGAGATCGCCTTGCAGCCTGTATCCGACCGAGCCCGTCTCCCACCAGCTCCGCAGCGCGAGGCCCATCGCCCCGTAGCTGAAGGGGATTTCCAGGGTGACGGTCTCGGTGCTGCGGCGTCCGAGCCGTATCTTCTCGTCGGATCTCCCCTCGGCGAGGCGGCTCCATCGGTCCCCAACGTCCTCGATCTCGAGGAGGTACTCCAACTCGTGCACCTCCAGCCGGAAGAAGTTGGGATTTTCCACCTGAAGATCGACGGCCGCCGTTCCGGAGGTCAAGCCGAGCCCGACCACCCGGACATCCGCGATCTCCACCGTCGGGCTGCGGTAGAGGAGCCCGCCGCAACCGGCCAGGAGGAAGGGGAGCGCCAGGACGAGGACTGCCAGGGAGCGCATCGTTGACACCGGGGTGGGGGGAGAGGTCGCACGAACGACCACCGCATCAGGACCTGGACACCACATGGTACGCCCAGGTCGCGAGCGCCGGGACTTCTACCCCGCCAGGGCGGAAGGGTGTCCTGCCCCTCCTCATGCCTGGGACCCCTCAGGCTTCCTCCGGGTCACCGCTACCGCGCGCCGCCTCTCGCCGGCGTGCCGCCCACCACTCCATTCGCTTCTTCACGTCCCGCTCGAAGCCGAAGGGTCCTGGTTCATAAAACGTTTCTGACCCGATCACCTCCGGGAGGAACCCCTGCGAACTGACCCCATCCGCCTCGTCCGGATCGTAGCGGTATCCCTCGCCGTATCCCCAGGTCTTCATCTCCTGCGTCGGTGCGTTCCGAAGATGGAGAGGTACCGGGGCGGAACCGGTGGCTCCTGCCGCATCCAGCGCGGTCTTCCACGCCCGATAGGCGCGATTCGACTTCGGGGCCGTGGCGAGGTAGACCGTCGCCTCCGCCAGCGCCAGCTCCCCTTCGGGCGACCCCAGAAAATGGTATGCCTGCCAGGCCGAGACCGCGAGGTTCAGTGCCGCGGGGTCGGCCATCCCCACGTCCTCCGTGGCGATTCGTACGAGGCGACGGGCAAGATACAACGGGTCCTCCCCTCCACGAACCATCCGGGCGAGCCAATAGAGGGCCGCATCAGGGTTGCTCCCCCGGATCGATTTGTGCAGCGCCGAGATGAGGTTGTAGTGCTCCTCTCCCGACCGGTCGTAGACGGCGAAGCGATGCTGGAGGGCCTCCCTGGCCGAGTCGACGGTAATGCGACCTCCCGAGCCGACCAGGCCAGCCGCAAGCTCCAGTGCGCCCAGTGCCCTCCGGGCGTCTCCGTCCCCACCCCGGGCCAGAAATTCCAGCGCTTCACCGTCGGCTTCGAGGCCGAGGCCCCCCAGCCCCCGATCGGGGTCCTCGAGCGCAGTCTGCATCAACCGCTCTAGAGCCTCTTCGCTCAACGGTTCCAGAATGAAGACGGGCGCTCGGGAAAGGAGGGGTCGATTCAATTCGAAGGAGGGGTTCTCCGTGGTGGCCCCGATCAGAATGATGGTACCGTCTTCCACATGGGGGAGGAACGCATCCTGCTGCGCCCGGTTGAATCGGTGGATTTCGTCGCAGAAGAGGATGGTGCGCCGCCCCGTGGCGTGGAGCCGGGTCCGTGCCTCCGAGATGATCTCCCTCACTCTGGCCACTCCCTCCGTCACGGCGGAGAAAGCCACGAAGGCGGCCCCGTCCCTCTGTGCCAGCAGCCTCGCGATGGTGGTCTTCCCACTCCCGGGTGGGCCCCAGAGGATACAGGACGTCAGCTCCTTCCCCCGGATCATCCGTCCGAGAGGCCCGTCCTCCCCCAGGAGATGGTCCTGTCCCATGACTTCATCCAGCGACCGCGGACGCATCCTCGCCGCAAGGGGAGCCGCGGAGCCTCCGGCGCTCATCGCAGGTGGCTCTGCGCCGGCGGCCCGGCCCCCTGAAGAGCCACTCGAGTCCCCGGAGCCGCCCCCCCCGGAGCCGAAGAGGTCCGGTTCCTCGTTCATGGACCCTCTCCGGTGTCCGGTGAATCCCTCTCGAATTCGGTGAGCCAGACCCGTGCCTCCTCCGCCAGGGTCTCGGTACGGTTCCGGGAAGGCGCCTCTATCACCCATTGCAAGAGGTGACGGAGGAGGTCCCCGAAGTAGGGTCCGGGTCGCTGGCCCATGCGGATGAGATCGCGCCCGGAGAACGCCAGCTCGCCCACCTCGAGGGGAACGTCGGAACGAGCGATCTCACGGAGGCGGGGGGCGAGGCGGGTGAAGCGATCGGTCTCGTCGGCGTTTCCCTCCAGCCCGCGGACAGTGGCGATGGCGCGCCGAAGCCGGAGCACGTCCGGCAGGTGGCCCCTCCCTACCCCTGCAACCCAACGCCGGAGCTCTACGTCCGAGGCGTCGGCCGACGGGAATCGCGTGACCCATCCCACCAAGGTTCCCACCCGGTCCACCCGTGCGTTCGAGGAGCGGAGGCGTCTGAGGAGCTCGGCGGCGGCCACCATGGTGGCCAGATCGGGCTCTCCCCCTCCGAGCATTTCCGCCGGCTCCTCGGGATCCGTTCCGATCCCCATGAGAAGTGCCGCCCAGCGCAACTCCACTTCCTTCGGCAGGAGCTGGTCCACCACCCTGAGGAGGTGGCTCCAACGGTCGGCGACGACGCCATCGGCCCGACCCACCTGCCTGTCCAGCTCGGGGTAGAGGAACGAGAGCGATCCGGAAGCCGCGTAGAGCGAGAGAGCCGCGGAGGGCCGTTCCAGCCCTGAGAGCACCTTCTCCAGCTCCTCGCGCACCCGCTCGGGCGAGAGGACATCCATTCCCGGCACCGCCCTCACCAGGGCCCGCCAGGTCGGAGGCTCGATCTGGAGTCGGAAGGTCCCAGCGAAGCGGAGCGCTCGCAGGATCCGGAGGTAATCCTCCGCAAATCGGTCGGTCGGGTTTCCGACGGTTCGGAGCAGACCGCGCTCCAGGTCCGCCGCACCGCCGAAGGGGTCGTGCAACCGCCGCTCGAGCGGGTGCCAGGCCACGGCATTGATCGTAAAGTCGCGGCGGGCGAGGTCCTCGTCGAGAGTCTCCGCGAAGGCCACCACGGCGTGGCGGCCAGTGGTCTCGACGTCCCGGCGGAACGTGGTCACCTCGTACATGGTGCCGTCATGGGCGAGCACCCCGACGGTGCCGTGGTCCACTCCGATGGGCACGGTCCGACGAAAGAGGCGACGGACGATCTTCGGCTCGGCCCTGGTAGTGAGGTCCCAGTCCTCGGCGGACCTCCCAGCGAGGCGGTTGCGGACCGCACCCCCGACTGCCCACGTGGGATAGCCGGCCTCCTCGAGGGTCTTGCAGATCCAGCGCACGGCCCTGGGCGCCTCCAGGTCGATCATCCCGGTAAAACCGCTCCCCCGTTCACGTTGACAACTTCTCCCGTCACGTGGCGGGCAAGTGCGGAGCAAAGGAAGACGATGGGCCCCGCAACGTCCTCGGCAGTGGCGATTCGGCGGAGGGGAATCGACGCGAGCGCTCGTTCCAGGCCTTCCCCCTCGAGGGCTTCCTGCGACATCTCCGTCTCGATCCAGCCGGGCGCGACGCTGTTGACGGTGATGTCGCGGGGTGCGAGCTCGACGCACAGCCCCTTGACGAGGGACACCAGCGCCCCCTTCGCGGCCGCGTAATCGCCGTGGAAGGCCTCCCCCCGCTGGGCCGCAGTCGAACTCACGAGGACCAGGCGTCCCCCGTCGGCGAGACGGCGGGAAGCCTCTCGACTGACCAGGAAGAGGCCCTCCAGGTTGATCCGGATCGTCCGCTGCCAATGCTCGAGGGGCATCTCCGACAGTGCGATGTCCCGGGCGGGCCAGATCCCGTGGTTTCCCACCACGATATCCACTCCTCCGAAGGCATCCTCGGCCCGGTCGAAGAGCGCCGTCACCTCGTCCTCGCGGGAGAGATCTCCCCCGGAAGCCCAGGCCTTCACGCCGAGTTCCCGGAGTTCGGCGACCAGCCCCTCGGCCTCGTCCCTTCTGCGGAGGTATCCGATGCCCACGTGCACTCCCGCCCGGGCGAGGAGGAGCGCGGTCGCCCGCCCGACGCCCCGTGAGCCCCCGGTCACCACGGCCCGCTTGCCTCGCAGACCCAGAAATTCCGACGTCATGCCGACATCCACTTCCCTCGAAGCGCCTCCCGGTGGTGGCGCTCCGACTGAAGGATCTCCTGCAGAATCACCCGGGTCCGCTCGTCCATCGTTCGGGCCAAACCTGCCTTGTAGAAGGCCACCTCCCCGGCTTCCCGGGCTCGAGCCTCTGCCTCCCAGCCGGCGAGTTTCGCCTCGCCCTGCACCGCAGGAAGATCGGGAGGTCGGTCTCCCAGTTCCAGCAGGCGCGCAGTGAGCCGCGAGAGGTGATGTTGCTCGTCGGCCAGGAGCTCATTGAGACGCTCGATCTGGTCCGGGTCTCCCGCCTCCTCGGCGGCGGCCGCCAGCCGCCGGTAGAACGCGGCCTGCCCCTTTTCCCTTTCGCGCCCTTCCCGCAGAAGGGCAACCACTTCGCTCGATCGGTCGGTCACGATCTCCTCATCAGAGTCAGAGTCATCGCTCGGTCGGGGTCTCGGCTCGACCGACGGGTGGGAACGGGTCCGGCTCCGCCAAGATCATGCTCTCTACCGCCGCACAGATCTCGTGCCCCAGCGCGAGGTGGGCCTCCTGCGCCATCGCCGTCTCGTCCGTGGGAACCACCACGGCGTGGTCGACTCGCGTTCGGAGGATACCCCCGTCGCCACCGAGGAATCCGACGCTCGTGACGCCCAGGTCCCTCGCCGCGTCCGCCGCCACCAGTACGTTGGCGGAATGCCCGGAGGTGGAGTGGAGAAAGACCACGTCCCCCTCCCTCGCCAGGGCTTCGAGCTGCCTGCCGAAGATGCGTTCGAATCCCCAGTCGTTTCCGATGGCCGTCAGCACCGAGGTGTCCGTCGTGAGCGCGAGAGCCGAAATCGCTCGCCGGTCGGATTGGAACCGGACCACGTACTCCGTAGCGAGATGCTGGGCAATCGCGGCCGATCCTCCGTTCCCGCAGAAGAAGAGCGTACCGCCGGAGCCCACGCACCGTCTGGTAAGGGCGATGACCTCGGCCATCGGTGCGGCACACTCCAATCCCACCTGCTCGAAGAGGTCTCGGCGCCTCCGCATCTGATCCCGGACGGTTCGCCGCATCCGTCAGCTCTTGTCCATCGCGCGCAGGTCGGCGAGGAGACGCCTGAGCCGGAGTGCAGGATCCGGATCCTCAGCCGCGCTGGCGCACTCCCGGGTCAGCAAGGCGTCGCATGCCAGGAGGGCCCTGGCCGTCCCCCGGTCTCTACCGGGGTTCCCCAGAGCAGCGTGTAGCGCCCTCACGAAGGGCGCACGGTCGGTTCCGTCGCTGCGCGGTGCAGCTCCCCCCTCCCAGGGTCGACACCACTCCTCGAGGGCGTCCGGCATCACACCCTCCGGACGTCCGCTCATTCCTCCGACCCCAGGATCCGCCGAAGCGCCTTCTCGCCCTCTGCGAACGCCCGGTCCAGCTCCTCCGGGTTCTCCACGCCACCCTGGGCCATATGGGGTCGTCCGCCCCCGCGGCCCCCCGCGACCGCAGCCACCTCCTTGACCAGGTCGCCTGCCCTCACCCCTTTCGGAAGCAGATCGTCGGTCACGAACACGAAGAGTGCGTTCTTCCCATCCGGGGTCTCGCTCGCCACCACGGACACTGCGGAAGACGCCTCCTCCCTGAACCTGTCGCCCAGGTCCCGGGCGTCATCCGCGTCCCGGACCTTGATTCGCTTCGCCTCGTAGGAGACGTGCGAGCCGTCAGGGAGAGGGATTTTGGCTTCGTGTACGATCGCTTCCACCCCACTTCCCCCCTTCCGTAGCTCCTGCAGGAGGCTCTCCAGCTCCCGCTTTTCCCGGAGGAGCTCCTCGACCCGGTTCACGACGTCCCTGGGAGAGGACCGGAGGAGAGACGCCGCCGAAGACAGCTCTCGTCCCAGCTCCTGGAAGTGGCCCACGGCATGGGGTCCGGCCAGGGCCTCGATCCGCCGGACACCCGCGGCGACACCGCTTTCACGGGTAATCACGAAGGGTCCTGCTTCTCCCGTGTGTCGTAGATGAGTTCCCCCACAGAGCTCGATGCTTATTCCCGGGATCTCGACGACCCTCACCTCGTCCCCGTACTTCTCCCCGAAGAGAGCCATCGCGCCCTTGTCCAAGGCCTTCTCCCGCTCCATGATCTCCCACCGGACCGGGTAATCCGCCCAGATCGCCTCGGCGACCTTCTTCTCTACAGCCGCGAGTTCCTCCGGAGTCAGCGGTGCGGTGTGGGAGAAGTCGAAGCGAAGCCGATCGGGAGCCACGAGGGAGCCGCGCTGCCTAACGTGACTGCCGAGAATTTCGCGGAGTGCCGCATGGAGGAGATGGGTGGCTGTATGGTGCCTTTCGATGTCGTGGCGCTCACGCGTCGCGACCCGGGCTCGCGCCTCGAACGGGGACTCATTCCGGGGGAGGCTCCCTTCCAGGGCCCCGTAAACCGTCCGTCGCCCCTCCACCACCCGGACCTCCTCCACCGTCAGGCTCCAACCATCGCCTTCCACGGAACCCGCGTCGGCCACTTGCCCGCCGGCTGCTGAGTAGAACGGGTTCTCCCGCAGGATCAGTCCCGTCCGCTCGTCGGTGTCCCGGAACGCGATGACTTCGGTGTCGGCTCGGGCCGACGTCCAGCCAATCCACTCCTGCGACGCGCCCGGATCGAGCAGGGTCCACTCGCCGAGGGTCTCCACGCTGGCGTCCCCCGCCGATCCCGCCGCCCGGTCCGCCCGACTCCGGGCACGCTGCTCGGCGAGGGCTTTCTCGAACTCGTCCGTGTCGACCCGGTAGCCGCGCTCGCGTGCGATGAGGTCTGTGAGGTCCAGGGGGAATCCGTACGTGTCGTAGAGCCGAAACGCCTCCCGGCCGGGGATCACCCGGTCCTTGGCGGCGTCCATCGATGCCTCAGCACCCGGCGACGGCGGGGCGATCTCGTCCATCCTCGCCATCCCACCCTCGATGGTCTCGAGGAACCGCTCCTCCTCTCGACGCGTTGCGCGCAGGATAGAGGACCGGCCCTCCGCCAGCTCCGGGTAGGCGTCCCCCATCTGGTCGATCACCGCCTCCACGACCTCCACCAGGGTCGGCTCGCGCCGACCGAGGAGCCATGCGTGTCGCACCCCCCGCCTGAGGATGCGCCGGAGCACGTAGCCCCGCCCCTCGTTCGAAGGGAAGACCCCGTCGGCGAGGAGGAAGGCGACAGCCCGTGCGTGATCCGCCAGAACCCGGAAGCTGAGCCCCTCCGGACCATCCGCGTCGTACGGACGCCCCACCGTACGACCCACCCGCTGAAGAAGGGGTTCGAAGACATCGGTGTGATAGTTCGACTCCACCCCCTGCATCACGGCGGAGATTCGCTCGAGACCTGCGCCGGTGTCGATGGACGGTGCCGGCAGTGGTGTCAACTCGCCGTCCGCGGTCCGGTCGTATTGCATGAACACGAGATTCCAGAGCTCGACGAAGACACCGCGCTCTCCCAGCGCCTCGAACTCCTCCGTGTCGGGTTCCGGGCGGTCGTCTCCGGCCCGCGAGTCGTAGTGGAGCTCCGAGCACGGCCCACACGGTCCGGTGTCCGCCATCTGCCAGAAATTGTCCCGGTCTCCCAGGCGGTGGATCCGGGAAGCCGCCACCCCCGCGACGCTCTGCCAGAGTTCGAAGGCCTCGTCGTCGCTGTGGTGCACAGTCACGTACAGGCGATCGGCAGCGATCCCGAGCTCCTCGGTCAGGAACCCCCACGCGAAGCGGACCGCATCCGCCTTGAAGTAGTCGCCGAAGGAGAAGTTCCCGAGCATTTCGAAGAAGGTGTGATGCCGGGCAGTCCGGCCCACCTCCTCCAGATCGTTGTGTTTCCCCCCCGCCCGCACGCACTTCTGCGCGGTGACGGCGCGGCGATAGGGGACCTCCTCCGTCCCCACGAACACCCCCTTGAACTGCACCATCCCCGCATTCGTAAAAAGGAGGGTGGGGTCGTCTGCCGGGACCAGGGGTCCGCTGCGTACACGTTCATGACCACGATCCTCGAAATACTCGAGGAAGCGCCGTCGGATTTCGGAAGCCTTCATCAAACCACCTGTTGCGTCCCCGAGGCGCTTCGGGCGGGGGAGGCAGGAGCCTCCCGCCCCGGAGCGAAGGAGATGTGGGTTCCGGAGAAACGTCGATCTCGGGAACATAACCCCCCGCCCGAAGGACGCTCAACGGCCGCTCAGTCGCCGGATTCGGCTCCCGCTTGCCCCTCCTCAACCTCACCGGCACCCACCAGCCCCATGGCGGCCCGCAGCTTGGCGTCGATCTCCTCGGCGACGTCCGGGTTCTCCAGCAGGAACTGTCTGGCGTTTTCCTTCCCCTGTCCCAGGCGCAGCTCCCCGTAGGAATACCACGCACCCGACTTCTCCACGATGTCCATTTCGCTCCCGAGATCGACCAGGAGGCTCGAGTGCGAGATCCCTTCGTTGTACATGATGTCGAACTCGGCCTGCTTGAAGGGTGGAGCACACTTGTTCTTCACCACCTTGACCCGCGTCCGGTTGCCCACGAGATCCTGCCCGTCCTTGATGGCTCCGATCCGTCGGATGTCCATTCGGAGCGACGCGTAGAACTTGAGGGCCCGGCCCCCTGATGTCGTTTCGGGGCTTCCGAACATGACACCGACCTTTTCGCGGATCTGGTTCGTGAACAACACAGCGGTGTGGGAGCGACTTACCGCACCCGTGAGCTTGCGCAGCGCCTGACTCATGAGGCGAGCCTGCAGGCCCACGTGGGTATCCCCCATCTCACCCTCGATCTCCGCCTTGGGCACCAGGGCCGCCACCGAGTCGATGACGACGACCCCCACCGCATTGGAGCGGATGAGGACCTCGGCGATCTCGAGAGCCTGTTCCCCGGTGTCTGGTTGTGCCACCAGGAGGTTGTCGACGTCTACCCCCAGCTTCCGGGCGTACTGGACGTCGAGGGCATGCTCGGCGTCGATGAAGGCCGCAACGTCGCCGCTCTTCTGCGAGTTCGCGATCACGTGGAGGCAGAGTGTGGTCTTTCCCGAGGACTCCGGCCCGTAGATCTCCGAGATCCTACCCCTCGGAATCCCGCCCACACCGATCGCGGCATCGAGGTTCACGGCACCGGTGGGGATGCCCTCGATCTGTACCCGGGCACCATCTACGCCCATCCGCATGATGGCGCCCTTTCCGTGTGCCCGCTCGATCTGACCGAGGGCGGTAGCCAGGTCCTTCTTCTTCTGCTCGCTCAGTTCTGCCGTCGTCATCGCCGTGTCGCTCGCTGGAGTTGTGAGCCGCTCGAGAGATATCCGTACTGTCCGCCCCCGGCCCGGGGACCGCTCGAAGGTACCGGACCCGAATAGAAAGCGAAAGGGGGTTGTGCCGCCTGCCGCCCCGTCGACGAACGCATGGAAGGTAGAAGCCTGTCCGGGCCGCCGAAATGGGGAACGGGGACGTCTTCCCAGCGAACGGCCGGATGGCCGCAGAGGAATCCTCGCGATCCGCTGCGGGTATGGCCCCATCCACCGGGTCGGGACGACCTCGGGCCTGGCTCAGGGAATCGAATCATCCGTGCATGTGGAGCAAATATGAACACTCGAGTGCTGGCTCTCTCGCTGATGGCCCTGGCGGTCGTCCTGACGGCCGGTTGGCTATTGGGCAGGGGTTCCATATCGCAGGCTGCCCCCGTCGACCTTCAGGCAGAGGCCGACATTCCGTCGCACGACCGCTTTACCGCGGTCCTCCAGGAGGTCGTGCAACCTCCCCGAGTCGATTACGCCCGCCTGCTGACCCGGAAGGGCCAGCTCGACGCCTACCTCGACGCACTTGCCCGGACTGCACCGGAAGCCCTCGCCTCTGCCGATCGCGATGAGGCCCTGGCCTTCTGGATCAATGCCTACAACGCCTGCATGCTCGATCTGGTCCTCGACCACTATCCCATCGAATCCGGTGGAGCGGGTCTCCTGGGAGCGATACGAGCCCGGGTGGCCGGATACCCGGACAACTCCGTCTGGCAAATCCGCGAGGTGTTCACCAGACGCCACTGCGTCGTTGCCGGCACAGCCCGTTCCCAGGACGAGATCGAACACGACATCATTCGACCCACCTTCCAGGATCCCCGGATCCACTTCGCGGTGAACTGCGCGGCCGTGAGTTGCCCCGTCCTCTGGCCTCGGGCCTACTCCCCGGGATCCCTCGATGAGGAGCTCGACCGCGCCGTCCGAAACCTGATGGACTCCCCCGAACACTTCCGTCTGGATCGCACCTCCCCCGCGACGCTCACCCTCAACAAGGTCCTCGACTGGTACTCCGACGATTTCGGCGGGACCGAGGGGCTCAAGGAGTTCCTCGCCCGGTACCTCGAGGGAGACGACCGGGAGCTCGTCCTCCGCCCGGACACCCGCGTCGAGTTCTTCGAGTACGAATGGACGCTGAACGACGTGAACGGATGAGCCGACGTTCGAACCCGGGCTCCGAGCCAGACCTCGAGTTGGGCATCGTGATTCCCACCCTCGATGAGGCTGAGCACCTGGGGGATCTCCTCGACGACCTGGCCGGCCTTCCCGTTCGCAACGAGGTCGTGGTGGTCGACGGTGGCTCGCGGGACGCGACTCTGGCCGTGGCGGCCTCCGCCACCTCCCGCATCGTCCGCTCCCCGCCCGGTCGGGCCCGCCAGATGAACCGGGGAGCCGCCGAGACGACCGCACCATGGCTCCTCTTTCTGCACGCCGACACCCGCCTCCCCCCGGCCACCGCCAGGGCGCTGGCCGACTTCCTGGAGCATCCTCCTGAAGAAGAGGCCGCCTACTTCCGGTTCGGGGTGGGGGCGGACGGCATCGGCTGGCGACTTCTGGAGCGGGTGCAGAGCCTCCGGGAACGCCTGACGGGGCTGGCCTACGGGGACCAGGGCCTCCTCCTCTCGCGCCGCCGCTGGCGGGAAATCGGCCGGTTCCCCGAGATTCCGGTAATGGAGGACGTCGCGGCCATCCGGGCGCTCCGCCGGACCGGCGGGGTCCGCCGAATCGACGCCCCTCTCCAGTCGAGCCCCCGACGATACCTGGAGGAGGGGGTTGCGCGGGCACTGGTCCGGAACGCCTGCCTCATCTCCCTCTACCTCGGTGGGGTTCACCCCCACTGGCTCGCCAGGTGGTATCGGCCTCGGCAGGCACTTCCTTTACGATCGGACCCGCGCACGGGAAGGGCGGACCGCCCTCCGATCCTGATGATTTTCGTGAAGGCTCCCCGTCCCGGCGAGGTGAAAACCAGGCTCGCGCGGGACGTGGGGGCAGTGCGGGCCGCCGGGATCTATCGGACCATGGGACGTGGGATCGTGGATCGGCTTCGTGGCGGCCCCTATCGCACGATCGTGCACTTCTCTCCACCCGATGCGCTGGAAGAGATCCGGGTGTGGCTGGGAGAGGAAGATATCGAGTTCAGATCGCAGGTCGGAGGTTCTCTCGGCGCCCGCATGGCCGCCGCGTTCGACGACGGTCTTCGAGAAGCGGACCAGGTGTGCGTCGTGGGCACGGACTCCCCCGACCTGACCGCCGCGACCGTTCGGCGGGCCCTGGAACACCTCGCGGCGGCGGGAGAGGTTGCGGGTGGGGGCGGTCGAGGGGCCGTGGCGGTGGTCGGTCCGGCGCTGGACGGGGGCTACTACCTCCTCGGCCTGGACCGTCCCTCCCCTTCCCTCTTCCGGGACATCCCCTGGGGTACCGCGGCCGTTCTCGGGCGAACACTTCAACGCGCGCATGAGCTGGAGCTCTCCGTCCACACCCTCGAGCCCCTCGCAGACGTGGACCGGCTGGAGGACGTCCCGCCCGCACTGCTCGAGGGGAACACCAACGTTTGAACGGGTGCGATCAGGCGCAAATGGCCCTTCTGCTCCTCCTCCTTCGGCGGGCACCGGCTCGCGTTCGGGGCGGATCGCCCCTTGCTCCCCTCCTGTCCGGCGCATGATCTTCCCCGAAATGTGCCGATCATGCGACCCACTCTCGTCCAGCTTCCCGCTCCGCCCCCCGTCCCCCCGGAGGTTACGATGAACGATCCGGCATCCCCTGCGCAGGTTCGCACGAGGCTCGGTGAGTCCAGCCTCACACACGAGCGGGATGGTACGTGCATCGTGCGGGTCGAGCTCGCCCTTCCGGACGGACGCTCGGGAACCGGACAGGGAGCGGCCCCCGACGTTCCCACCGGGCATCTCCGGGCGGGCGCCCGAGCGACCCTCGAGGCCCTCCACGCCCTCCTGGGTCCCCGGGTGACCCTCGAGTTCAGGGGCGCCAAACTGATACGGGCTTTCGACACACGGGTCGCCATCGTCGCTGTCGGCTCCAGCCGGGGTCCCGGGCCGAGGAACCTCCTGGGAACGGCGGAAGTGCAGGAGGATGACCTGGGCCGCAGCGGCGCGATCGCAGCGCTGGATGCCGTGAACCGCCACCTGGCCCGGGAGCTGACGGGCCATGCAGGAGACCTTACGGGTGGCTGAACTGTTCGCGAGCCCGCTGGGGCCCCTGATCATCTTCCTTCTTCGCATCGTGGACGTGTCCCTCGCGACAGTCCGCATGCTTCTGATCATCCGGGGCCAACGGATGATCGTCCCCATTCTCGGCTTTTTCGAGGCCGCCATCTGGGTGGTGGCGGTGGGGGTGGCGATCCAGAACCTCCACTCGTTCCTGCACATTTTCGGTTACGCCGCCGGATTCGGAGCGGGTTCGGTGGTGGGACTCTGGCTGGAGGGGAAGCTGGCCATGGGTCTTGCGACCCTCCGGATCATTTCGCGCGATGATGGAGAGGAAGTCGCGTCGAACCTCCGCACGAGGGGCTTCGGTGTCACCGAGCTGGCGGGGTACGGCCGGAGCGGCAAGGTCGAGATTCTGTTGAGCATCGTGAAGCGGAGGCAGGTGAAGGAGGTGGTCAAGGCAGTGGAGGCCGTGGACCCTGATGCCTTCATCTCGGTGGAAGAGCCCCGAGCCATCCGTCGGGGCTGGATGTTCCCGCAGCGGAGGAAGTGAGCGCCCCCGAGGCGTCACTTCAGCAGGTCGGTCATGGCAGAGGCGGCGAGCTCCACCCCCGCGTCGTCGACGTCCAGGTGCAGGACGGCCCGGATGCGGCCGGGTCCGAACGGACCAGCGAGAACCCCACGCTCCTTCAGCCCGGCGAGCGCCTGGGACACTCCGACGCGTGCCTCACGTAGGTCGATCATCACGACGTTCGTCTCGGGGGATGTGACCCGCACTCCCGGCAGCGAGCCCACCCGTTCAGCCAGGAGGCGCGCCCGGGCGTGGTCGTCGGCCAACCGCTCCCGGTGGTGTTGCAGCGCGTGGAGCCCCGCGGCAGCCAGGAAGCCGGCCTGACGCATCTGGCCTCCCAGCCTCCGCCGGATCCTCCACCCCCGCTCGATCACCTCGGCCGACCCGGCCAGAACGGATCCCACCGGGGCGCCCAGTCCCTTCGAGAGGCAGCTCATGACCGTGTCGGCGGGGGCCGTCAGCTCGGCCGGATCGACGCCGAGCGCCACCGCCGCATTCCAGATCCGCGCGCCGTCCAGGTGCACCGCCAGGCCCGCCTCTCGGGCGAACCCCGCGAGGACCGCAGTCCGCTCGACCGACATGGCGCGCCCTCCCGAGTTGAGGTGGGTGTTCTCGAGGGCGAGGAGGCGGGTGCGCGGTTGATAGGGCGACGGGGCACGTAAGGCCTGTCCGAGCTCCTCCGCGTCGAGCACGCCCCCGGCCGAAGGGATCCCTCGGACCAGAAGGCCGCCGTGCGCCGCCAGCGAGCCTTCCTCATAGTGGATCAAATGTGCGCTCGACTCGGCCAACACCTCCTCTCCCGGACCGGTCTGAGCCAGGATCCCCACCTGGTTGGCCATGATGCCGGAGGGGAAGAAGAGCGACCGCTCCTTGCCGAGGACCCTCGCGGCCTCTTCCTCGAGCGCGCGCACCGTCGGATCCTCTCCGAAGCAGTCGTCACCGACCTCCGCCCTTGCCATCGCCTCCCGCATCCGGTCCGTAGGTCGGGTGAAGGTATCGCTCCTGAGATCCACCATTTCCGCAACTCCTCGTCGGGTAGGTCAATCAGCGTTCGTGGGAGGGCCGTCCGGAGCGTCCATCGGAGCCCCACACCCTCCGCAGTAGTGGTCGTCCTCCAGGATAGGCACGCCGCATCGGCCGCACGCCTGCCCCTCCCTCAGGACTGTCCGGAGCGCCGCGATTTCGGCCTCCACGCCCCGGTCGGAACGGGTCTCGTGGAGCGGCACACTCCCTTCGATTCCGTCGTCGGGCAAGGAAGCCGCCTGACGTGCGAAGATCGGGTGCAACACCCAGCCGACGACAGCGGTCATCAAGAGGAACCCCACCACGAGGCCACTCATTCCACCCTCCGGCCGTGGACGGAGAGGAGTCCACCCACCCCCATCAGGATTCCCCCGAGCCAGATCCAGGAGGCCAAAGGGTTGACCCGGACGAGGAAGGTCGCCCCCTGAAACTCGGGGTCGTTGAGAGTCCCGAGTCGCTCGTCCACCTCCTCGAGCCGGATGTGAAGGTCCTCGAGCGGCCGCGTCAGTATACCCGGGGTGGCCGAGCCCCCTCCCTCGAGCGATGTGACCCTCCGCTCGGTGGTGATCGTTCCCATGGGTGCCCCACTCCTCCGGACAGAGAGAAGCGAGACCCAGCTCCAGCCCCCGGGGCCCGGTCGGAGAGACGTACCCTCGTAGCCAAGAGCATACTCCCTGCCGAGAGGGGAGGTGAGAAGGACCGAGTCTCCAGGCATCATCCGCACCAGCGCCTCGACGCCCATCGCCGTTCCCACCCCCCCCAGAAGCGCCACGACGAAGCCCACGTGCACGAGGCGTCCTCCCCAGCGTCGAACCTCTGCCCCGACATTCCCCAGCCCCCCCCCGTCCGCCGGGGCATCGAGGGGTCCGGCCTCCTCTCTGCCACGCCTCGCGGACAAGCTGGCCACTCCCAACAAAAGAAGCAGCATCGCCGCAGAGAGCCACCTGAAGTATCCCGCCCCGACGGTGACGGGAGACCCATGGAGCGTCTCCGCAAGGATGGGAAGAAGCGCTCCCCACGCGATTCCCACCGCCCAGATCGCCAGGATGATTCCCGCGCCGTCGCGACCTCGCCCCACGCCGGCGGAGGCACCGCGGTCTTGCCCATCCCGGAGCAGCGGGAGTCTATGCAGGAGGAGCAGCGCGGGCATCACGACGACCCCGGCCAGGAGAACCAGGAGAAGTCCTTCTGGCCCGGCACGGTCGGTCAGCTCGGGCCCTGCGACACCGAAGCCGGTTCGCGTGACCGTGAGCGCCACCCATGACACCCCGAAGGCCGTGCCCGCGAGAGCAAGGCCCACGAGACGGCGAGAGCCCGCACCCCCGGCCGCCCCCAGCACATACAGGACCGCCGAGGTGGCAAGCCACGTGGCCAGGAGGACGGCCTCGGCAGGATCCCAGGTCCAGATCTCTCCCTGAGCCGCCACTTCGTACGCCCACCGCGCCCTGGCCAGGAGGGCGACGGTCAGGAACACCCACGCGATGAGGGCCCAGTCCGTTGCTGGATCCGCCCACCGTCCGCCCCCCTTCCCGGTGAGGAGGGTCGAGACTGCCAGGGCGAAGGGAACCGCGATTGCACCCATTCCCAGGTGGAGTGCGGGGGCGTGGATCACTGCCCATGGACTGCCTACACCCCATGCCGCGCCCATCCCGTCCGCAGGCATGTAACCCAGCCGCGCGAAGGGCGAGACCCCGACCAGAAGAATCACCACCAGCGTCGCGACGAGCGCCTGAAGGACCCCCGTCGTCCACGGCATGAGTCCTCCGAGACGTCCCTTGTACATCCAGACGGAGAGCGAGGTGGCCAGGGACAACCCCAGCAGGCGGACCAGGAGCGCCCCCTCCTCTCCCGCCCAGAGCGCGGACCACTTTACCGCCGGCGGGAACTCGGCTGCCGAGTGGAGATGGACGTAGGCGAGTTCGAAGCGGTCCCCGACGAGTGCGGCCCCGAGCCCGGCGGCGGCCACCATGAGGAGGATCGTGGTGGCGTAGGCGCTCCGCTCCGCGGAATACACGAAGTCGCTGCGATTCCGGGCGCCCCCCAGGAAGGCCGCCCCAGAACCCCAAACGGCGAGGGGCAGGGCCATCCAGAGCGCGAACTCCCCCAGGTCGATCACCCTCCCGACCCCCGTATCCGTCGGCTCAGTGGAGTCGGAAGGACCGGGCGGCCTCGACCGCACGCTCCCACCCCTCCTGGAGGGTTCTCCGCTCCCCAGAGCCCATCCGGGGAGAAAAGACCCGGGAAGGTCCCTGGGCCTCGAGGAACTCCTGACCGCCCGACCAGAGCCCAGTCCTGATTCCCGCAAGTCCCGCGGCGCCCAGGGAGGTGGTCTCCACGAGGGCGGGACGCCGCACCGGGATCCCCAGCAGATCGGCCTGGAACTGTATGAGCCAATCGTTGTCGGCAGCGCCGCCGTCCACCCGCAGCTCGCGGGCCGGGACGCCCGAATCCCCCTCCTGCGCGCGCAGCACCTCCACCGTTCCGTACGCCATGGCCTCCAGCGCCGCTCGAACCAGGTGGGATCTCGAGGTTCCCCGGGTGAGGCCCAGAATCGCGCCCCTCACGTCGGGGTCCCAATGGGGAGCTCCGAGCCCGACGAAGGCGGGAACGAAGTACACCCCGTCATTTCCCTCCAGGGACCGAGCCATCTCCTCCGAGTCCGGTGCCGTGGGAAGAATTTCGAGCGAATCGCGAAGCCACTGGATCGCCGCGCCTGCGATGAAAATGGAGCCCTCGAGGGCGAAGGTCCGCTCCCCGCGGGGACCGCAGGCGACCGTGGTGAGGAGTCCGTGCTCCGAGGTGACAGCCTCGTCTCCAGTGTGTAGAAGGAGGAATGCGCCTGTGCCATAGGTGTTCTTGGCGAGCCCCGCCTTCCAGCACCCCTGGCCGAAGAGCGCCGCCTGCTGGTCGCCGGCTACTCCGGCGATGGGCGCCTCGATGCCCAGGAGGTCGCCGACGGCCATCCCGAAGTCGCCAGCGCTCGTACGGATGGCGGGGAGGATCTCCGCCGGAACCTCCAGGATGTCCAGGAGCTCTTCCTCCCACTCCCCTCTCGAGAGGTCATAGAGGAGGGTACGCGAGGCGTTGGTGTGATCGGTCGCGTGAACTCCCCCCCCGGTGAGCCGGTGGATCAGCCACGAGTCGACGGTCCCGAATGCCAGTTCGCCGGCCTCTGCCCGATCCCGGAGCTCCGGCTGTTCGCGGAAGAGCCAGGTCAGCTTCGTCCCCGAAAAATAGGGATCCAGGAGGAGCCCCGTGCGCCGCCGGATCTCCTCTTCGTGGCCACCCTCCTTCAGCTCCCTGCAGATCGGCGCGCTCCGGCGGTCCTGCCAGACGATGGCCCGGTGCACCGGGTCGCCGGTAGCACGATCCCAGACCACCACGGTCTCGCGCTGATTCGTGATCCCGATCCCCTCGATATGATGTGGCTCCCGATTCCGCGCACCCTCCAGCGCCTCCCTGGCCACCTGCACCGTCACCCGCCAGATCTCCTCGGCGTCATGCTCTACCCAGCCCGCCTTCGGAAAGTGCTGGCTGAACTCCGAGTAGCTCCTCCCCAGGATGCGGCCGTCATCCGAGATGACGAGGGCGGTGGACCCGGTGGTGCCCTGGTCCAGGGCGAGGATGGCGGGGGTGGGGCTCATGGCAGGCGGTCGGCAAAGGGGTTCAGGGGGCGGCGTTCAGGGCCCGAAGCGGTAGGGGCGACCCACCTCCTCCAGAAGACGGACCAGGAGCGACACGGGCAAGCCTACCACCCCGAAGTAGTCCCCGTCGACGGCCTCCACCAGGGCGGCACCTTGCCCCTGGATCGCATACGCGCCGGCCTTTCCCATCGGTTCGCCGGTCGCCGCGTAGGCTCGGGCAGTCTCCCGGTCGAACGCCCGGAAGCGGACCGAGGTGACGGTGATTCCGGAGTGCGCCCGGCGCCGGGCCAATGACCCCGCCGACGGCGGGACCAGGCAGAGCCCGGAAACGACCTGGTGCACCCCGCCTTGAAGCTTCAGGAGCATCTCCACCGCGTCCCCCGCGCCCTCCGGCTTCCCGAGGATCTCGCCATGCCGGGTGACCACAGTGTCCCCGCCGAGCACCCAGGAGTCAGGCCTCGTCCGGGCGATGTGCGATGCCTTCGTCCGGGCCAGGCGCTCGGCATGTACCTCTGGGAGTTCGCCGGGGCGGACGTCCTCAGCCACTCCCGCGGGCATGGTGAGGTGCTCGATCCCGAGGGTGTCGAGGATTGCCGATCGGCGCGGCGACGCGGAGGCGAGGACGAAGGGGGCGTCGGAGCCCGGCACGGGTCAGCCGTCCCCCTGGGTCCCGACGCGGCCTCCTGGTCCTCGTTCCAGGACGAGCGTCACGGGGCCGTCGTTCACGAGCTCCACCTCCATCATCGCTCCGAATCGTCCGGTAGCCACCTCGTCCGATACCCTCTCGGCGAGGAGCGCCAAGAATCGCTCGTAGAGCGGGATCGCCCGGTCCGGGTCCGCTGCGTGAACGAAAGACGGCCTCCTCCCCTTCCTCGTGTCCCCGTAGAGGGTGAACTGGCTCACCACCAGGAGCCGCCCACCCACATCCTCCAGAGAGAGGTTCATCCGCCCGTCGGAATCGTTGAAGACACGTAGGCCCACCACCTTCTCGGCCATCCAGCGAAGGTCGTCCTCGGTGTCGCCCTCGGTGAAGCCCACCAGGAGGAGGAGGCCCGTCCCGATGGACCCGGTCACTTCGCCTTCGATGGCGACCGACGCTCTCGACACGCGCTGGAGAACCACCCTCACGGGCCTGCCCTCATTCCACCGTCACCGACTTGGCCAGGTTCCTCGGCTGATCCACATTGCAGCCCCTCAGGACGGCGATGTGATAGGCGAGGAGTTGCAGGGGGATCACCGTGAGGATCGGGAGGAGGGCGCGGTGCGTCTCGGGAATCCGGATGAAGTGGTCCACCTTTCCGAGGAGCTCCTCGGACCCGTCGTTCACCACCGCGATGACCTGTCCTTCCCGGGCCTTCACCTCTTCGATGTTGGAGACCACCTTGTGATAGACCCCGTCATGGGGGGCCAGGAACACGACCGGCATCTTCTCGTCGATGAGGGCGATGGGGCCGTGTTTCATCTCGGCTGCCGGATACCCCTCGGCGTGGATGTAGCTGACCTCCTTCAGCTTGAGGGCCCCCTCGAGCGCCACCGGGAACTGGTACCCGCGTCCTAGATACAGGAAGTTGGGGGCGTCCTTGTAGCGCTCCGCCAGGACCCGGATGCTCTCATTCTGCTCCAGGATGGACGCCACCTGTGCCGGGAGATCCTGCAGCGCCTTCACCACCTTGCGTCCCTCGAGAATCGAGAGGGAGCGGCGACGGGCGACGTAGAGGGTGAAGAGGGCCAGCGCGGCGACCTGGCTGGTGAATGCCTTGGTGGAGGCGACTCCGATCTCGGGACCGGCATGCAGATACATTCCGAAATCGGTCTCCCGGGCGATGCTGCTCCCCACCACGTTCACGATGCCCATCACGCGGGCCCCCCGCTTCCTCGCCTCTCGAAGGGCCGCCAGGGTGTCGGCGGTCTCGCCGGACTGGCTGATGGCGATCACGAGGGTGTGCTCGTCCACCACCGGGTTCTTGTACCGAAACTCGGAGGCGTACTCCACCTTCGTCGGGATCCTGGCCAACTCCTCGAGCATGTATTCCCCGATGATGGCCGAGTGCCAGGACGTCCCACACGCGGTGATGACGATCCGCTCGATGTCGGCCAACTCGTCGTCCGGTAGGGTGATACCTCCCAGGCGCGCGCCGCCCTCCTCCTCGAGAAGCCGCCCCCGCGTGACGTCTCGCAGGGTGTTGGGCTGCTCGAAGATCTCCTTCAGCATGAAGTGCTCGAACCCGCCCTTCTCGATGGCGGCCAGATCCCACGTGACCTCGTGGACCTTCCGGTTGACCGGACCCTCCCGCAGGTGGAAGGTCCGATATCCCTCGGGGGTGAGGACCGCGTAGTCCCCGTCGTCCAGGTACACGACCTCGCGCGTGAGTGCCACCACCGCCGCCGCGTCCGAGCCGACCAGGAACTCCCCGTTCCGACCCACCCCGAGGAGGAGGGGCGACCCGTTCCGGGCGACCACGAGCTTGGCGGGGTCACGGGACGACACCACGGCGATCCCGTAGGCTCCGATCACCTGGTCCAGCGCCGCGGCCACCGCCTCCTCCAGCGTCCCGCCCACCCTCCAGAGGCGGTCGATGAGGTGGACCACCACTTCGGTATCGGTCTCGCTCTCGAACTCCACCCCCTCCGCCCGGAGCTTATGCCGCAGGGTGGTCGCGTTCTCGATGATCCCGTTGTGCACGACGGAGATGGTCCCGTCGGCAGAGGTATGCGGATGGGCGTTCCGAGTGTTCGGGGGACCGTGGGTAGCCCACCGGGTGTGCCCCACCCCGCAGCTTCCGGGGAGGGGGTGCTCCTCGAGAGCAGCCGCGAGTTCGTCCAGCTTCCCCGCCCGCTTCAGGGTTTCCAGCCTCCCGTCGGGACCGATGATGCTGAGGCCCGCCGAGTCGTACCCTCGGTACTCCAGGCGGCGGAGGCCCTCCACGATGATGGGAGCGGCTTCCTTGCCCCCGACGTACCCCACGATTCCGCACATGTATAGCCTTCTGCGTCGTTTGTCCGAATTCTGCCGCGGTAGTCCACCATGCCGCAGCGATTGTCGCTCGTCCGCCTCATGCTGCGGTTCAGGCGCCCAGAGTGCGTCTCGCCCGCTCTACGAGCCGGAGGGACCGGTCCCGGTCCGGGGACTCGGCGATGAACCGGACCACCGGCTCGGTCCCCGACGGGCGGACGTGCAGCCATTCTCGCTCCTCCGGCCAGCTCATCCGCAGACCGTCCTGCGTGTCGGTCTCGGCGGGCGCCATCTCGCTTTCCAGCGTTTCGTACGCCTCAGCCACCCTCTCCCGGGGGAGTGCAGCCTTGTCCTTCACGATGTGATATCGGGGCCACCGGTCCACGGCTTCCCGCAGCGTACACTCCTGCGCGAGGAGGTGCTGCAGGATCAGTGCCACACCCAGCGGGGCATCCCGGGTCAGGTGAAGCTGGGGTAGGATCACCCCCCCGTTTCCCTCCCCACCGATCACCGCGCTCTCCACTTCCATCCGTCGGGCGACGTTGATTTCCCCAACGGGCGCACGCACGCAGGGCACCCTCGCTGCACGGGCCACGTCCTCCACCACCTGGCTCGTAGAGAGATTCGTCACCACCGGACCGCGCTCGCGCTCGAGGGCCACCGCCGCCGAGAGGGCGAGGGTGAGATCCTCTCCCACCGCGACTCCTTTACCGTCCACCAGGGAAAGACGGTCGACGTCCGGATCGAGGGCGAACCCCAACTCCGCCCCGGTGGAGCGAACCAACTCGCCCAGCCCGCCCAGATTCTCGGGAATGGGCTCGGGCTCCCGCGGGAACCAGCCATCCGGCTCCATCCCCATCTCCTCCACGCGACATCCCAGAGCCTCCAGGAGCCGGGGGAGAATGACGCCGGCCGCCCCGTGAACCCCGTCCACTGCCACATGGAAGCCGCGAGCCCGGATCCGGTCCACCTCCAGCAGGGGGAGCTCCAGGATTCGGTCGATGTGCCGGGTGACGGCATCCGGATCCTCGGTCGCCCGCCCCAGTTCGTTCCAGTCGGCCCGGCGGGGTACCCCCTCGTCCAGGAACTCCCTGAACCGACCCATGGTCGCGGCGTCCAGGAAGAGTCCCTCTCCGCTTCCGAACTTGAGCGCGTTCCAGTCGGAGGGGTTGTGGCTGGCAGTGACGCCCAACGCTCCGGCCGCACCCTCGTCCTCGGCTGCCAACAGGAGGGTGGGCGTCGGCACGATGCCGACGTCCACCACGTCCATTCCCACGGACAGGAGCCCCGCTCGGGCGGCGTCCACATACATCTCTCCCGAGGTCCGGGAATCCCGCCCAAGGATCACCACGCGGCTCTCCTCCCCTTCGGAACGCAGGAAGTCCCCGAAGTGTGCGGCGAGGGCGGCGATGAGCTCAGGAGTGAGGGGGCGGGCGACCCGGCCGCGAAAGCCGGAGACGCCCACGATGAGGTCGTCGGGGAGGGATACGGTCATGAGTCTCTGAAGGGATGCTCCCATGAGGAGCAGGATCTCGATTCACCTCGCGGCCCCGATCCAGCGGAAGCGAGGAATCCGGCCCGAACCCCTGATGGGGCGGCAGCAGGAATGGTATCTTGGGTACATTCACGACGGACCGGAATCGTGTCAACGAGCGAGGCGGGCAGGCATCTGATGAATGATCGTACGGAGAGGGAGCACGGACTGGGAACGCTGGCCATCCACGCTGGACAGGCCCCCGACCCCACCACGGGGGCCATCATGCCCCCGATCTACCAGACCTCCACCTACGTGCAGCCCGAGCTGGGGCGGCACCTGGGCTACGAGTACGCACGGGTCCAGAATCCGACCCGCGAAGCCCTGGAGCGCAACCTGGCCGCTCTGGAAGGGGGACGGCATGGCCTCGCCTTCTCCAGCGGACTCGCCGCCATCGAGGCAGTGGTGAAGACGCTCAGCGCCGGGGACCATGTGGTGAGCGAGGAGAACACCTACGGCGGCACCAACCGGATGTTCAACCACGTCCTCTCTCGCCTGGGGATCGAGTTCACATTCGTGGACACGAGGGACCCCGACCAGGTCCGCGACGCATTCAGGGAGAACACGCGCCTCCTGGTGGCGGAAACCCCCACGAACCCGATGATGCGGCTGTGCGACATCCAGGCCCTCGCCGCAATCACCGGGGAGGCCGGCGCCCTCCTCATGGTGGACAACACCTTCGCGACGCCGTACAACCAGCGCCCCCTCGCCCTGGGCGCCGACGTGGTGGTCCACTCCACCACCAAGTACCTGAATGGCCACTCCGACGTGATCGGGGGCGCGCTCGTGGTGGAGGACGACGAACTCTCCGAGCGACTCCACTTCGTGCGGAAGTCCACGGGCGGGGTGCCCGGACCCATGGACGCGTGGCTGGTCCTGCGTGGGGTCAAGACCCTCCACCTGCGGATGCAGGCGCACAACGCGAACGGGCTGGCCGTGGCCCGCTTCCTGGAGAATCACTCCGCAACCCGGGCGGTCTTCTATCCGGGGTTGGAGTCGCACCCCCAGCATGCCCTCGCGCAGCGCCAGATGTCCGGGTTCACCGGAATGGTCTCCGTGGAGCTGGGTGACGGTGAGAGGGCCAAGCGTTTCGTGGATCGGACTCGCCTGTTCGCCTTGGCGGAGTCGCTGGGCGGGGTGGAGTCGCTCATCGGAGTGCCGGCGCTCATGACCCACGCTTCCGTCGCCCCCGAGCTCCGAAACCGGATGGGCGTCACGGATGGACTGGTCCGGCTCTCCGTGGGGATCGAGGAGTTGGAGGACCTGGTTCAGGACCTCGAGGAGGCGCTGACAGGACTCTGAGCGACGGGACAGGTGCCTGCCCTCTCTCATGGGCATACCTTGGGCGGGAGGATCCGGCCAGAGGACCCGACTCGAGGAGAGATCACCATGACCGAACACGACCCGCCTCCGGGCGGTCCATCGAGCCCGGAGTCCCTCCCGGGCGGGGAGAATGCAGGGTCTCCGTCCAGGAAGATCCTCGAGGACATCTCCTCGCGCAGTTGGGAGCACCCCGCGGACCGTGCGGCACTCCACGGGCTGCGGGGAATCCCGGTCTTCGACGAGGTGCTCCGAAAGCTCTTCGGGATCTTCGGGGAAAAGCCGATCCGACTCGCCTTCCAGGCGAACTCGGTAGAGGTCTCACCGCGTCAGTTTCCCCGGGTCCACCGCCTCTACGAGGAGGTCATCCAGACCCTCGACGCACCGAAGGCCTATCCCCTCTTCGTGTCGCAGACCCCCGTGGTGAATGCGGGAGCATACGGAATGGAGCGGCCGTTCATCCTCCTGAACTCGGGCACGGTGCGACTCCTGGACGACGACGAGCTCCAGTACGTCCTGGCCCACGAAGTCGGCCACGTCCTCAGCGGGCACGTCCTCTACCGCACGATGATGGCCATCCTCCTGCAGCTTGCCGACCGGGGCTTTCCCATTGTCGGCCTCGCCGCCCGGGGCGTCCTCGTGGCCCTCCTGGAGTGGTATCGTCGCAGCGAGCTCTCCTCGGACCGGGCGGGCCTCCTCGGGGTCCAGGATCCGAAGGTCGTCTTCCGTGCCATGATGAAGATGGCGGGAGGGGGAACGGCCGAGGAGACTGAAGTCTCGGAGTTCATCAGCCAGGCCGAGGCCTACAGGGAGAGCGAGGACCTGGCGGACTCGGTGTTCAAGGTGCTGAACATCCTGGGCTCCACGCACCCCTTCTACGTCCTCCGCGTGTCGGAACTCCGGAGCTGGATCGAAACGGGCGCCTACGACCGGATCCTGCGGGGCGAGTATCCCCGTCGCGGGGATCCGGCGCCTGGCTACGTCGAGGAGCTCGGCGATGCCGCAAAATCATACGAGGCGGAGTTTCGGGAGTTCGTGGACGAGGTGGCGTCCGCTGCCCGCAAGATGCGTGACTCCATCCTGGAGAGCCTGCGGGAGGGGAAGGACCGGCCGGGGAGGGGGGGCTGGTAGGGCGGCGCTCCACGCCCTGGGGCCCACGTCATGCCCACGCCATGCACTGTCATGGTGCATTATCCGAGGCAAGGGCATCGGCCAGGTGCATCTGTATCCCTCGGAACCCTCCACGGAAGGAATAGGCCTCGTATCCGGCGCGTTGCATGCGCTCGGCGATCAGCCCGGTCCGGGTCCCCTCCTGGCAGTAGAGAACGTACGTGCGCTCCCGATCCAGCGCTTTGAAGCCCTGAAGAAGATCCCATAGCTCCCGATGCTCCGCTCCGGGCGCGTGCAGACGCTCATAGTCCTCCCGCGACCGACAGTCCAGGATCACGGCCCCTTCCCCCACCTCATCCGTGTAGATGAAGGGCTCCCGGAGGTCTCCCGCACGCAGCGACCGAAGCTCATGGATTCGGGCACCCGATACCGCGCCCTCCAGCTCGGCGGGATCCAGGCGACCCTCCTCCCGGTCCACGGAGGCCGAGCTGGCGGCGGTGACGGGTCGCCCCTCCCCGATGGCGCAGTACTCCTTCACCCTGGCCGACAGGCTGGCCGTGCCCAGTGTCCTCGCCCGCGCGATGATCTCCTCCTTGTCGAAGCCGATGAGAGGACGGAACACCGGGAGGTCGGCGGCGGCCTCGAGCGCCCGGAGGTTACGGAGGGTCTGTGACGAGACCTGGCCCAGCACCTCCCCCGTGACCAGGGCCTGGGCGTGTACGTTCCGGGCCACCCGGGATGCGGCGCGGTACATGAGACGCTTCAGGACGAGCTGCACGTGGGAGGGCTTCACCAGCGCGCGGATCCGGTCCACAATCCCCGTGAAATCCAGTACGAAGAGGCGGGGCCGGCTCCCGAAGCTCCACTCGTCGGAGAGAACCTTCGCCACCTGCAAGACGGAGCGTTCGTAGGCGTCGCCCCCCAGGTTGTAGAAGACATAGTCCAACTCCACCCCCCGCCGGAGGAGCAGTGCCGCCGCCACAGCCGAGTCATATCCCCCCGAGAGGAGCGCCAGTCCCCGTCCCTCGACGCCCAACGGGAGACCACCCGCCCCCGGAACGCGGTCGGTGAAAAGGAAGGCCTCATCGGCCCGGATGTCGACTTCGACCCGTACCTCCGGGTCGTCGAGGTCCACTGTGGCACCCGGATTCAGGGCCGCGCCCAACCGCACCTCGACGTCGCGAGAAGAGAAGGAATGTCGTCCATGCCTCCGGGCACGGACCCCGTAGGTCCGACCACGCACCCGATCGGCGTAGAGCCTATGCCCCTCCGCCACGATCGCGTCCAGGTCGGCGTCCACCACCGCGTCCACCGGGGTGATGGACCCGATACCCCACACGCGGGTCAGGGGGGTGAGGACCCCCGGTGCCGAGCTTCGGACCCAGATCCGGCTCCAGTCCGACTCCACGGTCGCCTCGACCCCGGCGGAATCGAGGGCATCCTCCAGATTCCGGACGAGCCGACGCTGGAAGAAGCCCCTCGTCCGGCGGGACTTGGTCGTGATCTCGGCTCCCAGGCGGAGGAGGTGGGGACGCTCCTTCCCCGCGGCGGGGTCGACCCCGCCGTCGACGAGGGTGTCCGATGCGGTCTCTGCTTCTATTTTCGCCATGACCCTACGTCTCTCTTGTTCCGTGACACGCTCAGGAACTGTATCCCAAAGCAGCCGCACATTGAACCGATGAATCGGCACTCAACGCCCGTACCATCTGCCGTCAGGCGCGTGGTCTCGCTCGCGATCCGGTGCCCCGAGGACCCTGGACGGGTTCTTGTGGTCCGCCGGCCGGACGACGACCCCGATCTTCCCGGAGTGTGGGGACTCCCCGCCGGACGCATCAGGGAGGGCGAGGGACGCCGGAATTCCGTCCAGCGGATCGGCCTCGAGAAGCTGGGAGTCGGTGTCGAGCCTGGCGCCCTCCTCAACCACGGCCGGACCCGCCGACGTGAGTACCACCTGGAGATGGAACTCGTGGACGCGCGGCTGATGGAGGGGAAGCCCATGGTTCCCCAGGGTCACCACGGCATCACCCAGTACACCGAATGGCGCTGGGGGTGCGGTGTCGACCTCGAGCCGGCCGCCGCGCTGGGATCCTTGTGCTGCCGCCTCTTCCTGGAGGCAGAGCCCCCATCCAGGCCGGCTGGCGGCTAACCCTTTGTATGCGTCTCCCCGTTGCAGGCCCCGGCCGCGGCGGATAGTCTGCGACCGCTCGCAGCGCCTCGTCTACCCACCCCATGAGACCCCGTCCCAATGGCTGAAAGCTGGCAGGTTTGCGTCGACACCGGAGGCACATTCACCGACTGTGTCGCCCGGGACCCGACGGGCCGCATCCACCGTGCGAAAGTCCTCTCTACGAGCTCGCTGCGCGCCACCATCGTGGAGGTTCCGGCGCCGGCGCTCCTGCGGATCTCCGAATCCTGGGGGGCGCCCCGGGACTTCGTATCAGGCTTCGACGTTCGATTGCAGGGCTCCAGGCAGCCGCTCGGACGGGCCAGCAGCTTCGATCCTGTCGAGGGGACCCTGGAGCTCGCCGACGTCGTTCAGAACCGGGAGGGGCTGGTCGGGGCGGCCATCGAGCTCCAGAGCGCAGAACCCGCCCCCCTCCTCGCGGCACGCCTCGTGACTGGCACCGCGGCCGGCCGCCCCCTCCCGGAGAGCCTACGCCTCAGGGTCGCCACCACCCGCGCCACCAACGCCCTCCTGGAACGCCGGGGGGCCCCTCTGGCGCTGTTCGTGACCCGTGGCTTCCGCGACCTTCTCCGGATCGGAGACCAGCAGCGCCCCGACATCTTCGCGCTGGACGTGGCGCGCCCGAATCCCCTTCCCGAAGCCGTGGTGGAAGTGGTGGAGCGCCTCGCCGCCGACGGGTCGGTGCGCGAAGAGCTGAACCTCGACGACTCGCTTCGCTCCAGGGCGCGCGGCCTTCGTGCCCGGGGAATCCGGGCGGCGGCCATCGCCCTCCTCCACTCCTATCGAAACCCGGAGCACGAGGAAGCGCTGGCGGAGCTCCTCCGCGAGGAGGGCTTCACGCACATCGCCCTCTCCTCGGCCACGGCCCCCTTCATCAATCTCCTGCGCCGCGGCGAGACGGCGACGGTAGAAGGATATCTCGGCCCCGTGATCCGGGACTACGTGGGCGCCATTCAGGAATCCATCTCCGACGACCGGCTCCTGGTCATGACGAGCACCGGAGGGCTGGTGCGCGGCGACCGGGTCCTCGCCAAGGATACCCTCCTCTCGGGCCCGGCAGGAGGGGTGGTGGGAGCGGCGTCCGTGGGTGTGCGGTCGGGGTCGGAGCGGGTCATCGCCTTCGACATGGGGGGCACCAGCACCGATGTCTCTCGCTTCGACGGGGAGTACGAATACGCGGAGGAGCACCGGGTGGGCGATGCCCGGTTGCGCTCTCCCGCCCTGGCCATCCAAACCGTGGCCGCAGGAGGCGGGTCCATCTGCAGCATCGACGACAACGGGCTGCGCGTGGGGCCGGAAAGCGCCGGCGCCGACCCGGGGCCGGCGTGCTACGGTGCCGGAGGGCCCCTCACCCTCACCGACGTGAACCTTCTCCTGGGCCGAGTCGAACCCCGCCGCTTCGGCATTCCGGTTCGGCGGGACCTGGCGGAGGTTCGGGCCCGGGAGGTTCTGCAGGAAGTAACGGAGCGGACGGGGGAGGACACCACTCTGGAGCAACTCCTGGAAGGCTTCCTGGAAATCGCGAACGAGCGAATGGCGGACGCCGTGCGGCGGATCTCCGTCCGGAAGGGATACGATCCGGCCGAGTACGCTCTGGTGGCGTTCGGCGGGGCTGGCCCCCAGCATGCCTGTGCCCTCGCGTCCCGACTCGGCATCGAACGGATCCTGATTCCCTACGACGCCGGAGTACTCAGCGCCACCGGACTCGCGCATGCCGTGGTGGAACGGTTCCGCTACCGCCAGGTGCTGGCCGATCTCCAGGAGGCGCAGGAGCACCTGCTCGACTGGCTCGGCCGGCTGGAGGAGGAGGCGAGGGCCGAGGTGATCGCCGAAGGGATCGCGGCATCTGACGTCGTCATCCGCCAACGAATTGCCCACCTCCGCTACCGAGGTCAGGAATCCACCCTGGAGGTGGCGGTGGGCGACGACCCCGGCACGCTCCGCGCTGCCTTCGAGGAGGCGTACGAGGGGGTCTACGGGCACCGTGCGGAATCCAGGGCCGTAGAGGTGGAGTCGCTGCGGGTGGTGGCCTCCGCCCGCGAGGTGGGCCCGGCCACCTTGGAGGCCCCCGACACCGGCGAGCCCGGGACGGTGTCCCCGACGCGCGGGTGGTTCGGAGGGGAGTGGCGCGCGGTTCCCGGCCACGCACGGGAGACGCTGGTCCCGGGCGTCGAGATCGTAGGCCCGGCGCTCGTCCTGGACCCCCATAGCGCCATCGTCATCGAGGAGGGTTGGACCTGCCGGTGCGACGCCTCGGGGACCCTTCTGGTCGATCGCATCCCCACGGAGGTCGGTGGATTCAGCGGAGGCACCGGGGTGGGCGACGCCGGGGGTGCCAAGGGGGCGGGCCTCCTCCGGGCCGGGCGGCCCGAGGCGGTGGAAGAGGAGCTATTCGTCCAGCGATTCCGGTCCCTCGTCGAGGAGATGGGCGAGCAGCTGCGCCGGACCGCCCTCTCCGTAAACATTCGCGAGCGACTGGACTTCTCGTGCACCCTCCTGGACCCGGAGGGGCGGCTGGTGGCGAACGCTCCCCACATGCCCGTCCACCTGGGGGCCATGGGCATCTGCGTGCGCCGCGTGGTGGAGACGCTGGAGCTGGCCCCGGGGGATGTGGCGATGACGAACCATCCCGCCTTCGGGGGGTCGCATCTCCCCGACGTGACCCTCATCACCCCCGTGTTCGCAGACGACGGGAGCACCGGAGAGTCGAGGGGTGGCAGCACCGACCGCCCCCCCCTCCTGGGGTACGTGGCGAGCCGGGCGCACCACGCCGAGATGGGCGGGACCCGACCGGGCTCGATGCCGCCGGATGCGAGCACCCTCCTGGAAGAGGGCGTGGTGATTCCGCCCACCCTCATCGTCCGGGGCGGGACCGCGGACTGGGAGGGGACGGAGGCGCTCCTCTGCGGGGCCCGATACCCCTCGCGCGCGGTGGAGGAAAACCTGGTGGATCTGGCCGCGCAGCTCGCATCCAACCACCGGGGGGCGACCCTCCTGAGCGAGCTCGCGCGGACCGTGGGAAGCGAGCGGGTCCTGGACCACATGTCCCGACTTCGGGCCCGTGCCGAGCGGCGAATGCGGGATGTGCTCCGAGCCATCCCCGACGGCTCCCGGTCCGCGGAGGAACGCCTGGACGACGGCTCGCCTATCGTAGTGGACATCCGGGTCTCCGGAGACGAGGCGGAGATCGATTTCACCGGCTCCGCCGGGGTCCACCCGGGGAACCTCAATGCCACCGAGGCCGTGGTGCGGAGCGCGGTCCTCTACCTCTTACGGCTCCTGGCGGGAGAGGAACTCCCTCTGAACGAGGGACTGATGGAGCCCGTTCGCCTCATCCTCCCCGAAGGAATGTTGAACCCACGGTTCCATGAGGACCCCTCGGCCTGTCCTGCCGTCGTGGGCGGAAACACGGAGACGAGCCAGCGCATCGTGGACACGATCCTGAAGCCCTTCGAGATGGTGGCGGGGAGCCAGGGCACCATGAACAACTTCCTCTTCGGGGACGACTCCTTCTCCTACTACGAGACCATCGGAGGGGGAGCCGGGGCGGGACCCACCTTCCACGGTGCCGGCGGGACCCAGGTCCACATGACGAACACCCGGATCACCGACACGGAGGTGCTGGAGCACCGCTTTCCCGTCCGTGTGGAGCGCTTCCACCTGCGGAGCGGATCGGGGGGGGACGGCCTTCACCACGGGGGAGAGGGCGTCGTCCGGGAAGTGACCTTCCTGCAGCCCCTCTCCATCTCCTTCGTCACCCAGCACCGGGTGGAGGCGCCCTACGGGATCCGCGGAGGGGAGGCGGGCCGCGTGGGGAGCCAGCGTCTCGTCACCCGCGCCGGCGAGTCTCGGCCTCTTTCGTCGGTGGACGGGTGCGAGGTGGAAGCCGGCGACCGGATCATCATCGAGACGCCCGGAGGGGGCGGGTACGGGAAGCCGGTACCGGACGGACCGGGGTCACCGGGCCCCGTCGGTGAGGTGGCGTAGGAGGACGTCGTAGACACCCGTCGCCTCCAGCCGCTCCTCGGGCAGGAGGTGTGCTTCGCGGGTGAGGAGGAGCGGAGCATCGGCATCCCGCTCGGGGAGGCGCCCGTGCGAGCCGCGCACGAGGCTCCCGTCGAGCGGAATCAGGTCCATGAGATATCGGAACCCGAGCTTTTTCTGGAGGAGTCTCCGGACCGCCCGTGCCCGGGGAAACCGTATTTCCGGATCGATGAAGAGCTCCGCCGGATCGTACCCCGGCTTCCGATGGATGTCGACGGTGGGCGCGAAATCGGGGGCCCGGCCATCGTCCAGCCAGTAGTAGTAGGTGAACCAGGCATCCCGCTCCCCGATGGCCACCAGGTCCCCCGCCCGGGGGTGGTCGAGCCCGGCTGTCCGGCGCGTCTCACCGCGGAGGACGGCCTCCACGCCGGGCACCGCCTCCAGGAGCGCCCGCACTTCCGGCTCTGCATCCGGGTCGTTCAGGTAGACGTGGGCAAGTTGGTGATCGGCCACGGCGAACGCCCGGCTCGCCCCGGCGTCCAGGAGCTCGCGCCCCAGCTCCTCCCTCACGGCCAGGAACCCTTCCTCGCGGAGGATCCGATTCAGGGAGACCGGGCGCTCCACTGGCGTGATCCCATACTCGGAGAGGATCACCACCCGGACCCCTCGCGCCTCGAGGTGTCCCACCAGCTCCTCGCAGACCCGGTCAATCTCCCGGACGTCCTCCTCCACCCTGGGATCCTCCGGACCGTGCCTCTGGAGGGCGTAGTCCAGGTGGGGAAGGTAGACCAGGGAGAGAGTGGGCTGTGCTCGTTCCTCCACCATCCGGGCCGCCGCGGCGATCCACTCGCTGGAGCGGATGCTGGTGCGGGGCCCCCAGAAGTGGAAGAGGGGGAAGCGCCCCAGCTCATCCTGAAGCTCATCGCGGAGCCCCGCGGGATGGGTGTGGACGTCGGGGATCTTCCGGCCGTCCGCCGGATACATGGGCCGCGGGGTCACGGTCAGGTCGGTACCCCCGTACATGGCGTGCCACCAGAAGAGGTTCGCGGTGGTCGCGGAGGGATCCAGCTCCCGCAGCCTCTCCCAGATCCGGGGGGCCTGCACCAGCCGACCGGACTGCCGCCAGAACCGCACTTCCGCCTCGTCGCGGAAGTACCACCCGTTGCCCACGACCCCGTGCTCCGAGGGGGTTTTCCCGGTGAGGAAGGTGCTCTGGGAGGTGCAGGTCACTGCGGGGAGGGGCGGCTGGATGGTGGCCATGGCGCCCCCGGACGCCCACCCCGCCAGAAAGCGGGTGCGGGAAAGGAGGTCCGGGGTCAATCCGACCACGTTCACTACCGCCGTGCGCCTCAACCCCCACCCCCCGGACCGCCGGTGCCCAGTGCGTCGAGCCGGGCCAGGACCCACGCCAGCTCCTGCCGGATGGAGGTCCCCAGGTCCGTCTTCAGCTCGTCGGGGAGCACCTCCCAGGTGTAGGTTTCCACCTCCAGGTGGTCCGAGAGCCCCCGTTCCATCACGAGCCGAAGCGCCTCCTCCAGCTCCTTCCGGGTGGAACGCAGCCCTCCCACCAGCCCCTCGGTGAAGAGGGGTACATGGTAGTGGACGCGCCACTCGCGGGCGTCCGTCCCGGCAGCGGAGCGCTCCAGCAGGGAGAGCGCCTCCGGCAGGTCGCGGTAGCGCCGGAGGCCTCCCTGCCCCGTGCGCTCCACCACCTGATGGAGATAGGTGCCCTCGGCGAAGGGTCGCAGCGCCCGGGCCACCTCATGGGGCTGCTCCATGGGAGTGGCGAGGGCCGCGCTCAATTGGACCTTTCCTATGGCAATCCCCGCGGCCTCGAACCGATCGAGCGCCTCTGCGGGATCTTCGTACTGGACCGCGAAGTGGCAGGTGTCGTAGCAGACACGGATGTGACGCCGGAGGAGCTCCTCGGCGGCGGCCGCCGTGAGTCCCGTGCCCCGGACGACCACCTCCCTCCCCTCCCGGAAGAGATGCTCCTGGAAGAACCGGACGGTCTCCTCTCCGTTCTCGATGAGGCAATCGGGCTCCGGCTCGATGTCCACGTGGACGATCGTTCCCTTGGTCTCGTGGATCCCGGCCAACTCCACCGCCACTTCGGCGAGATGGCGTGCGCCGGCCGCCAGGACATCCTCCCACTCCCCCGGGTCCAACCAGGGCTTGTAGGAGATCGGGGAGGTCGAGATGCCGCCCTCCGTTTCCGCCGGGAGTAGCGCCACCAGGAGGTGTGCGAGTTCGAGGGTGTACTCCACGCGCTCCCGCGTCCGCCAGTCGGGGGCGTAGACCCGGTCCTTCACCCGACCGCGGTGGAATCCCCCGTAGGGGAAGCCGTTCATGGTGAAGACGTAGAGGCCCTGGGCGTCGAGCCACCCCCGGAATGCCGAAAGGGCACCGAGATCCGAGCGGAGTTCCCGCGCCGCCCTCGCCGAGAGGCGCAGTCCCACGCCGAAGTGCTCGTCGGGCGAGAGCGCGCCGCGGAGGGGCGGGAGGAATCGCTCCAGCTCAGCCCGCACCGCCGCCCAGTCCTCCCCGGGATGAATGTTGGTGCAGTATGAGAGGTGGGCGCGACCTCCGGGCCCCACCCTCATGGGCGGATCCCCTGGGAAGCCGTCGCCCGGTCGCGCAGGTATTCCACCGCGGTGCGATAGTGGTCCGGCTCGACCTCGTGGACCTCGACTCCCCGACCGATTGCCTCCAGGAGCATGATGGTGAGTCTGCCGCCGAGGTGTTCCCGGAACTCCCGGATGCCTTGAAAGAGGGAGTCGGGGTGCGCAGGGTCCTCGAGGCGAAGCGCCATCTGGGGGACGAAGAGGTCGAACCCGCAGGCGTCCAGCACGCCCAGGACGCGGTCCCGGGAGGCGGCGTCCAGAAGCCCCACGAGCTCTGAATAGACGGTGTCCAGGGCAATGCCGAGGGCCACCGCCTCCCCGTGCCGGAGCCCGTACCCGGTGAGGTGCTCCAGGCGATGCGCGGCCCAGTGCCCGAAGTCCAGAGGCCGCGAACTCCCTGATTCGAAGGGGTCGCCGCCCCGAGCAATGTGCTCGAGGTGGAGCCTGGCACATCGATGGATCAGGCGGCCCATGGCCTTCTCGTCCCTTCCGGGAGGGGCGATCAGCGGCGCGTCCGTCTCGATGAGGTCGAAGAACTCGGGGTCCTTGATAAGCGCCACCTTCAACGCCTCCGAGATCCCAGCGCGCCAGTCTCGATCGGAGAGGGTCACGAGGAATTCCGGGTCGTTCAGCACCGCGTGCGGGGGCGCGAAGGTGCCGAGGAAGTTCTTGGAACCGAAGGCGTTCACTCCGTTCTTCACCCCGATGGCGGCGTCGTTCTGCGAGAGGACCGTGGTGGGAATGCGCACCAGACGAACGCCCCGATGCGCGGTGGCCGCGGCATACCCCACGAGATCGATGACCGCGCCGCCGCCCACGGCGACGAGGTACGAATGCCGACAGAGCCGGTGCTCCTGGACCGCTCGCTGGAGCAGGGTCACGAGGTCCGGATCGTTCTTCGCGGCTTCGCCCCCCGGCACGATGACGGGAGCCCCGGACATGACGACCCGATCCGGGTGAGCCCCGGCATAGTCCGCGAGGCGGTCGGGTAGGCCGGGATGGTGTGCGTGCAGTCCCGCGTCCACCACGGCGAGGAAACGGGCTGGTCCGGTCCCAGGGGGTCTCTGGCTCGAGAGAGTCTCAGCCAGGAGTGGGTTCTCCGGGTCGAGGACCCCCGAGGCGAAATGGACCGGATATCCGTACGGGACGGTGAAGTGCTGGTGGAGGGTCTGCATCCAGGGGGGTTCCGAAGAGGGCACGGGTGGGGCTGGAAATGGGGTTCGGGTGGATATGGGTGGGCACGCCGGCTCGGGTCAGGTCACGGGAAAGTAGCGGGCAAGCAGGAACGATATGGGGAGCACCAGGAGAACCGCGGCCCCGATCCGCCACCCCGCGAATCCCGCTGCGACCGAGGCATTCATGACGGGGAGGCAGAGCACGCCACGGCGCACCGCACTCCTGATGGCGGCGGGCGAGGGTCTGCGGGCGGCCTCGAGGAAGGCCGGCAGCACGAGCGCTCCCAGGAGCGCTGCGAAAGGAGCCGCCGCCAGCGCCGAGTACACGATGGGGACGGTTGAACCGGTCCCCGACAGCTCCGCCACCTTGGTTGCAAGCTTCCCCGCAGGGGCCCCCAGGCCGAGAATGAGCACGATGACGAGGGTGATCAAACCCGCCGCGAGAATTCCCGTTCCCCGATGGCCCCCATGCACTTCGCCTCGGCTGACCAGGGTCACGGCGGCGATGTACAGGATGGGGAGGACCGCAAGGAACCAGATCCCCGCCAGGGCTCCCGGGAGGAGGCTTACTCCCAGGAGGAGGTTTCCTCCCCGGGCCGACCCCATCAGAACCGGTCCCAGCACCGGACGGTGTTTTCCCCATGCGTCGTAGAGGAGGGCCAGACCGGCCACCACCCCTGCGACCGCGCCACTCGTCCCCGAATGGAGCGCCGCGAACCCTACCCCGCCTGCGAGGAGCAGGAAACCGACGAGTCCAACAACGCCCTTCCCTGCCCGGCCAGAGGGAATGGGTCGCTCAGGTCGCTCCTCGCGGTCCAGACCGGCGTCGAAGAAGTCGTTCAGCACCACGCCGCCCCCGTAGAGGCCCGTGGTGGCCAGGAGAAGGAGCCCGAGTCCGGCCCAGAGATCACCCGTAGAGGCCGAAGACCGGGCCAGGACACCCACCGCAGCGGCCGCCCCGGCCGCCACATCGGCCCATGCCGTGGGGATGTTGGGCACCCGGAGGAGCTCGGACCAGGTCCGGACGCCGCTCATGGCCCCTCCGCTCAGCGGATGAGGAGGTCGTCGGGGTCACGCACAGGGTCTTCGACCCGCGGCTCCATGCCCCCCCGGAGCACCGTGTTCCCCCCGTGGAGCTGCCGCTGGTCTACCGCCGGCGGATCGAGCCAGTCATCCTCCCGCATCTGGCCGCTCCTGGAATAGACCTCCAGCGCGTTGGCGTAGGTGACGCGGTGGATGTCCTCGGCGTCGATTCCTCGCTGCTCCATGAGGGCCGCGGTCTTCGGGACGGCAAGAGGATCGGAGATTCCCCAGTCGGCAGCGCTGTCGATGAAGATCCGCCGGGAGCCATACTCCTTCACGATCTCCACCATCCGCTCATTCCCCATCTTCGTCCCCGGGTAGATGGTGAAGGCGGCCCAGAACCCCCGGTCGAGGACCTCGCGCACCGTCTCCTCGTTGTTGTGGTCGATCACCACCCGCTCCGGATCGAGGCCGTGCTCGAGACAGACCTCCATGCTCCGGATGGTCCCCTGGAACTTGTTCCGATGAGGCGTATGCACCAGGACGAGCATGTCGAGTTCGCTTGCGAGGTCGAGCTGGCGGCGGAAGTAGCGGTCCTCGGCATCCGTCATGTCGTCGTACCCGATCTCCCCGATGGCCACCACGCCTTCCTTGAGCGCGTAGAGGGGGAGGAGTTCCATGACCTCCTCCGCCAGAGGCTCGTTGTTGGCCTCCTTCGAGTTGAGCCCGATGGTGCAGTAGTGCCGGATGCCGAACTGTCCGGCCCGGAAGCGCTCCCACCCCAGGATCATGGCGAAGTAGTCCTCGAACGATCCCACCGAGGTGCGGGGCTGCCCAAGCCAGAACGCGGGCTCGATGACGGCCACCACCCCTGCCCGGCGCATGGCCTGGTAGTCGTCGGTGACGCGGGACACCATGTGGACGTGGGGATCGATGAAGTGCATGAGTGAGGCGTCCTGATGGAGATAGGGGGTTGGAGTTGGAGGATTCGCGCGCAGGCAGGAATGGGATCGGCTACGGCAGTCGCGGGTCGGCGTGCTCGACCGAGCGGAGCTCTACCGCCTCCTCTCCCCCGAACTCCCCGAGGCAGCGCCAGAGGGTCGGGTCCACAGGCCGCCCCGCCGCTCGTCTCTCGCGGACGAAATCGAGGAGCATGCTCGCCAGTCGTGGATTTGCCCGCGCGTCGAGCCCCTGTGTGGCGTCCACGGAGCTGCCGACGAAGAGCGCCTTGAGGACCATCTGGTTCCAGGCCGGCTCGTCCAGGTACTCCGCCGGATATGGATTCCGGAGCGCCACGGCTTCGAATACCGAGGTCATGTTCGTGCGGAGACCTTCGGCCGCGCGGGGGGCGAGCGCTTCTGGATGTGGGAGGAGCGGGAGGCTCTGGTAGAATGCGACCGCCTCGCCGACGTCCGCTGCACGGATCATCCGGTCCAGCGCCGAGGTGAACGTCTTCGCCTCCTCCACCGGACGAGAGAGGAGAAGGAGGCAGCGGGCAGCCTGATCCACGCTCCAGTGCCCCGGCCGCCACCCAGTGCGGGCTCGGTCCGCCTCCTCAAGATCCTCAGGCGAGAGGCCCAGGTCCTGCTTGCCCACCTTCCTCGGGGCGAGGCTGAAGGCAAGGAAGAGGTCCCGGTCTCCTGCTGCTTCGGCGACCATCGCAGCTCGCTCATCGAGCCAGTCGCTGCCTCCTGGCAAGGCAACCCGCGCCACCCAGGCCCGCAGCAGACTCCTGGCAGCGCTTCGGTCCGTCCGTGGGCTGGAACCCGGCATTCCATCTCCAGTTGTATGGCTCGGTCGGTGAGAAGAGCCCGGCCGGAGGGTGCCCCGACCCGCTCCGCTTCTCAGCGTAACACGTGGGCAGAGCGACTGCCAAGGCGCTACCCCTGTCGCGAGCCGCCGCATCTCAACCATAGTTGAAAACCTCTTTGCCCGTTCTGCGGCGCAAGGATCTCCGGGCTGCCATCGGGCCCCCGACCGAATCCCAACAGCCTTCACAAGGAGAAGAGCCCGTATGCCGAGGACCCCACAGGCACCTCTCGCCGTCGTCGCAATCGGGGGACACGCCTTCATCGAGGAGGGAGAGGAAGGCACGATCCAGGACCACGAGCGGAACGCGGAGCAGGTGTCTCAGACGCTCGTGACCCTGGTCAAAAAGGGGTATCGCCTGGTCATTACACACGGCAACGGCCCTCAGGTGGGAAGCCTTCTCACGCAGCAGGAGCGCTCGGGGGAGGAGGTTCCGCCCATGCCACTCGATGTCCTCGTCGCCATGACGGAAGGCAGCCTGGGCTACATTCTGCAGCAGAGCCTCCTGAATCGGTTGCACGAGGCAGGTCTTCCCCGGCGGGTCGTGACCATGGTCACCCAGGTTGTGGTGGACCCGCACGACGTAGCGTTCGACGAGCCCACCAAGCCCATCGGACCCGTCCTCTCGGAGTCCTCTGCCCGCCGGCGGGAGGAGGAGCTCGGCTGGGAGGTGAAGGAGGTCGGGGACGACCGGTGGCGGCGGGTCGTGCCCTCCCCGCGCCCGCTGGAGGTCCTGCAGTACGAAATGATTCGGGACGTGGCCGCCGACGAGCATATCGTCATCGCAGGAGGCGGTGGAGGGATCCCTGTAGTGCGTGAAAGCGGAGGTGGATACTCTGGCGTCGAAGGCGTTATAGACAAGGATCTTACATCAAGTGTTCTCGCAACTCACATCAACGCCTCCCTCCTGGTGATCCTGACCGCCGTCCCCTGCGTGTACCGGGACTTCGGGACGCCCTTCGAGACACCTCTGGGCGCGGTCACGCTCGAGGAGATGGAACGCCTCCGGGACGATGGGCAGTTTCCACCGGGGAGCATGGGCCCCAAGGCGGAGGCGGTCATCAAGTTCCTCCAGGAAGGTGGAGGCAGAGCCCTGGTCACCGACGCGGCCAGCCTCCCGCATGCCATCGAGGGGCGGGCGGGCACCCACGTGGTCGGGCGTCTTTGACTCAGGCCGCTCCGACCGGTTCATCTCGCCGGGGGCCCTCAGCTTCCAGAGGGGTAATCGATGACCCGGGCACGGATGATGGCATCCAGGAGGGGGAATTCCTCATCCAGATAGGCGTTTCCTCCCTCGATGATGGGGCCCTGGAGCCCCTGTCGAACCCCGCCTCCGGACTCCTCGCCGTACCCCGAATAGATCGAGTCGAGCACCTCCATCCCCTCGACCACCCTGCCGAAGATCGCGAACGGCTCCCCGTCGTTCCGGGTATTGTCCCCCATGTTCACGTAGATCTGGGTGGTGCGGTTCTCCGGCTCCGGGGCCTGGGCATAGGCGAAGGTGCCCCGCACATTGGTCCCGTACTTCGGGTCGTCGGGGATGGTGGCCTGCGTCCAGATGCGATTCACCTCGGGGTCGCCGTGGAGACCCCACTGGACGATGTACCCCTCGCTCACACGGTGGAAGCGGACGTCGTCGTAGTACCCGAGACGGACCAGGTTGAAGAAGCGGTCCACCCCGTGGGGGGCGTTCTCCCGTACCGATTCCACGACGAAGTCGCCCTGGGTCGTCTCGAAGCGGGCGTGCCATACGGGAGGGGCGGTTCGCTCCCACTCCGGATGCCCGGGATCGAGGAGGATGGCCCGGCGTTCTTCCTCCGAGGCCTCGTCGAAGGCGGCCATCGCGGCCGCTGCGTCCCCGGAAGCCTCGGTCGCGGGGCCGACCTCCTCCTCCCCTTCCCCACCACACCCGCTCAGCACCGCCACGACGATGACGATCAAGGACCAGGAGTGATTCCACACCGGACGGTCACTTCTCCACATGCTTCCTCCTGACGTTCGAGGGCTTTCATTGGCGGTTCAGGCCGGATGCCGGCGAGTCGACACCCAGCCCATCGAGGCAAAACGGAAGCTAAGGAAGGTGGCTTCGTCGCGCATCGTTCGAGTCCCCGCAAGCTTTGACAGCCCCCTCTCCCCCGGGTAGTCTTCGTGCCATGAAGATCCTGATCGTTGGCAATGGTGCCCGAGAGCATGCGCTCCTCTGGAAGCTCGGGCGGGACGCGCCTGCAGCCCAGCTCTTCGCGACCCGTCCGAACCCGGGGATGGCCCGACTCGCAAGCCCTGTGGACATCGACCCCACCGATGTGGCCGGGCTGGCGGGCTGGGCGGACGGAGAGGGAATCACCCTGACGGTGGTGGGCCCCGAGTTACCCCTCGCCGGGGGTATCGCCAGCGCTTTTGCGAAGCGCGGGCTCCCTCTGTTCGGTCCGTCGTCCGCCGCTGCGAGGGTCGAGTCTTCCAAGGCCTTCGCAAAGCAGCTCATGGAGCGACTCGACGTCCCCACCGCCTCGCACCGCACCTTCCGGCGATGGCCGGAGGCGGAGGCACATATTCGCGAGGTGGGGGCCCCTGTCGTGGTGAAGGCATCGGGGCTGGCGGCGGGCAAGGGGGCCATCGTCTGCTCTACTACCGAGGAAGCGCTCGAGGCCGCTCGACAGATGCTCGAAGAGGGCGCCTTCGGTGACGCGGGAGCCGAGGTCGTGGTAGAGGAGTTCATGGAGGGTGAAGAACTCTCCATCTTCGGCGTCACCGACGGTCGGAATGTCACCCTCCTCCTCCCTTCGCAGGATCACAAGCAGATCGGGGAGGGCGATGTGGGTCCGAACACGGGGGGCATGGGCGCCTACGCTCCCGCCCCGGTAGCCACGTCCAAGCTGGTGGAGCAGGCCCGGAGTGAGATCTTCCTTCCCGTCATCGACGCCCTCGAAGAGGCTTCCACTCCCTTCCGTGGGGTCCTCTATGCCGGGCTGATGATCACCCACGAAGGTCCGAAGGTGGTGGAATTCAATTGCCGCCTCGGGGACCCGGAGGCTCAGGTGGTTCTCCCTCTGATGGACTCCCCGCTTCTGGAGCTCCTCATCGCGGTGGCGAGGGGAGGGAGCATCGCGGGAGAGGCGGCGCGTTGGAGCAACCGGTCGGCCCTGAACACGGTCCTTGCCTCCGACGGCTATCCCGGGAACTACGAGACGGGTCGAAGCATCGAGATCCCAGACGACCTGGCGGACGATCCGAATGTCCTCGTCTTCCACGCGGGGACCCGCCTGGAGGGGGAGGAGTTGGTGACTGCGGGAGGTCGGGTCCTCTCGGTAGTGGGTCTGGGAGACAACCTCGTCCAGGCTCGCGAGCGGAGCCTCCGCGCGGCCGACGACATCGAGTTCGAGGGAAAGACGATGCGGCGCGACATCGGGTGGCGGGCGCTGGAGCCGGGGACCGTCCCGGGGGGCTGAGGGACTCTCCCGCGAGCCCGTTCCGTACCCATGCCCGAGCTCCCCGAAGCGGAGACGATCGTGCGAGGGCTCCACCCCATCCTCTCGGGTACGAGCCTCGGACATCCAGACGTCCTGAGGGCCGACGTGGTCGAGGGCCGATCGGGCGCGCTGGCTGCGGGAACCGAAGGGCGCACGGTGACTGGAGTCGAGCGGCGGGGAAAGAACATCCGGATGATCCTGGACGACGGAACGAGCGTCGTGATCAACCTCGGGATGTCAGGACGTCTGCTGCACCGTCCGGCTGATTCCACGGAACCGGAACCCAGCCACCCCGCCGTCATCTGGCCCCTGGAGTCAGGCGGCTTGCTGGTTTACCACGACATTCGCCGGTTCGGTCGGATCAGACTCCTCGACGCGGCCGAATATGCGACCTGGTCGCGAGGGCTCGGGCCCGAGCCACTGGGATCCGCCTTCACCTTGTCGTATCTGGTGGAGGCGCTGGGGCGTTCGAAATCCCCCCTCCGTTCCTGGCTCCTCGATCAGCGTCGGGTCGCCGGCATCGGCAATATCTACGCGCTCGAAGCGCTGCACCTCGCGGGTCTGCACCCCGCCCTCCCCGCCTCCCTCATCCCCTCCGCCTCGGTCCGGCTCCTGCGGCGCTCCATTCGGGCGGTCCTTCGCGAGGCCATCGCTTCGGGTGGGACCACGCTCCGGGACTACCGGCGGGTGGACGGCGGCCGGGGGAGCTATGCGACGCACCTCCGGGTATACGGTCGCGAGGGGGAGGCGTGCGACGTCTGCACCGCTCCCATCGAGCGAATGGTCTTCGGCCAACGCTCGGCCTTCTACTGCCCTCAGTGTCAACGCCGGCCCGAGGGGGACTTGTGAGCCAATCCGCGACGACCTGGACCCACCAGCTCCGCCGAGGCCTCCGGCGCGCATTGGTGTCCGCGCTTCTGGGGCTCGCGCTCCCCGGCGTGACGGACATCGAGGCCCAGGCGCCGGACCTCCCCGTGTTGGAGCACACGCTGGAGAACGGGATGCGCTTCCTCCTCCTCCCCCGGGAGGGGCCGGCCACCATTTCCTTCGTGGTGCACGTGCCCGTCGGGAGTGTGAACGAGTCGCTGGGATCGACCGGGATCGCACACGTTCTGGAGCACCTTCTCTTCAAGGGCAGCACCAGCATCGGCACCGAGGACGTGGAAGCCGAGCTCGAGCTCTTCGCCCGGATGGATGCGGTGCACGACACGCTCGTGCGCGAGCGGGGGCGGGTCCCCCTTCCCGACACCGCTCGCGTGAAGGCGCTGGAGGAAAGGATCCGAGCACTCGAGGACTCGGCCCGAACGTACGTCCGAACCTCGGAATACGCGGAGATCCTGGCGAGAGCGGGGGCTCGGGGCCTGAACGCGACCACCAGCTACGAAGTCACGGAATACTTCGTCCAACTCCCCGCGAACCAGATGGAACTCTGGTTCATCCTCGAGGCCGACCGGATGCGGAACCCCATCTTCCGGGAGTTCTACGTCGAGCGGGATGTGATCGCCGAGGAACGGCGCGCCAGGATCGAGAACGCCCCCCGCGGCCGCCTCTGGGAAACCCATACTGCCGCCGCCTTCCAGGTCCATCCCTACGGTGTCGCGCCGATCGGGCACATGGACGACATCCTTTCGATCTCCCGCCCGGCCGTGGAGGAGTACTACCGGACCCACTACGGACCCGACAACACCATCGTGGCCATCGTCGGGGACTTCGACCCGGATTCGGCCGTGACGTGGGCCCGCGATTACTTCGGGCCCCTCGAGCGGGGAAAGCCTCCGCCGCCGGTCCTGGTCCGGGAACCCGAGCAGCGGGGCGAACGGCGCGTGGAGGTGAGGGCGGATGCGGAGCCCCAGCTCCGGATCGGGTGGAAGACCCCCTCCATCTACCACGACGATTCTCCGGCTCTCGCGGTCCTCGTGAACCTCCTCGTGAGCGGACGGGAGTCACGCCTCTACCAGAGGCTTGTCCGGGATGACCGAATCGCCGCCTCGGTCACCGCCGCGAGCGGGGTCGGACGCAGGTATCCAGGCCTCTTCACCTTGCAGGCCACGCCCCGTTCACCCCACTCGCCCGAAGAAGTGGAAGCCGCCATATACGAGGAGCTGCAGCGGCTCCACAGCGATCCCCCGACCACGACGGAGCTGGAGCGGGTCCGCCGGAGACTGGAAGCTACGGAGGTTCGTCGGCTCACCTCCAATCTTGGCCTCGCCTTCCAGCTCGTCGACTCGGAATCCTACTGGGGAGACTGGCGCACGACGTTCGCCTGGCAGGCTCGGATGGCCGAGGTGGAGGGTCCGGACATCCTGAGGGTGCTGAAGCGGTACTTCCACGATGAAGGGCGTACGGTGGGAATTCTCCGGCGTTCCGAAGGGACGGCCGGCGGGAACGGGGACGGGGAGGTCCGGTGATCTCGCTCCAGTCCCTGCTCGCGGCGGGCTTCGTGGTAGTCTCCGGGGCCCTCGAACCCGACCCCAGGCAGAGTCCCACCGGTGCCGCTCCGATCCGCATCGAACAAGAGGGTGCCCTGCTCCCACGGGCCGATACCCTCCGGCCGGTGGGGAGAATGGCGGTGGAGCAACTCCAGGTCCCACCCCTCACCTTCGAACCCCCTCGCGCCGACCAGCACGAGGTCGATGGGGTCCCCGTCTTCCACCTCCACGACGCCACCCTCCCCCTCGTGGACTTCATGGTTCAGATCCGAGGGGGTACGTCGCACTTTCCCCGGGACGAGATGGCCTCGGTTTCCGGAATGGCGACCTTCATCCGGAACGGGGGAACCCAGTCGATACCCCCCGACTCGGTGGCGCTCCTGGCAGACCTCCTGGCGCTGGATCTGGGGTTCGCCAGCGGGGGCGGAGGGACCGTGGCGTCCCTGAACACCCTCACTGCGACCCTGGACGAAGGGTTGGACCTCCTCCGGGAGCTGCTCACCAGCCCCGGGTTCCATCCGGAAGCCGTGGAGATCTGGCGAGCCCAGCAACTCGAGCAGGTGCGGCGCCGGGAGGAGGACCCGATGAGCCTCGCCTATCAGGAGTTCAACCGCCTGATGTACGGCGACCACCCGGTGGGCTGGGTGCTGGAGGAGGAGGATCTGGCCGCGGCACGCCTCGGGGAGGGGCGCCTCCGCGAGGTACATCGCACTCTTTTCTGCCGGGATCGCTTGACCATCGGGGTGGCCGGCGACGTGCAATGGGAGGAGATCCTGCCCAGGGTCGAGCGGTTCCTCTCCACATGGCCCCCTTGCCGATCGGAGCTCCAACCCGCCGAAGAACCCGAGTTGAGGCGGGCCGGAGCCGTCTACATCCTCCCCCGCGCAACGGAACAGACCACCATCGTCCTGGGCCAGCCGGGGGGAAGGCGCGACGAGGAATCCCGGGAGTACTTCGCCACGCAAGTTGGCAACCTGATCCTCGGGGGTGGAGGCTTCTCCTCACGATTGATGCGGAGGCTCCGGACCGAGGAGGGGCTGACGTACGGGGCGTCCTCGGTGTGGACGAACCCCCGGGGGTATGAGGGCATCTTCGGCGTGGTCACGCAGACGCGGGCGGAACGAACGCCGGACGCGCTGCGATCCATCGCCGAGCTCCTGGAAGAATTCCGAGATACCGCGCCCGAGGCCGACGAGCGGAACCGTGCAGTGGAGCAGATCGCGAACGGGTACGTGTTCGCCTTCGGCTCGGCGGCGCAGATCGTGGCCCGCCAGATGAACAACCACGTGGTCGGGCTCCCGGAGCGTTGGCTGGAGCGCTTCCTGGAGGGGATTCAGGCGGTAGAGCCCGAAGAAATCCGCCGCGTGGTCGCAGCGCACGTCGAACCTGAGGAGATGACCGTCCTCCTGGTGGGCGACCCCACCCGCTTCGACCCCCGGATCGAGGGTTTCGGCCCGGTGTTCAGGCTATCTCCCGACGGCACGGTGGAGCCATGGGATTCATCCCGCCCTTAGCCGGTTTGACCCCGCTGACCCCGTGACTTACCCTGTGGACTCAGGAAGGCAGGACCTCCAAGTGCCGCCCACACCCCAGGTGTCCACATTCCCGGTCCAGCTCCCATTTTATGACTTCCATCCAGGACAGCGTTACGTGAATACCCAATTCGAGACGGGGCGAACTATCGCCCAAACTCCTCTGCGCCGGAAATCCGCGATGCTCGCGATTCTGCCGGTCCTCGCCCTTCTCTTCTCGCCGGCCACTCCCCTGGACGCACAGGATCTGGGGAGCCGCTCCCAGGCGAACTGGGAGCTGCACGAACGGTTCAGCTCGGACAACGTCGACCGGTTCATCCCCACTTCCTCGGTTCAATCCAACTGGGTGCACGAAACCGATTCCCTCTGGTACCGATACTCCGAGGCCGACGGCGTTCGCTTCCAGTTGGTGATTCCCCAGGGACCCGAGAAGCAGTTCCTCTTCGATCACCAGCGGATGGCCCAACTCCTCTCACAGGAACTCCGGCGGGGAGTCGACGCCAAGGACCTTCCCATCGAGGACCTGGAGTTCTCCGAGGACGGAACCCAGATCGAATTCATGGCGGAGGACGTGGAGTTCATCTACCACCTCGACGAAGGCACGCTGGAGAACCTGGGCGAGCCCGAGGAGGAGGACGACGACGAGCGGACCTGGCGCCGCTTCTCGCCCGACAGCACCGCCTACGTCTATGCCGAGGAGCACAATCTCTTCCTGGTGGAAATCGTGGACGGGGTTGAGCAGGACGCTATCCAGCTCACGACGGACGGAGAAGAGGACTACAGCTTCGGGAGCCGGGAGGCCGATGAGGATGACGACGAGGAGGAGGGGGATGAGGACGACTCGGAGGATCCCACCGAGGTCCGGGTTGCCTCGGGAGCCCAGTGGTCGGACGACAGTCGTGCCTTCCACATCTCGCGCAACGACTGGCGCGGAATCGACGCCGACCTCTGGGTAATCAATTACGCGGCGGATCCCCGGCCCACTCTGAACACCTATCGCAAGGTGCTTCCGGGCGAGCCCACCGCGTACCGGGAGCTGTTCTTCTACCATCGGGGCGACACTTCGCTCACCGAAATCCCGACCGTCCATCGGTGGAAGGACCAGGCCCACGCCGACATCCACTGGGGCGCTGACTCGGATCACCTGCGTCTGGTCAGGCGGGATCGCCTCTGGCAGAATCTGGACCTCATCGAGGTGGACCTGAACACCCTCGAAGTCACGACCCTCGTGAGCGAGGGCATCGAGTGGTCGACGCTCGAAGGCGGGGCCGGGTTCGGAAATCAGTACCAGGCACGATACCTGGAGGAGGGGGGTGATTTCCTCTGGTGGTCGGAGCGGACCGGGTGGGGCCACTTCTACCTCTACGACCATGAGGGGAATCTTCGACACGCCGTCACCGAGGGTCCGTGGCGGGCGGAATCCATCCTCGAACTGGACTCCATCGGGCGGACCGCCTGGATTCGGGGAATGGGACGAGAGGAGGGGGAGAACCCCTACCACCAGCACGTCTACCGCGTGAACGTCGACAACCGGAACATCGCCCTCCTGGACCCGGGGGACTTCTACCACAACTCGAGCGTGTCGCCGTCGCGCGAGTTCATCCTGGACAATTACTCTCGCCCCGACACCCCCACGCGCTCGGTCCTCCGAAACAACGAGGGTCAGGTGGTGCTGGAGCTCGAGGAGATGGACATGAGCCGTCTCGCCGCAATGGGATGGCAGCCCCCGGAGATGTTCGTGGTGAAAGCCGCGGACGGGATCACCGACATCTACGGCAACATCTTCAAGCCCTTCGACTTCGATCCGGAACGCGAATACCCCATCATCGCGAGCGTCTACCCGGGCCCGCAGTCCGAGGGCGTATCGTCGTCCTTCTCGGCCAACCCCTCCCAGCAGCGTCTGGCACAGCTCGGTTTCGTGGTCGTGCAGATCGGTAATCGCGGCGGGAGCCCGAAGCGGAACGCAGCCTACAAGGCACACGGCTACCAGGACCTGCGGGATTACGGGCTGGCGGACAAGAAGGCGGGCATCACCGAACTGGCCATGATGCGGCCCTACATGGATCTAAGTCGGATCGGGATCTTCGGCCATTCCGGAGGTGGGTTCATGACGGGTGCCGCCCTGATGGTGCCTCCCTACAACGACTTCTTCACAGTGGGCGTCGCCTCCAATGGCAACCACGACAATTCGGTCTACAGCGACTACTGGGGGGAGGAGAACCACGGCCTCCAGCACGAGTGCGTGGAGCGCGACGACGAGTCCGCGGAGGAGGGCGATGCGGACGACGCCCTCGCGGAGGTGCGGGCCCGCCGGGCTATCGCAGGAGACGGCTACTGCGAGGACGACGAGAGGGTGGAGTGGGTAGCCGACATCCCCTTGAACTCCGAGATGGCCGAGAACCTGAAGGGGCACCTCATGCTGGCCATGAGTGACATGGACACCAACGTGCACCCGGCCAACACCGTGCGGGTGGTCGACGCGCTCATTCGCGCGGACAAGCGCTTCGACTTCATGCTGCTCCCTGGGCAGGCGCACGGCTTCGGCCCGTTGAGCGGTTACTTCCAGCGGCTCCGCGACGAGTACTTCGCAGAGCACCTCCTCGGGGACTACTACCGCGATTCGGTGGACATCCCCTGATCGGGCGTTGGTCTGGGCCATCCCCCGTCGTGTCGGCTTCGACGCGGCGGGGGGTTGGCCGCCCACTTCTTCCAGCGCCTTCTAGCTATCTCCCCGATCCGCCGTGTGGATGGCGGCGATCCCTCCCGTGAGATAGTCCCATTCCACACGGGGAAAGCCGGCTTCCTGCAGGAGGCCGGCCAACGCATCGGGTCCGGGAAACTCTCTCACCGATTCCGGAAGGTACGTGTACGCCCACGGGTGACCGGACACCACCCGCCCTACCAGGGGCAGCACCCGGTGGAAGTAGAAAAGGTAGAGGTGTCGCATGATGGGGTTGGGGGGCGTCGTGAACTCGAGAATCACGACCCGGCCGCCGGGGCGAACAACCCGTGCCAACTCCGAAAAGCCGCGTCTGAGATCGGAGAGGTTCCGTACCCCGAAGGCCACCATGGCGCGATCGAACGCGCCGTCGGCGAACGGTAGGCGGAGGCTGTCCCCGCAAACGGGGCTGATGTGAGCCCCACGCAATTTCGGGAGCCCCTCCACCAGCATTGGACCGGCGAAGTCCGAAGCCACCACTCGGCCGCTGAAACCCTTCCTGCCGGCGAGCTCCAGACTGAGGTCGTACGTCCCGGCACAGGCGTCCAGGACCAGACAGCCGGGTTCCTCCGCCCCGACCTGCAGCCGATCCACGGCGTCCCGCCTCCATCTACGGTCGATGTTCAGACTGAGGACGTGGTTGAGGAGGTCGTAGCGGGGAGCGATCTCCGAGAAGATCGTCCGCACCTGGTCCCTTCGCTCCTCTCCCGATCGCGGCCGGGCACCCGAATGGGATGTCCCTTTCCCCGCTGGACCATCGGAATTATTCGCCATGGATCGTGGCTCGGATGTATCATGGTGACGCGGGCATCAGGCCCGGATTCGAGCAGGGTCTGAAACCTCACTCATCCGGTTTACGTAGGGAAGCCCGAGTCGGGGGTGGCGGGCCAGCCGAGACGCCGGATCCGCACCCGCGGGACGATCGTACGATCGGGGAGAGCCGAGTCAGTTGGACTATACTCAACTGGATGACCGGGAACTCGCGCGGCAGGCGCCGCAGCTTGGCGAGCGCGCATTTCGCGAGCTCCTGCGGCGGTACGAGCGCCCCGTCTTTTCCCTCGTCTTCCGGATCCTCCGGAACCGGGAGGAGGCCGAGGAGGCGGCGCAGGACGCCTTCATCAAGGCCTTCGGCGCCGTCGACCGCTACGACCCCTCCTACCGCTTTTCCAGCTGGATCTTCAAGATCGCCAATAACGTCGCCATCGACCGCCTCAGACGACGTGAACTGGATACGATCCCACTCGACGGGTCGGCGCACGCCGCCTCCCCCGAAGAAAGCGAGAGGACCAGGATCGTCCCCCCCGACCCCGGCGAAGCTCCGGATGAGTATGTGGAGAACCGGGAGCTCGGGGGCCGGATCGACCAGGCGCTCGGGCGCCTCCGTCCCGAGTATCGGTCGGCGATCGTCCTCCGACACGTGGAGGGACGCTCCTACGAGGAGGTGGGCGAAATCATGGGGATCCCCCAGGGAACCGCCAAGACCTACGTACATCGGGCTCGCGCGGAACTTCAGGGATTGTTGGTGGAGGTGGGAGCATGATCGGGCGAAACCAGAGCAGCCGGCGGTACGTAGGGTTGAGTGACGGGGCGAGAGTGGCGGGAGCCGGATCCACCGGCAAACGACCCAGCTCGCAATCCCTCGACCTCGAGGAGGAACGGTGAAGGACCACCGAGACCACATCGAAGCCGAAGCCCCCCTCCCCACCGGGACCCACCCGTTGGGCGAGTCGCTCCAGGAGTTCGTGGAAGGGGCACTGGCCCCTTCCGAGGCCACCTCCATCCAGGAGCACGTAGACGCATGTCCGCGTTGCGCCGCCGAGGTGGCCGGGTGGCAGGAGCTCTTCGCCGAGTTGAGCGACCTCCCCGAGATGGAGCCCTCGCCGGCGTTCCGGCGGCGGGTCCTCGCCGATCTTCCTCCGACCCCGTCTCCCTTCCACCGGCTGCTCGCGCGGCTGAGTGCCTTACGCGGATCCCGTCGTGCACGGAAGACGCAGCACGCCCATCCCGATCTCATCCAGGACTACCTCGAGGGGTTGCTCTCCCCTGCCGCCAGGAACCGCGTCGCCGGCCACCTCGAATCCTGCGAGACGTGCCGGTCCGACGTTCGGAGCTGGAGCGCACTCTTCGCTGGGCTCGACTCCCTACCGCGAGTTGCGCCCTCTGCGTCGTTCGCGGAGCGGGTGATCTCCCGGGTCCCGGTGGCGGACCCTGCCCGGGTGGTTGCGCATGGGGGATGGGTTGCGGCAGCCGTTTCGGCCGTGGAGAGCCTTCCTGGAAAGGCTGCCAAGGTCCTTCCGAGCACCCGTCTCGGGTGGGGGTTGCTCTGTAGCTTCCTCGCCCTCCCGGCGGCGGGAGTCGCGGCTGCCCTCGGGCTGGTTGTGCTGCATCCCGTGCTGAGCGTGGGCTCCCTGGCCACCTTCATCCTGTGGAGGGGGACGGACCTCCTCCAGACGGCTCTCACCCAGGGCTGGGAGCGCCTGGTCGGGTCCCCCTTCGCGTACCAACTCTGGTCCATGGTCGAAGGAGCGGCGGCAAGCCCCTCCCTCGCCGTCGGACTCCTGCTTTCTCTGTGGCTGACCTCGCTCCTCGCGGGCTGGGTGCTGTATCGGAACGTCGTCGCCCCCATCCATATGGTGAACCGAAATGTGTGACCTCCACTCTCGATCCCCCATCCGATGGATCTCAGGACGAATCGGGATGACCATGGTCTCCCTGGCGCTTCTGGGCGGCACTGCGCCGGACATCCTCGCCCAGGCCCCGGCCACAATCTCGAAAGAGGTGCTCGTCTCCGGATCAGGCGGAAGCCTCGCCCTGGAATTCCGCGACGGCACCGGACTCCGGATTGCTCTGGAAGGCGAAGACGTCGTGATCGACGGCGTCCAGGTCGGGAGCTTTCAACCTGGAGGCCCGCTGGAGGCGGCCTGGAGGTCGCTCCTGGCGGATGCCGTGGCCGCCGACGAGAGCGGGATGCGCGGTATCCTTCTCGAGTGGGAGCCGGCCGGTGAATTGTCGGGGAGTGATCTGGCTGCGGCGGGACAGATCCGGCAAGCTCTGGACGAGGCCCTCTCCACGCCGACCGCAGCCCCGACGGCGTCGCGCCTCCCCGAAGGTATCCCACTCTCGTGGGACACCGCATCCATGCACGCCATGGAGGCCCTCCTGAGGCAGGCCGAATTCCTTCGCGGCCTGGCGGCGGTGGCCGGCGAGATGAGCTTCGACCAGATCGAGTTCCGAAGCGGCGAGACGGAAATCTCCGAGGACGAGGTCCTCGACGGCACGCTCCTGGTGGTGGATGGGCGGATCCGCCTGGACGGTGAGGTGACCGGAGACGTCATCCTTCTGGGCGGCTCGGTGGAACTCGGCGAGGAGGCCCGCGTTGGCGGGGAGCTTCGCTGGATCGAAGCGGACATTTCGGGTCCCCGCGACGGCGTCCTGGGCGGAATTCGTGAAATCGAGCCCGAGGCGCTCCAACGCGAGACCAGACAGGAAGTTCGGTCGGAGGCGACCAGCGCTACGCGTACGGAGCGTCGGACGAGCACCGAGCGAAACGGCCTTGGCAGGCTTGCCTCGAACATCGGAGCGGCGATTGGAAGCATCCTGCAGGTGATCGTGGCGTTCGGGGTGCTCCTGGGCCTCGGTCTGGCTCTCCTCTACTTCTCACCCCGGAACTTCGAGGTGGTGGCGCGAACGGCCAGGGCGGCGCCGGGCCGCTCGGCCGTCGTCGGTCTTGCTGGAGGCTTTCTCACCTTCCCGGTCTGGGTGATGGGCATCGTCCTCCTGACCGTGACCATCATCGGCATCCCGGTGATGCTCGTCTGGCTCCCCCTCTTCCCGATGGCCGCCGCCCTTGCAGCGGCAGCCGGCTACGTGGCCGTAGCCCGAAACGTTGGGAGTTGGGTCGCCCACCGCGACGACTCGAATCTGGGCCGGGAGGATTTCCCGTTCGGGCTCGGACGGTTCGACCGAGAGCGGCCAGCGGCGCGGCTGGGGGTGGGCCTGGTCCTCCTCCTCATCGGCTTCGCGCTGGCAGGGGTCCTCCACTTCGGGGGCGACTGGTTCGCCTTCCTTCGGTGGGCCGCGACCGCAGTGGCTATCCTCGTTACCGTCGCGGCCGTGACCGTGGGCTTCGGCGCGGTTCTCCTATCCCGCGCCGGACGTGACCCGCGGTACGCCCGAGGCGGGTGGAACCTGGATGAACCGGAAGCTGCGGGAGCGTCCCCAGGAGGGCACTCCGATGCTTGACCTGTCCGAGATGGCCCCCGCAAAGACAACAGGGATGGTGCGTGGAGGACGCACGAGCGGCACCCTGCCCCGACGTCGGCCGCGAATCGTCAGCATGGCGCTGGTGGCCGTGGCAACGGCGCTCTTCCCCGCTGCCCTGGAGGCCCAGGATGTCGTGACCTTCCTGGCATCCCGTCAAATGGCCGCCGAAGATGCGCTCCGGGTGAACGTCGACTTCGCAGCGGGCCATTTCGGACTCCGGGCCGGGACCGCGGGCGAGCTGTACCGGATGCAGCTCGCGTATGACGAGGCCGGCGGCACCCCCATCCACGAATATACGGACGGGCGCCTTCGTGTCGGAATCGACCATGCCAGCCACGTGTCGCGGCGAGGAGAAGGTGAGGCCCGCCTGGACCTTCGGCTCACGCCGGACATCCCCGTCGACCTCACCATGAATTTCGGTGCGATTCGAGGAGACATCGACCTGGGCGAAATCCCCCTGCGATCGCTGGAACTCGCCACCGGCGCCTCGGAGTCGCAACTTCGAGTCTCCCGTCCCAATCCCATTGCGCTCGATCGGGCACGGATCCAGGTGGGAGCAGCCTCGCTGACCGCTCGGGAGCTGGGGCGGCTGAACGCCCGTGTTCTCGATGTGGAGGCGGGAATCGGGGAAGTGAAGCTGGACCTCGAGGGCTTGAGCCGCCCCGACACGGAGTTGCGTGTCTCGGTGGGTATGGGGAGTCTTGAGATCGGGGTGCCGCGTGGAACGGGGATACGCATCGACCGAAGCACATTTCTCACGAGGCTCAGCACCCCTCCGATGGTCCAGAGGGACGGGGCCTACTACTCCTCGGACTGGGATACTGCCGAGCGGAGAGTCACGATCGAGCTGAACGCGGCTATTGGCAGCGTCACGGTCATGAGGCTGCCGAATTGACCCGGAACGGCGAGGGCTGTTGGGACGGAAACCACAGGTCCGGCAGGCAGGCTCCGGTCCTGAGCAGGCAAACAACTACATTTGGGGGAATCATGCTCCATGCACTTCTGACGTTCTTCGCGATGGGCTTCGTCGCCCTGGTGGTAATCGGGATCGTGCTCTCGATCGTCACCGTCGCGTTCTCCATCGCCTTCGGCCTGGCCGGGTTCATTCTGTTCAAGGTCGCTCCGATCGTGCTCCTGGGCTGGATCGTCCTGAAAGTCATCGACTCCAGGCGCTCCAAGCGAGAGCTCTCGCCGGCCGACCGGGAGTGGCTCGAAAGCGGGCGCTGACCGGCAGCGCCTCTCAGGCGGGGGAGGTCGGTGGCTCCCGCTTGCGAGCGGGGATGAATACGGGTGCGCCCAACCCGCTATCGAGCAGCTCCGCAGCCGATCCGTTGCGCACGGCGACCTCCACCCGCCCAGAGGAATTTTCAAGCGCCAGGGGGTGGAGGGGCGCTACCTCCCCGTAGGTCCGGGCGACGGGCACTGGCCGGTCTCCGAGGAAGAGCTCGGCGGCGCCTTCCAGCTCGGTTCCCGGAACGTTGGTGATCAGATTACCGAAGTGGTCGATCCCAATCACCTCGCCCCGCACTCCCTCCGGACCTCTCTCCGGCAGTGACTCGTCGAGAAGAACCGGCTCGAGGACCTGCGGACCAAGCCGGGAGAGGGGGAGTCCTCTGGCCAGGAGCGCGGCCGCAGGTGCGAAGATGTCCCGGCCGTGGAAGGTCGCGCTCGCAGCGACTGGAAAGAATTCCGGGTTTTCGAGGGAGACGGCGCGCCACCCCTGTTCCGACTCGAGGACGGGGCTCACCAGACCATTGTCCGGGACGACCAGGTAGCGTTGTTCGACCTCTACCGCCATCGCTCGGCGCTCCGTGCCCACACCGGGATCGATCACCGCGACATGGACGGTCCCCGGAGGATACCGATCCCAGTACCGGGCGAGCGCCTGCCCAGCGCCCCGCACGTCCCCCTGCCGCAAGCCGTGCCCCACATCGTGGATGTCCACCCCCGGATGGACCGACGTCATCGCGCCCTTCATCGCCCCGACGTACCCGTCCCGGGTGCCGAAATCGGTCAGGAGGGTAATGCACGCCATTGGTGCTCTCGGGCCGGTGACTCGACCCTCAGGCGGTGGCCCGCTCCGGCCGCCAGCGCGTCACCGATTCCAGCTCGTCGAGCAGCAGCTCCGGATCGTAGAGGTCTCCCACCTCCAGCTCGGCGAAATCCTCGGGTGCAACGCCTTGCTTCCTCAGGTATGCGAGGGTCTCCGGGTAGTCCCGGACAATGGACTGGAGTGGCCGCGTCGCCAGCTCCGCCCGCTCCGGCCGCGGAAGGAAGTAGACGTTCATCGTGCCGCCGCCTCCGCGGTGCGGACACTCCGGAAGACCTCGCGCGCCAATTCCCGGAGCGCTGCTCCAGCAGGCGACTCGGGGGCGGAAAGGACAGTGGGAGTGCCCGCGTCTCCCGCCCTTCTGACGGCGGAGTCGAGGGGAATGCGGCCGAGAAACGGGAGGCCCATCTCGCGGGCGAGGCGCTCCCCACCCCCGGAGCCGAAGACATCGATCTCCTCGTTGCAGTGGGGACAGCAGAAGCCGCTCATATTCTCAGCAACGCCCAGCACCCGAGTGTTTACGCGCTCGAACATTTTCACGGCGCGTCGCACGTCACCCGTGGCGACGGCCTGAGGCGTGCTCACCATGACCGCCCCATCGATGTCGATGGTCTGAACGAGCGATAGCTGCGCGTCCCCCGTTCCCGGGGGCATGTCGACTACCATCACGTCCAACGGGCCCCAGTCGACCTGTTCCAGAAACTGCTTCAGGATCCCTGCGATGAGCGGCCCCCGCATGATGGCCGGCTGCTCGGCTTCGAGGAGGAAGCCCAGGCTCATCAGGCGGACTCCATGGGCCTCGAGGGGCTCGATCATCTCTCGCCCCTTCTCGCCGGATACCCGGGGCCGGCGGGTCTCTCCGAACATCCGGGGGATGTTGGGCCCGTAGATATCAGCGTCCAGGAGGCCCACCCGGAGACCCTCCTCGGCAAGAGCAGCCGCCAGATTCGTGGCGACCATCGACTTCCCCACCCCCCCCTTCCCCGAAGAGACCGCGATGACGTGGTCGACCTCGGAGAGGATTCCGGGCTTCGGCGTGGGCGCGGGTACCGACCCGGGCTGAAGGCCGCCTCCGCCACTGGGCCCGCCACCGCCCTTCGGCGCCGGCCGGCTGCGGGGGTCGGTCGGCTGGCTACCGCCCGCCTGGGGAAGCTGAACATTCACCTTCACACCCGATACGCCCTCGACCGCCTCGACCGCAGCTCGGGCCTCCTTGACGAGGGAACCGGGGTCCTGCGGCTGAAGCGAAAAGGCGAAGGCCACGTCCCCTGACTCGCCGATCTTCAGGTTCTTGACGTGGCCACCGGAGATCAGATTTTCACCGGTGTGGGGATGTACTACTTCCGAAAGGGCGGTCAGCACCGAAGCCCTCAAATCGTTCTGGCTCATCTTTATTCTGTTGCGGCGTGGACCCTGCCGGCTGGGCCAGGTTTCCGGCGCCTGATTGCGCAGTGGCTAGACGTCGTCGGATCGGACGAGAAACGGCGCCCCCCGCGGTCGGGCGGCGCCGTACATCGGGGCCCCGATGTCGGCCTCGGACCTCAGACGGCGAGGACTTCGGTCACCTCCGGAAGCGTGCTCCGGATGCGACGCTCGATCCCCTCCTTGAGAGTGAGCATGGAGATCGGACAGGATTCGCAAGCACCCATGAGGCGCACGTGGACGACTCCCTCGGCCTCGTCGTAGCCGACGAATTCCACGTCACCGCCGTCTGCATGGATGGCCGGGCGGATCTGATCCAGGACCTCCTGGATCTTCTCCTCCTTGTTCATCATTCCGCTCCTCGCTGGGGGGTCCGCTCCTCGCTGGGGGGCGCCGGCGGACCGCTCGATCATGCTCCACCGTGCACTCCAACCTACCCACGCGGAGGGGGTCGATCAATGGCAGAGGAGGGTGGGAGGAATCATGTCACCCTGCGCACGAGGCGGCTCAGGGCATGCACCTCGTCGCGAAGCGGGTGCAGGAAGACCAGTCCCCTCTCGGCCAGCCGTCGGACGATCGGTTCCGCCTCCCACCCCGGCAACTCGGCGGCGAGAGCCGCCTCGGTGATGCGGCCGGCATCTTCCACCACCCGCCAGGCCGCGCGCTCCTCGGTTGAAGCCTCCCCCAGGAGCTCGAAGGCCGGGGTGCCACCCAGTCCGGTGACGGCCGCCAGGCCATGCCGGGCCAGGACCTCGAGGACGGGGTCCTGGTGGCGCTCGTCGATGCCTCTGAACACGAAGAAGGTTTCGACCCGCCTGCCCTGGGTACGATTCCACTGCCCCTGGAGGAGGAGCTTCGCCACCACCTCGTCGGCGCAGGAATAGTCCAGGATCGCGACCGAGGAGAAATCGATGACCGAGAGCGCCGGTCCCCGGAGCTCCGCCAACTGGGCCTCGATGGCCAAGCGCACCGCCCGCCCGGTGGGCCGCGTGATGAGGTGCGAATAGAGGTTCGCCACGTTCCTCGCCAGGAGTTCCCGTACGTCGACCGCGAACGCGTCCAGTTGCGGGTCGTCCCCCCGTGTCATCGATCCTCCTCCAACATTTCGGGAAGTACGAGTGTCACCTGCGCACCGGGGAAGCGCGGAAGGTTCCTTTCCATCGGGGGGAAGTCCAGCCAATCGGGCACATCCGCGATCCGCGCGTCCCCGCTCCTCACCGAGATCATCCCGCCCCACCGCCGAACCTGCCTGCGCATCTGCTGGATTCCCTGTCCGCGGCCCTGGTCCGGAAACCGCGTCAGACCGTGGATGAAGGCGGCCTCGAGGGCCGTGGCATCGCTCCACCGGTCCCCATATCGCCCTGCATGCTCGGATCCAAGGGAATCGCGGAACCCGCGCCCCATGTCCCCGACGGCAAGCACCAACACGTGGCGACCCAGGCGTCGGCTCCAGTTGTAGCTCTGCGCCGCGACCCATCCCGGTGCTCCGGCATGCTCCAGGATGTTCTGGCAGACCTCGGATAGCATGACGGAAAAAGGGATCACGGAAGAGGCGGGGTAGCCCAGGGTTTTCGAGAGGATGACCCCCGCACGCTCCTGTACTCGCTCCACGACGCCGTGCACGTCGTGGTTCTCGACGATGGGCGTGATTTCGAGGAGCACATCCGACGAGGCGGCGCCTCGAGGGCGCGGTCGGTCTACCTGGAACAGTTCGTCAGCAGCCTCGAAAAAGCCCATCCGGCCGAGATACCCCACCACCTCGCTGGACTCCGGAAGTGTCAGCACGGACCGTGCACCGATCCGATCCCGCAGGAAAGCTCCGGCGGCGAGGAGGCCGATCATCCCCATTGGATCGATCCACCGGAGTCGGTGCGAGTCGAGGAGGACGCGCTCGCTCCCCTCCCTATTCGCGCCCGGCCCCTCGGTGGCGGCTTCGAAGAGCGCATCGATGCTCCGATGGTCCAACTCGGCCGGTACCGGAACGACTCTCATGGCGTCTCGTTCTCCGCGGGCCGCAAGGGACCGGCAGCGGCCAGGTGTGCGGCCAGGCCCTCGGCCCCGGAGTGGCCCATGCGTCTGGAGGCGAGGCCGTTCGCCACGCGCATGGCTTCTTCCACCGAATCCTTGGCGAGGAGGCGCGCGCAGAACGCTGCCCCCCACACATCCCCGCACCCGGTGGGCCGCCCCGATGGGTCACCCGGCACGGCAGGCGCGTGCCACTCTTCCGTTTCGGAGAAGACGGTGGCTCCCCGGGCCCCCCTCGTTACGGCTACGAGTCGCGTCCCGCCCCCCAGGAGTTTCTGGACCGCCTCCTTCGAGCGGTGCCAGTCTCCCGCCAGGAGCGCGAACTCCCGCTCGTTCACCTGCACGGTGTCGAACGCCTGGATCCATGCTTCCCAGCGGTCGAGCGGTCGCGGAGTGCGCTGGCCATCCTCCTCCACCGCCAGGAAGAGGGAATGCAGATCCGCGTGCATCGGGCCGGAGAAGTGGGAGCGGAGGAGGGTCGCTGTGGCCAAGTCCATCTCCAGCCCGGTGATGAAGTTGACGTAGAGGGCTTCGCAGCCGGTCACCCGCGGGGCGAGTTCCCCCCAGTCCCACGGAGAAGGACCGGGGAAGAGGCGCTCTTCCCGCTCCTCCCGATCGAGATACCGCAGAGTAACACGATAGTTGGGACCGGGTACCACCATCACCCTGCCGCCCGGTTCGATGCACTCCATCCCGCGGAGGTAGGCCAGGGCTTCCTCGGCGAGGTCCTCGCCCACCTTCACGATCGGGCGGATCCGGCACCCCTCGGGAAGCGCAGCGTGGAACCCCTCCAGCGAGTAGGCGATTCCACCCCACCCCTCCTCCAGGGGGTCCGCACCCGGCGCGGGGATGACCGTGTCCCTCACGAACGAGCCCACGACGCCGACCAGACGGGCACCGGACGATCTCACCACCCTTCCAGGGTCTCCCGGCGGAACGCGACCGCGGCCCCCCGCAGCCCGGCCAACTCCGGCTCACGGGAAACGGTCAGGACGCACGCCTCGGCAGAGTCCCTGAAGGCCCGCCTCCGAACCTCCTCGCGAAGTGGCCGGAGGAGAAGGTCTCCCGCCCCGGCCACCCCTCCGGTGAACACGATCCGGTCTGGATTCAGAAGGTTCACGAGGCTTGCGATGCCCGCCCCCAGGAGCTCTCCGGTCTCGGTGATGACCTCCAGGGCGAGTGGGTCACCTTCCCGAGCGGCATCCGTGACGATGGCAGCAGTGATCCGTTCCGGATTCCCCTGGGACATGTCCGTCAGACTCGAGGCGCCCCCGTCCGAGAGCCGCTCGCGCGCACGCAAGGCGATGGCTGGACCGGCACAGTAGGCCTCGAGGCATCCCCGATTTCCGCACACGCACCGCCTTCCCTGGTAATCGATGGAGATGTGGCCGATTTCTCCCGCCGCACCGCTGGCCCCTCGGAGGATCCGGCCGTCATCCAGAATCCCCCCTCCGATTCCTGTGCCCAGAGTGACGGCGACGAGAAACCGACTTCCCCGACCACTGCCCTCCCACCATTCTCCGAGTACCGCGCAGTTCGCATCGTTGTCCACGACGACCGGCAGTTCCGTCCGCTCCTGGAGCAGGTCCCGAACCGCCACATCCCTCCACCGCAGGTTGGGAGCCTGGCGCACCACTCCCCGCTCCGGGTCAACGGTTCCCGGGAAGCCGGCCCCCACTCCCACGATCCGACGAGCCGGGACCCCCTCCTCTTCCGCGCGTGCCCGCACGAGGCGGAGGAGATTCGCGGCCGCATCCACCACACCGTCTACGCCCTGCCCCACAGGCGTGGGAACGCTGACCCGGGCCACCGGTGAGCCGCCGTCCTCCCGGAAGACCGCCGCGGACATGCCCGTGCCACCCACATCCAGGGCGAGGATCCAGCGAAAGGTCGGCATGGAGGCTCAGTCGCCCAGGGAGAGCACGGCGAGGAAGGCCTCCTGCGGGATCTCCACCGTCCCCACCTGCTTCATCCGCTTCTTCCCCTCCTTCTGACGCTCGAGGAGCTTCCGCTTCCGGGTGATGTCGCCCCCGTAGCACTTCGCAGTCACGTTCTTCCGAACCGCGCGCACGTTCTCCCGCGCCACCACCTTTCCGCCGATAGCAGCCTGAAGCGCAACCTCGAACTGCTGCCTCGGGATGAGCTCCTGGAGTCGCTTGACGAGCTCTCTCCCATAGGTTTCGGCCTTGTCGCGGTGGATGATGACCGAGAAGGCGTCCACGGAATCCGCATTGACGAGAATGTCCAGGCGGACGAGATCGTCGGGGCGGTACTCGAGGAATTCATAGTCGAAGGCCGCGTACCCCCTGGTTCCACTCTTCAGTCGATCGTAGAAGTCGAGAACGATTTCGGCGAGTGGGAGCTCGTACTCCAGCTCCACCCGCTTCTGGTCCAGGTAGTGCATTCCCAGAAAGACCCCTCGGCGATCATGCGCCAGCTTCTGCACGTTGCCGATGAATTCGGACGGACACATGATCCGGGCCTTCACGATGGGCTCCGCGATGGATTCGATCCTCCCCCGGTCGGGGAGGTTCGAAGGGGTCTCCACGCGGAGCTCCCCACCGTCCGTGAGCCGGACGTGATACTCGACGTTCGGCACGGTCGTGATGAGTTCCACGCCCCATTCCCGGCTGAGCCGCTCCTGCACGATCTCCATGTGGAGAAGTCCCAGGAACCCGCAGCGGAAGCCGAACCCGAGCGCCGCCGAGGACTCCGGCTCGTAGTGGAGCGACGCATCGTTCAGGCGGAGCCGGTCGAGGGCCTCCCGCAACTCCTCGAAGTCATCCGCATCGGTCGGGTACAGCCCTGCGAAGACCATCGGCCGAACCTCCTGGTATCCCGGGAGGATGTCCGGGGCCCTCTTGTGGGCGTCCAGGACGGTGTCCCCCACACGGGTGTGCGAGACGTCCTTGATCGCTGCGAGGAGGTACCCGACGTCCCCGGGGCCCAGGCGCTTGCGAGGGACCCGCTTCAACTGGGTATACCCCACCTCGGACACCTCGTACACCTCGTCGTGCGCACCGAAGCCGATCTCCATCCCCTCCTCCACGACGCCGTCCACGACCCGGATGGAGGGGACGGCCCCCACGTATTTGTCGTAGTAGGAGTCGAAGATGAGTGCTCGCAATGGAGCGTCCCGGTCTCCCTCGGGCGGGGGGACACGCTCCACCACCGCCTCGAGCACTGCGTCGATCCCGATCCCCTCTTTCGCGCTCACCACGAGGATGGAGTCCGGCTCCACCCCCAGAAGGTCCACCAGCTCCTCACGCCGCCGCTCCGGCTCGGCCCCGGGGAGGTCGATCTTGTTCAGGACCGGAATGATCTCCAGTCCCGCATCGAGGGCGAGGAAGAGGTTGGACAACGTCTGCGCCTGGATCCCCTGGCTGGCATCGACGACGAGGAGGGCTCCCTCGCACGCAGCGAGAGATCGGGACACTTCGTAGGTGAAGTCCACGTGCCCGGGAGTGTCGATGAGGTTGAACTCGTACTCGTTCCCGTCCGCGGCCCGGTAGGTCATGTGGACCGCGTGGAGCTTGATGGTGATGCCTCGCTCCCGCTCGAGCTCGTTCGAATCGAGAACCTGCTCCTTCATTGCGCGCTGGTCGAGCGTGCCCGTCGCCTCCAGGAGCCGATCGGCGAGGGTCGACTTCCCGTGGTCGATGTGGGCCACGATGCAGAAGTTGCGTATGCTCTGGTTTCGCAAGACGATGCGGAGGGAAGGGGGGCCATTCTCGGATGGATGCGGCGACCCCGGAAGGTAACCGGCCGGGGTAACGCGATCAATCAGAGCCACGCGGCACCGGACTGGCGCACCGACGCCTTTCCCCCTAGCGTCAGGTATCGCCCCCGGCAATGCGGACCCCCACCTTCCCGCGGGGGTCCGGAAACCAGCCAAATGTTGTTGAATGCCCCGACGCAAACCGCACAGCCCGTCCCTGATCGCCCTCATGGGCGTGCTTGCCACGGCGCTCTCCGCCCCTGGGCTCGAGGGCCAGGAGCTGGTCGATCAGATCCGGACGCTCGCCTTCGAGAATGCCGAAGGGTACGTCGCTCCGGTGGGGAGAAGCCTCGCCCACGCCCTCTCCGACGGTTTTGCGGATCGGGCTGCGCCCCTCTCCGCTCTCGGGTTCGAGCTCGGTGTGCGCGTGGTAGGCGCGCGGGTAGCTGCCGACGGGCGGTCCTTCCCGGTCGTGCTGCCGGACAGCATCAGGGTCCAACACCCGCAGCTCGGCCAGCAGGTGTACCTGGATCCCTATCGGCCCAGGGAGGGTGCCCTCGAGTCACCTACCGCCGCGGGAGATGGCTCGGGGATCGTTCTGGTCCCTGCCGGACGGTTCGAGGAAGACATCCTTGCGGAGGGACTGGACCCCTCCTCCCCCGAGTTCCAGTTGACCCTGCCCGATGGGCTGGGGCTCTCGCTCGTGCCGGGTCTTTCCTTCCACGCCGGCCTGGGCCTCGGGATGGCGACCGAGGTGACCCTCCACTTCCTTCCCGGCACCGAAATCTCGCCCGAGATCGGGCACGCTCGCGCCCATGGGCTGGGTGTTCGCCACCAGGTGTCGAGCTGGCTTCCCTCCCCCGTGGATCTGACCGTCGCCGCCGGATACCAGCAGGCCACCGCAGGGGAATACCTGGAAGCGTCGGCCTGGCACTACGGGTTGCAGGGTGGACTGAAGGTGGGCCCCCTCAGCTTCTTCGCCGGAAGCCAGATGCGTAGCGCATCGACACGGCTGACCTTCCTGGTGGAGCCACCGAGCGGAAGCGTCACCCTCCCGGGGATAGACGGCGAGGTGGACATCGAGGTGCGGGGGGATCGTTCCCCCGCCTGGCTCCTGGGTGCCAATCTTCAGCTTCTCGTCCTGAACCTGTCCGGGCACTATTCCTTCGGGAGTCACGATGTGTTCTCGCTCAAGCTCGGCCTCGGGCTCCCCTGACCCCCCTCCTGGTCCGTCCCCCCATGCCTCGTCCCGAGCCCCCTCCCTCCGCGTCCCGGAGAGCCGACCTGCTCACGCCTGAGCAGCTCATCGGACTGGGAGGGCTGGAGGTGCTCACCCGTTCCGTGGTCGAAGGGTTCATGATGGGCCTCCACCGATCGCCGCATCGGGGCTTTTCCGCGGAGTTCGCGGAACTGAGAGGCTATCGGCCGGGTGACGACCTCCGGCACATCGATTGGCGGATGTTCGCCCGTTCGGATCGGTACTACGTCAAACAGTTCGAAGAGGAGACCAATCTCCGTGCCTACCTCCTCCTGGACGTGAGCGCCTCGATGGACTGGAGCTCCCGTCCGGGGGTGCTCCCTACCAAGTTGTGGTACGGTCGGCTCCTCACGGCCGCGCTCGGACTCCTGCTGATTCGCCAGGGAGACCGCGTGGGCCTGGCGGTCTTCGACGAGGAGATACGTGCATGGCTCCCCGACCGGGGCGGACAACGTCAGTGGCGCGAGCTGGCGCGCACCCTCATGGAGGCGGAATCGAGGGGAACCACCGATCCGACGATGGCTCTCCGTCGAACGGCGCTCCGGTTGCGGCGGCGGGGGCTGGTCATCCTGGTATCGGACCTCCTGGTGGACCCTGAAGAGACCCTTCGCTCCCTGGAATTCCTCCGCCACCGGGGCCATCAGGTCATGGTTTTCCATCTCCTGGACCCTGGTGAGAGGGAGATCGAGGGCGTGGGCGAGGTACTTTTCAAGGACCCCGAGACGGGGGAGGAGCTCCGCGTCGACGTGCAGGAAATGCGCAGTGTATACCGGGAGGCCGTGGGGCGCGCCGTCGAGGAATGGCGCCGTGCGCTCGCTCCCTCCGGCATCGAGTACCACCTGGTCGACACGGGGGAACCACTCTCCCGCGGCCTTCGCTGGGCCCTCACCCGACGGTCCCGGCTGGGCTGACGGGCTGACCCTGAATGACCTTTCTCGCTCCACTCATGCTGCTGGCCGGCGTCGCGCTGGCGATCCCGATCTTCCTCCACCTCTTTCGGAGACGATCGGAGTCGGTGCAGGCCTTCCCCGCCCTCCGGTATCTGAAGAGGACCACACGAGAGCGGGCCCGGATCGTTCGACTGCGGCAACTCCTTCTGCTCGCGCTTCGCCTGGCCGTCATCGCTCTCGTGGTGTTGGCGGGCGCCCGGATCGTCCTCCCCCTCGGAGGTGGGGACCAGCCCCCGGCCGGGACGGCCCTGATCATCGACAACGGCATCGCTTCGGCGCGGGTGGTGGATGGCCGAGAGATCCTCGACCACCTCAAGGAGCGAGCACTCGCGGCCCTGGACCGGGCCGGATCGGATGACCGGATCTGGGTGATCCCCGCCGGCGAGCCCTGGAAGTCCGTGTTCCCCGTCGCGCCCGATCAGGCGAGGACGCTGGTCTCCACCCTCGAGGCGACGGGCGTCACCCCCGAGCTTGACCGAGCGGTGAGCCGCGCCGCCTCCCTGCTGCAGGCCGGCGCCCCCCCCCTCCGAACCATCCTCCTGATCTCCGAGTTCGAAGGACGATCCCTCCCCGCCGAGCCTCGGGTCCGGATCGACGCCTCGATCCCGCTGCTCGTCACCGGGTCCGGCACCTCGCCCTCCCCGAATCGCGGGTTCGGCGAGGTGCAAATCGCTGGAGGGCTCGCGCCCCGGGCCGGGACTGTGGCCGAAGCGGTTGTCCGGATCGTCGGGGATCCGGTTGCGGAGCAGGAGGTCCGGTTGCGACTCGACGGCAACGTGGTGGCCGCGGCACGCACGACCGCGGAGGGGAGTGCCCGCCTGGACATCCCCTCCCTCGAGACGGGCTGGGTCACCGGGCAACTGGAGATCGACCCGGACGAGCTCCGCCTGGACGACGTTCACCACCTGGCCCTGGCGATCCGACCCGCCCCTCGGGTACGACTGGATCCCTCACCTCCCCACCCCCTCGCGATCGCGGCCGAGGTCCTGCATGACCGGGGGCGGATTTCCCTGCGCATCGAGCCGGACCAGGGTGCGCCCGGGGAGGACGATCCGCTCCTTGCCCCGGCGGGAGAGGCGCCGGTAGGGATCGAGACGGAGGGCCGCACGATTCCGGGAATCCGACCGACGCTCGTATTTGCGCCCGCAGATCCCGCGGCCCTTCCCCGGACCAACCAGCGGCTGCGAGAACTCGTGGCAGGGTGGCGCTTCCAGGCAGCTCCATCGGAGGTGGGAGCCACCACCGTGGAGGCGGCCGTGGAGCCCTTCGGCCTCCTGGCTGGCCTTCAGGTGCGACAGCGCTACCTTCTGCTTCCGGACGACGTGCAGGAGGAGCGACGGATGAGGATCCTTGCGCGGTTGCCCGACGGGAGTGCCTGGATCGGGTTCATCCCCCCTACCCCGGATTCCGAATCGCCCGGGCTCGTCCTGGTGGCTTCACCGCTCGTACCGGAGGCCTCACAGCTTCCGGAAAGCGCCGCCATCATCCCCTTCCTCTCTGCTGCGATCGAGGTCCTCGCGGGAGGAACGGCCACGCTCACCCTCCGTGCCGGAGATCCCTTTCCCCTTCCGCCCGAAGCACAGGAAGTCCAGGGGCCGGAGGGAACCCGCTGGACGGTATCAGGTAGAGCCTGGTTTGCCGAGACCGGAGTACCCGGGGTGTACACCGTCGTGGACGCCGCCGATCGAGTGCTCCGGCGCATCGCGATCAACCCTCTCGAATCGATGGACATGCGTTCCGCTCTCAACCCGGCAGCCGCCGCCGAGAGGCTCGGCGCCAACGCCATCGCGGTGGATGCTGCGAGGGACTGGAGCCGGGCGGTGGCCCAGCAGCGACGCGGCCGCGAAGCGTGGCGCCCGCTCCTGCTCGGGGCGCTCCTCCTGCTGCTCCTGGAAGGTTGGCTGAGCAGGGGTGGGAACGGCCGAAAGGCGGCCCCCGGGCGGTCCCCGGCCAACCACCGTTCCAACGCCCAGAAGGTCCGGTGACGAGTTCACCCGCATCTCCGTCGAACGACTCCAGACGTATTCCATGACGACTCGCCACCACCCCGTGCTGGCGGGGATCACCTCGACCCCTGCCTTCGCACGGCTCCGCCACAGCCTACCCGCCCGGGGAGAGCACCTGACCATCGGTGGTGCGACGGGCTCGTCCGGCCCCGCCCTCGTGAGCGCTCTCCACGAACACGATTCGAATCGGATATTCGTGGTGGTTTGCCGGGACGTGGCGGCGGCCACACGCGCCGACGCCGACCTGGTCTCTCTCCTGGGGGAGGCGCAGGTCCACCTCTTTCCCCAGGGGGAAAACCGGTTCTACGGAGAGGAGGACGACCCACGGATCGGAGGACTACGGGTAGAGGCGGTGGAAGCCCTCCTGGATGGGCGGTCCCGGATCTTCGTAACCACGCCCAGGGCCCTGCAGGAGCGGGTGCAGATGCCCGACCGGCTCACCCGGCTGAGGCTGGACATGGCCGTCGGCGACGAGATCGGCGTGACCCTCCTCGTGGAGGAGCTCGAGACCATGGGGTTCCGTCGAGCCTCGCTCGTCCAGGAGGTTGGCCAGTTCGCAGTCCGGGGAGGCATCGTGGACATATTCTCCCTGGGCCAGCCGGACCCGATCCGCCTGGAATTCTGGGGAGACGAGATCGCGTCCATCCGGAGCTTCGAGGTTGCCGACCAGCTCTCCACGGCGGAAATGGAGTCGGTCCAGCTCCTCCCCGCCGGCTTCCGAAGGGGAGGCGACGAGGGCTCGTCCACCCCGCGGAGCTTCCTGGAGATCCTTCCGCTGGACGTCATGATGGTGGGGCTGGGCGGGGCACACTGGGAGGAGGAGCTCGGCCGCAACTGGTCCCTCGCGCGGGACCTGCGGCGGGACCGTGAGGACGGGGGCGAGTCACTCCCGCCCCCGGACCGCATCTTGATGCCCCCCGAGGCGGCGGCGGCCGATCTGCGTGGACGCCCCATCCTTCGGATTGTGGCAGATCCCGTTGCGGAACTGGCCCTCGCCGCGGACGCCCCCCCGCGCTTCGATCGGAAGATGGATCGCCTCCTCGCCTTCCTCCGCGAGGCATCCGCCGGGGGCGCGCAGACGGTGGTCCTCTGCGACAATGATGGCCAGGTGGAACGGCTGGAGGAGATCCTCGCGGAGGGCGGTCCCCCGATCCCCGGCGTGCAGGTGGGTCTAGGCACCCTGGAAGAGGGATTTCTCCTCCCGGAGGCGAGCCCTCCCCAGAACGTGTTGACCGACCACGAAATTTTCCGCCGAAGCCGGAAGGTACGGAGCGGTCGGCGCTTCAGGGGCGCCGTGGCGTTGGAGAACCTGGCACAGCTCTCCCCGGGGGAATACGTCGTGCACATGGACCACGGCATCGGCCGTTTCCGGGGAATGGAACAGATCGAGGTCGGAGGCGAGGCCATCGAGGTGCTGGCGGTCGAATACGCCGGTGGAGAGGTGCTGCGGGTGCCCGTGTATCGACTCGACCTGCTCGAACGCTGGGTGAGCGAGAGCGAGGACTCTGAGCCCCCCTCGGTACATCGGATCGGTGGAAAGCGCTGGAAGACGCTGAAGCGGAAGACCGAGGAGGCCGTGGAGCGGCTGACCCGCGAGCTCGTGGAGCTCTACGCCGAACGGGAAATGGCCGAAGGACACGCCTTCTCTCCGGACACGCACTGGCAGAAGGAGATGGAGGCTTCCTTCCTCTACGAGGACACACCCGATCAGCGGCGCGTCACCACCGAGGTCAAGAAGGACATGGAGCGGTCGCGACCCATGGATCGCCTGATCTGTGGAGATGTGGGCTTCGGGAAGACGGAGGTCGCGGTGCGAGCCGCCTTCAAGGCACTCCAGGACGGGAAGCAGGTCGCCGTCCTGGCCCCCACCACGATTCTGGTGGAACAGCATCTACGGACCTTCGGGGAGCGGCTCGCCGACTTTCCGGTGAAGGTCCGGGCGCTGTCCCGTTTCCGAAGCCGCGCAGAACAACTGGAGATCATCGAGGAGACCGCAAGAGGCGAGGTCGACATTCTGATCGGGACCCACCGGCTCCTTTCGGAGGACCTCCGGTTCCGCGAGCTCGGGCTCCTGGTTGTGGACGAGGAGCAGCGCTTCGGGGTGAAGCACAAGGAGCGCCTCAAGAAGATGAGGGCCTCTGTCGACGTCCTGACCCTCACCGCGACGCCCATCCCCCGCACCCTTCAGCTCTCGCTGGGAGGAGTCAGGGACCTCTCGCTCATCCGGACGCCCCCCCGGGACCGGCTGGCGGTGGCGACCCAGAGCATCCCATGGAGCGATGCTCTCATCTCGGAGATCATTGCGAAGGAGCTGGACCGGGGTGGACAGGTCTACCTCCTGCACAACCGGGTCGAAACCATTCAGACCATTGGGAATCGCGTCCGGTCTCTGGTTCCCCCGGACACGGTCACGGCGGTCGCGCACGGCCAGATGCGTCCCGGTCCCCTGGAGGACGTCATGGCCTCGTTCATCCGGGGGGAGGTCGACGTCCTGGTCTGTTCGTCCATCATCGAAAACGGCCTCGACGTACCCAACGCCAACACGCTCATTGTGGACCAGGCCGAACGATTCGGGTTGGCCCAGCTCTACCAGATCCGAGGGCGCGTGGGCCGTTCCGATCGGCGGGCCTACTGTTATCTGGTTGCGGGCGAGGGAATCACGGAGGAAGCACGGGAGCGCCTGCAGGTGCTGGAGCACTACACGGAGTTGGGAAGCGGTTATCAGGTGGCGCTCCGCGACCTCCAGCTCCGAGGTGCCGGCAACCTCCTGGGTGCGGACCAATCGGGATTCGCACACCAGGTGGGGATGAACACCTATCTTCGTCTACTGGAGGATGCGGTCCGCCGAATCCGTCGGGGAGTCGGCGGTCCAGTGGATTTCCCGGAACCCGAAGTCTCCCTCCCGGGATCCGCCTACATTCCCGACGTGTATGTTTCGGATGCGGGGCAGAAGCTGCATCTTTACCGTCGGCTCTCGCGCATGGAAACGCGCGCGGAGGTGGCCGGGCTTCGCGAGGAGTTCGCCGACCGCTTCGGCCCCGTGCCCGAGGAGGTGGAGCGGCTGCTGGACTCCCACGTGTTGCGCATCCTGGGCAAGGGTCTCGGGCTGGAAAGGATCTTCGCCCGGGACAAGGATGCACGACTTACCTTTCGGGCCACGGCCACTCCGAAGCTCACGCGGCTGGAGGCACCGTTCAGGGACCGTCAGGTGGAAGTGGGCGTGAGGAGGATGAGCCCCCTCTCACTCTCGCTTCGACGGGTGGGCCCGGAGCCCCTCACGCGCACGCTGATCCGTGTGCTGGACGTGCTGGTACAAGACGGCTCCAGGGCCGCATGAAGCCGTGGACGAGCCGACCACGGTGCGCGCCGAGATCGCAGGGGGGACACGCCCACCTGCCGGGACTCGACCTTTGACACTACACACCGAGGAATCCGAATGCGTTCGAAGCGCTCAATCCTGACTCTTCTCCCAGCCATCACTCTCCTCGCCGCCGGGTGCGGCGACCGCGACGCGTTGGGCGAGGACACGCTCGCCCGTGCGGGTGACCTGACATTCGAAGTGGAGACCGCCGCGCGCCTCGTCGCTCCGGTCTCCGAGCTGCCTCCGGACGTGCAGGTCATGACGGCGCTCTCGGACTTCTGGATGGACTATGCACTCCTCGCATTGGCGGTCAATGAGGAGGGCACGCTCGAGAATCTGGACCTCTCGCTCGTCACCGACACGCAGCTGAATCAAGAGCTGGTGCTGATGCTGAGGGACGAGGTGATCGAAACGGACTCCACCGTCACGGACGAAGAACTTCGGAGCCGCTTCGATGCCGAGCGTCCCGGCGAGCGGGTGCGTGCGAGCCATATCCTCCTCCTCTATCCGGACGAGGCTACCCAGACTCAGCGAGATTCAGTCAGGACGCTCGCAGAGGAGCTCCGCGATCGGGCCCGGGCAGGAGAGGATTTCGCGGCTATGGCCGAGACCCACTCGGACGACCCGGGAAGCGCCGCCAGCGGGGGTGACCTCGACTACTTTTCGCGCGGAACCATGGTCCCACCCTTCGAGGAGGCCGCCTTCGCGCTTCAGCCGGGAGAGGTGTCGGACGTGGTGGAATCCCAGTTCGGTCTCCACGTGATCAAGTCCACGGACCGCACTACGCCCACCTTCGCCGACGTGGTCGATCAGCTGCGCGAACAAGTGGTGATGGAGCGGACGGCAGTGGCAGAGTCCACCTTCGTCGCCGAGATCGAGGATCCGGCCAACGTGCAACTGGAGCCGGACGCAGTGCAGGTCGCGAGGGAGCTCACTGGAGACTGGGACGCCGTTTTCTCGCCCGGCCCGGAGAGAACCCTCGTCACCTTCACCGACGGGGAGTACACCACGGAAGACTTCCGACGGTTCCTCATGACACAGAGTCCCCAGTTCGCGGAACAGGTATCGCAGGCAGAGGATACCCAGCTCAGGTCGATGCTACGGAACCTGACACGGGGCGAGCTCCTCCTGGCCGAAGCGAGGCGCCGGGGTCTGGCCATCGACCCCGCAGCCGAAGAGGCCCTGGAGGAGGAACTGCGGGCGGACTACCGGGCCGTGGCGCAGCAACTGGGCCTGGATTCGATCGTGCCGGCCGAGGGCGAATCGCTCGAGGAGGCAGTGTCACGGGATGTCGGTGAGTTCATGGAGCGGCTCGTCCGAAGCGAAGTGGACGTGGTCCCGCTGGGCCCGCTCAGCCTCCCGCTCCGTGCACACTACGGTGTCAGGACGTCTCGAGAGCAGCAGACGAAGGCCGCGGAACGCATGGCCGAGTTGAGAGCCCAGGGGTCCACGGGCGACCAACAGCCGCCGACTCCGCAGGAGAGTCTCGAAGAACTCGACCCCACCGTGGATTCGGGCGCCGACATCTCCGACGGGGCGGGAGGCGGATCCGGAGGATGACCTTCCGGCGTTCCGGGGCGGAATGCCCCGGAACCCCCTGTACAACCCGGTTTATTCTCCGGCAGGGACCACTGCACTTTTCCCACTCACAATAGAACCCCCCGCACCCCCATGCGCGCACTCAAGCTGCTCCTGCCGGTCGCTCTCGTGGCCATGGCGCTCACGCCCGTTCCAGGCGCAGGGCAGGTCGACACCCCCTCCCCCGGTACGGACGAGATGGTGGATCGCATCGTTGCCGTGGTCGGAGATTCCATCGTGCTCCACAGCGAGATTCTGAATGAGTTGAACCGCATGCAAGCGGCCGGCCAGCCCATCCCGAGCGATCCGGAAGGTCTGGCGGCGCTCCAGCGAGAAGTCACCGAGGGATTCGTCGAACAACTCCTCCTGGTCCAGGCCGCCGAACGCGATTCCACCGTCGTGGTCGCAGACGATCGCGTGGAGAGCGCCGTCGACGGCGCCTGGTCGGAACAGGTACAGCGGTTCGGGGGGGAGGCCGAACTCCTGGCCACCCTCGGGGAGAGCGGGATCTCCGCTGAGGAGTACCGGCGAGAACTGCGGTCCCAGATCCGGAGAAACCTTCTCCTCCAGGCCTTTTTCCAGAGCCAGCGCTCTCGGAGCCAGCAGGTGGCCGTCGAGGAGGCGGAGGTCCGGGAGTACTTCGAGAGCGAACGGGAGCGCCTTGGCCAGCGGCCCGCCACGCTGACCGTCCGTCAGCTCTTTTTCCAGGCAACGCCCTCGGATTCGGCGCGGGCGGCTGCCCGAGAGCGCGCGCAGGAGATTCGCGAAATGGTGCTGGAGGGCGAGGATTTCAACGAACTGGCCCAGCGATTCTCCGACGACGTCGGCTCGCGCCAGCAGGGCGGTGACATCGGATGGCACCGACGCGGTGACGGGCTCGTCCAGGAGTTCGAGGATGCCGCTTTCACACTCCTGGAGCGCCAGATCAGCCCCATCGTGGAAACCGACTACGGGGCGCACATCCTTCGGGTGGAACGGGTGAGGGGTCCGGAGCGGCGCATTCACCACATCCTGGTGGCCGCATCCACCACGGAGGTGGACCGCGAGCGGGTGCGTGCGAGGGTGCAGGAAGTTGCGGAGGCCCTGAGGGAGGGAGCTCCATTCAGCCAGTTCCAGGGCGAGGCGGCGGAATTTGGGATTCCGGACAGCCTGACGGTGGCGCGTGACCAGCTCCAGGAATTCCCTGACGTCTACGCCCAGGCGCTCGAGAACGCGCCTCCAGGCGAAGTGATCGGGCCCATCGAGTTCCCCCTGGAGCAGGGGGTCACGGCGTATGCGGTGGCGAGGATAGAGGATGTCCGCGACGCGGGAGCGTTCACCTTCGAGGACGTACGTGACCAGATCCGGGGCATCCTCCGAGAACAAAAGCTCGAGGAGCAGCTCCTGCAGGAGTTGAGGGCGCGTACCTACGTGGACATCCGACTCTGATTCCCCGGCCGCCTCGTCTGGCCGTCACCACCGGCGACCCCCGAGGGATCGGACCGGAAGTCCTGGAAAGGGCCCTCCCCTCCTTTCTCGACTCCTCCGAGGGCGCGGAATTCGAAGCTATCGTCCTGGGGGCCTCGGAGAATCTCAGCCCTCCCGTGAATTCACGGATTTCGACAGTATCCGTGGGTGATTTCGACGGGACCCCCCAATCCGCCGGGCGGATTTCCCTGGATGCGATCGTCCATGCGGTGGAACTCGCTTCCATGGGTGAGGCCGACGCCGTCGTCACCGGTCCCGTCCACAAGCCGTCGCTCCACGCCGCCGGCCACACCGTGCCCGGGCAGACCGAATTTCTTCAGGAGCTCACCGGGGCGCCCACCGTCGGGATGCTCATGCACGCGGAGGGCACCCGAATCGGCGACGCACCGCTGCGTATCCTGCTGGCGACCACTCACCTCCCCCTTCGGGAGGTCGCAGACAGGGTGACCACGCGCCTCCTCCTGGACCAGATCCGGCTTCTCGATGAGGCGCTGAAAGGGAGGTGGCGGATTCCCGTGCCGAAGATCGGACTCTGCGGATTGAACCCACATGCTTCGGACCGCGGCCTCTTCGGCGACGAGGAGGCGACGATCATGGAGCCGGTGGTCAGGGAACTCCAGGCGGAAGGGCGGGAGGTGGTCGGCCCGCTACCGGCGGACACCATCTTCCTCCGGGCCGTGGATGGCACCCTCGACGCCGTGGTCTCCCCCTACCACGACGTCGGGATGGCGGTATTCAAGACACTCGCCTTCGGCAGGGGGGTGAATACGACCCTGGGCCTTCCCTTCCCGCGCACCTCGCCCGACCACGGCACGGCATTCGACCTGGCCGGAAAGGGGCTGGCCGACGCCGGCTCGACACTGGAAGCCCTTCGACTGGCCGCCCGGCTGGCACGCCCGCGCCTTTGACATTGCCTCGGCTCGCCGGGTAGATTTTCCCCCTCGGTTCCACTCCTCGTTCCCGCCACTGCAGGGCCCATCGCCACGTGATCAAGGTCGCCGACGTGACCAAGGAATACCCCAGGCGGGGTAAGGCTCTCGACGGGGTCTCCTTCGAACTGGCAAAAGCGGAGTTCGCCTTCCTGACCGGCCACTCCGGCTCGGGGAAGTCCACGCTCCTGCGTCTGCTGCACATGGCGGACTACCCCACGGAAGGGGAGGTTCGGGTTTGCGGCTTTTCCTCGGAATTGACGACCCGCCGCGAGGTCTGGAAGCTCCGGCGTCGCGTCGGCTTCGTGTTTCAGGACTTCCGGCTGCTCCCGGGGCGGACCGCCATGGAGAACGTGGCCTTCGCCCTCGAGGTGACCGGCACGCCCCGCAGCGACCTCGTACCGCGGACCAGCCGGCTCCTTTCCCAGGTCGGGCTCCCCGCGAAGGCCGGCGCCCTGGTGCACGAACTCTCCGGCGGTGAGCAGCAACGGGTGGCCACGGCCCGGGCGCTGGCCAACGAGCCGCTCGTCCTCCTCGCGGACGAGCCCACGGGGAATCTCGACGAGCGGGCCTCCCGGGGCATCATGGAGCTCTTCAGGGAGCTCAATACGGGGGGAATGTCCGTCCTCATGGCCACGCACGATCTGGAGCTCATCCGCGCCTATCCCGACATCCGGGTACTGGAGCTGACGAACGGACGACTGGTCTACGACTCCGCCACGACCGACGAACCGAGGCCCCTTACCGCCCGCACCGTTCGGGGAGGGTGAAGGTGCACGCACTCCGCGAAGCGATCGCTGCCGTCCGCCGGGCACCCCTCCTCACGGTGCTCTCGGCGGCCATGGTCGCGCTTGCCCTATACGTAGTGGGACTCTTCGGCCTTGCCGCGTTCAACCTCCACCAGGCCCTTGGAACGGTCGAGGATCGGGTGGAAGTGGTCGTCTACGTTCGGGACGACGCCAGCTCCGGAGAAGTGGAGGTACTGGAAGAGGAACTCCTCGAGATGGAGGAGGTCGCCGCGGTCAGATACATCTCGAAGGACGCCGCGCTGGTCCGTGCCAGGCAGGATCTGCCCGAATTCGAAGAACTCTTCCGCGATCTGGACGTAAATCCCCTTCCCGCCTCCATCCAGGTGGACCTTGGACCCGGCTTTCGCAACCCCACCGGGGTAGCCCGGGTCGCGGACCGAGCCTCGATCTATCCCTTCGTCGAGGATGTTCGGTTCGGAGAGGAATGGGTCGATCGGCTTCACCTCCTCCAACGGATCGGCGGAATCGCCACCACCATCCTGGGGGGAGCCTTTGCCGTGGTAGCAGCGCTCATCATTACGACCGCCATTCGGATCGCCCTCTTCGCGCGGCGGGAGGAGATCTACGTGATGCGACTGGTCGGAGCGACGAACGGCTTCATCCGACGGCCCTTTCTCCTGGAGGGGGCACTCACGGGGCTCGTGGGGGGCCTTCTCGCCGCCACCTTCACCTACCTGTCGTACCAGTCGGTCTCGCAGGCGATCTTCCCCCTCCACTGGATCCCGGGCGAATGGGTCCTCGCGGGCGTGACGGGGGGGGGACTCTTCGGGCTGGTGGCGAGCGCCTTCGCGATCCGGCGGTACATGAGGGAGGTCTGAGCCCATGCCCCGGTCGAGCTTTCGGAGCCTCGTCGGACCCGGGCTGGTCCTCACCCTGGCGGTGGGGCTGGCTCCCCCCTCGTCCCTCTTCGCACAAGATGGAGCAGCCGTCGACTTGCGAAGGGAGATCCAGGAGAGCCAGCTCCGCCTGGAAGCCGTCAGGGAGGAGCGTGCGCAGCTTCAGCGGGAAATCGCCGAGCTCCGCACGAGGGTCGAGGATGTTTCGGGTGAGCTGCGCAACATCGAGCGCCAGATCTCGACGTCCCGCTCGGTTCTGGCCGAGATCCAGTTCCAGGTCGACGCGACGACCGCTCGGGTCGAGGCGGTCACCAGAGATCTTTTCCGCACGCGCCAGGAAGTGCGCGAGCGGCAGGCGGTGTTGAATCGCCGGCTCCGCGCGATCTACAAGCGGGGCCCACTCCACACGATCGAGGTGCTCCTCGGGGCCGACTCCTTCTCGGATCTGCTGAACCGCTACCAATACCTCCAGATGATCGCCCTGCACGATCGGAACCTCGTGCGGGCCGTGCGATCGCTGGAGACGGAGCTGGATCATCAGACCCGGGAGATGAGCGAGTCACTCGCCGAGCTCGACCGTCTCCGACAGTTCCAGCTCGGGGAGGTAGCGGAGCTCCGGCAGGTCGAGGCTGAACGGCTCCGGACCCTCGACCAGTTTCGTACGCGAGCCGACCAGACGGAATCGAGGGCCGACCAGCTCGAGGCGGACGAGGGGCGACTCGCCCGTTTGGTGCAGGAGCTCGACTCCCGTCCCCCTCCGGGTTCGTCACTCCCCGGCGGCGGCCCGGGAGAGGAGGGCGGACCGACGGCCGGGACGCTCCCGTGGCCCGTGGACGGCGAGTTGATGTATCGATTCGGGCCCGACCGGCGCCCCAACGGCACCGTCCTCCGCTGGAACGGGATTGGCATCGCCGCACCGCAGGGAACCCCGGTCCGATCCGTTCTCGGAGGGGTCGTGGCCCTTGCCGGGCCCTTCGAAGGGTACGGGCCCACCGTCATCGTGAACCACGGCGAAGGGATCTACACGCTCTACCTGTACCTCGAGGAGGTCGGCGTCGTGGCGGGCAGGGAGGTGAGCGCGGGTCAGGTGGTGGGCACGGTGGGGGGCGGCGCTTCTCACGACTCACCCTACGTCGAGTTCCAGATCCGGGCTCCGACGGGTGACAACGTCCCGCGAGCCCAGGACCCGCTCGAGTGGCTCGTCCCCGGCCGCTCACGGTGATGCTACACGAACTCGAAGGCCACGAAGATGCCCGCCGCTCCGTCGCCGCGGCCCTCTCCAGCGGGCACCTCCCGCAGTCCCTGCTCCTCCACGGCCCGCCCGGCATCGGAAAGCAGCGCTTCGCCCTCTGGATGGCGCAGTTCCTTCTCTGCGAGGATCCGGAGCCTGACGCCCCCTGCGGCCACTGTCGCGGGTGCCGACTCGCCCTGAAACTCGAGCACCCGGATCTCCACTGGTTTTTCCCGGTGAAGCGCCCTCCTTCCAGAGGTTCGCGGGAGCGGGACGATGAGACCCTGGAAGACGCACGCTTCGAGCGGCTGGAGGAGCTGCGCACCGACCCCCTTTACCTCGTGCGCACCGGAGAGCTCCTGGGCCTCCACCTCGGAACCGTCCGGAACCTCCGACGTCGGGCCTCGCGCCGGCCGTCCATGGCTCCGCGCCAGGTGTTCATCGTGGCGCAGGCCGAGGAGCTCGTGTCCCAGGAGTCGAGCCCCGAGGCCGCCAACGCTCTCCTCAAGGTTCTCGAGGAGCCCCCGGCCGACACATGGTTCCTCCTGACTTCGAGCGAGCCCGGACGCCTGCTACCGACGATTCGCTCGCGGACTTCCGCGCTCCATCTCGCTTCCCTTCCCCTCGGCCAGGTCGCCGCCTTCCTGGGGCGCACTCGGGGCGTCGACGACGAGACGGCCACCTTCGCGGCCCGGCTCTCCTCCGGGGCAATCGGGAGAGCCATGGGCTTCCTCCCCGCCGGCGAGGACCCCGGCCCCCTCGAGTCCATCCGGCGGGAGGGATTCACCCTTCTCCGAGCCTCGCTGAGCAATCGCGGCAGCGATCGATACCTCCAGGCGCTCGCCCACCCTCCCGCCGGGGCGAGGGGGTTGCAGGAGCTGCTCCGCGCGCTCGCGGTATGGCTTCGAGACCTCGCCGCGGTAGCTGCGGGCTCGCCGGAAGCGGCGCTGAACCAGGACGGGGTGAGCTGGCTCTCCCGCGTGGCCGAGGAGCAGCGTATCCATCCCCTCGGGGCCATCGAAGCGGCCGGAGCTGTGGAGGACGCACGGGCCCAGGCCGCCGGCAACGTGAACCCTCAGCTCCTCCTGGCGGGACTCCTGTTACGGGTGCGGAGAGCGCTCCTTTCCGGCCCGAACGTAGCGACCGCCGAAGCGACAACCACCACCTCAGGTGCCTCATGAGCGACCTGCAGAGAGATGACGGCCTTCCACACCTCGCGCCGGATGGCCGCCCCCGGATGGTAGACGTATCGGAGAAGCCGCCCACCTCGAGGACGGCTCAGGCGGAAGGGCTCATCCGGATGCGCGAGAATACGCTGGCTCGGCTCGTGCGGGAAGGCGGTGCTGGGAAAGGCGACGTCCTGCGCGTCGCGGAGCTGGCCGGGATCCAGGGAGGAAAACGGACCTCGGACCTGATCCCGCTCTGCCATGCCCTACCCGAGGTATCCATCGAGGTGGATGCGGAGCCCGACGTGACGATTCCCGGCATCCGGATCACAGCTCGTGCCAGGGTCCGCGGCAGCACCGGCGTCGAGATGGAGGCTCTCACCGCCGTCTCCCTCGCCCTTCTGACGGTCTACGACATGGGCAAGGCCCTGGAGCGCGGGATGCGGATCAGCGACGTTCGCCTCGTCGGAAAGGCCGGGGGCCGGTCGGGGGAGTGGGCGGCGCCGGACCACGACGGGGATGGGGACGCCTGACTCCGGGTCACCACCAACCACTACGCCCTTCCGTCAGGGAATCAGGAGCTCCTCACCCACCCGGATCACGTCGCGGATGGTGCGTCCGTTCGCACGGGCGAGCTCCGAGGTCGCCACCCCGTAGCGACTGGCGATTCCCGACCAGGTCTCGCCAGACCGGACCGAGTGCAGCCTGGCCCCTCCCCCCACCGAGAGCTCCTGTCCGGGCTGCAAAACCTGTCCCGCGCTCAACCCGTTCCAGCGCTGCAGGTCGCTCACGCTGACACCATTGCGCCTGGCGATGGTCCAGAGGTTGTCCCCGGACGCCACGACATGGTGGCGGCTTCCGCCTCGCGACGAGCCGTTCCCGTTCGGGGCCGCAGCCACCCCGGAGACCGAGCGGCCTGGAGCAACCGAACCCGCCGTCGAGCCGCCGGACGTACCATTTCCGGCCACCGAGACCACGAGGCGCTGCCCGATCTGGAGGCGCCGGGGATCCAACCCCCCGTTCGCCCCGGTGAGCTCGGCCACGGATACACCGTAGCGCCGGGCGATGTGTGTGAGCGTTTCGCCCTGTGCCACCACGTGTTCGACGAAGGTGATCCGCTCGTCGGGCGGGATCTGCGCGAAGTTCACCTCGAACGTGGGGGCGGTACCGGGCGGGACTCGAACCACCCGTTCGTGCCCTGCGGGCGTGAACCCCCGGGTGTAATGGGCGTTGAGGGCGACGATGTCCTCCTCTTCCACCCCGGCGGCCCTCGCGACCACGTCGAGGGATGTGGCGTCCGGTACCGTCACTTCATCGAAGACGAATTCCCTGGAGACGTCCACTGGCGGGAGGCCGTATCGCTCGGGATCGGAGGCCACGATGGCAGCGGCGAAGAATCGAGGCACGAACTCCCTCGTTTCGGCCGGGAGATGGCTCCGGATGCGGAGGTAGCGCTCATCGGGGGCGAGGTTCTCCTCGTGGACGTGCTGCTCCAGGAGGCGCGCCACCCGACTCGGGCCGGCGTTGTACGCCGAAAGGGCGAGGGGCCAGGAGCCGAACTGGGCGTGGAGTTCCTCGAGGTAGTCGAGGGCCGCGGAAGTGGACCCCACCGGATCGTGCCGGTCGTCCACGACGCCATCCACCAGCAGCCCCAGCCCGCGGGCCGTCGCCGGCATGAGCTGCCAGAGCCCGGATGCCCCGGCGCGACTCGTGACTCCGTGATGGTATCCGCTCTCCACGATGGGAAGATACCTGAGGCTGGAGGGCAGACCGCGTTCCGCCAGTTCCCGGTCGACCAGGTGCTGGTACTGACCCATCCGCTCCAGGTAGCGTTCGAAGTAGGGGCGGGATCGCGTGGTCCAGAAGTCCGCCCAGAATGCCGCCCGCTCCCTGAGGAGGGGGTCGTGCGCGATGGAGGCGTGGAGAATGGGATCGAGCTCGCCCATCTCCAACTTTGCGGGCAGCAGGGGTGCGGGAAGAGGATGGATCCCTGGAACGATGCCCTCTCCTGCGAGCACACCACTCCCACTCGACTCGGCGGCGCTGGGTGCGGGACCGGCGGGAGGCTCCATCGCGGCGCGCTGACAAGAGGCGGCGAAAGCGAGGATCCCCAGGGAGAGCACAATCCGCCCCCCCTTCCCCGCCCACGCCGCCCCGGTCCTCACGCCTCCGCCAGAACCTGGTCGATGGCACCGAGGAGGCGGTCCACCACCTCCGGGCGCGCACCATACCCCATGAGCCCGATCCGCCAGATCTTCCCCTTCACCGGGCCGAGCCCACCCCCGACCTCGATCCCATGCTCCTCCAGAAGTGCGCGGCGCAACGGGCCCTCGTCGCGATCCTCCGGAAGGTGCACGGCTGTGAGCTGAGGGAGACGAGCCGCGGCGGGGTCGGCGAAGGACCGGAACCCCCGGTCCGAGAGCTCGGACTGAAGCCGGCGCCCTACCTCGAGGTGCCGCTGGAACCTGGCCTCGAGCCCTTCCTCACGAATCTCCGCGAGCCCCTCGTACAACCCGTAGATCTGGTTGATCGGTGCCGTGTGGTGGTACCTCCGTTCCGATCCCAGATAACCGGCGATGAGCGTCACGTCGAGGTACCAGCTCGCCACCGGCTTCTCACGGGTGCGGATGCGGTCTACTGCCCGCTCCGAGAAGGTGATCGGGGCAAGCCCGGGCGGAACTCCCAGGCACTTCTGGGTCCCGGAGTAGCAGACATCGATCCCGGTATCATCCACGTTCACCGGGACCCCGGCGAGGGAGGTGACCGCGTCCACGACCAGGAGGGTGTCCGACCCCTGGAGGTGCCTGCCCAACTCCCCGAGAGGCTGGAGGATCCCCGTCGAGGTCTCCGCATGCACCACGGCCAGCAGCCTGGCGTCAGGGTGCGCGCGATGGGCCTCGATGAGCCGTCCCTCGTCCAGGGGGCGGCCCCACTCCCCCGTCACCTCGATCACTTCCGCGCCCATCCGGCGTGCCATCTCGGCGAGGCGCGTTCCGAACACCCCCTTCACCCCGACAATGGCCTTGTCCCCGGGCTCCAGGAGGTTCACGAGCGCGGCCTCCATCCCGGCAGATCCCGTGCCGGACACCGGGAAGGTGGTCTGGTTGCGAGTGCCGAAGAGATGGCGCAGCCCCTCGTTCACCTCGTCCAGAAGGCCGAGAAACTGGGGGTCGAGATGCCCCAGGGTATCGGTGGAAAGAGCCTTCAAAATCCTTGGAGAGACGGGCGACGGCCCGGGTCCGAGGAGGAGTCTGGGAGTAAGCGTCGAAAGACTCATGTACCCTGATGCGTGCGAGGTTGGCGTCGGAGGTCCCTCGAGACGGCTCACCGCCTCCGGACCTCGGCAGAGTCAAAAGTTGGATGTACTTCGCGCTGTCGCAAGCCCGGCCGTGATCCGCCCGACCACCGGGGAACGATCGGGTGCGTCAGAGCCTGTAGTTCGGTGCTTCCCTGGTGATGGTCACATCGTGTGGGTGTGACTCCCGGAGTCCACCCATCGTCACACGGCAGAACCGGGCATTTTTCCGAAACTCCTCCAGGGTCGCGGCACCGCAATACCCCATGCCGCTCTGTAGGCCGCCAACGAGCTGGAAGACGGTGTCGGTCACCGGTCCCTTGTAGGGCACCCGGGCCTCGATCCCCTCTGGCACCAGCTTCCGCGTATCGGTCCGGTCCTCCTGGAAGTAGCGATCCGCGGATCCCTCCTCCATCGCGGAGAGCGAGCCCATCCCCCGGACCATCTTGAAGCGACGCCCTTCCAGAAGGAAGCTCTCTCCGGGGGACTCCTCCGTGCCGGCAAACATCGATCCCATCATGACCACCTCCGCGCCGGCGGCCAGGGCCTTCACGAGGTCGCCGGAGAAACGGATGCCGCCGTCCGCGATGACAGGCACCCTCCCCTGCACGCCTTCCACCACCTCCATGATCGCCGTGAGCTGGGGCACGCCCACCCCCGTCACGACCCGGGTGGTGCAGATCGAACCGGGACCGACTCCAACCTTGACGGCATCGGCTCCCCTCTCCACCAGTGCTGCGGCCCCGGACCGGGTGGCCACGTTCCCGGCGATGATGTCCATGTCGGGAAGCGCTTCCCGCAGCCGAGTCAGTGCCTGGAGCACGCCCTCCGAGTGGCCGTGCGCGGTGTCGATGACCAGGACGTCGACCCCCGCGTCCACCAGGCTGCGGGCTCGGTCGAGATCGACCGCGGAAGCCCCGATGGCCGCCCCCGCCCGGAGCCGGCCTCGTTCGTCCTTCGACGCATTCGGAAACTGCCGGCGCTTCACGATGTCCTTCACCGTGATCAGGCCCGCGAGTCGTCCGTCCTCACCCACCACCGGCAGCTTCTCGATCCGATGCCGGTGCAGGATCTCCTCGGCCGTCTCCAGGGAGGTTCCGATGGGCGCCGTGATCAGATTCTCCTGGGTCATCACGTCCGCGACCGGTTGGTCCAGGTTGCGTTCGAACTGGAGGTCACGATTCGTGATGATTCCTCGCAGGACCCCGCCATTCTCTACGATCGGCACCCCGGAGATGGAAAATCGGGCCATTAGCTCGTGGGCGTCCCGCAAGGTCGCTGTGGGCTCGAGGGTGATGGGGTTCTGAATCATCCCGCTTTCGGAGCGCTTGACCCGATCCACCTCTTCGGCCTGCCGGTCCACGGTCATGTTCTTGTGGATGATCCCCATTCCCCCTTCGCGGGCGAGCGCAATCGCCATCCGGGACTCGGTGACCGTGTCCATCGCAGCGCCAAGGAGGGGGATGGAGAGTCGGACGTTCCGGGTGAGTTGGGTGTCCACGCGAGTGTCGCGGGGGTGCACCCTGGAATGGTCCGGGAGGAGGAGAACATCGTCGAAGGTGAGAGCTTCCCCGACGATCTTCTCATCGGGACGGGGGGTGTCCGCCATGTGGCCTCCGGGGTGTCTATGCGGGTGCAAACGAAGCAGGTGCAAACGACGGGCGCCCGCCGAGCCGCGGCCCCGTGTGAGGGGCCCGCTCGACGGGCGCTTCGTCAATATCTTCGAGATCTGGAGCGGAAGTTTGCTCGTTCCATGGGAAAGCTTAGGCCCCGCCGCGGGACCGTGTCAAGCCTGTCCCGTCAGCCGGGCGTCTCGCCCCCTGGCTCGCCGGTTGCGGACTCTTGGGCACCGGAACGCTTCTCCAACTCCGGCGCGTCGCCCAGGGAGCCCTGCACCTCCCCCAGAATCTGCCGTCCCGCCTCGGACACCGACCCCAGTACACGGTCCGCCACGGACATGAGTTGGAAGGCCTCGCGCAGGTTGGACGGGTTCATGGTGCGCTTCCGTAGCTCGTCCTCGAAGCGCTCCGCCAGCAGCTGCAGCGCCGTGGCGTCACGCGGAACCTCCCTCGCGTAGCGCGACTCCAGGAACTCGATGTAGTCGAGCACCTGGTAGAGCTGGGGCTCCGGCAGGGTGTCCAGCCGTCTCAGGATCCGCCGTCTCAGGGATTCATGCATGTGCCCTGCCGGTCAATGGTTCGCGATCCAGCGGTCCACCGCGTCCTCGACCGCACTCAGCGGGACGGACCCGTTCGCCAGCACCAGGTCGTGGAACTCGCGCAGGTCGAACTCCGGGCCCAGAGCATCTTCCGCTCGGATTCGGAGCTCCTTGAGCTTCAACTCCCCGATCTTGTACGAGACCGCCTGTCCGGGCCATGAGATGTAGCGGTCGGTCTCCGTGCGGATCTCGTGCAGGGAGAGAGCAGTGTTCTCGGCGAGGAAGTCCATGGTTTCCTCCCGCGTCCACCCCATATGGTGCATCCCCGTGTCCACCACCAGCCTGCAGGCTCGCCACATCTCGTAGACCAGCCGCCCAAAGTTGCTATAGGGATCGGAGTACATGCCGACCTCGAGGCCGAGCCACTCGGAGTAGAGCCCCCAGCCCTCGCCGAAGGCCGAGTGGTACGTGTGCCTGCGGATCGGGGGGAGTCCCTCCAGCTCCTGGCCCAGTGCGATCTGGTGGTGATGGCCGGGCACGGCCTCATGGAGGGTCAACGCCTCCAAGGTGTAGAGCGGACGGTTTTCCAGCCCGTACGTGTTCACCCAGTAGTATCCGGGTTGCGTGCCTCCCGGGGGGGCGGAGAAGTACCGGCCGCCCGTGTAGTTCGGTGCCAGGTGATCCGGGACCGGTGCGACCCCGTAGGGGAGGCGGGGGAGGTACCCGAAGAGCCGCGGCATCCGCTCGTCCATCTGCTTCGCCAGGTAGGAGGCCTCCTTCAGAAGCTCCTCGGGTGTCGAGGCATAGAACTGCGGGTCGGTGCGGAGGAATTCGAGGAATTCATCGAAGCCCCCCTCGAACCCCACCTCGTCAATGACTTCCTGCATCTCGGTGCGGATCCGGGCGACCTCATCGAGGCCGATCTGGTGGACTTCCTCGGGAGTCATGTCCAAAGTCGTGTACGAGCGGACTCGATGGGCGTAGAACTCACGCCCGTCAGGCAGCTCGGAAGCCCCGATGGTGGTCCGCGCACCCGGGATGTAGACCTGGGTGAAGAATTCGTGGAGGTCGCGGTAGCCGGGCACGATATAATCGGAGATCGCGGTCCGCCCCTCCTCCGCCAGGCGCGTCTGCTCGGACTCCCCGATGGTCGAGGGAAAGCGCTCGAAGGGTCCCCAGAAGAGGCTTTCCTCCGGGTCATCCACGACGTGGGAGGCCATGGCACCCTCAAGGCCCCCCAGAATGACGCGGGGCATGGTATGGCCACTCTCCAGCCCTTCGCGAAGAAGGTCCAGGTGGGCCTCCATGTACCCCGGCCAGGCCCTCAGGCGCTCCAGGTAGTTCTCGTAATCCGCCACGGCCTGGAATGGCATGCTTCCCGGAAGTCGGGCGAACTGGATGTGAAAGCCGTCGTCGGAGGTGAAGGGGATCAGGTACGCGCGATACTCATACTCTCCGAGCCGGTCCTGAAGGTCCCGCTCGAGCACGTCATGGCTCATGCGGTCCTGCTCCTCCAGCGCTTCGCGGTCGATGGCCTCCAGCCGCACGAGCAGATCCCGGCGGGCCTCCGCCCTTCGGGCCTCCGCTTCCTCTCCGACCTCGGGGAGCTCCGCGTCGTATCGGTGGTCCCCGACCCCGGTGGCCCGCAGGGGATCCTCGCGCAACTCGAACTCCCACGCCTCGTCCAGGAGAGCGCCGAGATCGGAGTCGACCTCGGACGTCATGGTTTCCTCGGGCTCGCAGCCCGCTGCGAGTACCACGGACAGGAGCGCTGCGAGGAGGACGCCACCAGCGTTCCGAATTGGGAAGTGCGACCGGGAAATTCCGCGTACGGGGCTCATCCCTCGCCACTCTCCTCGTAGCGTTCCTTCAACTTCCTGACCACCTCGGGGTCGGCCAGGGTCGTGGTGTCGCCCAGGGCCTTCCCCTCGGCGATGTCCCGGAGGAGCCGGCGCATGATCTTGCCGGACCGCGTCTTTGGAAGATCGGCCGAAAAGAGGACGGCCTCAGGCTTCGCGATCGGACCGATCACCTTCGCCACGTGACCTCGGAGCTCTTCCGAGAGGGCGGGCGTGGCCTCCTGGCCCTCCTTCAACGTGACGAAGGCTGCGATGGATTGTCCCTTCACCTCGTGCGACTTTCCGACGACCGCGGCCTCGGCCACCGCTGGGTGGTCCACCAGCGCACTCTCGACCTCCATGGTGCCGATCCGATGCCCGGCGACGTTCAGCACGTCGTCGACCCGTCCCAGCACCCAGTAGTACCCGTCCTCCCCTCGCTTGGCGCCATCCCCGGGGAAATAGATGCCCGAGTCCTCCCACTTCGACCAGTAGGTTTCCCGGAACCGCTGGTCGTCCCCCCATATGGTCCGGAGCATGGAGGGCCAGGGGCGGGTGATGGCCAGATATCCGGCCTCCACCTCGCCTCCGTCGGCGTCCAGCAAGTTCGCTTCGATCCCCGGAAATGGCCGGGTCGCGCTTCCCGGACGTGTGGCGGTGATGCCCGGGAGAGGAGTGATCATGATGCCGCCGGTCTCGGTCTGCCACCAGGTATCCACGATGGGACACCGTTCGCCCCCAATCTGACGGTGGTACCAGACCCAGGCTTCCGGATTGATGGGCTCACCCACACTCCCCAGAAGTCGGAGCTGGGAGAGATCGTGCTTCGCCGGCCACTCGTCCCCCCACTTCATGAACGCGCGGATTGCAGTGGGGGCTGTGTAGAACACGGTGACCCCGTACTTCTGGCAGAGCTCCCAGAACCGCCCTCGATCGGGATAATCCGGGGCCCCCTCATACATCAGGATGGTGGCACCGTTCGCCAGCGGACCGTAGACGATGTAGGAATGGCCCGTGACCCAACCCACGTCGGCGGTGCACCAGTAGACATCCTCCTCCCGGAGATCGAAGACCCACTTCGTGGTGGCATAGACCTGCGTCAGGTATCCCCCGGTGGTGTGCACCACCCCCTTCGGACGTCCGGTGGTGCCGGAGGTATAGAGGATATAGAGGATGTCTTCCGAATCCATGGACTCGGCGGGGCAGTCGGCCGACTCCTCCCCAATCACGTCGTGATACCACACATCCCGTCCTGGCTTCATCGTGGTTCGAGTGGTTCGGGAAATCTGCCATCCGCGAGCCACCACGACCACGTGCTCGATGCAGGGGCAGTCCTCCACGGCTTCGTCGGCGTTCCGCTTGAGGGGCACCACGGACCCCCGTCGGTATCCACCGTCCGCCGTGATGAGGACCTTCGCCTCCGCATCGTTGATCCGGTCGGCGAGCGAGGTGGGCGAGAAGCCGCCGAAGACCACCGAGTGGATGGCCCCGATCCGGGCGCAGGCCAGCATCGCGATGGCCGCCTCGGGCACCATGGGGAGGTAGATGGCCACCCGGTCTCCCTTCCCCACCCCGAGCGTCTTCAATCCGTTGGCAAACTGGCAGACCTCACGATGGAGGTCCCAATAGGTGTAGGTGCGGCTGTCGCCAGGTTCGCCCTCCCAGATGAGTGCGGCCTTGTTCCGCCGGGGCCCCTCGATGTGCCGGTCAAGGCAATTGTGGGCGACGTTCAGCTTGCCCCCGGTGAACCATTTTGCGTGAGGGGGATTCCACTCCAGCACCTCCTCCCACGGCTCGAACCAGTCGAGCTCCCGCGCCCACTCCGACCAGTAGGCGAGGGGGTCGGCTGCCGCCTTCTCGTAGACGCCGTCGTCTGAAACCTGCGCCCGGGCCCGGAACTCCTCCGGAGGCGGGAAGCGGCGATCTTCGCGGAGGAGGTCGTCGAGGCTGGATTCGGGAGGAGTCATCTGGATGCTTCTCCTGATGGTGATGAGTCGGCGGTTGGAAGGGGACCTGTGTCCCCGCCCCTGCTGTGGGACGCCCCGAGGGGGGAGGGAGAGAGTACCGGGCGCTCCCGACCTCTGCAAGGGAAATCGCCCGGCGATCCGACCCCACGGTGTTTCCCGCCGCTCAATCGACGACCGGTGGGAGAAGCTCTGCGACTTCGGGGCGCTCCAGGAGCCGCTCGAACGCACCGGCTGCCGCGCTCGCCAGGGCGGCAATCGCAGAAGATCCGGCTTCGAAGGCGGTGGACGGAAACCGGAGCTTGAAGCGGATCTGGATTTCCCCTTCGACGACCCGGCCACATGCATCGGGCATGGCCACCCGAAGTGAAAGCGGAAGGCGATATCCCTCGGGCAGCGTCTCACCCGCAGCCCGGGCCACCCGGGTCAGGAGCGCGGGAACGTCCCCCACTGCCCCGAGCTCCGGTCCATCGACCACGAGCGCAAGGTTGCCCCTGAGGCCCCTGGCGGTTTCATCCAGGAATCCTTCCACGGTCACCGCCTCGGGCAGGTCGGGCCGGTGGAAGAAGAGGTACGCAGAGCGAGTGGACTCGCCCTTCCATCGACCCTCGAACTCCATGCTCGTGGTCTTCTGAAGTCCGGAGAGCGTCCAACCGGTGTGCTCCATTCCCTCGCGCACCGAGTCCACCAGAGGCTCCAGGGTGAGGATGCCCATTCCCTCCCGAGCTTCTCTCATGCCGGCTCCTGGGTCACACTGCCCACCAGATCGAGCGGATCTCGGTACAGTCGCATGGTTGACACTATTTCCCCGGCTGTCTTAGCTTTATTGAGAATCATTATTCTTAATCTCCCTACTGTCTCCTACCCCCGCATCGCCATGGACCAGCCCACACGGCCCACCGATGATGTGCTCAGGAAGGCTCTCGAGGCCAACGGCCAGCGTTTCACCGAGCAGCGTGCGGCGGTCTATGGCTTCCTCGCCTCCACCGACATGCACCCGACCGCCGACGAGGTGTTCCTCGCGGTGCGGTCCGACGTGCCAGTCATTTCGCTCGCCACGGTCTACAAGTCTCTCGAAACACTTGCGGGTTGTGGTCTGGTGGCGAAGCTCACCTACGGGGACGGCTCGGCCCGTTATGACGGTAGGACCGACCCGCACCACCATGCCCGCTGTCTATCATGTGGGGCCATCGTGGACCTCCCCGGCTCGATTCCGGGGAAGAGCCTGAGAGAGCTCGACGAGGGTGCGGAGGGTTTCGACGTAGTTGGTTATCGTCTGGAACTCGTCGGCTACTGTGGCCGATGCCGCAGCGAGAGCCCAGAAGCAGTTCTCGAAGCCTGACCCAGTCGATGCTCGGTACCCCGCCCGGGTTCCGGGGGCGCTTCGTCCAGGGCCCCGAGGCAGCCGAGCTCGCATCCCGGGTCTCCGGACCCTTTCAGGCGCAGCCCGCGGCCTTCGCGGTTCCCCGTGACGAGGAGGACCTCGCCCTTCTCGTCGAATGGTCCGGGAACTCGGGCCGCCCCCTGACGCCGCGCGGAGGGGGAACGGGAATGCCGGGAGGGAACCTCGGTCCCTCGGTGGTCGTCTCGCTCGAGTCCGGATTCTCCTCCCTCGAGACAGTGGAGGGGGAGGTGGGCCGAATCCGCTCGGGTGCTGGAGCGGTCGCCGCGGACATCGACCGCCTGGCGAAGCTCGCGGGGCGCTTCCTCCCCCCTGTCCCTTCCTCCGCTCCCTGGTGCACCGCCGGTGGCATGGTGGCGAACAATGCGGCGAGTGCCAGATCGTTCGGCCATGGCGCGGTGGCGCGCTGGGTGGCTGCGGTCGAGGGGGTCGATTCGGAGGGTCGACCCTTTCGGGTGGACCGAACGCCGGTTCCGCACGACCCCGCCGGAACGCACGGGTCCGGCCCGGGCGCTCCAGCGTCCCTCCAACTCCCCTCCGAAAGCTCGGGTTCGCCGATCGTGGACGCCGCCCGGGCGATCCGCCCGGACGGTCTCCAGTCCGGAAATGGCTCGTTCTCCAACATGTGGCCGCCCGTCCGGAAGAACTCCTCCGGGTACGCCATGGACCGGTTCGTTGCCGGGGGCTTTGATCCGCTCCAACTCCTCGTGGGCAGCGAAGGCACCCTGGCCTTCATCACTGCGGTGGAATGGTGGACCCACCCCCTTCCTCAGCGGCGTGGTATCGCTCTACTCCCCGCGAACTCCGCCACGGATATCGTGCAGCTCGCGCAGGGTGCTTCCGAGATTGGCGCCGTTGCCTGCGAGATGCTGGGAAAGCGGTTCATCGAGATCGCCGGACTCGAGGCCGACCCCCTCCTCCGGGAGCTCCCCCGGGACGTCGATGCCCTCCTCCTCCTGGAGGTAACGGGTGACGATCACGAGGTGGCCGAGGGACTCCTGCGGTGCCGGCAGCTCGGGACGGGGGTCGCTGGAGGGGGGATTGTGGGAGACTCCGCGGCGGACGCCGACCGGCTCTGGGCACTTCGTCACGCAGCAAGCCCCGTGATTGCACGCGAGGCGGGAAGGGGGCGGATCTCGACCCAGTTCATCGAGGACTGCGTGGTTCCGGTCGCCCGACTCGGGGAGTTCCTCGACGGGTTGAACGACGCCCTCGAGGAAGCAGGCTTCGACGCCGTGGTCTTTGGCCACGCCGGCGACGGCAACCTCCACGTGAATCCGCTTGTGGACGTGGGGGCCCCCGATCACCTGTCCCGAGTGCGAGGATGTCTCGACCGGGTGGCGGAGTTCGTGTCCCGGCTGAATGGCACGCTGGCGGGTGAGCACGGGGACGGCCGCCTGCGAGCCCCGTACCTCGAGCGCATCTGGGGAGCCCGAACCGTGGAGATCTTCCGCTCCGTCAAGGAGCACTTCGACTCGGTGGGGATCCTCAACCCGGGGGTCATCCTGCCACTTCCGGGGCAGGATCCGCTCGATGGATTTCTTCCACGCGTGCGCGCCTATCCACCTCGGACCGAGGGGTGAGAGACGGTCCCCGGGGATTCCCTGACGCGGGGGTGGCGTCGCGACAGGCCCCATGCAACTTTCCAGGTATGGTCGGTGGTAGCATCAAGGGGCGCTTGAGCCCCGGCACGACACCAGCTTGAGGAATGGACTTCCTACCCGAGAGAGGACGACCGTGAGAGAGGGACGCGCCCCGCCCCATCGCACTGCCGGGATCGCAGCTTCCGCGCTGCTGGCGCTGGCCCTCGCGCCCCTCGCATTCCAGGGGCCGCTTTCGGCACCCGTCCCCTCCGAAGAGAACGCTCCGCACGCCACGACGAGCACCTCCGGGGCTCCCGTCGTACCCAGCTCGGGACTGGAAGCCCTGCGCCTGGAGCTCACGCGCTTCCTGACCACCGGTACGGCCAGGAACGGCAACTGGGGAGTCCTGGCCGTGTCCCTCGCCCAGGGCGACACGCTCTTCGCACTGAATCCCGACGTCCCGCGCTCCCCCGCCTCGAACCAGAAGATCTTCACCTCGGCCGCGGCCCTGCATCACCTTGGACCGGACTTCCGGTTCCCCACCTTCCTTCTGGCGGACGGTGAGATTTCCGACGGCGTCCTGGACGGAAACCTGATCCTCTACGGAACAGGCGATCCGACCATTGGCGACCGACTCCTCCCGGATGCGTCGGACCCTCTGCGCGATTTCGCGAGAGCGCTTCGGGAGCGCGGCATCCACACGGTGGCCGGCGACGTCCTCGGAGATGGCACCTTCTTCCACGGGCCTACCCGCCGCCCCTCCTGGAACGCGCGCGACCTCAACGAGTGGTACGCGGCGCCCGTCTCGGGGATGACCTTCAACGAGAACATGGTGACGCTCCGGATCACTCCGGGATCCCCGGGGGAGCGTCCACGCATCCTCACAGAACCGGCCGGGGCGGTGCTGCCGTTCGCGAATGAGGGATGGACGGTTTCCGGCAGGCCCGGACGCACGCTGCGGCTCGTGCGAGACGACCCCGACGACCCCATCCGGCTCATGGGAGAGATGAGTCCCGGACAGGCCGACGTCTGGCGCCGGTTGACGGTCTCGGACCCGGCGGCCTTCGCTGCCTCGGTCATGCTCAGGGTGCTCGAGGAGGAGGGGATCCAGGTCCAGGGCGCCAGCCGCTCGGTCGCGGGTCGGAGCGAATCTGCAGTATCCGGCCGAACCATCGTCGCGCCCGCGTTCCGGCGCTCCGACAAGTCTGCCGTGTGGACGGTCGCCGTCCACCACTCCCCCCCGCTCGCCGAAGCCCTCGAGGTGCTCAACAAGCAGAGCCACAACCTCTATTCGGAACTGATCCTCTTCACCCTCGGGAAGATCCTGCGGGACGAGGCCACCTTCGCCGGAGGATCCCAGGCCCTGACCGACTATCTCGTCAGCGTGGTCGGGGTTCCGGCGGAAGGGCTCCACATGGAGGACGGTTCCGGCCTCTCGCGACTGAACCGGGCGCCGCCCGACGCCTTCGTCCGGGTCCTGCGGCACATGGACGCCGACCGCCACGGCGACGTGTTCTGGAGCACGATACCCGAGGCGGGGAACCAGCGCGAGCTCCGGCGGATGTACCGGTCGCTGGCGGCGGGGAACCTCCGGGCCAAGACCGGGACCATCAACCGGGTCTCCGCTCTTTCCGGGATCGTGCATTCCCGGGATGGAGAGCCGATCCTGTTCAGCATCATCGCGAACGACGTGCCGTCGTCCTGGGCTGCGAAGCAGGTGGAGGACCGGATCGGAATCCGACTCGCCTCCTTCTCCCGTGCCTACACTGAGGTGGCGGAGGCGACCTCGCCCATCCCTCCCGCGGGCCGGGAGGTCGAACCGATCCAGTCCCCTTCCGGGCCTCGGTAGGTCACTCGCCGCGGCCGCTCGCGGACCGAAGGCGCCGACGCAGCTCGACCCCCGACATCGACTCCAGCGTCCGCCTCGCAGTCTTCTCACTGTTCCAACGGACATCCTGCAAGGCGATCTCGTCGCTTTCGCCCGTCCCCGATGGACGCAGCACGAGGTAGTAGCGGCCCTTGAAGTCGGCACCGGGGCGTTCCCCGATCCCTGCCACCCATTCGCGGCCCTCGTGATCCTCGAAAGATCTCATCCTCTCACACTCTCCGATTCGACTCTCGTTTACCTGACGCGGAGCAGCCCCCGGCATCAGCGGTCCCGCGGTTCTGCGGAGCGCAGGAGGTCTCGAAGCGCCTCCTCCGTCAGCTCGCCGAGGAGGCGTGCGGCCCCCTCGGCGGACTCGACGTCCAGCATTGCCTGCCGTGCCCCGTCGCCCCGACGTGGGATGAAGAGCGCGTGGAACACGCCCCAGGAAGCACGGCCGACCACCACGTCCCAGGATGTGCCGTCCGGCCCTTCGATGCTTCTCATCTTCCGGCTCCTCCCCGCCTCGTATGACTACGCCCCAAGGTATCCAATCCCCGGATGGGTACAAAGGCGGCCTCTCCCGGCTGCAGTCAACCGGGGCCCGGGCCCTCGAGGATCCCGCTGCCTCCGCCTCCTCCCGGAATCAGTAGCTCCCGGAACTCGAAGAAGAGGATTCCGTCCGGAGTGACATCGGACCGGACCCGGAACCCGTCCTCGAGGGAGAAGAGAACGCGCTCTGCGCCCTCGAGGGAGAGGTCCAGGCCGGTGGCGACCTCGGTCGCGGTGAGTCTTCCGCCGGAGGAGGCCGCCAGTTCGAGGACCTGCCGCTGTGTCCGGTGCAGTAGCGCCTCCCGGCGGGACCGGCGTGCGTTCAGGCCCCACCCAAAACCCAGAGCTCCCGTGAGTGCGGCGACGAGGGAGGAAGCCAGCAACACTGGATCCCCGAAGACGAACCCGAGCGAGATGAGGAAGACCGCCACCAGGCCTATGAGCGCCCCGCCCACCCGCCGGATGAGGCCGGAACGAGGAAGGCTCCCGGACCCAGCGCCCCGGTCCGCTGCTGTCGGGTGGGAAAGGGGCCGGCTTCCTGGCCAGGGCGCGCCGCAGCTCGGACAGACGCGTGCTTCCCGCTTGAGGACCCAATACAGGAGACCCCCCAACCCATATGTAAGGAGTGCAGCGACAGTGAGGAGCGCGGCGTGGGTCGTCCGGGAAAAGTAGGTGATCCCCTGACCCCTGTAGCCACACCGGGAGCAAACGGCCAGCCCGTGGAGGGTCGCATGGTCGGTCGATCCCATACCGCATTCCCGGCAGACTCCGTCAGGACCGACCTCGTTCGACCCACAGCCCTCGCAGAGCATCACACTCGTCCCGTCACCGGAGGATCTCCGCATCCACGAGGTCGATGAGGAGGTTCTGCGTGATGGCTGCCGCCGGGGCACGCACCCTCCCCCGCACCCTCAAACGCTGGAGCGGCTGGAGCCCGGAGAACTCGTCGACCCGTTCCTGCGGGAGCGCCACGTAGACGAAGTGCCGTCCTCGATCGCCGTCGGTCCTGGTGAGGAGGAAGGGCTCCCCCTCGTAGAAATCCGTCCGCAGTGCTTCGGCTCTCTCCAGCGAGATGAGCTCCAGATCGAGCTCCACCACCCGGCCGAGAAACGCCTCCGGATCCCCTTGCACGGCCTCCACCGTGACTCCTTCCGTGATGGTGGCTTCCTCCCCCGCTCCATCCCCGCCGGCGGCCCTGAGGCTCTCCGGTACCCGGACCCATCCCTCGGCGCGCACACGGAGCCAATCGCCGTCATGCTCGAGCACCTCGACCTGGGTGCCACCCTCGAGCCGGCCCAGACCTCGCCCCCCGGGAGCGGCGAGCACGGGAAGTCCTCCCCGGCCGATGGTGATTTGCATCGGGACCGGCAAGGAGTCCGCGTCCGTTTCCCGCTCGACGCCGGAGTCCCCATCGAGGTCCGCCTCTTCGTCTCCGGTCGCGAGAGCGTCCTCCTGAGAACCGGGCGACTGCCCAAGGGCGGCCGAGAGGATCCACCCGGTCCTCGTGACCCGCCCCCAACCTGGAATCCTCCCCAACTCCCTGACGCGAGTCCCCTGAGAAAGGTGTCCCACCCGGGCTCCCTGGGGTTGAGCACGCAGGTTTTCCCCACCCGGCTCCGAGATGATCAGGTCCAGATCGCCCGGCTCGTACACCTGCATGGACTGGAGCCAGACGAAACCTTCCACCGTGACCTCCGCCCACTCGCCATCCCTGGATTCGACGATCACCCCCGCGCCGGGCATGAGTTCGCCGAGCGCCGTACCCCCTGGAGCGGCGCGGAAGCTCTCCTGCCGCTCGATCTGGACAACCTGACCGCGCAGTCCAGTAGAAGCGGGATGAAGAAATCCGACGGCGAGGAGCAGGAGACCCAGAAAGGCTCGCTTGCCCATGAAACTCCATCGTGCAACTTCCAGGGGAGAATGCATGGACCTCTGGGAGGAAACGAAGGGGATGACCTGGTGTTACAGGGGGGGATCGTCGAGCGTGCGGGGGGTCCCGCCCCGATCCGAGAATGTGTCCCGACCGACGTCCGGAGTCAATCGCGGGGCCTGCGGCCGGGGCCCGCACCTTGATCGGGTAGCTGTGCGTCGCATAGCTTCCGTCCTCCCGCCGGGAATACGGCACCCACCCCACACCCACCAACTTCATACTTCCTGAGGAAGCCGCGTTCATGCGCAGATATCGGTCCCTAGTCCTTCTCCTTGCGCCGGCACTGCTCCTGGCTCCCCCTGCGACCGTAGGGGCCCAGACCATCCCGTCCCCCTACGACTTCATCGACACCGACTGGGACGCCGGGTTCTACGTGGCCCAGGTCTCGGAGCAGCGCGGTGAGGCGGGCTTCGGCCCGGGCGGAGGACTCATGCTCGGCCTCCGGGGGGGCGTGCATCTGTCGGGACCATTCGGGATGGAAGCCAACGCGTTCCTTCTCCCCACAGACCGGGACATCTATCGGCCGGTGCCAGAACTGGGTCAGGTCGAGCGCCTCGGGACAGCCAACACCCTGGTGGGAGGTCTGGACGCACGGGTCCGCTTCACCCTGACCGGAACCCGCACCTGGCGCGACCTCGCACCCTACGTCTCGGCCGGTGGCGGGGTCATCGGCGAAATGCGTCCTCGCAACGACATCGAGGACGAGAACACGCTCCCGCAGGACTCCCGGTTCAGGATGGGACCCTCGTTCCTCGGGGTGCTCGGCGCGGGCACCCGATGGTTCCCCACGGAGCAGATTTCAATCCACCTGGAAACGTCGGCCCATTTCTGGAAACTCGGCACACCAAGGAACTTCCAGCAGCTGGGCACGTCGGCCGGGATCCCGGACCAGGAGTGGCCGGCCATAGCAGTCCTGTTGATCGGTGGGTCGTATCGATTCTGACGCCGGGGGTGGGCGGGGCAGCCCCTTCCGGACGTGGTCGATCGCGGTGCTGACCCTCTCGCTCATGGTGGCAGGGTGCTCCATCCCCCGGTGGCCGGCGGAAGGGACGATGACGTCACCCTTCGGGCTGAGATGGAGCGGGCTCCTCCCGGTAGTACACCGCGGCGTGGACATCGCCATGCCCACCGGAACTCCGGTCCGCGCCATGGCGCCGGGGAGCGTCCGCTTCGCCGGAGCGATGGCCGGGTACGGGGAGGTGGTGTGGCTCGACCACCCACGGGGCACCCTCACCGTCTATGCCCACCTGGATGAGATCCGGGTCAACACGGGTGCCGCGGTCTCCCACCGCGAGGTGATCGGCCTCAGTGGCGCCACGGGGATCGTGAGCGGCCCGCACCTGCACTTTGAGGTGTGGGTTGCCGGAAGGCCGGTCGATCCGGTTCGCTACCTGGGGGGCTTTCCACGCTGACCAGGGGATATCACCCGACTCAGGCGCTTCGCTCCCTGAGGGCTCGGATCTCCTCAGTGAGTCGGGGAACCACCTCAAAGAGATCCCCCACAATCCCGTAGTCCGCGACCTTGAAGATGGGGGCGTCGGGATCCTTGTTCACGGCCACGATCGTCCCCGCCGTGCGCATCCCGGCCAGGTGCTGGATGGCGCCCGATATCCCTATTGCAAAGTAGAGCCGGGGAGAGACCGTCTTACCGGTCTGCCCGACCTGCTCGGAGTGGGGTCTCCATCCGGCGTCCACGACTGCACGCGACGCCCCCAACCCCGCCTCCTCCCCCAGGGCCGACCTCAGCTCCTCGAGGATCTCCCAGTGCTCGGGACCCTTGAGTCCACGCCCCCCTGACACCACCACCCCGGCCTCGGCCACGTCGGGGATGTCGCCCCCGGACTCCTCGAAGCCCACGACCCTCGTGGGCCAGCCATCGGAATCGTCGTCGAGCGCCCCCTCCACGACCCCTCCGGCGGCCGGCCTCGAAGCGGGCTGGAATACGTTCGGCCTCAGCGTGGCCACCTTGGGGTCGGCGTCGATAGCCACCCTGGCGATGGCCTTCCCGGCGTAAACCGGGCGGAGGAATTCCACTTCGCCGTCGACGGATTCGATCGCGGTGACGTCCTGCGCCAGGGGCACATCCAGGAGCGCCGCCACGCGGGGACCCAGGTCCTTGCCCTGGGCCGTTGCAGCCATGAGAACCACGTCGTACCCTCCGGAGCGCACCCTCCGCTCCACGAGGCGGGCGAAGCCGTCCGGGTGGTATGTGGCCAGGGCAGGATCGGACACGACCTCTATGACTTCCGCTCCGTGGGCCCCAAGCGCCTCGGCATCGGAGACACCCCCTGGACCGGTAGGGAGGAGGACCTCCACTGTCGCCTTCCGGGCCACCGCCAATTCGGAGGCCGCGCTGACGACCTCGGCGGCCGTTCCCCGCAACCTTCCCTCCCGCTGTTCGACCACCACCAGGATCTTCCCCATCTCCTCAATCCTCCCTCTCCTCAGATGACATTCGCCTCTTCCCGCAGGAGCCGCACCAGATCCGCGGCGGCCCCCGGTCCCTCTCCGACGATCCGTCCCCCGGTACGCTCCGGCGGCAACTCGAGCGTCATGACCCGTAGACGCGGATCCGGCAAAGCAGCCGCCTTCGTCTCGAGCGGCTTGCGCTTGGCGGCCATGATTCCCTTGAGGGATGCATAGCGCGGCTCGTACTCGCCCTTGGTGATCGTGATCACGGACGGAAGGGGGAGCTCGAGAGTCTCCGTCCCTCCCTCCACGCCTCGGCGGCAGACGGCCCTCCCGTCCACCAGATCGAAGCTGGAGACACCCGTCACACACGGGTGGTCCAATACGACGGCGAGCATCGGCCCGACCTGCTGCTGGTCATGATCCGCCGCCATCACCCCGAGGAGCACGAGATCCGGGGCCAGCTTGCCAATCTCGTCCGCCAGGGCACGGGCGGTGGCCAGACCGTCCTGGGTGACCTCTCCTTCGAGAAGAATGGCTCGATCCGCCCCCATCGCGAGTGCGGTCCTGAGCGTTTCCGCGGAATCCGCCCCCCCCACGGTGACGACGGTCACTTCTCCCTCGCCCGCCTCATCCCGCTTCCGTAGAGCCGCTTCGACGGCGAACTCGTCGTAGGGGCTCATGACGTACTTCACCCCGCTCGCATCGAGCGTCTTGCCATCCCGATCGATCCGAACCCTGGTCTCGGTGTCCGGGACCCGCTTCACGCACACTACGATTTCCACGTAACACCTCCGTTCCCATTCCAAGTAGGCCACTTCGATGTACCAATCAGCCCCATCGTCCAAGGCCTTTCAGGCCTACCCGTCGGACGCCGGAGCGATCCGATCACGGGTCCCGGACCACGGCGACCGTGGGGTGCGGGTTCCTCCGGTTCACCCACCCATGGCGGCACCGACCACTGCGAACCCAACCGTTGCCAGCCCGGCAGCAAGGAGCGCATAGGGCAGCTGCGTGCGCACATGGTCGATATGGTCCGTGGCAGCGGCCATGGACGAGATGATGGTGGTGTCCGAAATCGGAGAGGAGTGGTCCCCGAAGATGCCCCCCGAGAGCGCCGCCGCAACGAAAGGCGCCAGGGGCAGCCCCAAGGTCATGGCCGCGGGCACCACGATTGGGAGCATGATTGCGAAGGTCCCCCAGCTCGTCCCCGTGGAAAAAGCGATTCCCGCAGCCACCAGGAAGACGAGGGGAAGGAAGATCACAGGTGGGAGCACTCCCGCCGTCACCTGGGCCACGAAGGGTCCGGTGCCCAGGGCGTTTGCCACATCGCCCAGCGCCAGCGCCAGGAGAAGGATCAGCGCCAGCGGCACGAGACCTCCCGCCCCTTTCAGGCCCACGCGCGTCAGCTCGTCCACCGTGCTCGCACGCTGGACGAGCAGGAGGATCCAGGCGACAGCCAGCGCAATCATCACGGCCCACAGGACCGAGGTGGCGCCCGACCCCGCCCGAAGGTCGCCGTCCCCCGTGATCCAGAGTCCCACCGGCATCATGACGACCATCGTTACGATGGGGAGCACCATGTTGACGGCACGCGGTGGGATCCGATCGTTCGGCGTCGGAGAGAGGATGCTCTCATCGATCATCGGTTGGGATTCGGGCCACTCGGTCCTGCCTCCCCTCGTCCGCTCCTCTGCTCTCCGCATCGGTCCGAGCTCGATGCCCCACACTGCTGTGGCGAGCGCCAGTAGCGCCGCGGCGAGCGCGTAGAAGTTGAGGGGAATCGATCCGATGAGGACGCCGAGGGGATCCTCCACGCCGAGCCCCCCGAGAATGCCCAGGTTGTATGCCCCCCAAGCGTTCAGCGGAATGAGGATACAGATGGAGGCCGAGGTGGAGTCGATGATGTAGGCGAGCTTTTCGCGGGAGACGCGGTAGCGGTCGAAGAGAGGGCGTGAGACCGCTCCCGCCACCAGCACCGTGATATTCGATTCGATGAAGATCACGAGCCCGATGAACCACGCCATCAGTTGTGAGCGCCGGCCATTGTCGACCCACTTCCTCCCCTCCACGAAGCGGATGAAACCCCGGACGCCGCCCGACTTTTCGATGGTCGCAATGAGGGCGCCGATCACGAGGGTGAAGAGAATCACATTGGCATTCCCCGGGTCGGCAAGAACGCCCACGGTCTCCTCGATAGCGACAGCCAGGCCGGAAAGGGGATTCCAGCCATGGAGGATGGACCATCCGAGCCACACACCGGCGGCGAGGGAGAGGTAGACCTGCCGGGTCCAGATCGCGAGCAGAATCGCAAGAAGGGGCGGTAGGAGGGATATCCAGGATGGATCGGCCATCATTCGCTCCAGGCAATGTGGGGGTGTCCCCGCCGACGTCTCATTGGTGGGCCGGTAGGAGGTGAGGCCCCTTCGAAATGTGGACGTTGCCACGAAGCAGAAAACGCAGCGGCCAATCGCGCGCCTTGCGAATCCCGATCCGGCCGGTGACCTCGATCCGACCCGGCTCGATGGCAGCATCCGGGGGGCGGACGATGAGGGGGGCCTCCGACAGATCGTGGCCGTTCAGGTCGCCGTCGATCCCCAGCGCCTGGCATAGCCGGGCCGGGCCCGAACACAGGTCGTGGGCACGGCCTCGCCGCCGACGCATGGCCGTGTGCCCCAGTGACGGGTCGAGAGCGCGGATGAGGACCGCCTGCGGATCGCCCTCCTCCGCGGCCACCACGTTGAAGCACCAATGCATCCCGTATATGAAATAGACATAGGCAGTCCCGGCCGGACCGAACATCGGTTCGTTGCGGCGCGTCCGTCCGATGCTTCGATGGGCATGGGAGGCGGGGTCGTCGAGCCCCACGTAGGCCTCGGTCTCGACGATGCGTCCCTCCGTTGCCACACCTCCGACGTCGGATCGGACCGTCCCACCCAGCAGGTCCCGCGCGAGATTCTCCGCCGGACGTGCGAAATACCGATCCGGAACGGCCGAACCCCCCCCCCCCCCCCGGGGGGGGGGGGGGGGCGCTCCTGGGCTCGGACAGGGTTCGATCATCCCGAGGAAGATCCCTCGATCAACCCTGCGGCCCCTGGTCGGCGATCCGGCTGCGCCGGCGTGCGTAGTCCTCCTTCCAGCCTTCCAGAACCTTCTCGGCTCGACCGGACGGCAGCAGCGCCTCCACCCGGCCCGGATCGTCCTGCAGCACCCGGAAGAGGTCCTCTCCCAACTCGTCGACGAGGGTTTCCGCCGTCTTCTGGCCAACCCCTGCATAGGAGTTCGAGAGATACTTGATAGTGCTCGCCCGGCCCGTCGGAAGGTTCAACGCACCCGGAGCGGGGGCGCCGCTCACCGTCTCCCGCCCGGGCGTGGCCCCGCCAGACTTCTCCGCCGGCCCGGCCTCCTTCTTCTCCGCAGCCTTCGAGCTGGGACGGGAGCTTCGAGAGCTCCTGGTGCCGACGACCTGACCCTCGAGGAGAGGGGGAGGCTCATCCTTCTCGCCTCGACGCCGCGAGGAGAGCCGGGGACGAAGCCGCCGGGAGTCCCGGGTCGCCGGGCGCCCTACGTCCTTGGTCGGCGCGTCGGATGACTGAGACGTACCGGAGGACGGGGACGCGTCGACGGTCTTGGCCACAGCCCCGGCCTCCTCGACCGCAGCGCGATCGTCGCTCGCGGACTCTGTCTTCGTCGCGCCACCGTCATCGCGGACGGCGACCTGATACTGACCGTTCTCGCTCTTCCGGAGGTCCACCACCTCGTGATCGTGGGCCTGGCGGAGGAAGCGCGAGAACTTGCTGAAGCCCAGCGTACCTTCGTCGAAAGAGGCATCGAGAGCGAGCATGCGGCGCTTCACATCGGAATCCCGGACCGAGTCGCCTTCCTGATCCTCCGCAAGATCGAGGATTGCTCTGCGAAGCAGGTCGTAGGCCGGTGCGAGCTCCCCGCTGGACGTCGGAGCATCCCCCTTCTTCGGCGCGGTCTCGGATGGCGACGCCTCCGTGGATGCTTCCTGCCTTCCCGAAGAAGCATCGTCCGAGGTCGCAGGCGACGACGACTTCCGCCCGTCCGAGCGCCGGGAGCCGGTCCGCCTGGAATCGTCGCGGCGCCCGCGACCCTCCTTCCTATCACGGTCGCGGCCCGAGCTACGCTCTCCCGACGGCGCGGACTGGCCGTTTCCGGCCGCCGGCATCACCTCGTACTGGCCGTTCTCCATCTTCCGGATCTGGAGGATCCCCTTCTTGGCCGCCTCCGACAGGAAGCGGGAGAACTTGCTGAAGCCAAAACTCTTTTCCTCGAACCCGGGGTCGAGCTCGAGCATGACCTGCTTCAGGCGGTCGGACCGCATGACGTCGTTCCGCTTGCGCATCTGCTCCAGCGCCCGCTCCACCAGAACCCACGGATCGAGTGGCCCGGCGCCCTGCGGATCCGACGTGCGCCGGAGTCCGGAGAGGGAGGTGTACGAGTAGTACTCGTCGCAGTTCTGGACCAGGATGTCGGACGACGACTCCTGAATCCCCACGCCAATCACGTACTTCCCGTACTCCTTCAGTTTGAGAACCAGCGAGGAGAAGTCGGAATCCCCGGTGAGGAGGATGTATGTCCCGATCTCCGGTCGGGTGAATACGAGCTCCATCCCATCAATGGCCATCCGGATATCGGTGGCATTCTTCTTCGAACTTCCATACGCGGGGGCGAAGATCAGGTCGATGGACGCCTCCGAGAGGGGAACGATGTACTGCGGATATCTTCGCCAATCCGCGTAGGCGCGCTGAACGGTGACCTTCCCCTTGATGATGTCCGACCCGAGGAGTGTCTTCAGCTCCTTCGAGAGGTCGCTGCGCATACCCATCGTGACGTTGTCGAAGTCAACGAGGAGTGCGGCGTTGGGGGCGTGTGAGGCGAGTGCAGGCTGGGTGGAGCCCTCGATATGCGGGGCTCGGGAAAAAGCAGTGCTCATGTGATTGATGTCGATCTCACTTGGTGAACAATCGTCCACCGGGAAACCTCCCGTCCCGCCCCCGGAACACGCTCGCACGGCAGTGTCCATCGGGGGAGGATCGGGGAAGTCTCGCGGTATTCAGGATTCGGGGTTCGCTCGTTCGGCCTCGATGAGGCGTGCGAGCTCGACCCGTCGGATCTTTCCCGTTCCGGTCATCGGAAGGGAGTCGTGGAAGCTGACCAGGTCCGGCACTTTGTGGTTCGTCAGCGTGAGACGGCACCAGTCCCGTACCTCGTCGGCGGTCACGATGGCTCCTTCGATAGGAACGACGACGGCTCCGATCGCCTCGCCCAGGAATTCGTCCGGGACACCCACCACCGCTGCTTCCAGCACGGCCGGGTGAGCGAGCAACCGGTCCTCGACTTCTCGGGGATAGACGTTGGAGCCACCCCGGATGATAACGTCTTTCCGCCGTCCGACCAAATGGACATATCCCTCCTCATCCACCATTCCCAGATCTCCGGTCCGGAGATAACCCTCCTGATCGAACGACTGGGCGGTTTCGCGGGGCTGCCGGTAGTACCCCCGCATCACGCCGGGCCCCTTCACGGCCAGCCCTCCGAGACTTTCGTGAGGAAGGGGCGTTCCATCGTCATGGAGTACGCGTACGACTGTGCCTTCCAGGGGGCGCCCCACGGTAAAATGGCGCTTCTCGGGGGAATCGCTCCGCCGGGTCATGGAGATGGTGGAGGAGGCCTCGCTCATGGAGTACGCCGTGAGTATCACGGGGCAGAGCTCCTCTTCGACCGCCTCCAGGGACTCTCGACCCATTGGGCCGCCTGCAACGAGGCCGACTCTGAGGGAGCTCAGATCCCTGGGTCGGTTCCGCTGCTCGCGAAGTTCCCGGAGGAATACCGTGGGTACTCCATAGTGCACGGTGGCCCGGTGGCGCTGGATCAGATCGAGCGCGCCCCCAGGGTCGAACTCGTCCTGCAAAACCAGCGTCGCCCCCGTGAGAGCCGTCCCGATCAATCCGGGACCCAATCCGAAGACGTGGAAGAGGGCCGTCATACCGATGACGCGATCTTCCACGAGGAGCCCCACGGCCTCTACGGTTGCGGCGGCGACGTGCACCAGGTTCGCCTCCGTGAGCTCCACGCCCTTCGGCTTCCCCGTGGTGCCCGAGGTGTAGACGATCGCCAGGAGTCGGTCGTCGGCGGGAAGCCTCGGCTCCTCCACCTGCTTCCCCTTCCCCGACGAGACCAGGTCCTCGAACTGATAGATGCGGTCGTCGTACCAGAGGTCCTCCTCGCCCACCGTCACCAGATACTGCAGCTCGGGGAGACTCGGGAGGAGTTCCTCGAAAAGTTGGAGATAGTCCAGCCCGTGCAGGGTTTCCACGGTGATGGCGCAGACCGCCTCCGAGTGCCTGAGCATATAGCGGAACTCGGCCTCGGTGAGACGAGGATTCAGAGGCACCGCCACCGCCCCCAGGTGAGCCAAGGCGAAGAAGGTCACCGCAAACTCGGGGCAGCCCGGAAGAACCACCGCGACCCTGTCGCCCGACTCCACGCCCAGATCGGCCAGGGCTGCGGCGAGGGCATGGGACTGCTCCGCTACCTGCCGATACGTCTGGACCTGCCCGTCGGACAACAGGAAATCGGCATCCCCTCGTCCCTCGGCCTGCCGAGAGAGGATCTGCCGGACCGTCAAGTCCTGTGCGCGCTCACCGAGCGCCATGGCACCTCCGCGCAAAATGCGAAGTGGAGTGTTTCCGCCGGCACTCGAACCCAGGAGGCGACCGGCGGGCCCAAAGAATATCCCGGCGCGTGGACCGGGTCAAACCCCCGACAGCGTCATATCGGGTCCGACCCCGCCCCCCGAACGACCTCGGCCACGAGATCCGACGAAACAGGGCGGCTCCACACCCCAGACTCGTTCTGAGCCACCCGTCCAGGCTCTTCCAGCAGGACGAAGCGCGGAGTTCCGCCCCGCGCCTTCTTGTCCCGGCCGAGGTATCCCAGGATTTCCTCCTCGGGGAGGGGATCTCCCGGCGCCGTGGGAAGGTCCATGGCCTCGAGCACCCGCCGCAGTCTCCCCGAGGTACCCGCGGCGGTTACGCCGAGGCGCTCGCCCAATCGGGCTTCCATCACCATCCCCATGGAGATCGCGCTGCCATGAGGAATGCGATAACCGGAGGACGCCTCGATCGCATGCCCCAGAGTGTGACCGAAGTTGAGGATCTCGCGAAGGCCGCTCTCCCTCTCGTCCCGGCTCACGACGTCTGCTTTCAACTCCACCGACCGGGTCACCATCTCGGCCGTGATGCCTTCCTCACCTCCGAGGAGAGCCCCGGCGTCACGCTCCATCCCTAGGAGGTACTCCGCATCCAGGATTGCCCCGTGTTTCACGGCCTCGGCCAGCCCCTGACTCCTCTCACCTCTCGGGAGAGTCCGAGCGAGCCGCGTGTCGGCAAGGACGAAGGCGGGAGGGTGAAAGGCCCCGACCAGGTTCTTGCCTCCGGGTACGTCCACGCCAGTCTTTCCGCCTACCGAAGAGTCCACCATGGCCACGATCGAGGTGGGCACCTGCACGACCGGCAGGCCCCGCATGTAGGTGGCCGCAACGAAACCTGCCAGATCCCCCGTGACGCCGCCCCCAAGCGCAATAACGCAGGAATCGCGACCGAAGCCCGCCTCCAGGAGCTCGTCGCTCAGGCGGCTCCACTCGTCCCGATTCTTCCGGACCTCTCCCTCCGGAAAGGAGAAGTCCGTGAGCTCCATGCCCCCGTCCCGGACGACTTCCGCCACTGCGGATCCATGGAGCTCGAGCACCCGGTCGTCGGCAACGAGCGCATAGCGAAACGCACCCACCCGCTCCTTCAGCAGGTGGGGCAACTCGCGGAGCGCACCGGGCCCGATGAGGACCGGGTACTCGCCCCCAGTCGAGGTCCGGACCGCCACACGGACGAAGGCGGGCGAGGTCGGGGAGCCGCTCGTCATGGACGGGCTCCAGGAGGTTCAGGGAAAAAGGAAAGCGGGGGGACTTCACGGAGGTCGGCGTGCAGTGACCCGAGCGGACCCGGTGGACGCAGGACCCGACCCGAAACCGGATCCACCAGTCCCTCGCCCACGTCCGCGGCCAGATCGGATACGAAGGGGCGATCCTGCCACCGCGGGTGAGGGAGGGTAAGTCGGGGATGGGCCATGCGCGCCGCTCCATGGAAGACTATGTCGACATCGAGTGTGCGAGGCCCCATCGGGATCGTTCGCTCACGCCCACAGTGCGCCTCCGCACGCTCCGTGACGTCGAGGAGCTCCAGAGGTGCCAGCGAGGTCTCCCCTCGCGCCACCAGATTGAGGAAGTCCGGCTGGCGGACCGGCCCGTAGGGAGCCGACTCGACGAGCCGGGAGACGGCGACGATCCGCACCTCGCGGGAGAGGAAGTCCAGGCCGCGCTCCATGTGAGCACGCCGATCCCCCAGGTTGGAGCCGAGCGCCAGGATCACGGTCTCCACTCCCGCCTCGCCCCCGGCAGGCACTACGGTCACCGGGGGTCGAGCCCGGAGGGGCCCGGACCTTCTCCCGCCCGGCCGTACCTGTCGCTCACCCGAACCACGTCATCCAGCTCTGGAGTCGAGGCTTCCAGGATGCGACAATCGGACACAGCCACCATGCGGTGGAGCACCCCGGGCCGAACCCGGAGGCTCTCTCCTTCCTGCCACGGACAGGCGCGCAGGTCTTCCTTGCTGGTGCCCACCTCGAGTCGGACCGACCCGGCAACCAGGTGCAAGGTCTCGTCCTTCTCCTCGTGGAACTGGAGGGAGAGTGCCTCCCCTGCCTTGACCACGAGGAGCTTTCCCGCGTAGAGCTCGCACTCGGCCCAGACGAGCTCGTAACCCCAGGGTTTGTCGATCCGCCGGGCCTGCTGGGGCCGCACTCCATCTCCGCCCTCCGCACGGAAACCCGCAGAGGTCATGTCCGCACCGGACACATCGCGCCGCGCACGCGCCGCCGACCGGTCCTCTCCATCCTGCTCGTCTCGCTTCTCCATCTTCACCCCTCCCTTCAAGACAGGTTTGAGCGGGACAACAACCCCCGCCGACTCCAAGATGCGGAAAGCTCGCCCCGGGGTCCACTACCCGCATGTCGGGTGCAGCGCCCCGCGCCACCATCCCGGCAGAGCCGACCTTGACGGGGAATCCCCGAGCCCCGACCCTCAGCATGGAACGTGGAACCGGACCCGCACCATCCGCTCAGGTGTACCTGTGTGGGTGCCGATCCCCGCGGGGATTCTCCGTCAGCGGAGCCCTGGCGCCCGATCGAAGCCCCGGGTTACCCCGACCGCAACGAAGTAGACGAAAGCGCATGGCGAAAGATAGAAAGACGAAGATCGTGGAAACGGCGGGCCAGGCCTTCGACACCGTCCGGAGAGTCGTACTCCTCCCCTGGGTCGGCCTCCCACTCCTCTTCGTTATCACTGCGGGGCTCGGGTTCAGCCTGGGCGCCTGGAAGAATCTGTGCGCGGACTGTCCGTCCATTGCGCAGATTCACACCTGGGAGCCGCAACAGACCTCGAAGCTCTTCAGTCACGATGGTCGCCTCATCGGAGAACTCGGAATCGAGCGGCGGACCCCCGTCTCGATCCACGCCCTCCCGGAGCACGTTCCCGAGGCATTCATCGCCATCGAGGATCGGCGCTTCTACGGGCATAGCGGAGTCGACTTCAGGGGAACCGCCCGCGCCGCGCTGGGCGTGCTGATCTCCGGGTCCTTCAGCGGTGGTGGAGGGAGCACGATCACCCAGCAGCTCGCTCGCAACATGTTCGAAACCATCGGCTTCGAGAAGCGGGTCGAGCGGAAGCTGAAGGAGCTGCAGGTGGCGCTCGAGCTGGAGCGAGCGTACTCGAAGGACCAAATCCTCGAAGCCTACATGAACCAGATCTATCTGGCGCATGGCTGGTGGGGGATCCACACGGCCGCCCGCAACTTCTTCGGGAAAGAGGCGACCGAACTCAATCCGGCCGAGGCGGCGATGCTGGCCGCCGTGGCCAACCGACCGGGCCACTACTCGCCCTTCAGCAACCAGGACGCCGCGAGGCAACGGCGCAACCTCGTGCTTTCCAGGATGGAGAGGGAGGGCTTCCTCACCCCCCAGGAGACGCAGGAATGGCAGACCTACCCCCTCCCCACCGAGCGGGCCGACGTCACCGAGGGACTCGGCCTCTACTTCCAGGAGTGGGTGCGGCAGATCCTGGCCGAGCGCTTTCCCGGCCAGGTGAACACCGGTGGGCTGCGCGTCTATACCACGATGGATGTGGAGATGCAGCGCGCGGCCGAGCAGGCGATGGAGCGGGGCTTCGACCGGATCGAGAGCAAGCCCGGATTCCGGCACCCGAAATACGAGGAGTTTGCCGACCAGCGTCAGGCCCTCGAGGGTTCGGACTCCCCCTACCTGCAGGGCGCCCTCGTGGCCCTCGATCCCGGGACAGGTGAGGTTCGGGCAATGGTGGGCGGTCGCGATTACATCCAGTCCCGCTTCAACCGGGCGAACCAGGCCCGCCGCCAGCCCGGCTCTGCCTTCAAGGCCTTCGTCTACGGCGCTGCGATCCGGAACGGGATCCCCGCGTCACGGATCATCACGGACGCCCCCGTGGTCCGAACCGAGTCCGATGGTTCAGAGTGGCGCCCCCAGAATTTCGGCGGGGAGTTCTCCGGCGATATCACCCTCCGGGACGCCTTTCGACGCTCCATCAACATGGTGGCCATCCGGCTCGCCGACGAGGTGGGGATCGAGACCGTCGCCCAGACCGCCCATAGCCTCGGGATCGCATCGCCCCTCCCGCGCGTTCCATCGCTGGCCATCGGTTCGGCCGACGTCCTTCCCATCGAAATGGCCGAGGCCTACTCCGCCTTCGCCAACTCCGGAGTTCGCGTCCGTCCCTACCCCATCCTCCGGGTCGAGAACGCCGAGGGCGAGGTCCTCTGGGAGCCGCAGCCCGAACGGGCCCGGATCCTGGATCCCCTCTCCAATCGTGTGATGGTCAGCCTTATGGAGGACGTGGTGGATGGAGGCACCGCGAACCTCGCCGTTCGGAGCGTCGCGGGCCTCCCATACGAGGTTCCGGCAGCCGGCAAGACCGGCACCACGAACAATTCCACCGACGTCTGGTTTGTGGGGTTCACCCCGACGCTCCAGGCCTCGGTCTGGTTCGGGATGGATCGCCCGGCCCAGATCTACCCTGGAGCGACGGGAGGCGGAGATGCAGCTCCGGTGTGGGGCGAATTCATGAAACAGGTATACATCGGGGAGGAAGCCGAGAACGGGACCGAGGGCACGGAGCCCATTCTCCCGATCCCCGAGCGGTGGAGCCTGGACGGCCTCATCTCCCTCCAGGTGGACAATCTCACCGGGGACCTGGCCTCTCCATGGTGCCCGGCCGATCGCCGGTACACCGAGGTCTTCGTTCCCGGCACCGAACCCACGGAAGAGTGCGACGAAACCCAGCAGGGCCGGACCCGAACCTGGCCCTGGTAGGGCCAGCTATTCCGCCCGAGACCGACGACCCATGACCACCATCGCGATCTTCACCTTCGACACCACCCACCATGCTCTCTGGGCCGAGGACGTGGCAGGAGAGCTGGGAGTTCCGGTGGAAACCGCCCCCGCACCACCAGAAGCGAAAGCGAAATGCGGGATCTCCCTCCGCGCATCGGCGGCCCACGCGGAGCAGCTCGTCGCAGCCTTCCTGGAGGAAGGAATCGAATTCGGGCGCATGGAGGGCTGAGGAGGGAGTCACCCGTCCACCCGCACCTCCCGGGCCTCGACCCCCGCTGCCGTCACCCGGTGGGTCACGAGGGGACGACCCACGATCGCCCCACTCCCGGAGGGCAGGAGTTGGACGGCCCGCTTCAGGGTCCATTCCCCCTCGCCGGCCCCAGCCTCCCCAGAAGCATGCACGCGACCGATGAGGTCGCCTGCGGCAACCGTCTGACCCGGTTGGACGCAGACCTCGAACCCGACAGCGTGATCGATTTCCTGCCCGAGACGGGTCCGCCCTCCCCCGAGGGCGATCACACCCTCTCCGAGCTGCCTCGGATTCACCGAGCACACCACACCACCCGCCGGGTTCGACACGCGGACCTCGCGAACGACCTGGGCCGACGGGAGAAGGTCGGGATCATCGAGCACGCCCGGATCACCCGACTGGGCGGAAACCATCCTGCGGAACCGCTCGAAGGGCGCTCCCCCGTCCAGGAGGTCCCGCACCCTCTCTCGCGCGCTCCCCACGTCGGACTCGATTTCGCCGGCCATCAGCATCTCGGCCGTCAGTTCGACCACGAGGGCGCGGAGGTCCGGAGGACCCTCGCCTCGTAGGCACGCGATGGCCTCCCGGATTTCCAGGGCGTTCCCCACGGCAGCGCCGAGCGGTCTGTCCATGGCGGTGAGGAGCGCGATGGTCTCCACCCCTCGAGCCGCCCCGATCCCGACCATGGTCCGCGCCAGCTCCAGCGCACGCGCCTCCTCGGGAAGAAACGCCCCTGCCCCCACCTTCACGTCCAGGACGAGCCCCTCTAGATCCTCCGCCAGCTTCTTGCTCATGATGCTGGCGGCGATCAGGGGGATGGAAGCGACCGTTCCGGTCACGCTCCTCAGGGCATAGAGGCGCCGGTCGAGCGGCGCGATCTCGTCGGTCTGCCCGACGATGGCGACCCCCTCCTTTCGGATCAGGGCGCTGAATTTCCCTACGGAAAGGTCGGTTCGAAAGCCAGGGATGGACTCCAGCTTGTCCAGCGTTCCACCCGTGTGACCGAGGCCACGGCCCGCCATCATGGGCACACTGAGTCCCGCCTCCGCTGCCAGCGGCGCGAGCACTACGGAAACCTTGTCGCCAATCCCTCCGGTGGAATGCTTGTCCACCCGGGGGCCAGAAGTGCCGGAAAGATCAAGGACCTCCCCGGAGGCGAGCATGACCTCGACCAGCGTGTCGAGTGCCGCCGCGGGGAGACCTCGCCAGACGACGGCCATCAGGAAGGCCGCCATCTGGTACTCCTCCACCGACCCTTCCAGATATCCCGTGAGAAAGGCCCGGAGCTCACCGTCGCCCGGCGAAATCCCATCCCGGACCGTCTCGATGACTCGAACCGGATTCATGCACCCTCCCTCCCCCCGGAAGGCTGGATCGGTGGGCCCTGGTCAGGAGAACCGCTTCCGGGCTCCGGAAAGCGCCTCGTCGACGCGGTCCCGCACCTCATCCGAAAGCTCGTCCCAGCGGTCGGATGCATCCTCGCGCAGGTCCTCAGCGGCTCGCCCGAGCCGGCGCCGCGTCTTCCGACCCGAGTCGGGAGCCATCAGGAGTGCCAGCCCCGCCCCGATGGCGGCACCGCAGACCAGCCCAGAAACGAAGTTGAAGAGACGAGCGTCGTCGTTGTATTCCATTGTCATACCTCTTGAATTCGAGGAATTGGTCCGGAGAGGAGCGTCTCCCCCCCGGGACGGACTCAGTGCAGTACCATTCGCCGGCCCCGAAGGTCCGATGCCGGGTTCAGCGTAGTGCTCAAGTCCGCGGTTCAGCTCGCCATAGTCATTCCGGGGTGGCCCGGCGCTGGCCAAGCCGCCATATTTGAGGGATGGATCGTCGGGCCTGACGAGGTCGGCAAGATCTCGCTGTGGTCCGGAGTCGGCCGGTGTGGTCACCCGGAAGGCCCTCGCCCTCCCAGAGTCAGGAGACCCATGAGCGTTACCTCCGACCCGGTGCACGCCTCCGATCTCGAGCCCCCCGGGCTCATGGTTCCGCGCAGCATCTTCCCGAGCCTTCGTCGGACGCTCCAACGGGAAGTCGGGTCCGATACCTCGGCCAGGGTCCTCCATCATCTCGGGCTCGATGCGGGTGCGGAGTTCGAGGCACATCTCAGCTCCCGTCTGGAGAATCCGCCAGAGGAGTTCTCGCCCGACGAGTACTTTCGTGAGTTGAGTGCGGTGTTCGCGACGATGGGATGGGGCACGCTGACCTCCACTCGGGTCCACCCGGGTCTTTCGTTCATCGAGACCTCGGGGTGGGCCGAGGCCGACACGGACTCGCCGGCCGGCGAGCCGAGCTGTCATTTTTCGGGGGGAGTCTTCGCCTCCCTTCTGGCCCGGGCGGCCGACGCCCCCATCGCCGTGCTGGAAGTCACTTGCCGCACGCGGGGAGACGACGCATGCGGCTTCCTCTTCGGATCGGAAGAGGCGATCCAAGGCCTCTACACCCTCCTCGTCGAGGGGGCCAGCCTCGAAGAAGCTCTGGAGCGACTCTGAACGGGCATATGACCTCCACCGACGTCAGGGCGCTGGGCGTGGATTTTGGGGAGGTGAGGATCGGCCTCGCCCTCTCCGACGTGACCGGAACCCTCGCATCCCCGCTTCCCACGATGCGTCGGCGGCGGGGCAAACGGCCTCCCCTGAAAGCACTGCAGGAGCTCGGACAGACCCACCATGTGACGCACCTCATCTTCGGCCTCCCCCTGGAGTTGGACGGGAGCGCCTCCGAGTGGACCCGAGAGGTGAAACGGGTCGGAGAATCCCTCGCCGAGCGCCTGGGTGTACCCCTCCACTTCGTCGATGAGCGTATGACTTCCGTCCGGGCGGAGAGCGCCGTCCGCGCCAGCGGCCTCCCACGCCGGAAGCGCGAGGAGAAGGAGCGGGTGGATGCGGCGGCGGCCGCGCTCATTCTCCAGACCTGGCTCGATCGACGTGTCCCCGAAGGGACTGTGGCTCCCGAAAGCCACCAGAGCCCGGACGACGGAATACGGTGAACAGCCGGGTCCCCCGCCGTCCGCTCCGCGCGTCCCTGGCCGTGCTGACCCTTCTCGCACTCGGAGCATGCGAAGATCGGGGCGTCGCGACCGGAGAGGTGGAAATCACGATCCCGCCGGGAGCCTCCTTCGCGCAGGTGACGGACACCTTGCTCGCCCGCGATCTGATCTCCATTCCCTGGCTCTTCAGGGGGTACGCTCGTCTGCGCGGCAACGATCGGCAGGTACGGTCAGGACTCTATCGCATGCCGGCCGACGCCGGGTGGACCGAGATCCTCGACCAACTGGTCGCCGGCCGGGTCGTCGCGCTTCCCCTCACCATCCCGGAGGGCTTCACCCTTCGTCAGATGGCGCCCAGGCTCGCGGACGCAACGGGGCTTCCCCTCGAACTCGTCGAGGAGCGGCTCGCCGAGGCCACCCAGGGGGACGAGGAGTGGCAGGACGTCCCGGGTCCCGGGCTGGAGGGCTACCTCTTCCCGGACACCTATCACTTCACACCCGGCGTTCCGCTCGATACCGTGATTCGGGCGATGGTTCAGCGGTACCGGCAGGTCTGGACCGAAGAGCGTCGCGAGCGGGCCGACGAGCTGGGGCTCTCGGAGCAGGAGGTCATGACCCTGGCCTCCATCGTCCAGGCCGAGGCGCGGCGTACGCATGAGATGCCGATCATCTCTGCGGTATTCCACAACCGGATCCGCCTCGGCTATCCCCTCCAGGCGGACCCGACGGTGCAGTACGCGCTGGAGGAACGGCAGAGCCGGCTCCTATACTCCCACATCGACGAGGCGGCGGACAATCCGTACAACACGTATTCGAATCCCGGACTCCCGCCTGGCCCCATCGGGGCCCCGGGGGAGGCAGCGATCGATGCAACCCTGGCCCCTGCCGATGTGAGCTACCTCTACTTCGTGGCGCGGCCCGACGGCACGCACATCTTCACCCGGACCCTCGAAGAGCACAACCGGGCAAGGGTGACGGCCCGGCGGGAGTGGCAGGCGCACGAGCGCTGACAAGCCTACTCGCCGCAGGAAGACCATGACCGCGCCGACCCCACATCCCCGCACGGACCTCCGGGGGCGCCTCTCCCTGATCGTCATCACCGACGACGCACTTGCGGGTGAACGAGGAGTTGAGAGCGTGGTCGCGGACGCGCTCGCCGCAGGTGCGCCCTGCATCCAGCTTCGTCGCAAGTGGGGGGGTTCGGGAACCACCTTTCGGTTGGCGCAACGCCTCCGGGAGATGACAGCCGCCCGCGGTGCCCTCCTCATTGTCAACGATCGCGTCGACATCGCGCTGGCTTCAGGTGCGGACGGTGTCCACCTGGGCCCTCATGACCTCCCGGTGGCCCGGGTCCGGAGATTGGTGCCCTCCACCTTCATCGTCGGGTATTCCACCGACCACCCCGAGGACGCCCGCCGCGCGGAGGCCGAAGGAGCCTCGTATCTGGGGTGCGGCACCGTCTGGCCTACCGAAACCAAGGGCGATGCGGGGGAGGCCATCGGGACCGAGGGTCTGGCGGCGGTGGCAGCCAGCGTCTCCATCCCGGTGGTGGGGATCGGCGGCATCTCGCCGAGCCGGGCGGCCCTCCTTCGCGCCACGGGGGCCGTCGGAGTAGCGGTGGTGGGCGCCGTCATGGCGGCCGAGCATCCCGGCCTCGCCACCCGGCAGCTCCTCGAGGCCCTGGCCCCGCTCGAGTGAGCCATCCCTCCGCAGATCTCTGACGGCACAAAAAAAGCGACCCCCAGGGGCCCGCCCGGTGAGGGGCGTCCTGGGGGTCGCTGGA